>CAVPYR010000001.1:0-72492 GCA_963710005.1 uncultured Alphaproteobacteria bacterium
GCGCCTGTTGACTGCGGGTCTCGAACTTGCGGGTGCGGCGGCTCTGTTGTTTCCATCCACGCGTCGCATCGCGCTTATTGGACTATCGCTTTTAATGCTTGCCGCGCTTGGGACACTTCTGAGAGCGCGGGAGCGCTTCCGACACCTCGTACGGGGGGGATGATCACGGCGGACGCCGTGCTTTCCCAGCTATACTGCGCGTCATAATTCGTGAATGAGTATTTCAGACCGCGTGGCTTAGATTTCGCACCGGGAACGGCCAGCAACGGAGCTGGCTCATGGATGAATTCGTACACGGACCCGCGACTCAACAAACACCGCGTGACCCGCGCCTGATGGACGGCTGGCGGGCGGCCGCCGCCGCGTATCGCAAGGTCTACGGTGAGCTCGGCGGCAAGAATCGCAATCACAGCTGCGCTCACGAGGCCATGACCGCCGCCGTCGCCGCTCTGAAACAGGTGGTGCCGAATCTCTCGGACCGCGACGCCCTGCTGGAGACTGTTGCCGCCATCCACTATGCCTCAGTCGTCGCGCCGAAATGGCTGTATGCGCTGTATCAGCCGGAGCCGCGGCGGCGAGATTGAACCGGCAGATGCGCCAGGACGCGCCACAGTCTTGGAAGACGTGAACATCTCCCATCGATTGCGGTTCGCGTCAAAAAGGAATTTCAGGTGCTGTGGAAGCCGTAAAGCATCGCCACAACGAAAACCGCGAAGGCGAGATAGATCAGGAACTGTCGCTGACCTTTCCAATAGCACTTACTGCAAAGCCAATATACCGAGCCGCGCTTTATATCGTGTCTGCGCATGAGGTGCATTTGCGTCTTCGGATGCACCTCATAGCATCGGCTGCATTCTTCCGACCCATGCTGCATCGGTTCATCGGCCTTTCGATATGGTGACGTCATAGCATTTGGCGATGAAAAGCTTCCCAGCGACTCCGGTTTGCCGCCCGCCAGCTCACGGTCTTGATCTTCAGCCAGTCGCGTGTCTTGCCGGATCGATAGGCGGACTCGCGCCGCTTCGACACGATGCCCTCGAGGCCTGTTTTCTCGCCGGCCGCCAGCAGCCTCTCAGGATCCGCGAACTCGCCGGAGAACTGCAAGCGCTCGTTGTCGGCCAGGTTCACAAGACCGTTCAAGATCGCCTTGCGCTGCGTGAGCGGCATCGGTGTAATGCGCACCCCATCAAGATAGAGCAGGTCGAAGCACGAGAGGCAGAGCGCTGGTGCCTTGTTGCCGAGTTCCATCAACGTCCGAAAGCTCGGCAGCCCGCTCTCATCGCAGGCGACGAGCTCGCAATCGATGATCGCCGATCGAGCCGGGATCTCGGTCAGGACCGGATGGATCGATCGGAACCGCTTCGTGATGTCCGCACCATTGCGGCTGTAGAGGATTGCCTCGCCATCTTCGACATGGATCTGCGCGCGGAAGCCATCGAGCTTGGCCTCGTGCAGCGATTCAGGGCCGACTGGGACGGCCTTCGCCGGCGTCGGCAGCGTCGGGGGGATGAAGGGGTTCTTACGCAGCACACGCCGAATGTAGGCGTTGCCGCGGGCACTAAAAAGCCCCGGCGGGACGAACACCGGGGCAAAGGAGGGGCCCATTGGTTCGAGCCGCGGACCTCTATCTAAAGCGCTGCGCATCAGGAGGACGTGTGCGCGCATTCAATAAAAGTGCCGACAGCTCGATCAGCGAACCGTATCACCGTCGTTCTTGAGCGTGGGAACGAAGTAAAAAATTCGTAAACGTTAAACGAGTTCGACCAGCTTCCGCTTCGCCCCTCGCAATTCCGCAGACCGGTCGCCGGAGCTGAAAGTTCGGGCGGTCTTTTCGCGAGCCGGGTGCTACGTCGCGCTGACGGCGTCACTTTTTTTCAGGATCGTCAGCGGCGGGCTGGTCCGGTTTTTTATCAGGATCGACTGCTGACGTATCGGGCTGCGAATTGTCGACGTGGCATTGGACAGAATCAACACCGCCCGTATCAGGTGCTTGAACTAGAACTTGGTCGGAGACGGTTTGACCTGGTTCGATATTTGCGAGGTTTGACGCGCCGCTATCGATAGGTATGCCGCTATCTGAGAGCACGGTGCAGGTGATGCTCGCAAGTTCGAGGACATGATCGGTGTTGTTCGTCACGGCTATCATCACGTGAGACATGTCCGCTATGAGCGCGTGTTTTACCGATTTAACAGTGATCGCAACGTCCTCTGCCAGCGCCACCGAAGCGGAGGCGCATATGGCAACTGCTGCTAGGAGACACCGCGTTGACATGTTAGAGCCCATGGTGGTCGCAGCAGTTTACGGTGACCCTTGCGTCAAGACTAGCGCTTAAGCATCTCCCATCGATCCCGGTTCGCCGCCCGCCAGCTCACCGTCTTGATCTTCAACCAATCTCGCGTCTTGCCGGATCGATAAGCGGACTCGCGCCGCTTCGAGACGATGCCTTCGAGACCGGTTTTCTCGCCGGTGGCCAGCAGCCTTTCCGGATCCGCGAACTCGCCCGAGAACTGCAGCCGCCGTTCGTTGTCGGCCAGGTTCACGAGGTCGTTCAAGATCGGCTTGCGCTGGGTCAGCGGCATCGGGGTAATGCGGACACCGTCGAGATAGAGCAGGTCAAAGGCCCACAGGCAGAGCGCCGGCGCCTTGTTGCCGAGTTCCATCAGGGTCCGGAAGCACGGCAAGCCGGTCTCATCGCAGGCGACGAGCTCGCAGCGATGATCGCCGATCGGGCTGGGATCGCCTCGATCGTGCTCCGGATTGATCGGAACCGCTTGGTCAGATCCGCTCCATTCCGACTGTAAAGGATAGCCTTACCGTCTTCGACGTGGATCTGAGCGCGGAATCCCTCGGCGCAAGCCCGGAAAGTAATCGCACGTGCATCCGTCAGATGGGCGGTCTCGCGCGCGGACTTCCGCGCTTCAATCGGGTCGACGTCATCATCGCAAAGGCGGCGTGCGTGTTCCGCGGCGGTGCGAGCGGCTTTGAGCTGGACCGTTCCCGCCGAGCCGAGACCGAGATACCGAGGCCGGCCGCTGAGCATGTACCGGAATACCCACGACTTGGCGCCTGTGGGAGTGACACGCAAGTAGAGGCTGCCCCGTCTGCGTGCATGCCAATCCTTTTGAGATTTTCGACTTTCACAGCGGTCAGGCGATGAGTGGTCTTCGGCATCGGCGGTCCACAAATCTGTCCACAAATGGAACCTCGGTGCTAGCCGATGTCCTTCGACGGACATAGACGCCGGTCGAAATTGTTCAATGGGATTTCGCAAGAAAATATCGCTAATCGACATCAGCCGATGTCCGTCGGCACTAATGCAGCGGACGATAAGCTGCCGGGCAACTTCTCCGCCGACGCCCCCGGTTGCACCAAGCACAACGGCCGTACGATTCGTCGTCATGTGTTTGTCTCCGTCTAAAGAGACCGACAATCTGGACGTCTTTGCCGCTAAACAGAATTGTCTAATTCCGTCTGGTATCTATACTGACCCCGGCGATCCGCAGTATGCGTCGCCGAGTTCCTGGCTTCGAACTGATCCGCTTTGCTTTCAGGACAGCGATGTTGCTCAGCTCATGGCCATCAAGGCCGGCCTGGGGATCGGGATTTATCAGGTGCCGCTTGCGTGCAAGGATCCCAATCTGAGGCGTGTGCTTGCCGGGATGTTGGAGCTGAAGCTCGGCGTCTGGGCCGTGATGCATGAGAATTTTCGCTCGACGCCTCGCTGCCGTGCCGTATTCGACGGGCATGTCGCCGGTCTGAAGGCCCACATCGATTAGCGAACAGCTTTGTTCGACGAGCTATCGCACCATACGCGAGTATAGCGCGCGAATACGTTCGTCTCTTTCGCTAACTCCTTGGTGGTCTCTCGCCGACCTAACGTGCAATGGCGATTGAACCTGCCCCGGGACTATTTTTCGGACTGTGGCTGGTCTGGACGCTCACTCGAGGGCGCCGCGGGTACCAGCGAGAAAACAGTCCTTATGGAGTTAAAAGCTATGTCAACAAACAAGATGTTATCCCTCGTCGTCATCTCCAGCGTTTTGGCATTTTCTGGTTTGCCGGCGAGCGCTGAATCCCTGTCGACCCTGGAACGCGCACAGATCAGCGACTCCACCTCGCTCAACGTCGATGCTGGCGCATCAGAGGGCGCCGACGAATCTCTGGTCAGCATGGAGCGCGATCAGTTCGGCAACTCGGCCGAACCGGACGTTGATGCGGGTGCCTCGAGAGGCCACGACAAGTCGATCGTCAGCCAGGAACTCGAGCAGATTCCTCACTGACGCGGGAGAATGCTTCGCAAAATTGAAGGACGGCTGCGAAAAAAACAGCTGACCTTCAACGCGTGGCGAAAGCGTTTCATTGATGCCGCGCTAAGACATTTATTCTAATGGAATTTGTGGCGCACTCGGTTGATGCGCATGATTGATTTCTCGTATGGCCAAAAATCGTCGATAGCGTCGAAATGTACCGTATGCGTCATATTTGATATTTGTGAGTATGATAACTTAAAGAAGGTTGTGTGAAGGGCGTCCTGTTTGCGCCTTCGCTCATGTCAACCGTGGTTTACATATTGCCAGTTGCAGCTTCAGATTTTGAATAACGGAATTATTGTCGAATAAGCGGAGGCGCGTAACATGCCGACGACGAACAGCATCACGCTGCTTAATATTTGCCGGGTGATTGAACAGACGCCAGATGAAGGATTGCTTGCCATCGATCGCGATGCTCTGGCCGCAACTACGAAGGCATTGAAGGCTCTCAGACAGGAAGTAGAGCGGACACGCAACAGCCAGGGCGCCGTTTTCTATTGGGCCGCATGGGAGGATTGTTCGGCAGGAGCACCGCGCCATGAGCTATATAGAAGCCAGAAAGCTTGTTCGACCGAGCTTTGCCTGGTTGTTTCTTGGCAAGGTCGTTTTGTTGTTTGTGACGATCTTGGTGGTTTGGGCGATCTACGCGTGACGTCCTTCTGAACACGCCGAAATGAAAGGAGCGGCCAGGGTCGACCGCTCCTCCGGCTTTCACCAATGTTCAGAATACCCAAGGCATTCTGTGATTATCGCCTTCGCGCCAACAGTGCGAATTAGCGAGTGCAGCGGCCACGCGGTACGAATACTGCTGCGGGCGACAGCGATATTGGAGCCGGCGAAAGTGGCGGCCACAAGTGCAGGAAGCCTGAATTGCAGTTTTTCCCCAGCTTCGTGGCTTTGCAAACGTCAATGCATAAGTGGAGGTTAGGCGACCAGCTTCACGCGGGTTCCGTTCCTACCAGCGTCCCGCTATCCGTCTGCCGCGAAACTGTAGACAAGGTGCCGGACATCCGCCCAGAAGCGGACCGTGCCTTTCCGAAAGCTCAGGGACAGGACCGGCAATACGTCATAGTCCCGCTAACTCTCGATCACCTCCCGCCGCTCCCCTTCCAGCTCCACGGGGATCAAGAAGTACACGAAGCTGTTGTGTTCGACTTCGACCTCCAGGCCGGATTCAAACGCCCAGGTCCCGCAAAGGGCGCTGGTCAGCCCTGCTACCCATGTCACCGCTTCATCATCGGCCGCTTCGCGGAAACTAATGTTGGCAGCGCCGTCCCACACCGGTTGCTGCGTCCCTTCGCGATGAACCGCGCCAAGGCATTGCAGGATGTCGTTTTCCGTGTCAGCGGCGTCGAACCGGTCAACATCATTCTGGGTCGCACGGAGCGCCGCAACCGGCTCGCTGTTGATGAGGACCACGAAGGTTTTGAATTCGCCACCGACATCCGCGTAATCCATTCGGACGCTCCATCGCGTGGAAAACGAGCCGCCGGGGAGACAGCGTCTCCGAAGGCTGCGCCTGCCAATGCCCTTGAGATAGAAGGACAACAGAACCATCCGGCTACAGATGATTCCCCACAAGTTATCCGTCGAGTTATCAACAGTCTCCTTTGGGTGGCTCGTTTCTCCAGCCGGCGGTTCAAAGTCTGCATTTCCAAGGTTGAATTTGCGCACACTCAATGGCTCGTACGCTCTCGCCCGAAATGCCATTCCACTTAGAGCGAGCCCCAGCTGAGTGACGCAAGCGTCATAACTATTGCCACGAATACCGATATTAGCGGTGCCACGACGGGTGCGAATCGCTTCAACGCGGCACTGGGCACGGAGCAAAGCAGCGTCGTATCGGCGAAATCATCAATCAAGAATTTAACGGCCTCAATTTTCTTGGACAAAAGCGCGGTGGCGGCTGCAGTCGGCGCTTTTGGGGTTGACTTAGGCCCGGAAGGGCATGCCTCCGTCACGATGATGCCGATAAATGCCAACCATGCCGAACCGTTCGGCGGACGCCTACTCCGCTCGATGCGCGTCGGCGCCGATGCTGGTCGTCCGGCGCGCATATCATCTCTAAAGGGAACCGAACCGATGCTCTCGCGCATGCATACGATGCTCTTCGTCACGGTCTTTGTCGCCTTCGGCTGGGCCGGTCTCGCTTTGGGACAGCAGAAGCCCGAAGAGCTGGCCCAACAATCCTCCGAGGCATGGTTGACCCTCATCGATAGGGGCCAATTCGCGGACAGCTATCAAGAGGCTGCCCAATATTTCAAAAATGCGGTCACGAAAGATCAGTGGCAGAACTCCCTGACTGCCGTACGCAAACCACTCGGCAAGGTCCTCTCAAGAAAACTCAAGAACACGACCTACACCAGGACGCTGCCCGGCGCGCCTGACGGCGACTACGTCGTGATCCAGTACGAGAGCAGTTTCGAACACAAAGCATCCGCGGTCGAAACGGTAACGCCGATGCTTGACAACGACGGGAAATGGCGGGTGTCAGGCTACTTTATCAAGTAAGCGATATTTTGATTACTCACACCGTCTCGTTTTGTGCCTTCGACGCATCCCATAATCTAAAGCGTCCCGGATTTCGCTTCGAAGACCTCAGATGGCTTCGTTAGCATCGGCCAGTTGGCGGGTCCGACACGCCCACCGTAGGCAATCCACGGCAATGTCTCTGCTTTCTCAAAGCCCTTCTTCATGTAGAGGGTGATCGCCGCAGTGTTCGTGTCTTCCACCACGATCGACACGCCTCGCGCGCCTGACCGCGACGCCAATTGAACCGCATGGTCCAGGAGGTTGGAGGCAAGACCCTGGCCGAGCGGCGTGAAGACGTCGCTGCGCGTCTGAGGGCATAGCGATTTGGGCGATCGCGTTGCGCGCAGACGGGCAGAAGAGGGTGCGGCGCTATCAACCTTGCCTGATCAAGAGACGAGCGACAGCAGCGAAGGCGTTCGAGTGCCGCCCCAGGAGCAAGCTCTCTTCCACTCGGGCGCGTAAATTTCCGGAGGACCGCCATGCTTCGTACCGTAGTAAGAGCGCTGGGTATTGGCTCAGATTCGGTCTCGCCGCCCACCGCCAAGGCTGTCCAAGCGCCCCCGGGCGTCGACAACGCTCAAGGCGAAGCGCCGCGCCAGCGCCATGCGTCCCAGAATGTTACTCCCGGTGCCGCGTCGGAGCGTGACTGTCATTGCGAGTCCGATGACTGCGCTCTGCATCGAGAAGCACCGGTGGCGACCGACGCCAACCGAGAGCCACCGATTTTGGGGCGGCCACAAGATCGGGTGTCTGTTGCTGAGCCAATTCCGACAATCGAGGCTCGGCCACCTGCCGACCACGCCATCGCCTTGCTTGCCTGGCTGCAAGGTCCCGGCGGGCGCACGGGCACCATCTCGGCGACGGAGCTTGAGCAGATGCACTGGGAACTGTGCCATGAGCTCGGCTGGGAGGTCGTCAACTGGGTGGCGGTCGGAAGGGAGCTGCGCCGGCTCCTAGGGGCAAAGAAGGAATACGTTCGCCATGAGGACGGCCGGCGCGCTCGTGTCTACCGTATACCTCCGGCTCGCACAGCGGGGTTCATGAGTAGGCTAAACATCGGGTGAGCCGGAAGGCTCTCCTACACGGCGAGCGGCATTCCCATGGACTACCGAGTCCGGCTCGTGACGACCGAGCCAACCTATGGCGGCCGCCGCTGGTGGTTTCTGTGCCCGCTGACGCGCCAGGATGGCGGACCGCCTCGACGCGTGGCGAAGCTCTACCTGCCGCCGGGTGGGACGTATTTCGGAAGCCGCGAGGCGTACGGGCTCACCTACACGTCGTGCCAGGAGAGTGGAAAATTCGACGGGCTCTATCGACAGCTCGCTGCGAATATGGGGACGGATGTCGCGTCTATCAGGCTCGCGCTGAAGCGGCTCTCAGGAGTCACGGAAGAGCAAGACCTTCCTGATGGCAGCTCAATCCTCAAAAGAACTGTTCGTATCGAGGGCGACAGGATCATCATCAATTCGCAGCCGTTCCACGATCGCTTTTGTGTCTTCGGTCATGGAATGTCTTTCTCTTGCGATGAGCCATACAATCTCCTCAGCGTGCGGATCGTCTCGGCGGCGGCAGCCAAGCACTCGGCGCGGTCGCGATCCAGGTTCGCCAGACGCAGCTGCTGCTCCGCCTCTAAGCGCCGCGAGCGCAGGAAGCACATCTTGCTCGCCCAGTCACAGGTCTCGGCCTGACTATCGAGGCTAGGGTGTTTTAGCGTCATCGCCGCCTTCTCCCGCCTTTGCTCATAACTCGTCGCTGCGCCTGCCCGTGGTTCAAAAAACTCTCAGAAACACCTGGCGAGTTTAAAGGATTTGAAACCCGAGTCATTACGACAATTACCGGATGAAAAGAGACCTGTCGGTCGCCACGGACCCCGCCGGGAAGGCGTTCACGCCCTTACTCCAGGTCGACGGCGGCACGACCAACGCATTGGTCAACGCTAGGACGGCGACGGCGACACCGTTTACGCTGACCGGGCTGGAGAGTGGCGACACGGGGACGGTGACCTTCACCGACCCGACTGGGCACACCAAGACGCTTACGGTATCGGCCAGCCAGACCAGCTACACGGTCAACCTGTCGTCGCTGGCAGACGGGACCATCGCCTCGTCCTTGTCGGTGACCGACAGTGCGAGCAATTCTACGACCGCTACCGGCAACCCGGTGACGCTGGATCAGGACAAGGTCGCCGAAGCGCCGAAGCTGACGATCGCCAGTACCTCTCTAACGGTGCCAGCCGGAGGCTCGGTTCCGCTGGCTATCCAAGTAGCGTCGGTCGATAGCGATGATACAGCGTTGGTCACAATCAGCGGCCTTCCTCGGGGATTCGAGACGATAACAGCGAACAACGGCCACCTGCCCATCACGCAAAACGGCTCCAGCTACACCTTCGCTGCAGCAGACGTGAACTACGGGCTGACGCTGTCTTCGAGTTATAAAGGCAACGGTCACCCGGTGAATACGTTGACGGTAACGGCGACCAATACGACCGCGGGTGAAACGGGGACCTCGGCGCCGCAAACCATTACAGTGACGGATCCCCCGGCGACGTCGTTGTCCACGGGTCCTGCAATGAGCGTGACAGGTACTGTAGCCGTCTCGGCACCAGGCGCCACACTCACTCCTACGAACACCTCCAGTGCACTAACCGCAACAGTTGCGAGCAGTCTGACCTCGACCGGCACGGGATCCCCGACCTCAGTCGCCAGCGGAACCCAAGCCGCAGACGTCAGTCTGCTCGGCCACTACATGGCCTCAACGATCACCGCCAGCAGTGGTCAATCCGCGACATCGGCTGTCGATCCAACGGCAACCACTGCGACGCAGACCCCAACCCAACCACCGGGGAAGTCGTGGCGAGAACCAACAAGAACCGGGTGCCAGCTCTGGCCTATCTACGCACCTCCTCGGCGGCCAACGTCGGCACCGACAAGGACAGCGAGAAACGCCAGCGCCACGCCATCCAGGGCTTCGCCAAGCGCGCGGGGTTCGGAATCGTCGATGAGTTCTATGACGCGGCGGTATCCGGTGCCGACCCGATCGAGACACGGGCGGGGTTCGCGTCACTCCTTGACCGCATCGAGGGCAACGGCGTGCGCACGGTCCTCGTTGAGGATGCCAGCCGGTTCGCGCGCGAGCTGATGGCCCAGGAGTTGGGCATCACCCTTCTGATCAGCCGCGGGGTACAGTTGCTGACGGCCTCGGGCGATGATCTGACGGCGAGTGACGACCCGACGCGGAAAATGATGCGCCAGATCGCCGGTGCCTTCGCCGAGTATGAGAAAGCGCGTCTGGTCTCCAAGCTGCGCCACGCCCGCGAGCGCGTCCGCCAAGAGAAGGGGAAGTGTGAAGGGCGCAAGCCGCATGGGGAGCTGCGCCCCGAGGCCGTCGCCTTGGCGAAGCGCCTCCACCGGGCGAGCCCCAAGACCGGCAAGCGCATGAGCCTACGCAAGATCGCAGCCGCCCTCGCCGAGGCCGGTCATCTCAATGAGCGTGGGCAACCGTTCAACCCAAAGAGCGTGCGCAGCATGCTTGATCAGAAGTGCTGATTGCGACGGGCTACCATCACGTCAGCTCATTGGGGTAGACGGTCCGTGTCGTGGACATCAGGGATGGCACAGCGCGCTCGTTGAGGAAACCGGCAGCGTCGAGCGCCGTAGCCTCGTCCGCCTCCTTCTTTTCGCCTTCACCCTCGAGCCCTATCCGCTTTTGGCGAATTTCCCATCGGGGGCACTATTTGCTGAAGTCGTAAAGGCGTAGGTTGGGTTTTAGCGACGGTCACTGCGTATCCCCTCAATCCGATCGAGCCCCGTCAGCCAACTGAAAGTCTAAAACTGGTCCGCTTGCGATAAGGAGGCGACATCATGGTCAAGCCACTTTCCGATCGGCCGCGAGAAACGGACACTGCCGTATTCGGCAAGGACATCATGGCGGGGTCGCATGAGCCGACGTACGGCGGCGTGCTCTCCTTCATGCGACGCAGGCTTTCGCGCGATCTCACCGGCATTGACGTCGCCGTTTGGGGCATTCCGTTCGATGCGGCCGTTTCCAACCGGCCGGGCGCGCGCTTCGGGCCACAGGGCGTTCGGCGTGCCTCGGCCACGCTCGAAGGCGATCCGCAATATCCCTTCAAAGCCGATCCATTTGAAACGCTTGCTGTCGTCGATTATGGAGATTGCTCCCTCGATTTTGGCCGGCATTTCGATGTGCCGCAGCAGATCGAAGGCCAGGCCAAGGCCATCCTCGACGCCGGGACGACGCTGCTTTCGATTGGGGGCGATCACTACATCACGTGGCCGCTTCTCCGGGCTCACGCGAAACGGCACGGGCCGATGGCGCTCGTCCAGTTCGATGCGCACCAGGACACCTGGTTCGACGAGGAGGCGCGGCTCGATCATGGCTCCTTCGTGGCGCGGGCCGTGCGCGCCGGCATCGTCTGCCCTGAGCGCTCGATCCAGGTCGGGATCAGAACGCATGCTCCGGAGGATTGCGGCATTGAGATTATCTACGGCGACGATGTGCAGACCCTCGGCGTCCAGTGTGTGATCGAGCGGATCAAGGCCCGCGTCTGCGATGCGAAGGCATACGTTACCTTCGACATCGACTGTCTGGACCCCGCCTACGCGCCGGGCACGGGTACCCCGGTTGCGGGCGGACTGTCCTCGCGAGAAGCGCTGATGATCCTGCGCAAACTCGGCTCGCTCGATATCGTCGGCGCTGACGTGGTTGAAGTCGCCCCGGCTTACGACCACGCCGACATCACCTCGATTGCCGCGGCGACTGTGCTGCAGCACTATCTCGGGCTCTTGGCGGAGAGCAAGGCGGCACGGGCTCGCGTCAAGGCCGCGAAGGGGAAATGCGAGGGCCGCAAGTCCCACGCCGAGAAGCGCCCCGAAGTCGTGGCCGAGGCCAAGCGTTTGCGGAGAGCCAGTCCCACGACCGGCGAACGTCGCAGCCTGTAGAGGATCAGCCGCGAGTGGCGTCTAAGGGCTACTTCAACGAGCGCGGCCAGCCGTTCAATCCCAAGAGCGTGCGCGCCATGCTTGCGCGCAAGTGAGACCGCGATGCTGCCATCACGGCAGCTCTTTGGGTTAGACCGTCCATCGTTAAGAGATTAGTTGGCAATACATCGGTCGTGTTAACTCGTAGAGCGCCCATGGCTGGCGTTCTTTCCTTGGCTCCCTCGGTGGGGTCTAGGCTTCAGATCGCCGTCCTACGCTAAATTTGAGCCGCCCGAGCGCCGCTGTGAGCCCCAGATCAAACGCACGAACGTTATATGCTCCTCAGACCTGGAGAGAATCCGGATGGGATCAGTCGGGAAAATCGGATCGGTTGAAGTCATCCGGACGTCGGTGCCGGGCCGTGCGCAACTCTACCGTCGCTGGCGAAGGATCGAGCTGGCTTGGCTCGTCGCGGCTTTCGCCGCAACTCTCATGATGACCTATGTGCTCGCTACCGTCGTTTTGACAGACAATGGCATCCGGACTGAAGCGGGTCAGCGCTGAGCGCATTTAGATCGAAATGGCGAGCAGGCGGATCTTCGCATTCGAGCGTAAGGGTACCAATTGGATCCCCTCACCGATGGTCTCGTCGCCTATACGCTCGATGCCAGTGCCGCCCGTGAGTTAGGCCTTCGCAGAAGGCGCTTCGCGTGCCGCTATAGCACCCGTACCGCTCCAGCAACCACGCATCGTATTCGTTCGTCGGACCTCCAGCGAGTGCACTCATGCGCGCATGCTCGACGTCCCACAAGCTCTGGGCTGCAACGGGACCAGAAGTTGCCAGCATCACCAATCCGACGGTCATCAATCGATACATCGTTCGGAACTCCAAGACTTCGTTCCGGAAATAAGTTGGGATCCCGTCTCCGCATTGCAACGCCGCGGCGGGCGCCTTCGCTGAGTACGAGCAGGCCCGTCTAGTCCATAAGCTCAAGCACGCGAGGGACCGCAAGAAGGAAGCGACCGGCAAGTGCGAAGGGCGCAAGAGCCATGCAGAGCTTCGGCCCGAGGTTGTGGAGCTGACCAAGAAGCTAACGTATGCCAAAAGGCTATCTGAAATCGGTCGAATTAAATGGCCTATTTGCGGGGATATTGGAGACCATAACGGCTATTCCTAAAAGGTAGTGGTTTTTGCATAGACATTACCCCTTAATAAGCGCATCGTGATTCAACTGAATGGGTGGGGCAAATTGAGGGGATCACAATGCAGCGGGTCAAACGGGTTGCGCTCTATCTCAGAGTGTCAACGGACGATCAGACGACAGCCAATCAACGTCGTGAGCTGGAAGCTGTTGCGGCGAACAAGGGCTGGAATGTCGTCAAGGTATTCGAGGACAAGGGCATCAGCGGCGCCAAAGGCCGCGACAAGCGACCGGCCTTCGATGCCATGCTCAAGTCGGTTACGCGCGGCGAGGTCGATCTCGTTGCTGCCTGGGCCGTTGATCGCCTGGGCCGGTCGTTGCAGCACCTTGTCGAGACGCTGAGCGAGCTACAGGCTACGAAGACGGACCTATATCTGCATCAGCAGGCGCTCGATACATCGACACCTAGCGGCAAGGCGATGTTTCAAATGCTAGGCGTCTTTGCCGAGTTCGAGCGATCTATGATCGTCAGTCGCGTCAAGACAGGCATGGCCCGCGCGAAGAAGGAAGGCACCAAGAGCGGCAAAGCTATTGGGCGCCCGAAGGTCAGCAAAGCCACGGAAGCGGCCATCCGCGCAGAGCTGGTCAAGGGAACAGGCATCCTCAAGACTGCGAAGATGTTGCGCGTAGGCAGTGGCACGGTGCAGAAGGTCAAGCACGCGATGGCCGCGTAAAGCTCCACATACGTCTAAGGCTGCATCAAGCCGGTGCCACCTTCGGGTGGCACTGGCATTTGCTTGTCCGCATCGTCCAAAGGCAACGGATGATTTTCGGCCTCGTCGAGGCCCTTGGCCAACTCCGCAGCCGAAACCTCGGGCTCTGTCGGTCTTGCGGGGACAGAGCCACTGGGCTGCCACCCCGCCGCGCGTTGCTGCGCTTCAAGTCCGAGCGCCACTCTAGAGGTTCGTGTCGCCGCGCTCACTTCGCGAGCCCGATGGACAATGGCATAATCTGCAACGCGCGAGGTCACCTGGACTAGTGCGACGATCGCGCAGACAACAATAAGGAAGTAGAGGATAAACCCAAACGCGCCCAAACGATCAAACATGACACATGCCCGCGCAGCTTTCGCTGCTCTAACGGCAGATGCCCACCTTCATCCTGTTTACCATTAACGTGCCGCTATAGCGAATCGCCAATTATCTCTTCGGTCACTGTCTCTTGCGCACGGCGCCATTTAAGCGCCGTAAGCGTACCAAAGGAGCGATGCGAAGGCGATTAGCAACGCGAGCACGATGATATGGACTGTGACGTCTGTCGAACGCACCATGTCATCGATGTCCATGCGACCTCTCCGACGAGCGCGATGAAGGCCTCGTCGGCGGCCATGAGTTAAGACGGCCATGCAAGCCTCACTCTTGAACTTCGAGGGTCTCTTTAAGCTAAGCTGACAGTTAGTCTACCACTCAGCATATCGTGGGCGAGGCCCTTTGATGCCGCACGTCTGACCTACCCAAGCCGGTGCTGCTTCAATGCGGCGCCGGTTTTCGTTTGCCTGCCGATGGCGAGCGCGATCGCGTCCTTAGCGGCCTTAGCATTCATGCCGGAAACGGGGATGTGTTGTGGGTCATCACGGTCGACCACGGTCGACGGTAGTCGACACCCACCTCTCCTGTGGTAGGCAAGTCGAGTTTTCGAGGGGTACCCCCGCTGGGCGGCGCGCGGCCAGAGAGGGAAGCAACCCGTTCACCCAAAAATCTCAAACTCCAAAACTCAAACAAAAATCAAAAAAATAATCTCTCCAATACTCAGACCTTTGTCGCTCTATACAACTCTAGTATCCGGCCACCCACTTAGGAAGATGTCGCGTGCGGCCTTTTGAAGTATTTGCAATGGCAATGGCTCAACGCCCTGAACGGCGAGCATATCGTCCAGCGTCTCACTTGTGGCCGTTACGGTTACGCCTAACGGTATTGTTCCGTTTTCATCGAATACCTCGGCCCTCCATCCATCGTTCACCTGCCTGAGCCTCACCCAAAAGGTCTGGCCACCACGTTCAAAGATCAAGTCTTCCATTTGCGTTCGCCCTTTCCCTTTTCCCACTCCCCGCCCGTCGGGACGAACGTTGGGCGGCCCAGAGCACCTACTTCATTCAGGAAGCAGCCCCGTTCAGACGTGTGTTGTTGTAAATCCGAGCCATGCAAGCAAGCTGGCAACAAGAAACGCGATCCAACTCGCCCACACCGGTATAGACGCGCTCCCGACTTTTACCTCGGCGCCCAATAAGGCGCGTACCAACTGCAGCACTGCCACGATCGCAAAAATGCCTGCTGCGAGAACGGCGTAATTCGTGGCGGTCATGGTGGTGTATACTCCAAACGGCGAGGCCAATTAGGACTTAGATAGAGCACCTACTTCGTGGCGCCAGTCGCGACTTGGCACGGCCACGCCTTCTCAAACGCTGTGAAGACAGTGTCGTTAGGGCTCTGATCCCACGTCTGCGTGGCGCGAAGACGTCCGCATTCGAAGCGCCAGCAACATGCGCTGCAATTCCGTCGACTTCTGATTTTGACCCAATGCAGACATTTGCGCCGCAATTCCTTATAAATTGAAGCTGATTGCAGGCGACCTCGGCCATGAGATTGCTTCCGTGCGTTATGCTTTGGGTTCCGAAAGCGCTTTTCAAGTTGCGGCCGTTATCCTTGCAATACTTGCAAGCACGAGTACTCGTGCGGATGACACAAGCATGACGCTCCGACTGACATCTACCGCATTTGCCGACGGTGCCTCGATCCCGTCCAAATACACCTGCGAGGGACAGGACCATTCGCCGCCGCTCGCCTGGTCCGGCATACCAGACAAGACGAAGAGCCTCGTGCTTATCGTGGATGACCCGGATGCCCCCGACCCACTGGCACCACGCATGACTTGGGTCCACTGGGTGCTATACGATCTACCGCCGAGTGTGAGCGCACTTCCAGATGGTGCCGACGCAAGCGGACTTCCGCCAGGGGCGAAAGTTGGTCTCAACGACTGGAAAAAAACTGAATATGGCGGCCCTTGCCCCCCTGTTGGACGGCACCGTTACGTCCACAAACTTTATGCCTTAGACATCCATTTATCGGAGCTGCGGAGTCCGACGAAAGCGCTGGTCGAACGAGCGATGAAGGGCCATGTTCTTGCCGAGACAAGGCTCGTTGGAACCTATCAGAAGGGCGGCTGAGCACTCGGCGGAACGCCGTTGCCTCCCGAGGCTCAGATCCCGCAGGATGACAGCTGGTCGAAAACCGGCAGCGACGACGCCTGGGCTAAGTGGTAAGCGCCTACGGAATCCGCGATTGGCCTTGCCCATATCATGCAGGAATACGTGAGCAATAATTCTTGGCCGCCAGACATCGGGCAGCGTACCGACACCAGCGAGACGAGCTAGGCGCGATTGTATGGTCGGAAGCGCAAGCAGCGCTTCCATACAGGCTGCAACGTCGGCGGAGTGATCAACGAGAGAATGCCAACTGAGGCCGGTTTCCGCATCGGTGCGTTCCAGTTTGGCCCAAAGGGGCAGAGGCACAACCGATCTATCAAGGAGGGTCATTTACTGCCTTTGCAAAGTCTGCTGCGCCACACGTCGGCGCCCGACCCTTGCAGCGGGACAGAGCGAACAGAGTGCCGATGACGGTGGTACGAGATCGGACTTAGGACCTAATGATGGCCTAATGGTCCGTTCTTGTGTGCTCCTGATGCCTGGAGCGCCAAAAGCCCCGGGGATGGTTGCCAGCGGCGAACCCCATGGTGGTCTAGCAGCACGTTCCCGTCAGCCGCCCCCTTCGGAGTTCTACTCTTCACAGCGCGACGCCGAAGACCGCTACCTGGACAATCTTTAGATTTCGGCGATTTCGCCCGCGTCCCTTCTTCTTATTGAAGCCGTCCCGGCCGTTCAAACGCTTGCGGGAAGCGTCGCCCCACCTGTTAACTTGGTCACTAGATCCATGTTGTGGGACCTAATCCAACCCGGAATTAGAAATCCGTCGACCAGAACCCAGATAGCATCAATTGCCAAGAAGATGCCACCAACTGCCGCTGCAAGCGTGAGGAGGCCAATGACGAATAGGGCAAGCATTCCAAATCCAGAACCGCTGCGGCTGGCGTAGAAACGGTGTGCTCCGGCCATGCCGAGAAAAAACCAGAGCGCGTAGGCAACGCCATTGGACTTTTTATTCGCCTCGAACAGCATCAGCGAATGTGTGTCGGAACTTACCGTCGTCTGCATGGCAATCCCCCTCTAAAGTTTCGGCGAGCTGCGTATTCTGCTTCCCCTCATGTCCGATTCGAATCGGAACTGGAGAGCATTGTAGTTACGGTCGTGATGTTGGAATCCCCGATCTGGGGGAGACTCCACGCCGCCCGCTCATGCTGCCCGTGTGTGAGCGCCGGCCCGATCTGTATCTTCGGGGCAAGCGAAAGGCCCTGGACCTCCAGCGCGGTAGGCCGAGATTGAAGCAGCGATCAAAATAACAACGATACCGGGTCGCACCCAAGACTGTTTCGCGCCCCTCCCGTGCTGACTCGCGGTCGTTTGCTTGCGGCTCCAGAACGCATGAAGCTGTAGACGTCCAGCTCGACATTGGGGCCGTCCTTTTTCACTGGGCCAATCCAGCCGCCAGAACTTGCTGGTCAGGATCTTGTCGTCGCGGACATTGGTGACCCGGCGGGGCGCTCTGCCGGGCTGTAGGAGGACGAAGCGTCGTCCGCCCGGGTGTTTCCAATTACCGAGCGGCGGATCAACTACATCCTAAAGGCCACGGCCAAGCGCGCCGGCGTCAACCCCAATACCTCGCCACACTGGCTCCGCCACGCCCATGCTTCGCACGCGAGCGACAACGGCGCGCCGATCACGCTCGTCTCACAGACTCTCGGCCATGCCGATCTGAAGACGACGAGCGTCTATGCCCAAGCTCAAGCCGGTTCCTGAAGTCGCGCTGAGGAACGCTAAGTACACAACAAAGCCGCAGGCAAGGACCTCACCCAATATCCACTCCTATGGTGGGCTCTGGAGCCGAGCGTCTCTGTTTCTCACGTCGGCAAGGGCGACAAGGAACGTCACGTTTTGATCCCAACCGGCATAGCGAAAGATCTTCTGGCGCTGCGCGAGGACGCCCCGTCGTCCGCCCGCGTGTTCCCGATCAGCGAGCGGCGGATCAATCAGCTCATCAAGGCGGCGGCAAAGCGGGCTGGCGTCAACCAGGCCGCCTCAGCCGCAGAAGATCGACACGGCCGATGCCACGGTGATCCAGAAGCTCTTGATCACCCACGTTCGTAAGGACCAATTCTGCGAAGGGCATCTCGCGGAGATGTTCGAGAACGGGCACGTCGTCGCATTGTTGCGACGGCGTTGCGACGGCTCAGGACGATCCGGGACAATCCGATCTGAAGACGTCAAGCGTTTGTGCCAGTGCGCCGTCGGCTACCGGTTGCCATCGGCGGCGCTCTTCGAGTATAGCCGCGGCGAAATTAAAATAATCGGCTTTCGTGTAGCCTCGTCTTCAACGTCAATGAAGAATCGACCTCGTCGTCCTTGCCCGGCTTCGGCGTCTCGATGATCAGCTCGACGGAAAACGACGGCGCGCCTGGTGCTGGCTATGCTGCTGCCGGGCGGAAGTGCGGCCACCTGATTGCTAGCTGATTGCTAGCGCGCGGAAGCGCAGAAAATCTTTTCTTAAATCTACCTGAAATTGCTGGCGCACCCGGCAGGATTCGAACCTGCGGCCTCTGCCTTCGGAGGGCAGCGCTCTATCCAGCTGAGCTACGGGTGCTTGAAGCGAGACTGATAGCCCATTCGTGGTCGAGCCGCAAACGCTACGCCCCACGGCCTCAGTAACGCGTGAAAAATAAAGGTGAGACTTCGCGCCTCACCCTTTGCTAGGCCGCGGTCCCGCTGCGGCTCAATACCGGCAGGGTTTGGCGACCACGACGCATTTCGCGAGCAGGATCGCGCCCTTTGCGCAGTTCCATTGCTTGTTCTGGGCGTTCCAGAAATCGGCGTAGCGGGGACCGTAAAGGTTCCGGACTGTGATCTTCCAATTTTCCCGGGCTTCGATCCGTGCTTTTTCCGAGCCGGTACCAAGAATGCCGGTTGCAGTTGCTACGCCTTCGACGGGCGCGCGGCAGCGTGGCAGCGCGTTGGCGTCGACGGCCCCGAAACCAGAGGCCAACGCCGCGACAGAGGCGACGAGGGCAGCAAATTTGACGGTCGTGCGCATGACAAATACTCTCCCAAGAGCGACGGTTTGCAACTTTGCCGGCCGGCATCCTACATATGGAACGGCGGACATCAGCCATGGGGTCTGGCCGCTGTCAACGGACGTCTGGCACAATTGGCAGATTGATCCGGTAGCGTGCGATAATGGCCGCGATTTCGCTGAGGAGGGTGCCTTCGGCAGTTTTCTTGCGGCTTTTCGACAACGCCCCTCGACGCCGTGCAATCGCCTCGTGCCGTGGCCAAAGAGAAAAAATGCAACAGAAGAAAAATGAATCGCCTTCAACCATCGCCGTGGCGGAAACGGTTCCGATCGTCAAGGGCAGCCACGTCTATCTGATCGACGGTTCCGGCTACATCTTCCGCGCTTTCCACGCGCTTCCGCCTTTGACTCGGCCTTCGGACGGCCTGCCGGTCGGCGCCGTGCACGGCTTTTGCGCAATGCTGTGGAAGCTCTTGCGTGAGACCAAGGCGTCGGAAGCCCCGACGCACATAGCGGTGATCTTCGACGCCGGACGCGAGACGTTCCGCAACGAGATCTACCCGAAGTACAAGGCCCAGCGGCCGCCGCCACCGGAAGAACTTCTTCCGCAGTTTCCGCTCATCCGCGACGCCGTGAAGGCCTTCAATGTCGCCTGCGTCGAGCTCGATCGCTACGAGGCCGACGATCTGATCGCGACCTATGCCAAAGAGGCGGTGAACGCAGGTGGCGATGTTACCATCGTGTCATCCGACAAGGACCTGATGCAACTCGTTCGCCCCGGCGTCACGATGTTCGACACGATGAAAGTGAAACGCATCGGCCGCGACGAAGTAATCGAGAAGTTCGGCGTGCCGCCCGAAAAGGTCATCGACGTCCAGGCGCTTTCCGGCAACTCGATCGACAACGTGCCGGGCGTTCCAGGCATCGGTATCAAGACCGCAGCCGAACTCATCACTTCATATGGCGATCTCGATACGCTGCTGGCGCGGGCCGGCGAAATCAAGCAGCCGAAACGGCGCGAGAAGCTCATCGAATTCGCCGAGCAGGCAAGAATTTCGCGCGAGCTTGTTCTCTTGAAAGACGATGTGCCGCTCGAGATCGGGGTCGACGCATTGGGCGTCCGCGATCCCGACGCCGACGCGCTGCTGGGCTTCCTCCGTACGATGGAATTCAACACGCTGACGAAGCGCATCGCCGAAGGCCTGGGCACCGAGGCGCCGCCTCCGCTCGCAGTTTCGGTCGGCGTCAGCGTCAAATCCAAGACCGAGGAGACCGACGAGAATATCGCCGCGCTGGAGGAAGAGGCCGCGTCGGAGGACGCTGCTACCCCCGCGGCTGCCGTCGCCGCCGGCGCTGTTCTGGCACGCGCCAAGCCAGTTGATCGCAGCCGCTACGAAACCGTCACGATTTGCGCGCGGCTCGAAGATTGGGTGAAGAGAGCCAGCGATGCCGGCCGCGTTGCTTTCGATACGGAGACGTCGAGGCTCAGCGCCACCGATTCCGATCTCGTCGGGTTTTCGCTCGCAATCGTCGCGGGCGAAGCCTGCTATGTGCCGGTCGGCCATGAGGTCGGCGGTGAAGATCTCTTTGGCGGCAGCGACAGCCGCCCGGCGCAGCTCGGCGTCGCCGAAGCCGTCGAGGTGATGAAACCTCTTCTTGAAGACCCGTCGGTGCTGAAGATCGGACAAAACATAAAATACGACGCGCTCGTCATGAAGCGCTATGGCGTCGAAGTTCAACCATTCGATGACACGCTGCTGCTCTCTTATGCGCTCGATGGCGGCCGCGGCCAGCACGGCATGGATGTTCTTTCGGAACGCCATCTGGGCCATACATGCCTTTCGTTCTCGCAAGTCATCGAGCACGCGCCAGGTGCCAAGAAATCCGAAAAATCTTTTTCCGGTGTGCCGATCGACAGGGCGACGGAATACGCCGCCGAGGATGCCGACATAACGCTCAGGCTCTGGATGGCGTTGAAGCCGCGGCTCGCGGCCGAGCACATGACAACGGTTTATGAAACGCTCGAGCGGCCGCTGGTGCCTGTCATCGTCGCGATGGAGCACGCGGGCATCAAGGTCGACCGCGATATTCTTTCCCGGTTATCGAGCGCTTTCGCGCAGCGCACCGTGCGGCTTGAGGAAGAGATCAACGGCCTCGTCGGCCATAAGTTCAATCTCGGATCGCCGAAGCAACTCGGTGAACTGCTGTTCGATAGGCTGAAGCTTCCAGGTGGCAAGAAGACAAAGACCGGCCAGTGGGAGACGCGCGCCAACTTGCTTGATGATCTCGCTGCCAACGAGGAGCTTCATGGCGACGCGCGGCGCCTGATCAATACGATGCTCGAATGGCGGCAGATGACGAAGCTCAAGTCCACGTACACGGACGCCCTGCCGGAATATATCAACGCCAGCACGGGCCGCATCCATACCAGCTATGCGCTTGCTTCGACGACGACGGGCCGTCTCGCCTCCTCCGAGCCCAACCTGCAGAACATCCCGATCCGCACGAAAGAGGGCCGCGAAATTCGCACCGCCTTCATCGCCGACAAAGGCATGAAGCTTGTCTCGGCGGACTATTCGCAGATCGAGCTACGCGTCCTTGCGCATGTAGCCGACATTCCGCAGCTGAAGAAAGCCTTCGCCGATGGTCTCGACATTCACGCGATGACGGCATCGGAGATGTTCGGCGTTCCGGTCAAGGATATGCCCGGAGTGGTGCGCCGCCGCGCCAAGGCGATCAACTTCGGCATCATCTACGGCATCTCGCCGTTCGGCCTCGCGAACCAGTTGAGCATCAGCCGTGAAGAGGCGGGCGACTATATCAAAACGTATTTCCAGCGCTTTCCGGGCATCCGCGATTATATGGATGCGACGAAGAAGCAGGCCCACGCCCATGGCCACGTCGAGACGATCTTCGGCCGCCGCATTCATTATCCCGAGATCAACACGAAGAACCCGTCGATGCGGGGTTTTCTCGAGCGCGCCGCAATCAATGCGCCGATACAAGGCTCGGCCGCGGATATCATCAGGCGCGCGATGATCCGCATGCCGGGCGCCCTCGAAAAGGCCAAGCTCTCGTCCGCCCGCATGCTGCTGCAGGTTCATGACGAGCTTGTCTTCGAGGTCGCCGAAGCCGACGCGCAGAAGCTCATCACGGTTGTGCGCCAGGTGATGGAAACGGCCGCCGAGCCCGCCGTCAAACTATCGGTGCCGATCCATGTCGATGCGAAAGCTGCCGACAACTGGGACGAGGCTCACTGACGCCATCCTTCGCGAAGAAGCTCAGTCGCCGTCGCGGGATTGGAGGGTGTCGCCGGCTTCGGCTTCGGCATCCGCTTGGGCCTCGGCTCGCGCCTGGGCCTCGGTTCCACCAGGACTCGCGCCAACGGGCTTCGGAGGTTGAGGCCAGAGCTTCTGCCCGATGAAATCGAGCGCAAGCACGGCAACGGCAAGCGCCGTAGCGATGATGGCAAGCTTCAACTCGCCGAGTCCGCATATCAGCCCGATCGCGGCCGTCAGCCACACGGCGGCAGCCGTCGTCAGACCTTTGACGTGACGGATCTTGTCTCGCTGAAGGATGACGCCTGCGCCCAGAAAGCCGATGCCGGTAACGACGCCTTGCGCGATGCGGCTGAAGGCGGTCGGATCACCCGTCCTTAAGGCGGCGACAGCAACGAGGCAGGCGCCAAGGCTGACGATCGCCATCGTCCGAAAGCCGGTTGGCATTCGACGGAGATCTCGCTCCAGCCCGATCACGCCACCGCAAACAATCGCGGTAACGAGGCGCAGGATGATGTCGCTGTCGGTCATTACGGACATGGCCGCGTTGTCCAGCATATCGCTGTCCAACGCAAGGCGGATCGCGGCGTAAGATTATTCGCCCGCAGCTGGCGGCGTATGCTTGCCGTTGACGCCGTTGAGCGCACCGTTCGGTTTCGCACGCCAGTCGGGAGCGACGTCCGGAGCATCCTTGAGAGCGCGATACGGCTTCGGCATGCGAGTCGCCTGACCGCCGGTCAGCCGCTTGTAATTGATCGTGCGGATGAACTCGCGAATGCGCGGCTGAATCTCCGTACGCCAGCGTGTGCCGTTGAACACGCCGTAATGGCCGACGCCCTGCTGCACGTAATGTACCTTCTCGTCGTCCGGGATGCCGATGCAAAGGTCGTGCGCCGCTTCCGTTTGCCCGAGGCCGCAGATGTCGTCGCGCTCGCCTTCGACGGTCATGAGCGCCGTCTTCTGGATTGCGGAGCAATCGACCAGCTCGTCCCGGTGCATCAGCTTCTTGTCTGGCAGGAGATGATCCTGGAACACCGTCTTGACGGTCTGCAGATAGAATTCCGCGGTCAGATCCATGACCGACAAATATTCCTCATAGAACGTCTGATGCTGGTTGACGCTGTCGCAGTCGCCCTTGACGAGGTTGTTGAAGAGATCGACGTGCGCGTTCATGTGGCGATCGAGATTCATCGTCATGAAGCCGGTGAGCTGCATGAAGCCCGGATAGACCGGCCGCATGAATCCCGCATGCGGAAATGGCACCGTCGAGATGACGTTCGACTCGAACCACGAAATCGATTTCTCCGCGGCGAGGTCGTTGACCTTCGTCGGATTGCGCCGTGTGTCGATCGGGCCGCCCATCAGCACCATCGAGGCAGGCTGGGAGGCGTCGTTGCGCGCCGCCATGACGGCCGCCGCGACGAGCGCAGGAACGGCCGGCTGACACACCGCGATAACATGCGTGTTCGTGCCGATGAACTGTGTGAACTCGATCAGGTAATCGACGAAGTCGTCGAAATCGAATCGCCCGGCCGCGAGCGGCACGTTTCGGGCGTCCGCCCAATCCGTGATGTAGACGTCGTGTTCGGGCAGCATGGCTTCGACCGTACCGCGCAGCAGCGTCGCGTAATGCCCCGACATCGGCGCGACGATCAGAACCTTCGGGTCGTAGCGCTTGCCGGTCTCCGCCTGATCGCGGTCGAAATGGATGAGATTGCAGAACGGCTTTGAGAGGACGATCTCCTCGCGAATCGGGATCTTGAGGCTCGCGAGCTGTACGCTCTTGATGCCGAATTCCGGCTTGCCGTAGCGGCGCGTGATGTTCTCGAACACCTCGCAGGCCGCGATCATGTTCTTGCCGACCGTCGTGTAGCTCACGGGGTTGAGCGGCCACCCGAGAGTCTGACGCAGAGCTTGAACGCCGAATCGGACCGGTGACATGAACGCATGGGCCATTTCATAGGCATAATAGTTCATATCGATCTCAAACCCTTGTTTCTAAATGGGGTTTTTCCCACCATTCAAGTTGCAAAACAGCATGTTGTTGCTGCACTGCGTCAGTATAAGACGATTATACATCGTCACAATCGAGAAAACGTTTCCGTGCCTAATGATAGGGCATGCACATGCAAGAAGGGTACACTGTCCAGTCGTCATCTCATGACTGAGTTTGCGCTGCGACGCATCATTCTCGTGACGCGCCGTCTTGATTGATTGTTCCCTCTAGGCGAAGACGAGCACGCAGTCAGTGACGCGGGGAACAATGTCAGCTGGAAGCTCCCCGTCATCGCAGCGTGCCGGCTTTTGGTTGAGGCGCTTTGTCAACGTCGAGCCCGAAGAGGTTGCAGCGCTTCTCGCATCCTTCGCAATGTTCTTCGCGCTGCTCTCCGCCTACTACATCGTTCGCCCCGTGCGCGACGAAATAGGCGTGGCACTGGGTAAGGACGCGCTGCACCAGCTCTTCACGGTCGTCTTCTTCGTGATGCTCCTGCTGGTCCCGCTGTTCGGATTGATCGCCGCGCGCTTTCCGCGCCGCTACGTTCTCCCGTCGATCTACATCTTCTTCGCGGCAAACCTCGTCATCTTCTGGCTTGTGATGAAGGCATCGCCCGACAACCGTTGGGCTCTAGCATCGTTCTTTATCTGGGGAAGCGTCTTCAACCTATTCGTCGTGTCCCTCTTCTGGAGCTTGATGTCGGAGCTCTGGTCTCATGAGGAAGCGAAGCGGCTCTACGGTTTCATCTCCGCGGGCGGAACCGCCGGCGCTCTTGCCGGGCCGCTGCTCACTCAAGGACTGGTCCGGATCTTCGCACCCGTCGATCTGATGCTGGCGTCGGCGGCGCTGCTCATCGCCTCGATGTTCGCGAGCTTGCTGTTGCGCCGCCTGAGACCGTCGGAGGCGGACAGCGAGACCGAACCGACCGGTGGCGGCGTCCTCGACGGCGCTATCAAGGTCTTCACCACGCCGATGTTCGCACGCATCGCGCTTTTCATATTCGTCGCGAATATCATCGGGACGTTCTTCTATTTGGAGCAGGCGCGCCTCGTCTCGGCATCGATCAACAACAGCGCCGACCGCGTGCTGTTTTTCTCGGGCCGTGATCTTCTCGTCAGCATCGTGACGTTCCTGATCGAAGTCTTCGGAACGGCGCGGGTTCTCCGCCACTTCGGCGTGACGACGGCGTTGCTCGCTTTGCCCGTGACGGGCGCCCTCGGCGTACTCCTTCTAAGTTCCGATGCCGCGCTCTGGATCGCCGCCGCCGTCATGGTTGCCGAGCGCATTGTATCCTTCGCGCTCGCCAACCCCGCGATTAAGCTCATCTACACGCTCGCGACGCCCGCCGAGAAATACAAGGTACAGAATTTCATCGACACGGTCGTATTCCGCGGCGGCGACGCGACGTCAGGCTGGCTCTATTCGCTTCTCGGGGGAGGGCTCGGATTTGCCGCCGGTGCGACAGGAGCCCTTGCTATTCCGCTGGTTATTGTTTGGCTTTGGGCGGCTCAGCGTCTCGGCGCCGATCACAAGCAGCGCGCCGCCGAACTTTCCGCGTAGTATTGAACACTGCAGAATACGATGTGTAGTGATCAGCGTCCGCCGCCACGCCGCGGAGGGCCGCCGCTGCCGGCACGAGCCGTGCCCGCGAGTTCTCCGCCACCGCTACCCGGACGGCCATCCTTGTGACGGAAATTGATGCGGCCCTTGGTCAAATCGTAAGGCGTCATCTCGACCGTCACACGGTCGCCGGCGAGAATGCGGATGCGGTTCTTCTTCATGCGCCCGGATGTGTAGGCAATCACTTCGTGCCCATTGTCGAGCTTCACGCGACAGCGGGCGTCAGGCAGAACTTCGTCCACCACGCCCTCGAACTCGAGCATCTCTTCTTTCGCCATTCGATCTCCCGAACTTTGTTTGATAACCGGATAAGAAAAGCGGGGAGCAGACGAGCTGCTCCCCGCACGAGTGGAGTGGCCTCGAAAACCTTAGAGCGGACGCAGGTTCACGGCAGCGATCTTGCCGTTACGTCCACGCTCGGTTTCAAAGTAGATCTTCTGGCCTTCGCGGAGCGACTGAAGACCGGCGCGCTCAACCGCTGAGATGTGGACGAACACGTCGTTGCCACCCTCTTCAGGTTGAATAAAGCCGTAGCCCTTCTGACCATTGAACCACTTCACAGTCCCGTTCGACATCAATTGCCTCCAAAGCAAACGTCTAGTCTCCGGCGGAATGACCGGAGGTTAATCAAATCGCGCGATGGAGACGTCTTAGGGCAGGCGGTAGCGCTGTCTTAGAGTAAGCCAAGGCGTGTTCGACGGCGACCTATATGCCTTGCTCCCGTGAGAAAGGCAAGATCGTCGCAGGCTCTTGCAGCCCGTAGCCGCGCGCCGCAGAGCCTTGAAATTCAGTCTGTTTCACTGTTCCTTTTCGATCTGTTTACGACGCTTGAACGAAAATAAGGCGGGCCCGGCAAGCCCGCCTCGAAACGTCACGTGCGTCCGCTGGGACGGTTGAGCGCCACGAAGCGTTGGCCGACGTCGACGTGAATGTGATCCATGTCGCTGTAGGTCATGATGCCTCCCATTCGGTCGTTGGCGATCAGCCAGCTGACGACCTCGGCCTTACGCCCTGGAACCCGGAAGTCGATCGCCTGCCCGGACGCGTGCTTCGAGGGGTAGTTGGTCCCGGCGATCTTGGCGCCGGGCCGGCAGGTCGAGACGATCTCGACGTTGCTGAACTGAGTGCGGATGCGCGCTAGGAGGTTGCGTGCTTCGGACGTCAGACACGTTGTCGATGTACCGGAGAGCCCCGACATCCGCCGGCTGGTCATCGCGCGATCTTTGAAGCGGTAGCCGTCGCCGTTGTACGACCTAGCGTCGACCATGCTCGGCCCAGACGCGGCAAGTACAAGAGAAAGCACAGCAATCGATCCCTTACTCATGGGAAGTCCTCGTGTTGTTGAGTGATGGAAAAAGCCCAATCGGTTCCTGCCGCTTCTTCGGGAAGCGGCTGCTGCGAGCGCGAGGCTCGGGCGAAGGAGCGATTGGTTGGACGGGGAACCGCGAGCGCCAGCCCCCCGGGCGCGCCGCTAGAAAACCGAGATCTCAGGGAGACCGGTGGTGCTCTGTCGCTAAGGACTTGAGGCACCGTGGTGCGGCGCACTTTCAAAGCCGGAGGCGATAGGCAAAAATGAGGCGGGTCGTATCAAGCGGAGCAGAAGCGTTGCTTTGCGCGAACAGCCCTCATCGGAAATCTGTAATTTGAGCATCGGGCATGGAATAGTTGGACTAACCAGGGTAGCTAGAAAGTCGCGGAGCACGTCGCGCCAAAAGGGGACAGTCCGGAAGGGGACACGACCATGAATGCCTTGAAGAGTCTTGTGTTGGGTTTTCTCGCCGGGGTGATCGCGGCAGCTACCGTCCAAGAGGCGCTCAGTTGGTTTTTCGTCCATTATTGGACCGGCTGGGAGGCCGAGCCTTGGAGCTTGCGTCCGATGCCTAGCCTGCTCATTCCAGAGCTTGTGTTGCCCTGG
This sequence comes from uncultured Alphaproteobacteria bacterium, assembly GCA_963710005.1. Classification (GTDB taxonomy): domain Bacteria; phylum Pseudomonadota; class Alphaproteobacteria; order Rhizobiales; family Hyphomicrobiaceae; genus Hyphomicrobium_B. Next base: position 27,968 of record CAVPYR010000001.1, read on the forward strand.
CTGGTCGGAAGCACGATCACGGCCGGTCTTTGGGGTGCACTGTTCGGTCTGATCCTCGGATGGAAGCCCGAGGGCATGATGACAATTCGCGGCGCCATCCTCGGTCTCTTTGGGCCGGGCCTGATCAGCGCATTCATCGCGATGCCCTATCTCGCCCATCGGCCGTCGCCGCTGCTTGAAGGCAATGTCAGCCAGATTGTGCCGATCCTCTGCATCTCGGCCGGATTCGGCATCGTGACCGCTTGGCTATACGGGCTCTTCAGCTGGGGACGGCTGCCGTAAGATCGGCGATCGCTTCATCTCTGAAGGGCGCGGGCCTTGAGCCGCGCGAGAAGCCAAACGCGCACGGCGCTCGACAGCCCTGCTCCTCCGCGTCCTTCATCGATGGAATTGATCAGGCTCGCGGGCGTCACGCCATCTTCGGCGGCGGCTTCCTTGAGTGCGAGCCAAAACGCTTTCTCGAGTGAGACGGACGTTCGATGCCCCCGTATCGAGAACGAGCGCTTTTCTGGCCTCATTACGAGACGTTGCTGGGATCGACGTCATCGGCGTCTTCCGCCGGACCACGTTCTTCCCGCCGCGCCCTGTCGAGCTCAGCCTGAGACTTGCGATGCTGCGCGTCGGCGAGGCTTCGCTCAGACTTCGTCTGCCCGTACTTGAGCCGGTTCTCATGCGCCTCTTTCTCGCGATCGGCGCGCTCGCGGGCTTTACGGACCTTGTTGAGATTGATGATCTCGGCGGTCATAAAATGCACTCCGCAAAGGATGCAAATCGCATCCTGAGTTTCAGCCATTTTATGTGCACTGACATAAAGCCGTCAAACGGCGACGCGCATTTTGTTTAGGCGAGTGCCGTTCGGTCGCAACGCCGAAGATCCGTCGTGATCATCACGATGACGTCATTCGGGGCCGATCATCTTCTCGGGCCGCACGATCTCATCGAACTCTTTGTCCGTCACATAGCCGCCGCCGACGGCTTCATCGCGCAACGTCGTGCCCTTCTTGTGCGCGGTTTTGGCGATCTTGGCGGCATTGTCGTAGCCGATCTTCGGCGCTAGCGCCGTGACCAGCATCAACGAGCGCTCGAGGCCCGCCTTGATGTTGTCTTCCCGCGGTTCGATGCCGGCGACGCAGTTGTCGGCAAACGACAAGGCAGCATCGCTGAGAAGACGAACCGACTGCAGGAAATTGTAGGCCATCACGGGATTGTAGACGTTGAGTTCAAAATGGCCCTGGCTGCCCGCAAAACTCAGCGCGGCGTTGTTCCCGAAAACCTGAATGCAGACTTGCGTCAACGCCTCGCACTGGGTTGGATTAACCTTGCCGGGCATGATCGAGGAGCCAGGTTCGTTTTCCGGCAAAGCGAGTTCGCCGAGGCCGGAGCGCGGACCCGAGCCAAGCAACCGGATGTCGTTCGCGATCTTGAATAGCGACACTGCGACCGTGTTGATGGCCCCATGCGAGAAGACCATCGCATCGTGCGCGGCGAGTGCCTCGAACTTGTTTGGCGCCGAGTTGAACGGAAGCTGCGTAATCGAAGCGATGCGCTCGGCAACCATTTCCGCGAAGCCCTTCGGCGCGTTGAGACCGGTGCCGACGGCCGTGCCGCCCTGGGCGAGTTCCATCAATGCTGGCAGCGTCTGCTCGATCCGGGCGATGCCGTTCTCCACTTGCTGGGTATAACCGGAGAACTCTTGGCCCAACGTCAGCGGCGTCGCGTCCTGCGTGTGGGTGCGGCCGATCTTGATGATGCGCGCCCAGGCGTGCGCCTTGTCGTTCAACACGTTGCGAAGTTTCTGAAGGGCCGGCAGCAGCCGGAGCACGATTTCTTCCGAGCACGCGATGTGCATCGCCGTCGGATATGTGTCGTTCGACGACTGGCTCATGTTGACGTGATCGTTGGGATGCACCGGCTTCTTTGAGCCCATCTCTCCACCAAGCATCTCGATCGCGCGGTTCGAGATGACCTCGTTGGCGTTCATGTTCGATTGCGTACCCGAGCCCGTCTGCCACACGGCGAGCGGGAAGTGGGCGTCGAGCTTGCCCTCCATCACCTCCTGCGCCGCCATGACGATGGTTTCGCCAATTTTCGGATCGAGCCTGCCGAGCGCCATGTTCGTCTCGGCGGCAGCGCGCTTGACGATCCCGAGGGCACGAACGACCGGCAGCGGCTGCTTCTCCCAGCCGATCTTGAAATTCCCGAGGCTGCGCTGGGCCTGCGCTCCCCAGTATTTGTCGGCGGCAACCTCGATAGGGCCAAAGGTGTCGGTTTCCGTACGCGTCTTGGTCATGGTGTGTGCGGTTCCGTATCGCTTTGCGTATGCCTCGCAATTCGAGCTTCGTCGCCTATGCGCCGCTCTTTGTCGAGCGCTTTTCGGAGGTAACCCAACCTCCGTCATGCCGACGAAGGTCGGCAACCAGGCAACGGTCACAACAAGCGATCCTTCGGCTTGTCTGGGTCCCGGCCTTCGCCGGGATGACGATGGAGAAAACAGCCAATACAACCGGCCGGCTCCGCGGGGCGGAGCCGGTTGCGCAAATCAACAAAGGGACGGGACGGCGTGGCCTCGCTCTTTGCAATTGGATTGGGGATGCGGACCAACGCCGCCCCGTGCATGCCAACTCTCCGCCTCGGCTCCGGCCCATATGTCCGGCGCCTCTCGTATGAGTGCGGATCGCCTTGAAAGCGATCCCTGAGCCGTCGAACCCGCCATCCGCCCCCGCATCTCCTTTCGAGCGGCGTTTCACCGCGCCGCCTCCTGAGAGGCCCACGCGCGGCAGGCAGCAAACCCGCGGCATACCGATTTCTCCGCGCGGCCCCGCATGCTCTCATCCACACATGTCTCGCGGCACGAGCTCATGCCCTTCGCGTGTGGCAAGATGCGAGCGATTATGCTGGAGGTTCGGAGAGCGAGGATAAGTTTCGGCGGGGAAGTTTGGGGATGGTTAGTAGGGCGGAATTACATCTGCTCTGAGCCATGAGCAGCAATCTGCCGTTCGGCCTTAGGTTGGCTAGTCATGGGCGTTCAAATAAGGTGAAATTCACACGGATGTATTTCAGCCATTCCGGTGCGATATCGGTGAGGTTGAGAACGGCCAATTCATTTTCCGATTGATCGACATCCCCAGTGCCCCCAACGACTGCTGGAACACTCTGACGGTTAAGCGGGATTCCGCCACACCACGAACCCGCCTCGGGGACTGGAGCATTATCTTTGCCCCACTCGTAGTCGATTATCCAAAGCTCCCAACCGAAGACTGTAAGGTTGTCAGCTCTACAGGCGTTTAGGAATGCTTGTGTGTCGCTCAGCAGAATGCCGAGTTCGCCGTTATCCGCAACAAACCCTCTGTCTCTCACGTCTGGAGGAAGAGATGGTGGATACATCATCGATCAAAACTATCCGGGGCGATTGAACTTCCGTCTCGGGTCAAAAGCAGCCGTGGCCCTGAGAGCTTACCCAGGTAATGTCACGACCAGAGGTCCGTTGCGCGTTGCGACGACGGTGTGCTCGTATTGCACGGTCGGCGCTCTGGGGCTGCTGAAGAGCGTCCATGCATCTCCACTTTCGCCACCATCTTCCGCCCACTCGGCGCCCAGCGAAAGAAACGGTTCCACGGTGAAGACGAGGCCTTCATTCATGATCCGCCGCTCGGATTGAACAGGCCAAGTTGCGATCTCCGTCGGCTCCTCGTGCAACGAATGCCCGACGCCGTGGCTGGCAAGATTTTGAACGAGTGTATAGCGGTTTCGGCGAGCGAAGGTGCCGATCGCCTTTCCGATGTCGCCGAGCGGCTTGTTCGCGCCGATCTGCCTGATGCCGGTCCACATGGCTCGCCGCCCATCACGGCAAAGCCGCTCGATCGCTTTGGAGACCGGCGGTACGGCGAAAGATGCGCCCGTATCGGCAAAAACACCGTTCTTTTGCGCGGAAACGTCGATATTGACCAAGTCACCCGCAGCAACCCGGCGGTTCCCCGGAATGCCGTGAGCGATCTCTTCGTTGACACTGATGCAGGTCGCACCGGGGAAACCGTAGCAAAGCTCGGGAGCAGGCGTGGCCCCTGCTCTTTCCAGAAGACCTCGACCGAACTCATCCAGCTCGCCCGTAGTCATTCCTGGCTCGATGGCCGTTCCCATTGCTGCCAGTGTGTTGGCGACAATGCGGCCGATCTCCTTGAGCCTGTCGAGTTCGTCATCGCTTGAAATCGTCATGCGCTACCCCGTCAATTTGCGTGAATTCATACTAACGGGAGGAGCTTTTCGCAGACACCCCAACGGCGGACGACTGCCGGTGGTCTTGCCACGTCCCGCTAAGATCTTTGGTGGGGGCATAGGTGAGCCGCCGATGTCTCTTGTGGGTCAGAAGCTGACTTTTGCAGGTGCAAATCCGAACGTCGACGCGAGGCTGAAGCTCGCCCGGCCCCTCGCGACAGGCTATGGGCGTGGCCCGCTTACTTCTTGCGGAACTGATCGAGGCTCAGGATCTTGGCGCCGCCCTCGCCGGGCTGCTTCTCGGTGGCGGCGTCGTCACCGTCTTTGACGCTCTGCTCTCCGGCGCGTGCCGCGGGTTCCGGATTTGGCGGCAAGGGCTCGGTCTTGACCGCGGTCAGCACCGGAGCGCCGCTCTGCGCATCCTTGTCGGCGCGAGACTTGCGCGACGTCCTGGGCTTTTTCGTCTGGGTGCGCGGAGATTCGGCGCCCGCGTCTCCAGCCTGATCATAGGTCGCGTCGGCGGTTAGCGCGCGCGGCGTTGGTGTTGCGTCGCGGTCGCTCGCCTCTTCATCGAATTGCAGGCCGTAGCGAACGCTCGGATCGATGAAGACCTTGATGGCCGCAAACGGAACGACAAGCCGTTCCGGAATACCGTCGAAGGTCAGCTTCACCTCGAAACGATCCTCCGAGACGATCAGATCCCAGAATCGATGTTGGAGGACGATCGTCATCTCAGTCGGATATTTTTCCTTGAGGCGCTTCGAAAGGATCACGCCCTGCGCCTGCGTGAGGAACGAAATGTAGAAATGGTGCTCGCCCGGCAGCCCGGTCTTCACGATCCGTTGCAGGACAGCGCGCACGACCCCGCGCATCGCCTCCTGTTGCAGCTTCGCGTAATCTATGGACGGCCCCGATGCCATGCCTCAGCCTTCAATCCCGTAGTATTCCAGACTGACCTCTGAAATCAGATTTGCCGTCCCGTCAAGTCCATCCGCGCCGGAAGCAGTACCTGAAGCAGTAAGGTGGAGGGCTTCTGTTGCCCGGTGCCCTCCGGACCGCGCCTTACCCTGCTAGGGGTAAGGGCTTCGAGTTCAGGCTATTCGCGCTGCATTACGCAGCGAGAGCGGCCTCAGCATAGTTGTCATTGGCAACTATTCTGTATGACCCGATAACGGTGGTATCATGCCGGGCAAAAGCTAAGTCCTTTACGCCTTCGTCGATCCTATTTCGCCCCCATCAAATGCCGCCCCGCGCCCGTCTGAACGAGCGAAACGGCGGCATATGGTGGAGGCGCCGGGTACCGCCCCCGGGTCCGATCGGCTTATTACGACCGCGTTTATCGCCATAGCTGGACGAACCAGCGCTTTGAATATAGGGGGCAATGCTTATTAAAAAAAGCATTTAGGCGCCGATGGCCCTCCGGTCGTGAAAAACCTGTTACCGGCTGGTGACGATTAGGCGGCGCGAAGAGACCCAACGGCGCCTTATTTTGGCATTGTGTTTCGCCCCGGCGCGGCGTCCATCAACAAGGCCCGGCGGAACGGAGAACTTATAGAGTGAGCGTTTCGTCGCAAGACAAGAGCCCGGCACAAGGCCGGTTTCAGGTTTGGAAGGGCGTCATCGCCGGGATCGCCTTGGCGGTAGCGATCGCCGCCCTGGCGACAGCCTCGGGATACGCGGCGGCCGCCGCCTTCGATTTCTGGAGCCAGATCCACGAGCCTCGCGCATTTGCCGCAGGTGAGACCGAGGCCCTGCTGACCGGGCGCGTTGCAACCTCCCTCTTCGCGTTCCAGATCGTGACGGTCGTCTCGGTATTGCTGGCCAATGCCCGGCAACGGCGCATTTCGGGAACACCTTTTTTGAGCTTCGCGATGCCGCCGGGCGGTATCAAAACGCTCGGTCTAGCAGCGGTCGCCCTGATCGCGCTCGCGACGCTCTTTGCATCCGCCGTCTTTGCATTCGACCCTGACGCGCTCCGCAACGATCTTCAGCCGTTTTCAGAAATGATGAATTCACGGACGTGGTGGCTCATCCTGATCGCAGCAGGGATCGGCGCACCGCTCGCCGAGGAATGCCTTTTCCGCGGGCTGCTTTTTGGTGTTTTGCGGCGGTCGCCGTTTGGCTTCTCGGGCGCAGCCCTCGTCACCGCCGTCACCTGGGCAGCGCTGCACGCCAACTATTCGGGATACGGACTGGCCGCGATCACATTGATCGGGCTCTATCTCGCGTGGCTGCGTGAGCGGACCGGCTCGCTGTTGACCCCGATCGTTTGTCACAGCACCTACAACTCGCTAATCATCCTTTTGATGGCCTTCGCGCCAGGCGGCCCGCTCGCAACGGGCTAGCTGAAGGCCCGGCCAGAATCGACTAGTGCTTTCCTCATGCAGCAATACCTCGAGCTCCTGCGCCGCGTGCGCACCGAAGGCGTCAAGAAAACCGACCGCACGGGAACGGGCACGCTCTCCGTTTTCGGTCATCAGATGCGCTTCGATCTCGCGCAGGGCTTCCCGCTTGTGACGACCAAGAAGCTGCACGTGAAGTCGATCATCGTGGAATTGCTTTGGTTTCTCGCCGGCGCGACGAACACCCAGTATCTGAAGGAGCATGGCGTCAGCATCTGGGATGAGTGGGCCGACGCGGAAGGCAATCTCGGGCCCGTTTACGGCAAGCAATGGCGAAGCTGGGATGCGCCGGACGGCGCGACGATCGACCAGATCTCGAACGCGGTCTCCGATCTGAAGCGCAATCCGGATTCGCGGCGCATCATCGTGACGGCCTGGAATCCCGGCGACCTTTCCAAGATGGCGCTAGCGCCGTGCCATTGCCTTTTTCAGTTCTATGTCGCGGACGGGCGGCTGTCCTGCCAGCTTTATCAGCGCTCGGCGGATGTGTTCCTTGGCGTGCCGTTCAATATCGCGAGCTACGCGCTGCTCACGATGATGATGGCGCAGGTGACGGGACTGAAGCCCGGAGACTTCGTGCATACGTTTGGCGACGCGCACCTCTATTTCAATCACCTTGAGCAGGCCGATCTGCAGCTGTGCCGCTCTCCGCGCGCCCTGCCGCAGATCAAGATCAATCCCGCCGTCTCATCGATTTTCGATTTCAAATACGAGGACTTCGAGCTGACAGGCTACGATCCCTGGCCGCACATCAAGGCGCCTGTCGCGGTCTGAGCATCTCACATCCCGCGTCATTCCGACGAAGGCCGGGACCCAGACAGGCTTCAACGTCCTCGCCGCGGACAGTTGCCTGGGTGCCGACCTTCGTCGGCATGACGGTATGGGGATGGACCGTCCCCCGGCCTGCGCGGCCAGATTTGCTTCTTCCGTCCGCCGTTGCTATGCGGTCGCCGATGAATAACATAACCGTTTCACTTATCGTTGCCGTCTCCGAGAACGGCGTCATCGGCCGCGACGGCGGCCTTCCGTGGCGGTTGTCCTCCGACCTCAAGACCTTCCGCCGGCTGACGATGGACAAGCCCATCATCATGGGCCGCAAGACGTTTCAGTCGATCGGCAAGCCGCTTGATGGCCGGGACAACATCGTTGTCACGCGCGATCCCTCATTCGAGGCCGCCGGCATCTCCACATGCGAGACGGTGAGCGACGCCTTGATCCTGGCGCGTGTTCTCGGGAAGACACGCGGCGCCGAAGAAATCATGGTTATTGGCGGCGCGGCGGTGTATGACGCCGTATTTCCAGTTGCAGATCGAATTTATCTGACCCGCGTTCATGCCGTCGTCGACGGCGACCGCCACTTTTCTGCCCTTGATCCGGCGGAATGGCAGGAGACGAGCCAGGAATCTCTCGCTAATGGACCGCGCGACGACCATTCGTCGACGCTTTTCATTTACGATCGCCGCAAGCACGGCGCATGAAGTCGCAGGCCGCCCTTGAAGGTGCGCCCCGGCGCCCCAAATTGCGGTTAGCCAAACAAAGCGGAATTTGCGATCGATCGGGCCCTGCCCTATAAGCTGCAAAAATTCGTTTTATCTCCGTCGTTCAGGCCCTTGCAGTGCATGTCTCACATCCGGCGTCAGCTCGCCGTCGTCAACATCTCGGACCGCGGGGTCGCGATCTCAATCTTCAGCTCAAATTCAAATGAGGCCCTGATTTATGCCCTGGAGTAGTCAAGGCGGTGGCGGCGGCACCGGAGGGAACGGCGGCGGTCGCAAGGGCGGTGGCGGTCCGTGGGGCCAGGGGCCTTGGGGCCCATCAGGCGGTGGCGGCGGCAAGGAGCCGCCCGATCTCGACGAAATTCTGCGTCGCGGCCAGGACCGCATGCGCCAAGTCATGCGTGGAGGCGGCGGCAACGGTAACGGCGGCGGTTCATTCGGCGGCGGGGTGCCGAAACCATTTCTTTTCCTCATCGCCATGCTGCTGCTCGTGGGCGTGGCGTTCTACGGCTTCACCTATCGCGTCAATCCGGACGAGCAGGGCATCGTTCTGCGCTTCGGCAAATTCGACCGTTGGGAAGGGTCCGGACTTCATTATCGCTTGCCGTATCCGATCGAGGAAGTGCGTCTGCCGAAGGTCACGCAGCAACGCACGATCGAGGTCGGCGCCGGCCGAAGTGTTATTGGTGGACAGGATAGCGGCTTGATGCTCACCGGCGACGGCAGCGTCGTCGATGTCCGTTTCGTTGTTTTCTGGCGCATCAGCCCTGACCCCGATCCGACGACCGGGGACACGGGCGTCGAGCAGTTCCTGTTCAATATCGCACAGCCCGAAACGACAGTCCGCGAAGTTGCGGAGAGCGCCATGCGCGAGGTGGTCGGGCAATCAAGCCTCCAGCCGCTTCTGACGGGCGGCCGTCAGCGGACGCAGGAAGACGTGCAAAGGCTGATGCAGAAGACGCTCGATTATTATCGCGCTGGCATCAAGATCGATCAGGTCCAGCTCAAAGAAGTCGATCCGCCGGCCGAGGTCATCGGCTCATTCCGGGAGGTTGCGGCCGCAGCTCAGGAAAAAGAAACCCTCATCAAGCAGGCCCAGACCTACGCGGATCAGGTGACGCCGCGTGCCCGAGGCGATGCCGATCGCATCGTGGCGGCTGCCGAAGGCTATCGCGACCAAACGGTTGCCGAGGCGACGGGCCAGGCCGCCCGCTTCCTCAAGGTCTACGACGAATACAAGAAGGCGCCCGACGTGACACGTGAACGGCTCTATCTCGAAATGCAGGAGCGCGTGCTCTCCGGCGCCGACAAGATCATCATCGATCAGAAGGGCGGCGGCCAGGGCGTCGTGCCGTTCCTGCCGCTGGAGCAGCTCCAGAAGCGCGACCAGCAACAGCCCGATGGAGCGAAATAACATGCGCGCGTTCTTCGCTTTCATCCTGACCCTTCTCGGTCTCGCGGCGCTGGCACTCTACTCCTCCGCCTTCATCGTGCATCAAAACGAGCAGGCGCTCGTGCTCCGCTTCGGCAATCCGCAGCAGGTCATCACGACTCCGGGCCTCAAATGGAAGGTGCCCTTCGTCGACACCGTCGAGAAGTTTGACAAACGCATCCTCGACCTCGATACGACCGAGCAGGAAGTAACGGCCGCCGATCAGCAGCGCCTCATCGTCGACGCCTATGCGCGCTATCGCATCATCGACCAGTTGAAGTTCTATCAGAACGTCCGCTACGAGGATCGCGTCCGCGAGGTCGTCGGTCCGCTGATCGAATCGGAAATCCGCCGCGTCCTCGGTTCCGCGACGTTGCAGGAGGTCGTGAAGGACAAGCGCGAAAGCCTGATGAAGCAGATCGCGGCACAGGTGAACAAGGAAGGCCGAGACTACGGCATCGAAGTGGTCGACGTGCGCATCAAGCGGGCCGACCTTCCGAAGGAGAACCTCGTCAAGGTCTATGACCGTATGCGCGCCGATCGTATTCGCGAAGCGACGGAGCTCCGCGCGCAGGGCGAAGGCGAAAATAACCGCGTTCGCGCCAATGCCGACAAGGACGTGACGATCATCAAGGCGACCGCGACCCAGAAGTCCGACGAAATCCGCGGCGACGGCGAAGCCGAGCGCAGCCGGATATTCGCCGATGCTTTCGGCCAGGACCCGGATTTCTTCCGCTTCTACAGGTCGATGCAGGCCTACACGACGGCCATCAAGCCGGAAGACACCCGCATGCTCCTGTCCCCGGACAGCGAATTCTTCCGGTATTTCAAAGACCCTAACGGCAAGGCGCCGCCAGCGCCTGCGCCGTCACCTCAGCGATGAATGATCTTCTCGCTGGGCTTGGCATAGCCCTCGTGCTCGAGGGCTTGCTGTGGGCTACCTTGCCGCACACTGCGCGGTGGGCCGTTGAAGAAATTGCAACTTTCAGCACCGGGCGCATCCAGCTCTGCGCGGTCGGAGCCGTGGCCCTTGGGGTTTTTGTCGTCTGGGTGGCCCGGGGATAAGCCGGAGGCCAACTTATCCCCGCGACTCGGCGGTATGCTACCTTGCCATGTTGACGCTCGGATGTTGCGCCAACTAACGCATATTCGCCCGGAGCCCCTTGGGAAGCCGGATCATACCCTGGAGTTCTTCGCAATGATTAAGAGAAGTTCGGCGCTTCTTATCGGCCTAGGTTTGAGTATGGGCTTTAGCGCGATGCTGGGCTTGGGGGGCTCGGCCCAGGCCGACGTCGCCTGGCAAAACGGCCCGGCTTCCGTCGCTCCTCTCGCCAAGCGCCTTTCCGACGCTGTCGTCAATATCGCGACATCCCAGACCGTCAAGGGCCCGGCAGGCGTGCCGTTGCCGAAGGTACCGAAGGGCGCGCCGTTCGAGGATTTCTTCGACGATTTCTTCAACAAGCGTGGCGGCGTTCCGCACGGCGATCGCAAGATTTCTTCTTTGGGTTCGGGCTTCGTGATCGACGGCAAGGAAGGGCTGATCGTCACCAACAACCACGTCATCGAAGGCGCTGAGGAGATCGACATCAACTTCCACGACGGCTCCAAGCTCGTCGTCGACAAGATCATCGGGCGCGATACGAAGGCCGACCTCGCGCTCTTGAAGGTCACGCCGAAGAAGCCGCTTCCCGATGTGAAATTCGGCTCCTCCGCTGATATCGAAGTCGGCGACTGGGTGATGGCGATAGGCAACCCGTTCGGGCTCGGCGGCTCGGTTTCGCTCGGCATCATTTCGGCCAAGAGCCGCGACATCAATTCCGGCCCCTACGACGATTATCTGCAGACGGACGCAGCGATCAACAAGGGCAATTCCGGCGGCCCGCTGTTCAACATGAACGGCGACGTCATCGGCGTGAACACGGCGATTATCTCGCCCACCGGCGGCTCGATCGGCATCGGCTTCGCGGTGCCCTCCGATACGGTGTCGAACGTCGTCGAACAGCTGAAGGAACACGGCGAGGTGCGGCGTGGCTGGCTTGGCGTCAAGATCCAGACGGTGACCGAGGATATCGCCCAGACCCTCAGTTTGCCCGAAAACACCGGCGCTCTCGTAGCGGCTGTGACCCCCGATGGCCCGGCGTCGAAAGCCGGATTGGAAGCCGGCGACGTCATCTTGAAGTTCGACGGCAAGGAAGTGACGAGCATGCGCGGCCTGCCGAAGATCGTGGCCCAGGCCCCGATCGGCAAAGCCGTCGACGTCGAGCTTCTCCGCAAAGGTCAAAAGCAGAACACACAGGTGACCGTCGGCCGGCTCGAAGACGATGACGACAACGCCAGCGACCTGAAGAGTGACGTCGGCCAAGATGACGATCCGAAAGGCGCGGCCATCATCGGTCTGAAGCTCTCCCCGTTGAGTGATAGCCTACGCAAAAAATATGGCCTCGGCGACAAGGTCCAAGGCGTGGTCGTCGAAGCCGTCGATCCGCAAAGCCCCGCCGCGAGTAAGGGCCTGAAGCCCGGCGACGTCATTGTCGAAGCCGCCCAGGACAGCGTCTCCGATCCCGAGGATGTGGCAAAGAGCGTCGAGAAGGTCAAGAAATCCGGTCGCAAGGCCGTGCTGCTGCGCATCGAGGATAGCAAGGGCGACCTGCGCTTCGTCGCCGTACCGGTATCGTAACCGGCGTGCCATCGCCGTCTGAAGTTCACGTCAGGAGATAAGAAGTGTCGGAAGGCCACGGTATTCTCGATACCATTTTTGATTCCCTGTCCCCCGTGCATCCCGATGGACACAAATTCATCGCCATCGGGGCGGGTGTGACGTTATTGTTCTTTTTTCTCTATCCGCCATTGGGTTGGCTGTGCGCTGGCATCACCGCGTGGATCATCTATTTCTTCCGTGATCCGCAGCGTGTCACGCCGTTGCGGCCGGGGCTCGTGATTTCAGCAGCGGACGGCAAGATCTCGGGCGTCGAAAAAGTGGTGTCGCCGGCCGAACTCGGCATGGGCTCCGAGGAACGCATTCGTATTTCGACGTTCCTGTCGGTATTCGATGTCCACATCAACCGCTCGCCCATCGCCGGACGCATCGTCCGCTCACTCTATGTACCTGGCGCCTTTCTGAATGCGGCCCTCGACAAGGCGAGCGAAGAGAACGAGCGCCGTATTCTCGTCATCGAGACGCCTGCGGATGGAGAAGTCGGCGTTGTGCAGATCGCAGGCCTCGTCGCGCGCCGCATCGTGACCTTTTCCGCGATCGGTGACACTCTAGGCGTCGGCCAGCGATTCGGGCTGATCCGTTTCGGATCGCGCGTTGACGTTTATTTGCCGCCCGGAAAGACCGCCCTCGTCAGTGTTGGTCAGCGCGCGGTTGCGGGCGAGACGGTTTTGGCGGATCTTCGGTCAGTGGAACCGGAACGCGAAATGCTTCGCGCCTAGTACAGCGACGAGCCCTGTGTCTGGGCACTACGACTTCGGCATGCGGGAAGGACCCTGCCATGGATGCTGATGAGCCATTTATCGAGACCCACACGCGCCGCCGCAGGCGCCGGTCGCTATTCCGCCACCGGCGCGTCCCGGTGCGGATGCTCGTGCCGAATTTCTTCACGCTGCTCGGACTTTGCGCCGGCCTGACTTCGATCCGAATGGGCATCGAAGGCCGTTACGATTTGGCCCTTGCGGCAATCGTCTTTGCCGGCTGTCTTGATGGCATCGACGGGCGCATCGCGCGGCTCCTGAAAGCGTCGTCCCGCTTCGGTGCCGAACTCGATAGCCTCGCCGATTTCGTCAACTTCGGCGTCGCGCCGGCTTTCCTGATCTTCAACTGGGGCCTCGGAGATTTGAAGAGCGCGGGCTGGATCTGCGTCATGATCTTCGCGCTGGCTTCCGCGCTTCGTCTCGCGCGTTTCAACGCGGCGCTCGACGACGACAAGCCGAGATGGCAATCGAACTACTTCATGGGGATGCCGACGCCGGCAGCGGCCATTGCGGTGCTCTTGCCGATCTATCTCGGTCAGCTCGGCCTCGATGAGATCAAATCGCTGTGGGCGCTGAAGATCGTGCTCGTCTATACCGTTTTCATCGCCTTCATGATGGTGTCGACGATTCCGACCTACTCGGGCAAATTGCTCGGCGAGCGCGTCGGGCGCGAATGGGTCCTACCGATCTTCGTGGTTGCGGTCGGCGTGGTCGCGTTCCTGTTCACCTATCCGTACGAAACACTGACGGCGCTGACGCTTCTCTATCTCGGCTTCATTCCGCTGAGCTGGCGGAACTTTCGCGATAAGTGCGAGGGAGAGAGTTCCGTGACACCGGTCGCTCCATCAGCGTCCGCCGCAGCGGCCGAGCCTCCCGGCCAGCAGCCAAACACCGGGCGCATCTTTACGTTCCGGCCATCCGACCCGGCGAAATGAGGATCGCTACTTCGTTTCTTCGGGCTGCCGGTTATAGATGTCGTCGGTCCGCATGATGTCGTCCTCGCCGAGATACGAGCCGATTTGCACCTCGATGATTTCGACCGGCACCTTGCCGGGATTTTCGAGCCGGTGCCACTGCGTCGCAAAAATGTAGACGCTCTCGTTCTCGCGAACGAGCTGCGTGTTCTCGCCGATGACGACTTGCGCCGTCCCTTGCACGACGATCCAGTGCTCCGAGCGATGGTGATGCATTTGCATTGAAAGCTTGCCGCCGGGCTTCACATGCAGAAGCTTGACCTGGAAGCGCGGACCGATGTTGAGCGTCTCGAAGTAGCCCCAAGGCCGGTAGTTCCTGAGGTGCTGCTCCTGTTCCTTGCGGTTCGATTGCTTGAGACGCGCAACAATCTTGGAAACGTCCTGCGTGCGGCTCTTATCGGCGACAAGCAGGGCGTCAGGCGTATTGACGATGACGAGATCCTTCACGCCGATCGTCGATACGATCGATTTCTCGGAGTGGACGTAGCAGTCGGACGTATCTTCAAGGACCGCTTCGCCCTTGATGAAGTTGCCCTTCTCGTCCCTCGGCGCGATGTCCCACAGCGATGACCACGAGCCGACATCGTTCCAACCGACGTCGATTGGCAGGATCGCGGCTTCGCGCGTCTTCTCCATCACGGCATAGTCGATCGAAATATTCGGCGAAGCCGCGAAGGCATTCTTATCGAGGCGCAGGAAACCGAGGTCTTCTTTGGCGTGAGCCAAAGCTCCGCGAGCAGCCTCGAGAATTTTCGGCTCGTAGCGTTCGAGCTCCGACAGATATTTCTTGGCGTTGAGCGCAAAGATCCCACTGTTCCACAGATAGGAACCATCCGCGAGATAGCTCTCGGCCGTCGCACGATTGGGCTTTTCCGCGAAGCTCTCGACGCTGAAAACTTGACCATCGAAGCCGCCTAGCGCCGGGCCGCGTTTGATATAGCCGTATCCGGTATGCGGTTCGGTCGGCTTGATGCCGAAAAGGACGAGCTTGCCCGTCGCCGCGACCTCCGCCGCGCGCTTGATGTTCGCGGCAAAGCCCGTCTCGTCTTCGATCACGTGGTCGGACGGCATGACCGCGAGAATGGCTCCGGGATCGTCCTGAAGTGCGATGAGCGCCGCGACGGCGATGGCAGGAGCCGTGTTTCGCGCGATCGGCTCAAGCACAATCGCCCGCGGATTGAGACCGGCGCGTTCGACTTCCTCGCGGACGAGGAAGCGATGATCGTTGTTGCAGAGAAGGATCGGCCGTTCGAATCCAGCCTGCTGCGGTAACCTTGCCAGAGCTGATGCCAGGAACGACGAGTTTTGGCCGCTGAAGAAGCGAATGAACTGCTTTGGATACATCGAGCGGGACAGCGGCCAAAGCCGCGTGCCGGAACCGCCGGAGAGTATGACTGGGTAAATATTACTCATGGAACGGCAAAACCCCCGAACACCAGGATTAAGGTCTAAGGCGCGGCAGAGTGCTATGCAAGTCGGGGCACATCCACGAACTTTGCGGCAAGTCTATATGGTTGCACGCATTTTGGACGAAGCCCCGCACCGAAATCGGTCGCGCGGAGCCCGCGGAAGCGTGGAATGCAAGAACTGATCCAGTCGCCGGCGTCAGGAAGGACGCGACAGCCTTTCACGCAACGAACGAAGCGAGTTGGCCGACGCAACCGTTTGCGACGACGCCCTCCCGCCCTGCTGCGAAGTCGCCGGAGCACCCCGGTCTATCATGGGATTCGAAAGGCTCGGGCTCCGGCCCGTTGGTGAACCGGGAGGCGCGGAAGGCGGAGCTTCGCGGCGCGGAACGGGTCCGCCGGGCCGCGCGACGGAGGAGGAAGAGCCGGCATAAGGGGGCGGCCCGGGCGGCGTCCTGTATACAGCCGGCTCCTGAGGCGGCGCATCGTTAGCCGAACTGCCGTAAATGCTCAGCGCATCGGCCATCATCGTAAGATGTTGCGGCACGTCGGCGCTCGCCGGTATGCCCGAAGCCCGCCAGCGCTCGACGATTTGGTCGAGGAAGCCGTCGTCGTTGAGCGACTTCTGCCATCGTTCCGAGAAGTTAGCGGTCGACGACTTTGGTAATGCGTGTCTTGGCAATTCATCGAACTTGATACGGACCGGCAACGCCATGCCGTCGCCGAATGCGATCGCTTCACGCTGACCGAGCGACGGCAGGAATTCCAAAAGGCCGGCGCCGGTGTCGGCAACGGCGGAAGCAACGATGGCTTGGTCCCGCTCATTCGACATGCGAAGAGCGAAAACGGTGTTGCACTGGGAAAGGATCGTCGGATCGATTTCGGCGGGACGCTGTGTGACGATGCAAAGCGAGGCGCCGTATTTGCGCCCTTCCTTGGCGATCTTGGCGATCGCGCGCTTGCAGGGTTCGAAGCCCAGCGTGGAATTTGCCGGAACATAACGGTGCGCTTCTTCGCAGACGAGCGTCACTGGAACTTGACCTTCGCTCCAGAGCGCGAAGTCGAACGTCAAGCGGCAGAGCACCGAGACGACGACATTGACGACTTCCGACGGAATGCCGGTGAGCTCGAGAATCGTGATCGGTTTGTTGTTGACCGGAACCCGGAAAATCCGGCCGAGAACCTGAGTCATGCCGTCGTAAACGGTCAGCGAGCCGAACATGAAAGAATAGCGGCCGTCTTGCGAGATCGTCTCGATCCGATGTTTCAGGATGCGATAGGGCGCAAGGTCTTTCCTGTTCTCGAGCTTGCCCATACGCTCATCGAGCATATTGAGAAGATCGGAGATGCGATACGGTACCGGCGTATCGACTGTGTAGCGGCTGGCATCGCCGAGGCCTCGGCGGAGCTTCGCCGGTTCCGCGACGCGCGCGGAATTGTAGCGCGCCTTGGCGAGCGGAATGAGCTCCTGCAGAACTTCGATTTCAGCCTTGCGATCGCCGTCGCCGACCAGAACCTCAATAAATTCTTCGAACGTCAGCAGCCAATACGGCAACTGCATATTGCGCGGCGAGATCACCTCGGCCCACTCGGTGAACGCGGTCGCATATTCGTTGTGCGGGTCGAGCAAGACGATGTGGGCAGCCGGATTCTTCTCCACGATGGATCGTAAAATCAGCGCCGTCGTGCATGATTTGCCCGTACCCGTCGTTCCGAGCACGGCGAAATGCTTGCCGAGCAACTCGTCGACGCGGACCATTGCGGGAATTGTGCTGTCCTGACGGATGGAACCTACCCGGACCATCGCTCCGCTACCGCCGCAGAAGGTGGCCTCGAGCTCCGGCCTCGATGCGACGCGGGCGCGATCGCCAAGCGCGGGATATGCGGAGACGCCGCGATTGAATATTGGTGCTTTGTCCTGGCCGGCGTTCGACAGCTCGCCGACCAGCCCGAGCTCGGCGATCCACACTTCGCCATCGCCGTCCCGCTGTGAGGGCACCGGAACGCTCAAAGCAGAAACGATGGCGAGGACGGTCGTGCGAGCGGTGTCGATGGCGAGAAGCGTGCCCATTTCGGGTCGGCCGTCCGGCGAGCGCGCGCGTAACTGTCCCGCACCCTCGAGCATAACGATCGCCTTCGATCCCGTTACGGAGACGATACGGCCGATGGAGGCGTCAAAGCCGCCACTCATGTAGTTCTGATTTGGATTTCCCTGCATTCTGGTCCGGATCTCAGGTCTGTGAAGCACCGATGGCGAACGTTTGCGTCGTAGTCACCGCGCTCACGCTATCGCGTGCGGGAAGTCCGATAACGACTTCGGTGCCGACACCTTTCTCTGACCGAATTTCAAGCATCCCTCCATGAAGCTCGACCAGCGCTTTCGCGATCGGCAGGCCGAGACCTGCACCTTCCCGCCAACGCGAACGGCCTCCGTCAACCTGTCCGAAGGGCGTCATTGCGACCTCAATCTCTTCCTTGGTCATGCCGACGCCGCTGTCGCGGATGGCAACGACAACGCCGCCGCCATTGGTGCGCAGGGCCGTCACGTCGACGTTGCCGTTCGCCGACGAGAATTTCAGAGCGTTGGAGATGATGTTCATGAAGATCTGCCGCAGTTTGGCGGCATCGCCTCGGATCGCCGGTAGATCGTAAGCGATGGCGGCCT
Organism: uncultured Alphaproteobacteria bacterium; assembly: GCA_963710005.1. Taxonomy (GTDB): domain Bacteria; phylum Pseudomonadota; class Alphaproteobacteria; order Rhizobiales; family Hyphomicrobiaceae; genus Hyphomicrobium_B. The sequence continues at coordinate 46,029 of CAVPYR010000001.1, forward strand.
TCAAATCTACGTGCGCTTCGCTGGCCATCATCTGAAACGAGTTGACGCTCGCCGCCAGGATTTCTGCGACACTTACCTCACGGGCATCGAGCGTATATTTCCCGCTCTGGATCTTCGAGATATCGAGAATATCGTTGATGACCGACAGAAGATGTCCCGCCGCGTCATGAATGAGCGTCGCGTATTCGACGATCTCTTTATCTGGCAGCCGCCGTTGATGATGCTGCGTCAGGAGCTTGGAGAAGCCGATTACCGTATTCAGCGGCGTCCTAAGCTCATGGCTCATATTGGCGATGAATTCGGATTTCACCTTGCTCGCGAGTTCGGCCTCGATGCGAGCCGACTGCTCGGCAACACGGGCGCGATGACGCAACACGGCTTCGCTCAAAAGCGACGCATATTCGTTCATCAAGGAGTTGGATTTTGAGTTTCCAACTGATCCAAACATCATAACGCGCAGCCTGACGCAGTGCCGGTACTACGTCTCAATCTATGGGCGAGTACCTAACTCAAGGTTAATCTGTGGACACCCCGCGGGCGAGCGCGCGCCATACAACTGCAAAATTCGGTTGCGAGCCGTTACATAAAGGGACGGTTTGCCAGGAAAACCGTCAGAGCCCCCTCAACGGGCCAAGCCTAGCGTGTGACGAACTTAAAGGACTGCGTAAAGGCCAATGGCTTGGCGCTGACCTCGGGCGGGATGGGTGGAAAAGGTGCCGCGCGATCGAGCGTTGCCGTCGCGGCCTCGTCGAGCGCTTGGGAGCCCGAACTTGTGGCAACGGCTCTCGAGAGCAGCTGTCCGTCGACGTTGATTGTGAACGAAACGATGACTGTGCCTTGTGCCCGTACGCGGGCGGGGAGCTTGGATTTTTGAACCCGGCTATTAATCTGGCTCATATAGAGACCAATGGCCTTTGCGTCGCCGCCAGCCGCCTTCCCTGAGCTTTGTTCGGTCTTCACGGCGACCTGTTGAGGCTGTTCCTTGACCTGCACTTCAGGGATTGGAGGCGTTTTGACGGTCTCGGGTGGGACCTCGTCCTTCACGACGTCCTGTTCGACGCGACTCGCATTTGAATCGATAACATCGCGAAGCTCGTCCGGCTTGACCTCCTTAGGAGGTGGCGGAGGTGTCGGCGCAATCGGCGTAATTTCCGCCGTTTCAATCGTCTCCTGGTCGTCGCCCTTGGAGAGGCCCTCGGCGACGATGCCTCGTTGAACGAGGACGATATCTGTGCCCTGGCCAAGATCGAGCGCCTCCGTATCGGCGCGCTGCAGCGACGGCAGCATCGCATACCCGATCGTCCCATGAATCAGCAGGGACAGGAGAATGGCGGTCGCTCGCAACCCGTTCATTCCGGCGGCTCTCGTCATCAGTTCTTTGCCGTAGCTCCCGAAGGCGACGGCTGGGAAAGCAGCGAGACGCGGGCATAGCCCGACTCTCCGACGCGGCCCAGCAACTCCATCACGTCCCCATAGGGAATTTTTCTGTCCGCGCGCACGTAGACAATGCCATCGCCCTCGGTGGACTTGATCTCCATGAGGCGTGAGACGAGCGTGTCGTGCGATACTTCCTCGTCGCGGATATAGAGCTTGCCGTCGGGCGCCAGCGAGACGACCATAGGCTTCTTCTGCGAGCCGATCTTCGACGCCGAGGTCTTCGGCAGATCGAGCGGCACGCCTTGGACCATCAACGGCGCCGCGACCATGAAAATGATCAACAGCACCAGCATCACGTCGACGAATGGCGTGACGTTGATTTCGGCAAGTGGCTTGTAGCTGTCGCCGTCGTCGCCCGACGCACCGCCGCCAACGGACATCCCCATCAGTTCGCACCCTCGAAGCCGCGGCGGGAAAGCGTCCGTGCGAGACCGACGATGGCCGGCGTCACGCGATCCGATGCGCGTCCGAGCGCAACCGTGATCTGATTGTAGAAAATGACCGCCGGAATGGCCGCGGCGAGGCCGACCGCCGTCGCGAACAGCGCTTCCGCAATGCCCGGAGCGACGACAGCGAGGCTCGTGTCCTTCTGCTGCGCGATCGCCGTGAACGAGTTCATGATGCCCCAGACCGTACCGAAGAGGCCGATGAAGGGCGCCGCCGAGCCGAGCGTCGCGAGAAACGGCAGGCCCTGTTCGATGCTTTTCAATTTACGTCTGACGGCCCCGCGCATGGCAAGTTCCAGCCGGTCGCGCACTTCGCCGCTCGGAGCATTGTTTGCGCCCTCAGCCCACTCCGTGCGGGCTGCTTCGCTAACGGCACCGATAAGGCTGTTTGCCCGCCCCGAAGGGAGAGCGGCCGATTTTCCGCTTACCTCGAGCACGCCGATCTCGCGATTGAGCGTCCAGACGCGAATGAGCTTCTCGAACGCCATCGCCCAGCAAACGACCGAAGCCAGCAGCAGGCCGATGATAATGCACTTCACGACGATATCGGCGTGGTGGAAAAGACCGAGGATCGACAGGTCTCTTCCAACGATTTCTTCTGACATCAGATACAAGGCGGTCACCGGTTACTTGGAAAGTTGCACGTTCGTCAGGGTCGACGTTTTCAGGCTTTCGAGACAATTGGGAACGGGCCCGGCGTCAGCCTTGCATTCCATCACGTCGTTGATGAGAAGCGAGCCGATTTTATCGCACTGGATTCCGTCGATCTCGAAAAGCTTCACGGATTTCTTCTTCGGCTTCAAGGGCGCTAAATCGATTGAGAAGCGCTTGCCTATTACGCCATCGGTCTGAAACAGCACGAGGTCGATCTTGAACGACTGGTAGGCTGTTTCACTCGAATTATTGACAACCATGTAGGCACGGCAGCCTTTTTCGGAAGGCTCGAGCTTGTTCAACTCAATGTGGGTGGCGGAGGCTGCGGAAGCAGGAGCTGCGTCCGGCTCTGCGCGCGCGACTGTCGCAAAAAGACCGATCGGCAGAACGAGCGCACATGGGACCGCGAAATGCTTCAGAGTTCTGATCACGCTATGACTTTCTATCTCGATGAGTGCCCGATTCCCCGAACGCGTGTAACCAGTTTAATGCTCTGTTACCAGTGTGAAATTGGTAAGAATTTGCTCGCTGTCTCGCAGCGCTGCGATTTGATTTAGAACAATTTTTGAAAGAAGGCGCGACCGCTTTTTTGCAGTGCAGTGCATCGAGAATTTTTCCCGATCGATTCGCAGCGGCGGCTAGCGATCCCTTGGGCGATGCTAAGCTAAGTGGCGGAGCCGATGGTCAGGCCGCGCGGTCCGCGATTGGCATGCGGGCAGCGCGACGGATCTCGTCGAATATGGCGGCAAGGCTCATCACCCCGGCATCGCGATCTTCGCTGATGTCGGTCAGGACGGCGCCCACGACTTTCCGTTGATTGCCCTCGAGCAAAGCGAGCGCATTTTTTGCCAGTGCCCGGGGCGTCCTATGCCATGCCGTCAAAAACACGATCTGATCTGCAAGCTCCGCCAGAACGCGCGCGTCCGTCATGGGAAGCAAAGGCGGCGCGGCGAGCACGATCGTCGAGAAGCGCGCCTTGAGGCCCGCGATAGCCTCTGAAAATCCAGCGGATCGGAGTGCTGCGGTCACCGTGAGCGGGATCGGCGCCGGTCCGGATGCCGGGAGAAAGTGGACGCCTGTCAGGCTGTCGCGCAGGATCACATTCTCGATAGGCTGCTTACTGGCAATCTGATCGAGAAGACCGCCGGTGTTCCGGGGCGTGAGCTGCCGCGTCAGCCCCTTCGTCCGAAAATCGCAATCGATCAGAAGCGACTCATGGCCGTCGACCGCGATATAGTGGGCGATATTCGACGCAAAAAGCTCCGAGCCTTCGCCCGCGAGCGCCGATGTGACCAAAATCACTCGAGCAGCGTCGCCATCGGCGCGCTGGGCGAGTTCGCGGCAGGCGTTTCGCACGGCCTCGGCGTATGGACACTGAGGCTCCGCGATGATCATGCGTGCGCCGCGCGCAGGTGTTCGGGCATCATCGTTGGATGCCATCACCGGCACTGAAGTCATGTGCGGGCATGCAAGCATCTCTTCGACTTTACGGGTCCGCAACAACGCTTCCCGTTCAAGCAGCAAAGCGAGCGCGAGCGCGAAGACCAATGCCGACACCCCGACGATCGCGATAATGCGGATACGTTTTGGACCAGCGGGGCGGCGGGAAGGCTCGGCCGCGACCACAATATGCGCACCGGACATCGCGCGGCTCAAACCATACTGATCGATGAGAGATGCAAACACACGCTCCGAAGCGGTCGGCATCGCCGAGCTGTGCTTGATCGCGCTGTCGGTAGCCGCCACCGCATGCTTCTGCGCGAGGTATTCGCCGGCGATGGCGTTCGCAATGCGCGCCGACTTTTCTGCGTCCCTCGACTTGAACTGCACGCTCAAAAGAAGCGTGCTGCGGACGCGGCTGACGCTAAGGCCGTTGGCGACGGCGTCGCGGGTTTCTGCTTCGGGCGCCGGGCTCTGGAATAACGACGCGACGCGTGCGAGCAAAGGCCGGGTTTTGAATTCCGGATCCTTCGCGAGCTGAAGCTCGCTGACAACGCGGTCGATAACGGGAGCGGAGCGCAGGAACTCTATCTGCTTCTCGATTTCCTGCCGGTCTGCCTCGGATGCCAGCGTCTCGGAAGATGTCGCCGGATCGGTTTCGGTCGCCGGTTTCTGGTGTGGCTCGGTCTGTATCACGACCGACGCGGTATAGTGGTCAGGAATAAGAACGACGATCGCCGAAGCCGCAAGCGCCGCTACGATCGGCACCGCCACAACGGCCTTGGCGCGCTTGACGACGGCCGGTCGGAGGCTGGCGAAGCCGAAGCGCTTGCCGCGTTTTACTCCTGCTGCCGTTTGCTGGCCCATAGTCCCGGAATGCTCGAGCAGTGTCGCGCGGTGCGAATGCGCCAACTCAATCGCTATTGTCGCGATCAAAGATGAACAGGGTGTTGTTGGTTAAGGCCGACCGAGACGCACCGGCGACGTGCATCTACACCGGGATAGATCAGTGCAACGAAACGGTCGCCCCACCTTCGCGCACGTCGTAAGCGCATCGGGTGCTGCTAGCCCCCGTGGAAGCAGTGAGGATGAGGTGCGGATCGCGGAAGCGCTGGCTCCAGAGGGGATTTTGCGTATCCCAGATCGCGACATCGATGTCGGGATTGCCGATCACCGCTTCGGCTGCCGAGGCTGATCTCCAAACGCCCGCGCCATCGTCGCGAGACCCGGCGACCCGCTTCGTCGCGTTTTTGCGGCAGACCTCAATGGCGCGCTCGCGATAGGCCTCGACCACGGCCTCCCCCATGGCGGTGCGATACGCGTGATCCTGAAACCAAACCTTGACGCCTGCGAGGAATACCAAACCGAGCAAGATCGTACGCATGACAACGTCCCAGACGCGAACGCGGGCTCCCAATTCCACCCGTCTCTATTCTGTGCCCGTCATGGTGAAAAAACCGTTGCGAGCTGGATGGTTGCGGTGCAGCGGAGACGCGTACCGGGCTTGTCAGGTTCGCTCCGGTCGGGCACAAGCGGTGCCGCGATCAACGTCCGATGTCCGGGAGCCCCTCATCTCATGTCTAAGAAGAAGATCCTGATCACCTGGCCTCTGCCTGAGGCCGCCATGGCCCGCGCCCGGGCGACCTACGATGTTATCGCGCATGGCGACAATCCGAAGATCACCATCGACGAGATGCTCGAGACTGCGAAATCGGTGGACGCCATTCTGCTGACGCTCAACGAGAAGTGCCGCGCCGACGTGATTGCGCGCATTCCCGAGAACATCAAGTGCATCTCGACGTTCTCGATCGGCTTCGACCACATCGATCTCGAAGCCTGCAAGTCGCGCGGCATCAAGGTCGGCAACGCGCCGCACGGTGTCACGGTGGCGACGGCGGAAATTGCCATGCTGCTGCTTTTGGGCTCGGCGCGCCGCGCCTCCGAAGGCGAAAAGATGATCCGCACGCACTCCTGGCCCGGCTGGCAGCCGCTGCAACTCGTCGGTCAGCGGCTCGACGGCAAGAAGCTCGGCATCTACGGCTTCGGCAAGATCGGGCAGGCGCTCGCGCAGCGCGCCCGCGGCTTCGACATGGAAATCCACTACTACGACATCTACCGGGCCAAGCCCGAGGTCGAGGCGAAGTACAACGCCACCTATCACGACAGCCTCGACAGCCTGCTCAAGATTTCGCAGTTCTTCTCGATCAACGCACCGTCGACGCCCGAAACGCGCTACTTCTTCAACAAGGACGTGATCGAGAAGCTTCCGCACGGAGCCATCGTCGTCAACACGGCGCGCGGCGACCTCGTCAAGGACGAGGACATGATTGCGGGGCTGAAGTCGGGCCGTCTCGGCTATGCCGGCCTCGATGTCTTCGCCGGCGAGCCCAAGATCAACGAGGGCTATTACGACCTGCCGAACACGTTCCTGTTCCCGCACCTGGGATCGGCGGCAATCGAGGCGCGCAACCAGATGGGCTTCGAAGCGCTCGACAACATCGACGCGTTCTTCGCCGGCAAGGACATGCCGTTCAAGCTGGCCTGAGTTTGATCTCCACACTTTCGAACATTATGGCCCCCGGCCATTTTTCTTTAGGTGCACTTTTCCATCATCCACGCTGCGATTGAGAGCAGACCCGCATCATCCCCGCGCGCTCCAACGAGCTGGACGCCGACCGGAAGCCCGCTGACTTCAAGCAGCGGCAGCGAGATGCACGGCATTTCGAGATAGGTCCAAAGTCCGTTGAACATCGGACTGCCCGTGCTGGCGAGTCCGATCGGAGCGACACCTGCCGCAGCGGGCGTCAGAATTGCATCGTGATTAGCAAGTATCGGCCGCAGCGCTTCGTAAAGAGTATTCTGCTTGGCTCGCGCCACTTCATAGCCCTCCGCCGAAAAAGATCTGCCTTCAGCAATGATCTCTTTCAGCTTCACCGAAACGCGATCCGGATTGGCGTCGGCGATCGGACCATAGTTCCGCGCGATGTCGCTGAACTGCACGATCTGCTGCAGACGCAGGATCTCGTCGAACTCTGCCGAAAGCGGCGTTTCAATGACTTCAAAGCTCGCGGCAAAAAGCTCGAACGCTTCTCTCATCTCTGCATCGCCTTGAGCCCACGCCGGCGACTTGACGAATACCAAGCGCGGCGCGCGCACTTCAGACGAGCGAAGCGCCGCGAGAAGCGAAGGCTTCTCGCCCGGCGTAATATCGGCGTCCGCCGCATCGAAGCCGCAGATCGCATCCAAAAGAAGGGCGATGTCCTCGACCGATCGTGCATAGCCGCCGACGGTATCGAGGGGCGGCGATTGCGCCAAAACTCCTGAGCGCGACACGTAACCGAACGTCGGTTTGAAACCGATGACGCCGCAATAAGACGCCGGCCTGATAATCGATCCGGCGGTCTGCGTCCCGAGCGCCAGCGGCACCTGATCGTCGGCAACCGCGGCAGCCGACCCCGACGATGAGCCGCCAGGCGTCCTTTGAAAATCGTGAGGGTTGCGCGTCTTTCCGGGTCCGAAGAACGCAAATTCCGTCGTCACCGTCTTGCCGAGAATGATGGCGCCCGCCGCTTTCAGCTGCGAAACGACGAACGCATCCGCCGAAGGCTGCCGGCCGGCGAAAATTTCCGAGCCCAATTCCGTCGGATAATCCCTGGTATCGATGATGTCCTTGACGCCGACCGGAATTCCGGCGAGCGGCGGCATCGCTTCGCCACGCGCCCGCCGCGCATCACTCGCGCGCGCGGCATTGAGCGCTGCCTCGGCATCGAAGTGCGCCCAGGCCCGAACATCGCCGTCGCGTTCGGCAATTCGCCCGATGTAGGCGCGGACAAGATCTTCCGACCTGATATCGTCCGCCGTCAGCGCATCGTGCGCTTCGCAAGCCGTGAGACGCTCAAGGCTTTTTGGATCGTTTGCCTTCGCCACGAAGTCGCCCCTCTGCCTGGGTCAGATGTGCTGGCCATAGCGGACGTTGCAAGCCCACGCAGCTGTCAATATCGCGGTGGTTACGGGAAAGAAGCTTTTTTTCTTGTGTCTAAGCCGGCCGAGACAAAAAGCGCTGCGCATCCGGTGGAATCGGACCCTGAGACAATTGTATCCGGAGCAGTTCGGTACTAGGACACGCCCGGAGACGAAGAGAAGAAGACCCTTGAGGACTATAATAATGACGAGAGAACATCGCCGTCCGGGCCGCCACTTTTTGCAGATTCCGGGGCCCACGCCCGTGCCGGAGCGCATCCTGGCAGCCATGTCGCGCCAGATTCTCGATCATCGCGGTCTCGAATTCGGTCAGCTCGGCAAGCGAGTCCTCAGCGGTATAAGGGGTCTCTTCAAGACGACCGGTCACGTCATCATCTACCCGGCCTCCGGATCGGGCGCCTGGGAAGCAGGCCTTACCAACACATTGTCACCCGGCGACAAGGTGCTGATGTGCGAGACGGGCCAGTTCGCCGTTCTCTGGGAAGCCATGGCGCGCCGCCTCGGTCTCGAGACCGACGTCATCCCGACCGATTGGCGGATCGGCGCGGACGCCAACGCCATCGAGAAGAAGCTCAAGGCCGACACCTCGCACAAGATCAAGGCGGTTTGCGTCGTCCATAACGAGACGTCGACGGGCTGCCTGACGCGGCTCGATGAAGTGCGCAAGGCCATCGACGCGGCGCGTCATCCGGCATTGCTCATGGCGGACGCGATCTCATCGCTCGCCGCCGCCGATCTCCGCCACGACGAGTGGGGCGTCGACGTCACCGTCGCTGGTTCGCAGAAGGGCATGATGTTGCCGCCGGGATTGTCGTTCACGGCAATCAGCGCCAAGGCGATCGAAGCAACGAGGACCGCTGGTCTCAAGCGTTCGTACTTCGCCTGGGACGACATGCTGGCGATAAACGCGACCGGCTACTTCCCTTACACGCCGGCGACCGGGTTGCTTTACGGCCTCGCCGAGGCAATCGACATGATCAACGAGGAAGGCCTCGAGAACGTCTTCGCACGTCACCGCCGCCTCTCGGAAGCGACACGGCGCGCTGTTGCAGCATGGGGCTTCGACACGCAGTGCCGCGACGCGAAATACTACTCGCCGGCCGTCACGACGGTCGTCATGCCGGAAGGCCACAACGCCGACAACTATCGCAAGATCGTGCTCGACAACTTCAACATGTCGCTCGGGACCGGCTTGAACAAGATCGCGGGCAAAGCGTTCCGCATCGGTCACCTCGGCGACACCAACGAGCTGACGATCCTCGGAGCGTTGACCGGCGTCGAGATGGGCTTCGAGCTTGCGGGCGTCCCTTACAAGAAGGGCGGCGTCGGCGCTGCGATGAGCTACATCGCCGAGACGGCAAACCCTGCCAAAGCGGCAGCCGCTTAAACGAGATCGGCCTAAACGAGATCGGATGGTGCCGCTGCATTCGACGCGGCACCGCCACCAACAAGCCGAAGAATAGTCTCCAACGTATCGGCTTCGGCGGCGGGCTTATCCCAGCGGATTCGGTGAATGCGCGGAAACCGCATCGCGACGCCTGACTTGTGCCGCGTCGATGGCTGCACCGCGTCGAACGCAACTTCAAAGACCATCTGAGGCTCGACGGCGCGAACCGGCCCGAACGTTTCCGTAGTGTGGTTTCTGATCCAGCGATCAAGCAAAAGCAGCTCTTCGTCGGTAAATCCCGAATATGCCTTGCCGACCGGTACGAGCTGCTTTTCGCCGTTCTCGTCCGTGCGCCAGACGCCGAACGTGTAATCGGAATAGTAGGACGAACGTTTGCCCGAGCCGCGCTGCGCATACATCAGCACGCAGTCGAGCGTCAGCGCCGCGCGCTTCCACTTGAACCATTCGCCCTTGACGCGCCCCGCCCGATACGTGCTGCCACGCCGTTTCAGCATTAGGCCTTCGATGCCTTCCGCGCGCGCCGAAGACCAAAGCTCCCCAAGCTCGCCGAACGTCTTGAATTCCACGAGCGGAGAAACATCCGTCAGCCGGGGATGCTGCTCCGCATGCCAGGCTTCGAGTCGGGCGCGGCGCTCGCCGAACGAAAGTCCGCGTAAGTCTTCGTGCCCGTCGAACAGAAGATCGTAGAGACGGACATGCGGCGGATAGGTCGTCATCATCTTCGGCGTCACCGACTTGCGGTTGAGCCGCTGCTGCAAGTCGTTGAACGGCGCGATCTTGCCGTCGCGCATGACGAGCAACTCTCCATCGACGACACAATCGTGCCCGTGAAACGCGCTGCGAATTTCCGGAAAAGCACCGGAGATGTCGTCGCCCTGGCGCGAAAACATTCGGATATCACCGCCGCGCGCCGCGATCTGAACGCGAATGCCGTCCCACTTCCATTCGGCGGAGAAGTCTTCCGGCGAAAGCCGCGGCCAGTCTTCTTCTTCGATTGGATGCGCGAGCATGACGGGGCGAAAAACCGGCTTGGCACCGGGATCGGGACGTTCTGCTTTGCCGTCGAGCCATTGGAAAAGATCGAGGTAGGGTGGCTCCAGCGCGTGCCAAATTTCTTCGATCTCGGATACGTCGCAGCCATAGATTTCCGCAAGCGCCGTCCGGGCGAGACGCGCCGAAACGCCGACGCGCGGCGCGCCACCAATGAGCTTCAGCAACGCCCATCGCCCGGACGCATCGAGCTGATCGAGCAGACGTCCAAGACGCTCGGTGCGCTCCGCAGTCGTGCCGTCCGCCATCGCTTCCACGACAGCGCCGAGCGACAGCTCAACCGGCTCGCCTGAGTTGTGACCGATGGCCACCTCGCGGCTCGATTCGAGGATCTCTGCTCGCGGTGCGAGATCGAGCGGCAGTTGGCTTGCCTTGCAACTCGTCTTTTCGAGCTGTTCCTCTGATTGGATCACAGTATCAATCTGCTTCCGGGGAACGACCGCACCGTTATCCGGCCAGAGCAGCGACACGGTCTCTGCCGTGTCGCCGACGTAATCGCGCGACAGCCGATAGAGGACCGGATCGATGAATCGAGTGACGAGGTCGCCCAGCATCCGCCGCAGCGGCAGACGGATCGGCACGCCGTCCGTCAAAGCCGCGAGCGCCCAGCCGCGGTCTGGATCCGGAGCCGTTCGGAAATAATGGCCGAGCAGCGCAACCTTGCGATTGCGGCTCTGCGTGTAGACGAGGCAGTCGAGCAGCCGGGCGAACGCGCGCATCACTATTCCGCCTCCTCGCCGTATCCGACAAGGGCGAGCGCGCGCGCTTTGCGTCCGATCGTGCCGAGATAATGGACGAGTGCATCCTCGCGCCCGTGCGTCACCCAGATCTCTTCGGCCTCCGTCTCGATGACGGTCCGGATCAGCTCTGGCCAATCGACGTGATCGGAGACGACGAGGGGCAGTTCGACTCCGAGTTGGCGGGCGCGGCCGCGAACCCGCATCCAACCACTCGCGAACGCATTGACCGGATCGCCGAAACGCCGGGACCAGCGATCGCCGAGCGCCGATGGCGGGCACATGACAATGCCGCCGTGGATCGACTTGGGTTCCGTGCCTGCGACTGGGCGAAGTTCACCAAGATCGACACCGAGCTTCTGATAAAGCTCTGTGAGCGCGACGATGGCGCCATGCAGATAGATCGGCAGGTCATAGCCCGCATCGCGAACGACGCGGATCATGCGCTGGCATTTGCCGAGATTGTAGGCGCCGATCAGATGCGTCCGGTCCGGCTCTGCCGCAAGCGACGCGAGCAACTTTTCGGCCTCGTGCTCCGCCTTCTCGTGGCGGAAAACTGGAAGCGCGAAGGTCGCTTCGGTGACGAACACATCGCAGGTAACGAGTTCGAAAGGCGCACAGGTCGGATCTGCGGCCCGCTTGTAGTCGCCCGAGATCACGGCGCGCCGGCCTGCCCACTCGATGACGACTTGCGCCGACCCCAGAATGTGGCCAGCCGGAACGAGCCGCACGCTCACGCCGTTGATCGTGATTGGCTCGCCAAGCGCCAGGGGTTGGAACGTTCCGGCGCAATCCTCACCGTAACGCACTTTCATAATTTCGATCGTCTCGGCGGTCGCAAGCACGGCGCGATGGCCCGCGCGCGCATGATCGCTGTGCCCATGCGTGATCACCGCGCGGTCCACCGCACGGCCGGGGTCGATATAAAAATCGCCGGGCTCGCAATAAATGCCGGATCCGACCGGGTAGAGCCAGGTGTCGACGGGAGGTGCTAGCGAGGTCATAAACCATTAAACGCGCGTAACCGCAGAGCGGCCAAGCGCGGAACGCCGTTCACGCGATAATATCGGGAAGCAGCCGGTCCTCGATCTGCGTAATGCGATCCTTAAGGACAAGCTTCTTCTTTTTCAGCCGCTTGATTAGAAGTTGGTCAGCCGAAGGGTTATCTTCAAGGGCGGCGATTTCGCTGTCGAGCTTTCGGTGCTCGGCTCGCAAAGTCACCAGCTCTTCCCTGAGCTCGCGTTCGTCGCGCCGCTCCATTTCGATTCCCTGCCCGCTGCCCAGTCGATCGCAGCCTTTTGGGTGATTGCCCTCGATCTGGCAACAGGGCAAAAGCGCGATCCGGAACGAACTATGTAATCCTATGATTTTATTTTACGAATTGCTAATGGCCGCAGTCGAGCGGCGGCACGTAACAAAAATCAAACATCGCAGCCTTGCCGCAGGACGCGTTGGACAACTTGAGAAACGTGTGGCACGATTTCAACGTCTGCAATCTCCTTAGGAGGCAACTGATGACGATTACGGCTCATCTTGCTGAACTCGCAGAGAAGCACCGGGCCCTCGAACAAAAGATCAGTCAATTCGTTTCGAGCCCGGGATCCGATGACATAGAAATTCGTAGATTGAAACAAGAGAAGTTGAAGCTCAAGGACGAGATAGAGCGGTTGAGACGAGAGACGCGTCATTAGCGCCGCAGAGCCAAAAAATCCTTTCATGTTCGAAGCCCTGCCACCGGAAATAGTCTCCGGGCGGGGCTTTTATATTTTCACGATCATCGTAGCGCGCGCGAGCCGAGAGCGGCACCCGCCCCGACAGTTCTCGGCGCATGATCTCAGAAAATAATCGTCGCTTGACGGGCCGCGGCATCACGGGTATTTAACCTAATAGTTATTTAACGATATGGCTAAATACATGCCCGCAGATAGACTGAGTGAAACGTTCGCGGCCCTCGCCGATCCGACGCGGCGCGCAATCCTGGCGCGGCTTGCACTCGGCGAGACGTCCGTGACGGATCTCGCCGAACCGTTCGAGATGAGCCTTCCCGCCGTCTCCAAGCATCTCAAGGTTCTTGAGCGTGCGGGCCTCATCGCGCGCGGCCGCGAAGCGCAATGGCGCCCCTGCCGCCTCGAGCCGGCGCCTTTGAAGGAAGTCGACGATTGGGTCGAGCATTATCGCAAGTTCTGGGAGCAGAGCTTCGATCGGCTCGACGAATACCTACGCGTATTGCAGACGAAGGAGAAAAAAGGTGGCCGAAAGAAAACGAAATGAAGCGACCGCGGAGCCTTCGCCGGCACTGCGGCTTGAAATCGTGCGCATCTTCGACGCGCCCCGCAAGCTTGTTTATACGGCGTGGACCACACCCGAACATCTGGCGAAGTGGTCGGCGCCCGAAGGTTTCACCATTCCCGAAGCAACGACGAATTTTCAAAAGGGCGGCACCTATTACGCCCACATGCGCTCGCCCGCGGGCGAAGACCATCGCGTGCAGGGCAAGTACCTCGAGATCGTCGAGGGCAAGCGCATCGTTATGACCCACGCCGGGCTCAACGGCGCCTGTAACATCGGACCTGAAACCACGATCACCGTGACGTTCGAAGACCTCGGCGACAAGACCAGGATGACCTTCGTGCAGGAAGGCTTCGCCTCCGCAGCTTCGCGCGACGGCCACGAGCAGGGCTGGAACAGCTGCTTCAATCTGTTGGCGGTGCTGTTGGAACGCCTGCGTCCGGGCAGAGAGATCATCATAACGCGTCTCTTGAACGCCCCGCGCGCGCTCGTCTTCGCGGCCTTCAAGGATCCAGATCACATCACCAACTGGTGGGGACCGAACGGCTTCTCGACGACAACGTACGAGATGGATTTTCGCCCTGGCGGTCTCTGGCTCTTCACCATGCATGGGCCCGATGGCACCGACTATCCGAACCGTGTGCGGTATACGGAAATACGAGAGCCGGAGTTCGTCGCATACGATCATGATGGCGGTGAGGGCGGCGATCCGGCGCACGCGTTTAAAGGGAGCTGGACGTTCGACGCCGAAGGTCGGAAGACGCGCGTCACGATGCGCCTCGTTGCGGCAACGCCCGAGCAACGCGCCTACATGGCGCAGTTCGGTGCTGTCGAGGGTGGCAACCAGACCCTCGCCCGGCTTGAAAGCTATCTCACGCAAGGGGTGGCGCCATGACAAGTGCTGCAGAAAAGCCGAAGACGGAGCCGTTCGTCATCTCCCGCGTTTTCGATGCGCCGCGCGAGCTCGTCTTCAAGACCTTCACCGATCCCGAGCATATGAAGCATTGGTGGGGTCCTAAGGGCTTCAAGGTCATCGCCTCGAGTATGGATCTACGTCCCGGCGGGACCTATCACTATGGGCTCCAGGCGCCAGACGGCTCGACGATGTGGGGACGCTTCGTCTATCAAGAGATCGCGGCACCCGAACGCATCGTTTTGATCAGTTCGTTCTCCGACGCAAACGGCGGCGTCACGCGCCATCCTATGAGTCCTGGATGGCCGTTGGAGATGTTGTCGATATTCTCGTTTGAAGATGTCGGCGGAAAAACCAAGCTCACCATCTCGTGGGCGCCGATCAACGAGAGCGACGAAGAGCGCGCGACCTTCGAGAAGGGCCGTCCGAGCATGACGCAGGGCTGGAGCGGTACGTTCGAGCAGCTCGAGGCATATCTCGCGACCCTAACAACGGGATGATGTCACGAACGGCTTGATGGTTGGAACAAATGTCATCCTCGGCGTGAGCCGAGGATGACTGAGTGTTCGGTTTTCCGTTATGGCGCGGCGCGGCGCGACAACGAGACGGCGTAAGCCTGCGAGCGCATCGGGAAGATGGTGTCGTTCGCGGGTCCCTCGATGCCGTCGACCACGTTTGTCGGATCGAATATTCCCGCGTCGCACGTCTTCGGATCTTCTAAATCGGTGATCGAGATCGTGCCGAGCGTGACCGACTTGCGCTTGTCTTCCGGCCAAAGCGCCGTCGGATCATCGAGTGGATCGCCGGCTTCGCCGAGGATCGCCGTCAACGTGAACTGGACCGGACCCTTGGCCAGACGATCCTTCAGCTCGGGTCGGTAGAAATCGGCGTCCTTTGCTTTTGCTTCGTCGTCCGAGAGGCCGACTTCGCCCCCAACCGGTAGCGCCTTGTACTTGAAGATCTGCTTCTTGCCTTCTGCGTTCGTGAACGTGAAGGCATGGATGCCCCAATAATTGACCGTGCCGTAGCTTGCCGGCACCGGCCGCGCATTGAGCCACTCCGCCTGCCGAGTCGAATTCGGGTTGTCCTTGAAGTAGGCGCCGATTTTTTCCTTGTCTTTCGTCGCGACCGTCGTCAGCAGCTTCAGGAATTGGTCCGGACTTTTAGCGACGAAAACCGGCGCCGAGATCATCAGCAGGTCGGTCGTGTTCTCTTTGCCGAGATCGAAATGCAGCGCGATGCCGCGCACGTTGTCCTTCTGCGCGTTGGAAGCATCGGGATCGCCGCCGCCCATCGAGAAGCGGCCGATGACGCCCACAGGCGTTTTGGAATTGAAATGCGGTGCCTTGGTCAGGCTCGCGGCTTCCGCTGTCGGAACGAAATTGCCTTTGACGCAGATGCCGTTCGTATGGGCCGCACGAACGCCCTCATGTTTGCCGAAAACGGCATTGAGAGCGTTGACGAGACTTTCCGCATCCGCCTCGGCATACGCATGAGATATCGGAATTGCAGAAAGGGCCGCGACGAACGCGGCGGCAACAAGCCGGTTGGATACCATTAGGGGATACTCCATTGCGGGGTTTGTCCGTGGGATAGCACTCTCGCCGAAGACGCTATCCTCTTAGCGCTTTAGTCCCATGACGTTCAAATGTTGCAATCAAAAGAACCGAAATATGCATGCCAGTGCTGCCCGCTTATGGCTTGGACGCGTAGCGCAACTCGGTTAAGGGCGCGGATGTCCTTGTATGGCCGGACAATATCTCAACATGGACTATTGTGCTCGGCCGTTTGGGCAGATTTAGACTAAGCCGCATCCCTGCGCCATTCCGGGAACGGATCGGGTAGCTTTTCTCCAGGCGGTGGTGTCGACGGCGCCATCTTTGGGAAGCGCGATCAGGCACCCGTCAAGCTCGGCTGTGATCCCGACTTCATCCATCTACCGCGTGCCGATGAAGACGCGGCCCCCTTTCGCTTCGTGAGACGACGTGGCGGCACGCAAACGAAGAAGCCGCCGGGGTTGCCCCGGCGGCTCTTACTTGTCCGTGAGTGCACCCTCTCTTAGGTGACGACGATGATGTCGACGACCTCGAGGGTATTCGGATCGACGATTGCCAGTTGCGAGTCGTCGATCATGAAATATTCATAGCCGCGATAATCCGGCACGATCGTCACGACGTCCTCCGGTACAGGATAGAAGTGCACCGAGCGCGGGACCACGACGCCAACGCTGACAGCCACATTTATGTCTCTCGCGGGCGCCACGAGATGGCCCGAGAACACCGATTTGACCCGAGTCTTTTGCTCCGTGCTTATGTTAGCAATCGAGCCTTTCGTCCCGGACTTGCCTTCCGTGCCCTCGCTGGCTCCCGTCGAAGATCCGTTGGCCTTCGACTTGTCGCGTGATTGGTCGGCGCCCATCCGCTCGTTGCGGTCCGCCGGATCGCCGTTATTGGCACCACGATCGCTGTCTTGGGCTTGCCGGTTATCACCCTTTCGTTCGTCGCCTTTCGCTTGCTGGCGATCAAGTTTGGATTTGCCTTCGTCGGAACGAGATGCCGCGGTTTCCTTGCTTGAATTCGGCCTTGCATCACTTGCCGAGCTTCGGTCTTCCTTCATCAGCGCGCCGCTTTCCTTCATAGCGCTGCCGGACATTGAGCCGCCGCTCGAATGTTCCATCGTCGCGCCGGACGACCCACTGGGGACTTTCGCACCCCCGTTATTTGGGTCGGCAAACGCAAATGTCGAACTCGCAACCAGTGCGAGGGCAGCAATCGAATACTTCAGCATGCGTATCTTCTCCATAAGTTCAGGTTCAATCGCGACTGCCCCTAGACCAACGTGCTGAAGCGCGTGCTGTTCCGAAGCGCGAAAGTGGAAGATGTAAGGAGAGAAATTCGCGGGCTCGTAGGCGGGTAAAGTTGCGAAAGAGATCGTCAGCTAACGGATATTTGATCGCGCCGCGAATACTGCAACGCACAAGACGGATCGGCAAAAATCGAGCAATCTTGCGAGATTCCTAGAACTCTTCTTGCCACTGAACGTTTCTCATCATACGATTCTAGGTAAATCGAAGTTATCCCACGGTGGTGCGATGACAGATACCGCGACGGCGACGCGTGAATCCGCCACTACAACACGCGACCTCACAAAGGCCGAGGTCGATAAGTTCCTTTTCGGAAAACATATTACGGGTTGCCCTGTGTGCGGGCGCTTCCGCTCCAATTGCGACGTCGACATTCACATGCTGACATGCGAGCGGAAATCGTCCTCGAGCAACGCCCCGGTCAATGTGCTGATGATCGTTTGCCAGAATTGTGGAGCGATACAATTCCACGATCGCGCCGTGATTTCCCAATGGCTGGATTGCCAACACAAAGTCTGGGTGAAGTAAGGCCACAACGAGAGCGCGCGGACGATAGCCTTCCGCGCAAGCTGTTCTGTGGACTACTCCATGGACAAGACGAAGTTCCTGACCTGCGGATAAATCTCGCGTTCCCACCGCTTGCCGTTGAACGTCCCATAGTGGCCGACGTTCGCCTGGAGGTGGTGACGCTTCAGATGCGGGCGAAGTGAGGAGCAGAGGTCATGCGCCGCCGCGGTCTGGCCGAGCGCGCAAATGTCGTCGCGTCCGCCTTCGACCGTCAGCAACGCTGTCTTGTGAATCTTGCTTGGATCGACCTTGCGGCCGTGGTGCGTGAAGTCACCGGTCGCGAGTTCGGCACGCTGAAACACGCGATCGATCGTTTCGATGTAGAATTCTTCCGTCAGATCGAGAACGGCGAAGTACTCGTCGTAGAACGTCTTGATCTTGGCGGCTTCGGTGATCTCCCCGTTCGCCAGATGATCGTAAAGTTTTTGATGCTGCGATCGGTGGCGGTCGATATTCATCGCCAGGAAGCTGAAGAGCTGTACGAACCCCGGATAAACCCGCCGGCCGCCGCCCTTGTAGCGCGCCGGCACCCGCGCCGTGACGTTCGCCTTGAACCACGAAATCGGTTTTTCCATCGCGAGCTTGTTGACCGCGGTCGGGCTTTCGCGGGTATCGATCGGGCCGGCCATCAGCGTCATCGATCTAGGTGTCGCGGGATGCTTGTCTTCCGACATGACGGCGACGGCGACGAGCGCCTGCACGCAGGGCTGACAGACGGCGAGAAGATGTGTGCTCGGCCCGATCGCCTCTACGAAGCGGATGATGTAGTCGACGTACTCGTCGACGCCGAACCTGCCGGCTTCGAGCGGAACGTCACGGGCGTTAACCCAGTCGGTGATATAGACGTCGTGATCGCGAAGCAGCGTCTCGCAAGTCTTCGCCAGAAGCGTCGCGAAATGCCCCGACAGCGGCGCGACGACGAGGACTTTCGGCTGCGGCGTGTCGACGTCCTTGCGAAAGTGCAGAAGCTTCCCGAACGGCAAGCTCAGCGCAATTTCCTCGGTGACCGGCACGTCGCGATTTCCAACCCGCACCTTTGAGATGCCGAACTCAGGCCGCGAGTGGGTGAGATGAAAGCGCGAAACCATCTCGAATCCGGCAGCAAAATGCTGCTTTACGGAATCGACGGTCGGCAAAAACCGATGCTCAATCGCGGCCTTCGAGTTTCGTGCGGCCTCTCGAAGCGGAGCAAGGAGGTCGTCCTGAAACTGGTAGGCTTGGTAAAGCATCGCGCACGAATCTCCTCGTCGACGGTCGAAATAAACCGATGCGACTGAAAAACGTAGTGCATATTCCTCAAGCCTGCGAGAGGATTGTTTAGGCAGAGTTGAAGCGGAACGGAGCGGTTCGTCGATGGCGGAAGCGACACTGACGATCTCGTCGAAGAACTATTCCTCGTGGTCGCTTCGCGGCTGGCTGCTCTGCCGGATGGCCGGGCTCGATTTCGACGAGGAGCCCGTTGCGACGGACGATGCGGAGGCCCGCCAGGAGCTCCTGCTGCTAACACCATCGGTTCGTGTGCCGCGACTGACGAACGGCAACGTGACGGTGTGGGACACGCTCGCGATCGCCGAGTACCTCGCAGAGATCGCCCCAAAAGCAGGCCTACTGCCTGCGG
Source organism: uncultured Alphaproteobacteria bacterium (assembly GCA_963710005.1). Taxonomy (GTDB): domain Bacteria; phylum Pseudomonadota; class Alphaproteobacteria; order Rhizobiales; family Hyphomicrobiaceae; genus Hyphomicrobium_B. The sequence goes on from CAVPYR010000001.1 coordinate 65,432, forward strand.
ATCAGGCAACGCGCGCACACTGCCGCGCCGTCTCGGGTGAAATGCACTCCGGCTTCTACAACCTGCGTTCTGCTCTACCGATGAACCTCAAGGCTCGGCACGAGTCCTTCAAAATCTTTTCCGGCGCCCGGCCGGATGTCGAGCGCATCAAAACCATTTGGACCGACTGCCTGCGGAAATACGGCGGTCCTTATCTCTTCGGCTCTCGACCCACAGTCGCCGACGCGATGTACGCGCCGGTGTGCACCCGCTTCCGGACCTATGCGGTGCCGCTCGAACCCGCGCTTTCGGCCTATTGCGAGGCGATCTTCCATTGGCCGTTGATGCAGGAGTGGACCCAGGGCGCGCTCATCGAGCCGGATGAGATCGTTGAACTCGAAGTCGAGTTCTGAAGTCTGACGCGAAGCCAACGTCGACTGTGCGCACCAGTTCAATGCTGTGCAAACCAGTGCTAGAAAGCCAACAAATTCAGCCATTACTCCCGCCGTGACGCCGTCCACATTGATGTGGGGGGATGCTAATTTGTTCTATCTCATCCCCAACGAATTGTGGGATGAACTGTGGGTCAACGGAGTTGGCCCCTCATGTCCGATAACTCTCAGGCGAAGCTTGCTGGCCCGCGGCGAACAAACGGCCTCACGGCCGTCTTTATGCGTCAGAAGAAAACGGCTGGCCGCTACGGGGACGGCAACGGTCTGTACCTGGTCGTTGACCCGTCCGGTGCGCAGCGCTGGGTACTCCGCGTCATGCATGAGGGCCGCAGGCGCGATATCGGATTGGGGAGCGCCTCGTTGGTGACGCTCGCGGAAGCGCGCGACAAAGCCCACGAGCTACGTCGATTGGCCAAGTCAGGTCAGGATCCAGTGGCGGCGCGCCGAGCGCTTCGAGAAGGGGTCCCAAATTTCGAAGACTGCGCGAAGCAAGTGCATAAAACGCACAAGGCGACGTGGCGCAGCGAAAAGCATCAGGCCCAGTGGCTGAAAACACTTGAACTCTACGCGTTCCCGATGATCGGCCAGATGGCGATCAATCGGATCGGGACCGCAGAAGTATTGAAGCTTTTACTTCCAATCTGGAGCGTTAAACCGCCAACGGCGCGCAGTGTTCTCCAGCGCGTCTCGATCATTATCGACTACGCGACAGCTGCCGGTATGCGCAGTGGCGAAAATCCTTGCCGCTTGGCGACCCTCGGCCTTCCGAAAAAGGCCGGCGAGTCTGAGCACTTTGCAGCACTCCCGTACGGCGAGGTGCCAGCTTTTATCAAAAAGCTCAGGGAATCGAGCGCGGGAGAGATGACCAAGCTTGCGTTTCAGTTTCTGATTCTCAATGCCTCTCGGAGCGACAAGCGCTCAAGGCGATGTTCTTGCCCCATGCCGACCTTGTAGACCTAAGGGCGATAGACCTTTTTGGTGAACAGGTTCGCAGCGGATGAAAACTGGACATCATCTTTACTCGATCGCCTTCCGGATCGCCTGAGTTTCGTAGAAAAGCTACCTGAGATGGAGGAAGGTCTTTGCCGCCTGCCAGGCTGGATTAATCATGGAACGCACGTTCTCATTGTTGCGAAGTCTAGATCACGCGAGAACAAAACCACGGCCGAACCGAACCAATCACAGCCTCAGTCCTCCGTAGTTACATGCTTCGCCGAATTCCTCGCCGGCAAATCGTGATGCTTGCTTCTTGCCCGTGCCGATCAGCATGACATGCCTCGGCGCGGACAAATTTGGAATGATCAAAGATGGGTAAAACGTGGTTGGAAATTATCGACTGGCTTGCCCTAGTCCTCGCCTGCGTTGCCTGCATTTCCGCGATCAACTCCGCGTTCGAGGACGAACAGTAGAAATTTTGCGCTACGCCCCAGTACGAGCTTGCTTCCGAGCTTATGATTTTCATACTAGAGGTGGCGCCTTGAGCAAAGAATTCTAAGCATGGAGATGCCAGTCGCGTATGAGTTATTTTGGATACTAAAAAGACGCGCGCGCGGACCAATAGCCCGCTTGCGGTGAACGTCAGCAAAGGTTTTCAAACCTGCCAGGATAATCCGGCCGCCCACCATATCGAACTTGTGCGCCCTCTTGTTTCGTCGTGCCTTCGCCCGGCCTCAATCCCACGCTGAACTTGGCGTGGGGTAAACTTCATCACTGGATAAAAGCGGCGTGGCTGAATCCACGGTCAGAGCTGCTTGAGCGCCTGCTCGCTTCCGGGGGGATCTGGGCAGGCGCTTTTTTACTAATATTTGGAGAAAGTTATTCCGGGTCGCGTGATCAATCGTTGACGCTAAAATCGCAGCGTGCTGGTCGAAACCGGCCGCGAGATGCAATGTGGATCTATGCTTGGTTACTTCGCAAACCTGCTTGCGTTCGTAGCCGTTGTACGCGGTGCCGTTTGAGAAAGATACCGCGCATGCATCTTATGATGCGGAGGCGGTACAGCGGTATTTCCAGGCTTTGGTCCAGATTGATCAGGTGCTCAAGTATTTTCGCACTGGGTTCCTTGGCAAAGTCAGTCCCGTCCATCTCTTCTGGGGCAGTTTCGATCTAGCGGTAACGCGATTTTCGGGTCGCACCGCACCTCGGCATCCGGGAGGCATCCCGGGCTTGCCTGACGCGGTGACACGCGAAGCTTATTCACACGAAGTCAGTTCTGCGGGTTTTTGGCCAGGTGGCGGTCCCGTCGACTATCCCGCCTTCTATTCATACGCTTATCCAACGCCTCACGGCTTCTCGGATCAGCTCGTTGCACCGGACGAAGCTTTTTTCGATGACAAGGCAGGGGAGTTCATTTTGCCTTACAGCGCAGTGAGAAATGCGGATAATCCTGAACACGCACTCCTGAGTTTTCTTGATACGACCTACGATGCGGCCGCCCGACTTGCGCATTGGGATCGAACCGCATTGGAATGTCCTCGTGGTCGGATCGGTTCCCCTCGTGATCTGGGCTCGCCGTCAGCCAAATTGTGAGCTCTGACCCTGGCTCGGACAGCCTTCGTCAGCGCGGGTCGACTTCAGCTTCTGGCCCAAAGCGGAACTTCGTCGACTTGAAAACGAAGTCCGCTTTCGGTGGGAAAGCGGACATCAGGTTGAGAGGCCTGAAACGTCCGCTACTGACCCATAGCAGACGTTAGTGACGCGAAAATCGAAGTCCGCTTTGACAGCTGAAGCAGATGTCCAGCGCACGCCTCCCAAACGTCAGCTTTTGATCCAAAGCAGACATTCACCTGCCATGTCGCGATCAACCGTTCGCGCCCTACAAAATTGACCGGTGCTCAAATTGGGCGCGGGACGTTCTGGTGACCAAAGGCACATTCAAGCGCCGGCCGATCCCAATCTCCGCACTTGGCGGCAGCCTGCGTATGGTGCTTTGAAGGAAACGCAAGCAACGCTGTGTCGAGATCGCTTGCACCTCTGACAGCGTCGTAAGGCAGGAAAAGCGCGCCGAGCGCGTCATGGAAGAAGGCTTCTTTTGGTTCAACAGGCGCCGTCCGAAGACCTTCGGGCTGCGGATAGGCGTACGAATAGAACGCGGGATAGCCGATGCCTCCACCACCCGGCCAGAAGCCCGCGCTGCTGAGTTCGTGCGAATAAGCCTCGCGCATCACGACATCAGCAACTCCAGGCGCACCGCCCGGATGAGCCGGTGCCCGGCGGCCGGAAAAGCGCGTTACCGCCAGATCGAACCTGCCCCAGAAGAAGTGAACCGGGCCGCATTTGCCTATGAAGCCCGTGCGGAATTGCTTTAATACGCGATCCACCTGGATCAGCACGCGCCAATAGCAGCCGGCATATTCGGGGTCGTAGGCGCTGTGCGTTTGATCCCGACTAAAGGGGATTGCATCCGGGATCTCGCAGGGAAGTTCTCGGATGTTAACGGGGATGTGGAGTTCGCGGAGCGCAGAGATGACCATCGCGTAGAATTCGACGACCATGCGTTCCTCGAGAGAAATTTGTTTGCGGCCGCCATCGCTGCTCGTTATGTCAAGCACATGTTGATTGAAATCGAACTCGATCTCAAATGTGCGGTCTTCGAATGGTATGGGGGATGTCGTCAGACTGCGCGTGGTCAGATATAGCGTGACGTGCCAGGAATGATTGAGCCACGGGTGAACTTAAGCCGTATCTTTCCCACGACTTGCGTCCACAGTTGGAGTGTCGTGCACGTCGCTTTCCAATCCTCGTACGGCAAATCCGGCCATATCTGGCGATTTGTCGATCATGCAAATCTCCGTAACGAGGCTTCCACCTTCATGCCTGCGCTGCACATCAGGCGGCCGCAACCGCGCCGGTCCTGCAAAGCTGACGTTGACCGACCCGCGGATTTAACATTCGCGCACCAATCTCGCGTGGGCAGGCGAATTCGGTTCCTCTGTGAACCTCGCGCCCGTGGGGTTTCACCGCTTCCTTGCTGGTTGTCGCGTTACCTTTCCTATGTTGCGCGCCAGATCTTTGCTGGGCAAAACACAAAACGACAGTCCATACATCAAGTGATCCGTGTGCGGCGCCGATCGCCTTTGTCCAAGATCACATCAACAAAATAAAGGCGCTGCAGAAAACGCCACCGCATCCGAAATCGAGCGTGTACAGCGCGTTGTGGGGTGAGGATCCGACATCCAAACAATCACAGACGATCACTATAGCAACGCTTCGCGACGAGGCGGAAGGCGTGAATGCTCTCCTGCGTTCAGGCGGCTGCAAAGTGTTCGATATAGATCACGAACTGGCGCGTTAGATCCGCTCAGACCTTTTTCTTCCGCCGCCTTCCAGCATCACGGCTTCCAGAATGAATTCGCGGGTCCGAAAGATCGAGCACACGGTGCCTCACGACGGAAGAACGCTATAGCTTTTGCACGATCGCCGGTGCCGCGGCGAAGCCAACCAAGCCTCCGATCAGCAAGCCCGACAAGCCAAAGAAATAGGCGCCGGCTATTGCTACCAAAATCCACACCATCGTCGCGCCGGCACGGTCGTCCATTGTTTGCTCCTCCTAAAGAAAGCACAACGCGACGCGCGAACTACCTGCGAATTAAAAATGGCCCCGTGACGAACAGGAAGGCGATCCCAAAGATCAGCATCGAAAATGCTCCGACATGCCGGCTCACGCAAAATCAAGAGCGGGAAGCAATCGTATCTCGGCCGCGGTTGGCTGCCAGCGCCGGGTACAGCCGTCGGCACCTACGCCGGGAATGAGTTTCCGAAGGAAATTCGCCCCGCCGAACATCGCGACAGTGTCATGCCTGAGGCGGGAACCAAGCGTTAGAATTGAAACACTAGGTATGGAGCGCTCGCCGGACCGCGATCGCCGCGGTCAGGCCGCTCTCGATTGCTCCGTCAACGAAGCCTGTCCATCCCCGTGCCAGATCGGCTCCCGCGAACACAAGTCGGCCTTCCGGCATCCTGGCGGCTGGGACCGATCGGGTCAGCTGTCCCGGGCGATACATTGACCAGGTTCCCCTCGAGAACGCGTCACCCTCCCAGTCGTGACCGATCACCTCGAGGATGTCGAGGCCCGGGATCGCCGACTCGAACGCTTCCCTGATGGCGGCGTTATTGGTCGGTGACAACACGGCACCATCCGGCCCGAGCGCTGCGAAGATCGTTTCGGTCTCGCTGAGGTACTCGGCCTGGATCCAGGTGAACAGAGACAACTCGGGAAGCGCAACCCTCAGGTCGTGGCGTCCGCGAGCCCTGACGATGACCTTCAGCCCGTGACCCGCGTGCCCACGCGCGGCCAGCTCCCGCTTGGCCTCGGACAGAGGGGGATCGAAGTCGATCGAGGTCCACGTGTTCAGCGGCGCGGCCACGACTGCCGCGCGCGCCTGCTGCGCTTCGCCATCCCGAAGGACGACCGTGACGCCAGAACCCGTTTGCTCCACTCGGGTGACGGGGGCCTTAAGTAGAATCTCGGGTGATCCGCCCGCCGCTATGGCGCTCGACAGGCGGTTCATCCCGCCATCGACCTTGTAGGTATTGACGCACTCAGCCTCGAGCCGCGCGTCGAAGCCGGACAACGCGTACCACCTGAACGCCGATGCGGCGCTCACATCAGCGCATCTCGACGAGCAGTCCGATGCCCATGCCGAACTCGGCGAGCATCCGGAACTCCGCGTCACCATCGAACGCGTCGATGCACTGACGCACCGAAAGGGTATCCAGGCGAGCGGCCTCATGCCCGGACATGTCATGCGGGGTCGGGAACCAAGATCTGGCGTCGGCGCAGATGGCATCCGCAGCGTTCGCCATCCGTTCGTCGAACTCGGTGCCGGAGGATTCCCGGCGCTCATCACCGACGACCCAGGTGGCGCGTGCTGGCCTGCGGCTCGGCGTCACGCCGATGCCGTACCGGGTTAGCTCTGCCCATACATGGGGCTGATGCCAATGCACCCAGGTCCCACCCAATTCGACGGTGTGCCCGGAGATTGCGGTCGTCATCGTGCGTCCGCCGATCCGCTCGCGCGCCTCGAGCAGTAGGACGTCGAGTTCCTGCGTGGCGTAACTCTCGGGCGGCAGTGAGACCTGCGAACCCTCCACCAATGACAACGACGTCACGAACGATCATGACATTCGCTCCCGCCAACAATGGCGAAGGATAGAATGTTTCGGTCCCCGGCAAGTGAGCGAACAAGAACGACCAAAGGTGAGCAGCCGCAGCGCCTGCAAAGAAGAAATGTTTGACTACCTGCTAGGCAAGGCATTTTGGCCTGTCGAGTTGAGTACTCTAGCAAAATCATCTGCAGAGAATTCTGGCAAGCCTGCTTTGAGAAGGAGGTGGCGCAAATGGTCTCGATCTTCCGCATTTTTATAAGGCGATAAGTAGGTGGGCGCCAAACTTTGAATCGTTGCCTGAGCGTCGAAGCCCATCACTCTAGCCACGGCAGCGCGGGCCAACTCTACATGGCCCAAGGCGGCATGACTCGCCGCGAGGTAAAGATGAACACCAATCGTGTCCAGCAAACGCAAACTCTCCAATGTGGTGATGGCTTCAGGATATTGGCGAGCGTCGAAAAAAATCGGGCCCAATTGGAAAGTCCAATATTCCGGATAATGCGGATTGAGCCGCATGGCCTT
>CAVPYR010000002.1:0-38382 GCA_963710005.1 uncultured Alphaproteobacteria bacterium
AACCCCCGGTACCCTTGCGAGTACTCCGCATTTCGAGTGCGGCGCGATCGACCACTCTGCCACCTCTCCAAGCCTTTGATTTACAGTGATTTTTCAGCTTTGACGACGTCTAGGCAGATTTCTCTGCTGACTATCAGCTGACTATCAGGGTCTGCAATCCCCACGGTTTCAGCTACCGAAGTGGTCTTCCGATTGCTGGTTCCCGTGAACGGCGAGCCGCCCTCTTAGGACAAGAGGTTGACCCGTGCAAGCATCGCTTTTCGATCTCCGCAAATCACCGAATAGGGCTCGGAGAGCAGCGAGGGAACCGCGATGGCAGGCAACGGCACGGGACGCATGACGTTGGACCAGGCTCGTGCCCTGGCTGATCAATGGCGTGACCAACGAGAGGACGCCGAGCGCGAACCTAATGCCCTCTACTATCGGGATGCCACGCCTCACGATGTCACCCAGATGTGGGCGACGGGACGCGGTATGGACGGCAAGAAGCTGAAGCCTCGCCAGATTGCGTGCCTCGTGGAACGATGGATGGAGATATTCAGGTCGCTTCCACCTGATCAAGGCAACGGCAACGAAGACGATGGAGCGATCAAGCAGCCGACGCCTGCAGACGACACAACGATACCCGCCAAGGAGGTCGAACGATTGCTGGGCGTGTCCAAGTCGACCTTGAAACGCATGGTCAAGGAGGGACGGTTTCCGCCAGCGCGGCGCACTGGCATCCGCACCCGTGGCTAGCCTGCTCGCGACGTGCGCGATCTCTTAGTCGCGCTCGACGAACAGCGCCGCCGGCCACGCCAGTGACGCGAGATGGCCGCGAGATGTATTGTGCCGGCTGATGCAGGAAAGGGCACCCGTCATTGAATGCGCGCCGAAAGGGGGTGTGGGGCCAAAACGCCAGGCTGGTTCCTTTTCAGTGCTAAACCGGTAGAGTGGCACGGCGCTCGCTTCGGCTTTCGCCGAGCCGGTCGGCGTCGGCCACCGGCAACGTGTCATCGACGAGGATGGCGACGTCGGAATAGAGACGATGGCCCAGCCAGCGCGCCTCGATATCGAGAACTTTTTGATACCGGGAACGTGTTCAGCCGCATGCGAATTTCACTGACAATGGCCAGTGCCGTTGCCGTATTGGCCTGGGCCTGTTGATGTTGTGGAACGCGGTCACGCGCCTTTGACCTCTTGAACGGAGGATACGGGATACGATATGGTGGCGCATCTGCCGGGGGCATACGCGATCTCCCCGGTCCTACCTCAGGCCTTCGGCCCAAGCATCGCGCCTCATCCGTCGCAAGCGGAGGGCGCAGCTTGTTTTCTTTTACGTCCATCACTGTTGATACTTTGGCGCGGACAGTCGGCACCGGCCATTCCCCCATGCTCGTTGACCTGCGCGGCGACGATGCCTTTGCCGCCGACGCAAAGCTGATCCCCGGCTCCATTCGCCGTGATGCAGCCCGTGTAGAAACGTGGAGCAAGGACTTCGCGGGGACACAGGTTGTCTGCATCTGCCGTCAGGGCCACGGTCTCAGTCAAGGCGCGGCCGCGTGGCTACGGCATGAGGGCATCGACGCCGTGCATCTCGCTGGCGGCTTCGAAGCCTGGCGCGATGCCGGTCAACTGCTCACACAAACACAGCCGATCCCAAAGCGAAACAGCGAAGGCCGCAGCGTATGGGTCACGCGCGAACGCCCGAAAGTCGATCGCATTGCCTGCCCCTGGCTGATCCGGCGTTTTGTCGATCCCGGCGCCACCTTCCTCTTCGTGGCGCCATCGGAGGTCCCAGCCGTCGCTGAAATATTCGGTGCAACGCCGTTCGATATCGAAGGCGTCTTTTGGAGCCATCGCGGTGAGACCTGCACCTTCGATACGATGCTCGCCGAATTCGGTTTGCAGAGTGCGGCGCTCGACCGTCTCGCAACCATCGTGCGAGGGGCCGATACGGCGCGCCCCGACCTTGCGCCGCAAGCCCCTGGCCTGCTCGCCATCTCGCTAGGCCTATCGCAGCTCATTGACGACGATCTTGAGCAGCTCGGCGCGGGGCTGCTGATCTACGACGCGCTTTACCTTTGGTGCCGCGATGCTTCCGAAGAAACGCACAACTGGCCGAGCAAGAGCGACGGAGGTGCACCATGACCGTGTCGGAAACGGTGGACGTATCACTCGGCGACGGCCCTGGCCGGGTGAGTTTTCGGGAGGCGCTGCGTGTCTGGGCGCGGATCGGCGTTCTGAGCTTTGGTGGTCCTACCGCCCAAATCTCCCTAATGCACCTCATCCTCGTCGACGAAAAGAAGTGGCTCGACGAACAGCACTACCTCGCTGCGTTGAGCTTCTGCATGCTGTTGCCCGGCCCCGAAGCGATGCAGCTAGCCACCTATGTGGGATGGCGCTTGCACGGTCTCAAAGGCGGCCTGGCAGCGGGCTTGCTGTTTGTGCTTCCCGGCGCGCTGGTTGTTCTGTCGCTGTCGATGATCTATGCGGCCTTCGGCAATGTGCCGACAATCGAGGCCATCTTCTTCGGCATCAAGGCCGCCGTCTTGGTCATCGTTATCGAAGCGTTACTCCGCATAGCCAACCGCGCCTTGAAGATGCGCGAGCACTGGGCGATCGCAGCGTTGTCCTTCGTTGCGATCTTCTTTGTTGGCGCGCCGTTTCCTTTGATCGTCTTTGCGGCGGCCGTGTTCGGCTACTTTCGCGTCGCGCGGGCGGATGTTTTAAACAGTCCAATCCTAGCTTCTATATTGGTTCCGGCGACACATACCATCCGCGCCATTGCGGTCTGGCTCGTCATTTGGTTCACGCCACTGCTAACGCTTGCCGTCATTTTTGGTCGCGACCACGTACTCTCACAGATGAGCTTGTTCTTTTCCAAGCTCTCAGTCGTGACCTTCGGTGGCGCCTATGCCGTGCTCGCCTATATGGGACAGGACGTCGTCGTCCGCTACGGCTGGCTCGATGCAGGCACGATGATGGACGGCCTTGGGCTTGCCGAGACGACGCCGGGCCCGCTCATTCTGGTTACGGAATTCGTCGGCTATCTTTCCGCCTATCGCAACGGCGGTGGTCCGGTAGTCATCATGGGTCTGCTCGGCGCCTTCGTTGCTTTATGGGCGACATTTGCGCCGTGCTTCCTTTGGATCTTTGCCGGCGCCCCGTACATCGAGTGGATAACACGACAGCCACGGCTCAAGGGTGCACTTGCAGCGATTACCGCCGCCGTTGTCGGCGTCATCCTCAATCTGGCGATCTGGTTCGCGCTGCACGTCTTCTTCGGTAGCGTGACGCTGATCGAATTCGGCCCGCTGAAGCTGTGGACGCCGACGCTCTCGTCGCTCGATTGGCGGGTCGTGGCGCTATCGGCCCTGTCCGGCTTCCTGCTACTCAAGCGGCATTGGAGTATCCCAGCCGTGTTGGGCGCCGCGTCGGCATCGGCACTTCTCGTCCGGTATCTAGGTATTTGAAAGATCCAAGCGGTAGCCCGGCTCAAGGAATGTTGCCTATCGCCTACGCGCCTTCCCCGGCCACCTTGGTCGATCTTCAACAGCGATCATCACACCGCCGAACCGCTCAGCGCAATCAGCTCAATTCGCCCCCCCACGACCACCACCACTTGTTTGCGCAAACATCACTTTCTGCAAATCTGGAAGATGTCTCGACCGAAAGCGCTAGCGTCTTCTTCGCTCAGAACCACCGGACCATAATCGAGCTTCTGACCGTTGGCTTCGTCGTCGCGATCAACGCGCGGAAGCGGCTCTGAAATCCCTTGCGGTCGTCGACCGAGAAGGAAGATGGCAAGGTTTTGAGTACGTCGCGCTTGCCGCATCGCGGTATCGTTCGCGTCGATCACAATCGCTGTCGGCCTCGCTTGCAGACACTTGAACGGTTCGCGTCATTCACCACCTCGGATGCATTAAGGCGGGGCGCGCTGTGGAGGTGCCGCCGCAGAGGCGTCATCGCCGCGTCCTATACCGCCAATTGCAGTCGATTGGATTTGTCAAAAACAGGTTCACGATTGAATATAAACTGGGAGGAAAACCCATGAAAACGTTTGCAATCGCCGTCGTCGCAACAGTAGTTGGCCTCACAAGTCCGGCGTTCGCTGCGATGGATTGCTCCAAGGACATGAAGGCTGCCGAAGACGCTGCCGCAAAGGCACCAAAAGACATTTCGTCAACGGTCATGAAGCTTCTTGCTGATGCCTCGGCAGCGATGAAGGCCGGTGATATGGCCAAATGCAGCACGATGCTCGGAGAGGCTTACACGAAGTTAGGCATGAAGACGCACTGAGCATTTAAAGTTGCGGCCGGGGCGGTTCGCCATGTTGATCCGCCCTGGCTAGGTCGAGTGCAACTTCATTACGTTTGCTACCGGCGAATTTCGGTCGCTCATTTGCGATGGAGCGTCATCGACCTAATTACGGTCCGGGATTTGACGGCGGCCCCGGATGAGAAGGGTTTGCGTTCGGCGATGAGGGCGAGATGGGAGGCGCGTTTATCGTCGAAGCGCTACCATTGGTGTTGTCCACCGTTGGGGTCGCGCGTTCGTAGAGATACCAACCACCAAATACGAAGGCGAGCAGCATGACGATGATCGCGACATGAAGTGTGACGTCTGTTGAACGCACCATATCGTCGATGCTCGTTCGGCCGCTTCGGCGGGTATGATTAAATCCTCTTCGCCGGGCGTGATAATGGATGGCCATAGGACTTCCTCCGATTGATCTCCTTGCGAGGCTAACGGCACTCTTCATGTGGGGTTCCTATCGCGCTGCGAGAAGGTGACGTGAAGCAATTCAGCGCCGCCTTTCCTTCCCCGGCCATCTTGGTCTATCTTCAACAGCGATCAGCTCGCCACCAAAGCGAGCGTGAACTTCTGAGCGTCGGCTTCTTCAGCGAAGCACCAGACCTTGATGTATTCGGAGCCGCGCACGAAGCAGTGGCCGCGCTGGCAGAGCGAGAGGTCTTTGCAGAAGCGGGTACACGACGTCGAGCGTCTTCCCGTGGTCAGTCGTTGAGCGAGCGCGACCTGATAAGGCCACCCATTTTCGATAGTGAATGTCACGGCCTCGGCGGTCTTTCGTTCGTTAGAAAACTCATGCTCCAAGCGCCAAATCCACCTCGCCCAACAATTTGTGAAGCATCTTGCGCGTGTAGGGTTTCGGAAGCTGCATGCTGCCTTGGGGCGCGCCGGAGAGCCGTTCGGGAAGATAGGCCGAGGAAATAACGATGACCGTTGGCGGCCACCGTTCGTGGACGTAATGCGCCAATGCGACGCCGTCCATGGTCCCCGGCATGCCGATGTCCGTGATGATGACGCGAATGCTGGGATCGTTCTCAAGAACGCCTATGGCTTCACCTGCCGACGAGGCCTCCTTGGCCCGGTATCCAGCATCCTCCACACCTAAGACGAGATCCCAACGGATAAGAAATTCATCCTCCACTACGAGTATTGTGACCTCGCCCTTCATCGCTCGCTTGCCGATCGTCTCTTCGCCTACATAGTGGAACGGAGATAGTCGGGCGAAGTTTCGTTCTACTTTAGGGTACCAGCCAAGCGACTAGCGATCAGGCTATTCACGACCAGCGACACGTCATCTGGATTGTATGGTTTGCTCAGAATAGGGGTGTGCGGAAATAGAGAGCTGATCTCGCCTTCGCCCGCCCCCGTGCACAGGGCGAAAGGAATGCTTCTCTCGTTGAGGGTTTCCGCGATCGGGCCCGAGTTTCCGTCTTCGAGTAGATAATCCACGACCGCGACGTCGATCTGCTCCTCCTCAAGGCGTTCGAGCGTTTCCTTGAGCGTACTGATAGGACCGACCACCTGACAGCCGAAGCCTTCGAGGATATCCTCAAGGCCCATCGCGATCAGCGGGTTGTCTTCGACGATCAGAACACGTGGCGGGGTTTGTTGGCCCATGTCCACCTTTTTGACTACCATGCTCACTGAACCGCAATACTTCATGGCGGTTTTTCAGAGAACGACATCATCAATGCTCTGCGTACGCAATTCAATGCGCGGAATGCCCGACTGGTTTCAGGTGCAAGTAACGCTTCCTCACATTTTGTGAGTTCCCTTTTTGTTCTCATCCTGCTAGCCTTTCTCGCATGGCCGAGACGCTTCGCAAGCGCTTCCCACCGCCTTGGAAGATCGTCGAGATTTGGGACGCTCTGGAAATCCACGACAGCCACGGCATCCGCCTCCTGACCATTCACGCCGTCGAACGACCGACGACACGTAGGTGCGGCAGGGGAATTCGCTTGAGCCGGCAGCAGGGTTTGACGCTGGCGAGAGCGATATGCTGTTTCGCTAACACGGGATTTGATTGAGGGGACTTATGAGCGCTGTACGAAAGCGAATTGAAGAAGCCCAGCACGGCGAAGCCACGACGCAGATGCTGCTCGAAATCCGCAAGCATATCGTTGAAGAGACCGTCTCGATGAACCCGGCTTTTGATTATGAGGGATTGGACGAGGAAGTGGCTCAAGCCCTTCTGGATTTATCGCTCTACTGGGGAACGCGACCGAGAGCACCTGACGCGATACGCGAGGCAGCGCGCCAATCGGTTTGTGTGGGTGAAGGCGTCGGGTTGGAGTTGACTTAATGGCGCCGTCAATGCATCGGGATGATTTAGTTGAAGACGTATTCTCAAATGCAATAAAGCGGAGCTATGAGAATGGATGACCTGAAAGCCCAACTAGCCCAGCTCAAAAAAGACCTCGCTGAACATCGGCAGCTAAACGAGACTGCGCTGCATGGTGAAGATGAAGTTGCCCGCTCAATCGAGGCTGAAATTGAGCGCAGGATAGCGATCATTGAGGAGCTTTTAGACAAGGTTGGGCGCTCGTAGGCGGGCTCGATAGACGGAGCCCTTCTCTATTCAACCTGGCAAATCCGATCAGGCCTCTTTCCGCTGAGGACGCGCTCGGTCTTGTCGGGCAAGCGAGAGAACGGCCCGATCAGACTTCCATCTCCGCGAGAAACCAACAGTTGGTGATGTGGGTAGCGCAGGCTTGGCGTCGAGCAGACGAAGTTCGCGGCGCACTCTTTCGAAAGCATCGTCAAACCGCGACTTCTTCGATAGCCTCGACGCGCGCGCACGCCGGACAAACTCGCCGAGTTCCATGGTCGTCCTATTTTTTGAAAAAGCCTACGAGGCACCGGCCGGCACAACCCAAAACCGGTGCCTCTTATTCTGAGGGCTATTACCCATCCATCGAACAACCGCAGCGTCTTCGATTTAGTTCCGTGCCTGAAAAAGTGTGATCCGGCGTAACGCGTTTCACCGTGAACTAGCCGGCTATTCGCTTCGAAAACGCCGCTATCCGCGCAGCCTCATAGAGAGTACGCTCACCCAACCACCATCGTACAGCATCCCAGGGCGTCGATGGCTGAGAGTTATGATGTGCTCCCGCCTGTGTGTGCGAAGGAGCTAACGTGAAACATCCGCATGGAAACTACCGCAACGACGAGAACAACGTTCTTCTGTCGACCTTCAACGTTGTCTGCGAAGATCTCGGAATAGCTGACGCCGATCAAACGCAGCGAGACCGTGTCGCAGGAATTTTGATGTCCCTTGCGAACTCTGGACAACATAACTCGGAGTTGCTGAAGACGCACGCCATCGAGCAGTTTGAGGGCGCGAGATGACCCATCAGGAACCGCCTAGCTAACGTCCGCGTTAAGTTTGCAACCGTTATTGGATCACCCAAAGACAGATGACCTACATCGAGCAAAGTCTTGGGGCTAACGAGACGGTTCATTACACCGCTAAATTTCCGACTGTTCGCTATTTGTCGGCGTGGCTGGTGCTCGGCATTGGAATTGCTGCCGGACTTCTTTGCGTTCCTTACGACGCTTCTGTAATCGGGCTCTCAATTATCCTGTGCGCGGTGGCCGCATTTTGCTTGATCATGTATCGACCGTGGACGACAGAGATAGCTGTTACCAATCTACGTCTGATCTACAAACGGGGCTTCTTCCAACGCCGAACCAACGATCTTCAGCTTCGTGCAATCGAAGAGGTGCAGTTGCGTCAGAATTTTTGGGGTCGGATTTTCAACTACGGAAATGTCGAGTTTCACGGCACGGGTGTAGACGACATACGACTTCCTCCACTCAGTGACCCCATAGCTGTGCAGAGGGCGGTGCAAGAAGCGTTGGGAGCCAACCAGGATGCTGCTGTGCTTCCCGGACAGCTATCAATGCCCACCTCCAGCGGACCTCTTCGCGCCCAGCTCTGACGGCGGCGATAAGCCGCCCACCTTCGGCAACTAATCGCTGGCCTGCGCGTGGGGGTCATCGGTCAGATGGCCGTAGTGATAGGTGATTGCAAAGAAACCAGCGATCAAGACGACATGCACGACAATCTTCTGCACCCGTGTCATCAACTACTCCCGCAAGCTGAACAGCCTAAATGGCCTGTCGTTTGCTTCGTTCCGATATGGCAATTTTTCGCAGGCGGTCCGCAAGGCGCCATCGCCCATCCAAGTCGTAGTGTACAAAACAACTCGGCTGCGGATCAGCATTCGTAGGCGGGCAATTGTCGGGGCAGGAGCACCGAGCCATGAGCTACATTGAAGCCAGGAACCTCGCTCGACCAAGCTTCGCCTGGTTGTTCTTCGGGAAGGTCGTTTTGTTATTCGTGACGATCCTCGTAGTTTGGTCGATCTATGCCTACCTTCACGTCTACCGATTAGATTGGCTGGGCTGGTTTTACGCCCATCTGTTGCCCATGACGAACGCGTTGTACGCGATGATCGAGACCTATTTCCCCGAAGACATGCGCTATCGGGTGCGTGGCGCAATCAGCGAGGATTTGGGGCAACGATCACTATTCTTGCTTCTGCTCACAGCGTCCGTCGAATTGACGCTTTACAACTTGTTCCATTTTCTGAAGTGGATCGTCACGAGAAGGACTGCGGCGTAGTAGGGCAGGCCGTGCAGCCGAATACGCAGTCATTTTCTACCGGAAAAAATTCGATGAGCGGAACCTTGGCGCAACCCTATCGTTAATATGTCTATCACAGCCGCACGCCCCCGGTGCTGTCCCTCAGGCTGCGATGATTGAACACCCCGGCTTGTGCCCCACAGAGCCGGGGTGTCGGCAGCACGCTTCCCTCAACTCTTGCGGTGATCACGCTTTGCAGTGACCCCGTTTGTGCAGAACCGCGCCGCACCATATCTGTTCGACACCAAGGAGGAAAAGTGGCGAGGAGGAACCGAAGTGGATAACGTCTGACTGAAGAATTTCAGAGACGTATGGGATCGCGCTTGTGGAAACTATTCGCCGCTGAGGCAGGAAGTTATCGGACTTGAGCATCGGAAACCGAATGAAAATCGCGATTATCGCTGTCGTCCTGTTGGCGGCGTTATGCGTCAATGGTCAATCTGTCTCTGCGGAAAATCGCCGGATCGGCGACCTCATTTGCAGCTTGGGTGACCGGCTTAAAGGCCAAGACGAGGCCCCGGTGCGCGAGCCTCCCATGTCGTCGGTCAAACAGAACATGTTATGCATATTCCGCAATACGCACACCGGGGTCGAAGAAACGTACCACGGCAGCTTTCAGAGTGCCGCCAGCGGCATCACAACGCCTCGAAGCCGCACGTTGCTCTGGGGCGTGGACATTTCTCTAGACACGCCGCTCAGCACAGGAGTTCTTGATCAGCGCTACGAGGCCGCCGACACGAGCGAAATAAACAAGGCACCGACAAGTGTCGAAGGGCAATCCAAGCATGGAGTGAGCCTGTATTTAATCACAGAGAAGAAAGAAGATGCCGCTTTCTTGTTGGTCGTCAGATTGCAGCTTCAGCTTGTGAACTCCTCAGCCTAACGAGAGAATTGCTTGGGTAGACATCGGCGCGCCGCTTGCCGTTTCTCCCGCGCCTTATCGACCGCCCGTTTCCTCGCCGCCTTCGCCCGCGCCACACGCTCTTCCTCGTTCGCGCAAGGTGCCGGCTTTCCACTCTCCAAGCGCTGCTCAATGATGCCGATGTTATGGCGGGCGATTTCGTGTTCGATGGTGGTGCCTCGTAGTTCGGCGATCTTTCTTATGACGTCGATTAATTCCATGCCGTAGTCCTCCGAAAAGAAAGAGGCCGGGGCAGAAAGAACCTTCCGACCTCGAATTTACTTCGACAGTTAAGCTTTGCGACTAGCACCCGTGGCCCCGTAGGCACCGTCGAAAACCCGGACCGCCCCAACCCCATCGGTCCGCACACTCGTGCCGCCAACGATAGCAATAGCCGCCGCCGTATCCTTCATCGTAGTCGTCATAAATCCATATACCGCCGCGCCAGTGGCCACGACCGTGATGCTCCCTTCCGCCATCCCCTTCGCGATGACGAACTCGATCGCCGCCGCCGTCGTCGTGGCGCATCTTTTCGCCGCCTCCGCCGCTATCTCCGTGCATCTTCTCGCTGCCGCCGCCACCACTACTTTGATGGCTTTGCCCGCCACCGCCACCGCCGCCACCGCCTCCGCCTCCGCCGCCACCACCGCCGCTGTCGCCGTAGTCCTTAGCGACCACCGTGGTTGCGCCTAACGCGAGACTTGCTGCAAGCGCGAACAAGCCGACTGATATTTTCCGCATAGCTTCCTCCATTTTTATTCTCGGCCGTTGTTGGGTCGGCATTGTTTAAACGCGCGAGACTGTGACTACGTCGCTTGCGTAGACTGCTATATTTTTGCGGTTGGCGGCTTCGCGGCACGCCGATGCGCGGGCAAGCACGATACATTTCTGTATCAATCCCGCTGTGCCGCCCTTCCAGCGATGAGAAGCGAACACACTAACGAAGGGTCGGCGCTTCCGGCGGCAATCTCATCGCCGATGCCGAGAACTCTCTGACAGCACCCAATGCTTGGTGAATAAATGCCCGGTACGGGATATACGGCATCGGGTATTGGAAGCGCCGAAGATCGAATGAAGGCATCGGCTTTGAAGTTCGGCGCGTAGATTTCCGGTGATGAGGAAGTCGATTGAGCGGCAGATTCTTTGCTGAGAGCGTTGGATAGAGCGAACGCGTCGGCGTCTACATTGTCGAGTGATGAGACTTGGTCGAACGCCTTCATGAAAGTGTCTTTCTGGGCTATGCCCGTTGCGTTGAACGCACGAAAACAAGGGGGGTGGTGTCGGAAGTGATTGTCGTATCGAGATTTAATCGGCAAACGGCGAGCCGCTTCGCCCTCGACGGAGCGAATAACTCAAAACGCGACGCAACTAATTCACGCTCTCAGTGGTTGTGGTTCTGATGACCGAGATGCTTGTGGGGATGGCATCGGTTACGCGTCATTCTTCGCCTCGCAAAACGGGGCACTCAAATAAATCGGCAGATCAAATAGCGCGGCGCTTTGCAGAGCGACGCGAATGCCCACGCCGGCGAACCGAACCATTTCGATACTCAAGGAAAACAAGATGAGAAAAACTATCAGCACGATTGCGGCGCTGTCTGCCGCGCTATCCTTTGCAGCGTTTGTTCCAGTAGCCGAAGCTCGCAGCGCGCATTGGAATGGCGGTCGCGGCCACTATGCACACAACGGCTACCACGGTGGCTATAATCGCGGACGCGGCCACTGGCATAACGGTCAATGGATTGCTCTCGGTGTAGGCGCGGCCATTGTTGGTGCGGCGGCTGCGAGCGGTAATGGATGCTATTGGCGGAATGGCTATCGCTACTGCGATTAGCTTCGACAACAAGTTCTTGAAGTATTGCCCCGTCCGCGCAAGTGGTCGGGGTTTGTTTCGTTACGTTCGCGGATAACGTTCTTCCCGAAATCTCACCGCTTCCTGATGTCTGGAGAGAAGCCTGGCGCCTGGAGGATGAGCGCCCTCAGTTGCTTGTGAAGTTCCCGCCCTTCAACTTGAGTGTAGTTGTACCCTTCCAATTGCATTTTGCGTCGAATGTCGGTGATGGTCAGGCAGCTACCCTCCTTCGCCAACTCGAAGGCTCGTTCAAGCGGGAATTTGTGGTGGTCCATTTTTCCATCCTTTGACCGCACTTATTGTGCCGAAGAGTTTGCCGGTGGCGTTGGATCGTGCGGACCCGTCGTCCCACTCGTCCCGCTGCTGGCACCTGATGACGCGGGAATATCGCCTGGTGGCTGTGAGTGCATCGGTATCGTTGGCGAACGTCGGCGAGACAGTCGCGTTATTCTCGCTACCAGGACCAACGGCACCAGGGGTTACACTGTCTGCGCCTTTCGTGCCGCGATCAGGTGTTGCGTCGGTCGGTACGGATTGAGCGAACGCGGGTCCGACAGCAAATACTGCCATTAGCGCGGTCGCCGCTAAGAGCTTTCTCATGAGCACTTCTCCTTGGTTTGAGGAGAAACGCCCGGCGAGCGAAGCGTGTTCCAATCGGATGGAATTTCTCCGCTATTCTCATTGGCGTTACGCACACGAAAACTGCTCGCAAGCTGCGAACCGTGTGGCTGGTGCTGGGAGTGTCGCTTGAAAGGACATTCTAGGCGACTAGTGGAATATTCATCATAACTTTCGGCGAAATTTCCTTAGCTAGGAACGTCATCTAAGCTGGATGCTCTCGAAGCTTTCGGCTTAAGGAGAGTGTTTGATGGTCCGTCCGAAACATCTCGTCACTGCCGCTGTGACGATCTTGGCCGCCATGAGCTTCGCCGTATCAGCGCAGGCAAACCATCGCCGGGGCTATTCCAGTTTTGGACACCCTAACCCCCATAGGGCGGCGTACCGATATTCTTTTACGCCGACTTATTATCCGGGCCCGCCGTGGTATCCCGGCCCAGCCTTCTACGGGCCTCTACGCTATGGGTCTTACTACGGAGACTATTACTATCGGCCACGGCGCGCCTATCACCCGTACTGATGAGGCGTTCTCGAAGCGTCGCGTAAGAGATAGCCCCGCCAGTCGCTGACGGGCTAGCCGAATGCTGAGGGGTAATCGACTGTTAAGTCTCGGCGTAGAACACGGCCGCCGCATTGGACTCGACAATAATGGTATCGGTGTTCGTTGAAGCCTGGCGGTAGTCCGCACGCAGGTTCTCGAACTCTCCGCATTTCAGGTGCTGCCACGGACCTTTTTTCCGGACATGCTCGGGCAGACCATCGAAGCAGGTTTCCTCGAAGACGAGGTGGCATAGTTTTGTCTTTCATCGATCGTCGTATCATAGCGCATCGCCTTCCATAGCACACCAGGCTCGACGTACGTTTTGTCATGCTGATAAGCCTACGAAGGGACGGCACGTAAGCACCGTCCCTCCGTAGGCTTATCACCATGACAAAACGATACGTCGCGTTGCCGTAACCGATGGTTTGTATTGATACCCCGTAGATCCGAGGTTCGACAGCTACGCAAAACAAATGCCGTCGTCGGCCGTTCGCAGCACAAGCGGCTCTCCGTGGGTAAGTGCACTGCGCATTGCGGAGCAGAAGGTCCGTGGGCATCACCTGAATAGCGGTGTGCTCGAGAATCTGGTGCGGATTAGGCGACCAGGCTTCAACGAACACGATGCCATTCTTGTCGGACGTCCAGTGCCACGCGGCCGGCTGCTCTAAGTCGAGCAGCATAACAGTCGATCACGGAGGCGGCAAAATGCGGAAACCGCGTCAAGCAAGGAGGGGCTCGGTGTCTCCACCACTCCTTCGGGCTTTCGCCTCTGACAGAATGTAAATCATTCCGTTCATCGCCACCGTGAATTGGTCAAGGACAGCGACTACGCGGATACAAAGGCTGCTGTCAGCGATGATATAGTGAAGACGTCAAAAGCGAATGCCACAAGGATAAACACAGATAGATGAACGCTTCCCTCTGTCGGCGGTTGGCGGACACCTTTGCTTGAATTTCAAGCCATCAGCCTAACGCGTGTTCCATTCTTTCCGACGTCGAGAGCCACTTTGCCCGCCGCCTTCAGATCATGGAGCAAACCGTCCGTTAACGGAGGCGGGCGAAATGCTGATCGCCTTGGCAAAGGTTCTCGGTCCCCCGAACACGGTCCCACCAGACGCGCGCAACAAGTCGACAAGCCGTTCGCTAGGATCGTCTGAGACGTTGAGCTCTTGACTACTCTCCGTGAACGCTTCGGCGCCGTCTGTGAGCACGGCAACGGAGGCCGTATTCACCGCCTAACGGGTATCGCTCACTCCACGATCAAGCGAATGGTCAGCGACGGGCGCTTCCCAAAGCCGATGCGATTAGGCGAGCGAGCCAAGGGCTCGCCTGCGCGCGATGTTAAGGCCCGAAGCGGGGGTGGGAGCGCAAATCGCCAGGCTGGATCCATTTCGGATATACCGATATCCAAGCGCTCGGCGCTTGTTTCCGCCAAAAATTACAGCATCGCACAAAAAGGTGCATAGGCAGCGACGGCCGAAAAAACGTGACGTGCGGGCGCAGCGAACTGGGAGTATTATCCTCAGCGCTTCGCAGTCCGGGGGGACTTCAATGACCATGTGCCCGTATAGCTCAGACGAGCTGAATGAGCTTCATCGCGTCCTCGAAGAGATCATCGCGGAAGCCAAGCAATCGTGGCCGAACATAGACGTGGACGAGATCATTGAGCGATTGTTCGATCTTGCTGACCACGGCGAGCGCGATCCAG
Source organism: uncultured Alphaproteobacteria bacterium (assembly GCA_963710005.1). Taxonomy (GTDB): domain Bacteria; phylum Pseudomonadota; class Alphaproteobacteria; order Rhizobiales; family Hyphomicrobiaceae; genus Hyphomicrobium_B. The sequence goes on from CAVPYR010000002.1 coordinate 14,561, forward strand.
GCAAACTCCGTGCAGCTGCTTTGGGAACGGCGGCGTAAATAATCGGAGCCGCCGAGATCACGCTCGGCGACCTGCTTCTTTTGCCCTCTGGCTACTGTACTAGCCGGGCTCTCATTCGCGTATATTCTTGATCTGAAACTGTTCCAGCAGCTTTCAGCCGATTGAGCTCTCAGATATTGATTACTTCCGTCACCCTATGTTTCGGCCGCCGTGGTCTGTCATCAGGGTCAAGCATCTCGCCGCCGAAGCGTGCGATAGTGCTCATTCCGGCGGCGCAGCATCGAATTTATTTGTCTGATGCTTGAAATTTAAAGACTTAGGCTCGTCAAAGTCATATAAAAAAAGAAAACCCAATATCCCTCTGGGCGCTACCAACGGTTTTGCACGCCCCCCGTGTGACCGTTGCTCGGGCGTCGGCCTCCCCCGGCTGACGCCCATTCCATTTCTTGAGTTCCTCTTCAGTTGCCGCAGGCACGCGCGCAGGCTGGTAGTAGCTGCCGCCGCAAATGGTGGAGATGCTCGATCCCAGACCATCTTTGCGCACTAGCGCGAAAAGTAAATATCGTCGCCGCTTAACAATTCGTCCTTAATTGGCGCGATTCTTAACCTTTCAGAAACTTCATCAGTCCACTGCTTAAATACTTCGGCAGGGCGGACGAACACATGGCTTTCAAAACCAAACGCGTTGGTTTGCACCGCGTTTCTTCTGTGTGGAGCGTCATTTGCTCGGGCCGCCGACCTCCCTCCTCTCCCTCAAGATGAGACGACTTATCGAAAGAGCTGGACAAGCTTTTCAATAGGCATCGGCGGCGGACTTGGGTCTGTAAATACAAAGCTCGAAGCGACACCCGGACCGGGCGTGGCTGATCCGTCAGCGGCGGGGACGAATTTAGGCGTAGACGGACTAGGCACGGACGGCGGCTTCGTCTCGATCTCCGGTGGAGCAGACTATCAGCTATCAAATCGCGTTGTCGTCGGGCTATTCGTCGATGGCGACTTCACGAACATGAGCAGCGATCTTCACGTAATTATCCCGGAAAATCCACTCGAGGTGCACGGGTCCGTAGGTATCAACGACAAAATCTCGGTTGGTGCGCGGCTTGGCTATTTATTCTGGCCGACGTCTCTTTGGTACGTATCTGCCGGCTATACGAGGGTCGATTTCGACAACGTCAAAGTCTCTATTCAAGCCGACACGAACATCTCGGCAGCTATAGACGTTCCGGCCTTATCGGGAGGGTTCGTTGGCGTCGGGTCAGAAACGCTCCTGACCGACAACATTTCACTGAAAGCGGAGTTTCGCTACACGGATTTCGGAAGCGGCAAGCTCGGGTTCCCAACGATCGACGGCACGAACTTGAATGACTTTGTGAATGCGCGGCTTTCTCCGACTATGCAGGAAGGCCGTTTGAGCATCAACTATCGAATAAACTAGCGCCAGCTGGACGCCTACTTTGGCACCGCAATGGGCAGCCGATTTGTATGCACGCCGGAAGCGATTGTGCCGTGCAGCGACGATTGTTGATCCGCGCGCCGTCAAATTTGATGACGGGCGCCACCAATTAGACTAAATACAACTCATCGCCTCCGTCTCTCGGGGGCTTACACAACGGATTTGCACTCCCCCGTGCCGCCGTTGTCGGGCGTCTGCCTCCCCCGGCTGACGCCCTTTCTATTTTGCCAAGATCTCCTTCTTTGCCTTTAGATAAGCCTCGACTTTCTCGGCATTGTCGCATTGCCCGCGAACGGTCACCTACTCCTTGCCGCCCCCACTATTGAACGGCGGTCTATACGTCTCATTGGGTATGGCGAAAAATCTGCAATTGGCGTGAGAGGTGTAAAATAGCCCGCCTCGGAGCTATGGGTCATGGCAACAAAACTTCACCGGCTAATTGCGCTTTGCCGAAAAATTCAGTGTGTTTCGGATGAAGCGCTGCACGAGCTGGATCGTGCAAGTTTGCTTGTAGTGAGACAGGAGTTGCAAGATCTCAAACAGGACATCGATAAAATACTCGCTCGCCTGACGTTTATCGACGAACACCCTTTGCACTGATTGGCGGGGCGGAACGCCGATCGCATCATCGCACCAGATCTGCGCAGCAATCGCGGTCCCGCGATGGTCGCTTGCCGCCCTAACAAATCCTCTTTGTCCCTGTCGCGCTGAACAATCGGCACCGCAATCGGATCGAAACTTTGGGCCGACACAAATGCTTTCTGCGGCGAACCGAAAGGCCGCGTCTCGAACTCGACTTTCGTCGTCAAGAGCACCAGCATGCGTCTGCGAGCACTGGTTGCGCCTCGCTAGCGGCACGACGCATTTGCGAGATCACTTTTCGATGGATTGTGTTCTGATTGAGGCATATTAATATTGACAGTCGGTGCCCGCCCCCGGAGTGCCTGTCATGTTCAATATCGATTTCAATATCAATTCAGATAGCACGAAAAGCCCGGAACCCGACGCCTCGACGGGATGGCATTTCCGGAAATTCCACAATCGCATTCCGAATGGCGAGTTGCTTTTTGAACCGGGAAAGCCGCGTACTCTGTATCGCGTCGAGGCCGGCTTGATCTGCCACTACACCAACGCGCGCAACGGCGAACAGGACGTCATTGAGTTTGCATTCCCCGGAGACATCATCGGCCTTGGGCGTTCGCCGGTTCACGTAAGTACCGCAAGAGCGCTTGCCGATACTGATGTCTCTGTGCTCACCGAAGACGAATTGGATGCAGCACTACACAACAACAATCGATTGTTTTTCAGAATAGCCCAAGCGAATGATCGCGAGTTCGACTACTTTCGCCGGAAATCGCTAGAAGGTGACTTGCTGCCGCCGCTGGTACGGCTGGCTAACTTTCTATTGGCTGTTGCGAGTATCAATGCGTCGGAAGGTCGGGACGCGAATCTGGTCCCAGACGACCATGCATCCGGCTTCGTAGCCGAGCAGCTTCAAATGAGCATCGATACGTTGGCGACCGCTCTTCTTGAGCTAAAGCAACGCGGCCTCATCGCCACTTCCGACAAGGGTTTGAGGATACTTGATTCGAACGGGATGGAAGCACTGTCGGAATTGACTTTGCCCGAACAACCGGCAACGGGCCAAGCACCCGCGCTAATCACACATTAAAATCAGTCCCCCGGCTCCTGAAACCTATCAGCATTCGAGAAGGGCGAATGACGCACATGCGGGAAGTCGATAACGGCTGTTGGGGCTTGAGTTGGCGCAGCAGCGGTTGTGCTAGGGTTGACGAAGATTGAAACAACTGTATGCCCTGATATGAGCCACGCGGTTGCAGCAATCGTCGGCGCAATAATAGGTCTAGCCGCGATCTGGTTCGGCCTGAGAGAGCATTTTGGAACGTGGTACACCGACGGCGTATGGGGATACGTCGGCGCTGCGATTACAGGGGCCTTAGTCGCTTTTGGTGGTAAGAGCCGCAGTGAGCAAGGAATTTGGGTGGCCATAGATCGCGGGACGATCATGGAGCCGTCAGACTGAGATCATCCGCCATCGGGGTTAACATGCACCGCCACGTCAAACTCTTTGCCATCGCCTGCGTGCTGGTCGCGATAGGGTTCGTGGCTGGTCGCTATGTTATGATCAATCAGGCCGCGCAATATGAGGCGGATCACCCCTGATCTAGCCAGATTTATTGCTGTGCTTGCGGAATGATATCCACCATCGTCGGATGGGGCATATTCGGGCGCACGTGGCTCACCACGCACCAACCCATGACGATCACGGCAGCAAGTAATCCGACCACAGTCAGCGGGATCAACGCATCGTCATTGCTGCGCTGACGACGTTCTGTATTCGACGAAATACTCATTGCTCAGCATCCTCTCCGCCGAACGCGCGGTCCAAGTACTCGACGCACCGACGCGCACCCCACCGGTATCCGAAAAACGCCAGCGCGCTACAGACCCATAACGACATCACGAGAGAACCCCCGTTGAGTTCACCCACCCGTCAGCCCCAATCCGAACACAGCGGTGCCCGCATCGCAACACACAATTTATTTCAAGTTTTCACTCTTGACAGAGCTATTTTCATTAGCCGGGCCGACCTCATGTGATCGCGATTTCTCCAAATGAAAACGACGGCCACCTTTCGGAAGCCGTCGTCATGCCGATCACTTTGTGGTCGATCAGATCAGCAAGGGTGATGCCAGAGGCAGGCACGGAAAGCAGAGCCGCCCCAGCCCCAACGGCTCGCGCACATTTGCGTAACGCCCATGCAGCCGGCGTATCCCGAAACGTAGTATCCGGAATTGAATGCGTAGCCGTATGCGCGTGAGTATTGGATGCCGTAAGGCGGTCCGCCGTAGCCACCCCAGCCTTTGCGAATCCAGTGCGTCTGCTGCACGAGTGATTGGCTTGCCGGTTCGACCATGCCAAACGGACCTGCCGTTGCCGTATCCGCGAGTAATACGCACGTTGCAGCGGCAATGATTGCGAGTTTCTTCACCGAGTATCTCCAATTCGAGGCAATTGTTCCCGCCAAGTGTGAGCCGAAATCATTGCGTTCGAGCTAGTTGTCAGTGTGCGGTCAGTTTCTATTTCGACGCGCGGTTTCTCAGCATCGAATGAGCGCACCAAAAAGATACGAACCGCGGGTTAGCGATGGGGCGCTTCCGGCGGCAATCGCATCGCCGTTGCAGAGAACTCGCGAGCAGCCGTCTTCCCTGAACCCGTTACCTTTGTCGCGCGCAGAGCTTCGCTTTTCGCCGCGCGCAAGCCGCTCAGACGGCCGCATGCCAATCGAGATCAAGCGTCTCGGTAGCGGGACCCGTCGCCTCATATCCACGTGCGATGAGACGGCCCGCCTTGGCATCGGCAACCATCGCTAGCCGAGTTTTTTCGTTCAGCACCGGCGGGGCGAGCCACTCGAAGTCCGCGTCCAAGCGAGGCTCGATCTTCTTCATCATGCACGACCGCTCAACGCTCCTTTCGCCCCGCGAATGACCAGACCAGCCCGGCCCATCCCAGTGATTGGCGGCCACCGCATCTCCGCCGCGGACACGGGCCTCATGCTCGGTACGCTCGATGACGGCCGTCTCGTCTGGTGCAATACCGGCGAGCGTGAAAATGCCGGGCGTCGCGATCGGCTGCTCGACCAGCATGCGGCGAGCCTCACTGAAATCCCGCGCGTCCTCGGCAACTTTGCGCAACAAGTGCGCGGGCGTCGGATGCGGCATTTTCCAAACCCGCCGGCGATTGGCCGCCCAATCGACATAGAAAAGTCCCGTCGGATCGCGCATCGGCGCCTGATTGAGTGCCGCCGAAAAACGTCCCGGCGCCATCACCTGCAGAACCCCGGTATAACCAGGCCACGTCACGACGGCGAAAGGCCCGGCCGACGCGCCTTTGACTTTGGCGCAGACGAGATTGGCACCGAGACCCGGCGTTTTCCAATCCAATACTCGGAGGAGGCGAGCCGAACCACCATCGGGAGACGGTGCCGCGCGGCAAGTGCACGCCCACTCGTAATTGACCGAAAAGAAATAAGCTCCCGGTCGGCCGAGCACGCCGGCGATCGTGTCGATCTCATCGAGATGTTCGTTGTTCCACCGCACAAGCCAAGCGCGGGAGACCTTATCCAGTCCGGCGAGCAGGCGCCGCGGATAGCGGCGAGTGGCGATGTCGAGCAGAGCATGCGTCTTATCCTCGGCGGCCCGGAGTGTCGCCAGAGGGAAATCCGCGCCGGTGTCTATCATGGGGATGCGGGGCAAAGCCGCATTTTGAGACGATAACTTGGACGCCGTAGCAGCGACTGCCATGAATGCCCCGCTTTATGTTTAGGTTGCTGACGCACCGACCATCAAACCTAGGGACGCCGTTCGATATTTGCGATGCCCCTGACGACCGCCCAACAGCCGGCCCAAACGCCGCACGGCAATTGACAATCAGGCTCACTTCGACAATAAAGCGCGCCACCCGTGGGCAGGAAAAATTGCCCGCGTGGAATGCGCTGCCCGAGGCTCCCTGCTAGCAATGTCTAGCATCCTCCTGAAAGTCCATCGTTTTTACGATGGCGCCACAGGGCGCGGCAACAGGCCTTAAAGGCCGAAAGGAAGAGAGCCATGTACGCTGTCATCAAGACAGGCGGCAAGCAGTACCGCGTTTCCAAGGACGATGTCGTCACGATAGAGAGGCTTCCAGGCGACGCCGGGAGCAAGGTGGAGTTCGACCAGGTTCTGATGGTCGGCACGGGTGCAGATGTTACGATCGGTGCGCCGATCGTTTCCGGCGCCAAGGTCATAGCCGAGCTCGTTGAGCACTCGCGCGGACCCAAGCTCATTGCCTTCAAGAAGCGTCGCCGCAAGAACTCCCGCCGCAAGAAGGGTCACCGTCAGGACCTTTCGGTCGTGCGTATCACCGACATCACAGGCGCGTAACGAGCCGCCGCTCCATTCGAGGATTCTGAAATGGCACAAAAGAAAGCAGGCGGTTCGACACGTAACGGCCGCGACTCCGAAAGCAAACGTCTCGGCATAAAGCGCTACGGTGGCGAACACGTGATCCCTGGCAACATCCTTTGCCGCCAGCGCGGAACACAGTGGCATCCGGGCTCGGGCGTCGGTATGGGAACCGACCACACCATCTTCGCCGTCGAAGAAGGTACCGTCGAGTTCGCGGCCAAGAGGAACGGCCGGATCTATATTTCGGTGAAGCCAGCAAAGCCGGTCGCGGCGGAGTAAACCCCGCCTGGGACCGAAAGTAGGTTGTAATGCCCTCGGGGGATGGCTCTGCCGTCCCCTTTTGCCTTTTGAGCGGCTGGCTCATATCGTGAACCGAATTTGCGCTCCAACGGGCACCATGAAAACCGCACGCCTTAATCTCAGGGCCGTCATCGACGGTGATGCCCCGCGCATCGCCGCGCTCGCCGGCGACTGGGATGTCGCGAGCATGACGGGGCGCATCCCCTATCCTTATTCGGAAGACGCCGCCCATCATTGGGTTGACGGCCTTGCCGAGCGAGAGGAAGTGTTCGGCATCGAGCTGAACCGCGAGCTGATCGGCATTTGCGGCTTCACAGTAGAGCCGAACGGCGACGCGGAGCTCGGCTATTGGATCGGCAAGCCCTATTGGGGCCACGGCTACGCGACGGAGGCCGCGCGCGCAGTGATGGATCACGGCTTTGCAAAGTCAGGTGTGCGCCGGTATGTCTGCAAGCATCTGAAGGGCAACGAAGCATCCGCGCGCGTCATTGGTAAGCTCGGTTTCAAATACACGGGCACGGCGACGGGTTGGTGCGAAGCACGACAGTGCGAGCTGCCGGCACTTTCTTACGAGCGCCGGCGCCCGTGGACGATGGCTATACGAGCACTCGCGTCATGAAATTTCTCGACCAAGCGAAGATCTACATACGGTCCGGCGCAGGCGGTAACGGCTGCATCGCCTTCCGGCGCGAGAAGTTCATCGAGTTCGGCGGTCCCAACGGCGGCGATGGCGGCAGGGGCGGCGACGTCTGGGTCGAGTGCGTCCAGAACCTCAACACGCTCATCGACTACCGCTACCAGCAGCACTTTTTTGCCAAGAGCGGCACGCCGGGCATGGGCCAGGACCGCGCCGGTCCCAACGGCGACGATTGCACGATCAAGGTCCCTCCAGGCACGCAGGTCTTTGCCGAGGATGGCGAAACGCTTCTTGCCGACCTGACAGCCCCCGGCGAACGCGTACGTCTCGCCAAGGGCGGCAACGGCGGCTTCGGCAACGCGCATTTCAAGAGCGCGACGAACCAGGCGCCTCGCCATGCAAACCCTGGCCAGCCCGGCGAAGAGCTGACGATCTGGCTGAAGCTGAAGCTCATCGCCGATGCCGGCCTCGTCGGGCTGCCGAACGCTGGAAAATCAACATTCCTCGCGGCCGTTTCGGCGGCGAAGCCGAAGATCGCCGACTACCCATTCACGACGCTGCATCCGAACCTTGGCGTCGTGCGCGCGGGCGACGTCGATTTCGTGTTGGCTGACATTCCGGGTCTGATCGAAGGCGCCCACGAAGGCGCCGGTCTCGGCGACCGCTTCCTCGGCCACGTCGAGCGCTGCCGCGTTCTTCTGCACCTCGTTGATGGCACCTCGGCTGACGTCGCTGCCGATTACAAAACTGTCCGCCGCGAGCTCAAGGCCTACGGCAACGACATCGAGAAAAAGAAGGAGATCGTCGCGCTTTCGAAGTGCGATGCGCTCGACGAGGCGACGCTGGCCGAACGCCGAGATGTCCTGAAGAAGGCCGCGCGTAAAACGCCGCTCGTCTTGTCTGCGGTCTCTGGCAAGGGCGTCAAGGAAGCGCTCTACGCTCTTGCGCGCGAGATTTCCCGTGCCGGTGCGGCTGACGAGGATCCGGACGCCGACGCCGCTGGACCCTGGCAGCCGTAAAAGTCCGCCCAAGCGGGTCGCTTCGCTTGCCGCGCGCGGGCAACTCGCCCACAATTGCCCCATCACGCCAGTAACTCTACGCCCAGCGCCCTTCGCGCACATCCAGGAAACCTGCACATGACCCATTCGGCCCGAACCCCCGTCTGGACTTGGGCTGTGCCGATCCTTGGGCTGGTGTTGTTCATCGCCGCCACCGCAACGGGGTACGGCGAAGATTTCGCGTCTCACCCGATCGGTATCGTGGAAACGGTCCTATTAATCCCATTGCTCATCGGCGCGGTGTTCGCGGCGGTCTATCACGCCGAGGACGTCGCCCACATCATGGGCGAGCCGGTCGGCACCCTCGTTCTGACAATCGCCGTAACGGTCATCGAGCTTGCGCTCATCGTTTCGTTGATGTTGACGGGTAAGGCGACGCCCACGCTCGTGCGCGAGACGGTCTTCGCCGTAATCATGATCGTCACGACCGGCCTAGTCGGCCTTTGCATCGTCGCTGGCGGCCTCCGCCACCGCGAGCAGACCTTCGACGTGACGTCGGCAAAAATCTATCTCGCCATGTTAATTGTGCTGGCGACGCTAACGCTTATCCTGCCGAACTATACGACGACTGCACCCGGCCGACTCTACTCAGAGGGCCAGCTGATCTACGTCAGCATCGTCACGATCGCGCTCTATCTGGTGTTTCTCTATACGCAGACTGTACTGCATCGCGGCTACTTCGTCGGCGAGCACACCGATCCTGAGGACACCACCCCTGGCGAAGGCAAGCTCGCGCTTTCAGCGTTCTTTCTCTGTGTTGCATTGGCAGCAGTCGTGTTGTTGGCCAAGCTCATTGCCGTCGTGATCAACGTCGGCGTATCGCAACTTGATGCCCCAGGCAGCATCAGTGGCGTCATCATCGCGCTGATCGTCCTGACCCCTGAATCGATCGCCGCCGTCAGAGCTGCGCAGAAGGACGACCTGCAGAAGAGCCTCAACCTCGCGCTCGGATCGTCCCTTGCGACTATCGGACTGACGATCCCCGCAATCGCCGCAGCCAATCTCTTCCTGCACACCCCACTTATTCTCGGCCTCGAACCGGGCGACCAGGCTCTTCTCGTCATGACGCTCGCGACCAGTATCCTGACGTTCGGGACCGGGCGAACCAACGTCCTCTTCGGCTTCCTGCACCTTGTAATTTTCGGGACCTTCCTCTTTTTGTCATTCGTCCCGTAAAGAGGCGGTCGGCGATACTTTCCATCCGCATTTGGTAAAAAATGCCCTAGGCATTGCCGATATGCGGCCTCCGCCCCTTGCCGGAATGACCGCATTTGCTGATAAGGCTGGCCAAAGCCCACCGTTACGGGCCGTTATTTGAGATGGAAATGGTCGACACGTCCGCATCTGATGCAACGACACTCACGGCCCGCCCCGAATGGGCGGAGGCGCGTCGCATCGTGGTCAAGATCGGCTCCGCCCTGCTGACCGACCGCGCCACGGGCCGTATCAAGTCCGCATGGCTGAACTCGCTGATGGACGACGTCGCCGAGCTTGCAAAGGCCGGCAAGGAAATCGTGCTCGTCTCTTCGGGCTCGATCGCCCTCGGACGGCACGCGCTGAAGCTGCCGAAAGGTCCCCTTGAGCTTGAACAGAGCCAAGCCGCAGCGGCCGTCGGCCAGATCAGTCTCGCCCATGCCTATCAGGAACTCGCCGCCGCCCGCGGTCTGACGGCCGCGCAGGTTCTTCTGACCCTCGGCGATACCGAGGAACGTCGGCGCTATCTGAACGCTCGCAACACCATCGAAGTGCTGCTCGCCCTCAAGGCGATCCCCGTCGTCAACGAAAACGATACCGTCGCGACGGCCGAAATTCGCTACGGTGACAACGACCGCCTATCCGCACGCGTCGCCTCAATGGTGTCCGCCGACTGCCTCGTTCTCTTATCAGACGTAGACGGATTATATACCGCTCCGCCGAACGACGACCCGGACGCCAAGCACATTCCACTCGTCACCGAGATCACGCCCGAGATCGAGGCGATGGCTGGCGACGCCGGGACCGAGCTTTCGAAAGGCGGCATGAAGACCAAGATCACGGCGGGGAAGATCGCGCTTTCCGCCGGCACCGACATGGTCATCACCACGGGCAAGATCTACCACCCGCTCCGCGCCATTTCCGAAGGCGCGCGCGTGACTTGGTTCATCGCCAAGTCCGACCCCGTGACGGCGAAGAAGCGCTGGATTTCCGGGCAGCTCGTCCCGAACGGCCAGGTTTTCCTGGATGCAGGCGCCGAGAAAGCGCTCCTGACCGGCAAAAGCCTGCTGCCGGCCGGCGTGACCCGCATCGACGGCTCGTTCGACCGGGGCGACGCCGTTATTATACGGTCGGCCGACGGGCGCGAGCTCGGCCGCGGCCTTGTTGCCTATGCGGCGGACGAAGCCCGGCGTATCATGGGCAAACGATCGAGCGAGATCGCCGCGATCCTCGGCTACGAAGGGCGTGACACGCTCATTCACAGGGACGACATGGCGCTGACGAGGACTTGAGCGATGAACAGACCGGAGCGCATCGAGAACGATACCGCCACGCTGATGCGTGGCATCGGCGAAGCCGCCAAGGCCGCGAGTCGTCGGCTCGCCATCGCCACACCGGAAGAAAAGAACACTGCGCTCAAAGCCGCCGCAAAAGCCCTTCGCATCGCAACGCCTGGAATTCTTGAAGCCAATGCCAAGGACGTCGAGGCCGCAAAGGCTGCCGGACGTCCAGCAGCTTTCGTCGACCGGCTGCTGCTCGACGAAAAGCGCATCGCTGGCGTCGCGAAAGGCCTCGAAGAGATCGCTGAATTGCCCGATCCCATCGGCACCGTTCTCGCCGAGTGGACCCGGCCCAATGGCCTGAAATTCCAGCGCGTGCGCGTGCCGCTTGGAACGATCGGCATCATCTACGAAAGCCGGCCGAACGTCACGGCCGACGCCGGCGCGCTGTCACTCAAAGCCGGCAACGCATCGATCCTTCGCGGTGGCTCGGAAAGCCATCATTCGAGCGTCGCCATTCACGCTTGCCTAGTCGAAGGCCTGCGCGCGGCCGGGCTCCCCGAGGCCTCGATCCAACTCGTCCCGACGACGGATCGCGAAGCCGTCGGCGCGATGCTGCGCGGCCTCAACGGCGCCATCGACGTCATCGTTCCCCGCGGCGGCAAGAGCCTCGTGCAGCGCGTCCAGGACGAAGCGCGCGTGCCCGTCTTTGCCCATCTCGAGGGCATCTGCCACACCTACGTCGACAAGGCCGCGAACATGGACATCGCCGTGCCGATCGTCGTCAACGCCAAGATGCGGCGCATCGGCGTCTGCGGCGCTACCGAGTGCCTGCTCATCGATAAGAACGCGGAAGACGACTTCGTTACGACCCTGATCAAGGCCCTACTCGACGCAGGCAGCGAGGTGCGCGGCGATGCGACGGTGCAGAAAGTCGATTCCCGCGTCAAAGCCGTATCGCCCGACGACTACGGCAAAGAATTCCTCGACGCCATCATCGCCGTCAAATTGGTCGACGGCGTCGATGAAGCGATCGACCACATCGCGCGCTACGGCTCGCAGCACACGGATGCCATCATCACCGAAGACGTGGCGACCGCCGAGCGCTTCCTCGATCGAGTCGATTCCGCAATCGTCCTCGTCAACGCCTCGACCCAGTTCGCCGACGGCGGCGAATTCGGCTTCGGCGGCGAGATTGGCATCGCGACCGGCAAGATGCATGCACGCGGCCCGGTCGGCGTAGAACAACTGACGAGCTTCAAATACAAGGTGCGCGGCAACGGCCAGATCCGGCCGAAGTGATGAATGCGGAATGAGGCACGTCTGAGTTGACGCGAAAGATTCCGCTGCAAAGCTTCGGCTCCCTTCGCGTCCGCACGCCTCTCTGTCTGCCGGGGCAGCGCATCGGCGTGATGGGGGGATCGTTCAATCCTCCCCACGACGGGCACCGTATTGCCGCCGAAGCGGCCATGAAGCGGCTGCGGCTCGATCAGCTCTGGTGGCTGATTACCCCGGGCAACCCGCTTAAATCGCGCGACGGGCTTAACTCGCTCGAAGGCCGCATGAATCTCGTCCGGACCTTTGCTCGCGGCCCGAAGATGAAGATTACGGGCTTCGAGCGCGAGCTTGGCACCCGCTATACCGCTGGAACGCTTTCATTCCTGAAGCGGCGCTATCCCGCGACCCGCTTCGTCTGGATCATGGGCGCCGACAACCTTGCCTCTTTCGACCGCTGGCAGCATTGGCGGCACATCGCTGAAATCATGCCAATTGCCGTCGTCGACCGCCCGGGCTGGCGGCACGCCGGACTATCGTCGCCCGCCGCACAGGCGCTAAAACGCTACCGCCTGCCCGAGTCTGAAGCGGCTTCCCTGGCTCGCCAGAAGCCCCCGGCCTGGATGCTCCTGACCATCCGGCTTTCGGGCCTTTCCTCGACCGCTTTGCGCGTTGCAGCACCGCGTTCCGTGGGGCAGAACAGTTAAGTCATTGACTAATATGACATTTTCAAGACAGATCGCCGCCGATTTCCAATTGCCGCCGGCCGCGACGCCCATTAATATCGTTACTGATCCGGATCGCCCGGATCTTTAGAGACATGCGGGACCAACCAGCAAAGGATTCTCGCCGCTTGATCCGAACCACAGCCGAGGCAGCCCGTAAGGGCTCCTCAATCGCCCCGTCCGCCGCCAAGGCGCCGGACTCGGCCGCCCTGCTTGATGATGTCGTCCGTTGGCTTGACGACGCGAAAGCAGAAGAAATCGTTTCCATTCCCCTCGAAGGCAAATCCGCATTGGGCGACTTCATGGTCGTCGCTTCGGGCCGCAATGACCGGCACGTCGGCGCCATCGCCGAGCAATTGCGGGAAAAGCTCAAGGCCCGCGGTGAAGCTCGCGTTCGGGTCGAAGGCATGAGCGCCTGCGACTGGGTGCTGATCGACACCGGCGACGTGATCGTCCACGTCTTCCGACCCGAGGTTCGCGAATTCTACAACCTCGAAAAGATGTGGCAGGCGGAGATCCCGCCGGACGCTTCGCGCGGCGACTCCTCGCAGCACTAAGCGCGGGAGCAGAATTTCTTGATCTGGACGCGGCCAAGGCACTTGGCCGCAAGGCGTCTTATTGATGCGCATCGCGATCTCGGCGGTCGGCAAACTGAAAGACGCCGAGGAGCGCGCAATTGTCGAGCGTTACGCCAAACGATTGAATGGCGCCGGAAAATCGCTCGGCTTAGGCCCTGTCGACATTCGCGAGCTTCCAGAAAGTCGCGCCACCGACGTCGGCGAGCGCAAGCGCGATGAAGCCACGCGTCTTTTGAAGAACATCGGCGCAGGCGACGCCGTCGTCGCCCTCGATCCCGTCGGACGATCATTCACGAGCGAAGCTTTTGCCGCTTTCATCCGCGAGACCCGCGATGGCGGCGCAAAAGCTTGCGTCTTCCTGATCGGAGGGCCCGACGGACATGGTGAGGCCGCCCTAAACGCCGCCGTGATGAAGCTCTCGCTTGGCTCGCTGACTCTTCCGCACGGCCTTGCACGAGTTGTCCTGATCGAGCAGCTTTACCGCGCCGCGACGATCTTGTCGGGCCACCCCTACCATCGAGCGTGAGGGAAAAATGGCTACAAAAAGCGAAACGCCCGGGCCGAAGACCTCAATAGAGGCGCTCACAAAGTACAGCTTCTCGCCGATCGTCGCATCAGATGCAAAAATTCTAATTCTCGGCACTCTCCCCGGAGAAGAGTCTCTTCGCCTACAGCAGTATTATGGGCATACTCGCAACCACTTCTGGCCGGCCATCGCGGCAGTATTCAACGAACCGCCACCAACTCTCTACTCAGAACGCGTCGCGATGTTGCTGCGAAATCGCATCGCACTTTGGGATGTTCTGGAGTGTGCAGAGCGGACAGGAAGCGCGCTGGATTCAGCAATAGAAAGCGAGCGAGCGAACGATTTTGCAGAGTTCTTCCGCCAACACCCAATGATCCGTACGGTCGCCTTCAACGGAAACAACGCGCACAAATTCTTTAAGCGCCTCGTTGGAAAGATCCAGGATCTGCCACCGGAGCTCGTTCTGCTGCCGCCGCTACCCTCAACCAGCCCTGCGTACGCACGGCCTTTTGAAGAAAAGGTCGCCAAATGGCGTGCTGCATTGGCTGGATATTGACTGTTCGACCCTCGCCTTAGAAGTTCCGGGCAAAATAATCGATCGCAAACTGCGGCAATAACCGGCGCATGGCGGCGGCCAGATAGGTCGGCGTCGTGACGTAATAGTTCCGCCGCGGTCGCGAACTTTCAACGGCATGGATGAGCCGCTTGGTCACCGCTTGAGGCTCCAACTTGAAAGTGATTTGCCCGCCCGCTTTCATGGCTTCGATCCGCGTACGATAAGCCTCGCGATGCGGTGAATTTTCAATATCGACCGTCTCGATGAGGCGCGCCATCGCGCGCTCGACAAAGCGCGAACGGATCGGCCCTGGCTCGATCAGCGAAACCGAAATCCCAGAACCTTCGAGTTCGAGCCTGAGCGACGTCGTCAACGCTTCGAGTGCGAACTTCGATGCGCAATAGGCCCCACGATAAGGCGCGACGACCATGCCGAGGACGGACGAGCAATTGACGATACGCCCCGATCGGTTCTTGCGCATCGCCGGGATGAGGCGCCGCGTCAGGTCGTGCGTGCCGACGACATTGACTTCGAACTGCTGTCTCAACAGCGCGGGCGTCAAATCTTCGACAGCGCCCGGCTGTCCGTATGCCGCGTTGTTGAAAAGGGCGTCGAGCTTTCCGCGCGTCAATTCGAGCGCTCTGATCGCACACGTGGCGATCGATTGAGAATCGGCAAGCTCCAGCGGCAAGACCTCGACGCTCAAAAAATTCTTGAGCCGCGCAAGATCTTCGGGCTTCCGGGCCGTCGCGATGACGCGCCAGCCGCGCTCGCGCATCGTGCGCGCCGCATCGAGGCCGATGCCCGACGAACATCCGGTAATGAGGATCGAGCGTGCCATTGGATTCCGGTGCTTAGATCAATTCCGGAAGTTGCCTTACCACGCCCCGGCGCTTCTGACCGATACCCGCGACGCCGGGATGCAGGATTTCCAAGGATTAGATACTTTTGACGTGGAATCGCCGTCCGAGAAAAGAAACACACCCGGCAGGCGTCACTTCTTGAACTTCACGAGCACATGCCCGTCGTCGGCCTTCAGCATCAGCGAATCGCCTTCGACGACAAACGATCGCGCCGCTTCGAGCGCCGTGAAATACTGCGCCTCGATCTCGGATTTGCCCTCGCACATCATCTTGGTTGAGGCGAGCGGCCCGATCTGGACGGCGTCGTCCTCGATGGAAATCGGCCCGCTGAAGCGATTGCAGCCGCCGGTTCCGGAGACTTTGTCCGTCGTGTAATCGAACGTCAAACCGTCGACTGGCTTGCCGTTGAGCTCCGTCGCGGTCCAACTCGCCGCCAGCGGTCCGTCGTCATCGTCCTCCGCGAGAACGGGAGCGCTCACGGCCAAGGCAAGTACACTGATGACGATCGCCCTCACGTATCGCATCTGGCCCGCTCCCTTATGGCGATCAGTTGGCGCCTTCGAGCAACCGCCGCGCGATCACCTGGGCCTGGATTTCAGCGGCGCCTTCGAAGATGTTCAGGATGCGGGCGTCGCATAGCACGCGGCTGACCGGATATTCGAGCGCGAAGCCGTTGCCGCCGTGGATCTGCAGCGCGTTGTCGGCGTTCGCCCAGGCGACGCGCGCGCCGAGGAGCTTCGCCATACCGGCTTCGAGATCGCACCTCCGGCCGGCATCCTTCTGTCGAGCCGAGAAATACGTAAGCTGGCGCGCGATCATCGTCTCGACGGCCATCATCACGACCTTGTTCCGGACGCGCGGGAACGAATAGATCGGCTTGCCGAATTGCACGCGGTCGAGCGCGTACTTGAGCCCCAGGTCCATCGCGCATTGCGCGACGCCGACAGCGCGTGCCGCCGTCTGAATGCGTGCGCCTTCAAAGGTGTTCATCAGCTGCTTGAAGCCTTGGCCCTCGACGCCGCCGAGGAGGTTTTCGGACGGCACCTCGAAGCTGTCGAAGGAAATGTCGTATTCCTTCATGCCGCGATAACCGAGAACCTCGATCTCGCCGCCGGTCATGCCTTTGGCCGGAAAGGGGTCTTCGTCACTGCCGCGCGGCTTCTCGGCGATAAACATCGACAGGCCCTTGTAGCCCGGCTCGTTCGGATTGGTGCGCGCCAGAACCGTCATGACGTCGGCGCGGACCGGATGCGTGATCCACGTCTTCTGACCGGTAATCTTGTAGACGTCGCCGTCCTTGACCGCACGCGTCTTGAGCGAAGCAAGATCGGAGCCGGTATTCGGCTCGGTGAAAACGGCCGTCGGCAACATCTCTCCCGACGCGATCTTCGGCAGATATTTTTCTTTCTGCTCCGGCGTGCCGTTGTTGAGGATGAGTTCGCCCGCGATCTCCGCGCGCGTGCCGAGCGAACCGACGCCGATATAACCCCGCGACAACTCTTCCGACGCGACGCACATGGACTCCTTGCCGAGCGCCATACCGCCGAACTCTTCCGGCATCGCCAGGCCGAAGACGCCAAGCTCGGCAAGCTTCGCGATCACCTCGAGGGGAATGTATTCGTTCTTGAGATGCCACTCATGGGCATGCGGAATGACCTCATCGAGACAGAAGCGGCGCATCAGATCCTGAATTTGCGCGTGCGTCTCGTCGAGACCCGTGTCGCCGAACGTCATCGCTTCGGGCTGCGCAGCAATCAGCTCTCCGAGCCGGGCTTTGACCGTTTCGGAGCCTCCTTCCGCTACGAGATCGGCAACCGAATCCTCAAAGCGCCGGAGATCGGCCTTCGGAACGCCAAGCGCGTCGGCGCGAGCGATCTCGAGCTGGCTCATCGGGATGCCGTTCGCGACCTGCGCGGTATATTCGCCAAAGCCTGCGATCAACAGAAGTTGCTCGAATTCTCCGAACCGCCCTTCGCCTTCGAGGCGGCTGGCCCAGTCGTGCATCTGACGGAGCCCTTCAACCGTCGTCGCCAGCCACGCTAGCCCATGCGCCGTGTGCTGGGCTTGGTCGATACCTCCCTCTTCCTGGATTTTGATCCTGACACCGGCTTTGGCGGCCTGCAAAATCTTGTCCGCTCCTGAAACGGCCTCGCCGCACCGTTCGATCAGCTTCGCGGGCCCGGCGGCAAGGATGTTTGATCCAGCCTTCAACGGCGTAACGGACATACGTTTCTCCTGAGGAATGCCAAGCGCGCGACGGAACAGGCTGCGCTTCGCGACCAATTCACTGGTCCGGAATGATTAGTCAACTGGTCGCGGACCGCAACAAATGCTCACGCGACGTATCCGCGCGAAAACGTTTGGAAAACGACCAACCGTCAGTGAACGTTGGCAACAGGGCGAACCACACAAAGTTCTGGACGTTTACCGTCCTGACCCGCCCCCAAGGGCCTGTGTCCAAATTGCCGCCTCCCCGCAGGACCGGCGTTGTCGGTGTGGACCCCGGTTCACCGAAACACTAGGTTCCGCGCGATAAACGCAAAAAATCCTCGGAGATAAAGTTCACTCATGAAGCGCATGCGAAGATTGTTCGAGGCCCTCTATCGGGTTTATGAGCACTCCGGCTTCGCGATGGCAGGCGCGGTTGCGTTCTCGTTCGTCGTTTCAATATTTCCGTTCTGCATCTTCCTTGGAGCGCTGTCGGGTATATTCGGAGGGCGCGAGCTTGCTCAGGACGCCATCAACCAGCTGTTCGCGATCCTGCCGGAACCCGTCGCTAAGGGGCTCGCTCCCGAGATCGAAGCCGTCATGGGATCGCGTCGCATAGATCTTGTCACAGCCAGCGGGTTCTTGGCGCTGTTTTTCGCAACTAGCGCCGTCGAAACATTGCGCGCCGCACTGAACGGTGCCTACCGCGTGCGCGAAAAGCGGCCGTATCCGCTCTGTCTTTTGATCAGCATGCTCTTCGTGTTCGTCAACGGGATCTCGACGCTCGTGCTAACGTGGGCCGTTGTGGTAGGCCCAAGCGTCGTCGGGCCTGCGATCGGCGCTCACTTGCCGGCCGGGTGGCTAAGAACGCTCTTTGACTCGAGCAGCATCGGACCGGGCATCCGTTACGGGCTCTCGGGTGCCGTGATGGCGGCCCAGCTACTTGCGCTGCATCTCCTGCTGGCGGCGGGGCGGCGGCGGATAGCCGATGTATGGCCGGGTATAGCTCTGACGATAATCTTGTGGCTGGCTCTCGCAGGCCTGTGGTCGCGCTACCTCGAGATCACCAACTATTCGCTCTTCTATGCCGGTCTGTCGCAACTGATGATCGCGCTGATCTTCTTCCAATTCACCGCGATCACGATCCTTCTCGGCGCCGAATTCAATCGTGGCATCATGGAAATGAAGCGCATGCGCCGCGAGGCAGCCGAGAGGGCAGCTTTCCGCGCGCATGCAGTCCGTCAATCTTGAGACACGCTAAACAGCTTCTCCCGGTCTCCCGGGAGAAGCTGCAATCGCCAAATCAGTAAGGCTCAACGCGGCTGCGGACCGGCTTCGATCGCGTCTTCCAGCGTCCGCAAACCGGTCGTCGGCGCCGACACGAGCACGGCCATGTTGCCCGGCTTGTGTTCGTTCCGGTACATGCGCATGTGCGCCTTCGGGATCTGCTCCCAGGAGAAGACTTCCGACATGCACGGATCGACCCGCCGCTCGATGACGAGGCGGTTGGCTTGGCTCGCCTGCATCAGGTTGGCGAAATGCGAGCCCTGGACGCGCTTCTGGTGCATCCAGAGATAGCGTGCATCCATCGTCAGATTGTAGCCGGTGGTGCCGGCGCAGATAACGACCATGCCGCCGCGCTTCACGATCAGCACCGAGACCGGGAACGTCGATTCACCCGGATGCTCGAAGACGAAATCGACGTTGTTGCCCTTGCCGGTGGTCTCCCAGATGGCCGCCCCGAACTTGCGGGCCTCCTTCATCCAGGCGTTGAATTCGGGAGAGTTGACCTTCGGCATCTGTCCCCAGCAGTTGAACTTCTTGCGGTTGACGACGCCCTTGGCCCCGAGCTGACGCACGAAATCGGTCTTGTCGTCTTCCGATATGACGCCGATGGCGTTGGCACCCGACGTTGCACAAAGTTGCACAGCCATCGAGCCGAGGCCTCCCGACGCGCCCCAGACGAGGACGTTGTGGCCCGGGCGGAGCACGTGCGGGCGATGCCCAAAGAGCATGCGATAGGCCGTCGCGAGAACGAGGGTGTAGCAGGCGCTCTCTTCCCACGTGAGATGCTTCGGCCGCTCCAGAAGCTGCCGGTCCTGCACGCGGCAGAACTGGGCGAACGAGCCGTCCGGCGTCTCGTAGCCCCAGATGCGCTGCGATGGCGAGAACATCGGGTCGCCGCCGTTGCACTCTTCGTCGTCGCCGTCGTCCTGATTGCAGTGGATGACGACCTCGTCGCCGACCTTCCAGCAATTCACCTTCGAGCCGACGGCCCAAACGATGCCCGAAGCGTCGGAGCCCGCGATATGATAAGGGTTCTTGTGGACGTTGAACATCGACACCGGAGTGCCTAGCGACGCCCAAACGCCGTT
Organism: uncultured Alphaproteobacteria bacterium; assembly: GCA_963710005.1. Classification (GTDB taxonomy): domain Bacteria; phylum Pseudomonadota; class Alphaproteobacteria; order Rhizobiales; family Hyphomicrobiaceae; genus Hyphomicrobium_B. The sequence continues at coordinate 34,556 of CAVPYR010000002.1, forward strand.
GTAGTTGACGCCTGCCGCCATGACGAGAACCAGCACGTCGTGGCTATCGAGTTCCCAGGTCGGCACGACCTCAATCTGCATCGCCGTCTCGGGGAGGCCTTCGCGTTCCTTGCGAATTGTCCAGGCGTACATGTTCTTGGGCACGTGCCCGAGAGGAGGAATTTCCCCGATCTCGTAAAGGTCTTTTTTAATTCCTGCCGCTGCCGACTGAGCATCGGCCACGTCGCTTTTTGCTGCCAAGTTCTGGCTCGACATTGGTGTTGCGTCTCCCGACCATTCCACGCGACGAGGGCCGTTGTGGCTCATCTTCTTCGCGCTTGACCCCGCCTTCTCGCGAGGGATCGCAGTATGAAGCACGTTTTTGCGCTGCAATGAAGAGGGTTAGTCGGGGGTTAATCCCGGCTCAATTCCTCTTTAACGCGAGACGGTTATCGTAGCTGCTCATTTCGCTGCACATCGGTCTATTGGAGCCTACACATGCAGGACCTGCTCTGGCAGCTCAAAGATACCAATTCTTTCACCGTCTACACGACGCTCGTCTTTGTCGCGATCGTCTTCTGGTTTATCCGGGAGATCATAGGTTCAGCGGGGCTCGCCTTGATTTCCGTCCCGGTCCTGGCGTTCGGGGGCATTCTGGGTCGGGCCTTTTTCGCCCACCAGATGATCACGCTTTCATATGATAAGAACGTCAACGTCGTCATGACGACGTCCTTGGGCGTTCTCGCGTCTCTGATTGTCGTCCTGGTCTTCAAATGGCTCTGGACCGTCGCCAACGAACACCGTGTGAGCCGGACGAAGCTCGTCGCCATTCCGACCCGCGGCCCCCGTATCAGGCGCTAACTCGATCCCGCAATCCGCTTTTTTCTTCGTTGCCCCAGCGGGAGCGCGGCGAACTGCCGGTTTTGCCTTTTCCCGGCGTTCGGTTACGTTACATCTTTCGCCAGTGTAATTGACCCGAGCCTAGGGGCGCCCTTTCGATGTCGGACACCAAGTCTCGAGACCACGCGAAAACCAAGCCGGAAAAAATCGAACGTGATAAGCCGTGGCTGTTCCGGACCTACGCTGGTCATTCGACGGCGGCCAAGTCCAACTCTCTTTATAAGAAAAACCTTTCAAAGGGGCAGACCGGCCTCTCGATTGCTTTCGATCTGCCGACGCAGACCGGTTATGATTCCGATCACGAGCTTGCCCGCGGCGAAGTGGGCAAGGTCGGGGTCCCCGTTTCGCACCTCGGAGACATGCTGACCCTGCTCGACGGCATCCCGCTCGACCAGATGAACACCTCGATGACGATCAACGCGACGGCAGCATGGCTCCTGTCGCTCTATATCGCCGTCGCCGATCAGACCGGCGCCTCGCGCGACAAGCTCACCGGCACCATCCAGAACGACATCATCAAGGAGTATCTCTCGCGCGGCACCTACGTTTTCCCGCCTGAGCCGTCGCTTCGCCTAATCAAGGATACGATCGTCTTCTCGACGAAAAACGTACCGAAGTGGAACCCGACGAACGTCTGCTCCTACCATTTGCAGGAAGCCGGCGCGACGCCCGTCCAGGAACTCGCCTACGCACTTGCCACGTCCATTGCCGTCCTCGACACCGTGAAGGCGTCGGGCGAAGTGCCGGACAAAGAGTTCGGCAATGTCGTCGGCCGCATCTCGTTCTTCGTCAACGCCGGCATGCGCTTTATCACCGAAATGTGCAAAATGCGCGCATTCGGCGAGCTTTGGGACGAGATAACACGCGACCGTTACGGCGTGACGGACGCCAAGCATCGGATGTTCCGCTATGGCGTACAGGTCAACTCGCTCGGCCTCACCGAGCCGCAGGCTGAAAACAACGTCTATCGCATCCTGCTCGAGATGCTGGCCGTCACGCTGTCGAAGAACGCGCGAGCCCGTGCGGTGCAGCTGCCCGCCTGGAACGAAGCCCTCGGCCTCCCGCGTCCATGGGATCAGCAGTGGTCGCTTCGCATGCAGCAGATCGTCGCCTACGAGACGGACCTGCTCGAATACGGCGATATTTTCGACGGCTCCGTCGAGATCGCGAAGAAGGTCGCGGCACTCAAAGAGGAGGCGCTTGCCGAACTCGCGACGATCGAGAAGCTGGGCGGCGCCGTTGCATCCATCGACTACATGAAACGACGGCTCGTCGAGAGCAATACGGCACGCCTGTCTCAGATCGAAAGCGGCGAACTGACCGTCGTCGGCGTCAACAAGTTCACAGAGACCGAAGCGTCACCGCTGTCGGGGGGCACCGACGCCATCATGGTCGTCGATCCTGCGATGGAAGCCGAGCAGATCGGCAAGCTGAAGGCATGGCGCGAAAGCCGCGACAACAAGAAGGCCGCCGCCGCCCTTGCTGAGGTCGAGCGGGCTGCGAAAGAGGGCCGCAACATCATGGACTCCTCGATCGAGGCTGCCAAGGCAGGCGTCACGACCGGCGAGTGGGGCACGGCGCTTCGTAAGATCTTCGGCGAATATCGCGCTCCCACGGGAGTCGCCCAGGCGGCTGTCGCGCGCGACAGCACCCAGCTCGAAGCCGTTCGCGCCACCGTCGAGGAAGTCTCTGACCGTCTCGGGCGCCGCATCAAGTTCCTCGTCGGCAAGCCCGGCCTCGATGGCCACTCCAACGGTGCCGAGCAGATCGCCGTCCGCGCTCGCGACGCCGGCATGGAAGTCGTCTATGAGGGTATCCGCCTGACGCCGGCACAGATCGTCCGCGCCGCGGTCGACGAAGGCGTCCACGTCGTCGGCCTCTCGATCCTGTCGGGCTCGCACGTCCCTCTCGTCAAGGACGTCATGGAGCGCATGCGCAAGGAAGGCCTCGATGACGTCCCGGTCGTCGTTGGCGGCATCATTCCGCCCGAGGACGCCAAGACGTTGAAAGCCTTTGGAGTCGCGGCCGTTTATACGCCCAAGGACTTCCAGCTTAACGACATCATGGCCGATATTGTGAAGCTCGTGGACCGCTACGCCAAGGCGGCCTGACGCCAGGCTGAGAAGGCGAGAGCCCGAAACCCGAGAGATGCAAGCTTGACAGGCGCCGGCCGGCTTCGGCTACCGTCGGCGTATGAAGACCTGGGTCGTTATTTTCCTTTCCTTGCTGGCTGCGGGCGTCGCCTGGGGCATTGCCCGCGATCTTTTCTCGCGGCAGCGCGGGACGATGGTCGGCGTCGTGACCGCCGTCGATCTTGGAAACGCCATCCCGAAATGGCTTCCCGCGGCGCCCCCCGCGCTACACGGTGCGTCTCCCCGATGGCCGCATGATCGATGCCGCGACGAAGACCCCGCGCAGCGTCCCGGTCGGTGGCGACATAACCATAACGGAATGGGTGACACCCTGGGGACAGGTCTGGTACACGCAGCGCGATTAGGGGAGGCAAGCGGTGCGCGAAGACACAAGGCGGCGGCTCGAAAGAGCACTCTGGATCGACCGCGCAAAAAAGGTCGGTATCGGGCTCGCGATCGTCGCGGCCATTGGGCTGGCGTTCGGCTACGAGACACTCGACCTGACGGTCTCCAACAAAGACGTCAAGGGAACGGTAACCGACCTCGAGCCATTGGTGTCCAAGCAGAATTCCGCCGACGGCGAAAACGTCATCGTTAGATTGGAAGACGGCGAGCTGGTGCGCGTGCTCGCTTTTAAGTCCCGCGGGATCAAGATCGGCGACAAAATCGAGGTTGTTGAGCATCACCACGCGACAGGCCGGGTGACACATACGCTCAGATAGCCTCTTCCCGCGTTGACGCGGCGGCCTGGGCCGGTATATGTCGCCGCTTCGCTCGATTTCCGGGCGCGAGCCTCAGTGGCGGAACGGTAGACGC
>CAVPYR010000003.1:0-371479 GCA_963710005.1 uncultured Alphaproteobacteria bacterium
CGGATTTTTGATCAAGGTTCGCGGGTTTAGCTTGACGAAGGCCGAGCCGATGGCTGGGACGACGATTTGGGATCGAGCAGCGTTGCAGCCGAGCCCCTCTTGCGTACAGTAGCCGTTTCCATTTCGAGTGTCTCCGAGAGACAAAAAGATCAGAAGACCGTGCCGGCAGTCATCGAGAGGTGCTCGACGATCGGGCCAAGGGCGAGAGCGGGAAAGAACGTCAGGCCGCCGACGATGAGGATCACGCCGACGACCAGACCAACAAAAAGTCCACCGGTCGTGGGGAACGTGCCTGCCGAAAGCGGGACGGTCTTCTTTTCTGCCAAAGCGCCTGCGATCGCCATCGCGGGCACGATCATCAAGAATCGGCCAACGAACATCGAGATGGCGCCGGTTGTATTGTAGAACAACGTGTTGCCGGTGATGCCGCCAAAGGCCGAGCCGTTATTGCCCGTGCTTGACGTGAAGAGATAGAGAATCTCAGAGAAGCCGTGCGGGCCGTTGTTGGCTATCGACGCAACCGCCGATGGCAGGACCGCCGCGACCGCCGTCCACCCAAGGTACATCAAGCGGCAGAACAAGGACGGCGAGCATCGCCATCTTGACTTCCCTCGCCTCGATCTTCTTGCCGACGTATTCCGGCGTGCGGCCGACCATCAGACCGGCAACGAAGATGGAGATGATGACAAAGATCAGCATGCCGTACATGCCGGAGCCGACGCCGCCGACGATGATTTCTCCGAGCTGTATGTTGATGAGAGGGATCATGCCACCGAGCGCCGTGAAGGAATCATGCATGGCGTTGACAGCGCCGCAAGAAGCATCAGTTGTGATGACGGCGAAGAGCGTGGAGGCGGCTATGCCGAAGCGGACCTCTTTGCCTTCCATGTTGCCGCCGGTCAGGCCGAGCGCATTAAGCCCTGTCGTGCCGGAGGCTTCTGCCCAGTAGCAGACAGTGACGCCGGCGAGGAACAGCACGCCCATCACGGCCAGAGGATCGCCCAGCCTTGCTTCTGATTGCCGACCATGCGGCCGAAGACGTTCGTCAAGGCCGCGCCGAGGGCGAAGATCGAGATCATCTGCACGAAGTTGCGACAGAGCGGTAGGGTTCTCGAACGGGTGCGCGGCGTTGGCGTTGAAGAAGCCGCCGCCGTTGGTGCCGAGCATCTTGATGGCGATTTGCGAGGCGACAGGGCCGACAGCAATCGATTGCTTCGCGCCTTCGAGCGTCGTGGCGTCGACGTAGGCCCCAAGCGTCTGCGGAATGACCTGCCAGACCAGGAAGAGCGTGTAAGGGAATGCAAATCGGGATCAAGATGTAGAGTGTGCAGCGCGTGACATCGACCCAAAAGTTGCCGATGTTGCGCGTTGAGTGGCGCGCGAAGCCGCGGATCACCGCAACGGCGAGCACGATGCCGGTCGCCGCCGACAAGAAGTTCTGGTGCGTGAACCCTAGCATCTGCGCCAGATAAGAAGCGCTACTTTCGCCGCCGTAGTTCTGCCAGTTCGTATTCGTGATGAAGCTGATGGCGGTGTTGAACGACAGATCCGGCGTGAACGCCGTCATGCCTTGCGGATTGAACGGCAGTGCGCCTTGGGTGCGCAGCAAGACATAGAGAATGAGAAAGCCGCTGATGTGAAACAGCAGCATCGAGACGGTGTATGTCAGCCAGTCTTGCTCGGCGCGATCGTTAACGCCCGAGATCTTATAAAGGCCGATCTCAATTGGCCGTAGGACCGGCGAAAGGAATGTCCTCTCGCCGGAAAAGACACGGGTCATATACCAGCCGAGGGGCTTCACGAGCGCAATGACAATTGCGCAGTAAAGGGCGATTTGCGCCCAACCTACGAGGGTCATGTTCATCTGCCTTTCAGAACCATTCCGGTCGCAGAAGCGCGTAAAGGAGGTAAATGAGCAGGCCGGCCGTCACGACCCCTGCCAAAGCGTAATCGAATGTCATGGGAACCTCACAGTCGGTCGCAGGCGTAGGCGTAGGCGATCGAAAGCGCGAAGAGCGCTAGGCCACCTGCCACAAGGACGATATCGAACATTTGTTGCTCCGATCCTGAGCCAAGGACTCTCGCCCAAGGATGGATGGGCGAGCCGCGGTTAGGTGCCACTCGGCGCATATGAATTCGAGCGGCTCGGGTGGTAATACTTATATGAATTTCATAAAGACGGCGGTCGATGACAACGGCCCCGGTTCGAGTCATTCCGTCTTGTCGCGGATGATCAAATGATGTCGGGTTCCAGTCTGCCCCTGGAAGCAGAGTTCCCGTTAGCGCGCGATGAGAATAGGACGAGGAATTCGGGTCCCGGATCGGAACCTCAGGACATCATCATAGTCATGATGAGATGGCGCCGCGTCGAGGTGCGCTCATTTTCGTCCGCGGGGGTCCCTCGGCGAGATTCCGAAAGAGGTGGGCGCTCAAGACCCGCTTGAACGTTCCTCGCGAAACTTTGGAATCAGGCCGCCCGTCACCACCAGCCGAAGAACGACTTGTGCCTTGGATACATCTGCCGGCGGCCATAACGGTCGTAGCTGTAGTAGTAGTCGTCGGAGCTATCCATGTTGAAATTGTCGCCGCGGAAGAACTGCTTCGGCCGCTTTTTGATGCCGCCTTGCGGCTCAGTGCTGACGAGCACGATGAAGTCCGTAGACTTACCCGTCTCTTTGCTCACTGCTTCGTCGGAAACGATCAGCGACGATCCCGGCCACACAGCGCCGGCAACCCGCGCCATGACCTCCGGAGAAATTGTGATGCGATCGAGAGCGGCGGTAGCTTTGCCGAGATCGGTCTGCGGCGGTTCGGTCGCGTCGCTCAAGCGGTCGCGTCCGTCGTCATAGGAAGCGTAATCCGCGTTCTTGTGCTCCAACGTCACGGCCGTCCACCGGAGGTCCTTGCTGCCGTTCGTATAATCGACCGCGGTGTAGACGTGGGTGCCGATCGGCTTATCGGGTTCGGCGATCGCGACGGGTGCATCGAAGATTGGCTCGTAGCCTTGCCGGACATAGAGCCGTTGCGTCTTGAGGCTGATGAATATCGAAACGGGCTTTGTCTTGCGCTTGGCCTCGCTCGCGGCTGCGACGGCGGCATCCATTGCCGCGATAGCGGGGGCCGCTGCCTTGGTGGCCGCTTGGAATTCGTCTTCAGCTGCTTTGAGTTTCTCTGTCGCGGCCGCAACTTTCGGCGCAGCAGCTTCTGCGTCTTTGGTCGCGCGAGCCTTTGCGTCTTCCCAATTCTTCGTCGCCTTCTGAGACTTGGCGTTCGCAAGGCCTTGGTCTGCTTTAGCGACTCTATCGTCCGCGGATTTTTTCGCAGCATCGGCATTGCGAAGGACCTTCGCCGCCTTGTCGCGAGGAGCTTTCTTTTCGGCGACGGCCTGCTTCATCTCTTCGGCTTGAGAGGTTGCAGCGTCGGCCTCGGACTGCTTGCCCGCCGCGATCGATTTCAGCGCGTCCAACTCGGCTTGCCGCGCCGGCCAACGTTTGAGATCGGGATCGAATGTGCTGCCGTTATCGCTGCCGTCGGGATCCTGGTAGGACATCTGTATCGGCACTGCCGCTTCGATAGCCTGGGTCGGCGGCGTCGGCTTCAACAACAGCGGATGAGAAATCTCGACGGGCGCGACGTCGTCATATGCAATGATCACGCGCATTCCGACCTTCGTTAGCGGGAAGAGCCGCTGAGCGAAACTATCGGGCAGGCGAACGCATCCATGTGATGCCGGATAGCCGGGAAGGACGCCGGCATGGAGTGCAACGCCCGACCACGTGATGCGCTGCATGAATGGCATCGAAGCGTCATCGTAGACGTTCGAATAGTGTTCCTGTTCTTTTTCAAGAACGCTGTAGATGCCGACGGGCGTTTCGTAATCCGTCCGTCCACTAGAGACGCGTGAGCGCATTGCGCCGCCGGCGGCATCATAAATCGTTACGCGCTGATCCTTGATCGATACGATCGCCATGATCGGTTGACCGGTCAGCGTATCCTGCGGCGTTTCTTCGTTCTGACGAGAACGGCGTTTTCCGGCATCGGCGGAATCGACGGCCATGCACGAGGTTAATGCAACCAGGGCGACCATTGCCAAGCCCCTGGCCGGGGTCAGTTGCTTTACAGACGTAAGAAACATTTTTCAGACCTTGAGAATGCCGGCGGGCAGAAATGAGCAATCGGACAGTAGTCTGAAGATGGTTGAGTATTAATTAGCGCATGCCCCGGTCTTGCTGTCATCATTGAAGTTTCGTTTTCGTGTGGCGCGGCCGTCGAACGATTAATACTGAATCGCGACGTTCAATTGACTGCGCGCCAAGATCGCAGTGTGGCCCCCAACGCACGCTGGCGTTGAGGGCCTGGCTCAAGGGCTTCGATTTTGATTTTGGGATGGGGTCTCAGTAGTCGTAGTCGGGGCAGACCCAGCGGTGATACCGGCCACTCCACCAGCAAGCGGAGTTGGAGTAGTCGTCATAATAGTAGTCGTTATAGTAGGGGTATCCGACGAAGAAGAAGCGGTTGTGCCGATGCCGGAAATCGTGCGCGAAGCGGAAGTTGTGTCCGTTGAAATGCGCTCGAGGGCCGAAGCCTCGGCTAGCAAAGCGCGGTCCGCCCATTGCGTGGCCGTGGAAGCCCCCGAAGCCCCCATGGAAGCCTCCGAATCCGCCGCCGTGGAAGCCGCCACCGCCGCCCATATGGACAGGCACGAGGGCGGCGTAATTTCCGCTTAGCTGAGGTACGGCGCCCGGACTGAGCGGCGCGGCTACTGCGGCGCAGGCCGCCGCAGCGAGCATGATCGCTCCGCCGGCAAATGATAATAAATGCTTTCTCGACATTGATGGTCTCCTTAGCTCTGGTGCGAAAGCATTCGGCCTTCACTGCCGTTCTGAGACGGAGGTGGCGTGGCGCGATCAGGCTTTCTGGGCCTGGAACTCGGGAGCGGTCGCGTCGCGCATGCGAGGCCGTAAGAACGGGACGTCTTCGCCCGTTGATCACAACTTAACCGATCGGTACGAAATGACGTGTTCCATGGGGAACAGCGTGCGACGGCAAAACACTCTAGGCGGCGCCCCCGTTCCATCTCGGGGCATCGGACAACGCGAGGTTTACCTTAACGTGCGGGATGGCGCTCTTGCGCTCATTCTTCTGCTGCGACCCCGATAATGTTTACCGGAGCCTCAGAAGAGTCCCCGTAAGCCATTGCTCTTCGGTAGGTAAGGGTACGCGATAAGCGCGATGGCTGAGAAATCAGGTTCCGCCCAGTTTGTGCTCGAAAACGCCGAGCCCGGGTGGCGGGAGCGGTTAGTCGTTTGGGCACGGACACTCTTTTTCGACAGGCTCGGCAACGCGTCGCGTCCGAAGCTGCTTTTGGCTGTGGCAGCGGCCGATGTCGTATCGATCGTCGCCGCTTGGCCGCTATCGAATATGCTGCAGAATACACCCGTCGTGCCGTCATGGACGAGTTTCGCGGCAACGACTTCTGGTTGGGTTGCTAACTGTCTGCGTGCTGCACGGGCAGTGGTCGTATTCGATCCCGTCGCTGCGACGGTTCGCGCCGCAGGTCTTGAAAGTGCTGATGTCGCTCGGGGCGCTGGCGCTCGGAATTTCGGGTCTTGCGTTTCTGTTTGACCAGAAGATCGTCGCTCCTCGCGAGATTGCCGCGTGGATGGAAGTGTCGGCACTGCTCCTGTGTTTGGTTCGGTTTGCGGCGACGTGGGTTATCGGGCGGCTGACGCGTGCGGGCCGGCTCGTCAGGCGCACAGTCATCGTCGGCGGTGGCAAAGATGCAGAAGACCTCATCCGTGCGCTCGCAGCCGATCCGACAAACCACACGCGGATTCTCGGCGTTTTCGATGACAGGCAAGATGACCGCGTCGCTCGGAACTATGCTGGTGTTGCTAAGCTCGGGACATTCGAAATGCTCACCGACTTCTGTCGCGATGCCTGTGTCGATTTGCTGATCGTCACTGTTCCGGCGCGTGCCGAAGAACGCCTGATGCAGATCCTCTACAAGCTTTTCACGCTCCAGGTCGACGTCCCTGTCTCCGCACTGAACTCCAAACTTCGTCTCAATCCGCGCGCCTACAGCTTTATCGGCCGCGTGCCGATGCTGGCTGTGATGGACAAGCCTTTGAGCGACTGGGACAGGGTTCTGAAAAATGTCGAGGATCGCGTGCTCGGAGCGCTGATGCTTCTCCTCGTTTCACCTGTGATGGCGCTCGTCGCGGTCGCGGTGCGCCTGGAAAGCAAAGGGCCGATCTTCTTTCGCCAGAAGCGCTACGGTTTCAATAGCGAGCTGATCGAGGTCCTGAAGTTTCGTTCGATGTATGTCGAGCAGCAGGATGCAACGGCGACTAAACTTGTGACGCGGGATGATCCGCGGGTGACGCGTGTCGGCCGGTTCATCCGCCGCACGAGCCTCGATGAACTGCCACAGCTCATCAACGTCGTAAGAGGTCAGATGTCGCTCGTTGGCCCGCGCCCGCATGCGACCGGCGCCAAGGCCGAGCGCGATCTCTACGAAAATGTCGTGCAAGGTTATTTCGCGCGTCATCGGATGAAGCCGGGCGTCACCGGTTGGGCGCAGATCAACGGCTGGCGAGGCGAAACCGACACGCACGAGAAGCTCGTCCGCCGCGTCGAGCACGATCTCTATTACATCGACAACTGGTCGGTCCTTTTCGATCTTTACATCATCGCAATGACGCCTGTTTCGCTGGTGACGGGCAAGAATGCCTACTAGCACCGAGCAAATGCCAGGATTTGCCCTGGCGCCGGTGTCAATGACGTTTCGCGCGAGCTCACTTGCGGCCGTGCTCGTCGCCATCGCCACGATCCTGAGCACGATCGTATTTTCCGAGCCTGCGATTGCTGATGGCCTGATGCTTGTCGTGATCGTAGTTCTGCCGGTTCTCCGCGTGCTCCGGTTCGGCAAGGCGGCGTTCTTCAACTACGCCGCTTGGCTCGCCCTGTTCGCGCTTGGGTTTGCCGGAACGATGCTGTCGACGACGTTCGACACCGCCTTCGTACACCAACTCGTGACGTTGTTCCTGGCGACCGGCGCTTTCGTGATCGCAGGTTATGTCGCCGAAGATCCAGAGCCGCGAGCGAAGCTCGTTCTGACGTGCTATGTCGCTGCTTGCCTTATCGCGACGGCCGCGGCCTTCGTTGGTTATTTTCGATTGATACCTTCGACATACGACCTTTTCACAAACTACGATCGCGCGCGCGGTACTTTCAAAGACCCGAACGTTTATAGCGCTGCGTTGGCGCCAGCGATCGTCAGTGTCGTCTGGGTGATGTTGCGGGGGCGACCCAAGCACGCCTCGATCGCCGCTGCTTCTGCGCTTCCGCTCGTCATGGGGCTGCTCATCAGCTTTTCTCGCGGCGCATGGCTTTCGACTGCGTTCTCTATCCTGATCATGGTCGCCATCGTCTTGATCCGTTCGCGGCGGCGCACATATTTCACGCGCTTCGGCACGATGAGTGTCATCGGCGTCATCGCCCTTGTGGGCGCAATCGGCGTTGCAACGCAGCTCGACCAGGTAAGCGATCTGCTCGATCAGCGTGCCAACCTCGATCAGGGCTACGACGAGGGACCGGATGGGCGCTTCGGAGGTCAGGAGAAGGCGCGGGCGCTCATCGTCGAGCATCCCTTTGGTATCGGGACGCATACGTTCCGCGATACCTATCACCATGAGGAGCCGCACAACGTCTACCTCAGCATGTTTCTGAATGCTGGGTGGCTCGGCGGAATGCTCTACATCGTGTCGGTCGTGGCCACTCTGTATCTTGGCTTTCGCAATGCCTTTCGGAATACGCGGCTTCAGGGGCCGGCTATCATCGCTGTCGCCTCATTCGCGGGGCTGGCATTCGAGGGCTTCGTGATCGACAGCGATCATTGGCGCCATTTCTTCCTTATGGCCGCGCTAATTTGGGGCATTGCCGATGCCGCGCCCGTTCTTGTTGATCCGAGACGGCGGCAGGGCGATGTCGCGACCTAGGCCAAACGGCGTAGCTTCGGCGGACATGCTCGATCCGGTCATTAGGGACCGCTTGGCGGGAAAAAATCTCTTTGCTAGGCTTCCCGGAGGCTCGGCGGTTGCGTCGCGCCGTTGCCGGCGGGAGCTTCCCATTTACAATTTCATCAAACAGCGACCCGCAGCGATCGCTGCAGTCTTCGCCGCCGGTGCCTTCTTTCTCTCGGCGATCACGGCGATAGGACAGGAAGCGCCACCGGTAGATACGGCTCTCGTCGTGTCGGTCGACATCTCGAACTCGGTCGATGATGCCCGTTACCGACTGCAGATGGGGGGCATCGCTAAGGCGCTCGAAGACCCCGGTGTCATTGAAGCCATCACAGGTGGCTCGGGCGGCGGTATCCTATTCTCCATGGTCACATGGGCCGATACGCCGTCCTTCGTCATTCCCTGGGTCAGAATTGCGAACAGAGCTGATTCATTTGCAGTCGCGAAGCGCGTCCGCTCGCTTTGGCGCCAGGGCGGCGAGTTCACCTGCATGACGCGCATGCTGCGCTCTGTGAACGACAAGATCGTTCCGCAGATCCCGGCCAAAGCCTCGCGCATCATCGTCGATGTGTCCGGGGATGGCCCCGATAATTGCAATGCGGACGAGACGATCGAGCACGTCCGCAACGAGCTCGTGAGCAATGGCGTCACGATCAACGGCCTGCCAATTCTGCTCGATACGCCGGAAGATTCCGCGCTCTTGCCGAAAGCCGTTCCCGGTGGGCCGCCGCCTCTCGAGCAGTGGTATCGCGAGCACGTCATGGCGGGACCCGGAAGTTTCGTGTTGCCCGCCCAGGGCTACGGTGATTTCGAAAGGGCCATCCGGCAAAAGTTCGTCATCGAGGTGAGCGGGTTGGCTTCACCATCTTATTCGGTGACGTCCGCCGCGCGATAGCCAGTTGTCCGAGATCGCCCGCCTAGATGTCGTTCTCGCTGGTGGACGCGCAGCGCCAACGCGCGACCTGCCAACCGGGATGTTCTTCCGTCCACCTCGCGAAGTGTGGCGGCGCCTCCACCATGCACGTCATGGCGTCGACGTCGGCATCGATCGGGATTTTGTAATCCCGGCAAACTTTCGGATCACTTGTGAGGCAGGCGGAAAGAACGATTGCGAGCATGCGATTGTCCCCGGTTGCGCGTCGGCGGTACTTAACAATACGGTGACGGTGCGTTCCGAGGATTAGTTTCAGCCGACGACTACTGAAGAAAAGTTGGCAAAAGACCGCTTTTACGCCGCCGGCAATAGGATCTCGCCTCGTCCGATGGTCGCCGTGTCGCCGCCAATCTTCTGGACAAACAATGGCATAGGCTTGGGCGCGAGATCCCCGAGGAGGGATTTCAGGTAGCGCGCTATGACCCGCATGATCACGAGATCGTGTTTGCCGCAATCGATAAACGTCGGCAGCAGGCTCTCGACGCTCGGTCCGATCAGGGTGCCTCGGCGCATCATCAAACCAGGCTCGGGGCCTATGCCGCCTTCGGCCCAGATTGTGCCGCCGATCATGCGCGTGCCGGTGCCCGAACCCGTCTTGCCGCGTACGACGACCGTGCCTCTGCGCATCTTTTCGCCGGCCCGGGAGCCGATGTTGCCTTCGATGACGGCGACGCCGCCGAGCATGCCGAAGCGATCGCCCGGCATGAAGCCGCCGAGGTTATTGCCAGCGTTGCCCGAGACGTGGATCAGGCCACCGGTCGAACCCGAGGCCAGAAAGTCGCCGGCGTTGCCGCGAATTTCGAGTTTGCCGCCCGACATCTTGCGAGCTGCGTACGTTCCGACATTGCCGATGACGCGGATCGTGCCTGCGTCCAGACCGCTGCCGATGAAATCGAGCTCGGGCGTCGCGCCTTCGATGGTGAGTGTGTCGCCCGCGCTGCCCGAAATCTCAAAGGCGTCGCCGAGCGAGACGCCGCCCTTTTCGATGCCGACGTTCAAGTTCGCAATTTCGTGCGACGACAGCGCGGAGAGCTTCGAGGGGGTGATATCAGCGAGCGTCATCCGCTCCGTCGCGGGCGCCTTGAGGCGCAGCGTGAGGCCGCTCATCAGATCAGATCCTTCAGATGATAGTGATGCTGTCCGAGCTTGCCGCCATAGTTGCCGGCGGTGATCCGCGTGACGCCGAGCTTGGCGCCGGTATCCGTCACAGCCTTTAGGCCGGCGCGCATGGCGTCGGCGACTGATTTCGATGTCAGACCGTCGATGACGATCTCGAGCACGGCGAGCGTGTCGGGCGCGAGTTCGGTTTTCTTGACGGTACCGCGCAGCGTCGGGCAGAAGGCGTCGTTGGTCGACGCAAACATGCCGGCGTATTTCGCGCCGACTTTTGAGCCCGAACGCACGATACCGCCCGGGAAGGGCGTGATGACATCGTCGATCTTGGCGATGGCATCGACGGCGGCTTCGGCGGTCTCGAGAAGGCCGGCGCGATCGCGACCGAGGATCAGCATGTTGCCGCCGCCGACCGCATCCGTCGTGATTCCGGTGTCTTCCTCGACGACGAACTCACCATCCATGACGGGAACACGCCAGTAGCGGGTGTTGCCGAGCTTCTTGGCGGTTTGATATCCGTCGCCGAACAGGCGAGGACCCTTCCCAAGGGCGATCGATTTCTCAGCCTTGAGGCCAGCGTAGCAGGCGGAGCCGGGGCTCGTCAGCACGCACTGACCGATGCGGTTGCGGATCTGTGGGACGAGAGCGTCGGGTGAAAATCCGAAGATCAGAATGCGTACGCCCGGCCGTCCGTCCGGCGTCTCGTCAGGCGACAGTTCCTTGTCGATGCCGCACTCCGCGCCGCAGCCGATGACGGACGTGCCGAAGCCAGTCGCGACGGTTGCCGCGATGCGCGCCCACTTAAGCGTATCGGCGGTGATGATGATGCCGGTACCACTCATGCCGAAAGCTTCGGCGAAGGTATCGTCGATCACGATGCCGTTGACCGTCTTGCTCATGCTGCGCGCGCCCTGGTCGGTTGGATGATCAGCGAACCGCGGCCGCCGTTCCGGATTTCATCATCGGAGAGGCGGAAGTTGTCCATCCGCACGGTGTGATAATCCTCGAAGTAGCGCTTCAAAGATTTCTCGATGCCCGGGTCATAGGACGGCCGCGCTACGTGCGTGCCGCCGTTGACGACCTTGACGATCTTGCCGTTGCGCACGATCAGTTCGCCGTTCTTGAAGAGAAGCTCCGGCGTCTTAAACATCGCCTCGCGATCCGGATTGTCGTCGTAGACCGTGATGTCGGCCCAGGCGCCGACGCCCAGTTGGCCACGGTCGACGAGGCCGAGGCTGCGTGCCGGTCCGGCGCGCGTCATGATCGCGATTTCGTAGAGCGAATACTCGCGATCAAGTGATGCGAGCGTCGAATACTTGAGAGCGTCCTGATTGATCTTCTGCATCATGTCCCTGCGGAATGACTTGTCCATCAGGAGACGGATCAGGTGCGGATACCAAGTGAACGGTCCGCCGTTCGGATGGTCGGTCGTCAGGAACAGACGCCACGGGTCGTTGACGAGCAGGAAGAGCTCGAGGCCGATCGCCCACTGCAGCGCGTTGACGAAGCTCTTATCGCGATACTTGAAGGGAACGACGCCGCAGCCCGCGTCGCACTCGATGTCCATCACGACCCACTTCTTCGGGTCGGCGGAGCGGGTGTTGACGAACTGGCGCATGGAGTCGCCCGACGCCGTGCAGGTCTGACCGAACATCACTTGGCCGACGTCGCAAGAGACGTTCTTATTGGCATTGACCGCTTCGGCGATCGGTGCGGCGGCGGAAGAAAACTTCAAGTCACCTTCGGTGCCGTAGCTATGGAACTGGATGTGCGTCAGGTGGATCGGCAGGCCTTCCGCGCCCCTGATTGTCGCGAGCGTCGTCTCATATCCGCCCGGCACACCGAGGTTGCAGCCGTGAATGTGGAGCGGATGGACGACCCCCAGCTCCTTCAGTCCGCGCGCGAGCGTCACGATGATGTCGCGCGGTGTGACGCCGTAATAGGTATGCTTCTCGTTGAGATCGAGCTTGCGCTGATTGAACTTGAAGGCGCTGATGCCACCGGGATTGACGACCTTGACGGCGATCGCTTGGGCGGCGTGCATCGTCCAGGCGATATAATCCTTGATCGCCGAGAAGTCGGACTTGCCGGCAAGTTGGCGCAGGAAGAAGTCGTCCGAGCCGAGCATGACGAAGGCGCCTTTGTCGATGATCGACGTATCGGCCATCTCCATGTGCGCCTGCCGGGCATTGGCAGGCAGCATCGCCGGCTCGAAAGCGGCGGTGTAGCCCATCTCGGCGTACTTATAGCCCGTCGTCATCGTCGAAGGGACGGCGTGGCCGACGCCGGCGCGCGTCAGCTCCGTGCGCGCCACTTCATGGCCGATATGATCCTCGGGCAGAAGCATACGCGCGATCGTCATCTTGCCGCCGCCGATGTGCGAGTGCGGGTCGATGCCTCCCGCCATGATGACTTTGCCATGGACCGCATATTCGTGAGCGACCGTGGCGTTCGGTTCAGGCGAAACGATGCGGCCATTCTCAATGTAGATGTCGCGAACCTCGCCATCGACCCCATTCGCGGGATCGTAGACTTTGCCGCCGGTAAGCTTGATGAGCATTCTCGATCTCGGAATTTGGCTAGAGGGCAGCTTCGATTTTTTCGAGTACGTCGGCGGCGCGCGGCAACTTCGATTGCCGAAGCTTGCGCAAGGGTAGCGACACGACATTGTCGACGCGCACCATTACGCCGGCATGATCGAGGCCGGGCGTGCCTACTGGGATGTAAACCCTTGGCGTGCGCGTTGGCTTGATGGAAGGCGTGCCGAGCAGGATCATCGGGATGTCCGTGTCGGGCGGCGACAAATCCGGCGTGAAAGACGCCAGCCACAAGAGAAGATCGCTTTCCTTGGCCGCCAGCATGCGGTTCATCGCGTAGCGCTCGGAGTCATAGTCCGGCTTGCCGCTCGCAAACGAGACGCGCAGCGGAAAGCCCGATTGCCAACCGCAAACGGCGCCGGCCGAAATGGCGCCTTCGTTGCCGCCAAGGGCGAGGCCGGCGAAGCGCGAAGTCAGGTTGATGTCTTTGACGAACTCGGAGATCGCCTGCACGGTCAAGTCGGCGTTCGGGAACGTGAGACTCGGCGGCGCCCACAAGACGACGCCATAGCTCGCAGCCTTGCAACGGGCGAGGAGATCCTCGACAGCGGCGCGCGGGAGGCCGCCGATCGTATCGCCGGAGATCGTCGCGCCTTTGTTCAGTGCGCGCATTGCATCGAGAACTTCGCCGATACGGTCGGCTTTGACCGGGAGCGTGACGACTTCGCCGATGCGCTTGCCCTTAACGGCAGACTGATCGATGTCCTCGCCGAGAAACACGATTGTGCGCTTTGGCGGATTGTCGGAGAACATCGAGGCTTCGTTGCACACGATGCGCTCGTAAAAGCGCGGATGAAGCTTGTGGAGGTCGCTGCCGGCAACGATGAAGAAATCGGCGCGGTTGCGGGCTTCCGTCAGCGTCGTCATCACCCAGCCGGACGATTGAAGCACTCTAAAATTGCGATACTGCCCTTCACTCAGCGCATGATCGACAATGCCGCCGCCCTTCTCAGCGAGAGCCATGATGGCGCGGATGCCGTCGACATCCGTCCCAAGACCGCCAAAGATCGGCAGGCGGCTCGACTTGATGAGACGCGCTGCTGTGGCGATGGCCTCATCCAGCGAAACGTCGTTACCATCGACTTGCGGATTGGGCTCAACGAGGGGCCGCTCGAAGCCGGCGACCGATTTCACGCAACCGTTCTTCAGAACCTTCAGACCATCACCGGAGGGTCCGATTTCGAGATCGTCGCACAGGATGCCGCAAAACGGGCAGGCAACGTTCTCATAATGGTTTGCGCCGTTCCTCGACTTTTCGGATTCCAAATCCTGCTCCTCATGGGCCCTGGGTCTCGCGACCGGCGGGATTCGACCAAAGCACGCGGCCGCAGGTAAAACAACGTTACCCGAGCGGTCAAGCGCGGCGAGGGGGCAGATCGAATGCGACACATTTTGCCGTCTTTCCGTCGATGCTGAACCTGCATAATGTCCCCGCGCTCGTTCCCGGGCCTAGAACCCGACCTACTCCGGAGGAAATGTATGCTGAAACGCTTGGTGATCGCCGCTGCGATCTTCGGCCTCGTGCCGCTGTCACTGTCCGGCTCGGCTTGGGCGCACGGGCCCTCGCGTCAGAAGGTGATCGAAACGATCGACATCAACGCGCCCGTGGACAAGGTCTGGGCCGTCGTCGGCAATTTTCAGGACGCGAGCTGGATTCCGGTCGTCGCGAAGACGGAAGGCAAGGGGGGCAACGACGTCAACGCGACGCGCACGCTGACGCTCAAGAGCGGCGGCACCATCGACGAGATGCTCGATAAGTACGATGCCGAAGAGCACACCTTGGGCTACGAAATCACCAAGGTTGATGTGAAAGTTCTGCCCATCAACGATTACTCGTCGCATATCACGCTGACGGCGAACGGCGACAAAACGACGGTCGAGTGGAAAGGCGCGTTCTACCGCGGTTACATGCTGAACGACCCGCCGCCGGAACTTACCGACGAAGTGGCTCTCAAGGCTATTACGGACCTTTACACGTCAAGCCTCGCTGCCTTGAAGAAGAAGATCGAAGGCGGAAGCTGAGTGCGCAACTGCCCGTTGCCGGGCCGTGTGCTTAACATCAGTCTCGGCCTTCTCGCATTGCTCGGGACGGCCGTGGCTTCTTCGGCGCACGAGGCACTCGTTACAGACCAACCGGCCGATAGTCTTTCGTTCGTCGACCTGGAGGCGATGAAGGAGACCGGGCGGGTTCAAATTGGGGGCAAGCCGGCGGGGATCGCACTCTCGCCGGACAAGAGCAAGGCCTACATCACGGCGCCCGACGGCAAAGAGCTTGTCGAGGTCGATGCCGTTTCCCGGGCGATCAAACGGCGTCTTGTGGTCGGCGGCGCACCGCTTGGCATCGCAGCGCATCCGACGCGGCCGGAGGTCTACGTCGCCGACTGGTATGCCCATAAGGTCATTATCGTCGATACCGACAAACTGGCTGTCGCCGGCGAAATTGCCGTCGGAGAAGTCACCGTCGGGCCTGGCCGTCACGCCGGATGGGCGCCTGCTGCTTTCGGCCGACCGCGACAGCGACGCGGTCTCGATCATCGATGTTGCGACACGCACGCGGCTTGGGTCCGTCGCGGTGGGGACCAGGCCGTTCGGCATAACGATCGATGATGCCGGCGCAAAGGCTTATACCGCGAACGTAAAAAGCGACGACGTGACCGTTGTCGACATCCCCGCGAGAAAGGTAATTGGGCGTGTCCCGACTGGACGGCGCCCCTATGCAGTGGCTTTGGCGCAAGGGAAGGGGTTCGTCACCGACCAATACGGGGGAACCATCACCGTGTTCGACGAGGCGACGCTTGCGCCTCTCAAGCGGATCGACGCCTGCGACCACCCGGAGGGCATCCAGTCGGATGAGACCGGTGCTAACGTTTATGTCGCCTGCTGGGGCGACGACGTTCTGCTTCGCATAGATCCTCTGAAGCTCGCCGTGACCGGCAAAGTTCCGGTAGGGGGCGGGCCGCGGGCCTTCGGTAAATTCCTTCGTTAAGGGCAGGCGCCGCTAAGAAAGCCGGGTTACCACCTTGTAAGTTGAGAGTTGCGGATCTTCCAGCGACCCTGGGAAACCTTGCAAACCGGCGAGGGGTCAAGATCTTTGACAGAAATACGTCAGTGTCTGTTCAAGGGTCGCTTGTCCCGCTAAATAGCCGGGAAAAAATGCCTATAGACGATCTGGAGGATCGCCCCAAATGTCCAAATTTTCCTTCCGCAAAGCTGGGCTCACAGCGTTTGCGGCTATTTCCTTAAGCGCCGTGAGTGCAGCGGGGGAAACTCCGAAACCTGCCGACATCCTGTTCAACCGCCCGCATATCGCCTCGGTCGCTCCCGGAACGGAGCTGGTCTACAAGTTCGAGCGCAAGCCCTCCGATCCCAAGCTTCTTGGCGAAGGCTTTACCGACGATATCAAGGTGAAGGTTGAAAGCGACGGAGCGCCAGGAAAGAAGAACGTCTTGGTTGAGATGTATTCCGGCGACCGCGCTCGCGATCCGCAGCGGATCACCGACATGGACGGCAATCCGATGCTCATCGTCTATCTAGACAGTGCCGTTTCGCATTTCCGACTACTCGCCGGCGGAGACGGTGCCTATCTCAAGGGTATGTTCAGCAAAAATCTGGGTGACGGCGCGACGATCGCTCCGGTCACGATCATCTACAAAGGTCAGCCGGTCGACGGCTATCGCGTGACCGCGACGCCTTATGCCAACGATCCGGCGAAAGCAAAGATGAATGGTTTCGAGGGCGCGACGTTTACGATTGCGCTATCGGACAAGATCCCGGGCTACTTTGCGAAGATGGTCTCGGAGTACACCAACACGGACAAAAATTCCCCGACGCTCGAAGAAACGACGACGCTCGAGGGCGTAGGAGACGTGAAATGACAAATCGCTTCACTGCCCGTGCTATCTGCGGGCTTTTCACGGTTGCCGCTATTTTGGTTTCGGGGTCTGCGGCGCGGGTCGCCGCACAGGAGCTGCCGCCCAACGACTATCCGACTGTCTCGCGTGCGGACTACGTTTACGCGTGCATGGCCGTCAACGGCCAGACACGCGAGATTCTCGAGAAATGCTCGTGCTCCATCGATGAGATCGCAAACATCCTGCCATATGATCAGTATGAGGAAGCCGAAACGCTTATGTCCGTCGGCCTGCGTGGCGGAGAAAACGTTGCCTGGACCAAGGCGCCCGAATACCAGGAAAAGGTCAAGAATTTGAAACGCGCGCAGGTCGAGGGCGAATTGCGCTGCTTTTGATGTTTTCGCCCAGCGATTCTACTCTTTTTGGGCGCCAACGACTGCGCTCCGCGCAGCCAGCCGTTGGCGCAAACCTGTCGCGCCGGCGGCCCGAAAGAAGCACTATTCCCATTCAAGTTCCGTGAACGCGGCCGTGACGTTGCGAGCATGATGCTCGTCGAATAAAGCCCACTTGCCGCGTTCCGATTGACCGGATGTCGCCACTGCCTCTTCGAGCGTCTTGCCGTCCTTGATCATCCTACGAACGTCATCCGCGAGGACCGTCAGATAGCGTTGCACGGGTAGGATCGCATCCGGCCATGCCATCGTCTTCGGTCCATGGCCCGGCACGGCGCGATCGGCTTTTTCCTGCATCAAGACCGGGATGAGCTTCTCCCAGCCTACGATGGAGCCGTCGAGCGTCGGGATGTGTCCTGAAAATAGGAGGTCGCCGAGGAAGAATGTTCCGGTCGCGTGATCGAGGATCGTCAGATCGTTGTCTGTGTGAGCGGTCGGCCGGGCTTTGAGCGTGAGCGTTCGGTTGCCGAGATCTAGGTCGAGAGTGTCCGTGACCAGAATGCTCGGTGGAATGACCTCCGTGCCGGCGAAGGCGTCATCTCCGATGCGCTCACGCGCGTTCTTCAAATAGCTGTCCTTGCGGGCGTAGAGCGCGGCGGGGAGCTTGTGGTGTCCGACGAATTCGATCCCGGCCGCTTTGAAGGCGGCGTTGCCCAGCACATGGTCGGGGTGCATGTGTGTGTTGATAACATAACGGATGGGCTTGTCGGTGATCTGGAGGATAGCCTCGTGAAGATCCTTACCCATCGCGTGTGAGCCGCTCGTATCGATCACGGCGACGGCTGATGCGCCGACGATGCAACAGGCATTCGAGATGTCGCCTCGGTTTGCCTCGTTAACCAACTGGTACTTCCCGACGTGAACGAAAATTCCGGGGCCTATTTCGAGCACCCCGATGCGCTCCGCCTCGGCCCGCGAGATGCGGGGGAGGAGAGGTAGGAGCGCCGCTATGGCGGCTCCACGCAGGAAGTCCTTTCGGGAAGGTTTTGCAGAAAAAGGAGGAATTTCATTCATGAGGGCGGACCGAACGTAGATTTCACCAAATATGTATCTGAGGAATGCGATTTCGATCGCGTGTTTTCACGAAAGCGAGAGGTTTCGTGATCGAAGGCCATTTTTTCGAGATGCCAAAAACAACTAGACGTGCGCTGCAGCATTTTTGGTGCGACGCAATTTTCTCCCATGAATACAGGGATTTTTTGGGTCAGAAGACTTGTCCTAATTTGCCGCAGGAGAATGAGTGTCGCACTTCGTGTTGCGGGCTGAAAAAAAAAGTGTCTACATGCGCCCCGTTCACGAGGACTACCGGTTTCTACACGGTTTCGTGAAGAACTCCTTCTTCGGCCGAGCAAAGACGGGAGAAAATCCCGCAATTCTCGAGATCGGAGCCAGGAGGTATCGGCAGTCCTCGGGTTCGACTTGCAAGCGTGGCAAGATTTTCTCAAAACGGAGGAAGCGCGATGCGCAAAAGTGCATTCGCATACGGTTTGCTCGCAACTGCCGCGATCTCGTCGCCCGTCTGGGCGAACGATGACGTGATCAAGTTGTCGAGTGATCCGAATAACTGGGCGATCCAGTCCGGCGATTATGCCGGTACGCGGTACTCGGCCTTGGACCAGATCACGACTGAAAACGTTGGTCAGCTTAAAGTGGCATGGACGTTCTCGACGGGCGTTCTTCGTGGTCACGAAGGCGGCCCGTTGGTAGTCGGCGACGTGATGTATCTTCACTCGGCGTTCCCGAACATCGTGTTCGCTCTGAACCTGGCCGACGAGCAGAAGATCATCTGGAAGTACACACCGAAGCAGGACCCCTCGGTCATCCCTGTGATGTGCTGTGACACGGTTAACCGTGGCGTGCAGTTCGCCGAAGGCAAGATCTTCCTCCATCAGGCCGATACGTCGCTCGTCGCTCTCGACGCGAAGACGGGTAAGGAACTGTGGAAGGTCGTCGACGGCGATCCGAAGAAGGGCGAGACGGGCACAGGTGCTCCGCTTGTCACGAAGGACAAGGTGCTCGTCGGTATCTCGGGCGCTGAGTTCGGCGTTCGTTGCCACGTCACCGCTTACGACATCAATAGCGGCAAGAAGATCTGGCGCGCCTACTCGATGGGACCTGACTCCGACATCCTCGTTGATCCTGAGAAGACCATGTCGCTCGGCAAGCCGGTCGGCAAGGACTCCTCGCTCAAGACCTGGAACGGCGATCAGTGGAAGATCGGTGGCGGTTCGACCTGGGGCTACATGGCCTTCGATCCTGAACTCAACCTGTTCTACTACGGGACCGGCAACCCATCGACCTGGAACCCCGCTCAGCGTGCGGGACCGGATGGCAAGCCGATCGACCAGAAGTGGTCCATGACGATGTTCGCTCGTGACGTCGACACCGGTGTTGCCAAGTGGGCATACCAGATGACGCCGTTCGACGAGTGGGACTATGACGGCATCAACGAGCCGATCCTGGCAGAACTCGACTTTGGTGGAACGAAGCGCAAAACGGCGACACACTTCGACCGTAACGGCTTCGGCTACACCTGGGATCGCGTGACGGGTGAACCTCTCGTTGCCGAGAAGTATGACCCTGTCGTCAACTGGGCAACCGGCATCGACCTGGACAAGTCCAGCGCGAACTACGGTCGTCCGATCCGCGTTGCGAAGTACTCGACGTTCAAGAACGGCGCGGACTTCAACACGAAGGGCGTCTGCCCTGCGGCTCTCGGCACGAAGGACGAGCAACCGGCTTCCTTCTCGAAGCTGACCGGCTTGTTCTACGTTCCGACGAACCACGTTTGCATGGACTACGAACCCTTCAAGGTTTCGTACACGGCTGGTCAGCCTTACGTTGGCGCCACGCTGTCCATGTTCCCGGGTCCGGACGAACCGAAGCGCATGGGCAACTTCATCGCTTGGGATGGCGTCAAGGGCAAGATCGTTTGGTCGAAGCCTGAGCAGTTCTCGGTATGGTCGGGCGCTCTGACCACCGCTGGCGGCGTTGCCTTCTACGGCACGCTCGAGGGCTACTTCAAAGCCGTCGACCAGAAGGATGGCAAGGAGCTCTTCAAGTTCAAGACGCCGTCGGGCATCATCGGCAACGCTATGACTTACTCGCAAGGTGGTAAGCAGTACGTTGCGATCTTGTCGGGCGTTGGTGGTTGGGCCGGTATCGGTCTTGCTGCTGGCTTGACGAACCCGACCGATGGTCTCGGTGCCGTCGGTGGCTACGCTGGCCTTTCGGAGTACACGAACCTCGGTGGCTCGCTCACCGTGTTCGCTCTCCCATAGGCGACGGCCTAGAAATAACGGGAGCCGGTGCGGGGAAACCTGCGCCGGCTCTTTGCTTGTTCGCACGGCCCTTACGAATTACAAAACCGTAAGTGATCCGTTTCAGTCAATTTATCGAAGTGACTTAAAAGTCGACTTTGATAAGAAAGATGCGATATGGCGAAAGGGCGACAAGTGGCGATATTCGTCCGGGCGGGAATGCAACGCTAGAAATCCGGTGTGCGTTCGGCGAACGGCAGCTCACCAAATCCGATCTCTCCAAGACGGGTTCTGCAAAAAATGGTTAGGGCGGTGGCGACCCACGCAATTCAATCGATAGGATGAAGAGGAACCTCGTGAACAAGTTCAGTAAGAGACTGGCAGTCGCACTCATGACCTGTGCCGCTGCGGGAGCTGCCGCATGCCAGGAACAGAATAAGCCAGAAGACAAGCCCGCCGCTTCGGCGCCTGCTCCGGCTCCGACGAGCGAAGCTGCGCCGGACAAGACGG
Source organism: uncultured Alphaproteobacteria bacterium (assembly GCA_963710005.1). Classification (GTDB taxonomy): domain Bacteria; phylum Pseudomonadota; class Alphaproteobacteria; order Rhizobiales; family Hyphomicrobiaceae; genus Hyphomicrobium_B. The sequence continues at coordinate 20,742 of CAVPYR010000003.1, forward strand.
CCACGCCTCCGGCCGCCGAGACGAAGTCTGAAGCTGCAGCAACTCCGACACCTCCGGCCGCCGAGCCGCAGAAGCCGGCCGATGCCGCTGCTTCAACGCCGGCACCCGCTCCGGAACCGGAGAAGAAGGCGGAGGCTCCTGCAACGCCTGCTCCACAGGCCGCTGCTCCCGCACCGGCCGCCGAGCCCGAGAAGAAAGCAGAAGCGCCTGCAACGCCCGCTCCGGCAGCTCAGCCTGAGCAGGTAGCGCAAGCCGCGGCGCCTGCTGCTCCTGCTCCGGCAGCATCGTCAGATGCCGTCCCCAATCCGGATGATCCGAACTCCCCGCCTCCCGGTTCACGTAAGCCGAACGGCGATGCGGTCTATCCAAACCCCGTCAGCGATATCGCGAAGACCTTGCCCGGCGTCAGCTGGCAGGATGCCCGCTATCGCAATAAGGACGGCGATCCCGTGCCGGTCGTGACGAAGGACTACATGGTCGATTGGGGCACCTGGAACGGCTTCCGCCGCTATCACGACGCTTGCCATGTTTGCCACGGCCCGAATGCCCTCGGCAGTACGTTTGCTCCGGCGTTGGCCAATTCTTTGAAGACGATGGATTACAGTACATTCGTCGCGACAGTCTCGAGTGGGCGCCAAGTCAACCGCGCCGGCACCGAGTACGTGATGCCATCGTTCGGCGAAGACAAGAACATCATGTGCTACATCGACGATATCTATACCTACATTAAAGCACGCTCGACGGGTGCGATGCCTCCGGGACGCCCGAACGGCCGTGAAGATATCTCGCCGGACGCCAAGAAGGCGGCTGACGATTGCACTGGTTGAGGCCTGGAAGTTTTTCCAGTTCTCCTCATATGAGTGGCTAGCCTTTCGCGTCGGTTTCGCGTGAGGCAGCCAAGAAATATCGGCAAAGCAAGGATCGGGGGGCGGGTCGCGATAGCGACGTGCCCCCAGTCCATATCAGGAGCCGCGTCGTTCACGCCGCTATAACAAAAAGGTTACTAACGTGAGGAAACAAGCGCTCAACATTCCATTCTTTTTGTCGCCGGCGTTGGCGCTGGGAATTACCGCAGTCGCGTCGCTATTCGCATTCGCGGACAATTCATCTGCAGCGGACGCGCCCAAAGCCGATCTGGTCAACAGGCAACAGCTTCGCGTTTGTGCCGATCCCGCCGATCTGCCTTTCTCAAATCAAAAAGAGGAGGGGTTCGAGAATAAGATCGCGAACATCATCGGCGACGAACTGAAACTTCCGGTCGTCTATACGTGGTTTCCGAAAGCAACAGGTTTTGTGCGCATGACGCTAGGCGCCAAGCGGTGCGATGTCGTGATCGGATGGGGACAAGGCGACGACATGGTCCTCAACACCAATGCCATCTACCGTTCGACATCGGCGCTCATCTATAAGAAGGGCACCGGTCTTGACGGCGTCGACACGCTCGCGGATCCGCGTCTTCAAGGCAAGAGGTTCGGCGTTCAACAGGGTTCCGCGGGCGGTACGCTCGCGGCCCGATACGGGCTGATGGCCAATGTCCATGGCTACCCGATGCTCGTCGACCGCCGCTACGCCAACCCCGCCGAGGACATGATCAACGATATCCGGAAGGGAGATGTCGATGCCGGCGTCTTGTGGGGACCGATCGCAGCCTATTGGGCCTCGCGCGATGGCGACCCGCTCGTCGTCGTCCCTCTTGTCAAAGAGACTGGAGCGAGCAAGATCGCCTTCCGCATCACGTTAGGCGTTCGCAACGGCGACGACGCTTGGAAACGCAAGCTCAACGAAGTCATTCGCAAGCGTCAAGGCGACATCGACAAGGTGCTGCTCGATTACGGTGTGCCGCTCTTGGTCGACGACGACACCTCAACGGAAATGATTACCAAGCCTCGAACATCGGCTTCCGATGAATCCGCGCCAGCCGCCGCCACAACGGCGTCGTCGCCTGCTCCGTCGTCAACTACACCATAGTGAATTGACGCCTCTCCGCATTTGCGGAGGGGCGGATTCTCGCGAGCAATTGTGAACGAGCGGCGCGCAATATGATCGGGGGCCGGACGGCGCTTATATTGATTGCGTTGAATGTGTTTGTGGGATTTCAGACGTTATTTCCAGGCTGCGTCCGCGTAGCTGTCGCCGATGAAGTCTCCGGGCCGGTGCCCGTCGGTGTGCCACCTCCCGAACCCGGCGCCTATCGCACCGACGATTATCGCAAACCCGTGCCGCTGACGCTCAAGGGCGCGACCGTTCTTTCGGGCGCCGATGCACTAAAGACGTGGTCGGCTAAGACTGCCGTCTTTATCGACGTCTATCCGCATCCTCCGAAACCGGCCGATCTTCCGGCGGGGACCATCTGGCGCGACACGTCTCACATGACGATTGAAGATGCCGTCTGGCTTCCGAACGTCGGCTACGGCGTCTTGTCGGCTGAGCACGACGCCTATTTCCGCCGCAACCTGGCGACGCTGACGAAGGGCGACAAGACAAAACCGTTGGTTTTCTTCTGTCTCAAGAATTGCTGGATGAGTTGGAATGCCGCCAAGCGGGCGTTGAGCTACGGCTATACCAATGTCGAATGGTATCGTGACGGCAGCGACGGGTGGCAAGAAATCGGCGGTCTCGTCGTTGAGGTCCACCCGTTGCCTTGAGTTTTGGGGCCCGACGGTCGCAGATTAAGTGCTGCGGGTGACTCAATCTTCCGCTTGCGGTCGAAGCTACGACTTCAATGTGTCGCACTGCTTGCCGTGCGGCTCATGCCGCTTAAGCGTGCGGCGGATGTTACCGCGTTCATATGCGGTCCAGATTCGTGTCGTCATACAAAGGCATGGGGTAGCTTAATCGAGATCGCAGCTTAAATTGCGTCGGTATCGCGATCGTGCAGCTCAGGAAAAATGGGGGACAGAGTGACTCTGAACGAACTGGCTATCCTGTTGGCTGCCTTGGCGCTCGCCGCGCCGTTGGCACGCTGGCTCGGAATAGCAGCTGTCCTTGGTTATCTGGTCGCCGGTGTCCTCCTTGGGCCATACGGCATCGGCCGGATGTTTTCTGAGCAAGACGCAGAGCAGGTTCTGCACTTTGCGGAATTCGGCGTGGTCCTTCTGCTGTTTCTGATTGGGCTCGAGCTGCGCCCGAAGCGGCTCTGGGCGATGCGCCAGGCGATTTTCGGTCTCGGCACGTTGCAGGTGGCGATCACCTCACTAGCTCTCGCTTTCGTCGGCATTCTGTTTTTTGGAACGCAGTGGCAGCCGTCGCTCTTTGCCGGTGCTGCTCTGGCACTCTCGTCGACTGCGTTTGCCTTGCAGGTGATGGAGGAGAACGGCGAGCTTTCAACGCGACACGGCAGGCTCGGGTTCTCTGTGCTGCTGTTTCAGGATCTCGCTGCTATTCCGCTGATCGCGCTCGCGCCCTATTTTGCGGTCTCGGCCGCGAAAGCCGCGCCGATGATCGACTACATTGCGTTCGCGAAAGGGCTCGGGACAATCGTTCTAGTCGTCGTCGTCGGACGCTACGTGCTCGATGCTCTTCTCCGTCTCGTCGCGCTATCGCGCGTGAAGGAAGCAATGACGGCGGCAGCGCTTTTGACCGTCGTCGGCATCACGTTGATCATGCAATCCGTCGGATTGTCGGCGTCGCTTGGCGCCTTCATCGCGGGAGCCCTGCTTGCAGAGAGCAGCTACCGTCACGAGCTCGAGGCGGACATTGCCCCCTTCGAGGGGCTTCTACTCGGCATCTTCTTTACTGCCATCGGGATGTCGCTGAACCTCGGGCTGTTGATCTCCGAGCCGGTGCTCATCGTAACGCTGACTCTCGCGCTGCTCGTGGTCAAATCGGTCATCCTCTACCTTTTGGGACGCTGGCAGGGGCTTGAATCCGGACCCGCGCGCCGTCTCGCGTTTGCATTGTCGCAAGGTGGAGAGTTTGCGTTCGTGCTACTTTCGGTCGGTCATGCCGTCGGGGTGTTCGGCAGCCGGCCATCCGAGATACTTGCGGTCGTCGTCACTTTGTCGATGGCGATGACTCCGCTGCTTCTGCTGCTCGATCGCATGATCGCGAAAAAAGCGAAGGTCGAGACGCGCGCTTTCGACGCTTTGCCGGAAAACGACGGGCACGTCGTGATTGCGGGTTTTGGGCGCTTCGGGCAGATCGTGGCTCGTGTCCTGCGCGCGAAGGGCGTGCCATTCACTGCGCTCGACATCAGTGTGGAGCAGGTCGACTTCGTGAAGCGCTTTGGCAACAAGGCTTTCTTCGGCGATGCCAGCCGGCCGGAGGTGCTCGAAGCGGCGCAGACGGATAAAGCGCGCGCGTTCGTCCTCGCGATCGATGATGTCGAAGCTTCCATGCGCGCGGCGGAAATCGTTAAGACGCGCTATCCGCATGTTCCAATCTACGCGCGCGCGAGAGATCGCATCCACGCCTATCGCCTGCTCGATCTCGGCGTGGCGGCCTTCCGGCGCGAAACCTTCCTGGCGTCACTCGATCTGACGCGGTTGCTGATGCTGGGACTTGGCTATTCCGATCGGGTCGCCAGCCGCACCGTGCAGACCTTCAGGGACCACGACGAACGGCGACTCAATGAGGACTACAAGCTGGCATCCGACGTCGAGAAGCTGCTGGAGCGGGCGCGCACGTCGCAGGCGATGCTCGATAAGCTTTTCCGCGAAGATGAAATTGAAGAGGCCAAACTCGCCCAGGCCGAAAAGAGCCAGCGTGAGGCAAAGCCCTTGCGAGAGGGCAAGGCCAAGGCGGGCGGCATCCACTCTTGAGCGTGACACTTGGTCCGCGCCGAAAAAGAGCTTGAGTGGGCGGTTTTTGCCGTGCACCACCGTTGCGAGCGCGGTAGACGACGCTGCAATCCCCCGGTAAATGTCCTCGACCTTACGGCGGCGCTAACGGCGCTCATGATAGAGACGGACCCAACAAAGAATGAGCAAAGCCCAGACCAAGGCCGAGATGTCGCCGGCGCCGAGCCTCAGAGAGATGGCGAACGCCATTCGCGCGCTCGCGATGGATGCCGTCCAAGTCCGCCAACTCCGGTCATCCGGGAATGCCGATGGGCATGGCAGACGTTGCAACCGTCCTGTTCACCGAAGCGCTGAAGTTCGATGCGAATGCGCCCGAGTGGCCGAACCGCGATCGGTTTGTTCTGTCCGCCGGTCACGGCTCGATGCTTCTTTACTCACTTCTCTATCTGACCGGCTATCCGGGAATGACGATCGAGGAGATCAAGAATTTCCGTCAGTTCGGTTCGAAGACGGCAGGACATCCCGAATATGGCCATGCGCCAGGCATCGAGACGACGACGGGACCGCTCGGGCAGGGCCTCGCTAATGCCGTCGGTATGGCGCTGTCGGAACGTTTGCTTGCTGCGCGCGTCGGCCCGGACCTCATCGATTATCATACGTACGTGATCGCGGGTGACGGATGCCTGATGGAGGGCATCAGTCAGGAAGCGATCTCACTCGCGGGCCATCTGAAGCTCGGCAAGCTGATCGTGCTCTGGGACGACAACTCGATTACCATCGATGGCGCGACGAGTCTTTCTGTCTCTGACAGTGAGTTGAAGCGCTTCGAAGCGTCGGGCTGGAATACGGCGCGGGTCGACGGTCACGATGCGGCAGCGGTATCGGCGGCCATCAAGACTGCGAAGGACGATCCGTCTCGTCCCTGGCTCATCGCGTGCAAGACGGTGATAGGATTTGGCTCGCCGAACAAGGCCGGAAAAGCTTCGGCTCACGGCGAAGCGCTCGGTGCGGAAGAGATCAAAGCAACTCGCGAGAAACTTGGTTGGCCGTATCCGCCGTTCGAGGTGCCGGATCATATTTTGTCGGCGTGGCGGGGCATCGGCGGCCGGGATGCGAAGCTTCACGCCGACTGGAAAAAGCGCGCATCGAGTGCAAGCCCCGAAACGAAAGCTTTGATCGACGGTCGCAAAACGAAGGACGTCGTTGCGAAGGCGATCGCCGAGGCGAAGACTGCTTTTGCCGCCGACACCGCGAAACGCGCGACGCGAGTGTGGTCGCAGATGACGATCGAGCGACTTGTGCCGGTGCTACCGGAATTGATCGGCGGCTCGGCGGATCTCTCGGGATCGAACGGCACGAAGACGAAGCACCATACGTCCGTCACGCCGGACAATTTCGCGGGCAACTACATTCACTATGGCGTGCGCGAGCACGGCATGGCCGCGGCGATGAACGGGTTGGCTCTCTCGGGCTCCTTCATTCCTTACGGCGGCACGTTTCTCGTTTTCGCGGATTACTGCCGTCCTTCGATCCGGCTGTCTGCACTTATGCAGCAGCGCGTCCTCTATGTGCTGACGCACGATTCCATCGGGCTCGGTGAAGACGGTCCGACGCATCAGCCGGTCGAGCATCTAAGCTCGCTACGCGCCATCCCCAATCTGAATGTGTTTCGTCCTGCCGACGGCATCGAGACGGCCGAGTGCTGGGAGCTTGCCCTCGGTGCAGAAGCGACACCCTCGATCCTCGCGCTGTCGCGGCAAGCGGTTCCCAACCTACGAACGGCGGGCGACGAGAATCTGAGCGGCAAGGGCGCGTACGTATTGAAGTCGCCCGAGGGCAAGCGCGACGTTACGCTGCTCGCGACCGGCGCTGAGGTCGGGCTCGCGGTCGATGCCGCTGCTGCTCTGGCGAAGGATGGTATCAACGCCGCCGTTGTTTCGATGCCGTCTTTCGAACTATTCCGTGCGCAGCCTGGGAGCTATCAACACGATGTTCTCGGCGACGCGCCGCGGATAGCGATCGAAGCGGGTATCGCTCAGTGCTGGTACGAGTGGCTTCGAAAATCCGACACCTTCATCGGAATGCACGGTTTCGGAGCCTCGGCGCCGGCGCCCAAGCTCTTCGAGCATTTCGGCATCACCGCTTCGCATGCGGTGGAGGCTGCCCGGCGCGCTCTCTCGAAATCTGCATGACGCGCTGAAACATACGCTCATCGCCAATCGTACTGGTATCTCGAATGAACCTCGACAAGTTGAAGACGACGGATGGTATCGACGTCGCTGGAAAGCGTGTGATCGTACGGGCTGATCTCAACGTTCCGGTCAGAGACGGAAAAGTCACGGACGTGACGCGCTTGGAGCGCGCTGTGCCCGGCTTGAAAGCTTTGGCGGATCGCGGTGCAAGGGTCATCGTGATCTCGCATTTCGGGCGGCCGAAGAATGGGCCGGAGCCCGATCTGTCGCTGAAGCCGGTCGCCGAGACGCTGCAGAGATTGCTTGGCAGGCCCGTTGCATTCGGCGGCGATAGCATCGGCGAGAAAGCTTCCGGGGCAATCGGAACGCTCAAGAACGGCGACGTCGCGGTTCTTGAAAACCTGCGCTTTCACAAGGGCGAGGAGAAAAACGATCCGGCGTTTGCTGAGGAACTTGCGAAGCTTGGGGATCTGTTTGTCGAGGATGCGTTCTCATGCGCGCACCGCGCCCACGCCTCGACCGAGGGATTGACTCGTTATCTCCCGTCCTACGCAGGTCCGCTTTTGATGGAAGAGATCAACGCGCTCCGAACGGCGCTCGAAAAGCCGGAGCGGCCAACGGCGGCCGTCGTCGGCGGCGCCAAGGTGTCGACGAAAATTCCGGTTTTGACGAACCTCGTCGCCAAGGTCGACAAGCTCATCATCGGCGGCGGTATGGCCAACACATTTCTGCAGGCGACCGGCGTGATGGTCGGGAAGTCCCTCGCCGAGCCCGAATTTCACACGACCGCGCGGGATATTCTGACGGAAGCCAAGCGGAAGGGCTGTGAGATCATTCTGCCGGTCGATGCAGTCATCGCACGCGAGTTCAAGGAAGGGGCTGCGAGCGAGGTCGTCGAAATTGACAATGTGCCGTTCGACGCAATGATCCTGGATGTTGGTCCACGGTCGATCGCTCGCTCGGAAGACGTGCTCGGGGTTGTCAAAACGCTCCTCTGGAACGGACCTCTTGGTGCATTCGAAATTGCGCCATTTGGAGAAGGCACGTTTGCATTGGCGCGTTCGGCCGCGGCGTTGACGAAAGCGGGCAAGCTCGTTTCGGTCGCGGGCGGCGGAGATACCGTTGCGGCGTTGAATGCTGCGGGTGTGACGGACGATTTCACGTATGTCTCGACCGCAGGCGGGGCATTCCTCGAGTGGCTCGAAGGCCGGGAATTGCCGGGCATCGTAGCGCTTGCACGTGAGAAAGTTGAATAAGCTCCGCGTTGGGGCGTTTAGGAAGTAGGGCTCTATGCTGGTTGATGCGCAAATCTATTTCGGCGTCGCCCTGGCCGGACTTGTTAGCTTTTTGTCGCCGTGCGTGCTGCCGCTCGTGCCGCCGTATCTCGGCTACATCGGGGGTACCACGCTCGATCAGCTGACCGGCGACGAATCCGTCGATCGACGTGTCTGGCTGCGCGTCGTTGCGTCTGCGGTTTTCTTCGTGTTGGGCTTTACAACCGTATTCGTCGGTCTCGGCGCGGGCGCTAGTACGATCGGCCAGGTTCTGCTGTCCTATCGCGCGTCGCTCGGAACGCTGGCGGGCGTCGTCATCATTCTGTTCGGTTTGCACTTCCTCGGCATTCTGCGGATTCACCTGTTCTACAGCGAGGCGCGGTATTCGGCGGCGGCAACGGAAGCGAGCTTTGCCGGTGCCTACGTCATGGGCCTTGCCTTCGCATTCGGGTGGACGCCGTGCATCGGACCGGTGTTAGCGACGGTGCTGACGCTTGCAGCGAGTGAATCGAGCCTATGGTCCGGCGTCAGACTGCTATTCGTTTATTCGCTTGGGCTCGGCATCCCCTTTATCCTCGCGGCGATCGCGATACGACCGTTCCTCGGCTTCATGAAGCGGTTCAAGCGCCATTTCGCTACGCTTGAAAAAGTCATGGGGCTTCTGCTGGTGGTCACTGGCATATTGTTCGTGTTCGGTGCGCAGAACTGGTTCAGCCAATGGATGATCGAGAATTTTCCGGCGCTGGGAAAAATCGAATCCTATGTCACGCCTGCTAATCTCGGCTCGGAGATCCTGAAGCAGGGAACGCCCTGAAGGTCGGCTCTGCCGGCGAGATGGAAATTATGACCGCCGAGACGCCACCAATCGCTCTTACAATCGCCGGGTCGGATCCTTCCGGGGGCGCCGGCATTCAAGCTGATCTGAAGACCTTTTCTGCCCTGGGAATTTATGGCGCGACCGTCATCACGGCGCTGACGGCCCAGAACACGGTGGGCGTGACCGGCGTCTTCTCCATTCCACCGGGCTTCATAGCGGCGCAGTTTCATTCCGTAGTTTCCGATCTCGACGTCTCGGCCGTGAAGACCGGAATGCTGGGCGATGCAGCGACTGTCGAGCTTGTCGCCAGTCTCCTGGCCGAGGTCCCAGCTATTCCGGTTGTCGTCGATCCGGTTATGGTCGCGACAAGTGGTGACGTGCTGCTCGCGCCTGATGCGATTGAAGCCGTGCGCCGTGTTCTCCTTCCGCGGGCGGCGTTGATCACGCCGAACATCCCGGAGGCCAGCAGATTGCTCGATTGCCCAGAGGCTGAGACGGAAGCGGAGATGCGTGCACAGGCCGAGGCGTTGATGAAATTCGGTTGTGGTGCGGCTCTGGTAAAGGGCGGCCACGGCGGCGGAGCGGAAGCTGTCGATGTCCTTTTTGACGGGCGTGAGCATTATGTCCTGCGGCAGCCGCGGGTAGAGACAAGCAACACGCATGGGACCGGCTGCACGTTGTCCGCTGCGATCGCCGCCGGACTTGCAATGGGGCAAACCCTAGAAGCGGCCGTGGCGGCCGCGAAGCTCTATGTTTGGAACGCCTTGTCGGCGGGGGCGCGCAAACGAATAGGGAAGGGCGAGAACGGCCCCGTGGACCATAATTTCGCGTTCAAGAAATTATAGACTGCACTTTCTGAAAGTCCGTGTTCCGGTCTTGCACAGCAATTTCTGTTGCGAGCGCGCATCTAACGGCCCAACTCGCACGCCATCGGAAGTGTCAAGACTTGCGCCTAAAGTGGGACTTTGGCAGTTTGCGCGCGGTTTCGGCGACATTCGCCGTTCAACGACTCCGGGGGGAGCGCCAAGCGAAGTTTCGAGGGATTGAAACGGGGCTTGGCAAGAACCGGTCCGCTTCGGCGGGCCGGTTTTTTGTTGCCCAACAGGCACACGTGCCAGCATTCCGGCTTGGTTGCTTAATTGCTGTTCGAAAGTTCGGTGGAGTCCTGTGCCGACGCACGTATTGTGTCAGATTACGGGGTGGGCACTGTCTGCTGCGTTTGGGGGCGAGGGGATATGCGGAACTCAATAAGAAAATCGAACGCGTTCCGGTTTTGTGGTGTCGGTCTGGTTGCGCTGGGTGCATCCGCGACGGCTGCTTCGGCCGGCGGGTTTGCCATTAACGAGCAGTCGACGGTCTTCATGGGAACGGCGTCTGCCGGCGCCGCAGCGGGCGGCAGCATCGGCTCGATGTACTGGAACCCGGCTGCTACGGCTTCGCTACCCGGGATCAATACGGAATCGTCCTACACGCTGATCTTGCCCAATTCGACCTCGACCGTAACAGGCGTAGAAAGTCCTTTCGGATCCGGGCCAGTTCCGCCGGGCACACCTGGTGCTCGAGCGGAAATGTCGGGATAGACGCCGCTACGGGTGCGAGCTACGGCACCTATCAGTTCTCGAACGGATCTTTGGCTTGGTATGTCGCTCAGTTCCCCGTTTGGTCTTGCAACCAAACCCGATAACCCCGACCTATTTGGGGTCATTCTTGGCGTTACGACGAAGCTGCTAACGATCGATGCTAATCCGACTATTGCTTACAAGATTGCTCCGGGTGTCACGATCGGTGCCGGTGTCCAGATCAGTGGGCACAGGCCAAGCTGCAGTTTAACGAGAACCCGTTCGGCTCATCTGTTGCACAATTTGGCGGCAACCGATTGGGCATTCGGCGGCACCGCAGGCATTATGCTCGAGCCGCTCGTGGTACGACGATCGGCCTCGGATATCGTTCGGGATTGAACCTCGATCTCGGAGGCAGTTTCCATCAGCCAAACCTTCCTTTTCCGTCGCCAGTTGCGTCGGGTAATTATAGCGGCACGGCCTCTCTCAAGCTTCCTGATCTCGTGACGCAAGCTTTCGGCAGGAAATTACTCCGTGACACGGCTCCTCGGCACTGTCGAATGGACCAACTGGAGCCGGTTCAAAGCTTGGACCTAGTGACGAATGGGGCCGGGAACCTTTCCGTCCCGGCAAAATGGAGCGATGGGTGGTTCTTCTCGCTCGGCGGCGAATACGATTATTCGCCACTGCTGACGTTGCGGAGCGGGCGTCGCTTACGAGACTTTCGCCTGAAGACAGTGCTACGAAGCGTTTCACCACAATACCGGACAACAACCGGGTTTGGCTGAACCTCGGCGCAAGCTACAAGTGGAGCCAGGCGACGACGATCGACGTCGCTTACAGCCATGTCTTTGTGCAGGATGGAGCGTTCACGCAGAAACGCGCCAACCCTGCCGATTCGTTTTAAATGGTACGCACGGAAATCTCCCGCTGCGATTTGATCTCGGTCGGTATGCGAACGGGTGGTAGGCTGAGACCCTCGTGGTTAATAATGAAAAAACGAAAACCGGGCTTTGAGCCCGGTTTTTGTTTCTATGGCTGTTGTTCGTGGGTCGGCGGTCCTGACTTACGCCGCGTCGTCGACCTCGAGCTCGTGTAGAATGCTTTCGAGAATGCCTTCAAGCTTGCTCGCCGACGTTTCGAGTGCGCCTGCGGCCGCAACGACGCGATTGGACTGAGCTGCCTGGGACTGGCTCATTGCGTAAAGCTTACCCGCGTTACGCGCGATTTCCTCGCAGCCTTTGGGATCGAAGGGATTGGCCTGCAAAGACCAGGCGATGTCGTGAATGTCTTCGGCTGCCTTCAGGATCGCGTGCGAAGGCAGGATGCTTTCGTCGACGGTCGGGCGTGCCAGCAGCGCAGCGCGCGTGTCGGCCATTTGCGCCTTGATCGCCTCGATCTCCGCTTTGAGTTGGCCGAGGAGGGCCGGCGGTTCGCGCAAGGAGCCTTGCAGACGCTTGATCGCGTCCTCAAGGAGGGCGCTGTCGAGCCTGCGGGCGCGGCGCCCATGCTCAGCCAAGAACCAGCGTCCGCGGGCGGTTTCGAGGAGCGTTGCCTCGATGGCGCGATATTCCGTGTTGGTGTCTTCAGGGAGGGGCGATGTGAGAGCCTGCATGGCCGTTTTGTGCTCCGCAAAAAATTGCTTAAACGGTTACGCGATTCGCAAGCGGCGTAGACACAACCTCTGGATGAACTAAACCGGACTTATCGGTCGTTTGCGCAGGTTTCGCCTTATACGGTGGCCCGAGCATTGATCTAGGGGGGACTGATGGCCGGCGGCAAGGATACGAAGCGAAGCTTCGCTCTGCTGGTGGCGTTGTTCTACGGCGCGCTATTCGTCGTTTATGGAACGCACATTCCGTTCATGCCGGTGTGGCTCGATTGGCGAGGTCTTTCGCCGGGTGAGATCAGCATCGTCGTGGCCGCGCCCCTCTTTCTTCGGCTGCTCGTAACTCCGGTTATCGCCATGGCCGCCGATCACAATGGAGCGCACCGCAGATATCTCATTATCCTCGCATGGCTGAGCTTGGCATTTGTCCTGGCACTCGCGGCCTCGGTATCGTTCTTGACGATCCTTTTTTTCGCGACGCTCCTCATGCTCTGCAACTCGACCATCATGCCGTTGATTGAAACGATTGCTGTGAACGGGATGCGGCAGCGTGGGCTCGACTACGGCCGCATGCGTCTCTGGGGATCGCTGACGTTCGTTGCGGCAAGTTTCGCCGGTGGTGTCGTCGTCTCCGCGTTTGGAGGCGGTGCGGGCGTATGGCTCGTCGCATTTGGCTGCGCTCTGACCGTTGCTGCTGGTCATATCTTGCCGGAGGAAGAGCGCTTCGAAGCTGCTATCGAGCCGTCGCTACCGCTTTGGCGCGGGGCGGCGCTCCGCGATTTGCTGGCGCAAAGAGAGTTCCGGTTCTTTCTCGTAGCCGCAGGGCTGGTGATGTCGGCCCACGCGACGTTCTTCACGTTCGGAATTCTGATTTGGCAAAAGCAAGGACTGTCCGCGACTTGGTGCGGCAGCCTCTGGGCCATCGGCGTTTTTGCCGAGGTTCTGCTTTTCTCGGTTTCGGGACGCGTTGTTCAGCGGCTCGGTGCGGCTCGATTGATTGCCCTCGGCGCAGCCGCCTCGATTGTTCGCTGGCTGGCGATGGCGTTCGATCCGCCTCTCGCTGTGCTACTGCCGCTGCAGCTCTTGCACGGCGTGACCTATGGCGCCTCACACATCGGGGCTATCCATTTCATCCACGAGACTGTCGCGCGCGAAAAGCAGGGAACAGCGCAAGCGCTTTATGCGACGATGGCATCCGGTGTCGCCATGGGATGTTCGACCCTGATCGCGGGATGGATCTATGCGAGCGGCGGATCTCTCTCGTATCTCGCGATGGTCGTTATTTCGATGATCTCGCTCACTGCCGGGATATGGCTCGTAAAGGCGAGGAACGGCACTGTGTTTGCGGCTGCGGACTCTGCCTGAGATCGGATTTCAGCCCCAAAGCTCCGGCTCGGGCGGATAGATCGTGCCGTCTTCCACGCGCAGCCCGTGTTGGCGGTCGTGTGCCAGGAGCAGCGGTCCGTCGAGGTCGATCCAATCCGCTTCCGTGGCGAGAAGCATCGCCGGTGCGGCCGCGAGGGAGGTTGCGACCATGGAGCCGATCATGATTTTCAGACCATTATGGCGTGCTTCGCGCACGAGGCGAATTGCGCCGGTTAGACCCCCAGCCTTGTCGAGCTTGACGTTCACGGCATCGTAAAGGCCGGCAAGCCGCTCGATGTCTGCGGCCGTGTGGACGCTCTCATCCGCGCAGATCGGGACGGCGCGATGAATGCCGCGCAGGGCCTCGTCCCGGCCGGCAGGCAGCGGCTGCTCGATCAACTCGATGCCACACTCAGCGGCGACGCCGATGAGGTGTTGAATGGTCTCTTCGGTCCATGCTTCGTTGGCATCGACAAGCAGCCGCGCATCCGGACGAGCTGCGCGTACCGCTCGCATGCGGCTATCGTCACCCTCTCCTCCGAGCTTCAGTTTTAGAAGCGAGAGATGGGGAACCTGCGTGGCCTTTTGAGCCATCGTTGCTGGCGCGTCGAGACTGAGAGTGAAAGCCGTTATCTTGCCGACCGGGGCAGGCAAGCCGGCAAGTTCAGCGACCCGCACACCTGTGCGTTTGCTTTCGAAATCCCAGAATGCGCAGTCGAGGGCGTTGAGCGCGGCGCCCGGTTTCAGGTGCCGGGCGAGATCCGAATGTGTTGAGATGAGTTTTGCCTTCGAGCGGATTTCGTCGAGAACACCGGCGACGGTTTCCCCATACCGCGCGTAAGGTACGGATTCCCCGCGTCCACGGTACTGACCATCGGAGATTTCGACGACGACAACCTCGGCGGCAGTCTTGGAGCCGCGCGAAATGACGAAGGCTTCTCTGAGCGGCCAGATCTCGTTTCTGGCCTCGATCGTCACCGCAGGCATTGCAGATGGCTCGGATTGCACCATTCGTGGCACGCTGTCGGCTGGCCGAATGAAGAGCGCGAACGCCGGCTAGCGAATTCGGCCAGCGGCGTGCGCGAGGAAAAGATAGACGCGGCCGGTATCCGAGACGAGATGTCCCTGGGCCGTGCGGCCGGTCGTATCACGGGCTTCGGCTTCCTTGATGATGCGTTCGAAGTCGGACAGATAGCGGAAGATCGACTGAGAAAGGTCGGGATCGATTTTGACCCGGCTCGCGATTTCGTCAAACAGCGTGCGCGCCTCAGGGGCGTAGATGCTGCGCACCAGCACGTTCCGCTGTCCGGCGCGAATGCGGCTCCAGATCGCGGACGCCGTCGCGGGGTCGAGTGCGCGTGCGATCATGCCGATGTCGAGGCGAACCGGAGCGGCGGCTGGCGGAGGCTCCGGGGGAGGTGCGTGATGGGCCTCGTCCTCGTGAGAGGCGCGGGCCAAAAGATCGCCGAGCGACCAGCCCTCGCGGGCTTCCTGCTGGGGTGCGCCCCTTCCGCGGCTCGGTGAGCTTTCCTGCTGTACAAGAGTTGATGTCAACGATGCCTGCAGACGGGCCGGGGCCGGTTCCGGCCGCATTATTTCGCGCGGTGCGTTGGCGCGCTGGGAAATCTGCGTCAGCTGTTCGATCGCGCGCAATTGATCCTGGAGAGCACGGCGCATGGATTCTGCGGTCTCCCGCGTCGAGGCCGGAAGACGCGCAGCTTCCTCGCGAATGCGTGCCTGCTCGCGGGCAAGCGTCGCTGCTGCTTCGGCCGCGCGCATCCTGGTTTCGTCCGAGGCGGTGGAGAGCCGGTTGGACAGCGTCTCGAATTCTCGTGAAAGCTCGCCGGATACGTTTTGGAAGCGGTTTCGGAGATCGGCAAGAGCTCGATCGCTTTGCGCCTCCGTCTCATGCTTGACGCGATCGAGTTCCGCCATCAGCACACGAGACTTGCTTTCGGCGCCATCACGAAGCTCTTCGGCGATGGCCCGTGCCTTCACCTCGATATTCGACAGCGAGCCTTCGAGGTTCGACGAATATCCAGCAAGCGTCCGCCCAAACTCGTCGGCCTTGCCCGAGAGACGATCGATCGTGTGGGAAAGCTCGGCGTGACGGGACTGAAGGGTCGTCTCGATCTTGAGGTTCGCCGTATCGAGCACATTTGCGGCTTTGAGGATCTGTTCGCCCTGGTTTTCGAAGCGATCGGTGACACCGTGAATCTGCGAGAAAAGGTTTTCGGCGACGTTTTGCAGAACGCCCGATTGCTTCGAGAGCCCGTCGATTGCCTTCATCGTCTGGCGGGTGATGTTCTCGCTCGTGCGGCGGACGGCGTTGATGCCGTTCATCACGGAATCGTCGAGTTCGGCTGCCTGATGCGCAATCGTATCGCGGAACGTTCTGGAATGCAGTTCGAGCGCGTTGGTCAGCAGCGACGCCTTCTCGCTGACGGCGTGATCGATTGCCGACGTTGACCGCACGACTTGATCGTCGAACAGCTCAAGGCGGCGCTGGAAGGCTTCGTCGAGGGAACGTGTGCGCTCGACGAGCTGGATGTCGAGGGCCTGAGCGCGGTTCGAGAGCGTGGTGTCGAGAGCGCGCGCGTATTCCTCGAATACCGTCTGCAGGTTCTCGGTGCGATTACCGAGCGTCGTGTCGAGCGTCTGCATGTAGCCGTCGAAGGTGACGCGCATCTGTTCGGTACGGGCACCGAGGGCTGTCGAAAAGGCGCTCGTATAGTCTTCGAGAACGGATTGAAGTTGCAGCGTGCGCGATCCGACGGCGTTCTCGAAGCGTCCGGTGGCGGTTGCCAATGAGCCTTCGAGGCTGGCGAGGTTCTCGCCCGCATTCGAAATGATGCCCCGGAGCGTGAGCTGCTGCTGCGAAAGCTTTTCGATCAGCGTCGGGATTTCGGTGCCGAGGGTTTTCAGTGTCTCGGTGACGTTCGTCGAGGTGTCGAGAAGGGCGTGGCGCTCGCCGCCAAGCTCGTTGATCAATTCGCGGATACGACGCTCGTTGTGCTCGTAGGACCGCTCAAGCTCGGCGACATGGTTGTGGACGAGGGCTTCGAGTTCGCCGGCGCGGCCGAGGGCGCGGGAGACCGCGTCGTTCATGAACGAGACTTGGCGACGGACCGCCTGTCCCAAACTCGCGATCGATTGCTCGGCGGTCCTGTCCGGCTCAGCGAGGCGGATCGCGACCTCGCTCATCGTCGCCGACTTGAGGGCGAGCGAGGCGATGTGCCAGTTCAGCAAAGCGAGCAGCCAGATAATTCCGATCGGCGCGACGGTCGCGGTGATGGTGTAGAACGTGCTCGGATGCAGCAGGAGGGCCGTGAGCGGCTGGCCCGCTTGCCAATCAGGTGCCACGGTCAGCGCGCCAACGGTCAGCCCGATGATGGCCCAGACGGCACTGCCAAGAGCGGCAAAGCGAAAAACCTTGCTCGAGGGCTTCTGTTCGAGGGCGTAGATGAGCCCGCCGATGCTGGGGACATCGTCATTGGCGGCGATCTTGCCTCGGACCGGACCTGCGGGACGGCGGCGAGCAACCCGGCGTGACGGTGCTTCCTCGAGCGTTGTCTCTTTCTCTGACTGTTGGGACACCGTGGCTACGGAGTGTGACAGATCTTCGCCCAGCAATGGCGGGGGAACGGAGAGGCCGGCATCGTTCGATCCCGTCTGCAACGGGGCTTGTGCCGTCGCTTGACGCAAACCTTCGGGGACGCCGCTCAAGGTAGGCTCCGCCGATCCCGGCGGCGTCCTGCCGGCAATCGCCATGAGCTTCGCCATCTGATCCTGCGACATCGCGCAATGTCCCCCACTCGTACCGGTACGCGAAACAAGCCCGTGCGCTTCAGGCCCACCGGAACTCCCCACTCGCACCCTATAAGAGTTTTTAATTGCCCGCAAAATGGAAAGACAAGTGTAACCATAAGAAATGTCTATGCATCTTAGGGGCTTAGCGAGTTGGGACCGGTATTGCGGCCGGAATGCGGCGACGGGCGGTCCTCGGTCCGGCTGCGGCCTCAAGCCCTAGGTTAAATAGCGGTTTACGGGGACAGCTGAAACACCCGAACGGGCTTTACCCAGAGTTATCGCGCTTTTGCGACCATCATTCGTCGGCGTCGCGGCGATAGCGGGGCTGTGGCTGCGATGTCGAGTTGCTTTTTCAGGTGCGCGTTATGGATGTTCCGCGGGTTCGATCGTTTGATCCGCATACCCCGAATAACTGGGGCGGTTCTAGCGAATTGCCGGTCGATCTCAATCATTTGCGGCGTTACACGCTTGGGGATAAAGCCCTGGAACAAGAGGTTCTTCGGCTTTTCCTTGCCCAGCTTCCCGAAACGATCGCGTCTCTGCGCTCAGCCGCAACCGAGCGCGATTGGAAAATGGCAGCCCATACGCTCAAGGGATCGAGCCGGGCTGTTGGGGCGTGGCGCATAGCGAGCCTCGCCCAGGAAGCGGAAGCCCTCGTCTGCAGCGCCGAGCCCCAGGCGTGCTCGGAGGCGATATCGAAGCTCGAAGCTGCGGCCTCCGAGGCCAGCACGTTCGTCAATCAATCCGACGAGCGGGATTAGGCGTCCCAGCGACCGTCTTTGAGCGTCGTAGGGACGCGTGCGTCCGTTCGGCTTGAAATACCGGCGGCGTCCCTCTAAGTGTGCGCGCTAACAAACAATCCCCACCCGCTCAAAGCCGCTTCACAGGCGGCCTTTTCAAGCCTCAAGGACGCGCACGCAACCATGACGAAAATAACGTTCATCCAGCCCGACGGCGAGAGTCAGACGGTGGAAGCGGAAAACGGTTTGACAGTCATGGAAGCGGCTAAGCTCAACGACATCGCGGGCATCGAGGCAGAGTGCGGGGGCGCCTGCGCCTGCGCGACGTGCCACGTCTATGTCGACGACGGCTGGCGCGACAAGGTCGGCAAGGCAGCGGATATGGAAGAGGATATGCTGGACTTCGCGTTCGACGTCCGCGAGGGGAGCAGGCTCTCGTGCCAGATCAAGATCACCGATGCGCTTGACGGTCTGGTCGTCCGCGTACCAGCCAAGCAGTTTTGATAAATAGCTACCAACGGACGATCGGAATGACCGAGACGAAACCAGCCGCGGCCGCAGACAGCGAGATATCCGCGCCGATCGAAACAGATGCCGTCATCATCGGAGCGGGACCTTGTGGTCTCTTCGCTGTTTTCGAGCTGGGCCTTCTCGATATCAAGACGCACGTCATCGATATCCTCGATCGTCCCGGCGGCCAGTGCGCCGAGCTTTATCCCGAGAAGCCGATCTACGATGTTCCAGCTCTTCCCGTCGTCACGGGCCAGGAGCTGACCGAGCGGCTGATGGAGCAGATCAAGCCCTTCGGTCCCGGTTTCCATTTCAGTGAGAGGATCGACAGCCTGCACCGTGAGGCGGACGGCCGCTTTCGCCTCGTGACCGATGCCGGAACCGAGTTCATCGCCAAAGTCGTTGTCGTCGCTGCGGGTGGCGGATCATTCACGCCGAAGCGGCCGCCGCTCAACGGCATCGAAGATTACGAAGGTAAGTCGGTCTTCTATTCGGTACGCAAAATTGAATCGATGCGTGGCCGCGATATCGTCATCGTTGGCGGCGGCGACAGCGCTCTCGACTGGACGCTCAATCTGGCACCAGTCGCCAAGAGCCTGACGCTCATTCATCGCCGCGACGAATTTCGTGCCGCGCCGCATTCGGTTGAGAAGATGCGAAAGCTCGTCGAGGAAGCGACCGTGCGGCTGCTCATCGGCCAGGTCACCGGTCTCGAAGGCGCCAACGGCGAACTGTCGGCGCTCGACGTCAAGACGGCGTCGGGGATCGAGCGGATCCCTTGCAATGCCATGCTGCCCTTCTTTGGATTGACGATGAAGCTCGGGCCGGTCGCGGACTGGGGTCTCAATCTTCATGAGAATCTTATCGTCGTCGACACCGAGCGTTTCGAGACGAGCGAGCACGGCATCTTCGCGATCGGTGATATCAACGCTTATCCGGGCAAGCTGAAGCTTATTCTGTCGGGATTCCACGAGGCGGCGCTGATGGCACAGGCCGCGTACAAAATCGTCTATCCCGACAAGAAGCTGCTGTTCCAGTACACGACGTCGTCATCGAGCCTGCAGAAGAAGCTCGGCGTTAAGTGACGGCATCCAATCTCAACCGGGCGAGGCGGTCGTTCGTACGTAGCCGTCGCGCATCAGTCTGCGCATTGGGCTGTGGCATCGCTTTGAGCGCCGCCTTTATGCGGCCCCGCAGAAACCCCAGATAAAATCGGCTGTAGAGGTGACCCTTGACGGTGAGGGGCTTCACCCAATCGATCACTTCGTCGGCCTTCTCGCACCAATCGAATTTGTAGACATCGCCCGGGGCCAGCATATCGCAGGCCGCGAAGCCATCGGCATATCCGTCCTTCAGGGTTTGCTCGAGAAGGAGAACGCCGGCGCCTGATTTTTCGAACTCGAGATTGAAGACGATGAGGTGCATCGCGAGGCGTGCTTTGCACGCGAACGAGACTTCGAGGGCGGCGACCTCGTCATTCGATTTAAGAGCCGAAACGAAGCAACCCGCTGGCTTGACCTTTCCCTCGGCGAGATCGGCGAAAAGTCGGCTCATCCGCTCATCGGCGATGGCGTTCGAAAGCAGGCCGCGGGATCTCAGGCAGTCGGCCTTGAGTGCGACGGCTTTGACCGCAAGCTCGCGTGCTTCGACTCCGCCATTCAGTCGAAGAAATTGCATCGAGCCCTTTTCTTCGAGGCGACGCGCGAGGCGGCGGCGATTCTTTCGGGTCTTGCTCGAATAGCGTTGTTCGAAAGATGCGAAATCCTTGGCTGATGCGAGATCCATATATGGCACGACCTGCCGGTCCGCGGCCGTCGCGTCGATTTCCTTCATCAGTGGAGCGAGGTTCGCGTCTTCCCGCACACGCCGCAGGCGGAGAATGTCGATTGCTGCGTGCTGTTGCCGAAAATTGAAGCCAGCTTGCAGCACCTCGCGGGCCTCGGGAACGGTATCGATCAACACGTCGCCATACTGGCTTACCGGTTCTCCCATCCAGAAGACTTGGGTAATGCCGCGTACGCGCTCGGAAACAAGCGGCCAGACCATGATGAGGCGGCCTCACGGCGGGCGATGACGAGCGAAAGCTTGAGCCCGGCGCGGCCGCCGTCGGACTCGCCGAGATAGTGGTTCGCCCAGTGCCAGCAGAAATTGAATGTTTGGAAGACGTTCGTCGGTTTGCCTGCGCGCGCGAAGAGATCATTCCAATCGGCTTCGAGTGAATCGAACGCTGTGCGCTCGGTAATAAGCTCAAGCTCCACAGCAAAGGTTGCTGGGCGCCGGATTGCTTCGGGGCCGCGGTCTTTCTCGACCACCGGCAGATCGAACGAAGACGTGAGCGTACGGGCGGCAGCAGTCATGGCTTCAACGCTATACGGATTTGGCGGAAAGGGGCCCGCGCTCAAAGATCTTCTGCCTGTGTAGACGGGAAACGTTAGGCGAGCGTTACGCTTGGCCGATGATGACCAATGCCCTTAGACGTGTGCGATTTCGAGAAAGGCGAGGGTGACCAGAGCAATGGCACCAATAGTGACTATGAATTTTCCGCGCCGCGTGGGCGCTGCTGTTCCGAGCACCAAGGCCGCGATGAGCACCGCCGCCGAAAAGAAATTAATTGGGACGAGAGCCGCGGGGCCGATCGACCCGCGGGTTTCCGGATACTGCAGCCCGATCCAGATGCTTGCTGCGACGGCCAGCGTGAGGGCGCCGACGAGGCGAGGCCATAATCCTGCGTCGGGCTTCTGTATTCCGGCGAGTGCGAGTGCCGACAGCGGGACGAGCAGAAGCACGATGCCGATCGCTGCTTTGGTTGTGATTTCAGCCCAGAGGATCTGTTGCACGCAGGCGTTCCGGCAGGCGTGGCGACGGCGTCATTGGAAGACTTGTTTCATCTTCTCGCTGGTTTCATCGCCATTGCCAGAGTCACTGCCCCAGCCGCTCAACAATCCGCCGTCGTCCTGTGAAGGTTCAGGGGGCGCGGGGGTGTAATCGCCGTTGAGATGACGGGTCAGCGCCAGCTTAATGCGAGCAACCTTGAGTTCCGAGCAATAGTCTGCGCCCTCGCCGGCTAGCGCTTTGGAGACGCCATTGAATGCAGTATCGTAGATCTGCGGAAGCTTGGCAGCGTCTGCGGGATTAGCCGCGGTCTCGGACGTCAAGAATTGGTTTTTAAGTTTCGCGGGGTCGAAATTATAACCGCACTTTATCGCGCGCGCCGCTGTCGCCGCGACATCCATCGTGCGCGTGACGGGATCGTTCGGATTGATGTTCGCCGGCTTCGAACCGCCGAGGAGCGAGCCGGTCGAGAGGCTTGGCAGCTTTGCGCCACAACCGCCAAGGCTTAGCGCCACGACGGCCAAGAGAAAGAATTTTGCGTTTTTCATTGGGAATGTCCCCCACCCCCGTTTTCGAATTCATTGGCTCAGGCGCGACCGCTGGTCAATGGTGGAATCGAATCTCCACACTCTGAGCCTAACAGTTTTCTAAGCAACTTGTCTTGTTCGGCAGGAAGACAGGTCGGTATGGCCGAAGAACGGCCTTAGCGCATCAGCGCGCGCATCCCTGCGTCGAGGCCATCGAGAGTGAGGGGGTACATGCGGCCGCCAAGGAGATTGCGCACGATGCCGATGGAGGGGGTCCAGTCCCAATGCCGTTCATCGACCGGGTTGAGCCATATGCTGTGCTTATACGTTTCGGCAATCCTATTGAGCCAGACGGCACCGGGCTCCTCGTTCATGTGCTCGACCGAGCCGCCGGCAATGGTGATCTCGTACGGGCTCATGGAAGCGTCGCCGATGAAGACCACTTTGTAGTCCGCCGGATACGTGTGCAGCACCTGCCAAGTATCGATCTTGTTCGTATATCGCCGGGCATTGTCCTTCCACACGCCCTCATAGAGGCAGTTGTGGAAGTAATAATATTCAAGATGCTTAAATTCGGTCCGCGCTGCGGAAAACAGCTCTTCAACCTCCTTGACGTGATCGTCCATCGAGCCGCCGATATCGAAGAACATCAAAAGCTTCACGGCGTTGTGCCGCTCCGCGCGCAGCCGGATGTCGAGATAGCCTTTTTCTGCGGTGCCGCGGATCGTACCGTCGAGATCGAGCTCGGATGCAGCCCCTGAACGGGCGAACTGCCGTAAACGGCGCAACGCAATCTTGATCGTGCGCGTGCCGATTTCGGCTGTGCCCGCGAGGTCTTTGAACTCGCGCTTATCCCACACTTTGATGGCGCGGCGGTGCCTGCTCTCATGCTGGCCGATGCGAATGCCGGCAGGGTTATAGCCGTAGGCGCCGTAAGGTGAAGTGCCGCCGGTGCCGACCCATTTGTTGCCGCCCTGGTGACGTTCTTTCTGCTCGGCGAGGCGCTTCTTGAGCTCCTCCATGATTTTGTCCCAGCCGCCCAGTTCTTCGATTCTTTTTTTGTCTTCCTCGGAGAGATGCAGCGTGCTGACCCGGCGCAGCCATTCCTCAGGGATTTTGGCCTCGATGGCGTCGGGCAGACGCTCGAGACCTTTGAAGACGTGGGCAAAGATCTGGTCGAAGCGATCGAGGTTGCGCTCGTCTTTCACGAGCGTCGCCCGCGCGAGATAGTAGAAATCCTCGACGCGATTGCCGACGACGTTGGCGCCGACGGCCTCGAGCAGCGTCAGGTACTCTTTCAGCGTCACCGGCACTTTGGCTGAGCGAAGCTCGGCGAAGAAGGTCTCGAACATGCAGGAAAGCTAGGCGCTTTGACGTCCGGGAACAACGGGCCAAGCGCCGCGACAAGCGCCGGAACGCAAAGAAGCCGCCCGAGGGCGGCTTCTCGCATTTCAGTATTTACGACGGGAGATCAGTAGTTGATCAGAGCGCCCATACCGACGTACTGGAAGTTGTCGTAAGCGATGCCTTGGGTGTTGTTATCGCTGTAATCAAGGTGGCGATACTTGACCCAGATCGACATCGCTGCGGCGTCGATTTCCTGAACTATGCCGCCGCCCCAGACTTGAGTTCTGTCGTGCGTAGCACCGATGCCAAGGCCAACATTGCCAAGGTCCTCAGACTGTGAGAAGACGCCGCTTCCTTTGATATTCTCGTACTCGCCGTAGAAAATTGTGTGACCGAGCGCATCCCAATGGCACCGAAGACCGGCCTTGCCGTACCACGTCTGAGATTGACCTAGATCGGCACCTGGGGCGAACGCAGCAAGGGCAGATCCAGACTGATCATCCGCGTAGTCATCGTGGCCGTAGGCGCCATAGATGAACAGACCCGTCGGCACGTGCTCCGCATACGCACCAGCCTGGAAGTATCGCTGTGTGTTGAACGGAATAAGGTCAGACACCCTGAGCAATGCCACCGTTCAGAGCTTGATCGGTGCTTTCGAAGTAGGACGCGACAGCAGCAACCTTGATGCTGTTCCACTCACCGGCGTAACGAGTGGTGATGGCCCAGATATCGTCTTCACCCCACGATGCCGACACCGAGAAGCCGCCAAACGTCGGCGAGTCATAGCGAACGACGTTGCGAGGCACACCCGCGCAGTCACCCCAGGCACCGCCGGCGGCTTGGCAGTAGGCGCCGCCCCAGTGAAGAGCGCCGACGCTTGTGACGCCGTCTCCACCGATAAAGTTGCCCGATTTGGTCCGGATGCCGAAGCTGTTGACATCGAAGGCCACCCAGTTGGCTGGAACGAGCGAACCCGAACCGTCAACGAGGATTGCCGCGTTGTCGGCGGCGTCGGACTGTTTACCGACCGAGACCTTGCCGAGCTGGTCGCTCTTGAGGAACCAGAACGACTGCAGCGTCGAAACGCCGTTGTGCGTGCCCGTTAGGGCGTTGACACCATCCGGCTGGATTTGGCTCGTCGTCAAGCTATCGGAGCCGATGGCTTCGATGTGCAGAACGTAACCAGCCGACCAGCCCGGAAGGATCGTCGCCTGGCCCGTGAACTTCACGTGGCTGCCGAGCGTCGAACCGAGGTCGGTGACATAGGCATTCGATTCTGCGCCGTCGTCCCACCACATGACCTGCTGGCCAACCCAGCCGGACACTGTGAGTGAAACCTTACGGTTGCCCTTGCGGGCCGTCGTGGCTTCAAGTTCAGCGATGCGTTCCTCGAGGTCTGCACAGCAGTTGCCGCCGAGGTCCGCTGCAGAGGCGCTCGTGGCGAAACCGCCAGCGAGGACGCCTGCAGCGACCAAAGCGCCTACCCTAAATTTCGTCATTCTACCTTCTCCCGTCTTCATCACTTCTAGTGGTGGACGCGGTACTAGGCGTTCGCCTTAATTGTCGACTGCCTCGACGCAGTCCACGGCGGAACACCTGCCAAGTGACTTCGCCGCTTGGGGGGAAAGTCCGTGATTCGCCCCTTTGCAACAATTACGGTTTGCGAAAACACGGCGACGAATCCGTCATTGTGGCGCAGGCGCAACTAGCCCTTCTGCTGAGCAATTGCCTAAAATGCCAGCCAACCAGTTGTTTTAGAACGTATTATTTTTGTGCAGCAGGCCGACAAATTGGAAAATGAGTTTTCCACGCACCAGGTGGGGAAGAGCTGTGTACAACATACAAAAAGGCCGCCCGGTTAGGGCGGCCTTTGATATTTCCGGCTTCGGCGAGGGGTCAGAAGTTGATCAGAGCGCCCATACCGACGTACTGGAAGTTGTCGTAGGCGATGCCTTCGGTGTTGTTATCGCTGTAATCAAGGTGACGGTACTTGATCCAGATCGACATTGCTGCGGCGTCGATTTCCTGAACAACGCCGCCGCCGATGACTTGAGTCCGGTCGTGCGTAGCGCCGATGCCAAAGCCAGCAGTATTGCCAAGGTCCTCAGACTGTGAGAAGACGCCGCTTCCTTTGACGTTCTCGTACTCGCCGTAGAGAACGGTGTGACCGAGCGGATGCCAGCGCTGACGGATACCGGCCTTGCCGTACCAAGTCTCAGACTGACCTAGATCGGCACCTGGGGCGAACGCAGCTAAGGCAGATCCAGACTGATTATCCGCGTAGTCGATCGTGGCCGTAGGCGCCGTAGACGAACAGACCCGTCGGGATGTGCTCGATATACGCTCCAGCCTGGAAGTATTGCTGTGTGTTAAACGGAATATTGTCGACACCGCTGAGCAACGCCACAGTTAAGAGCTTGATCGGTGCTTTCGAAGTAGGACGCGACAGCAGCGACTTTGAAGTCGTGCCATTCACCGGCATAGCGTGTGGTGATGGCCCAGATATCGTCTTCACCCCACGAAGCCGACACCGAGAAGCCGCCGAAACTCGGCGAGTCGTAGCGAACGACATTGCGAGGAATACCCGCGCAGTCACCCCAGGCACCGCCGCCGTCTTGGCAGTAGTCGCCGCCCCAGTGAAGAGCGCCGACATTTGTGACGCCATTTCCATTTGTGGCGGCGGTTCCACCGTTCACAAAGCTGCCGCTTTTGGTGCGGATGCCGAAGCTGTTGACATCGAAGGCCACCCAGTTGGCTGGAACGAGCGAACCCGAACCGTCAACGAGGATTGCCGCGTTGTCGGCGGCGTCGGACTGTTTGCCGACCGAGACCTTACCCAGCTGGTCGCTCTTGAGGAACCAGAACGACTGCAGCGTCGAAACGCCGTTCGAGCCGTGCCGGTCAGAGCGTTCTTGCCATCCGGCTGGATTTGGCTCGTCGTCAAGCTATCGGAGCCGATGGCTTCGATGTGCAGAACGTAACCAGCCGACCAGCCCGGAAGGATCGTCGCCTGGCCCGTGAACTTCACGTGGCTGCCGAGCGTCGAACCGAGGTCGGTGACATAGGCATTCGATTCTGCGCCGTCGTCCCACCACATGACCTGCTGGCCAACCCAGCCGGACACTGTGAGTGAAACCTTACGGTTGCCCTTGCGGGCCGTCGTGGCTTCAAGTTCAGCGATGCGTTCCTCGAGGTCTGCGCAGCAGTTCCCCCCGAGATCAGCTGCCGATGCACTGCCAGTCGACAAGCCGCCCGCAACCAGGCCTGCCGCCACCAGGGCACTCAGACTATACTTGTTCATAGACCTACTCCCGTCTGCTTCGACTTGAGGAATGACGGACGGAACGCGACTGTTCAGCCCAACACTCTTCTTTCCGTGGTGTTATTATTAACCCGTCCTCAAACCCGTCTTCTGCGGCCTACGGGTGTCCCCCCGAATCACCGCCCAGGGCAGTTGTTTAAACCAGATCTGATTCACTCGGGAAATAGGCTAGGGCGCGCGGGCTGTGGAATTGCTGGGCTTTGTGACAGAAAAGCCACGAGAGCCGATGTTGCCACACGACGGTCACGCCCACACCGAAATTTGGACGAATTGATATTCGTGACGCGACAACAGTCGCTTGCTGCTAAAGCCTGTCTGGATGGCTGACGTGAGGAGGAGCGCCGGCAGCCTGCTGGCTCTTCGTACGGCTTTGAATAAAGCGGCGCGATGCAAACGCCAAGAGGATTACGAAAAGAGCCGCGGAGTGTGTTAAAAGCACCGTCGCCGGCCGATCTGCATAACTTGCAAGCACGAAGCGCTCATAAAATAGCGGATGAAAGCGATCGGCTTGTCCGAAGCTCCAACGGAACTGCTCCTGCATTGCGTCCAGGAGCATGTAAGCATTCGCCAACGCTTTTCCGTTGATCCATTCGAAAACGGCAACTCCGGCGACGGCAAAGAATTTGGCGATGGCGTTGAGGCCTTCGACGGCGTGATCATATATGAAGAGCAGGGCAAACAACGCAATGTGGACGGTGACGAAGAACTGCCAGAGAAAGTCGATCTGGCTGCGTACGGACATGATCGCTTCGACGAGCGTGCTTTCTTGAAATGGTGTCATTGAGTCCCCTGGCCGTGCCCCCTCGGAGAGGGTTATTCTATAAGCTCGTGTATATGTCGAACCAAAGTCGAGACGGGCGTCCGCCGGACAATGCCGTGTAGGCCCAGACGAACCGAAAGCCGCGGCACGCGTTTCATAATTTGTTGACGAGAAAGTCACACGCTTACTCCCGGCGCGTGGAAAATCTGCCACAATCGTTGTCTAGCACATGGAGACCGGCCGTCGGGGGCGCTTGCGAAAGGCGTGAGGGCCAGGACGTACGCACCGCAAGTTGGCTGATATCGGAAATGACAGGAAAATTTGTCGATCGCCGGGTACTGCTTGAGAAGGCGGTGGCGGGAACTTTTGCTTTGGGTCTCGCAAAAATGGCGCTGGCTGCAACTGCAGCGCAGGCTGACGGGGAGACCCCAGCGCCACAGCAAAGCCAGCAAGGCACGACTTTCGGGGCGACAACGGTTAAGACCGAAGCCAAGCGCCTCGCCGATCAACCGTTTACCAAGCCGACGATGGATCTGTCGGCACCTTTCAACAAGCTATCCTACGACCAGTACCGAGACATTCGCTTTCGCGCGGAAAAGGCGATCTGGAAGGGGGAGCACCTCGACTTTCAGATTCAACCGTTCGCAATGGGATGGCTCTATGACGTCCCGGTCGATCTTTGGATTGTCGAGAACGGCAAGGCGACCCGTCTGGTCGCCGACAGCAAACTGTTTTCCTTCGGCCCGCTGATCGGACCGGGCCCGGACGCGGCGCCGTTCGGATTTTCAGGGTTTCGCATCCACGGGCCAATCAACCGTGCCGATGCCTTCGACGAATACACGGTCTTCCAGGGAGCGAGCTATCTCCGCGGGGTCGGCCGGGGCGAGGGCTACGGAGCGTCGGCCAGGGGGTTGGCTCTGAATACGGCACAACCCGGAGGCGAAGAATTCCCGTTCTTTCGAAGCTTCTGGATCGAGCGGCCGAAGCCGATTGCAACCGAAATTGTCGTCCATGCGTTGCTCGACAGTCAATCTACGACCGGCGCCTACCGGTTTGCGATCTCACCCGGAGAGACGACGGTGATGGATGTCGAAGCGACCTTGTATCCACGAACGGCACTCAGCCACGTCGGCATCGGGCCTTTGACCAGCATGTTTTTCCATGGTCAGCAAAGTCAACGCCGAATCGAGGATATTCGCCCTGCCGTGCACGACAGCGAGGGGCTTGCCATGGTTACTGGCGGCGGCGAGCGGCTGTGGCGTCCTCTGAATAATCCCAAGACGCTTCAGCTCAGCGCATTCATGGACAGGGATCCCAAGGGCTTCGGGCTTTGGCAGCGGGATCGCTCGTTCCACAACTTTGAAGACCTTGAGAGTCATTACGAGCGGCGACCCTCGGTGTGGGTGGAGCCCGAGGGACCGTGGGGCGAAGGCTTCGTCGAACTGGTCGAAATTCCGATTGAAGACGAGATTCACGATAACATCGCCGCCTACTGGAAGCCCTCGAAGGAACTGGCAGCCGGCGGCCCGCACGTCTTCAACTACAAAATTTACTGGGGCACCGATGTGCCGGAGTCGTGGTCCGGGGCCCGCGTCCTCAAGACGCGGGTGGGAAATGGAAAGAAGCAAGGCATCATCGTGTTTGTCATCGATTTGACGGGTCCTTCGGTCAAAGATGCAAAGGACCTGCCGACTGTCGATTTGTCAGGGAGCGCAGGCCAGATCTCCAATGTTTCTGTCCAGCGTAATCTCGAAATCTCCGGTGTTCGAGTGACGTTCGAGTTAGCGCCCGGCGATAGCCAACTCGTCGAATTGCGTGGTGTGCTGAAGGCAGGCGAGCAGGCAATCTCGGAGACTTGGCTCTATCGATGGACGAAGCCGTAAACGAGAACTTCATCGGCGGGGTGCCCGAAGCATCTCCGTTTTCCAAGAGTCCTCGCGACGCGGGTCCGTGGTGGCACTTGCCGCCTCTTGCGCCGCTCGACATGCCGACGCAGGACTTTGCGAAACCCGTCGAGGTCGTCGCTGAAGTCAAGCGACGCGGATACTGGGTGCCGCGTACGGCGATCTTTGCCGGTGCAGCCGTCATGACGGCTGCCTTCGGGCACGAGCTGTTCAGCATCCTGTCGTTCGTCGTCATTACGCCGGTGCAGTTCCTGTTTCTGATCCTTTCGACGATTGCGTTCGGGTGGATTGCAATTGGCAGCCTGAGTGCCGCGCTTGGGTTTCTGCCGCTCTTCATTGGTGAGCGGCCCGATACCATCGATCCGCCACCGCAAACCGCGCCACTGGCATCGCGGACCGCACTGCTGTTTCCTGTCTATCACGAGGACCCGGCGCGGATCGCCGGCGCAATCGAGGCGATGGCACGGGAGCTGGAGGAGCTCGGCCGCAATCATTACTTCGATATCTTCGTGCTATCGGATACGCGAGGCGATGCCGATGGCGCCAAGGAAGCCGCTGTCTATCGCGCGCTCGCAAGCGAATTGGATGACGTCGCGCCGGTCTACTATCGCCGTCGCCTCAAGAACACGGCGCGCAAATCCGGCAATATCGCCGATTGGGTCGAGCGCTTCGGCGCCGCGTATCAATCGTTCGTCATTCTCGACGGCGACAGCGTCATGTCGGGCGGCACGTTGGTTTCTCTAGCGGCTGCCATGGAAGCAGATAGCAAAGCTGGTCTTATCCAGACGGTGCCAAGGCTGGTCGGGGGCGAAACGCTTCTGCAGCGCCTGCAGCAATTCGCGTGCAACACCTATGGGCCTCCAGTCGCTGCCGGGCTCGCATTCTGGCATCGCGACCAGGGAAACTATTGGGGGCACAATGCCATCATCCGTACCGCTGCGTTTGCCGCGGCTGCGGGGCTTCCGGACCTTCCAGGCCGCAAGCCGTTCGGCGGGCACATCCTGAGCCACGATTTTGTCGAGGCAGTCCTTCTTCAGCGGGCCGGCTACGGCGTGCACATGATGTCCTCGCTGGAGGGCTCCTACGAAGGCATGCCGCCGAACATTATCGACGTGGTGGCGCGGGACCGGCGCTGGGCGCAGGGCAATCTTCAGCACCTCGCGATCGTCTCGCAGCCAGGTCTGACGCCGATGGGCCGGTTGCATCTCGGCATGGGTGCGGCGTCGTATCTGGTTTCCGGGGTTTGGGCGATGTCGCTCGTCGTCGGTGTCATCCTGGCACTGCAGGGTCAGCAAATGATCCCGAGCTATTTCCGGGACGATAAAACTCTGTTCCCGATCTGGCCGACCATCGACCCCGGCGCTGCCTTGAGGCTCTTCATGGCGACGATGATCGTGGTTCTGCTGCCGAAGGCACTTGGACTTCTGCTTGCCTGGAAGCAGGCCCGGCAGGAGCGAAATTTCTTTGGCGCGATCCGGGTTACGATCGGTGTTCTGATCGAGACGGTGTACTCGATGCTGATCGCGCCCATTTTCATGGTGACGCAGACGGTCGGAGCCACTGAAATTCTCGCCGGGCGCGACTCGGGCTGGAAGCCGCAGAAGCGCAATGACGGCGGACTGACTTTCGATGACGCGATGTGGTTCGCCCGCTGGCATACCGCGATCGGTGGGATCGTCGGCGCGATTGCGTGGACCGTATCGCCAGCCCTTTTCGCCTGGATGTCGCCGGTTATCCTCGGGCTCGTTCTTGCTGGCCCTGTGAGCTGGCTCACATCGCGAAGGGCGGGGCCGATCGAGCGCTGGGCGCTTGCGACAAACGAGGATCGTATGCCGCCTGCCGTGCTCATCGATGCCGGGCATAGGGGGCGCGACTGGGCGCGAAGGATTGCGACACCGGGCGGCCTCAGCCAGCAGCCCGACGCTGCGGCAGCCTGAGAGCGGCATCTCAAGTCTCAGGCTCTTAAGCCTCTTAAGTCTCAAGTCTGGCGTCATCCGACTTGTTGGCAGCGCGAAGCGAGCGGACGAGCTCGCCGAAA
This sequence comes from uncultured Alphaproteobacteria bacterium, assembly GCA_963710005.1. Lineage (GTDB taxonomy): Bacteria > Pseudomonadota > Alphaproteobacteria > Rhizobiales > Hyphomicrobiaceae > Hyphomicrobium_B. Next base: position 52,087 of record CAVPYR010000003.1, read on the forward strand.
ATTTCGCGGACACGCAACGGCTCGGCATCGAGATACGGGAGCGGGCGGATCACTTCGACGGCAACGACGCCGAGACGCGACGTCAAAGCCCCGTTGAACGCGCCCTCGCCGAGACGCCGCGACAGCCGCCGAAGGACGTCCTGGCCGACGAATTGGCCGAAGAGATCGTCGGTCATCGCGATGCCGCCGGTTGCGATGACGTGCCCGACCACGTTGCGGGCGAGGCGCAGCGCACCGAGAATTCCGGGCCGTCCGCCGTAAAGCCCGGCAATAGTCCGAAACATGCGGACGTTCTCGACGAGCACGAAGCCCATGGCGATCCACATGATCGGCGATAATGCCGTTACGGTCGCCACGCGCTTCGCCGATTTCAGGATGGCGCGACGCGCTTCGCGGTCGAGCGGATGGAGCAGCTCGCGGTCGGCAAGCCGGAGCAACTCTCCCTGTTCGAGCACGTCGCCGGTATGATCCTTGACGCGAGCGAGGCCCCACGCCAGGTCGGGCCGTCCGCGATAGTGTGCCAGGAGCGCGGCGACGGCTTTGCGTTCGCCTGCGAGGTCGGGTTTGGCGAGCGTCGCTTTCACGAGCGCGCGAAGCTTCGCCAGCCGGGCGAGACGCCGGAAGCCCAAGAGTTCGCGCAGTACGATGCCGAGGAGCGCAAGGGCGATAATCATCAGCAGCCCGAAGGCGACCCAGCCGACCCAATCCTGGCGCTCAAGCGCAACCGAGACGAAGCGGGTGAACCACAGGCCCGCCGCCAGCGAGGCCAGGGCAGCCATGGCGGAGAAAAGGATTCCGCCGAAGCGGAAGCCGCGATTGATGTCGTTCACCGTCAAGCGGCGCGCGGGTACGCTGGATCGTCTCGACGTGACCGCGCCGCCGCCGGCGATATCGTCGTCGAACTCGATCTCCTCGGTGACATCGTCCGCCTTGAAGACGCGGGGCTTTCGCGGCGTCGGCGTATCGTCCTCGAACGTCATGCGAGATAATCCGAAATCAGGAAGTCGAGCGCGCGATCCAATCTGATATGCGGAAATGCAGCGGGCTTACCATCGGAAAGCGTATCGGTCAGCTTTGGCGGTGCAAAACGGACGAGTTCGAGCGAGGCGGATTTGGCATGCCGGGCCGCGCTGAGCGCCGCTGCGGGATCGACTGGGAGATCGCCAGGAAAGATTGCCGCTTCGGCGACGCCGTCGAAGGTGACATTGCCGATCCGCTCGCCTTTGATCGGCGTGCCGCGGAGGCAGGGTAGGATTTCGCCACCCTGCTTCGCCGTCGCTTCGCGTGTCGCGCGCAGGGCCGAGAGGGCGAGGGCGTGAACGCCGGCGCCTTCGGTCTCGGCGCGGGTCACGGCCTCGTCGACGATTTCTTTCAGAATGGCTTCGAGACGATCGTGACTCGATGCCGGCAGATGGTCGGCTTTCGTCGCCGCGAACAGTACGCGGTCGATCTTGCGCCCGAGGAACATCGAAAGCCACGAATTCGCGCCGGGGCGGAAGGCTTTCAGAATGTCCGTCATGGCGCGATCGAGATCGCCGACGGCTTCGGCGCCACGGTGAAGTGCGGTCAGGACGTCGACCAGCACGATCTGGCGGTCGAGGCGCGCGAAGTGATCATTGAAGAACGGTTTGACCACGGACGCCTTATAGCTTTCGAAACGGCGTGTCATCATGGCCACGAGCGATCCGCGCGGCAGGCGTTCGGCGGACGTCAGAGGCATCGGAAAAAATGTGAGGAGCGGCGAGCCGTCCAGCTCGCCCGGAAGCAGAAAACGGCCGGGCGCCAGGGTCGATTGTGCGCCGCTGTCTCGAGTCGCGCGCAAATAGGCGGTGAAGAGCTTCGCTCCCGTGATCGCGATCTGCTCGTCTTCCGCGGCCGCTGGGTCGGTGCCGGCGAGGAAGCCCAGAAACGGTTTTGCAAACTCGGTCCGCGAGGGCGAGGCCGCGAGGGCCAACGCCTCGGTAGAGAATGTCCGATAGTCCTGTTCGAGCAGGGGCAGATCAATCAGCCATTCGCCGGGATAATCGACGATGTCGAGATGAAACTTTGAAAGTCCTATCGCGCGCTTAAGAGCATAGGCCGAGCGGTATTCGATCGTGACGCGCAATTCCGAAATCCGTCTCGTGCTCTCCGGCCACGACGGTGGTGAAGAAAGAAGATCGGCGAGATGAGCCTCATAATCGAAGCGCGGCACGCTGTCGTCGGGCTGCGGCTCGAGATAGGCGCGAACTATGCGATGCTCGGCGTCGGGCGCGAAGAACGGCAAACGTCCGCCGGCGACGAGGTTACGGACCAGCGCCGTTATGAAGACGGTCTTGCCGGCGCGAGAAAGGCCCGTCACGCCGAGGCGCACCGATGGCGTCAGGTAATCCGCGAAGCGAGCCTGCGCGTCTTTGAGAAGATCGGAATAAGTAATGTCAGCCAAGGGATGCCGCGGATGTCGCAAGAGAAAGGGGGCCGGAAAGCCCCCTTTAAGTGGCGTAACTTGCTGATCCCGACAAGGCGCTTTGGTTGCGCCCGGTCAAAGCGAGGCGACTTATCCGTAAAAGACGACGGCAACGCCCGCGGCCAATACAACGACGGCCATCAGCATGATGGCACCAGAACGAATAAATTCGGACACGGCATCTCTCCTTTGCCAAGTCCCCCAACCATGTGAGGAAGAGGATAGGCTCAAGGCTTGAATAGGCCGTGAAGCACGAGTTCAGGCAGTGTTCATGGGCCCGCCGTCATTTGCGAAAGGGCGGCGGCGTTATGCGTCGTGGGCCTTTCGGACCTCAAAGATTTCCATGATCCGGCAACCGCGATGGGGACCATCGACGACGAACGTCCATTTGCCTTCGGTGAAGGTGTCGCACATTTTGACGCCCTTCACGAGGATCCAATGTCCCTCTTTGCCTTTGTGGATTGCGAGAATGTAATACGCCCAGGCGTTCCTCGGCTTCTGCATCCAGGTCCAAAGGGTCGGACGCTCCTTGCGCGGGTGGTGCATGTGGCTTTCCTTCAGCTCCATGCGGTAGCCGAAATAAGAAAGCGCCGCTTCGACCTCGTCGGCGTAGGTTCCGCGCACGACCGGCTTTCGGTGTGGCGGCAACTCGCGGCCTTCACGGATCACATCTTCGATCTTGGAGATGCCGAAGCCCGTTATCGCGGAAAGGACGTAAGGTCCGCAGAATGCGGCGCGGCCGGTGTCGTTCTTTGCCGCGTCGAGACTCGACGTCGGGAAGCCGGTTGAATAGCGATCCGCCATGCCAAAAATGCCCTATACAAGTAGCGACGGGGATGCTCGTCCGATACGGTTAAGCAAAAGTTAACGCCGCAGGAGCCGAGCTGATCGATGGCAGACCGCGTCAACGTCTCATTCTTTCAGGAACTGATGGCGACGGTCGCCGAGCAGGGGCGGGCGCTGCTGCCGAAAGCGCTCTTCCGCGACGGCGGCGGAGAGTCGATCGAAGTGTTTTCTCGCGCGCTGATGTCGGGGCGTGGCGAAGCTTCAGGTGTTGCGATCGCGCGTCAGCTTCTCAATCAGTTGAAGAAGGCGACCAGCGACGAACGGCTACAGTTCTATCGATTTCTTGCGGACGATCTGCAACCCGATGCAGCGCAAGTGGCCGAGGCGGCGCGCAATTATCTCGATCAGCCTTCGGACAAGACACTCAGCAAGCTGCAGAAGGCTTCCTATAGTCCGCGGCTCGAATTCTTTCGCCGTTTGAACCTGGCGCCGGGGGCGACGGCGGAAATCGTCGCGCTTCGGGCGGATCTCGCCCGTCACATCAAATCGGACGATGCGCTCGCTGCCGTCGATAGCGATCTCGAACGGCTTCTGACGTCGTGGTTCAACCGCGGGTTCCTCGTTCTTCGTCGCATTGATTGGCAGACGCCGGCGGCGATTCTCGAGAAGATCATCGCTTATGAAGCGGTTCATGAAATCCGCGGGTGGGATGACCTACGCCGCCGTCTCGATCCCAAGGATCGTCGCTGCTTCGCTTTCTTCCATCCGGCGCTCGTCGACGAACCTTTGATCTTCGTCGAGGTTGCGCTGATGCGCGAAATGCCGGATGCGATTTCAACGGTGATTGATGCGCGCCGTGCCGACGAAGACGCTCCGCCGACGACAGCCGTGTTCTATTCGATCTCCAACTGCCAGGAAGGCCTCAAAGGCATTTCGTTTGGCAACTTCCTTCTGAAGCAGGTGGTCGAGGATCTTGCCCGCGACGTCGGCAGTTTGAAGACATTCGTGACGCTGTCACCGGTACCGAGCTTCGCCCGCTGGCTCGATCGCGCACTTGCGAGCGGAAGCGACGTGCCGATCAGCGCTGACGACCGTAAGGCTTTGGCTCGCCTCCGCGATCCGCGGTGGGTCGAGGAAGCGGCGAAGGATTCGCCCGGCACGGAAGAACTCGAATCCGCCCTGATGGCTCTCGCAGCTCATTATTTCCTGGCGGCGCGATCGAGCGACGAACGGCCGGTGGATCAGGTGGCGCGTTTCCATCTCGGCAACGGCGCTAGGCTCGAGCGGTTGAATTGGCTCGCCGATACATCCGAAAAGGGCCTCCGCGAGGCGCACGGGCTGATGGTCAACTACCGTTACGATCTGTCCGAGATCGAGCGCAATCACGAGGCGTACGCCTTCGACGGCGCGGTCGCGGCGTCTCGCTCCGTTCGCGGTCTTCTAAAGGCGCCGCCCAAAACAAAGGGTCTTGCTGCGGTGCCGGATCTTCTCGCTTTGCCCGGTGTCGCAAAGACGAAAAAGGTACGGGGCGAGGGTTCCCAATCGTAACCCGCTCGCCCTTCAGACGGCCTAAAGGGGCCTTGTAAAGGCCCTTTGCCCGTGCAGTATGAGCCCCGCTAGCGATGCGGGTCGCGCGCTCCTATTGGCCGCTGCCGAACCGCGATCCGTTCGTCATATTGAAGGGCCGCCATTGTCATGCGCTACGATCAGAACGACCGTGAAAGCAGCAACGTCGAGGATCGTCGTGGTCAAGACGGCGGTGGCGGTGGTTTTCAGTTTCCGGGCGGCGGCGGCCTTCAAATTCCGGTCGGTCGCGGCGGGTTCAGCATCACGACGTTGCTGATCATTGGCGCGGTGATGCTGTTCTTCGGCATCAATCCGCTGGATGTCCTGCTCGGCACCAACGGCCAGATCAACATGCCGCAAATGCCGCAAACGACTCGTCCCGCCGATCGTTCGCCTTCCAATATTCCGGGCCTTCCCGGTTCGCCGCAGACCCAGACGGCAAACGAAGATAGCGAAAAGGCGTTCATCAGCAAGGTGCTAGCCGATACCGAGGACGTGTGGACCGCGGTTTTCAAAAGCTTCGGCCGGAACTATCCGGATCCGGACCTCGTGATCTATTCTGGCATGACGCGCACAGCCTGCGGCGCCGGCCAGGCGGCGATGGGACCTTTCTATTGTCCGCTTGATCAGAAGGTCTACATCGACCTTGCGTTCTATGAGGAGCTGAAGCGCAAGTTCAACGTCAGCGGCGACTTCGCCCAGGCTTACGTCATCGCCCACGAGATTGGGCATCACGTGCAAAAGCAACTCGGGATTCTCGATAAGGCCCAGGAGCTCAAGGAGCGCGCGGGCGACGAGGCGACCGCCAATCAGATTCAAGTCCGGACCGAACTGCAGGCCGACTGCCTCGCGGGCGTCTGGGCGAACCTGAACGACCAGATGAAAAAGCGCTTACAGCCGGGCGATGTCGAAGAGGCGCTCAACGCTGCATCGCAGATCGGCGACGACATGATTCAGAAAAAAATGACGGGCCGCATCGTCCCGGATGCTTTCACTCACGGCACTGCGGCTCAACGTGTTCGTTGGTTCAAGGCTGGGCTCGATGCCGGCCGGATGGATGCTTGCGATACGTTCAATACCGCCAATCCGTGAGGACGCGGAGCGACAAGCAATTTATTCGCCGTGTCGAGAAGGCGGACACCGACATTGTCTGCCTAGCGCTTCCGGCATTTGGCAAGCCGATTGTCGGCAGTTTCGGGGACGGGATAAGGGCGTGATCCCGTCCGCCGGCAGAAGGGGCTTCTCTAGAGTTCTTCGCCCTTAAACTCGCTGATCTTGCAGGTGACCGATTGTGCGGAGAGCTCTTTGCAGAGCTTCTTCGCCTCGGCCTTTGATTTGACGGGGCCCGCGATGAGGCCAAAGTTTGGATTGGTCGCGTTTCCGAGATCGGCGTAGCGCGCCGTCAATCTGCCTAGTTGGTCCGCGTGAGTTTGAGCTAGCGCACTCCAGGTGATACGCAGGCTGTCAATGGAAGGGTCCGTGGCAAGTTGAATTCCGACAGGTTTCGGCGCGGGCTTCACGACCGCAGGGCCAAAGCTGATCGCCTGGGGCCCGCTAGGCTTGTCGATGCTGCCAGTCACGATTGGCGCTCCAACCTGCGGCGACCCGTTGATGATCTTGGTCGGCGGCGCGGCGCCGTCAACAGCTTCGGCCTGAGAAGCTCCGGACGCGAAGGCCGGGACGTTCGGTGTGGCCTGGGATGCGGAATCCGCTGCCGACGACGTCTGCTGCGTGCCAAGGCGGACCTTATCGTCGAGTGCAGTCAGTTGTGTGCTGAGCGACTGCGTCTGGGACGCCTGCGCTGCGACATCCGCTTTGACGCTCGCAACGTCGAGTTGAAGCTTCGTCAATGAAGACTTGAGGCCATCGACGTCGGTGGACATCTTTATCACCGTCGTCTCAGCCAAGTGCTCGGTGCTCCGCCCACCCGAGAGATCGGGTAAGAGGTGCGGCGCGAAGAACGCGACGCCGAGATAACCGAGGCCCGCCGCACCCAGCACGAACCAGGCAGTTGCGTAGGGTGTGGAACTGGCTTTCCTGCGAGTTGGCTTGTCGTTTGCAGGCTTGGTCATGTGGTCTGTCGTCCTACTGCCTTTGGGGGATGTTCCGGCGGGCGGATCACCCCGAATCGTTTTCACCGTGTGAACGAGGTTGGGTCGGCCGCGCGTCTGCTGCAATGGCGTGACGCGCGCTGGCTATGCGAAGCTGTGGACGGAGGCAGAGATGCTTCAAAACGCCTATCCGCCCGGAACTCCTTGGCAAAGCGCGGCCGAGGGGAGATGTGCACGCCGAGGCGGGCAGTTAGGGAATCCGGCGCCAAATGCGACACTTGCGGCCGACGGATCGCCAGCGCTATGGCATGTGCGTCCGTGAGGTAAATACCGTGTCGAGGCTTGGCCTTCGGACCTGTCGCAAATGCAACGCAAGGTAATTCATGAGTGCCGGACCCTGTCTGTTCGTCGTCCTAGCCGCTGGCAAGGGGACGCGCATGAAATCGTCCCTACCGAAAGTGCTGCATAAGATTGCCGGGCAGTCGATGCTCGCGCACATTCTGACGACGGCATCAAGCATCGCGGATGGCAAGGTCGCGGTGGTTGTCGCGCCGGGAATGGAAACGGTGGCGGCGGAGGCTGCCCGAGTCGTTCCCGAGGCTCGGATGTTCGTACAAGATACACAGCGCGGCACGGCTCATGCTGTGCTCGCCGCCAAGCCGGCGCTCGATGAGGCGGCCACCGGCGACGTTATCGTTCTTTTTGCCGACACGCCGCTTATTCGCAGTGAGGTCATCGACCGGCTGCGCGTAGCGCTCGACGCGGGGGCGGGTATTTCGGTTCTTGGCTTTCGTCCGGGAAATCCAACGGGCTACGGGCGCCTTCTGACCGATGCAAGTGGAACGCTGACGGCGATACGCGAGGAACAAGACGCCAGCGACTCCGAGCGCAAGGTCACGTTGTGCAATTCGGGCGTGATGGCGTTTCGGATCCCGAAATTATCAGATCTCCTGTCTCGTATCGGGAGCGCGAATGCGAAGGGCGAATTCTACCTGACCGACGCCATCGAAGTCGGGCGTGGCCAGGGGGTGAAGGCGACGGTCGTCGAGTGCGATGAAGACGACGTTCTCGGCATCAACACGCGAGAGCAACTCGCAGAGGCTGAAGCCATCTGGCAGTCGCGCGCCCGTTCGGCATTGATGCGTGATGGCGTCACGATGATCGCTCCGGAGAGTGTCTGGTTGCATTTCGATACTCGAATTGCTTCCGACGTGTCGATCGAGCCCAATGTCGTCTTCGGGACCGGAGTGACGGTGGAAGAGGGCGCGCAGATCCTGGGATTTTGCCACATCGAGGGAGCGTCGATCGGCAAGGGAGCCCGCGTCGGACCTTTTGCCCGCTTTCGTCCCGGTGCCCGGCTCGGTGCGAACGTCCACATCGGCAATTTCGTCGAGGTCAAAAACGTCGTCCTCGCAGACGGCGCGAAGGCCAATCATCTCTCCTATCTCGGGGACGGCAGCGTCGGCGCTGGTGCCAATATCGGCGCCGGCACGATCTTCTGCAATTATGACGGGTTCAATAAGGAAAGGACCGAGATCGGCGAGGGAGCCTTCATCGGTTCGAACACGTCGCTTGTGGCGCCGGTCAAAATCGGGGCGGGCGCTTATATCGGCTCCGGCAGCGTCATCACGAAAGACGTCAGCCCCGGTGCCCTGGCGCTGGAGCGTGGTCCGCAGGAGGAACGGCCAGGCTGGGCCGAAAAGTTTCGCATCCTGATGTCCCGGCGCAAAGCGGCGCAAAAGAAATAATCGTTAACCAAGCACGGATTTTGCAAGGTCTGATAAGACATAAAGTGCGTGCGTTGGTTTGAAACATTCTTTGATTTGAGATGATCCTTAACCGCCTCCATCGTTCGGTGGGGGAAACGTATTTGGGGAGCCGATCCGATGTGTGGGATCGTTGGAATTCTCGGAAAATCTTCGGTTTCGACCAATCTGGTCGATGCGCTGCGCAGGCTCGAATATCGGGGCTATGATTCGGCCGGCATCGCGACGGTCGAGGGAACTGCGATTGAGCGCCGCCGCGCCGAGGGCAAGTTACGCAACCTTGAGAAGCGATTGAATTCCGAGCCACTTGCGGGCCGGACCGGCATCGGCCACACGCGCTGGGCGACGCACGGCCGTCCAACGGAGCGCAATGCCCATCCGCATATGACGGCGAAAGTTTCGGTCGTCCACAACGGCATCATCGAGAATTTCCGTGAGCTGCGGGCGAGCCTCGAAGCCAAAGGCCACCGGTTTGAGACGGACACCGACACCGAAGCCGTCGTCCACCTGATCACCGAAGAGATGGATCAGGGCGCAGAGCCGATTACCGCGGTACGCAAGTCGCTGCAGCAACTTCAAGGGGCGTTCGCACTCGGAATCATCTTTGCGGGTGAAGACGATCTGATGATCGCGGCCCGCAAGGGCTCGCCGCTCGCCATCGGTCACGGATCGGGCGAAATGTACCTTGGATCGGACGCCATCGCACTTGCGCCCTTCACGGATTCGATCACCTATCTCGAAGAAGGCGATTGGGCAGTGTTGCATCGTTCCGGCGCCGAGATCTTCAATCTCGATGGTGTCCGTGTCGAACGTCCACTCGTCAAAGCCGTCGCGAGCGCTCTGATGATCGACAAAGGCAACTATCGCCACTTCATGGCGAAAGAGATTCACGAGCAGCCGGAGGTCATTTCGCACACGCTGGCGAATTACCTCGACATGACGACTGCGCGCGTTCGCTTTCCGGATCTCGGCGTCGATCTTTCGAAGATCAGCCGCGTCACGATCTCGGCGTGCGGAACCGCCTATTATGCGGGGCTCGTTGCCAAATATTGGATCGAACGTTTTGCAAGGGTGCCTGTCGATATCGACGTTGCATCCGAGATGCGCTACCGCGAGACGCCGCTGCCTGAAAACGGTCTCGCGGTCTTCGTCTCGCAGTCTGGCGAAACCGCCGATACGCTGGCGACGCTCCGCTACGCTAAAACGAACGGCCAACGCATCGCATCGATCGTCAACGTTCCAACTTCGACGATTGCGCGCGAATTGCACACCGCGCTGCCGACGCTGGCGGGTCCGGAAATCGGCGTCGCATCGACCAAGGCATTCACGTGCCAGCTTTCCGTCCTCGCGTGTCTGGCGATCGCGATTGCCCGGGCACGTGAGAAGATAACGGTCGAGCAGGAAATGGCACTCGTCAAAGCCTTGACGGAAGTGCCACGTCACGTTGCGTCCCTGTTGCGAAGCGACGAGGCCTACATAGCGGTAGCCCACGAACTCGCCAAAGCCCGTGACGTTCTCTATCTCGGCCGGGGCTCAAGCTTCCCGATCGCGCTTGAAGGCGCTCTGAAGCTCAAGGAAATCTCTTATATACATGCCGAGGGCTATGCTGCCGGGGAACTGAAGCACGGGCCGATCGCGCTGATCGACGAAACGGTTCCGGTCGTGGTCGTCGCTCCCGAGGACGATCTCTTCGAAAAGACGGTCTCCAATCTGCAGGAGGTCGCGGCGCGCGGCGGTCAGGTCATCCTGATTTCCGATGCTCCACCGGAAAAAGCGGGTTGTAAGCTCGCTGCCCACATCCAAATGCCAAAGGTCGACGCATTTGTCGCGCCGATGATTTATGCTGTACCGACTCAGCTCATCGCCTATCAGACGGCGGTTTTGATGGGGACGGACGTCGACCAGCCACGCAATCTGGCGAAGTCAGTCACGGTCGAGTAGCCAGGAATACCTCGGGTTGAGGGCTGGGGGGCCCTTAATTTGCCTCGTTCCGCTGATTGCAATAGCCTAGTGGGAGGTTGCGCAGTCTCAGAACGTGACCATTGGGGAAGGTACGTACATGACGCAGTTCCAGGTGCTGGCGCGCCGCTTGGCGCTCGCTGCCATCGTGGCGTGCGTATTCGCGGGTACACTTTCGGGCTGGCCGTCGATCGGCGAAGCTCGCAAATCGAAATCTGGGAGCCAGCCGGCTCAGCCGGCTCAAGGACCGCAACCCGCTCAGGGCGGCGGCGACGATAGCGACGCGAATCAGAAGGCCGCGGCGACCGCAGCCGCGCGAAAAGCCTACGATGCGGGATTAAAGGAATTCGCTGCCGGTAGGTCCCAAACGGCCGTCGAGCAGCTTTCAACCGCTATAAAGTCGGGCGTACTTTCCGGGACCGAAATGGCAAAAGCCCTTTACACGCGGGGCCTCGCTTACAAAAAAGAGAACAAGCCGGGCCAGGCGATTTCCGACCTGACGAGCGCGATCTGGTTGAAAAACGGACTGAGCGACATCGAGAAGAAAGCGGCTTTGGCGGAGCGGTCAGAAGCCTATCGGATGGCTGGCCTCGAAGATACCGGCAGCACGCCTGATCGTCCGGCTATCGGAGCTGCTGCTCCTGCGGCTCCAGGTTCGAATATCGTTGCAAATCCGGCTCCGGGGCCCAATGCGGGATCGGCGGGGCTTTCGGCAGCGGCCATCGCCGAGGCGGCGGCTGGCTCGAAATCGGCTGCCCCCGGCTCGAACGGAGGTTCTGCAGCAACGATCACTCATCAGGATTTCAAACGGCGATTCTAACCTTCAGTCGGCCGCCTCCTCGACGGTTACCGGGGGCGAAAGCACGGCCCCGGCGTCGACCGGCTTTTTGGGCTGGGCTCAGCCTGCTGAAGCCGCATCGGGTTCAGGTGCATCTGAGGGTTCGTCAGGCAGTTCTTCGTTTGGTCAGACGGTCAGCGCAATACCGGGCAACGTGACGGGCTTCTTTTCCAACATGTTCGGGGGTGGGGCATCCACGCCGGCGCCGGAAGCCGCCGCCCCCCCTGCCGCTTCGGTGATGACGGCATCTACGACACCGGCAGAGACTTCGAGCTGGAACAATGCAACGATCGTTGCGGCGGGTGGATCTACTAAGAACAAGGCCCCCAAAGCCGAGAAGGTGGCTCTCGCGACTGAAACAAAGCCTAAGTCCGTCGTCGCGACGAAGGGCAAATATAAAATTCATATTGCCGCGTTGAGGTCGCGCGCCGAGGCAGAGGCGTTGGCGCAACAACTTGTGACTCAACATGGTGCGGACCTTTCGAACCACGTGCCGACCGTCGACGAAGCCGTCATCGGCAGCATGGGCACCTTTTATCGAGTGCGTATCGGCGGCTATGCTTCGCAGGAAGAGCCGCGCGGTCTCTGCAACAAACTCAGAAGCAGTGGCCTTGACTGTCTGGTCGTGACAAACTGAAAGTCGCCCGGTCTCCATCGGGTGTGAAGCCCGTGTAGGAGAGAATGACCCCTCCACCGTCTGCTCCCGATCCCGATCCCCGGCGTCCGCCGGGCACCGACGCGGCCGGTGCACAATTGACCGCCGGGCTCAAGCGGCTCGCCAGCGACGACGGTAAAACCGGTTGGCACCTGGGTTCGCGAATCCGCAACGCCTTTTTGACGGGCCTTGTCATCGTCGGCCCGGTGACCATCACGCTTTGGATCATGTGGGGTGTGATCCATTGGATCGACGCCTGGATCAAGCCGCTTCTGCCGACGACGTTCAACCCCGACACCTACCTGCCATTTCCAGTGCCGGGGCTAGGCCTCGTCATTGCGGTCGTCGGACTAACCCTGATCGGCGCGCTCGCTGCGAACCTTCTCGGCCGCACGCTCGTTTCGTCGGGCGAACTGATGCTGTCGCGGACCCCGATTGTTCGCAATGTCTATGGCGCGTTGAAGCAGATCTTTGAAAGTGTGATCTCGACGACGGGGCCGAACCAAAGTTTCCAAAAGGTCGGTATGATCGAATTCCCGTCGAAGGAGATCTGGAGTCTAGTCTTCGTGACGGGCGAGACGACCGGTGAGATCAAGGATGCAAAGCCCGGCGGTGCCGATGACCTTCTGACCGTGTTCATGCCGACGGGAATCGTGCCGCCCACGGGGTTCATCTGCTTCGTGCCGCGATCGAACGTCCTCTTTCTCACCATGACGGTTGAAGAGGCTGCTAAGATCATTCTGTCGGGCGGCATCGTTATGCCCGACATGGAAGAGAAGATGAAACGGCTCGCCGCCGCGGAAAAGAAAGCGTCGCGCTTTCGCCGAGGCGATAAACCTGCAGCCTAGGCGGCACGGAAAAGCCGAACGGCTTCGTCGCACTCGAAGAGATAGAGAAGCGTCCGCAGAGCCTGGCCGCGCGGCGAGACGAGGTTCGGATCTTTCTGAAGCGTGAGGACGGCATCGTCACGCGCAGCTTCCAAAAGGGCGTCTCTGCCGGGAACTTCCGCGATTCGGAAACCCGGCGCACCGCTCTGCCGGGCGCCGAGGATTTCGCCGCCGCCGCGAAGCTCGAGATCCTTCTCCGCGATTTTAAAGCCGTCCTCGGTCTCTTCCATCATCTTGAGGCGCTGCTCGGCGGTCTCGCCGAGAGGGGCTTTGTAGAGGAGCATGCAAAACGATTCGCGCGTACCGCGACCCACCCGGCCTCTAAGCTGATGCAGCTGCGCGAGGCCGAAGCGCTCGGCGTGCTCGATGACCATGATGTTCGCGTTCGGGACGTTGACGCCGACTTCGATGACCGTGGTCGCGACGAGAATTTTGAGATTGCCGGCTGCGAAAGCAGCCATCGTCTCGTCCTTCTCCTTGGCCGCTAGACCGCCGTGGAGCAGGCCGACGCTCTCACCGAAGAGCTGCCGGAGATATGCGAACCGTTCCTCGGCTGCAGCAAGATCCGTTACCTCGGATGTTTCGATGAGCGGGCAGACCCAATAGACCTGCGCGCCTTCTTCGAGCTGGACGCGAACGCGATCGATCAGGCGTTCGAGCAATTCGAGCGGCACGGCCTTGGTGACGATCGGCTTTCGCCCTGCCGGCTTTTCGGTGAGCTTGGAGACGTCGAGGTCGCCGTAATGGGTCATCAGAAGCGTGCGCGGAATGGGCGTCGCGGTCATGACGAGAACATTGGTATCGCCATTCGAGCCTTTGGACTGCAGCGCCATGCGCTGGTGCACGCCGAAGCGGTGCTGCTCGTCGATGACTGCGACGGCGAGGTCCTTGAACAGGACGTCCGATTGAAAGAGCGCATGGGTACCAATCAGGATATCGATCTCGCCGGTTGCGAGGCGCGATATTATGGCCTCGCGCGCCTTGCCCTTTTCCCGTCCGGTCAGAAGAGCGAGGCGGAGCTGGGCTGCGTCCGCCAGAGGCGCGATGGTTTCGGCATGCTGCCGGGCGAGCACCTCAGTCGGCGCCATCAACGCGGCTTGGGCCCCCGCTTCGGCGGCGACTGCCATGGTGAGCAGGGCGACGACGGTCTTACCCGATCCGACATCCCCCTGGAGAAGACGCAGCATCCGGTGTGGCGCGGCAAGATCGGCCGAGATTTCTTCGAGCGCGGTCTTTTGCGATCCCGTCAGCGAGAATGGGAGCGCCGCTGCGATCCTTTCGCGCACTTCACCATTGCCGGTGAGTCGGCGGCCGCGCTCGGTTTTGAGATTCCGACGCACCAGCGCAAACGCAAGCTGACCGGCGAGGAGTTCGTCATAGGCGAGACGCTGCCAGGGTGGCGCGCCATTCGAGACATCCTGGGCGTCGTTCGGCCGGTGGACGCGCTCGATCGCCTGCTTGAAATTCGGCCAATCGCGAGCTTGGAGCCAGTTGCTCTCTTGCCATTCGGGGAGATCCGGAACGCGTTCGATGGCCTGCCGCGCCGCCTTGAGCGCGACCTTTCCCGACAGTCCCGCAGTCAAAGGGTAGACCGGCTCCAGCAACGGCATCTCATCGCGCGCTTCCGGCGACACTATATAGTCGGGGTGCGCCATCTGCAGCTGCTCGCCGTAGCGTTCGATGCGGCCGGAGACGAAGCGGATTTCGCCGACCGGCAATTGCTTCTCGATAAATTTGTGCTCGGCATGGAAGAAGACGAGGTCAATGCGCCCCGTGTCGTCCTCGCACGTGACCTTGTAGGGGGCCTTCGTGTTGCCGCGCGGCGAGGGCTTGTGCTTCAGCACCCTGAGCTCCAGGGTCACGATCGTGCCTGGGACGGCGGACGCGAGCTGGGGCTGGCTCCGCCGGTCGATGACACCCGCCGGCATATGCCATAGGACATCGATGACGCGGGGTTCCGAAACGCCGGGCGGAAGGGCCAGGCATTTCTTCAGAAGAAGTATGAGGCGGGGGCCAATTCCCGTCAGGGTCTGCGCCGACGCGAAAAGCGGGTTGAGAAAGGCTGGACGCATCGTCGAATTCGGCTCGCCGTTGGCAGGACTCGCGGCTCCGCTACCCTAGGTCGCGGCAATAAGCATCGCCGAGCGCGCTAGGCGACGGAGGCGGCGGGCGCTATACGAGCCCTTCGCGAATGGCGCACCGTGACGGCCGGCCGGCACTCCGTCAAGCTGCCAGCGGGGCTTTATACCATTGCCATGCTATCCGGACTGCAAATGACGGACGATCTCGAAACGCGGAGGCGACGCGCGTCTTATCGCGCCCACCATCGCGGTACCAAGGAAATGGACGTGCTGGTCGGGCGTTATGCCGATACCCGGCTCGTTTGCTATTCTTCCGAACAGATCGAGCGCTTCGAGCGTTTTCTGACGATTCCCGATCCCGCGTTACAGCAGTGGATCTTCTCGGGACAGGGCTTCGAGGGCATCGAGTTTGAGGATCTCATAGTAGATATTCGCGCCTTTCATGGCCTTTCGGCCGAGGCGAGCTAAGACGTATTGATGACGACGCAACTGCAAAATTCGCGCGCGATATTCTCAGGTGTCCCGGAAGGATTTGACGGCCGGGTCGTTGCCGATATCACGAAGGCGGCTCGCACTGGCGATCAGCCGGGTCTGCATCTTCATGTGGCGCGCGATGACCGTCGGCTCGACGAATTGCAGGCGGCGGTTGCTTTCTTCGCGCCCGACGTCGCAATCGTGCCGTTTCCCTCGTGGGATACGGTTCCTTACGACCGGACGAGCCCGAACCCGGAGATCGTATCGCGGCGGATCATGGCGCTCGGAAAGCTCGCGGTCGGCGGCCGCAAGAAGCCGACTCTGGTGCTGACGACGGTCAATGCCATTTTGCAGCGCGTCCCGCCGCGTAGCTTCATTCGCGGCGCCGTCAGGACGATTGCGCCCGGACAGCGTCTCGACCCTGCCGATCTCATCAAGCGCCTCGAAGCCTATGGCTACGACCGGTCGAGTACCGTGATGGAGCCCGGCGAATACGCGCAGCGTGGCGGCATCCTCGATCTTTATCCGCCGGGACGCAGCAATCCGATACGGCTCGACTTTTTCGGCGATCAGCTCGAGAGCATCAAGGCGTTCGACGCCGAGACGCAACGCTCGCTGAAGGCCGTGCCGAAATTTTCGCTGATGCCGGTGAGCGAAGTCGCGTTCGGTGAAGCGGCGACGGCGCTGTTCCGGACGCGCTACGTCGCGCTGTTCGGCGGCAATACGGGCGATGATCCGCTTTATGAGGCGGTCAGCAGCGGCCGGCGTTACGTCGGCCAGGAGCATTGGCTGCCGCTCTTCCATCCGAGCCTCGAGACGCTGTTCGATTATTTGCCGGGTGTCGGGGTCAGCTTCGATCACAACGCGGACGAGGCGGTCCAGCAGCGGTTCGAGCAGATCCGCGAGCACTATGAGGCGCGCATCGATTCCCTCGAAGGCCAGCGTTTTGGCGCGCCGCCTTACAAACCCGTGCCGCCGGACCAGATGTTTCTCGACGGCAAAGACTGGGGGGCGGCGCTCGGCTCGCGGACGATCTCGCGACTGACGCCGTTCGACGATCCGGGCGCGACGAACGTTTACGCGATGCACGGAAAGCGCGGCCGTACGTTCGCGGCCGAGCGCGCCAATCCCGATGACAATGTCTTCGACGCGGTTGTCTCCCATATCCGACGCATTCATTCCGAGAACAGGCGGGTGCTTCTCGCGGCCTGGACGCCCGGTGCGCGGGAACGGCTTATCACGCTTCTGGAGGATCACGGTCTCAAGAATACCGCGAAAGTCGAGAGCTTCGCCGATGTGCTTGCGCTGCGGCCGGGCGAGACGGCTTTTGCCGTATTTGGAATCGAAGAAGGTTTCGAGACGCCGGACTTCGCCGTCATCGCGGAGCAGGACGTGCTTGGCGACCGCCTGGTGCGGCAGCGGCGGCGCGCTCGCAAGGCCGCTGATGTCCTGACGGAAGCGACGAGCCTTTCGGTCGGCGATCTCGTCGTCCACAGCGACCACGGTATCGGGCGGTTTGCGGGCCTGCAGACGATCACGGCGCTTGGCGCCCCGCACGATTGTCTCGAGCTTCACTACGCCGGCGGCGACAAGCTGTTTCTGCCCGTCGAAAACATCGAGCTTCTGTCGCGCTATGGCGCGGATGAGGGAGATTCTCAGCTCGACCGGCTCGGCGGCGTCGGCTGGCAGACCCGCAAGGCAAAGCTCAAGAAGCGTTTGCGCGAGATCGCCAACGAGCTGATCAAGATCGCGGCGCTTCGGGCGATGCGGGAAGCGCCCGTGCTGATACCGCCCACTGGGGCCTTTGACGAGTTCGTCGCGCGCTTCCCTTACGAAGAGACGGAAGATCAGGCGGCGAGCATCGACGCCGTGCTTGCCGACTTGGCGTCGGGCAAGCCCATGGACCGCCTCGTCTGCGGCGACGTCGGTTTTGGCAAGACCGAAGTCGCCATTCGTGCCGCGTTCGTCGCGGCAATGAACGGATTGCAGGTCGCGTTGGTGGTGCCGACGACGTTGCTGGCGCGGCAGCACTTCAGGACGTTCAGCCAGCGCTTTCAGGGCCTGCCGGTCAGAATTGCGCAGGCGTCGCGGATGGTCGGGCCGAAAGAGCTCGCGGAAGTGAAAGTAGGGCTCAAATCCGGTACCGTCGATATTGTCATCGGTACGCACGCGCTGCTTGGCAAAGCGATCGAGTTTGCGCGGCTTGGGCTTCTGATCATCGACGAAGAGCAACACTTCGGCGTCAATCACAAAGAGCGTCTTAAGAAGATGCGCGAAGACGTGCATGTGCTGACGCTCTCGGCAACGCCGATCCCGCGCACGCTGCAGCTGGCGCTCACGGGCGTCCGCGAACTGTCGCTGATCACGACGCCGCCGATCGATCGCTTAGCGGTTCGGACGTTCATTTCGCCGTTTGATCCGGTGATCTTGAAGGAAGCGCTGCGGCGTGAGCGTTTCCGGGGCGGGCAGACATATTACGTCGCGCCGCGCATTTCAGATCTCGACGACATTGCCGAGTTTTTGCGCGAGACTGTGCCCGATCTCGTCTTCTCCCGGGCCACGGGTCAGATGACGCCGACGGAGCTCGAGGACGTGATGACGGCGTTCTACGAGGGCAAATACGACATCCTGCTTTCGACTGCGATCGTCGAGTCCGGCCTCGACGTGCCGAATGCGAACACGCTGATCGTACATCGCGCCGATATGTTCGGCCTTGCCCAGCTCTATCAGCTTCGCGGCCGGGTCGGTCGTTCCAAGGCCCGCGCTTATGCCTATATCACCACGCCGCCGGGACAGAAACTCACGGAGGGTGCCGAGAAGCGTCTGAAGGTTCTGCAGTCGCTCGATACACTGGGTGCCGGCTTCTCGCTTGCCTCGCACGACCTCGACATTCGCGGCGCCGGCAATCTGCTCGGCGAAGAGCAGTCGGGTCATATCCGCGAGGTCGGCTTCGAGCTTTATCAATCGATGCTCGAAGAGGCAGTAGCCGCGATGAAGGGTGGCGATCTTGAGTCCGACGACAAGTGGAGTCCCGAGATCCAGCTCGGCACGTCGATCATGATCCCGGAAGCCTACGTCACCGATCTACAACTTCGTCTCGGTCTCTATCGCCGCTTGTCGGGACTGGAGACGAGGTCGGAGATCGACGCGTTTGCGGCAGAGCTTGTCGACCGCTTCGGTCCGTTGCCGCCGGAAGTCGAGCATCTTCTCGACGTCATGGAGATCAAGGGTCTCTGCCGCGCAGCCGGTATCGCCAAGGTCGACGCCGGGCCGAAGGGGGCCGTCATCACACTTCACAAGGCGAAGTTTGCGAATCCGGAAGGGCTCATCGCCTTCGTGCAGAATTCGCGGGGCGCACTCAAGGTGCAGCCCGATCAACGGCTCGTCTATCGTTCCGATTGGGATTTGCCGGAGCTGCGATTGAAGGGCGTCCGCGCTCTCGTGCAGCAGTTCGCTGATATCGCGGCGAAGACGAAGCGCGCTGCTTAGCGGTCTTACGCGCCGGTCGGAAGCATTGCGGTGAGTGCTTTGCGCTGAACCTTGCCGTTGGCCGTCCGCGGAAGCCGTTGGACGAAGACGATTTCGCGCGGCACCTTGTAGGCGGCGAGGCATTCGGCAGCGAAGGCTTTGACCGCGGCAGCGTCAATCGTTGCCTCGTCGTTGCGGACGACAAACGCGCCGATGATCGAAACGTCGCTGCGTACGCGGATTTCGGTGCAGGCCACCTCTGCGATGCCGGGACACGCCGCGAGCGCAGCCTCGATTTCAAGCGGCGAGACACGATAGCCGCCCGCATTCATCAGCTCATTCACGCGGCCGAGGTGTGTGACGTAGCCGTCCGCATCGATGGTGCCGAGATCGCCGCCTACGAACCAGTCGCCACGGAAGACTTCGGCTTCCTCTTCGGGACGGTTCCAATAGCCGAGCATCAGGCCTGGGTCGGAGCGGCGCACAGCGATCAGGCCTTCACTTCCGATGGGTAAAGGTTGGTTGCCGTCATTGGCGGCGAGGATTGCGACATGGCGTCCGGCCTGCGGCTTGCCGACTGTGCCGGGACGATAGGGCACTGAGGGTCCGGTTGAGATGTAGGTCGAGATTTCGCTCATGCCGAGCGCTTCGTAGAGCGGCAGGCGCGTGGCTGCAGTCCAATCCTCGACGAGGCCAGGCGGTGGCGTCTCGCCCGCCATCAAGCCGTGGCGCAGCCTGCTGAGGGACCCGTGTTCGGGGCGCGCGTATTTCAGGATTTGACGATAGATGCCCGGGACAGCGGCGAAGAGGGTAGCGCCCGTTGCGGCGATGAGGCCAGGCCAAAGCTCGGGTGATTTTTCGCCGGTGCAGACGATGGCCGTTGCGCCGTTGGCCCAGGGGTCTGTCAGACCGACGCCGAGCGTGAATGTCCAATTGAAAGCGCCGGCATGCAGCATCCGGTCATCGGCGCTGATGCCATACCAGCCTTGGTACATCGGCCTTCGCCCCAGTGCGGAACGATGCGCGTGGAGAACACCTTTCGGTTTTGCAGTCGTGCCGGACGTGTAGATCAGAAATGCCGGATCGTCTTCGATCGTTGGGGCATAATGGGATCGCGCGGGGTTCCGGATGAGGGACGCGATGTCGTCGGGCGATAGCACGATCACATCCGGTGCGAGAAGGTTATCGGGCAACGGCGCCGACGTTGCGATCGCAGAGGCGCCGCTGTCGTCGAGCAGCGTTTTTAGCTCGGGCATCGTCAACTGATCGGATAGCGGCAAGGCGACGAAGCCACCTGCGATGGCGGCGAAGAACAGCAACGCGGATTGGCTGGAATTTCCGAGCCGGATGGCGATGCGATCGCCGTGTTTCAATCCGCGCGCCGTAAGCCCCGCCGAGAGGCGAAGAATCGCATCTTCGAGATCTTCGAATGACCAGGTCTCCGAGGGGGTTTCCGGAGTCCGTGTGTCGTAGATGAGCAGCGCCGGTTTCGACGGCGCCTGACGTGCGGCGCGACCGACGGCATATTCCGCCATGTTGAAGGGTTTCTTGTGCGCCGACATCACTTGCTGTCGACCCACCATGTATCGACGGCGTAGCCGAAGAGTGGGGTCTTTTCGGGATGCTTCAGGCGCGCCCAGTAAGGGACCCATTGGCGCGGCGTATAGAAAAGCGGAACGACGTAGTCGCCCGAGAGCAGGACGCGATCGAGCGCGCGGACGGAAGAAACGAAATCGGTTTCGGTGTCGGCTGCCAACATAGCGTCGATCATCGCGTCGGCGGCCGGGTTTCTGACGCCTGCGAAGTTATAGGAGCCTTTCGAATCCGCCGTCTTTTCCGACCAGCGAAAGAGCTGTTCGTTGCCGGGCGAGAGTGACGATGGCCAGGTATTCTGGATCATGTCGTAGTCGAAACTCGACAAGCGCTCCTGGTATTGCGCGCTATCGACGACGCGCACACGCACGGGAATGCCAAGGGGGGCAAGGCTGCGCGCATAGCTCAGTAGCAAGGCTTCCTGGGCATTGCTGTTGGCGAGAATTTCGAAGGCGAGCGGCTCGCCGGTTTTGGGGTTGATCAAACGGTTGTCTTTGAGGACCAATCCGGCCTCGGTGAGTAATGCGAAAGCGGCTTTTTGGTTGGGCCGATTTTGTCCGCTGCCGTCGCTTGTGGGGAATCTATAGGTGCCTTCCAAGATGTCGGGGCGAACGGCATCGGGGAAGGGCACGAGGAGGGAGCGTTCGCGCGCATCGGCCGGATGGCCAGTCGAAGCAAGATAGGAGCGTTCGAAATAGCTCTCGGTCCGCTTGTAAAGTCCGTTGAAAAGCGTGCGATTGCACCATTCGAAATCGAATAGTGTCATCAAAGCGTGGCGAACGCGCGGATCGGAAAAAATAGG
Organism: uncultured Alphaproteobacteria bacterium; assembly: GCA_963710005.1. GTDB lineage: Bacteria > Pseudomonadota > Alphaproteobacteria > Rhizobiales > Hyphomicrobiaceae > Hyphomicrobium_B. The sequence continues at coordinate 73,459 of CAVPYR010000003.1, forward strand.
ACGGCGGGCGTTGAAGACGAGGGCCGTCATGCCCGCAGGCAATCCGATCTCGAATTCGCCTTTGATGATACGGCCGTCGTGCACCGCGGGGATATTGTAACCGCCGGCCCAGCGGCCCGGATCTTCTTCCAGCCTCAAATCGATACTGCCCGACTTGAAGGCCTCGAACATCACGGAAGCATCGCGGAAATAGTCGAAACGGATCTCATCGAAGTTGAAACGGCCGCGATTGACGGGGAGGTCTTTGCCCCAATAATCGGGATCGCGCCGGTAGCTGATCGATCGGCCCGCATCGATATTCGAGACAGTGTAAGGACCGGACCCGACGAGGGGTGTCATCGAAGCGGAAGCGAATTTTTCGGGTGTTGTGGCGTGGGCGGCGAAGACCGGCATGACGCCGAGGATCAGCGGTAATTCCCGATCGCTCGCATCTTGGAACGTAAAGCGGACGCCTCGATCCCCGATCTTTTCAGCTTTTGCGATTTTGGCGAAATAGGTCCGGTGGTTGGGGCGGCCTTTTTCTTTCAGCAGTTCGAAGGAGTTGATGACGTCTTCCGGGGTAACGGGCTGATGGTCGGAAAATCGCGCGGCGGGATTGAGCGTGAACGTCACGGATTTGCGGTCGTCGGCAACATCGATCGTGTCCGCCAGCAGCCCGTAGAGCGTGAAAGGCTCGTCCAGGCTTCGGGCCATCAATCCTTCTACGACAAACTCGCGAATGCCTGATGCGGGCGTGCCTTGGACGATAAGCGGATTGACGCTTTCGTAGGAACCGAGAACTCCAAGCGTTAGTTTCCCGCCTTTGGGAGCCGAGGGGTTCACGTAGGGAAAGGCTGTGAAGTCATCACCGAAGAGCGGAGTGCCATGAAGTGCGATGGAGTGAACCGGTGCAGCGTTGGCACGGCCGCAGCCCATCGCGGTCATCGCGAGTGCTAGAATTAGCGAAAATTTCCCGAGTGGCATGCCGGCACCTGAAAATTCGTCCACCGGCTTGTTAACACGTGATAATCCCGGCACTGTGGCGACCTTCGGACGGCGCCGCTCAACGTCTTCTACCGGCGCCCCCTGGGTGCTGTCCAGCTTGTCGCAGTTGCTGACAGGCCACGATGGCGCAGGGGGAAGCAAAGCCCCCAATTGGCCTTCGTTCCGGCCACGGGATTGCCGCAATCCGAGCCTTACTCGGCCTCGGAACGGCAGAGCAAGTGCCGGGTCTGCGCAGGCTTGGTGTCGAGCTGCGCGGCGAGGTGAGGGGTAGGCGCCGGTAAGACCGGCACGAGGAACAAAGCGAGGATTTTTACGTTGATGGCAAACGCAGTATTGCGCGCGGGCGGCAGGGCGCTCCTATCAGCCGTGGCTATCGCGGCAGCAATGGCCGCTTCGCCCGTTTGGGCACAAGACGCGGACAAGGAAGTTCAGATTTCGCCGACGAAGGTACCTGCCGCGGCACCAGCCGCTGCGGCCGCTGCAGCTGCACCGAAGAGCGCATGGGTTAAGCTTTGCGAGAAGGCACCTATCGTTAAGAAGGGGCCGGACGGCAAGGACGTCAAGGAAGAGAAGTCGCTCTGCCTTACGCACCACGAACGCCTCGATGGCAACACCGGTATGGTTCTTGTTTCGGCCGCCATCCGCGAAGTCGAAGGCTCCGATAAGAAATCGCTGATGATCATGGTGCCGCTCGGCATGGCCATTCCGCCGGGCATCAGGGCCGCCGTCTACACGAAGGAGCAATGGGCGGCCGCAGCGAAGAATGAAAAGATTGACGAGAAGGCGCTGAAACCCATCGAGTTGAAGTATGCGCTCTGCCATCCGGCCGGCTGCACGGCCGAGACGGAGGCGACACCGGATATCCTCGCTCAGATGTCGAAGGGCGGCGGACTCATGGTGCTCGCGATGAATGCCGCGGCTCAGCCGATCGGTTTCCCGGTCCCGCTCGACGGGTACAACGAAGCCGCCGCTGGTCCCCCAGTCGATAACAAGAAATACGCCGAGGCTCGCAGCCAATTGATGCAGCAGATCCGCCAGCGCCAGCAGCAGATGGCCGATAAGTGGAAGGCCGACGAGTTGAAGAACCTGCCGCTCGACGCGCCGGGGGCGCCTCCGACGACGACGGGTTCGACAAAGGCCCCGGCCAAGAAGAAGCAGTAAGCTTCATTCCCTGAGTTAAAGGCTGCCCCGGAGCCATCCGGGGCAGCCTTTTTATTTGTGCCGGTTGGCCATGCAGTGTGGACTAGTTTGCCGATCCTGGACGAAGCCGATAGCCGCCGTTGCTGTCGCTGAGAAAACGCTCGGTTATGTCGGGGTGGCGGAGCGGCTGGTGGGTCTCATCGAGGAGCAGGTTCTGCTCGGAGACGTAGGCGAGGTAGGTCGTTTCTGCGTTTTCCGCATAGAGATGGTAGTAGGGCTGGTCTTTCCGCGGTCGGACCTCTTCCGGAATGGAAAGCCACCACTCTTCTGTGTTGGCGAACTCCGGGTCGATATCAAAGATCAGCCCGCGAAAGGGATAAAGGCGGTGGCGGACGACTTGCCCGATCGCAAATTTCGCGTGTTTGATGTCGCTCATGATCTGAATGTGTGGCAGGCGAAGCGAAGTCGCAAGTCCATCCCCATAACTATGGATCCGGACTATATAGCGCCGTACTGAGCCGCGCGCTCCGCATCCTTCGACGCAACGATTTTTGCCAGATCGACGATGACCTTTGCCTGCTTCCAGGTCGCGTCGTCCTGCATCTTGCCGTCGAGCATGACGGCACCTGTGCCGTCCGGCATGGCATCGAGGATGCGCTTGGCGAACTTGACCTCCGCGGGGTCTGGCGAAAATACGCGTTTCGCGATTTCGATTTGGGTCGGGTGCAAGGTCCAGGCGCCGAGGCATCCCTGTAGAAAAGCGTTGCGGAATTGGGCTTCGCAGGCCGCGAGATCCGAAAAATCGCCGAAGGGGCCGTAGAAGGGCTTCAAGCCATAGGCAAGGCAGGCATCGACCATTTTACCGACAGTGTAGTGCCAGAGGTCCTGCTGATAGAATGCGCGGGGGACGGCGCCATCCGCCTTATTGGCGTCTGCGAGGACGCCGTAGTCGGGGTGACCGCCGCCGACCCGAGTTGTTTTCATGCCGCGCGAGGCGGCGAGGTCGGCTGGACCGAGGCTCATGCCGTGCATGCGGGGGGACGCGGCGGCAATCGCCTCGACGTTGTTGACGCCCTCGGCGGTTTCAAGGATGGCGTGGATCAGGATCGGCTTCTTGATGTCATGCTTGGCTTCGAGCTGCGCCAGGAGCTGATCGAGGTAGTGGATGTCCCACGGTCCCTCGACCTTCGGCAGCATGATGACGTCGAGCTTGTTGCCGACGTTCGAGACGATTTCCGTGATGTCGTCGAGCACCCAGGGCGAATTCAGGCAGTTGATGCGGGTCCAGACGCCGATCGATCCGAAATCGTTGTCGCGGACCATCTGGATGAAGCCTTTACGTGCATTCTCCTTTTGGTCGAGCGGGACAGCGTCTTCGAGATTGCCGAGAACGACATCGACCTGTGCCGCCAGCTCCTTGATCTTGGAGCGGATCTTTTCGTTATGCGGCGGCACGAAGTGGATCATGCGCTCAAGCTTGACGGGGAGGGTCCGGAAGGGTTCGGGTGCGCCGATGGCGAGGGGCGAGAAGTGCTTGGCGGGCGTACGCGTCGAAGCCATCGGCAGCTATCCTATTCAAAGGCTTGGAAGATAGACCACCATTGTGGGGTTGATGTCCCGCTGTCAACCGGACACTGTTTCGCTTTGGCTTTAGCTGCTGCCGATGGCTCGCGGGCCAGGAACGATCGTTCTAAAATGCCCGACACTCAGAAACGCGAGGGCCGATGATCGAGGTCACCAACCAGCCGCCGCCGCTCGAGAATTACAACTTGCTGTCGAGCGATACGGTCCTTGGCGAAGCGCTGGCACGCGAAAATGCAGCCTGGGCGTCCACGGATCTGCGCGCGCTTGGTCACCGGCTTGGCACCGCCGAGATGATTGCTGCGGGTGCCGACGCCAATCGCAATACGCCCGTTTTGAAATCATTCGACCGCTACGGTCACAGGATCGATGAGGTCGAATTTCACGCCAGCTGGCACAAACTGCTGGGCCTCGCATTAGAGGCTGGTCTGCATACCAAGCCGTGGGCCGAGCCGCGAAAGGGCACCCACGTTGCTCGCGCGGCTGGTGCCTACATGCTGGCCCAGATCGATAGCGGCGTCTACTGCCCGGTCTCAATGACCTACGCGTCGGTCGCGACGCTCAAGCATGCGCCTCGGATTGCCGCCGACTGGCTGCCGCGCATCTATTCGCGCGCCTACGATCCAAGCTTTCGACCAGCATCGCAGAAGACTTCGGCCATGATCGGAATGGCGATGACCGAAAATCAGGGTGGCTCCGACTTGCGGGCCAACGTCACTCAGGCAGCGCCTTACGCAAGTGAAGGCGAGCGCCGCTACTATCGGCTCACCGGCCACAAATGGTTTATGTCGGCACCGATGTGCGACGCCTTTCTCGTACTGGCGCAGACGTCAGCCGGGCCGACTTGTTTCCTCGTTCCGAGATGGACTCCAGGTGGCAAGAGAAACGCCATCCAAATCCGTCGGCTTAAGGATAAGCTCGGCAATCGTTCGAATGCATCGAGCGAGGTGGAGCTCGACGGCGCACATGGCGAGCTTCTCGGAGAGGAAGGGCGCGGTATCCCGACGATCATCGAGATGGGAAATTACACGCGGCTCGATTGCGCCATCGGTTCCTCCGGCTTGATGCGGCAGGGCTTGGCGCAGGCCATCCATCATGCCCGGCATCGTCGTGCATTTCAGAAGCTTCTTATCGATCATGCGCTGATGACGAATGTTCTCGCCGATCTCGCAATCGAGTCAGAAGCTGCGACGGTTCTGACAATGCGCCTCGCTCGCGCTTACGATGAGGAGGATGAAGCGGCTTTGGTGTTTCGGCGTGTCGTTACACCGGCCGCAAAATTCTGGATTTGCAAACGTGCTCCGGCGTTCGCCGCCGAAGCCATGGAGGTGCTCGGAGGAAACGGCTATGTCGAAGAATTCAACCTGGCCCGCATCTATAGAGAAGTTCCGCTCAACTCGATCTGGGAAGGATCGGGCAATGTCATGTGTCTCGATGTGCTGAGAGCGCTGTCGCGTTCGCAGGGCGCAAGCGAAGCGCTCATGGACGAGCTGCGTGAACCGGCAAAGGAGGATCGGAGGCTCGGCGCCCATGTTCTGAAGCTTCAGGAGCAGGCAAAACGTCTCGATGAAGCTGACGCGCGCGCCTTGGTACGCGATCTCGTCGTCGCGTTGCAGGCAGCGCTGTTGATCCGCCACTCGCCAGACGAGGTGGGCGACGCGTTTTGTGCGACAAGATTGTCAGGTGGGAGCGCAGCCTTCGGACTTCTCCCAACGGGTACCAACACGCGCGCAATCGTCGATCGTGCCGCGCCGATATTGCAGTAACGCTTGGAGTTCTTGGTGACGCGTCCTTTGCTCTTTTTTGTTGGTTTGTTGGGTGTTGTCCTCTGTCTCACTCTTTTCAGCCGCTGGTGGGCGTCCAAATCAAATTGGGTGACGGTCGTCGACTGGTCCGCCAGACAATCGTTCGACAAAGCGGATTGGATTTTCGAGAAGGGCTTTCTCCGAAACGAGGAAGAGCAATATTACACCGGCGGGGTCGAGCCGAATTTTCAAGTCACACCCAACGGTCTCGAGCTGGTCGCGCGCGGCGAGCGCGTGCCGAATGACGCCTATCGAAAGGGTGGCGGCGATTGGAAGCAAACCAGAGCCGAAGCGCGTTACACGTCGACAAGTCTGCTATCGAAGAAGGCTTGGCAAAATCTCAAAGTGGAAATCGTTGCCGGCGTTCAGGGCGGCAAGGGCGCTTGGCCCGCGATTTGGCTCAGGAGCCCGAACACGCGAGGTTTTGGTGAAGTCGACTTGATGGAACACCTGGGGCGCGAACCGGAGTTGGTACACTCGACGGTCCACTTCGGCGCATCCAAATCGGGCCGCGACGTCAAGACGGCGGATCGAACGATCCCCGGATTTCAGGGTAGGGACGTCGTCTATTCGGCCGAGCTCTCGCCTGAGAAGCTTCTCGTCTCGATCGACGGCAAGCCGATGATCGCGATGGATCGAGACCTCGCGATCAATGGAGTCCGCCCGCTGCAACAGCCTTTCAATCTCATCATCAATCTTGCGCTTGGCGGAGCCTGGGCTGGGCCGATCGATGAAGCGGCGTTGCCCGCTACCATGACGATCAAGGCCATTCGGATCTGGGAATGGCGGCTGGGGCAGAAAAAGGATGAAGTCACCGCGTCGGAGCAATGAATTCGCCGGCGATTACGATCGCAACCAAGCATCATTGGATTATGGACTGCGCAGCCGTCTGTACCAGGCCTTGGCGAGGCTCAGGGCGAACCAGACTAGTACAAGCGACGTAAACAACTTGATCGACATCGCGATCGCGGAAGCTGCGTCGCTGTTCGCATTCAGTGCGCAACTGGGCGCCGCAAGGTCGAGGTATTTGGTTAAAAATTTAAAGGCGCCGCTGGCCATGGCGTCCCAAACGAAGAGGCAAACGTCGCGTTCGCTCGGAAGTTTGCATGATGCGTCGAATATAGGCACCTGAAACGAAACGACCAGGATCGATATCAGGGCGCGAAAGAACAGGTGGCTCAAGAAAATGATGCCCGTCAAAACGAAAATGTGCCAGCCGAGGTTCCGCAGCAGGGTGCGGCTTCCGAAGCCGAACAGCGCGTGTCCTTTTAGCCTGGCTGCGGCGAAGTACGCGATCGCGCCGACGACGATTGACAAGCCGAGGATCACGCTGGGCGTAAAATCCATAGAGATAGGATCGGTGTTGCCGAGCGACACAAAAATGCCGAGCAGCATGAAGCAATAGAGGCCCACGAAGGGCCAGACCGCATCCTTCTGTTTCAATCGATCGCCGTCTGGTTCATTGGCCATGGGCTACCACCAGTCGCGGCATCATCTGGTCGGCTGAGATTCGGGGAGGCGCGGCCCATCGGGACGCTCATAGTCGGCGCCGATGCGCGGGCCGCATTGCGGCGCACGGGGCAGGGAGAGTTGATAGACAATCTGGTCGAGGTCTTGTTTGTGTGCGGCGAGGAAATCGCGCGTGGCCTGTTCGAGGTGCTTCAGCGCGTCCGGCGATAAGTCGTCGAGTTCGACAGGCGGCGTACCCAGCCCGACCTGCAGACGATAATAATCGCCGTGGCCTTCGAGCGCCCGGCTGACGATGCCGTCGATCGCTGGGTCGGAGAATGCGATTTCGAGCAACGGGTCCATCCAGCCGAGAACACCCCAGTTCCAGGCCTCGTTGAAGGAATGCTTTCTGGTCGATCGGCCGGTACCGATCGAAAGCAACAGGACGGTCGGGTTATCCTCGGGCCGAATTGTCTTTCCGAACTCAAGAGCATTCTGTGAAGGATTATTGGCAAACAATGCGCCGTCGACCAAAGAGACGTAGTCGATGACGTCACCGTGCCGACGATATGCGATGCGAGCCGGAGGAAAATATGTCGGTGCGGCTGTTGCTCCCCGGACAATGTCGCGCATCAGGAGGCTGCCTTGTGCCGAGGACCAGCTCTGAAACCAGATGCGTTGGTTGGACTCGATGTCGTAGGCGGGGACCGCGACGTTCGTCAGAGATTCTTGAAGCCGTACGTCCTCAAAGTAATGCATATAGAGCGCTTCGACCTCACGCGGATCAAATTTGGGTCGGAAGATGCGCCGCAAGTAGCGAAGCGAACCAAAGGAATAAGGAAAGATCCTGGCTGCCTGATTACGATAGAGTTCGACCAGATCGTTGGCCGTGAGGGCAGGGGAGCGCGCATCCCCGTCGCTCGGTCTGCTCAGTCCCAGCGCGAGAATGGAGCCGGTCGATGTCCCTACGATCAGGTCAAACTCTGCGGAGACCGGGCGATGCGTTCGCTGTTCGAGATCGGCAAGGATGATCGCCGGCACCAAGCCCCTGACGCCGCCCCCATCGATAGCGAGGATGCGAATGCAATCGCCATAGGTGCGTGGACCTATACCCGGCACGAAGGTCACACCGGATTCCGTTTCGGGTGGCAACGCGGACTGTGACAGCCGCGCAGGGAGCGGTGGTGGTCCTTCGGAGACGTAGAGCCAGAGAACAAATGCACCCACGCCGGCGATCAACAGGATCGCCAGCGATTTGATCGCCTTCGCCAGAACGGAGGAGCGTCCGGCTCGAGTCCCGCCACTCGGCATGTTCCGCCCACACTCAATGCCCCATGTTCCGGCACTCTAAACGAGACTGAACATGATCGGTAGGCTGATTATGCGAGCCGCCGCCGGTAGTCGAAAATGAGCAGCGCGGTGACGGAAACCGGGACGATCAGCTCGCCTTGGGATCGGGGACGGAGGCATTTGCCGGCGCGACAGCGGGTCCCGCGGCGTTGGCGATCTCGGGCAGCTTCTCGGCAAGCGCAGCGAGGATGGCGTCGACGGGGATACCAAGCGACTTGGCGATCTGCTGCACGTGCTCGTCGCCGAGTGCGGCTTTGATCTGATCGGCGGTGATCGGCAAGTTGTTTTTGTTCTTATCGAGCCACGACGATACCTGGGCTCCAAAACCTGCGTCCTGGAGCTTTGCGAGAATTGTCTGCAGCCCCTCGTTCCCGAGAACGCTCTTCAGGAGATCCGGCAACGCAGCTTGCTCGGCTTGTCCAACGATGTTTCCAACTACGCCCTTAAGTGCGTCGCTCCAGCTCATGCTTTGCCCTTTCCACTGTCCATGAATTGACGTCAGTGCATTCGTTCGTGTCAGCGCGCCCAAGTTGCGGGCATTCGCCATTGCGGACGAAGATCAGGCGCCCGTGTGATGATACCGCGCGGGGCTGAGCGTCCGGCATACTATGCCTCTGCTACAGGGGCGCAAATGCCGCTTGGGAAAATCGATCCATTAACGAATGGCATAGGAGGGTTTCCGAGATCCGGCGATTCAGGTAATCGCCACATGATGATCAAAGTTCGTGGCTAACAGGCGCCTATGATCATGAAACCTCTTCGAGATTCCCCAAGACATCGCAGCCTGCGTGTCGGCGTTGCGAGTGTTGCCGCCTTATTTTGTGTAACGGTGGCGGTCCACGCAGAAGAGTGTGTCGACGTGCAGTCGACCTCCGCTGAACCGGATTTCAAGCCGTGCGAGGATCAGGAGCCTCAGCTTGATTTGGATGCAGCGCTCGCGGAACACGCGGCACCGTCGAAGCCATCCGTTCAATCGGATGGGGTGCCGTGGATTGCGGAGAGCCGGGACCTGCCCGCGACATTCAATTCCAGCGATTCCGGCGTATCGGTTCGCACAAGTCTCGGCACTTGGCGAGACTATAATGCGAGAACAGCTTCGCCGACCATCCAGCAACCGGCATTTGCGACTTCAACGGACGCGTTGACTCTGCCAAAGGCACCGGCAGCTCCAACTACCCCGCTCGACGTTTGGAGCAACATCGACGTCAACGGGTACGACGGCTCGCGCGATCAGTCGACCCGCGCTGGCGTCGGAGCGGATTACAAGATCAGCAGAACGACAAGCGTTGGGGTTTCGGTCGAGCACGGGGACTCGCGGTCCGCGACGACCCAAGGGGTCGAGGAAGACCAGAAGGCATCCGCGTACGTTACCCTGCAGGCTGCGCCGATGCTGAGCCTTGACGCTCGTACGGAATGGCAGGCCGGGAACGGCGAGTTCGCTGCAAGCAACGGTGCTGCGGAAAAAGGAGCGGTTATTTTCGCGCCGAAAGTCAATCACTCGTTCGCGCTCGACGGCGGGACGAAACTGGAGCCGTTCGTCACCTACAAACGCGAGTTCGACTTATCGACGGCGCGTAAAGACGCGACTGACCCGACGCTCGACACCGGGCAGTCTGCGGGGGCGGGTGTTACGTACTCAAAGACTGACGCCTATTCACTGAGCGTCACGGCGGACGTCGACAACGTCGGCGCGACGACCGAGCCGCAGAGTCTGAGCAGCAAATTTCAGCTGAGCGTTCCGATCAGATAATAGCCCCGCTTGGCTCGGTTCTCACAGTGGCGCTTTGAAAACGAAGAAGGCGCCTAGTGCGATCAACGCAAATCCAACGGCGTGGTTGATTGTGAGCGATTCACCGAGATAAGCGATCGAGAAAATCGCGAAGACGATCAGGGTAATCACTTCCTGCATCGTCTTCAATTCCGCGGCTGAATAGACCGCGTGGCCGAAGCGGTTTGCGGGAACGGCCAGGCAATATTCGAAAAACGCAATTCCCCAGCTCACGATGATGACGAGCCAGAGCGGCTTGCTGGTAAATTTCAGGTGGCCGTACCAAGCGAACGTCATGAAGACGTTCGACAACGTTAAAAGAACTATCGGCAGAATCGACTGCGGGATCATGTGTGGTCCGTGTTTGAATGGGCCGAGCGCGAATACATTCCCTAAACTTATCGCCAATGACTGCGGATAGCGAAAGCGGAACCAGAGATAATCTGGATGCGTTCATGTCCCAGTTGAAGCTGGGCGAGGTTTAAATGTCCGACAGCATCAGGGAGACCGTTCCGAAGGTTTTGAAAACCCTTTGGGACCTCGAGAACGAGATGCGAGGCGCTGCTCAGAACAGCGTCATTCTGCGGCGCGATGAAGCCCGGCAGCACTTGGCTGACGCGCGTCGCCATCTCGATGAATTGCTGAGCCTCATCCGCTCCAAAGAAGTTGGAGCCACAGAAGGTTCCGAAGTGTCGGACGAACCTTTGATCCCCCCGGCGCTAAAACACTAAGGAGAGCATCATGGCACGTGACGTAATACTTTGGCTCGCAGGCGTTCCTTTGGTCGTGATTATCGGCCTGCACCTGTTCGGCTTCCTGCACTAGCGAGTTTCGCATTCAAGCAAACCCAGAGACATTCAGCTCTGGGTTTTCTTTTTCATTCCCTTAGCTGGCCCTTAGCTGGCTCCCGCGTCGTCACTTTCATCGTTCTTTGCCAGCATGACCGCGACGTGCCGGTTCAAAGCGTCAGCCGCGAGCGTTGGAACGAGGGCGGGTCCGATAGGACCTTGGGCGGCATTGTAGGCCGTTCGCATGTCGCCATCCTTGCCCCACACGATCAAGGCGTAGCCAGCGATGCCATCGCCCAGGCCATCGACAGCTGCCGCGCATTTCGTAAACAGGTCTTCACGAAGGAGCTGGGCGTCGCGCTCGGCCCGTGCGGCCTTTTCAGTGACGAGCTTAATAAGATTGGACATTTTTCGCGCCATATCGTGGTCATTACCGTTCATAACGCGCGAAGGGGTGGATGAGTTCACGGCTCGGAAAGCAGCCATGCGTTGCAGGGCTTGACGTGGCCATTGGGATGGGCATTCTCCAGCCGCCGCGAAACGGAGGCACCGGGGCTATCCCGGTTGATTGTGGAGGTGTCGGCCGGACGACATCGTAAACAATCGAGGTCGTCATGTTTCCCGGCACAATGCCCGGCGCGCATGCGCATTCTAATTCGGGTTCGCTTTCCCCCGCCTGTATCGCTTCCGAACAAACCTATTCCGGCGCTCATACATTCTTACGTGCGCCGCGTGTCACTCGAGCCAAGGCCGGCGATTTCGCGGTCTTGGGCGTGCCCCTCGATATCGCGACGTCGAATAGGCCGGGGGCCCGGTTGGGGCCTGACGCGGTGAGGTCCGCTTCGGCGCAGCTTGCCGAACTCAAGGCCTATCCCGGAGGCTTCGATCCGCTCGCTCACGTCAGCATGGTCGATCTCGGCGATGCTCTGCTCGACTACGGCTTCCCGCAAACGATCCCCGCCGCGATCGAAGAAGCTGCGTTCAACGTCGTCGCTACGGGTGCGTTCCTGTGTGCGCTCGGCGGGGATCATTTCATCAGCTATCCGCTGCTCAAAGCCCACGCCCGGAAATACGGACGCCTGTCGCTCGTCCATTTCGACGCCCATCCCGATACCTGGACGCCGCGTGTCGGCCGTGACGGGGCCGTTGAGCTCAACCACGGGACGATGTTCGCGCAAGCAATTCACGATGGTCTGATCGATCCAAGCAGATCCTCGCAAATCGGTATCAGAACGTGGGTCGATGATCCGATGGGGATGAACATTTTCGACAACATGGCAGTCGCGGAAAGAGGTCCTGCCGGTATCGTGGAGATGGTCAAGGCGCTCGCGGGAGATTCGCCGTGCTACCTCACGGTCGATATCGACTGTCTCGATCCAGCGTTCGCGCCTGGCACGGGCACGCCGGTTACCGGCGGGCTCATGCCTCGCGAGCTGCTGGCCATGCTTCGGGGGCTCGACAGTCTCCAGATTGTCGGCTGCGATGTCGTCGAAGTGGCGCCAGCTTATGACCATGGCGGCATCACCGCTCTTGCGGCTGCAACCGTTGTCTACGAACAGGCCTGCGGCGTAGCCCGCAAAAATGGAGCGCGCTCGGTCTCTTATCCGAAGCCGCTAAGGATGAGCTAGAGGAGCAGGGTGCGGGAGCCGGTCATTGGCATCGGTTCCCGGCGGAACAGCGGGAGGTTGTGGTCGTCCGCTATTTCTCTTCGCGAAGAGCCCGATCCCGGCTGGCATCGCCTTAGAGATGGAGACCTGTAATGACTTCTTTCGTTAAGATGGCTCGCAAAGCCTCCCGCACTGTTCTTACGTCGGCCGTTGTTCTCGCCGGTGTCACACTGATGACGGGCAATGCCTTTGCTTTCAGTTTTAGTGTGCAGATGGCTTGCGCCACGGATTATTACGCTCACTGCAGCGCTTACAGCCTTAGCAGTCCCCAGCTTCGGTCATGCATGCGCGCCGTCGGCACCGGACTTTCGAAGCGTTGCGTTAATGCGTTGATCGCCGACGGCGAAGTCTCGGCTGCGGAAGTTTCGCGCCGGCGCGGCGCCTCGCAGACAGCGGCCAAGTAAAGTTTGAATGGTGATGGGTCTCCATTACCACACGCCCGGCACGAGCCGATATTTCACGCGCCGGGCATAATCCGCGTAGCCAGGAAGCTCGGCTGCGAGCATGCGTTCCTCCCGCACGGCGCGAAACGCGATAACCGCGATAAGCACCAATCCGAAAACGAACGCGTACCACGAGCCAAGCAAGAGCGCCGTCCCGAGAAAATAGAAAATCGCGCCCGCATACATCGGGTGCCGAACCCAGGCGTAAGGTCCGGTCGAAATCACCTTGTGCCCGCGGCCAGCATCGATTTTGACCACTGCGGACGCGTAAGCATTTTCGCGCATCACGATGTGAAAGAGGTAGATGGCGAAAAAGATCGCAATGGCGCCCAGGACCTCCAGCGCGATCGGCATATCGGACCACTCGAAGCGCTTGGCATCGAGGCCTGCGACGACGTGGAGAAGGGCCCAGCCTCCAAAGATCGCCAATATCAGCGGCCTGTCCCAGGGCTTCTGATCCTGTTGAAGCGGCGAGCGCATTCGCTCTTTCACGATCTCCGGATTCGTCCTGGCGAGCGACAGGCCGGAGGTCAGGCCGCCGGCAAGCCAAATGCCGAGGAAAATCCAAGCTTCAGGCCAGTTCAGCGTGCCAGCCGACAGGAAGAGGATGGCGCCTGTGATCGCCAACCAAATCGCGGTCTGAGTAACGAGCCTGGGTGTGAGGTCTTCGCCTTCTGCGCTTTGCATTTTTCAAATCCATCCAATGCGCGTCAGTATTGCCGGCAACGGAATTTTAACCACCACGACGAAATTATTAAACCAACGTTCATTTCGATTTTTGGGAAGTCATGTCTCTACTTGCCGTCCCGCGAGAACCGGCGTTCGCCCCGCCTTTCCCCTTGGGCATTGAGGTTTTCCTACCTCCGCCCCGTGCTCAAGCCGATAAGAGAAAGCTTGTCTCGGTCCCGTTGGAAGATCTTCGGCCGACGCAGATGGCTGTCGGCATGCGGGCGGTTGATGCCAAACGGGAAAAAGTCGAGCGCCGCGCGAAAAGCTCGCGGAAGCTTCGCCGCTTTCTCGAAGAGCGGCCGATCCCGGCTGTCCGGGGTCCAGGCGATGATCTCTTCATCATCGACCATCACCACCTGAGCTTGGCGCTTCTCAAAAGCGATGTCGACGAAGCCTTCGTCAATATCGTCGGCGATCTTTCCCACCTGCCGCGAAAGCGCTTCCTGCGCCGGATGACAGTGCTCGGCCTGCTGCACGCGTATGACTTGCATGGCCGGCCGGTTTGCCCGACGAACCTGCCCGAGACATTGGACGAATTACGGGGCGATCCCTACCGCGATCTCGCCTGGTCGGTGCGAGAAGCGGGGGGCTTCGAAAAAACGGGCAGGCCCTATGCCGAATTTCGCTGGGCTGATTTTTTCCGTACCCGCATTCCGCGGTCGACCGTCCGGCGTGATTTCGATTATGCGCATGATCGCGCGATGTGGCTTGCCCGGTCGCGGGAGGCATTGCGAATGCCGGGATATGTCGGACGATAGGGTTGCCGCGGCGCTAACTAGTGCTGCTGCCGCTGCGCATTGAAAGTGAAATCGAACTCATCGTGCATGTTCTGCGCGGCTTGGCGCCAGTCCGCGCCGCCTTGCGCGGCTTCGATTTCAGCCTGTGTTGGATGTCTCTGCTGATCGATTGCGGCGACAGGCTGCGCTGGACCTCTCACCGGCAGGGCGCAAAGGCGAGCAGAAAGCTCCTGCAACTCGCCGAGAATGGCTTCGCGGCGAAGCTCATGCTGAAGGGCCACGTTGCGAACATCGCGCAGCAACTGCTCGTCTACGCGGCGAATGGCGTCGGAAAGGGTTCGGATGAAGTCCTGTTCGGTGCGTGCATTTTCCGCAAGGCGCGTCAGCATTTCTTCGATGTTTTTGGAAAGACCGGTCATGATTTTCTCCTCGCGGTTAGAGGCTTCGATCTCTAAGCGCGTGATTCTCATGGCCAAAAAGTGTTACAGATATGCTCCAACGCGGCCCTAAGTGGACGTCCGGAAGGCGGTCGCTTGCGAACGCGGGCTGCGTTTTAGCGACCGGATGCCGGAAATGATTCGGCGCGCTACATTCTCGCAGCGCGCCGGAATCACATCGAAATTTGCGGCGCGATTTCGCTGATTAAGACCTGCTCAGCGTCAGTCCCGCGACGCCCGCCGAAAGGTTGAGACCCGTCTGCCCCTCGACGCTGAGCGGCTGCAGGACAACTGATTGGGCCGAGCCGCCGAGAAGCACATTGGCGTTACCGCCAATACCAACGGCTGCGCCTGCGGTTACGCCGCCATAGGATCCTTCGAGGGCTTCGCCCGGAAGATCGGTCGTCGAGCCGAGGACCGTCCAGACGAGCGTGCTCTCGCCCGTGAAGCCGATATCTATTCCGACGTTGGTGATCGTCGCCGCGTAGTGGTAGGTGCGGCCGCTAACGGCGGTCTGGAATTCACAACGCATGTGTTCCTTCGAGCCGAAGATGAGGCCTACGCCGCCGTGGCCGTGGCACGTCAGCGTGCCGACCGCGATCTTGGGCGTGTCGGCCGTCGACGGTAAGATTTGAATTACTGTCGCCGCAAGCAACGCGACGCTGCCGGCCAGTACGCTCAGACGATTGGGTGACGAGATCATGTATTTGTCTCCTGACGCTGTTCTCTCGCCGGCCATCGCCGGCCAGCGTACGATGCAGCTAAAAAACTCAGCACATTCTGGTGTTTCGAGCCCCGTGTAGACTCGGAGGTTTAACTTCGCAAGGCGACGCTTCCGTGGCAGCCGCTCATGTGGTGAGGGACTATTGGGGACGGAAGAGGGGGACCAAATTGATGTTCATCAATCGGTCCGGGTGGCGACGGAGCAAATAGACGATATGCAACCCGAAGTCATTTCAGGAGTTGGCGGTTTTTTGGGCTGTGCGCGCGTCACGTTGGCACCCATGGCGATCGCGCGTTCAGTGCTCGCCATACCGCTCTTTCAACTCTTTGGTACGCCGGATCGTTTTTTCGGTCATGCACCCGAGAATCGCCGAGGATGCTCCGCTGCCGCCTGACCATTCCTGCGCCACCAGATCTTTGCAATCGGCGTCCCGATAGGCGACCCAGGTGCGCTGGGCGTTGCGCATGGCATCCTCGAAGCTCCTGGCGTCGTACGGCATTTCCATGTCGCGGGACCGGATGTAGGTCAGTGCTGCCAGGTAAGCGGCGTTGAGCGTTTTATCGGCGGCCTGGTAGTCCCTGTCGGCACAAAAATTCATCTCGACCGTCGACGATGCGTTATTGCAGTCGATCGTCTGGGCTTGGGCGGATACTGCCGCCCATGGGCTGGCGAATGCGAGATACAGCAGCAACCGAGAAAAGCTCGAGATGGGGCGGGACATCGGTCAGAACTCCAAGAGGGGCGAACAGGTCTTATGTTTAGTTCTCTAGGCGTGGCGGATATCGTCGGAAAGCGCTTCCCCGGCAGAATCCGGCAACGGGGCGAAGGGCGAGGTTGCACGGAATTGCCGCCTTTTGTCCGCGCCGGCCGCGCCCGTCGTTAACGAGTCTAAAACACGAGACGCCATGCCCATGCCGGCTTACAGCTATCGCGACGATCCAACGGTCCCGGCATTCGACGATAGTCAGCCGATCGTGATTTTCGATGGTCTCTGCGTCCTCTGCTCCGGTGGGGTCCAGTGGATGCTGGATCGTGACCCGGCGGGGCGAAGCCGTTTTGCGGTGATCCAGGACCCGCTGCCAAGAGCGCTCTACCGGCATTACGATCTCGACGCAGACGCCTTCGACACCTTCATGGTGCTGAGTGACGGACTGCCACACACCAAGTGGGCGGGGATTCTTGCCGCGGCGCGAACCATGCCACATCCGTGGCGCGGACTGGGGCTCGCGGGACGTCTCATCCCGGATGCCATCGGAGATCGAATTTACGACTGGGTTCAGCGCAATCGGCTAAAATGGTTTGGGAGCCGTGATGCGTGCAGGCGTCCGAGTGCTGTCGAGACGGCAAGGTTTCTCCTCACTTAGATCAGTGAGAGGTGTGTTGCATCTGTCATCGCATCCAAGCCATGGTGCCCCCAATGACAGGAGACTTCGATGAGCTGGCTTACCGATAACGATCCGATTCCCGGCGATTGCAGATCATGCGACGCGATCGAGCAGATCATCGTGCCTCGGGCGAGAGATCTCGGCGGCTTCTCGGTGCGACGCGCGCTTCCGTCCGCCCAACGCCAGATGATCGGGCCGTTCATTTTTTTCGACCAGATGGGGCCAGCGCAGTTTCTCTCGGGGCAAGGAATTGACGTCAGGCCGCATCCCCACATCGGCCTCGCGACGGTTACCTACCTCTTCAACGGGGAGATGACACATCGGGATAGCCTCGGATCGGCGCTGGCCATTCGCCCCGGCGAGGTCAACCTGATGACGGCAGGACGCGGCATCGTCCATTCCGAGCGCACAGGCGCGGAAGTCAGATCTTCCGGGCAAAATCTCTTCGGCATCCAATCGTGGATGGCCTTGCCGAAATCGCACGAGGAGAGCGCGCCGGGCTTCGCGCATAACGCCATGAGCGAACTGCCAAGGCTCGAGGGTGAAGGAAAACGCGTGCGGCTCATCATCGGTAGCCTCTACGGTGAGACGTCGCCGGCCGTCTTTCCTCACGACTGCTTCTACGCCGAAGCCGTAATGGCTCCTGGCGCTGTTCTGCCTCTCGATCCCGATTACGACGAGCGGGCCGTGTATCTCGCGTCAGGTCGCGTCGACATCGCCGGCCAGTCGTTTGATGCGGGGCAGCTTCTCGTTTTCAAACCCGGAGATCGGATCTCAATTCTTGCGGAGACCAACGCGCGGCTCATGCTTCTGGGCGGCGAGCCGATGGATGGTCCGCGGCACATCTGGTGGAACTTCGTGTCGAGTTCGCAAGAACGAATTGATTCCGCCAAAGAGGATTGGCGGCAGGGGCGCTTCGCGATCGTGCCCGGCGATGAAACGGAATTTATTCCGTTGCCCGAAGATCGCTGACTCCAGGCGAAGTGCTGCTGCGCTCCGTCGTACATCTGCCGTTCAGTGAATAGCTCCTATCTTGATCGTAGCTCGTCGCGAAACGAGCACGCGTGGTCGCGATGTGTTGCCACGCGATCTATGCAGCCTAGGAACCAGCAGTCGGGCGGGCGAATTGCGGGACCTCAAACAAGCTTGGGAGACTAGAAAAATGCGAAGTCTACTTTTGGCGGTGGCTCTAGCGCTCGGGATCGGCTTTGTCGCGACCGGTGCTCAGGCTGCTGCCGTCGGCGGCAATGTCGCTACTATTCAGTCGGTAGCTAAGAGCGGCAACAGCGTTGTCGAAAAGACTTATTATCGCCGGCGCTATTGGCGTCACCGTTACTATCGCCGTCATTACTGGCGTCCGTACTACGGATACCGGCCCTATTACGGCTATCGTCATTACGGCTATCGGCACCGCTACTGGCGGCGCCATCACTACTATTGATGATTTGCTCCGCCTGCGGGTGCGGCAGCATTCAATTTCTTCGCAGGGGACGGGCTCAGCCCCGTCCTCTGTAGGGCTGAAGTCCCTGCTCGGGCAGCCAGATATCCTTCGGCGGCGTTCCCGTCTGCCAGAAAACGTCGATCGGTATCCCGCCTCGCGGGTACCAGTATCCGCCAATTCTCAGGAACTTGGGTTCGATCAGGCCAGCCACGCGTTTGCCGATCGCGACGGTGCAGTCTTCGTGGAACGCCCCGTGATTGCGGAATGACGCGAGATAAAGCTTGAGAGATTTGCTTTCGAGCAGCCACTTTCGCGGCACGTAGTCGATGACGAGATGCGCGAAGTCGGGCTGACCTGTTACCGGACAGAGTGATGTGAACTCGGGCGCCGTGAACCGCGCTACGTAATCGGTGTCGGCATGAGGGTTAGCGACACGTTCGAGTTCAGCCTTGTCCGGGCTCTCGGGTATCCCGACTTGCTTGCCGAGCTGGGTCACGCCCGGCTTCCTGGCTGTCATCGCGCGCTACTCCGCAGCCAAACGAGCTTCCGGCGAAGGCCCGCGGTAGATGCAGCCTTCGTTGCAGCTGTCGCGATGGACTTCGACCTGGCAAAGGCCGGGCACGCGGTTCGAAAGCCTGTTCCAGACCCACATCGCGATACGCTCGAGCGTCGGGGCGGCGAGGCCGTCGATCTCGTTGAGCATACGATGATCGAGCGCTTCCTCCGTATCGTGGATAGCTTTCGACAATTCATCGAAATGGAAGATGTAGCCCGTCTCGGCGTTAGGCTCGCCCTCGACGACGACGCGGGCGCGAAACGAATGTCCGTGCACGCGAGCGTTCGCGGTGCCGGGTGCTGCCGACGGCAGGAAATGCGCCGCCTCGAACCGGAAATCCTTGTAAATTTGCATGGCCGCTCAATACGGGATTTCGCTCTGAGGCGCCACCCCCGCCCGGGGCTGAAAACCGCGCCAAACGGGCGCGGAAGCCCGGTTTCGTTAAGGGATTCCGAGCAGTTTGTGGGTTTGCACGGATAGCCGCCATGCCGGATTGGCCTTGCAGTAGGCGATAGCGGCTTGTGTATTGGCTTGCTGCGCGGGCCCGTCCATCGGCTGCAGGAAGCGTTCCTCGAACGCCAATTCCAGGTAATCCGCCGGGTCGCTGCCTTCCTGGGGGAAGACAAGTTTGAGCTCGTTCCCGTGGAGCTGCTTCAACTCGGATCTGGCTTTCGGCGAGACGCAGATCCAATCGATGGTATCGAGAACCGGGAGCGTGCCGTTCGTCTCCATGGCAACGCGAAATCTTTGCGCGTGAAGAGCGTCGACCAGTTCCTGATCGACCTGCAGCATCGGTTCTCCGCCGGTTAGGACGATTAACGTCGGGTGGTCTGTTGTCGGCGCCTTGGCCCGGCAGACTTCAGCCAGAGCGTCAGCCGTCTCGAACTTTCCGCCGCCTTCGCCGTCGGTACCGACGAAATCGGTATCGCAAAAGCTGCAGATGGCCTTGTCGCGATCCTGTTCGCGTCCACTCCACAGATTGCAGCCCGCAAATCGGCAAAATACCGCGGGCGTGCCGGCATTCGCGCCTTCGCCTTGAAGCGTGTAGAAGATCTCCTTGACCGCATACATGCCGCGATACCTACGAGGCGGGACGAGCAAGTCAAGTCCGACAGGGGGTAAGGGTGACCGAGCAGCGCAGCTATCGCTATTTCGATCTCATCATGGTGGCGTTTGTTGTCGTCCTTGTTTGCTCGAATTTGATAGGCCCGGCCAAAGCTGCGACATTGACGCTTCCGGTCATCGGGCCAGTGACTTTTGGGGCCGGCGTTCTCTTTTTCCCGATTTCGTACATCTTCGGCGACGTGCTGACCGAGGTCTACGGATATGCCCGTGCCCGGCGGGTGATCTGGACGGGCTTTGCAGCGCTTATTTTCGCGGCGATCATGGCGGCCGTCGTCGTCGCGCTGCCACCGGCGCCGACGTGGCCGAACCAGCATATTTACGAGGTTGCCTTCGGCAATACGTGGCGCATCGCGGGGGCGTCGATGATCGCCTATTTCTGCGGCGAGTTTGTCAACTCGTACGTCCTCGCAAAGATGAAGGTGAGGAGCGAAGGCCGCGATATGAGCTGGCGTTTTGTCGCTTCGACGATTGCCGGTGAGGCCGTCGATTCCTCGCTCTTCTATCCGCTTGCGTTCTTGAATTCGGGCATCATGCCGAACGATCTCGTCGTGACGCTCATGATCTCGCAATTTTTTGCGAAGACGCTTGTCGAGATCGTCTTCCTACCTTTGACGGTGCGGATCGTCACCGCATTGAAACGCGCCGAGAATGAGGACTATTACGATCGGACGACGGACTTCAATCCGTTCAAGTTGGACGCCTAGCTCGACAGGAGTGCCGCTCGGATTGCGTGGAGCTCTATTTCGGGCGTGGCGAAATCCTGGTAGCTGTGGCCAGTGCCGGAATACCAATAGCGGCTATTGAATTCGTCGCCTTCGATCTTGTGAAGGCATGCATGCAGCCAGCGATAAAGCGGATCTTGTTCATCGCGCTGAGCGATGGCATGAGCGGCTTGCCAATTTCCCGCGATCGCGAGGTCGACGGCGCGTTTCAGGTCGTCCGTGCTCGCCATTCCGACCAGCCCTTGGCGCGAAGATCGCACGCGGGACAGATACCGCAACCGTAGCCCCATTCGTGGCGGTTGGTGCGGTCGCCCATGTAGCAGGTGTGCGTATCTTCGACGATGATTTGAATGAAGTCGTCGCCGCGGAGCTTCGAAGCCAGCTCCCAGGTGCCAGCCTTGTCAATGTACATCAGCGGCGTTTCGACGGAAACCGGATTGGCGAGCCCGAGAGACAGAGCCTGGGCGAGCGTTTGAATGGTGTCGTTGCGGCAGTCGGGATATCCGGAAAAATCAGTCTCGCACATGCCGCCGACGAGGGTGCGGATGCCGCGTCGGTAGGCGAGAGCCGCCGCGTAGGTGAGAAACAGAAGATTGCGTCCCGGCACGAAGGTCGTTGGCAGGCCCGTCGCCGCGAAGGTGATCTCTGTTTCCCGGGTCAGCGCGGTATCGCTAATGCTTTGGAGCGCGGGAAGGTCGAGAACCGTATCCGGGCCTAGCCGCTTTGCTGCATCTCCAAGACGAGCAAGTTTCGAGCGGATGATTTCGCGCTGGGCGAGCTCGACGTTGTGTCGCTGTCCGTAATGAAAACCGATCGTTTCCACCCGCTCATAGCGGTTGAGCGCCCAGGCCAGGCATATGGTCGAGTCCTGACCACCAGAGAAGAGAACGAGAGCGGATGATTCTGACACGGGTTATAAGCTCTTTCCGTTGTGTGCAACCTTGGCGTTGTCGCCGAGTTCTTTCCCCGTTACCCGAGAAACTGCCATGCCTGCGTTCCTCAACCTTCGGCCTCCTGGCCCAACGGGTAGCCAAGAACCGCCCGCCGGGACTTTGCGGGTCTAACAATAGGGTTTAATAACCGGGCGCGAAACTCCCACGGACGACCCGCCTACATAAGCAACAACACATCCAGGAACGCTCATGACCGCCATCGTTGACATCATCGGCCGCGAAATCCTCGACAGCAGAGGCAATCCGACGGTCGAAGTGGATGTGTTGCTCCAAGACGGATCGGAGGGTCGTGCGGCCGTGCCGTCGGGGGCATCGACCGGGGCTCACGAGGCCATCGAGCTACGCGACGGCGACAAGTCTCGATATGAGGGAAAGGGCGTTCAGAAGGCGGTCGATGCCGTCAATGGCGAGATTTTCGACGCGCTGTCGGGCATGGACGCAGAAGATCAGCGTGGCATCGACGCGGCGTTGATCAAGCTCGATGGGACGGCGAACAAGAAGCGTCTCGGCGCCAACGCGATTCTCGGCGTTTCGCTTGCGACTGCGAAGGCCGCCGCCCTCTCCAACAACCTGCCGCTCTATCGCTATATCGGCGGCGTGAACGCGCACGTTCTTCCCGTGCCGATGATGAACATCATCAACGGTGGCGCCCATGCCGATAACCCGATCGATATTCAGGAATTCATGATCATGCCGGTCGCGGCGGAGACCTGCGCGGACGCCATCCGGATCGGCGCCGAGGTCTTCCATACCTTGAAGAAGAATCTTAAGGATGCCGGACACAACACGTCCGTCGGCGATGAAGGCGGATTCGCACCTAATCTCAAGAGTGCCGACGAAGCGCTGACTTTCATCATGAAGTCGATCGAGAAGGCCGGATACAAACCCGGCGACGACGTGATGCTGGCGCTCGATTGCGCGTCGACCGAGTACTTCAAGGATGGAAAGTATCAACTCGCGGGCGAGGGCAAGTCTCTCGACAGCGCGGCGAACGCCAAATATCTCGAAGATCTCGTCAACCGCTTTCCGATCATTTCCATCGAGGACGGCATGGCGGAAGACGACTGGGCCGGATGGAAGCTGTTGACCGATCTTCTCGGCAAGCGCGTTCAGCTCGTCGGCGACGATCTTTTTGTCACGAATACTGAGCGGCTGGCGGACGGCATCGCAAAGTCGACGGCGAATTCGATCCTCGTCAAGGTCAACCAGATTGGCTCGCTCTCGGAAACCCTCGATGCAGTCAGCATGGCGCAACGTGCGGGTTACACCGCTGTCATGTCGCATCGTTCGGGTGAGACGGAGGATTCAACAATTGCCGATCTCGCCGTCGCGACAAATTGCGGTCAAATCAAGACGGGATCGTTGTCACGCTCAGACCGGCTCGCAAAATACAATCAGCTCATCCGCATCGAAGAGGAGCTTGGGGATGTGGCCGTTTATGCGGGCCGTGCTATCCTGAAGCGCGCGCCGATGTAATTATTTGAGATAAAGCTGGCGCGGCACACTGCGCCAGCTCGTTTCGATTTTCGTTCAATTTCACCTTTCGGCCTCACTCTGCATCCTTAGTCGGAATTCTACGCCTATGCTCCGCGTTTCCGCGGAAATGCGGGGACAACGTTTTGCGTCTATCCAGATTAAACACCGCGCAGTTTGAAAATCGTGCGCGAAAGATTGAAGGTTTTCGGCGCCGGGCATGGACGCCACGGCGTGTGCGTGCCTCCCACGCGCAGGAAGTATTCATCGCTCGCCAATATATACCTGGCGAATATGCTGAGCCGCCGAGATCGAAGCTGATGGCCGCGGCGCGCCGCGGAATCGGGCTGACATCCGATCTTGTCGTGCTAACGATCGCATCGCCGTTTTTTGCGGTCTGGTTTCTCTATCGCGGTGTTCTCCATCTAACGCGCAGCCGGCGCTGACCACGGAATGTGATCGACTTGTGCGCCGTGGTTGGTGAACTTTGCCGCCACTGCACTCCGGCATTCATCATTTTCCGGGGGGTTTGGTGCCAGGGTTCCCCAGTTGCTGGTCGATATCGATGGTTTTGCATCCTCCGGCCCGAAGCATGTCGTTCACGCTGTCGGCATCACGCCGTAACTCCGATATTTGCGCGATTTTGTCCGGGTCGACGCCTTTCTTCGTGCCTTCGAACTGGGAAATCCATGCAGCAATATTATTGGCCGCGTCGGCGTTCATCGACGATTGCAATCCCCGAATCTTTGCAATCTGAGCCTCAATGAAGGCTGTTGGAGACGCGCAGGGGTCGCTCGACGCTGCCGGCTGATTTTGCGTGTTGTGATGCTTTGCCCAACCGTGGTCGGCGTCGCTGACCAGACCTGAAATCAACGCCGCGACAGCGAAGAGGTATGTCTGCAGACCGTGAGCGTTGTGCTGGTTTGGCATCGAGACCTATGTCGAAGCGTGGGCACGAAAGAGATCTATGTCGGAAATTCAGGCGCAATCAGGACATTTTTCATCCTGTGTCCGGAGGTCTGGATCGGCAGGAGGAGGATGTTACCTCGATGGCCGGCCTCTCCTTATCGAACCGTTCGTCGTCTTGATTTTCGACATAGGACGTCGAACGGGACAATTCCAGAAACTCGCGTTTGTTTTCCCACCCTATGAGGCCTTTTTGCCTATCCCAGGGGGCTTCGAACTGCGGAGCCGGTACGTCGTGAACGTTCCAAATCAGCAAGAAGTGCCTTGATTGGAGCCCTGACGGCGAATTCTTCGATCGATCATCGGGTTGGCGGTTATCGAAATCGTCAATGCTGAGAGGCAGGCTCTCGGATCAAAGCGTGTGCCAAGCGATCGGCAAGCGCCATGATTGTGAGCGTGGGATTTTTTTCGCTGATGTCCGGCATGACGCCCCCGTCGCAGAGGTAGAGATTGGGATGGTCAAACGTGCGGCAGTCGCGGTCGACCACGCCCTCATGCTGGGTCGCGGCCATACGACAGGTCCCGGCATAATGGATGCCTTTGCCGGGCATACCATCGACGTCGGTGCTGACACCGATCGCGGAAGCCGCTTTCATGATCTTGCGGCCCCAGTCCGCCATCGAGCGCTGCATCCGCAGATCATTGTCGCTCCACCGGTAATGCACGTCCACTTGCGGGACGCCGTAAGCATCGCGGCGCTCGCTCCGTGTTAGGCGATTGTCCGCCTGTACCGACGGTTTCCCGAAAAAGATCAGCCCGAGATAAGTGCAGAACAGCTGGCGGGCAATGAAGTCCTTCAGCCGCGCGGATAGTCGGCTCATCGGCTCGAGATAGAAGGGCAGCCACGGCAACGTGTGTCCGCACTGAACCTGGAAACCTCCGCGGAACTCATCAGGTTCGAAGAGAAATCGCGGGATCAGAAGATGATCGCCGACGCCCTCCGAATAGGTCGCCTTGGTTCCGGCGAACTTCCAAAGCGAGCCGGACGCCATGACCCGCACATTGTCCTGCAAGCCGCGTCCAACTTGTCCGGAGGAATTCGCTAGGCCGTCCGGCCACGCCTCGTCCCGCGAGTTCAGCAACACGCGCGCCGTCTCCAGAGCTCCAGCGGCGATCACAAAAACGTCGGCGCTGATGCTGAATGTCTCGCGCGTCCGCGTATCGAGACATTCGACACTTTCGATCCGGTTGGAAGACGCCGCCCGGCGTAGCGCGATGACTTTGGTGTCGTAGCGAATTCGGTAGTTCTGCCGCCCAGCGATCAGCGGCAGCAGCCGGCTCGAAAATTTATAGATGCTGCCGGTCTGGCAGCCGTGAACGCACAGCCCGCATTGCGGGCAGACGTTTGGCGCATCCGGGCGCGTTTCGATCGCTTTGCGATTGGGGATCGCTCGAATACCGGTCTCTCGCAATCCGGCAAGTGCGCTCAATAGATATTTGTCAATTGGCCGCATTGGCAGTGGCGGCAGAAATTCGCCATCGGGGAGCTCGGCGAGCCCTTCCGATGTGCCGCAAACTCCGATGAGGCGCTCGATGGCACCATAGTGAGGCGCGAGATCGTTATAGCCGATCGGCCAATTGAGTTCGCCGTCGCCGAAATCCCGCGCCCGGAAATCCCTCGGCGCATGGCGCAGCGACACGCCCGCCCAAAGATTTTGTTTGCCGTTGAGTCGGAAGACTTGGCGATTACGGAATACCGCGTTCGATTCCGGCGTGGTGGAGGTCGTGTCGGTGCGAGCATAGAGGCGCGCTGCCTGGGCGTTTTCATCGAAGTAGGCATCCGAAGGCGAAACCGGCCAGGGCTTGTCGGGCGCAATGCCGAAATGCTCATCCCGTTCCGGCGAAATTCCGTTGGTGAAATAGTCGTCGCGGATTTCTGCGCCTTGCTCACGGGATTGCGCCAATTTCCCAGTGTCGCGGCCGACACCGCATCCATCACCGCAGAGACGCCATATGCGACCGCCACCGGCACCTGTAAGGGTGTTCCGAGGCCCGTTTGCTCGGACATCAAGCGCTGGATTTCGGCCGCTCCGAGATTTTCGCCAGCCAAGATGTACTGGCCGGTTCCTCTTGTCAGTGCTGCGACATGGGCGTGCGCGACATCTCGGACGTCGCAGAACGAATGCCCGCCGGCGCCGACGATCGCCGGATTTTTCTTCAGGCAGAACCAATGGACCAGGAACGCTGTCGTCATCCTGCCGGCCGCGGACGCGCTCGGCCCCAGCATGAAGCCGGGATTGAGGATGACCACGTCGCGACCGCTATCCTGGGCGGTGCGCGCCAGCCGTTCGCATTCTATTTTCGCGCGGTCGTAGGCGTTGAGGTTTTCTGCGACAGCCTCGCGGCCGCTCGTCTCAGTAAAGATGACGGGCTGTGCGCTGCCTCCAATCGCCGACATGGACGACGTGAATACGACACGGGCGGCCGGATTGGACGCGTCGAGCGCTTCGAAAAAGGCCTCGACGATGGAGACGTTCTGCTGGGAGTACGCATCCAGGGCAAGCCCCGGCTGCCAGTTGCGACCGGCCGAAAAGATCGCGGCGTCAACGCCGATCAACGCCAATTTAAGCCGCGAGATATCGGCCAGATCGCCATCGATCGAGCGCACACCTTCGGGAAATTGTGCAGTTGCGCTACGGACGTAGGTGACTACCTCGTGGCCGGCGTCAGCGGCAGCGCGCACGATGTGCTCGCCGAGATAGCCGGCAGCTCCGGCGATCAAGACTTTCATTGGTGCGCTCCGATACTTGCAGCTGAATTTAAAGCAAAATACCCAAAATGCGGAAAAGGCAACGATGCCCGGGGCGGGCGTCGCGCGTTCCCGCGGGTCGTTCGGGCTTTGAACTCATCGCGTTCCTACAACTCGACTTTGCTGCATGGCATCAATATCGGAATGGATTGCCTAACGGGCACTTATCGATAAAGGTGAATCAATTATTAACGAGGTTAGGCTGATGGAAGCCGCGTAGAGATCGTTCTTTGGACGTTGATCTCAGCAATGTGGAATTGCGACCACGCCGCTCGCCGAGCTTTCGATTACTCGGGCTTTCGCGAACGTGGCGCTCAAGGGCGTTGAGGCCTTGCCATGTCCGTGACGACCGGCGTAAGCGATAACGCAAGCTTAGACATGTCTGCTTATCCCCGTTCGCTTCGGTCGAGAATTGCGAGCGACGAGGCTATATCCTCCGCAAATCAGGCGTCCAGGGCTGAGCCTCGGGCCCTAGCGGTTACCGAAATCATCAGCTCGGCGCGCGAGAGCCTCGTATCCAAAATAGAGGAAGCGGGCATCGGCTCGCGCTCCGGACCATCCACTTCGGTCGCAGCGGCGTTGGAAGCATTCAGCTCGTTTTAATGGCCTAGACTTCTCTCAGATCTCAGCGTGCCTCGGGGCAACACTTTTCGCCGTGCATAGACTGTCTATGAGGGCGAGTATTTTCGGCGCACCGGAGGAATGAGAAAATCTTGCTTCGAAAGCCTTGCGGCCGTTGGCTGAGATGGTCAGCCAGAGCGGGTCATCAGAATAAATTCTAAGTATTTCCTCTGCGATGGCGGCTGGGGTATCGGCGATGAGAATATTTTCGCCATGACGCCAGCTATCAGCATCCCCCGAATGAACGACTTACCTACTGCTTTTAATTGACGCGCTCGCGAGCGCTCCGCCCGACTTGATCTTCAATATCGGCAAGGTCGATGAATTGATCAGCCTGGCGCCGCAGTTCGTCGGCGACCATCGGGGGTTGCGTCTGAAGGGTAGAGACGACGCTGACCCGCTTGCCCTTCTGCTGGAGCGCCGCGACGAGGCTGCGAAAATCGCCGTCGCCCGAAAAAATGACGATGTGATCAAGGCTCTCGGATAGACGCATGGCGTCGACGGCCAGCTCGATATCCATATTGCCTTTGACCTTCCGCCGGCCGGTGGCGTCGGTGAATTCCTTCGTCGGCTTCGTCACCATCGAGAAGCCGTTGTAATCCAGCCAGTCGATAAGCGGACGGATGGAGGAATACTCCTGCTCCTCGGCGAGGGCGGTGTAATAAAGGGCCCTGACGAGCTGCCCTTTTTGCCGGAAGAGACCCAGCAGCCGTTTATAGTCAATATCGAACCCCAATGACTTGGCGGTCGCATAGAGATTGGCGCCATCAATGAAGAGCGCTATCCGTTCTGTGGAGTTGAAGTACATTTTAAACTCGGGAACCCTCGTGGGTGTTGTTTCGGTGAAGGAAATACCAATCACTGATGCGAAACAAAGACCCGCAAGTCAATTGTGTAGGGACCGCAATCGCGTAATCTCGGTCATTATCTTTTCGTAAGAGTTGCTCAGCGCGCGGAGTAATTAGGCGTTGGATCTAAATTACGAGACGGCCAAAGCGATCGTCGAGGCAGCGCACGCCGCGTGGAACGCTGGAAGCGTCGAGGGCATGTTGGAAAAGTACGTGGACGATATGGTCTACGCCACGAACACCGGTCCCGACGGAAGCTTGTTGATGATCCGGGGCAAAGAGGATTTCCGGGCTCGATTTGAGCCAGTCATGGCAATCATTGACTCGAGGACTTCAATGCAGAGTTTCCGATTTGATGGCGACGCAGCCCGGGTTCGGTTCAAGACCTTCGTGCGGCACCGGCAGACGGGACAGGAAATGACCGGATCGTTTCGACAGCTGGTTCAGTTCCGAGGGTTCAAGATCTGTAGACTCGAAGATTTTCACGACGCCGCAAAGATGGCTGCATTCTGGCGGCTAGTGGACATGCAAACGGCCGACAACAAGCGCGTGTGAGTAGACCGGAGAAAAAGAAGATGACGGGTTCCTCTGCGGTTCAAGGTAACGGTGAAATTGTTGTCGAGTGCGCCGGCGGCTCCAGATGGTGTTCGGTCATTTTGTGGGAGGGCGTGTCTCCCGTCGAGAGGAGACTGGCGATCGTGAGACGGAAAGATAGCAATCAGGTCTTCGCGGCGAAGCGGAAATTTGGCGAGTGGGTCGAACTGTCCTGGGTCGACATCATGGGTGCGCTTTCGAGGGACGCTCGAGCTCAAGATGCCCTGATCAAGACGCTCGCACGTGCCGCAGTGGGAGAATAGAGGACCACCGAGCGGTGAGTTCAGGCCCATTGGAACACAGGGCCAAGTCGGGGGTGGAAAAAGAAAAGGAGGAGGAAGCTCCCATGCCCTCAAAGTCAGCGCAGCAGCACCGCTTCATGGAAGCAGCCGCGCATAATGCTACATTCGCCAAGAAGGCAGGCATTCCGCAAAAGGTCGCCAACGAGCTCGTTGCTGCCGACAAGACCGCGAAACGAACGTCATCGAAGCGGAGCGGCAAAGAGCGAAAGGCCTGAAGCCTCTCGAAGGAAAGCATGCTTTTTAGATTTGCGCTGCAACAAGCCATCCCGCATCTGTTTCTGGGGCAGAGGATTTCGAAGTGCCTGAGTTACCAATGCGCTCTTGAGCACGCAGGTTCTCGAATAAGCGCCTTTGTTGCGGCGCGATCGGCTGTCACGCTTGCTGACGGATATGGAGGAAGCGATCATGGCCGATATCGTCATCATCAATCCGCGCTTCGATGTCTCTTTCTGGGGCATGGAGAAATGCATGAGCATGCTTGGCAAGCGCGCCAACTTGCCAGTCGCCTGCCTGCCGCTTCTCGCAGCGTTGGTTCCCAAGCACCACGACGTCACTCTCGTCGACGAGAACGTCGAGGAGATCGATTTCGACCGTCTTGCCCGCGCGGATATGGTGTGCGTCACCGGAATGAGCATCCAAGGGCGACGCCTGCGCGAAATCCTTGCCGAAGTTCGTAAACGTGGCGTCCTCACGGTCGTCGGTGGCGCCATGGCCACTGTTGAACCGGAAGAGCTCGAGGGGTTGGCCGATATTATTTTCGTTGGCGAAGCCGACGAGACGTTTCCGCAGTTCTTGCGGGAATGGGAACTAGGCAAACACATGAGCCGCTACGCTCAGGCCGACAAGACCGACATGACGACGCTGCCCGCGCCGAGGCTCGACCTTCTTAAATCGCAGCATTACATGTTTGGCAGCATGCAGATCTCGCGAGGGTGTCCGTTCACCTGCGAATTTTGCGACATCATCGTCACCTTCGGACGCAAGCCTCGATTGAAATCGAGCGAGCAGGTTACGGCGGAATTCGGAGCGTACTATCGGGCCGGCATCAAGATCGTGTTTGTCGTCGACGACAATTTGATCGGCAACAAGAAAGCAATAAAACCGATTCTACGCGATATGATTCAATGGCAGGAGGAGCATGCTTACGCCCTAACTTTGTTCACGGAAGCATCTCTCGACCTGGCCGAAGACGATGAGCTTATGGAGCTGATGGGACGCGCGGGATTTCAAAGCGTTTTTATCGGCATCGAAAGCCCCAACGAAGACTCGCTGAAGGAAACCAAGAAACTACAGAATGTTCGGGAAAGAGCCGGGACGCTGCTCGAGCGCGTGCACCGCATCCAAAGCCACGGCCTAGATGTCTGGTGCGGAATGATCGTCGGCTTCGACAGTGATAAGTCCACAATCTTTGGAGAGCTCCGCCGATTTCTCGCCGATGCGCGGATCGCAAATGCCCTCATTGGGCTACTCCACGCAATCCCGACCACGCCCCTCTATGACCGGCTCAAAAAGGAAGGGAGGCTAAACAATGATGATGACAGCGCAGCATTCGGCACCAACGTTGCTCCATTAGGCATGTCAAGGGAGGAGCTGCGAAAGGGCTTCATACAGGTCACCGGACAAGCCTATACGACTGACGCCTATTTCGAGCGCCTCGACGCGCTCTTCATTGAAGGCCATTTCAAGTTTGCGGCACATCAGCTTGAGTATTGGCGGCACCACCGCTGGGCCTGGGTAAAGAGCTGCATCGAGAACTATTTGATGTTCTTCGTGCTTGCCAGTCGTTTGGTCTCGTCGGTTGGCGATCGAGAATTGCGAACCAAATACCGGTCTCAGCTTTTGCGCGCTTTTCGCGCCCGGCGGTTCGAGCCACAGCTTCTCGTCACATATGCGGTCAAGACGGCCATGCACTATCACTATGCCGCAATAAGCGACGCGCTCACGGCATCGGGCGACGGCCCCCTCCCCCAAGCGGTGCGGTCTTTCTCGCGTACACCGAGAGTTGCGGCCTAGCGGCCACCATCACCAGCGGCATCTTCGAAAGTGCCCTGCGGGATGAACGTGCCGCGCCGCGATGGCGGGTTCAGCTGCATTACAGCTTGCACGTTGTTACCTTGCCTGGCTGGATCAGCGTCGCCTGCGAGCCCTTGATCCAGAACTCGATCCCGCCGGCCGCATATCGTCCACCATCGGCCGAAAGAACTTGAGGCAGAACGATCCGTTCGTTTGAACCAGCGAATACGATCTCCACGGAACCCGCGCCTTCTTTCGGCGTGTTGAACGTTGCAGTCAGGCGCATGTTGTCGTCGCAGAGATAGTGCTCATCTGCCATCGCGACAGAAGGCAAGATCGTCAGGAGCGTCATAGCTGAGAACAGAAGACGAGACCGCATGATGGTTTTCCGTTGACTTGCGTTCAGTGAAGTTTGAGTCCTTGGTGAGGAAGAATTAACCCGCCTCGGCTTATTCTGCGCATCGATTCTCCGCGGGGGGAAATCCTTACAATTCGACAAGTTTCGCGAAGCGAGGTCACTCCCGCTGTGGCTGGCTTTGCGAGCGCCTGCTCGTGATCAGAGGGTTGCGGGCAGGCGTCTTGCTTAGGACGGGCGTCAATCGGCTTGAAAGCTTCGTCGGTTCAGGAGCAATCGGATCTGCGTATCGCATTCCCAGCAGCGGCCCTGACTATGGACGTCGGCCCACGATCTCTGAGCGGTTCTCAAAAACGTCCGACGGCCAGCCCGAATCCCCCTATACTTGCGGCACAAAAATTCGCGGAGAAAGCGCATGGCATTGTTGCTGTGTTTTGCGGCCGCCCTCGCCGCCTTTATCGCTTGTATAATTGTTGGAAAACGTTGGTTTAGCGGAAAGGAAGCGGATGTTAGGAGCGACGTGACAAAGCTTGTCATATCGGCGGATAGACGTCGTCAGCGAAGGCAATCAATGGAGCGAGTAGTCCGACAGCGCTGAAGCGAGGTGATCTCAATGCATTCGCGCTGGTTAGGCTCCTTTGAGAGATTTTCAAAACACCCAGCCACGCATCAATGTCCCAAACCTCTCAACCGCCCCGGTGACACCTCGGATTTGGCCCGGACACGCTGTCGAGAAGTGAACACCCTTCACTGCGTCAGCAGCTGCTTTGCGTCGATCGTAGGTCGACCCCCAGCCGGCGCCGCCGTTTTTGCTTTCGCGAGTGCGAACCGACGTGCATCAAAATCGAGCCGAAGAAAGTCTTCGAGTGCGTTGTCGGTTATCCCGTAATCACCACAGTGTTTGCACTGGATGAGCAGTCCGTCGAAATCACCTGGGGCGGCATTTTTTGCTTCGGCCCCGCAGACTGGGCAGTCCATTTTTGATACTTTCCAAAACGCCGATACTGATTGTGGATTGCTCCATGCTGTCAGTGCGGCAGCATGGAGAGAGTCTCTCCAGGTAGTCATCGGTTTGAGAGAGCACACTACAGCCGGCCGACAAGATGAGCCAAGTTTTTCTCCTTGGCTTCTATTCTCCTAATATCGCTTTCCTCAGGTCGTCGATTTTGATCGTCGCGAAATTGGAGAACGTATCCGAGATCGCATACGGCAAGATGATCTGATTGCCGCTGCGCATGGCGCCGCATGTGTAGACGACGTTAGGCACATAGCCTTCGCGCTCCGCCGGTTCCGGACGTACGAGAGGTTCGTGCGAACGGGCAAGGACTTTGGACGGATCTTTCTTATCGAGGAGAACCGCCCCGATCGAATACTTCCGCACGGGCCCTACGCCGTGTGTGAGAAGAAGCCAACAGTCATCAAGTTCAATCGGCGATCCGCAACTGCCGATCTGCACGAATTCCCAAGGATGCTCTGGCTTAAGGAGGGGATCACCCCCCTCCCACGTATAAAGGTCGTCCGAATAGATGAGATACAGGTTCTCGTTATCCTGCCTCGCGATCATGGCGTAGCGACCGTCTATTTTTCGCGGGAATAGAGCCATGCCTTTGTTGCGCGCCGCCGAACCGGCAAGCGGTGTCATGCGGAAACTTCGAAAGTCCTTCGTTTCGAGCAATTCGGAGCGGATCGCCCTGCCGCTATAAGCCGTGTATGTCGCATAAAACGTGGTTTGTCCTTGATCGTCGAATTCGACGAAGCGGGCGTCCTCGATGCCATTCGACTGAGCGTCGGTAATCGGAAATATGACGCGCTCGCTAAGGTCATCCTCTGGGCGAAAATGGACTTCGACGCTCTCGCCGCTGGGTCCCGATATGCGACGGCCGACTTTTGGAACGCATGCTAGGCGCGCGGTGGGATCCACGGTGACGCTGCCATCGCTGCCAATGCTTCCTGATCGGAACGTTAGCGACGAAATATGTCCCTCGCCGACGGCGCGAAGGCTCAGAATAAATCGACACCCGTTTGGGGGGGCACCGGACTGGTCTGGATGCCGCACGATGCTCGGATTGAAAAGGGCTGATGCCTCGAAGGAATACTCGTGGAGAAAATACGCTCCGATCAGACAACGCTGTGTCTTGTTCAATATGGCGTGGGGGGTCAATGCCTCTTCCATCTCTGCGGCGCGCGCCTCGAAGATCTCAAGAAGATTCTTGTGGCGACCTTCGAAGTTTTCGAGAACCTCTGTCAGCTGTCTTGCTGCTACGTCGGCCTCCAGTTGGAGCACTCTGTCGACGATATGATTGGCTCGAGTTTTATCGGTAGGATTTAAATCCCTTGGTTCAGTCGCCGGCTTGAACGGTCGGACGACGACTCGTGCCGGGTCGGGACGGAGATGCAAAATCTGGCGGTTCAGGAATTGTGATTGAGACAACTTGACACCCTGGATTCGTTCGCGACGGCAATGGGCGACTTGCGGGGGAGGCAACCAATTTGGGTGTGGGTCTCAGCCGGTCCGTCATAGCGGTGCGGTTGAACTCCCTAATCTCGACAAGAGCAAGAAGATACGACAGCGCGGACTCTGCGCCCTTGTTCTCGTTGGCTCGATCAGGGTGAAGACCGTCAGAGCATCCGCCCGTATCGAGATCGATCAGTGAGATCTGCAGATCGTTTTCGCCTAGAAACCAATTGAACGCGCGCATGGCAGCTATGGGCCATTCGCGGCTGCTATCGGCTCGCGAAGCGGCGAGACAGGCGGAAATCGACGCCGCCGCTTCGACGGGCTGCTGATCGAACGCTTCAGGGGTTTGGCGCACCCGGCCAAAACTATTGGATCCGACTGGCCTGAAGCAACCCGACGGAGCAGTCTGAATAGCCATGAGCCAGCGAAGGGACCGCAGGCCAGATTCAACGTAGGACAACGTCTCGGTCGCTAAGCCGGTTAGGATCAACGCCTGAGGAAGGCGCGCGTTGTCGTACGCGAGAACGCTCTCGAACCAAGGCCAAACATCGGACTCACTCGCTACCGATGCCAGCATTGAAGTTAGTCGGTCAGCTAGTAGCCGGCGCATGCGCTCGGCGGAAAAGTCGTCGACGACCGACGCGCAATAAGCGTCAAGCCCCAGAAGCGAGAAGGCCCAGGCTCGGGGCGATGTGAACCCTTCGACGCCCGGAAGGGCAGTTCTGAAGAGTAAGGTCGCCCACTTTTTCCGGAGTAGATCGGTGTCGGACCTCGCGCATTCGCCCAAAGCCCATAGCGTGCGCGCATGGCTATCCTCCGAGCCCAAGTCTTCCAGCCATCGGCGGTCAAAACTCATGAAGTTTCGAAACCGACGGTTATCTGGGTTCCATGCGTGCTGGATGAAGGCCGCAAAGCGAGCAGTAAGAAGTTCAGGTAACGGCGCATCGCCCACGCCCGCGAGCGCGCTCGAGAGCAGCAAGGCGCGGGCGTTGTCGTCGACGCAATAACCGTGAGCGCGATCCGCCACCGTATGAACGGCATGCTGGAGTATGCCCGTACTATCGCAAAGCGAAAGGAAATGCCCGATCTTGATGTCGGGTATTGCATGCTGCGAATGTCTCGACGCAATGCGATCCGGAGTGACTAGGATGCGCGCGGCCTCGAAGTTCGAGTTGTAACGTTTGGCCGTCTCAGCCCACGTCATTGAGCGACTTGCGGCATAAGCGCGTTTGCGCATCGCGTACCTGCGGACGTCATTTGTCAGAAGCCCGGAAATCTCCGCACCCATAGCCTTGGCATCCCCGAACGAAACCAGAACCCCGCGCCCATCACCGAGCAGCTCCTCGGCGTGCCAATAAGGCGTCGACACGACCGCTTTTCCAAGCCCGAAACTGTAAGCGAGCGTGCCCGATGTCATCTGAGCTTCATTGAGGTAGGGGGTCACATAGACGTCGCACATCGAAATGAATTCGAGCAGCGTGCTTTGCTCGACGAACTGGTTGAAGAACACGACGTGATCTTCGATGCCGAGTTCGCGAACGCGCGCCATAAGGCCCTGGCGATAAGCCTCACCATGATCGCGGACAAGATTGGGGTGGGTCGCGCCCAAAATCACGTAAACGGCGCTAGGGCAGGATTTGATGATGCCCGGCATAGCATCAAGCATTGTCTCAATGCCCTTGCTTGGCGACAGAAGACCGAACGTCAGAATTACGGTTTTGCCTTCAAAGCCCAGTTTCGCTTTGGCATGATGCGTATCGAGGAACGGAGCGTCGGGTATCCCATGCGGTATGACATCTATCTTGTGGGATGGGACGCCGTGGACGACACGGAGTATTTCACCCCCTTTTTCCGCCATGACGATAATTTTTGCAGAAGCCTCGATCACGCTATCCAGAACGTCGCGCTGAGCAGGCGTCGGTAGGGCGAGAACGGTATGAAGTGTGGTGACGATCGGCATCTCGAGACGGGAAACGAGTCCGGTGATATTGCCACCGGCATCGCCGCCGAAAATGCCGTACTCGTGCTGAAGCGAAACGACTTCGATTCCTGCGGTATTCAAGAATTCTGCCGCGCCCACGTAATCGACCATCATATCGTCGCGTATTTGGAATCGGACGGCTGGCGGAAACTCGTAGGTGCCACCGGGGTCGGTCATGGCGACCACGGGGGTTTCGAGGTCCGGTCGCGCTTTCGTGACCGCGCTATGCAGATCGTATGTAAAAGTTGCGATACCGCAGCGCCGCGGAAGATAATTGCCGATGAATGCAACGCGCCGTAGTGGCTTCATCGGATGCTTTCCTTGCGTTGGGGGCTATGGGCGGCCGTTGTGGCGGAGAATGAAGATGGCTTCTGCCTTGTCTCGGCGAACTTCGAATCCGTTGAGCCGGGCTGTGTAATGCGCTGGAGGACGTCGGCGACCGGACCGCCGGCACCGGAATACGCCAGCAGAGCGACAAGTCCATCGGGGCCCGCGTCGATGTTGACGCGATCCGATTGAGCAAAAATGGCGTCACCAGCGGCAATGTTAAATGATCCAACACGCGCGCCGCCGCTTAGAACGAGAAGCCAAGACTCTCGTGCAGCTTCGAGCCACCACATAGTGCCTGGCGCCAGGCGAATCCTCTCGAAGACGAAGTGAGCATTGGAGATAAGGAGCGTCCGCTCATCGGTGAGCGGTATCGGCCGCGCCTGGACGACCACCGGTCCAGTGTCGGCAACCGCAATCGCACTTTCAACATGGAGTTCGCGCTTACGGCCGTGATCGAAAATGCGGTATGTCGTGTCGCTGCGCTGTTGGATCTCTGCAATGATGAGGTCAGCGCCTATGGCGTGGATGGTGCCGGACGGCACGGACACTACGTCACCCGTTGACACCGATTGCCATGCGACCGAGGCCGAGATGGAGCCGTCTTCGACTGCTTCACGAAAGCACTCCGGCGTCATTTGCCGGGAGAGCCCGAGTGCTACCTTCGCACCAGGTGCCGCGCTCACTACGTACCAAGCCTCAGTCTTGCCGTTCGGCAAACCAATCGATTGCGCGTAAGTATCGTCGGGATGCACCTGGATGGAGAGAGGCTGGTGGGTGAGCAACACTTTAAGCAGCAACGATGGGATCGACTCCGGTTCGCCCGGGCGTTCGTACCTGATCTCGCCAATTGGGACGCCTTCATCGTTAGCGACGAATGGGAACTTCAGACCAACAACGCCCCAAGGCCTCGGCACGGGCACCGTTCGCGCAAACTCGATCGTCAAGGCGATTACCTATTTTGAAAACAGCCAGAAAACTGGGCTAATCGCACCAATGTTGCGGCGCGATCTGCATCCTAGCTGTGAGGCGTTTGTGGCGGTACCTTCGGAAACTACTCAGATCATTTTGGGATTCAGAAATCGCTGCATTGAGCTTCGCAAATCCGGTTCGGACCAACGACACCAAGCACCGCTGCATGCGCTGTCGCGCCAACGACGGCCGCCGATCTGATGATGACCTAGCAGGTGGGTGAAAGCTGACCGAGGAACTCGAGCCGACCGTCAAACCGATACGCTCAAGCAGAGGCGGACTTCGATTTAATACACCAGATCCATCGGGCTACCAAAATTCACGCGACTACGATGGCCTGCGCCGAGTGACTTCGAATACGTCCTGTGGATTATTTTAGTCGCCGCTATTTGCATCATGATCTCGCGAGCGAACGGCGGCACATGTCTCGGACCGCTTCTTCAGGACCAATCTGTTCAAATAGCGCTGCCTGAGGGACGGGTCGGCAGCGATCCTCAGCCGTTTGGAGATATTGTCATAGAGCGAGCTTCGCATCGAAGAACTCCAAAACGTTTGATGTCAAATTCAGCTGCTAGGGCGATTTTCAAAGTGCAGATTAAATTTTCAAGGATATGCAGTGAGAACGGTTCGGCCCGACAACGTGATGTTGTATCGGATCTCCTTCTTGCTCAGCTCAGTAGCCTCGATGAAGCTCTTCTGTTCGAGAGCCTCATAGTGGACATGGTCTCGGCGATGCCTGACGATTTGCACGCCGCCGAACAAGGCGAGCTCGTTCAATAGTCGAAGCTGGTCCGGCTTCAGTTCGACCGGTCCATTCCCGCTTTTGTTCGGCATTTTCTATTTCCCCACTCAGGAAAGAATGCGTCGTTAGACGGGTGGCGCCTCACTCCGATGCTCGTAACATCGTAAGAGGGGTAACTGACGGTGGAATGTTGGGCTGCTGAACAGGCATAGGTACGTCGTCCGGCTTTGACTCGGGATACGGGGGCCCCGCGTCAGGATTGAAGTTGGGATCGAGCGGATCGTCAGGATTTCGAGGACGACCTGCATGCATGCGCGTTTTCATCTTTCACTTTCCTGTTTCGAACAGTGCCACGGCACCAAGCCTGGGAGACTTGGTGCCGCTTGTTATGGGGTGCCCTGAACAAATCAGGGCGGCGTCTGCTAACGGGGGTTTTGCAGCGCTCCCAACATGACCGACCGGAGAGGGACGCCGGACGGTCATATATATAACTCGGCTTCGGAGCGTTTGTGCGGGATCGGAATATACCTAGTGCGCAGTTCACACGCTGCCAGCGAATGTCTCAGTCGACGCGAGCGCGGCCAATCAGAACAGAATTACCTGTCAATTGGCTTGCGCTATATTTGTCTTTATGGCGCGCATTCAAATTGCTCGATCGCGTAGGCCTTCAACTTATCCACGTCGGTTTGCCCAGCCCTCGCATAACCGAAAATGAGCAAAGCCAATGCTCCGCACTTCGTGTGATCCTGGCTTACGCCGAGCTCCTCGCACGCCGAATTCAATGCTGCTTGCAACGTGTTGATGTTGGCATTGTCGTAGCTGCCATTAGGAAATTGCATTGTGGTTTTCCCGTCTCGAGTTGCGCGAGTACCCGCCAACCCTCGGTCACCGGCACCGCGAACGTTGGCCACGGTACAGAAGCAAACGCACCTTGCGCGACCGTGAGACAGCTTCGGAATATACCTATGCGCCATGGCCAGGCCGGTAACTCATTGAATGCGCACGTGACAGATGATCGAAATCGATGAAACGGCGTTCGCCGCGCCGGCCACGTCGGAACAATCGAGCTAACCAAGCATTCCGACATCACTGGAAGAAGAAAAGGAAAAGCGATGAACGCTATTTTCAAGGTTGTCTTAGCCGGTGCAAGCGCACTCGCACTGACCGCCACCGCTGCATCGGCCGATGTTGTTTGCAACGGCGAGGGTGATTGCTGGCACGTCAAGAAGAGCGCGGACTATAAGCCCGAGTTCAAGCTCCACGTTCATCCCGATAGTTGGAAGTGGGCTGAAGCCGACAGTAAGAACCACAGGTGGCGCGAGCACGAAGGGCATGTCGCAAAAATCAGGAACCTGATTCCGTCGCAATGGGTCGTTGATTCGAGACGGGGCCTGTCTTGAAGGACCATCGCGAGGGAGTTGATGAGAATGTACGGCTACACGTCTTTTGAGTTGGAGTCGTTCTACGACCTGTTGGACCGGATCGTCACTGAGGCGGCCGAGCGCGAACTGAAGCTTCCAGTCTACGACATGATCCAACGTTTCTTTGAGACCGCCGACAGGGGCAAACGCGATGAAGGACGGCTGCGCCAAGCGGCGTTGTGGCACCTGATGCAGTGGGAACGGCATCCGACCTGAGCCAGCGGTACGGACAAAGTATGATCGAATGGCGCCGGGATGCCAAGGCGGCAGCATGAGTGGCGTCCGAGAAACGAAATGGGCGTCAACCGGGGGGATGGTTGACGCCCGAACACGGTGGGCACGGGGGAGTGCGGCACCGGTTTTTATGCCCCGAGGGAAAGGGGGCATATGCCCGTGTACGCCCTTTGCGCCAAGGAATCGTTAAATTGTAGCTGAGCGGACGCTGTGACCGAACAGAGCTAGGATTTCTTTCCCGTCAGTTCGTTCCATTTGTCACCTAACTGCTTCTTCAAATCGGCTACCTTTTTCGACGCCTCGTCGGTCTTTGCCGTGAAAGCCGCTCGCGCTACCGTGTAGTCCGCGTCCGGTAATTCGAACTCGGTCATGAACGGACAACCGCCGTGGCTGAGCTGAGGTGCAGCGTAGCGAACGAGAATGGTGCCCGTTGTTGCGCCCGGTCCGACCTTCATGACGATGGCGTCCTTTTCCATTCGGCACTTTTCGCCCTTCGCGATCTTCTTCATATCGACGGTGACGAACTTGCCGCCTTCATTGAGCAAGGTGACATCCATCGTGCCCGGCATAAATGCCAACTCAACGCCGGTGTCGGCGCCTTGCGCTTGGGCAGCTGCCGGAAGAGCTGCAATCGCAACGGCAAAGAGCATGGTTCTTGTGGTCGATTTCATCGGTGCAATCCTTCTCTTAAACTCGTTTACTGGCCTGCAATTGCTGCGTTGATTTTCGTCCAAGTCGCGGCCGAAACAGCGCCGCGAGGAATGATGTCGTTGGCACTCACGCTCGCCGTCGAATTCGCCTGTTGAATGCCTTGATCGAGGCGCGCCAAGTCCAAATATTCGTCGCCCGCGATCAGGCTGGCGGCTGTTTCTTTGTTGCTGACATTCGCCGTTTCTTCGTCCGTCAATAGGCTCAGAATTTTGTCCCGTGTCACGTACTCAGTGCTTGCTGCGTTCGTCATCGCGATGGCTCCAAAGTTGGATCATGGATTGAATGTTCCGCCCCGTGCGCTCGATCGCAGAGGCAGTTCGCCGAGATATAGCGGGAGGCATGTGCCGGGATTTTGGGCGTCAGATTTTAGATTCTGCCGAGCAACTCCAAAACCAGCACGAGAACCAACACTGCTCCCAGTCCACCGCCGCCGTAGTAGCCGGTGCCGTAGAGCGACCGCCGCCGACGCCGCCGAACCCGCCCAACAACGCAACCACTAAGACGATGAGAATGATTGTTCCGAGTGACATTGAGATCTCCAGACAATCGATCCACCGTAAGGCTCCAGGCGGCTTTGGAGATCCACGATCGTGCGCTCGCGATGTGATATCCGCGTTCGACGTCGAAGCTTGTGAGGATTGACAGTAGCGCCCGCGATTCAAAGCAGTGAGCCTCGGAAACTACCTACTTCGTTCGATCGGAACAAAGAGGCGACAGCTCACGTTGCGACCATGTAGGGTCGTGTCTGACGTACCCGCGCGGGAAGTAGGGGAACCAATGAAACAGGCATTCATCTATCATGCGCTCGCGGGCTCCGAGTTCGAGTTTGATCGCCCCGGGCTTTGCGGACGTCGTGACCGTATATTTTGTCTACACGGCGTCGGTCACTATCGCCGCCGCCGTCGTGATCGTGTCACTGGGATTCGCCGCTAATGTTGCGGTGGGGTTCCTAGACCGGATCGTTAAGCCGGCATTTTTCGCAGCTGAGACGCAGGCCGTCCCCCCACCTTCAAATAAGTCTGCCGGTGTTTGGCGTACCAGCACGCGTGTGGCTGGCTAAGTTGTCGGCGCCTCTGAACCGGCTGCACGATGCGCATCCCGCCGGGGTCTTATCTCGGCGCCAGAGCGAACGCCACGGCCGCTGTGCCCGAGCGCCGGTTCTCAAACAGCGCCCCCATGATTAACGGCACCAAGTCTTCCCCCCGAAGGCTTGGTGCTGCGTCTCCTGAGAGGAGGGGGTGTCATGCCGGCTTACCGGAATCGAACTCTGATTGGCACCGATGAAAACAGCTGCGCAATCAGCCCGCCTGGAACTCATTCGCGGCACTGGGCTTTGTCGGCGGCATCGTGATTAGCCTATTACTCCCCCCGCCGACCTATTCTGGTTTCCAGCACTGCAACCGCATCACGGGGCCTGGGCCAGCACCGCGCTCACCTGCGCGGTACTGGGAGCTATGACAGGTGCCATCATTGGCGCCATCGCCGATCGTGCGGCCGCTAAGCAAGTTTGATCGTGCTGACAGCGGTCTTGCCGCTGCGGCGGTCAACTTCGGTTTCGTAAGAGACCTTTTGATTTTCTCGGAGGCCGGAGAGGCCGGCGCGCTCCAGCGCCGTCGCGTGCACGAACACATCGTTGCCACCCCCATCGGGAGCAATGAAGCCATAGCCTTTTTGATCGTTATAGAATTTCACGGTACCAGTCGGCATAAAGAACGTCCTGTCACAAATACAAAGCCGCCCCTACGTTGGGGCGCAACCCCTTTAACACGCTGGCGCGATGCAGGACAGACCGTGGTTTTGTAACGGCGGCGATGCTCATGTCCACTTTTTGAAGGATCAGCAGACATCAATTGCACGATCGACGACGTCAGCCTTTGACCCAAAGCAAACCCTTCACGCTTGTAGTCCCGGCCGGGTTAGCGTTCCTCGACTTGGCCCTCGGCTTCGCAAGACCACGGTGCGCAAGGACGGCTCACCACGTCGCGAATAATCCAAAAGCCGCCGCCGCCATGACCGCTGTGGCAAGCCATCCTACGATCTGTAGAACAATCGGCAGTTTGAAGTCTCCCATGGCCGGACGGTGGCTGGACAAATGCATCATCATGACCATGACGGGAACGGCCACCACGCCGTTGATGACCGCGCTCCAGAACAGAGCTTTGATCGGATCGATGGAGCTGAAATTAAGGCCTACGCCTACGAAGGTTGCCAAGGCGATCGCTCCATAGAATGCCTTCGCACGGTTATACTTGCGCGCCAATCCAACGTGCCATCCGAAGGTCTCGCCGAGTGCGTAGGCAGACGATCCCGCGAGTACGGGCAGAGCGAGCATGCCGGTTCCGATAATGCCAATAGCGAAGACTGCAAAGGCAAAAGGCCCAGCTATAGGGCGCAGCGCTTCAGCGG
The DNA here is from genome assembly GCA_963710005.1 of uncultured Alphaproteobacteria bacterium. GTDB lineage: Bacteria > Pseudomonadota > Alphaproteobacteria > Rhizobiales > Hyphomicrobiaceae > Hyphomicrobium_B. The sequence continues at coordinate 116,416 of CAVPYR010000003.1, forward strand.
CTTGCGATGAAGTCTGAATATCGGTCACACCGTGCGCGTTGAGAGTGGCAGCCGTCGTCAGGATGATGAACAAGGCCACGGCGTTCGAGAGTGCCATGCCGACATAGGTATCCAAGCGGATGCGTTTAAATTCCGCATTTGCCTGCTCCGGCGCGCGACTGAGCGGTTTAGCATCCGGCCGCTCCTTAACCTCTTCGACCTCCTCTTCGGCCTGCCAGAAAAAGAGGTAAGGGCTGATTGTTGTCCCAAGGAGCGCGACGATCGCAGTGATATAAGCCGCGTCCGAAGTCACGCGCGGCACGATCAGATTGTAGCCGACCGTTGTCCACGGAATATCGACAACGAAGGCGACGCCAACGTAGGCGAACAGCGACAAGGTCAGCCACTTCAGGATGGAGACATATCGAGAGTAGCGAGAGAAGACTTCCAGTAGCACTGTCAGCAGTCCGAAGAGCGCGACATAGAGGAGTGCCGGACCACCGATAAGCAATTTGAGCGCCGCGCCCATCGCTCCCAAGTCGGCGCTAAGGTTGATGACATTGGCAAGCACAAGCAAACCTACGACGCTGTAGACCACCCCAAGCGGATAATGCCTCTTTAGATTTCCTGCGATTCCGCGCCCGGTGACGCGGCCGATCCGCGCGCTGATTTCCTGGATGGCACACATCAAGGGCCAGCTGAACAGCATCACCCACGCAAGCCCGTAGCCGAACTGCGCGCCCACCTGCGAATACGTGGCTATTCCGCTGGGGTCATCGTCCGATGCGCCGGTGATCAGGCCGGGACCCAGGACCTCGAGGAGCTTTGGGCGCTCAGGCTGCTTGATGTCGGTCGGACGGGGTCTCCGGTCGTCGCTCCCGAAGTCTGTCATGCGGTCCTTTCAGCAAATCTTCCCACGAGCCGGCTTGAGCGACTTCATTCGGGCTCGGATCGTTAGCCCAATGTGCTCCATCCGCCAATGCTGGAGAATGGATCGACGCATCTGAACGATCGAGCATCATCGGGTGAAAGCGCGCGGCAGAACAACGCGGGCTCGCGACAGCGGGCGGCAAATGAGCTTGTTTGGCATCGCGTGCAGAGGCACTCATCCCCACCTCAAAAACGTCTGACTGAAAAAACGTACGAATTATAAGAACAACCTCGCGGGGTGGGCAGACAGCCTAGGCCATAACAACGGTGGCGAAAGCGATATAGTGAGAGTAGTTAAGCCCCCTCGCGGCTCAGTCATTTGGCGTGTCCGGAATGAGACGGGCACTCAAATTCCGCTCATCGAGAAGGTCTGAGCCACGGCGCCCTAACCGGCCGCAAGTATGCGTAGTTTCCGAGGCTGGCTCACGGTCCTGCAAGGTGTGATTGTTTCTACCGCCGGCCGGAATTCACAACGCCACTGAGAGTGGACGCGCCTCGCGGGACGGGAGACCACGATGAAATATCCCGAAGGCAGCTACGACAATGCCAACATCAATACGTTGCAAGCTGCGCTGAATTGGGCATGCGAGGAGCTGGGCGTAAGTCAAGATCACAAGAAATGCGAAGCCGTGGCCTTGCTCATCTTAGGGTACGCAAGGACCGGACAAACCGATGTAAATAAGTTGAAGGCCTATGCGATTGAGCGATTTGAATGCTCGCCCTGAAGATACTACCCACAATGAATGGCACCAGGTCTTCCCGACTCGGCGCCGCGTCCGCCCGCAACCCCTTGGAGCAGCATATGTCGCTATCCAACTTTACTCAGTTCGGCGAGCGGCCCGTTGCCATGCAAGTCGCCCTTTCTCTCGCTTGCCGGGAACTTGGCATAGGCGAAGCGGACCAGTCCAAGCGTGCGACCGTGGCAATTCTGATGACGCCGTTGGCCAAAAGAGGACCCGTAAGCATCGATAGGCTGAAGACCTTTGCAGTCTCTCAATATCGAATGTCGAAGTAACGATCACTGATTGGAATGATCCTATGGCTTCAAAATCTCGTTGGGACACTCAGGCAATCCGTACACATACCGCTGCGGAGCGAAATGTTACCGTCGTCGAGCGAGCGTTTCAGCTCGCCAGGTCAGGCCGATGCGTCGCGGTCCAAGACATCAGACACTGTTTGAAAATCGAAGGCTATTCGGACCAACAGGTGACGGGGATGACCTTGTTGAGGCAGCTTAGGGCGCTAATCAAAGCATCGAGAATTAACATCACGCCCTCCTTTGCGGAGCCGAGATAAAAGACAACATAAGCCAGTGACCTCCCGGTGTTGCTGCGTCATTGTCGGATCGGTGGCATTGCTTCACCTTCGCGCTCATTCCCCCGCCGTACTCAAACGAAAAACCCGCCACTGGCGAACCAGCGGCGGGCTCCGAACTCTAAACTTTGCCAGTACATCCGTGGTCAAAGTTCGAAGGCTAGCTGCTGTGCTGTTTAGACAGCTCGCAGGTTTTCAGCGGCAGACTTGCCCGTTCGCCCGTCGGCAACGATGTCGAAGGAGACCTTCTGCCCCTCTTTCAGCGTGTCCAAGCCCGCGCGTTCCACCGCGCTGATATGAACGAAAACGTCTTTGTCAGCATTCTCGGGCTGAATAAACCCGAAGCCTTTTTGGCTGTTGAACCACTTCACGGTTCCAGTGTTCATTCGCGTTATTTCCTTAGCAAATATGTCTTTAGGCCGCGCCAAAGGCGCAGCCAAGCAGTCGAGATTTTTTGGAAGGTCGTCAGTCAGGCGCGCTTGTCGCGGCAAGGCCAAGTCGTTCGGCCGAAACTCGATAAGAAAGATATGGTGGGTTCGCCCTCGTTGCGCAAGTGCTGGCCGGTCGATTTCCGTTTAACGACCCCAGTCATCCGCCTCGCAGTTGACCTCCAACAGTAACGACGGTTGGTCGGGCAGTCGTTAATATCTGATGGGAAATCGACGCGCAGGACCGGCGGGTTGTTTCGGCTTCGTTGGCTTTGCATCGAGTAGGGCAAGCCGTGTTGCTCGCAACCTTTGTGTTTTAGCGAGAGTGGCAACTCGCGTGGCTTCGTGATCTTTGACCGCCTGTATCGCATCTCGTTCTCGGCGCAACCTCACCTCGGCTGCTACAGCGCGAGCGGCCGCGCGATCTGGCTCTGGCTTCATCTTGTCGATTGCTGACTGATGCAATTGGCTCTTTGGATATTCCCACATCGACTGCGAGATGGGGATTGCACCGTCCTTCCGCAAGCCTGAACCCGAAAGCCACCCGAATTCAATGCCGGAAACTTGCGTATCTATTTCTGGGCGATAGTGTATCGTGCTTCGCATCACTGGCCCGTCGTTACAGGCGTCAGTGACTGAGAGTTATGATGTGCTCCCGCCTGTGTATGCGAAGGAGCCGCGATGAATTTTCCCCGCGGAAACTACGACAACGAACAAATCGATAATTTGCTTTCGGCGCTGAACTAAGCTTGCAAGGAGCTTGGAATAGCGGACGCCGATCAAAAGCGGCGAGAGCGCGTCGCAATACTCATGATGTCCCTTGCGAACTCGGGACGGCACGACGCCGAAATCCTGAAGACGTACGCGATTGAGCAGTAGAGAGTGCGAGATGATATCGCGATTTTTGCGAAAGGAATTTTTCAATGGCACTCACCTTCCCAAATCCGACCCGGAGCTATGACACCAAGCACCGCTGCGTGCGGTTTTGGGGTTACGACGGTACGTTCGAAATTAGCTTTATGGTTGAGCAGCGCGTTTTCTCGCGGATCAATCCGGGGACGACGGAAGACGAATCCGGAGCTCTGAGAATCTTTGACAAGTACCGTGACAAGATTCTTAGTGTCGCTCGCCGCGTTTACCGCGGGCGCCATCCGGGCGCTTATACGTTGGTTGCGACCGATTTCTGAGTTGGCAGCGCGTTCGCGCCCGTCGTCAGCTTGTCACTGAGTATATTCCGAACCTGAACAGCTTCGACGGCGCGACCTATCCTCACATCCACACGGCAGAACAGCGTGTCGCGTAGGCGATTGCTCGTTGCCTCAATGGCCACAGCATTCGGAACACAAGTTCCGCGCGCAGAGTGGCCGATTAACGTCAACTCAAGAGAGGCCAGCATGAACGACGCAAGCAAGACGATTTCCGACGATTTTTCGAACGGATGTGACGATGCACCGACGTCGCCGCCGGAGGTTCCGGCCGGCGCCAGAAAGCTGCCCATCGACACCCCGGCGACCGTCTACGCTCCGACTTCGGACAAGAAGCCATTTTACCCCGATTTAGTTTCGGTCATAAAATCTCAGAGGAGCTTTGACCACCTTGGAAACATATAGGCCGCAACCGCAACATGTGATGGCGCTGTTCAACGACGGAACAGAATCGTTCCTGCTCTCGCACAGGACCACGCTGGCAGAGCTTGCCGAATACCTCGGCGAATTGGGATCGCGTCATGACGGCGTCCCGCTCTCTGTGCAAGTGCAATTCGAAGCGCCGAGCTTGCGAACGATGGCCGGAGCGCCATCACCCCTTCACGCATGATCCGTCTAACGACGATTGGTTGGTCATGACGAAAAAGGCCCCAAAGTGGGGCCTTTTCATTTCAGATGTTTCGATGGCGCAATCAAGCCGCGGCCTTAGCGCCCATCGCGAGTTCCACCGCCCGAGCCAGATCGGAAGCAAAGAACGGCTTCTGCATCACGATGGCATCGGGCCTTGCTGCGCGAACACCTGAAACGTCGCCACTGACGAACAGGTGGGGCACATGCCCGTTAAGAAGTATTGTCGCGATGGCTGAGACTCCGCTGCCGATCCGCAACTTTGCATCGGCGATAATCAAGTCTGGGTTGAATTTCGCGGCCGCGGCGACGGCGTCAGTCTCCGTACTCTCCATCGCACAGACATTGTGACCCATCTCCTCTAGGACCTCCGCGAACAGCATAGCGATCAGCACCTCGTCTTCGACAAGAAGCACTCGGAGCGGTCTCATTGTACGTCGCCTCCCCCACCACCTTCGTTGATCCAAATACGAATACGATCAAGCAGTTCCGATTCCGCATGACGCGCCCTGGTTATAGGTGCGTCCGGAGGCGTCCTGATCGCGAGCACGTTCTGCGTGGTGACCGTCTTCCCAGGCGTCAACCCGCGATCGCGATGTGGTGTCGGTTGATGCATTGTTTTTGTCATTGTCGGTTCTTGTGCGTGACCGTGAACTCAATTGGTGGCTGACCATGAACTCCGCGAGAGACTTGAAGCGGACAAGCTTATCGGAAGAAAGCCCGCCATGATGAGGGTCGGAAACTACTTAGGTGATGCTCCTATGACGGCGCGAGCGACGGCTGGCACCCGCGCTGCGCGTATTTCGCGCCGATTAACACTCTGCGAAGAGCTGGCCGTGATATCATGTGGTCAGGCGACTTGTCGGGGGGCAAGCCTCTCGAGGACAATTAGAGCGCCATGCCAGCCGATCGACCACCTCAAGCCAAAGCAACCGGAGCGCCCGCAACCCCGCGTGCGGTCGCAGCGCGCGGGCCTCCTTCGAGCTCGCTGAATTTCCCGGTTGTCGGCATAGGTGCGTCCGCCGGCGGCCTCGATGCCTGCAGGAAGCTCGTCGGTGCGCTTTCCGCGAATAATGGCATGGCCTTCATCCTCATTCAGCATCTCGATCCGACGCACGAAAGCATGATGGTCGACTTGCTGTCCGGATCGACATCGATGACGGTTCAACAGGCAACCGAGGGAATGCCGGTCGAACGCGACCATCTCTACGTCATTCCTCCTGGAACCTATCTCTCTGTTGGCGAAGGCGTGTTGCACGTTTCACAACCACATGCGCGCCATGGCGCGCGGTTGCCGTTCGACTTCCTTCTTCACTCCTTGGCCGATCAATTCGGCGCGCGTGCTGTCTGCATTATTCTATCGGGCACGGGGTCCGACGGCAGCCTCGGGCTCAAGGCCGTCAAAGAAAATGGCGGGTTCGTGATTGCCCAGAACCCTGACGAAGCCGGTTATGATGGCATGCCTCGCAACGCGATCCTAACGGGCATGGTCGACTCCATCCGGCCAGTCGCGGAGATCGCGGGCGCCCTCGTCAGCCATGTCCGGCAGATGTCGATTGCACGGAGCAAGGATGGCGCCGGCCCGAAGGACGCCGAGCCGGACTGGCTATCCGAGATTATTGATCTCCTACGGGCAAAAGCTGACCACGATTTCACGCTGTACAAGAAAGGGACGCTGCAGCGTCGGATCGAGCGGCGTATGGCGATGTCCTCGATAGAGGCCAGGGGCATGAAGAAGTATCTTGAAGTTCTACGCGGCGACACGAATGAACTCGAACTCCTGGCCAAGGACCTGCTCATCAATGTCACGAATTTCTTTCGCGACCCAGAAGTCTTTAAGTTCCTGGCAGAAACAACCATACCGGAACTGGTGCGGGACCATCCAGTCGATCAGCCGCTACGTGTCTGGATCGCCGGCTGCAGCACCGGCGAGGAGACGTACTCCCTCGCTATACTTTTCCACGAAGGCATTGCAGCGTCCAATCGAAACATAAAACTCCAGGTTTTTGCGTCCGACGTCGATCCCGACGCGGTTGCGAGCGCGCGCGAGGGTCTTTATTCCGAAGCCATCGAGGCTGACGTATCGCCAGAACGACTGGCTCGCTTTTTTTCCAAAGAGGATCACAGCTACCGGGTGTCGCCAGCGCTACGCGCGACAGTGGTCTTTACCGTGCAGGATGTACTGGCCGATCCGCCGTTCTCGCGTATGGATTTTGTGTCCTGCCGCAATCTCCTCATCTATTTGCAGTCCGAGGCTCAGGCAAAGGTCGTCTCGGCTTTCCATTTCGCGCTGCGCGAAGGCGGCGTGCTTCTTCTTGGCACCTCGGAGACGATCGGAAACGCTGAAGACCGTTTCACCATGATTTCGAAGGCGGCACGGCTTTATCGGCATATCGGTCGGAACCGAAAGGGAGATTTCGGATTTTCGAGGAACGCAGGTGGCTCTGTCCGAATAGCCTCGCGATCGCCTCAGGATCCGGCGCCGTCGCGCCAGGCCGGATTGGCTGACCTTTGTCGGCAAATGGTGATGGAAGCCTACGCTCCGGCAGCAGTTCTGATCAATCGCAAGTACGAGTGTCTCTACTATCTTGGGCCAACGGACCGCTATCTGAAAGTGGCATCGGGCCGCCCGATGCACGACCTGCTTGCCATGGCCCGCGAGGGCATGCGTACGAAGCTTCGCTCGGCTATTCAGCGAGCCGTCCAAGAAAATACGCGTGTCGTCGTACAAGGCGGTCAAATCGGCCGTGGCGACGATACTCAGTCATTCAGCATTGCTGTGCAGCCAATTTTGAGCGAAGGCGAAGAGCTGCTGCTGATCTGCTTCATTGACGAGCCACCGCAAGCGAGCAAAGGGGGTCGACGATCGCCGTCCCAAGACGCGCCGCGCATCAGCGAGCTCGAGAAGGAACTCGAGGTGACGCGAACGGAACTTGAAGGCGCGATCCACAACCTCGAGATTTCAGGCGAAGAGCAGAAGGCGATCAACGAGGAAGCTCTTTCCGTCAATGAAGAGTTTCAATCAACCAATGAAGAGCTGCTAACGTCAAAAGAGGAATTGCAATCGCTGAACGAGGAGTTGACGGCCCTCAACAGTCAGCTCCAGGAGACTCTGGATCGGCAGCGCACGACATCCAACGATCTGCAAAATATTCTGTACAGTACCAATGTCGCAACCCTGTTTCTCGATACCGAACTGAACATTCGCTTTTTTACGCCGGCGACAAAGTCCTTGTTCAACGTCATTCCTGGCGACATCGGGCGTCCGCTCGCCGATCTTAGCTCGCTGGCTTCCGATAGCTTTCTTCTGGCCGACGCGCGAACGGTCCTGGAAACTCTCAAGCCCGTCGAACGGGAAATCGAAGCCAACAATGGCGACTGGTACGGCAGGCGGATCCTGCCGTACCGCACCCAGGATAACGGTGTCGAAGGCGTCGTCATCACTTTTGCCGACGTTACCGATCGCAAGCAGACGTCGAAAGCGCTGGAGGAAGCAAAGCAGCAAGCCGAATCGGCAAATCTTGCGAAATCGCGATTTCTGGCCGTGGCGAGCCACGATCTGCGCCAGCCACTCCAATCGCTCGCGCTCATTCAGGGCTTGTTGGCCAAGACCGTCGAGAGTGAGAAAGCTCGGAAACTCGTCGGGCGGATCGAGGAAACTCTGGCTGCCATGTCGGGTATGCTGAACGCGCTGCTCGATATCAATCAGATCGAAGCCGGCATCGTCCGGGCTGAAGTCGTTAGGTTTCCAGTCAACGATCTTTTAAGCCGCCTGAGAGATGAATTCGCATATCATGCGAAAGTGAGCAATATTGACCTTCGCGTCGTCGCTTGTACGGCGTCGATATACAGTGATCCGCGCCTGCTCGAGCAGATGGTCCGCAATCTCCTTGGTAACGCATTGAAGTACACCGAAAGTGGGAGGGTTCTGCTTGGCTGCCGCCGGCACAAAGGTAGGCTGACGATTGAGGTCTGGGACACAGGGATCGGAATTCCCGAGAAAGACTACCAAGCGATATTCGGCGAGTTCCATCAGCTCGACAACGCCGCGCGCGAGCGGAGCCGCGGTCTTGGGCTCGGTCTCTCCATCGTGCAGCGATTAGGTCGCTTGCTCGGCCATCAGGTTGGTGTGCGCTCCGTGCCGAGTAAGGGATCGGTCTTCACCATCGATATCGATCTGCGACGTAGCGGGGCTGAGGTGCCGCTGTCCTCTCAGCGGCTCGAAACTGGGCATGAAATTGCGGAAGCCGCGCACAGCATCAGCGATATCCTCGTCGTCGAGGACGATCCGGAATTACGCCAGCTCCTCGAACTTCTATTAGAGGGCGAAGGCCATCGTGCGATATCGGCGTCCGACGGCCTCACCGCGCAGGCAATGTTGGAACGAGCGGCGATCCGGCCCGACCTCATCCTGACCGACTTCAATCTCCCGAATGGCCTGAATGGGCTCCAGGTGGCGGCCGCAGTGCGCAAGAAATTCGACCTTGAAACGCCGGTCATTATTCTGACCGGTGATATTTCGACCAAGACCCTGTGCGATATCGCCGGCGCCAACTGCGTACAGCTCAATAAACCTGTGAACGTGCAAGAATTGACGAAGACCATTCAACGTCTCCTGCCGGCGTCGCGTTTATCGGCACCCGTGCCTGCACCAAATGCTGACGCAGCCGGAAGTGGTGGGTTGGCGCCGCCTATAATCTTCGTGGTCGACGACGACGCCAATGTCCGCGACGCCATTCGTAACGTGCTCGAGGACGACGGACGGGTGGTCGAGGAGTTTTCTACTTGCGAAGCATTCCTTGTGTCTTATCGCGCAGGGGGCGAAGCGTGCCTCTTGGTGGACGCTTACCTCCCGGGGATGAGCGGACTGGAGTTGCTATCGCGGCTCCAGCAAGCGGGCCATAAACTTCCCGCAATCATGATGACGGGCGATAGCGACGTGCAGATCGCGGTTCAAGCCATGAAGGCTGGCGCCTCCGACTTCGTCGAGAAGCCCGTCAGCCGGAGTGATCTGTTGGATAGCATCGAGCGTGCGCTCGAACAATCGAGGGATTCAAACAAACTGATCGCCTGGCGGGAGTCCGCTGCAAGCCACATTGCGGGCCTTACGGCCCGGCAACGCCAGATTATGGATCTTGTCCTCGCTGGTCATCCTAGCAAGAACATCGCAGCAGATCTCGGCATCAGTCAGCGCACCGTGGAGAACCACCGGGCAGAGATCATGGTGCGAACAGGCGTGAAGTCGCTACCGGCATTAGCGCGCTTGGCGCTTGCCGCAGCTAGGACGGCCCAAACCGACGCCTAATGCCAGACAAATCAAACCATTTGGCTTTCGCTGTCGTAGCATGGCGGAGCGACGCTATTATTTCTCCAAGATGCGCCTGCATTCGCGGCGGGAGAGATGTAGATATGGCCATTGTTCGACCGCAGCTTTGACCCAACGCGGAACTTCGTCACACCCAAATTGAGGTCGGCTTTTGGTGTCAAAGCAGACAAAATCCTCGGATGACCGGCCAGGGCACGTAGATGCTCGCGAACCCGGCGAGAACTAAGGCCATGCCGGCCGCTAACCGCACCTGCCACTTGGCGTTTATCGTGCGCAAGAAGGTCAAGCCGCTTGCGGCAGCAAAGACGGCCGGCAACGTGCCAAGTCCGAAACCGGTCATGAATAGAAATCCGTGAAGTGCCGAGCCTGTCAGCGAGGAAAAGAACACCGCGCCATAGAGCATCGGGCAGGCATTGAGCCCCCATGCGATGCCCAATGCAAATGGTCCGGCCGTCCTCCTTTTTCGGAGCGGCTCGGCAATCGTGTCGAACGCTCGGGCGAGGTAGGAAACTCCGCGATCTAGGTGAGAAAGACGCGGCATCACACCCGCAAGTACCAGCCCCATCCACATCAGGGAGAAGGCAGCGGCCCATTGCATGACCTCGAAGCTTATTCCTCCTCGCGGCGCCGCAAGTCCGGCGCCGATCGCGCCGCCAACTGCGCCCATCGTTGCGTAGGTCGTGACGCGGCCTGCCTGCATGAGGGCCAATTGCCGATATCGCTCTCCGGAGGTCGGCGCACCAAGCAGCAGCAACGCACCACAGGCAATTCCACCGCACATCGCAGCGCAATGCAGTGCGCCCGCGAGCCCGAATGCGATTCCCGATATGACCACCGATTCAAGCATGGCGATCCGCAAACTCTTCGTGCGCGGCCGTGTTCGCAGGCTCGCCGTCCTCGATGGCGCGCCAGCCAGCACCTTCGAGATCTTCGAACTGACCGCTGCGCAGCGCCCATAAAAAGCCGCCGAGCCCCATGAGCCCGAGCGTCAATGCTGCAGGAATGAGCCATGCGAGAGAGGTCATTCGTACCTCCTGACGGGCTTCAAGGAGAGCTTCTTCGTCCTGAGGCGGATCGCATTCGCCGTCACGACGATCGACGATGTTGACATGGCCAGCGCCGCGACCAGCGGCGTCACATGCCCGAGCATCGCCATCGGAACAAAGACCGCGTTGTATCCAATTGCAATCGCAAAATTCTGCAGTGCCATTCGGCGTGCGGCTTGAGCAACCTTCAGCGTCTCGACGACCGACCCGAGCCGATCGCCTTGAAACACCGCGTCTGCGGCTGCCTGGCTGATGTCGACCGCCGACGCAAGCGACATCGAGGCATATCCAGCCGCCAGCGCCGGAGCATCGTTCAACCCATCGCCTACCATCAGCGCCCTACGACCTTTCGCTCGTAGTTCGTCGATGCGCTCGAGCTTCTCGGATGGTCGCAACGCGCCCTGCCAATCCGTGATCGCGCTCACAGCTGCGGCCCGCGCAACAGCCTGAGGCCGGTCGCCGGACAGCAATTCGACGGCGTAGCCGGCATCTCGCAGCGATTTGACAGTCTCTCTCGCGTCGGGCCGAACGAGATCGATAAAGCGGAAGCCAATGGGCGCCTCGTCGGCAGACTTGTACCAGAGAGAAGCCTCAGCATTCTGATCGGCACCAGCGCCAACCCAATTCGCGGACCCGAGCCGCTCCTCTCGTCCCTCCTTGATATATGAAAGCCCGGAGCCGGGGACTTCCTGAACGCCTTCGACAGCGTCAACGACGATCCCGCGGTCACGCGCGGCGCGAACGATGGCTTGCGCATAGGGATGCCGGCTCGTAACCGCGAGCGAAGCAACGCGGGCCAGAAGCCTGGAATCGATGTTCTGGTCGTCAGCGAGTACAACCTGCTCGAGTGTCAGTGTGCCCGTCTTGTCGAAAACGACGCTGTCGATCTCGCCCATCCGTTCGAGACCGTCGGCCGCCTTCACGATGACGCCGCGACTGAACAGCCGGCTCATAGCCGCGACCTGCACGGCGGGTACCGCTAGCGCCAAAGCGCACGGGCACGTAATGATCAACACCGCAATGGCATGAGTGAGCGAGAGCTCCCACCCGCTTCCCAAGAGCATCCAGCCCGTGAACGTCAGCAGCCCGAGCACATGAACTGCAGGCGCATAGATTTGAGCCGCTCTGTCGGCGAGCCGTACGTAGCGGCCTCTGCTCTGCTCAGCCGCGAGCATCAGGCGACCGATTTCCGCGAGCAGCGTGTTCTCATCGGCGAGGGTGACATGAATGTGCAAAGGCCCGCCGCCGTTGACCGTGCCGGCATGAACGTGAGCGCCCGGCGCTACGCTGCGCGGTACGGTCTCGCCGGTGATCAAACTCTCGTCGATTTCGCTGACACCCGAGACGATGGCACCGTCTGCGGGGATGCGCTCTCCGGCGGCCACGGCCACCCGCATCCCGGGCGAGAGAGCGCGAGCCGGAAGGGACCGCACCGACCCGTCTTCCGACACCACAGTCGCACTCATAGCGCGGAGGCTCAGCAGATTTTCCGCGGCACCTCTGGCTCGTACGCGCATGCTCTCATCGAGCACCCTGCCAATCAGAAGAAAGAACACGAGCGTTGTCGCGGCATCGAAATAGACCTGCTCCGACCCCCGTATCGTCTGGAACAGGCTCATCGCGGTCGCGAGGAGGATGCCGAGTGAGATCGGAACATCCATGTTGAGGCGGCGAGCGCACAGTGCCGAGAAAGCCGAGCGAAAAAATGGTTGGCCGGCATAGGCGATGGCCGGCAACGCTATGAGCGCCGACACCCAATGAAAGAGGTCACGCACGGAGCTGTCCATGTCGGAAACTTCGCCCGACCAGACCGATACAGACAGCAGCATGATGTTGGCCGCTGCGAAACCCGCGACGCCGAGCCGCGGAATAAGCTCACTCGTGCGCCCTCGTGATGCTGCCGTTTCTGCGCCTTCGACCAGTTCTGCGGCCGTGTAGCCGACGCTTTTCAGGGCTGCGACGAGGTCCGGCACATCGGGACTTGCACTGTCGGGTCGGCGGCGGAGCGTTACCGTCACGCGGCGCAGAGCGAGGTTGGCGCGTGCTGCCGAAACACCTCGAATGTTTCTTAGCGCCGTCTCCGCGGTACGGATGCAGTTTCCGCAAACGATCTCCGGAACGGACAGCGTCACCGTCTCGAGGCTTGCCGTGGCATCTTGGAGCGACGCGTTCTTCTGCGGCGCCGGCGGGGCGATCAGGGCTGTTTCCATAGCCGCGCCTTTGCTCGATATACAACGCTTCGATGGGCGACATCGCCCTGGCTGGCAACCAGAGAAATATCCCATGTGCCTTCCGACAGATTAGGCACGACCGTCGAATAGGTCCCCCCGCCTGCAGCGGTGAGGACCAGATTATGATCGGCAATATCCGTTGCCGGGCGGCCGATAGTCCCGCTGATTTGCAAGTCCTCGACGCCGTGACCCTCATGATCTTTGAGCGTCACACTGAACATCCCGGTCGGACCGTCGAAATTTGTGGATTCTGTCCAGCCGCGCTCATCCTGCTGGCGTTCCTCGGCGATGCGCTGATTGTACAGCAGGCCCGTCCGGTAGGCGTCCGGCGTGTCGCCGCCGAATGTCGAGAGGGCCTTATAGATCATCAAACCGTTGACCGCGGTGACAATCAGGAAGAAGGCGATCATGCCGAACAGCACATGCCAACCGCTAATCCCGCTCCGGACAGGAATGGCTTGTTTCATGGCGCCGGATTTCATGGCGCCGGCCCGCTGAACGTCGTCGAACGCGAAGTTGAATGACCGGTCGTGGTGTCTGTCACGGTGATTGTCGTGAGAGTCGACTCTCCCTTAAGTTCCTTCCGCGCTGAAGGGGTCAGAGAAACGAAGAACTTGACCGCGCGGACTTCCGCGGGGGCGACATCGATCACAGGATCCTGGCTATCGAACTCGACAAACTGGAGGCGGGCAGCCGGAAGGCCTGAAATGCCGATCTTGAAAAGCCGCGTGTGCTGCAGCTTGTTGGCAATTTTCACTGTGTAGCCGTTGCGTAGACCGCCATCGCTCAACGTGACGAACAGCGGATTGCGGTCGGGCGCGACGCTAACCTGCGTATCTGCGCGGTTGAGCAGTGACCAGACCATCAGGCTGCCGATGGCGGTAATCAGAATTGAATAGAGGATCGTTCGCGGCCGTACGATCCGCCAGCCGTCGCGGGGGCCTTTGGTCGCGTTCTCGAGATTGGCGGCCGTCGTGTAGGCGATCAGCTCGCGCGGACGGCCCACGCGATCCATAATCTCATTGCAGGCATCAATGCATAATGCGCATTGAATGCACTCAAGCTGTGCGCCGTCGCGGATGTCGATGCCCGTAGGGCAGACGGAGACGCAAGCTTTGCAGTCTATGCAGTCGCCTCTTCCTTCCCAGCTTTCATCGCGCTTATGCGATCCGCGGGGTTCGCCGCGGACTTCACGATAGGAAATGAAGAGGGAATCATGGTCGACCATGGCCCCTTGGATGCGCGGCCAGGGACACATGTAAATGCAGACCTGCTCGCGCGCCAAGCCGCCGAGAACATAGGTCGTAAGAGCGAAGATTCCGAGAAAGACGTACGCAACCAGCGGAGCTGTTCCGGTGGCGAGCTCGACAGCAAGGGTCGGCGCATCGCGAAAGTAAAAAACGAGAGCGCCGCCGGTGGCGAGAGCGATGAGCAGCCACGAAATATGGGTCGCAGATTTCTTCCAGAGTTTTTCGAACGACGAGCCGCTCTGATCGAGGCGCAAGCGAGCGTTGCGATCTCCCTGCCAGAATCGCTCGACCGCAATCATCAGATCGGTCCAGACCGTCTGTGGGCAGGTATACCCGCACCACATGCGCCCGGCGATTGCTGTTACTAGAAAAAGCAATAGCGCCGAGAGGACCAGCGCGCCCGTCACATAATAGAATTCCTGCGCCCAAATTTCGATCGGCCCGAACAGCAGGCGCTGATTGGCAAAGTCGAGAAGAAACGCTTGATTGGGTAGGCCCGGTCCGCGATCCCATCTGATCCACGGCAGGATATAGTAGAGGACCAGCGTGATCGCCGTGACCGCCCATTTGATGTTGCGGAAGGTTCCGTGAGCTTCCTTCGGATATATCTTCTGATGCGGCGCGTAGATACTCGTCTCGACAGGCGCGCTTTTCGCCTTGGCCTCGCCGCGGCGGGCGTCCGCAATGAACTTGTTATGTCCGCCCACCATTGTCATTTGGGCGCCTCGGCCGGTGTGGGGGCATCCTTTGCGGGCTCAGGCTTGCCGCCGCCGAGCGAATGAACATAGAGCGCCACCATTTTGATCGAGACGGGATCGAGACGGCCGGTCCACGCCGGCATCGTCCCTCCGCGCCCGGTTTCGACGCTGCGCATGACGGCTTCCTGGCTACTGCCGTAGAGCCAGATGGCGTCGGTTAGATTCGGTGCGCCGACGTCGGTGTTACCCTTGCCGTCAGTCCCGTGACATGCCGCGCAATTGTCCGCGAAGATCGCGGCACCTCGTGAAGAGGCCGCCGTGTCCACATTAAGATGCGAGAACGAGCGAACGTAATTGGCGACATCGTTGATCTGGGCCGGCTCAAGGATCTTATCGAGGCCGAACCGCGGCATGGCTGTGTCGTGGGTCTTCGGATCGCTGGACCGGGCGCCGTAAGTAATGGTCGTTTGAATATTTTCGAGATCGCCGCCCCACAGCCAATCGTCATCGTTGAGATTGGGATATCCGACGGCGCCCTGCGCGCCACGGCCGTGACAAGGGGCACAGTTGTCACCGAAAATAGCGGCGCCACCGTCTCGAGCGAATTCGAATAGCTCAGGATTCTTTTTGATGTCGGCTATGGGCGTCGCCGCGATCGCCGCTCGATACTTGTCCTGCGCCGCCTTGGCTGCAGCCACGTCTCTCGCGGCTTCACTGCGTTGGCTGTAACCAAGAAATCCCTTCGTATAGCCGGTCAGCGTCGGCCAAGCCGGATAAACGAGCCAGTAGCAAAAGGCCCAGACGATACAGGCATAGAAGACATACAACCACCACCTCGGCAGCGGCTTGTTGAGTTCCATTATGTCGCCGTCCCACACGTGTCCCGTGGTCTCGACGCCGGTTACCTCATCGATGTGCTTCTCGCTGGCCATTGGCTGTCACTGTTTCTCTTTTCTGTCGTCCTGATCGATCGCCGCCTTCGCTACGTGCTCGAATGTTGATTTGTTCGAGGGGCGAAATGCGTAGACGAAAGCCGCGACGAGAAGGGCCATGAAGATCGCCATCGAGACGATCTGCGAGAGCACCTGTGCTTCGTCGTAAGTCATGGTCTCACCTGAGATTGGGGCCGCTGGCGTCGAATTTCGTGAAGTCCACGAGTGTGCCGAGCATCTGCAGATAGGCGACGACCGCATCGAGCTCGCTGGGCGGGACATCGTCACCAGGCTGGCCGTCGAACCTCCTGACCTGCGCCTTCGGATAGCGCTGCATCAGGGCCTTCGCCACACTCGTGTCGGCCGATATCTGCGCGAGCACATCAGCCTTCGCATTGGCGATCATCTCGTCGGTGTACGGCACGCCGATACGTTGCAATGTCTTCATGCGGTCGGCGATGTTGCCGTAGTTCAGCGGTGTCTTTTCGAGGAAGGGATAGCCGGGCATGATCGAAGCCGGCACGACGGAGCGCGGATCTCGCATATGCTCGACATGCCAGGCATCGGAATACTTACCGCCGACCCGAGCGAGATCAGGACCATTGCGTTTCGATCCCCACTGGAAGGGGTGATCGTACATGCTCTCGGCGGCGAGCGAGTAATGTCCGTAACGCTCTATCTCGTCCCGCAACGAGCGGATCATCTGGCTGTGGCAATTGTAGCAGCCTTCACGCACGTAGATGTCGCGGCCTGCGAGCTCCAGCGGCGAATAGGGGCGCATGCCTTCGACCTTCTCGATCGTAGACTGCAGCATGAAGAGCGGGGCGATTTCAATGATGCCTCCGATCGAGACGACGATCAGCGTAGCGATCAAAAGAATGAGGGAATTCTTCTCGAAAATGGCGTGGTTCATCATGGGCTCCCTTCATTCAGCCGGTACGGCGACAACGCCGGGGCGGAGTTCAGGAGCAGCTGCGACACGCGGCTGATCTTTGATGTCGACGGGCTGGTCGCCTCTGATCGTACGCCACACGTTATAGGCCATGATCAGGCCGCCAAGCAGGAACAGCACGCCGCCGGTCGCCCGAATGATGTAAGGCCAATGAAGCGCTTCCACTGTCTCTATGAAGGAATATTTTAGGAAGCCGAGATGATCGTAGGCACGCCACATCAAGCCCTGCGTGATGCCGGCGACCCACATCGACGAGACGTAGAGAACGATGCCAATCATCGCGAGCCAGAAGTGCCATTCGACAAGGCGCATCGAATAAAGGCCTTCGCGCTTCCAGAGCCATGGAACCATGCAATAGACGGCGCCGAAGGAGATCATGCCGACCCATCCAAGCGCGCCCGAATGCACGTGCCCAATCGTCCAATCCGTATAGTGAGAAAGTGAGTTCACCGCCTTGATCGACATCAGTGGCCCTTCGAACGTCGACATGCCGTAGAAGGCGACGGAGACGACGAGCAAGCGAATGACGGCGTCGGTCCTGAGCCGATCCCAGGCGCCCGAGAGCGTCATCAGGCCATTGATCATGCCGCCCCACGACGGCATCCACAGCATGATCGAGAACGTCATGCCGAGCGTCTGAGCCCACTCCGGCAGGGCGGTGTAGTGGAGATGGTGCGGTCCTGCCCAGATGTAGAGAAAGATCAGCGACCAGAAGTGTACGATCGACAAGCGATAGGAATAGACGGGCCGCTCGGCACGCTTCGGAATGAAGTAATACATGATGCCAAGGAAGCCTGCCGTGAGGAGGAAGCCGACAGCGTTATGACCGTACCACCACTGGGTCATTGCGCCTTGGACGCCTGGGAAAAGCGGATAGCTTTGCGAGCCGAGAAGCGAAACCGGCAGCGCGAGGTTGTTCACGATGTGCAGCATCGCGATCGTCACGATGAAGGCGAGATAGAACCAGTTCGCGACGTAAATGTGCGGCTCTTCGCGCTTTCTGAGTGTGCCGAGAAAGACCAGTAGATAGGTAACCCAAACGATCGTCAGCCATATATCGACGTACCATTCGGGTTCAGCATATTCCTTTCCTTGGGTAATGCCGAGAACATAGCCCGACGCGGCGAGTACGATGAAAAGCTGGTATCCCCACACGACGAACCAAGGAGCCCATTTGCCTGGGAGCCGTGCTCGGCACGTTCTCTGCACGACATAAAGAGACGTTGCGATCAGCGCGTTGCCGCCGAATGCAAAAATAACGGCGGACGTATGCACCGGCCTCAGCCGACCGAAATTGGTCCAGGGCAAATCGAAATTGAGCGCGGGGAAGGCGAGCTGCCAAGCGAGCACGTCGCCGACGAGAAATCCAACGACACCCCAAAACACGCACGCGACAGTCGCAACACGAACAGGCCCGTCGAAATAGCCGGACGCTTTTTCTTTCCGGAGGTCGGTCGGATGGGAAAGAATATATACACCGGCCGCTGCGCTCGCCACGCAGAGTATCAAACCGTGCAGCCGCATGCCCCCGTCGACGCCGGCAACGGCCAAAATCAATCCGATGATCGCAAAGAGCAGAGCGCTACCGAGAGCCAGCATGTCACTTAGGCCGGATCTTTCGTCCGCGGTGTCCTTCACGATATCCCTCCCGCATCCGGTCCGTTGATTGCGGACGTTATTTAAACTTGGCCATTTCCTTGATCCGCGACGAATGACTTGACCTTGACTTGTGTCAAAGTACGTCACACTCGAATTTCGGACTGACTTAGAGTGTCGCCGTGCGAGCGGCGCGCGTCACTACGGTCGGATCGGCAGCAAGGTGCGATCTGTCTCAAATGCGAGACAACAGGACCGTTTCCTGAGTGATCTAGCTGCTCGCCACAGTACGGGAGGGGGGTCTCTCCGCCGTCGAGCAACTTTCCCGACCAATGCCGAGATCGCGGCCGACATGTTGCCGCCGGCTCGGGCGAGCGGATGGTGCTGATGGATCTCATCGGCGATATCCTGCACCCGGCGTGCTCAATGTCGTGAGCGGTTTCGGCGTCGAGGCCGGCAAGCCACTGGCGCAGAACAAGCGCATCAACAATTCTTAAGCCCTTGGGGGACCATCGATACCCGTCTCCCACCAAGAGCTTGCGAAAGCGTCGATTTTTCTCGATCGGGTTTTCACTTGCGGCTGGCAACGCGTCACCGTCCAACTGATCTTTTTCGGGTCGGTCAGACGTCGGCGTCGAGTTGCCTGCTTTTGGCTCCGCTCGCCGTTAACCCCCGTTTGGCGGAGTACTTTTTCATCCTGAGCTAACCAAATCAGGAGACCCCGCTCGCCTTCGCGCGCCTTCGGCGTAGATTCTATCTATCGTTGAAGGCAAACAGGAGTTCTAGCATGTCGAAACATATAGTCCTCGGCGCCGCAATGGGGGTTGCTGTGCTCGTTTCATTACCTGCGGCGTCAGAGGCACACTGCCTCGGTTACAAGCAAATGAGATCCGATGTCGCCTCTGTCGTCGATGGCACGACGAGCTTCGCTAAACGCGTCGCTGATCGAACGGTGAAGTTCGGAGATCAAATGTTTGGATGGATCAAGTGCGATAAGCACATCTGACGGGGGGCGCGGTGCGGCGGCCCCGGCAGAGGCCGCCTATCTCCGCCACTCACCAGTGTCAATTTGTGTTACGGACACTGCCTGCTTCGGACGGTTTCGGTCCGAGGCGAGTTCTGGGATTGTCCGTCCGACTGCCAAGCGTTCCATCCGCCGGCCGCAAGATGATGCGTGGAAGCGGGTTACGCTGGCCTACGAGCGCCATGCGGATTTTCCAGTCCGGGTTCGAGAAGCAGGACCTCCTAGCGGCTTAGCGCCGCCGGAGCAAATCTCGCGTATGCATTGCGCGAGCCTGATGCTGCTGACGGCCGGAACAGAAGTTTCACCGCGTCCGTGGGCCCCTTGCGGTGATTGGGCAATGATGCGCTCGGTGATGCTTGGGTTTTGCCCAGACGGTCTCGCAAGTCGGAATGACCCTTTGCTTAAGGTTGACCGAAGATAGCTTCGTTTCATTATCTTTACCCCGCCGTGGCGCTTGCTTCACCCCGTTGGCGGGCGCACGGTCGCCGGAAGGCGCTGTCCATATTCCGGAGACATAATATGAACCTCATTCCTTTGATTATTCAGCTCATCAGCGGCGCGATTGTTGGCAACGCCGCCGGGGCCCTGTCCAAAGATACAAATCTCGGGCAACTTGGAAACACCATCGCGGGTGCGGTCGGCGGAGGTGCCGGTGGGCAAATCCTCGGCTCCCTGCTCGGGATCGGCGGAGCGGCTGCGTCCTCGGGCCTTGACATCAGCACCATCGTTTCGGCCTTCCTTACGGGTGGTGTGAGCGGCGGGATTACCGCCCTGGTCCTCGGCCTGATCAAGTCTAAATTTGCCGCCTAGACCGCAACATCCGGGCTTGGGCCCGACCCCCGGCAATCTGTGTGGCGACGTCGGGATCTGCTGGGCCTTATGAGCATAACGTGCCGCCATGGTCCGGGAGCGGTGCCATCTGACGAGAAGCAATGGCCTCATTGCCTCTCGTCCTACTTTATGAACTCAAGGCGCGTGATCTTTGGTCCACCAGCACGCACTTGCCGGAGCGGCCGAGGTTAGTGCTAGCGGAATTCCAAAAACGAAGCTCAGCGCTATGAGTGACATGATCGCTTTTTTCATGGACGTTTCTCCCATGCGAACAATTGCCGATACATCTGGCAACGTTTCGAAGATCCCGTATGGCCCAATAAAGACAACACCTTTGATCTGTTAAGGTTGACCACCGCGCATGGGGCAGGTGGGTCCCTTGGACGCCCGTGACAGCGACCTCAGCGGCCTTTCAGAAACCGGCTTGAGCTTTCGTTCGGCCGAGCGTGGGCATAGACGCTAGTCGTCTTCAAATCGGCATGCCCGAGTGTCTGAGAAACTAGGGTAATGGGAGCCCCATTATCGATCGCGTCCGAAGCGTGGCCGTGGCGGAGCCAGTGCGGCGACGCACCGGGGTTACCGTCAGCGCGCTTCACAATGGCTTTCATGATGTAGTTGATCCGTCGCTCGGTGATAGGGAACACACGATCTGACCCGGCGGCATCGCCGCGCATGGCGAGAAGCTTCGTCGCCGGGCTCTGGGCGAGGGGCCTTGAAGTCCAGCGATGTACCTCCATATGCCATCCATATGGATGGTTTGAGGATGGTGACAGCGATGCCGGCTACTGTTCATGAAATGCGCCCAAAGACGGCCGACACCGAGAAGATCACGATCAACCTCGGCTTCGTTGATCTCGGCCACATTGATTTGATGGTGCAGGAAGGGTTCTATTCAAACCGCACCGACTTCATCCGCACCGCTATACGAAATCAGCTCGACCGGCATGCCGACGTCGTCAAGCAAACTGTCGTCCGGAAAACTCTGGAACTTGGCTTGCGCACCTACAGTCGCGCCGATCTCGAGGCCATTCGGGTCTCTCGGGAAACACTCCAACTCAACGTCCTCGGGTTGGTGACGATAGCGGCCGACGTCCCCGTCGAGCTGGCCCGCGCCACCATTTCCTCGATCTCGGTTCTGGGAGCATTGCATGCCAGCCCGGAGGTCAAGGCCGCCCTGGCCGATCGCATGCGTTGAGCGCTCCCGTCCTCACTTTTTTCCTGCGGCCGGGCATCAACAGAAGCCTGAGCAGTTTTTCTCACAGATAGGTGGCCTAAATGATCGACTCAGTGCCCGATGACATGATGAAGGCAACTCGTCTGACCCAAGCCGGCCGCCTCGTCGAAGCAACCACGCTACTGCAAAGACTTTTGCGCGGCGGCGGGTTGGCCGGGGGCTCGCCAGCCCGTGGATCCGAGCGAGCCTCAATCGTAGAGCTTCCCTTCAATGACATAGCGGCAAAGTCGAATGTCCTCGATGTTGGCCTAGTGACGACGGAAGGCCCATCAAGCCCAGATACAACGAGCCAGTCGTTGGAACCAACGCACCACGTCCTTCGAGATCTGATATCAGGTCGGTCCGCAGGCGTCCTACACGGCCTACTAAAGCCTTCGGCGCCGCCCTCCAAAGTCGTACCTACCGCTGGTCGTTTTATTGCCCAATCCTTTGCCAACGAAGCAGGAAGTCGCGCATACAAGCTCTACATTCCGAGCCGCTATAGCAATGAACCGCGACCGCTGATTGTCATGCTTCATGGCTGTACCCAAACGCCTGACGATTTTGCCGCCGGCACCCAAATGAACTTCGTCGCGGAAGAGCAATCGTGTTTCGTCGTCTATCCAGAGCAGGCCGTGGCTGCCAACTCCTCGAAGTGTTGGAATTGGTTCAAAAGCAGCGATCAGAAGCGCGGCCAGGGTGAGCCAGCCATCATTGCTGGAATCACGCGCCAGGTTATGTCGGATTACAAGATCGATGCGCGACGCATCTACATCGCGGGACTGTCTGCGGGTGGCGCTGCGGCATCTAATGTGGCCGAAGCATATCCCGACATTTATGCGGCTGTCGGTGTTCATTCCGGTTTAGCGTGCGGCGTCGCCCGCGACCTGCCATCAGCATTCGCCGCGATGCAAGGGCACCATCCGGTGCCAGACCCAAAGGGCGGCCGGCAAGCAGGTGTGTTCAACCCGCTACCGACGATCGTCTTTCACGGTGATCGCGACTCGACGGTGCATCCGCGCAACGGCGGAGAGGTCATCGCACGAGCCCAAGCGGGCGGCGAATTCAAAACGGTTGTAGAAAAGGGAAGTTTACCCGGCGGCCGCTCTTACACTCGTTCCATACAACGTGATGCGAGCGGGCGCGGGCTCGTCGAGGAATGGATCATTCACGGAGCCGGCCATGCTTGGTCGGGAGGCAGCACTTCGGGGTCCTTTACCGACCCGAAGGGTCCCGACGCGACGAAAGAGATGCTTAGGTTTTTCCTAGAGCACAAATTGGACTCCTCGAAGTCGTAGTTCGCTGCGGTCCAAATGACTCCCCGCGCAACCTGCCGCCGACTTACAACTGGTCGGCTGCAACCTGGCTGAGGTGTTGCGCTCATGGTCCGGGCTTGGGTTCCGGTTTTGGGTCATCGATCGGGATTGGCGCCGGTTGCGGCGGCTCCTTTGGCTCTGGCGGGAGAGGAGGAAGCTGTCCCGGTTCCTGAGTAGGGAAGGGGATGCTTGGAGGATCGTTGCCCGTTGCGTTCAAGCTCGGCGCCAAACGATAAGCGTCAAGAAGGCTCCCGCGATCGCCGCGATGTAGAGAAGAAAGCTTGGCAGCAATTCCAGAATGACGCCGATGTGGAAGCCCATGAAAGAGCCAGCGATGCCCACCAGCGCGTAAGTCGCATCTCCAAGTCCAGTGACGCCTGCAACTTGTCGTCCTAGCCAGCCGCGACCGCCCCTATTGAAAAATAGGCCGACGATTATCCCGATCAGGACCAGTACAATGAAGGTGGTGATCGCTGTCGTCAGAATAGCCATTGAGCGCTCCTTGGTACCTCTTAGCGGACAACGCTGATGGGGAGCGCATAGTTCAATCTGGTCAGAAACAAAGACGGTCCGTCAGAGGACTGCCGGACCGTTGCACGGGGGGGAATGCTGGCTCAGAGCCCTACAAAACGCAAAACACGATACGCGGCTGCTGCTCGATCAGGAGAACGTGGCAGCTACGCTCTCGTTCCGAGCATGCGAGTTGAGTACATTCTCCCCCCTCTGACAACCAGCAAAAGGCAGCCGCAGTCAGGAATCGGCACACTCGCCAATAGCGGTGGCCTTGGGCCCCTCTACGGAAAGAAGCCAAAACGACTAGCCCTCGGTCGCTTAGGTACAGCGGGCTTTTTTTATGTCTTCGATGAACGCCTGCCCGTGAGGTGTTTCCAGTCTTCCGAAAGCAAACATCATGTCGTTCAATAGGCTCACGGCCTCGGCAATGCTGAGCGTGACGACCGAAGATCCGTTTATTTTCTTCTGTGCAACGAGCTGGGCAAATTCGGCTATTCGCATAATAAAATCCCCTAGTAAATTCCCCCTATGCAAATCACGCTTATCGCCCCGCCTTCGCGTTAAAGTCTGCCATGAGTTGGCTATAGCGCGCGTTCCGGTGGTGATTCCGATAAATGAAAACAGCCATCCTCTTAGCGTGCTTGCTGTCGGTTGCGGCCATGCCAGCACATGGCGAACCACTTTCGATCAAATCGACGGGCAACAATTTCGCGGCGGCCTCCCGGGATGAAAGGGATTTTTGGGGTTACTCAGCCTCTCGCGCACTCCACAATGATGAAGGGGGCGTCGATACATTCCACCTCTTCTGAAACGGTAGGAGACCGGCCTGTCAGAAGAGAGACAGAATTTCCGCGCCGGTGTACCCTGTCCGGCCTTATTTTTTCGAATGCATCGTGGAATTCGTTCTCAGCCTCCAAGTAGGGAAAGTTTTTGAGGGCGCGAGAAACGCGTTCGCCAGTCTCATCGGACGACGTTTTTGACCGCAATGTTTCCAGGCAACTTTGAATTCTTCTTAGTCGCTCCGTGACACCATTGTTTGTTCGCTGGCGCGGAGCGGCGCGCCAAATTACAATAGTGATTACGTCCGCTCGCGCTGCGAGTTCGGACTCGGGTCTGACGGCTTCGTTTTGCTTGAGGTAAGCATGGAACGCCGGGAGATCTGCGATGAGCAGTTCCCACCAGATCTGCATCTGACTTTTCTGAAATAAATGTTCCTGTTGAGTTGCCAAAAGATATCGTTCGATAACATCCCGCGGCACGGTGGTGCGCTCGCAAAGTTCGGCAAGCGTAATTGAAACAAAGTCGTCCTGCGACTGAATCATCTCAACCGCCTAGCCGATCCATCACGCGGCCTCGCGCGCGATCAACGTCACGTTGCCGCTCGCCTTTACCTCATCGAGCCAATCTGCCCACCGTTGCAACATGGCGCGGCGACCAGGAAGATACTGCGCGGAATTGTAAGCACCGCGCACCTCGTCTCGTTCATCGTGCGCAAGTTGACGCTCGATCCAGTCAGGATTGAACCCCATCTCGTTGAGGATCGTTGACGCGACGCCGCGGAACCCGTGAACGGTGGCGCGGCCATGCCAACCCAGACGGTACAGCGCATAGAGCATCGTGTTGTTCGACATACAGCCTTCGCGAGACGGCGAAGGAAATAGGAAGCCGTTGGCGTCGGCCCCCGGTAAGGCTCGAAGGTCTTTGAGCGTGGCAACGGCTTGGCGCGACAATGGCACCAAGTGCTCGAACCGGGCCTTCATGCGCCCGGCCGGAATGCGCCACAGCGGTTCGCGCCCGTCTATGCCCTCGAATTCCTCCCAGCGCGCCGCGCGTAACTCAGTGGTACGCACGAAAGTCAACACAACAATGCGTAAGGCGAACGCCGTGCGCGGATCGCCGTCGTAGGAGTCGAGTGCACGCAAAAACGCCGGCATATCATCTCGCGGCATCGTCCGGTGGTGTTGCTGCCGGCCGTTTGGCTTCAAAGCGCCCTTAAGCCCGCTCGTGGGGTCGTGCTTGGCCCGACGAGTGATAACGGCATACCGAAAAATCTGTCCGCAAGTCTGTCTCAGTCGCTTGGCCTGTTCCAGGGCGCCGCGTTTCTCGACCTTGCGCAATACGTCGAGCAATTCCAGCGCATCAATTTCAGCAATCGGCCGACGGCCAAGTGAAGGAAAGATGTCCCTTTCTAGTCGGCGTTGAAGCTGATCGGCATAATAGGGACTGAGCGCGTGGCGCTGATTGCTGAGATACTCCAAAGCGAGCGCTTTGAAAGTCGCATTGCCGCCGAGCCGGGCAGCAACTTTTTCCTGTCTCTTCTGCACTGACGGGTCGAGCCCATCGGCCAATAGCTGCCGAGCATCGTCCCGGCTCTTACGAGCCTTCTGGAGTGTTACGGCCGGATATCCGCCCAGCGCGAGCGTCTTCTGCTTACCCGCGAAGCGATAGGCCAGGCGCCACAACTTTGCGCCATTTGCTTGGACCAGCAGATGCAACCCGCCGCCATCTGAGATCTTGTAGGGCTTGGCCCGCTTCTTGGCGTTGCGAACCGCGGTATCTGTCAACGGCATTGGCGCATCTGTTGGTATCCTGGCGAAGCGATACCAACAACAATACCATCAAAATTCACGGATACCAACGAACCGGAACGAACCGTCGCGCACACACTCCACACTTAAATTTCATAGCAATATTCGTTAGTTACGAACGTCTGCGAACTCTAGCGGACGTGGGATTGGTGGGCCCGCCAGGACTCGAACCTGGAACCAGACGGTTATGAGCCGTCAGCTCTAACCATTGAGCTACGGGCCCGCGCGGTGCCTCTCATACCAGATGTTCGGCGAGCGGACAGCCTCGACAGTGATTTTGCGCCCGGCAATCTGTTGCCGGCAAAAGATGGCTTATTGGGTTCTCCCGCGCGCCCCGCGCTTTTGGTAAAGCTCATCGTAGCTTTTACCGGTCGCAAGACGAAAAGCCGCGTTTCGGGTCGCCCGGAAATGCTTCTGCAGGCTTCTACGCAGCGCCCAAGCAGGTCGTGTCGGATCGCGAATGCTGTCGTGTACGATAACGGCATCGGCCGGCGCGTCGTGCAGTTCCATCCCGGCATACGTGATCGGCAAAGTCCCGACCGAATAGTTTTCGGGACTGTCCGACATCGCTTGGATGAGCATGTATTCGGCCGAGTTGCCATCGCGGGCGCGCTGGCAGGCAGCTTCCCACCCGGCGATGAAGGCGTCGGCTCCGATGGTGGGGCGGACAAGCATGACGCGCGTGCACGGCTTCAAGGCCTGCCGGGTTCCCATCGCGGTCCCCTTGGTTCGCATCGCGATGTCGCCTCGCGATTGCAGAATTTCGCCGATATCGCCGCGAACCCTGCAATCGACATCCATGAACAGGAGGAGCCCATCGGGATAGTCGCGCCTCGCCGCCGCGAGCACGCTTGGCTTCTGCCGCGTCTGCGAATACCAGTCACCCTCGACAATGGGGCGCGCATAGAGATGGTGCGATATGCGATGCTCCGCGAGGTTTTTCGCAAACGCCGAGGCGGCTGGCTCGTAGTTCGGCGTGAAGAATCCGATGACGAGGAAATCCGAGCCTAAAGATTGGCGTATGTCGGAACCTTGGCTTCCATTGCCGACGTCTTCGCGAAGCTTCGTTTCCATCATTCCCTGATCTCGGCGTACAATGGGGAGTTAGCGCCACGCAGCCCGCGCGATCGGCGATGCCGAATGCTATAGCAGGAGATCCGAGCCTCGCAAGGCAGCTCGGGAGCGCATCAAGACGCTAAAAATCGTGCGTTCAGGCGAAATACAGGATTCCGCCCTCTTTTGTCCGCGAACCGCTTATAGCGACCCTGGAACAAAGTGAGGAGACTTCCAATGCTGAGCGCTTCGCGTCCCCGATTTATCGTTTCGGCCCTCAAGCTGGGCTTCACGGCTGCGCTCCTCATGACCCAGGCGACGACGATCCTACGTGCCGAGGAGAAAACCATGGAACGGACCATCACGGTCTCCGCGACCGGCACGGCCGAAGCCGAACCCGATCAAGCCCGCATTACATCGGGCGTCACGACAGAAGCCCAGACCGCACGCGAAGCACTGACGGGCAACAGCGAGACGATGAGCAAGGTCATCGGCGAGTTGAAGGCGAAGGGCATCGATCCCAAGGACATTCAGACCGCGTCCTTCAACGTCGAGCCGGTGATGGAATATTCCAAGGATGGACAACCGCCCGTGCTCAAGGGCTACCGTGTCAGCAATCAGGTCGTGGTGCTCGTCCGGAACCTCGACAAGCTCGGCGATGTGCTGGATGAGGTCGTCACCGCGGGCGCCAATCAGGTCCAAGGGCTGGCATTCGAGGTCTCGAAGCAAGACACACTGAAGGACGACGCGCGCAAGGAAGCGATCGGCAATGCGCTCCGCCGCGCAAAGCTTCTGGCGGCCGCAGCGGGCGCCGAAGTCGGAGAAGTCCTGCAGATCTCGGAGGAGACGACATCGAGCGGCCCCATTACCTACGCGCCAAGGCTAGCGAAGACCGCCGCGATGTCCGTTCCGATCGAAGCCGGAACAAGCACGCTTGAAGCCCGCGTCACGGTCACCTGGGCGCTGAAGTAGAAGTAGTTCGGGAGAAATCGTCCGACCTACGCGAGGCGGACGATTTCAACCTCTACAGGCGATGCCGGCGCACCGGGCTGCTTCGCCCAGTCGCCATAGTTGTGCATCTCGCCGGTTTCACGTAGCCGGGAAAGTCGCGCAAGGTCGATCTCCGCCGTTACCCACTCAGCCGCGTTCAATGTGCCTTCCGCGAGCACGCCGGTATCCGATACATCATGCTCGGATGGCACATAGATTCCCGCCGCGCCGGCATTGAAATCGACCGCAGGCGACCACGGAGCATCCCCGACAGTCGGGCTCTGTACCGCTGCAATCGTATTCTCGAGAGCGCGCGCCATCGAGCCCGTGCGCACGCGGTGGTATCCGGAAACACGCTCCGTGCAGGACGGAACGAGTAGTACCTCGGCACCTGCCTCTGCCATCGCGCGAGCGAGGAGCGGAAACTCGCTGTCGTAGCAGATTGCGACGCCAAACTTGCCGAGCGACGTCTCGAAGACACGCACTGGACCGCCCGCAGTGACGCCCCAATTGTGCTCGAACGGCGTCATGACGAGCTTCTCCTGCTCGCCAACGGCTCCTTTCGGCGTGACAAGCTGAGCCGAGTTAACGAAACGCCCATCCGCCTTTTTCGCCGGACCCGATCCAACCAGAATATGCACGTTGTGCTTATGGGCTAACTCTACATGGAGCTGGACCCGGCTTTCTTTAAGTTCGGCGACTTTTGCAAGCGTCGCCTGGAGATCGCCATAGACCTCAGGACCAAAGCAGGCCGCTTGCTCGATCGCCGCGTATTCCGGAAACACCAGCAGTTCCGCGCCCGTAGCGGCGCCATTCTTGACCCAGAGACAGATCTTCTTCTGCCACTCGGCAAGCGTATTCGGTTGGCCGATCGGGTATTGAGAGCTCGCGACTTTGAGCGCCTTCGCGGTCATCAGAGGGTCTTCATCCAGAATTGCATTTTGTGGGTCGTTTCGTCGGGCTGGTCGATATCCTTCCAGTCGTAGGTCGCGATGATACCGTCGACTGGTTCGTAGCCGCGCTTTTTCCAGAACGGATCAAGTGGGGCGTAATCTGCCGGCTTCAACGGGTGATTCTCGGGGCGAATAACTCTGCAAAAGCTGGAATGAGTAAATCCGCCAAGCTTCTTAGCTTGAGCTTCCCGGCCGTCGAAGAAAGCATGGCCAAGCCCGTAGCCGCGATGGCTCTTAAGCAGCACGCTCTCGCCGCAATAAAAGATCTTCGAAATGTCGTAGCCGGCCTTCTTGAACGGCTCGCCGAATTCGTCCGCATGCTCGATCATCGGAGCGCCGGTCGAGGCACCGACCATCTGATCGCCATCGTAAGCGGCGATGACGACGGCACCCTTCGCCTTGGCGAATTTCTCCAGATACTTCTCTTCGTATTCGATCGTGCCGTCGTAGAGATACGGCCAGTCGCGAAATACGATGATGCGCAAACGGCCGAGATCGGGAAGGATTTTTAAAATGTCCTCCCCGGTGACCGACTTGACGTCGAGCTTCTTCTTGTCGCCAGGGGCCGTTGCCATGCCGTATCGATCCCTCAGCCTGCGACCTGCGCGATCCAATCGGTCAAATTGTAGTAGGTTGTGACGCGAGCGATCTTGCCGTCGCGAACCGCAAAGAACGTTCCGGCGGGAAGAACGTATTTCTGGCCGACGGCATCCGGCAGACCTTCTTCCGTATTCTTGTAAACGCCGTGGACGTTGAATTCGGCGGCGGCGCGGGTCGCATCCTTCGAGACGAGGACGACGATATCCTTCAGCTCTTCCTTGTAATTGTGCGTCATGCGCGCATTGAAGGCGCGAAACTTCTCTTTACCGTGCCGGCGCTCGCCCTGGTTGACGTCGTGGATGACGTCGTCGGCGAGAAAGTCCAGCATCGCGTTGGTATCGCCACGATTGAACGCGGCGTAATAGTCGCGGATGAGTGCCGCCGTCGCGGCGCGGGCTTGCGATTCAGGCGAAGTGTCGGACATCGGTCTCTCTCCGGTGGGCTCGTCGATTCAATCGGTCGGCGGTATTTAGCAGGTCGAGTCCAAGCCTTCCATGCGCAAGCATGCTGGGGTAAACGCGACATTTCACCTTGAGTTGCGCAGCTGGGAGAAGCCGATGGCGCGCGTTCACGAGCTATTTGTTACCCAGATTTACCGTGAGGAGCTTCAGCGCGGCGCAGCATCGGCGCTGCTTGGGGACCTGCGACGAGCCGCGCAGGAAATCTCAGCCGCGGATAGGGCAGGGCAGGCGTGGTCAAAGGCCCATGATTATCCGGGATATACATCCTATGCGTCGCTCAACGACCTGCCCCTGAGGCATCCGGTATTCGGCGATCTCATCGCTGTGCTCGATCGGCACGTTGCGGCGTTCGCCGGGATGCTCGATTTCGACCTTGCCGGGAGGCGCCTGGCGCTCGAGGGCCTCTGGATCAATGTCCTGAAGCCTGGCGGCCATCATAGCGCTCACATCCACCCGCATTCGGTGATTAGCGGGACCCTTTACGTCTCTGTCCCAAAGGACGCGAGCGCCATCAAGTGTGAAGACCCGCGACTGCCGATGCTGATGGCCGCACCGCAGCGCAAGCCATCAGCCAAGGAGAAGAACAAGACTTTCCTCGCACTCGCGCCGGGACCCGGCACCTTGCTGCTCTGGGAGAGCTGGTTGCGACACGAGGTGCCCGTCAATCATGCGAAAGTCGAGCGCGTGTCCGTGAGCTTCAACCTCCGTCTGGATTGATCGATACCGGATGGTCAGTCGGCGGTGCCGTCGTCGGGGAGGGGCACGTCGAAGCCGTTGAGCGTAACGGAAACGGCGCAATAGAGCCCGACGAGATAGATGAACTCGGCCGTGCCTTCCTCTCCGAAAGCGCCGACCGCCCGCTTATACGTCAACGCGGGAAGAACGCCGCCGGAAACGAGGCTTGAAGCGACGTCGTAAGCGATCCCTTCATCCTCCGCGAGATTGCTCGGGCGTTGGCCCGCAACGATGGTCGCGATCTTGTCGTCTGGCAGTCCGCGAAGCTCCGCTGCCAGAACGTGCGCGTAGATCTCGTATGCGGCGTGAAACTTGGCGCCCGTGACGAGAATGGCGATCTCTCGAATGGGTCGCGGTAGTTTCGGCGAGAACGACATCGCTTTTGTCAGCTCCCAGACGGGTTTGCCGAATTGCGGAAAGCGCAGCCACGGATTCCATGGCCCGATCAGCTGATCGTTCTCGTTGATCGCGGTGAAGCCTTTGAAGTTGTCCTTGATGCCTTTCTTCATGTCCTCGTAGAGAGGCTTCTGCTCGGGCGTGAGCTTGTCCATGGGGATAAGTCGCAGGCGCATGGGGCACTCCTTGGGGGGAAGGTTGAAGGCGGTCTCTGCACCAGGATAAGCTAAGCGTGTTTCAACGCGATGCTAGGGACAGGAAGCAGCAGCCCCAGAGATGGCTTTCGCAACTAAGGCCTCACTCGCCAATGACGTGGACGACGACCTGCCGCGTATGCGGCCGTCGGCGATGCTCGAAAAGGTAAATGCCTTGCCACGTGCCGAGTAAAAGCCGACCGTCGGCGATCGGGATCGTCAGCGTCGTCTGCGTCAGCGCGCTTTTGACGTGTGACGGCATGTCGTCGGGACCCTCAGCTCGGTGCACGAAGAGGGGATCACCATCCGGAACGAGGCGCCCAAAAAAGGCGAGCAGGTCGCGCTGGACGTCAGGGTCGGCATTCTCCTGGATCAGCAGGGAAGCGGATGTGTGCCGGCAGAAAATATGCGCCAAACCCGATGTAATGCCCGTGGCTTTGACGATCCGAGCGGCATCGCCCGTTAACTCGACAAGCCCCGGGCCGTTTGCCTCAATTTCCAACGTTTCCTGGTGTTGTCGCATTCTGGTGCCGGCCTCCGAGAGCGCCTATATTAGAGTGATGAGCAGAGCATTCGTCAAAGAAACCGACGCCGTGGAGGAGCTTCCGGAGAAGCTCGTTTCCGAGCACCGCAATCTCGTCACGCCCGAAGGGCTGGCCCTTATCGAGGCCGAGGTCGAACGGCTGCAGGACGGGCTTGCGGAAGCGCAGCGCGCGAGCGATCGGGATTCGATCCAGCGCGCCTCGCGCGATCTTCGCTATTGGAACCAACGCCTCGGTTCTGCCGAGGTTCAGGACGCTCCGGCCGATGCTTCCGTCGTTTCGTTCGGCTCGACCGTAACCCTCAAGAGGGACGACGGCCGCGTCCAGAAATTCCGGATCGTTGGTGAGGATGAATCGAACCCGTCGAAGGGCAAGATCTCCTATGCCTCCCCGCTGGCGCAAGCATTGATGGAAAAGAGCGTCGGCGATGTCGTGACGGCAGGCGTGGGCGAGGCTGAGATCGTCAGGATCGAATAGCAGCGCCCACTCTAGTCTGCGGCGCTGTATGCCGCTTCAAGCCCCGCGATGTCGAGCTTCACCATTCGCATGAGCGCGCCCATCACGCGCTGCGACTGCGCGGGCGTTGCGCCCTTCATCAGCTCGCTAAGTCGCGCAGGAACGATCTGCCAGGAAAGCCCATAGCGGTCCTTCAACCATCCGCACTGTTGCTCGCTTCCGCCGTCCGCGAGAAGCGCGGTCCACAGGCGATCGATCTCGGCTTGCGAGTTGCATTCCGCGATCATTGAAGACGCTTCCGTGAACTTGAAAACCGGGCCTCCATTGAGGCCCATGAACCTCGTGCCCGAGAGCTCGAAGTCGATCGTCATGACGGTGCCCTCGGGGAGCGGCATGCCTTTGCCGTATCGCGACAGTCCGAGAACACGCGAATTGTCGAACAGTGACACGTAGAAATTGGCGGCTTCCTCTGCCTCCTTGTCAAACCAGAGGCAGGTGCGGATCTTTTGGGTACTGGGCATCATCCATCCTTCGCCAGGAGACGCGATCTCCACGATACGACCCGATTGGTCGGAGCATACTTACGATCAGCTAGCCCTTGCACTCGTCGCTCGACGGCATGAACGTCTTCATCGCTTCTTCGATTTCGTGAACGTTCATGTCGCGCAGATGCGTTGCGATCGACCATTTGTGGCCGAACGGATCTTCGATCATGCCATAGCGATCGCCCCAGAACATATCTGCGACTGGCATACGAAGAAGCGCCCCCTCCTTCACCGCCTGTTCGACGAACGCATCGACGTCAGCGACGTAAAGGTGCATCGTGACTGGCGTGCCGCTGAGCGACGTCGGCGAATAGGAACCCCATTCCGGAGCTTCATCGACGAGCATGACTTCTGCGTTGCCGATCTTGATTGCGGCATGCATGAGCTTACCGTTCTTGCCCTGCAATCGAATCGTTTCGACGGCGCCGAAAGCCTTCTTGTAGAAATCGATGGCGTCTGCCGCGCCCGCGCAAACCAAATGTGGCGTGATTGCCTGTAGATTTGCGCGCTGAGCGCCGGGCGCAGGTTTTTCCTGAACTTGAGTCATTTCGCTCCTCCTTTTATTTTTTGGGCGGCGGCATCCCGCTCGTTCAGCTTTGGCGAGAATGAAGGCGTCTTCAAGAACAAAGCGACGGCGCGGGCTAAACGCGGTCAGCCCCCGATTGCGCTACACGCGAGCAAAAACAGCCGATTTATTCGAGGAAAACGCTGTATTGTTTACTGCGTTCCGGGGCGATCGACGGCGATCTCGCAAAAGTCTGAAATCCCGAGGAAATCCGGATGCGACGTGGTTCCGTCTTTGACGACATGCACGGCTTGCAATCCCGCCGAGCGAGCGGCTTCCAGTTCTTTCACACTATCGGAGAAGAAGACCATGCTGTTCGCAGTCGCCCCAATGTGCTCCGCTATGCAGCGATAGGAAGACGGCTCGACCTTTGAGCCGATATCCGTGTCGAAATGGCCGGAAAAGAGCGGTCTCAAATCACCGTCGGAGCTGAATTCAAAATACAGCAGCTGCGCCCGCACCGAGCCCGACGAATAGACGTAGAGCCGCAAACCATCCGTCTTCCACTGCCTCAGTGCGCGAAAGGCGTCAGGGAATATCTCGCTGCGGAAAGCTCCGGAGCGATAGCCGCTTTCCCAAATCAATCCCTGCAGCTTCTTGAGGGGAGGCGCCTTGATATCCTTCGCTTGCCAGTCATCCAGGGCGTCGATCGGATCGCCCCCATCGGCAAGGCTTGCCGCTTCGTCAAGAATGTCCTTCACGACGGCACTTTCGCGACTGGCCGCGATAAATGCGCGAAGCCGCTCCCGCGAATAGGGGAACAGCACCTCGCGGACGAAGCTGATCGGACCGATCGTGCCCTCAATGTCGAGAAGCACGACTTCAGCCATGATGCGCACCACTGGCGATACGATAGATTGATCGGATCGCGGCTCGCAAAGGTCGTGGAACACCTTACGCCGCTTCGTAATTGGGGACGGCTTCCGCGATGGTGTCGCCGGTGTAATGAGCGACCCAGCCTTTGGGATCGTTGAACAGCCGGATCACCGTGAAGTTCCCTTCCGAACCGCCATCGAACCAATGCTTGGTGCCCTGTGGAACCGAAAGAAGATCGTCGGCCGTGCCGATAATCTGATAGACCCTGTCGTCAACGTGCAGATAGAAGGCGCCGCTGCCTTCGACGAAGAAGCGAACTTCGTCCTCATCGTGCGTGTGCTCGCTCAAGAACTTCTGACGAAGCGCCGGCCAATTCGGATTGCCGGGACGGACGTGGATCACATCGGCATTGGTATAGCCGCGCTCATCTTTGAGGCGGTCGATCTGAGGCTTATAGGCAGCCAGAATTTCTTCCGAAGTCGCCTCCGAAGACAACGGCTGCTCGGCCGTCCACCGCTCGATGCGAGCACCCGTGGATGCCAGCTCCTCTTTGATCACGGCAAAATCGATCGTGTCCAAAAGAACATCCGCGGCGTCTGCAGCCGAATAAACGATAAGCTGGGTCATGACTGAAAGCTCCTGAGCGTAATGAATTGAGCGAAGAGAACCTCGAGCGCCTCGAGATGGCGCATGGCGTCCTTGATTGTCTTGCCCCAGGCATAGAGGCCGTGCCCGGCAAGGAGATATCCCGGCGCTCGCACGTGTCCCGGCGGTGCGGGATCTGCGAGACGGTTGGCGACGCGCGTTGAAAGAGCCTCGATATCCTGATCGTTGGCGAAAACCGGAATTTCAACCGTCGTTTCGTGGCTCGTGACGCCGGAGAGCGCCTTCTGCAATTCCCACCCTGTGAGATGCACCACGCCATACTGGCTACGCGCTTGCCCGATCACGGTCGAATAGAGACCATGGATATGGAAGATCGCTCCAATCGCGGGGTCATCGGCGTATTGGCGGACATGCAGGGCGGCCTCTGCGGATGATCCGGGCAGTAGCGGACGATCAATCCGCTGGATTAGGATATCGGCAGGTGTCAGCGAACCTTTGTCGACACCGCTGCGCGTGATTGCGATGCGCTCGTCGTCAATTCTGACCGAGAAGTTTCCGGAAGTGGCGGGCACCCACTGACGCTCGGCCGCGTATCGGCCAGCAGCGATCACGGCCTCAACGGCCATCTCAACGCCATCCTTCGCGACCACCGCCAGTGCCACTGCCATGATGACAGTAATCCACTGATTTTGTGATAGGTGAATGACTATTATCTTATTCTAATATCACATAAAAACGGCCGCGAAAGCGGCCGTTCTGGTTTCCATCCTGTTGGGCCTGCTTCACACGGGAACCGGCTTGGCCGCCGCCAACGCCACCGATTCCGCGTTCCATTCCTGCAACCGCTTGATCGTTTCCGACGTCAGGCAATAATTGCGGACCGTGTCGCCCGTCATGCGCGCCGACGACTTCGTGGATAAAAGCAGACGAACAACGACCGCGGTGAGCGGAACAGCGCTTAACGGATCCATCCTCAGAGGCGTGAGCTCTTCTACCGTGCCCTTATAGCGGCCTCTTCCTGCGATCATGAGTACGGCTTCGCGGATCACGTCTCTCCGACGGCCACGTCTCGCAGCCGCTTCCATGAGGCCCATCATGCCGAGACGCGTGATGATGCCCGCCTTGCCTGCGGGTTGGCGCCGCGGAGACAACCCGAGCGATACGTCCACCAGCGCGCCTGCGAGATCAACGCCGCTCAATAAACCATTCATCGGCTCGACGAGGCGCGGGTTGGCATCGATGAAAAGGGGAAGCTCGCTTTCGTCCTCCCGAAGATAATCGAACGAGAGCGCTCCATGCCACGCAAGCTCAGCACCGATCTTCTCGATATACGCAACGACGTCCGGCCTTGAGACGCTGATTTTCAGTACATCGCCGCCGCCTGGGCCACGAGCAAGCTGCTGATAGGAGTGCAAAGCAACGAGCCGTCCGTGATCGAAAACGGATTGTGCCCGTTCGAGCCTGCCGCCGGCTTCAGACTGGACGACAACCCGGTTCGTGCCTTGATGATCGAGTTCCGCCAGAAGTGATCGCTTCTCGCTCAAGTCCTGGACACGCCAGACGCCCTCGCTCGCCGTCCCGAACGCAGTCTTCACGAAGAAAGGATAGGCCTGATTCAGCGAAGCGAGATCCTTGAGATTGCGCATGTCCGTCTGAGGTTGCGGCACCCCGAGGCGAGCCAATAACGCGGAGAAGCGCTCTTTACTTTGAACCTGCTCGAAAGATTGAAAGGACGCGAGAGCCAATCCGACGTGGGCGGGTATCTGCTCCCGTCTCGCGGCGAACAGATAAGCCTGCTCGTGCACCGGCATCAGAACGTCGATCTTGCGCTTGGCAATCACGTCGAGCGCCGCGTTCAGATAGCCCGATGGATCTGCGCCTGCCGCCGGCGCTTTGTGGATCTCACGCACAAATTTTGAGAACCGCCCGAGGCAATGGCTATCGCTCGTCAGAAGCTCAATCTGATGGCCCGCGAGCCCGAGAGCCGTGATCGTCTCACGTGCAGAAAGGCTTGAGCCTTCGCTCAGAAGGATTGTGGCCATTGTTCCTCCGCACGCTACAAACCGACCAACGCCCAATCGGTGCCGAGGGCTACTCTCTTGCGAAAAGTATGTCGTTTCGATGGGTACAGAGGATATCTGCCGGCTGCAACCTTTACGGTCCGGAAGTCTCGGCTGCGCCCAAGAAAAGGGCCGCATCAGCGGCCCCATTCGATCGATTTAGTTGTCCAGGAAGCTCCGAAGCTTCCGCGAGCGGCTCGGATGCTTCAGCTTTCTGAGAGCCTTCGCCTCGATCTGGCGGATACGTTCGCGTGTCACCGAGAACTGTTGACCGACTTCCTCGAGCGTATGATCGGTGTTCATGCCGATGCCGAAGCGCATGCGAAGCACGCGCTCTTCGCGTGGCGTGAGCGAAGCAAGCACGCGCGTCGTCGTATCGCGCAGGTTCGACTGGATAGCCGCCTCGATCGGCAGCACGGCGTTCCGGTCTTCGATGAAGTCGCCGAGATGCGAATCTTCTTCATCGCCGATCGGCGTCTCGAGCGAGATCGGCTCCTTCGCGATCTTCAGAACCTTGCGGACCTTCTCGAGCGGCATCGCCAGCTTTTCGGCGAGCTCTTCCGGCGTCGGCTCGCGGCCGATCTCGTGGAGCATCTGCCGCGATGTGCGTACGATCTTGTTGATCGTTTCGATCATGTGCACGGGGATCCGGATCGTGCGCGCCTGATCGGCGATTGAACGTGTGATCGCCTGCCGGATCCACCACGTCGCATAAGTCGAGAACTTGTAGCCGCGGCGATACTCGAACTTATCGACGGCCTTCATCAGGCCGATGTTGCCTTCCTGAATGAGATCGAGGAACTGCAGACCGCGGTTCGTGTATTTCTTTGCAATCGAGATGACGAGCCGAAGGTTGGCTTCGACCATTTCCTTCTTCGCTTGCCGTGCCTCGCGCTCGCCTTTCTGCACGGCTTTGACGATGCGCCGGTATTCCGGAATTTCGAGGCCCGTCTCGGTCGCGAGCTGATGGATCTCGGCGCGAATCTGCTCGACCTGACCGCGTTCGACCTTAACGAACTGACCCCACTTCTTGCCGTTGTTGGCGACGCGGTCGAGCCATGTCTGATCGAGTTCGTTGCCGTAGTATTCATCAATGAAGTGCTGGCGTGGCACGCCATAGCTGTCGGCAAGACGCATCAAGCGGCCTTCGAGACCGATGAGTCGCTTGTTGATGGCGTAGAGCTGCTCGACGAGGCTCTCGATGCGGTTGTTATTCAGCGAAAGCGATTTCACATCGACGATGATCTCGTCGCGCAGCTTCTCGTAAGCCTTCTGCTGCTGACGCGAACCCTGCTCGCCGACGAGCTGCTGTTCGAGCTTCTTGTCCTGCTGCTTGCGAAGCTTCTTGTAGGTGCCGGCGATCTGGTCGAAGGTCTCGAGGACTTTGGGCTTCAGCTCGGCTTCCATCGCCGCAAGCGACATGGCGTTCTCGAACTCGTCGTCGTCGTCGCTTTCGCCGGCTGGCGTTTCCGTGTCGACCTGCGGAACCGCGACTTCGCCCGGAATGACCGGGACGTCCTTGGCTTCCGGACCTTCGTAGGTCGCTTCGAGATCGATAATGTCGCGAAGAAGAATCTTGCCGTCGTTCAGCTCATCGCGCCAGATGATGATGGCCTGGAACGTCAGCGGGCTTTCGCATAGTCCGGCAATCATCGCCTCGCGGCCGGCCTCGATGCGCTTCGCGATCGCGATTTCGCCTTCGCGCGACAGAAGCTCGACGGAGCCCATCTCGCGCAGGTACATGCGCACAGGATCGTCGGTACGCTCCGCCGGTTCGGCTTTGCTCTCGGATTTGACGAGGGCGTTGTTCTGCGCGACGAGCGCCCGACCCTCTTCCTCGTCGGCCAGCTCCTCGGTGGCTTCTTCCTTCTCCTCGCCTTCCTCGGTCTCGACGACCGTGATGCCCATGTCGGAGAGAGTGGCGTAAAGGTCCTCGATCTGGTCCGAAGACACTTCCTCCGACGGCAGAACCGAGTTGAGCTGATCGAGCGTGACGTAGCCCTTCGCCTTCGCCGTCTTCAAAAGGCGTTTTACCGCCTGGTCGGAAAGGTCGAGCAGTGGGCTGTCGCGTTCGGGGGCGTCGGCGGCCTGATCTTTGTCTTCCGTCTTCTGGACTGCCTGCTGGGCGCGTGCCATCCTTGGTTCCTTGTCGTCTGCGCCGCTCCCGCACGAGAGTCGGCTCAATCATGAATTAAGGTCCCGAGCCGCTGCCTGCTGCAGCTCTCCGAACCGGAATGCTAGACACGCACCTATCCGGCGCGTTTAACGTGTGGAGCGTCGTCGTCGGGTTGATCGAACTCGTCGTCCATATGATCCATCGCCGCCTCGCGGGCGATCTGGCGTTTTATGTCGAGAAGGCGAATCTCGGCCTCTTCTGTGCAATCCCGGTACCAAGCCTCTTCAGCAACTTTCAGGGCATGGCCAAGTGCGGCCTGTCGCTGATGAAGCGCAAGAATATGGTGCCAGGCGGCTTCGACATCAGTGGCGGAGGCATCTGGCTCGGCAAAACGGTCGCTTATATGCGTAATCGTTCGCGCGACGAGGTCCACCACCTTTGCAACCCCCGATTTGCTCAATTGGGTGCGTAGAGTTGCGCTGTCAAGAGAATTTTGGCGAGCATGAACAGCTAAAATCTCATCGCGCAGCGCTGAAAGGGCAGGGGAGGCGAACTCGATCGCCGCAACCGCCTCGGAATGCTCATCAATCAGCCAAGAATGGTTAATGAGGGTTTTCAGGATGAGCGCTTCGCGCGGAGAAATGCTCTGAAAGTGGCTTACGAGTTCCGGACTGGCCATCAGGGGGGCCTGCTGCTGCGGCTTTTTCGAGTACCGGCGCTCGCCCGCCAACCGGAAGCGCTCGCGTCCCTTCCAGTCTGGCGCCGCCATCGAACGCGCGTAGGATGCCTGGACTGATGGCGTATTAGCCTTTTTCGCATTCAGCGAAGAAAACCGGTCTCTCCCAAGTTGATACAACCTGTCCCGCAATTCACGGGCATAGTGGTTACGAACCGTCGGATCCTGGATCGATGCGGTCATGTTTTTGAGACGTGACTCGAGCGCGGCTCTCTGTTCCGGAGTCCCGGTGGGTTGAGCCCTCAATTCCCGATCCCACAACACATCGATCAACGGACGGGTCTTCTCCAGAACCTCAGACATGGCGTCCGCGCCCTGTTGCCTGACGAGGTCGTCCGGATCAAGACCATTTGGCAGGAAGGCAAAAGCCACGCTGAAACCTGGCTTGACCCAAGGCAGAGCAACTTCGACCGCTCGATCGGCTGCCTTGCGACCGGCGCCGTCGCCGTCGAAGCACAAAACCGGTTCTGGTGCAAAGCGCCACAGGAGCTTCAACTGGTCTTCGGTCAGCGCCGTTCCAAGGGGCGCGACGCTTTCTGTAAAGCCAGCCTCGGCCAGGGCTACGACGTCCATGTAGCCTTCAACGACGATAACCCTGTTCTTCTCATGCGCGGCGGTCCGGGCGCGTGCCGCGTTGAAGAGAATGTGCCCCTTGTGAAAGAGGGGCGTTTCCGGGGAATTCAGGTATTTGGCCTGTGCGTCTTTGTCGAGCGCCCGCCCTCCGAAAGCGATGACACGGCCCTTCAAGTCGAGGATGGGAAACATCACCCGGTTTCGGAAGCGGTCGTAGGGCTCAGGGATATCGTCGCCTGCGATGAGCATTCCAGCCGTCGCCATGTCGGCTGCAGAGAACCCTTTGGTCTTAAGGTAACTCTCAAGAGCACTCCGCGAGTTTGGCGCGAAGCCGAGCCGGAAGCTCTGGATCGTCTCTCGAGCCAGTCCGCGCTTTTCGACATAGCGGCGGGCCTCATTGCCGATGCCTGCGCGCAGGCTCTCCTCGAAGAAAATCGCGGAAGCTTCGAGCAGGCGATAAAGCCTTTCGCGCTGATCCTCCTGTTCGACGTTCCGCTCGACCGCCTTTGGCATGGGAACGCCGGCTTCCGCCGCGAGCCGCTCGACGGCCTCAGGAAATTCGAGGCCTTCGGTCTTCATCAGGAACGTAAAAATATCGCCATGCTCGCCGGAGGCAAAGCAGTGATAGAAGCCCTTTTGATCGTTGACGAAGAATGACGGGCTTTTCTCTGCCTTGAATGGCGAAAGCCCTCTAAATTCGCGACCTGCCTTTTTCAGCGCGACCTTGCGCCCGACCACTTGGCTAACGGATAGCCGGGCGCGGATTTCATCCAGGAAGTTCGGACTGAAACGCATCGGCGCGATAAGCCTCGGTGAAGCGAAGTCTCGTGCCACCAGACTTTGTCGGGTCTCGCGGCGTGATACTCAATATGTGATTCGCCCAGAAGCTCGCTCGTTCAATGCCTTGTCACACGAAGTCGTACCCGCTTTCCACAGCGCCCACCTATTGAGCAGGCCCGCCGGGCAGCTCATGCGAGCGCTGCCTTGACCGCAGCACTTGCCTTTTGAAAGTCCATCTGTCCCGCGTACTTGGCTTTAAGCACGCCCATAACCTTGCCCATATCCTTGGCGGACGACGCGCCCGTTTCCTTGACCGCCTCGGCGACAGCAGCGGCGACGGCGCTTTCATCCATTTGCTTCGGCAAATAGGCTTCGATGATCTCAATTTCCGCCTGTTCGGTGGCGGCGAGGTCGGGGCGGCCGCCACTTGTATACTGAGCGATTGAATCGCGGCGCTGCTTCACCATCTTGGTCATCACGGCGAGGACGCCTGCGTCATCGATGTCTTTTTTTGCTTCGATCTCCGCGGATTGAATGGCGGCATTGATGAGCCTGAGTGTCCCCACTCGTTGCTTGTCGCCAGCCTTCATTGCCGTTTTGAGGTCGGCGCTGATCTTCGCGCGCATGTTGCGTCTCCTTGAAGCCAAATGATGGTTTAGGGGGTGCGTGTATGTCCCGGCAAGGGTTGCCGAAAACAGGAAGTTTAGGGCGGTGACGATAATTGACGTTGAAAGGTCGTTCCCCTAGGTTCCCGCGCGACTTGAGCCCTTCGCTCGACGCCCCATCAATGGATGACAGATGACCGCACCTGAACCCTGGACAGAAGTGCCCCTGACGGCGCGCCTTGTGCTCGACGACGGAACCGTCATTGCGGGCCGCGGTCTGGGCGCCACAGGAACCGCCGTCGGCGAGGTTTGCTTCAATACCGCAATCACCGGCTATCAGGAAATCTTGACTGACCCGAGCTATGCCGGGCAGATCATTACATTCACCTTTCCTCATATCGGAAACGTGGGAGCCAATCCCGAAGATACCGAGACATCGAACCTCGCGTCGCGCTCGGGTGTCCGCGGCTGCATCATCAGAGCCGACATCACCGCCCCATCGAACTATCGCGCCGTCGAAGACCTCGACCATTGGCTGAAGACGCGCGGCATCATAGCTATCTCAGGCATCGATACGCGTGCGCTCACCGCGCGCATCCGCGAGAAGGGCATGCCGAATGGCGTCATCGCCCACGATCCCTCGGGCAAGTTCGATATCGAAGCGCTCAAGGCCGAGGCGAAGTCCTGGCACGGACTCTTAGGGCTCGACCTCGTCCCCGAAGTCACCAGTGGCCAAAGCTATTCCTGGGACGAGCAGCGCTGGGTCTGGAACCAGGGCTTCACGCGCAACGAGAACCCTGAATTCCACGTCGTCGCCATCGACTACGGCTTGAAGCGCAACATCCTGCGCTGCCTCGCGTCCGCAGGCTGCAAGGTTACGGTGGTTCCGGCGACCGAAAAGGCCGAAGACGTTCTGGCGCGAAATCCGGACGGCGTGTTCCTATCAAATGGACCGGGAGATCCGGCGGCGACCGGCGAATACGCGGTGCCTGAAATCAAGAAGCTTGTTGGCAGCGGTAAGCCAGTGTTTGGCATCTGCCTGGGTCATCAGATGCTTGGTCTCGCCCTCGGCGCGA
Source organism: uncultured Alphaproteobacteria bacterium (assembly GCA_963710005.1). GTDB lineage: Bacteria > Pseudomonadota > Alphaproteobacteria > Rhizobiales > Hyphomicrobiaceae > Hyphomicrobium_B. Next base: position 159,273 of record CAVPYR010000003.1, read on the forward strand.
CGACAAAAAAAATGCATCAAGGCCACCACGGCGCCAACCATCCTGTGAAAGACTTCACGACGAACAAGGTCGAGATCGTTTCGATGAACCACGGCTTCGCCGTCGATCGCGATAGCCTGCCGGACGGCGTCGTCGAAACGCACGTCTCGCTGTTCGATGGCTCGAACTGCGGCTTGGCGCTCAAGGGCAAGCCGGTATTCTCCGTACAGCACCATCCGGAGGCGTCACCCGGGCCGCAGGACAGCCATTATCTCTTCACGCGCTTCGTCAACATGATGCGCGAGCAGAAGGGATTGCCGACGAGCCGCGAGCGCTGATCGCCTGTCGTGAGTGCGCTGGGCAAATCGATGCACTTCGCGCGTGGTCTTGGCGTCGCTGCTTTAGCGGCGCTGGCACCAGCGTCGAATGCGAACGCCTGTACGCTCGAGCAGGGCCCGTTCCTTCGGGAACTTGCGAGTGTCTCGAAGTCGTGCAGCCATCCGCTTTGCGGGCACATCCTGGCGACGGCCAAGGCCGATCCGGCGAACCCGATAGTTCCGTGCGGCGACCGCCCCTGGATGCGCCTCCAATCGGCTGCATCGGCCGCGGTCTCCTCAGGCGGCGTACTGATCCTGGGTGAAACGCACGACAACGCGGTTCATCACCTCCTGCAAGCCGTGGTCGTCAGTGAATTCGCTGTGCAAGGCGCATTGAATACGACCGCAGTCGTCTTCGAGCAGCTCCGTGACGATCAGCAAGGTGGCATTGACGAATTCAATAATTCCGAGAGGGCCGGCAAGCCCGTCACCGTCGCGGATCTCAAACAGCTTATTAATTGGGGAAAGTCGGGATGGCCCGATCTCTACGATCCGCTGTTTGAAGTCTTGATCGCCTCGAAGCATCCGTTTTACGCCGGCGATGTCTCACGCTCCGAAATCATGAAGGCGGCCGAGGAAGGGGAGGCGGCCCTGTCGGCCGAGGATCGCGCGCGCCTGGGCCTCGACGCGCCCTTGGGCGACAAGTTCGATGCAGCTTCGATAAAGGAGATCGCGGAGGCGCATTGCGGCGCTCTTCCGAAAGAGGCCTTTGGCGGCATGGCCTACGCTCAGCGCTACCGCGATGCCCATCTTGCCGACGCTATGCTGAAAGCCACTCAAAGCAATGGCTCCGCTATCTTGATCGCCGGCACGGGGCACGCCCGCACCGACCGAGGCGTCCCCTGGTACATCCACGAGCGCGCGCCGGAAAAGAAGGTCGTCACCGTGATGTTCATCGAGGTCGAGGACGGCAACGGCGACGGACAATCTTATGTGCCGCTTGATCCTGACGGCCGGCCTGCCGCCGACTTTCTCATCTTTACGCCACGCGCCGAGCGCGGCGACCCGTGCGAGAAAATGCGCAAGAAATAGGCTGACCGGCTTCCCTTTCTTATTGCGGCGCCATCAAATCAACCTTGCCGAACTTTAAGATCGCTTCGTATGCGGTTCTGGGTATAACGCAGGAAAAATACCCGGAGGAAATGCATGCGCATGTTTTGCTTGGCGGTCCTGTCGCTCGCTCTGGCGACACCCGCATTCGCCGCTGACTGCACGACGGAGGTGCTCGCCGCGTTCGCGAAGCAGCGCGCCTCGAAGGCTTTCCGCGTTGAGTTCAGTCAGCCGACTGCTGAGGGCGAAGCGCATATGACGATCGACTATATGCCGCCCAATAGGATGCTGCAGACCGTCACATCTCCCGCCATGCCGGGTGAGCAGCAGACAATGCTGGTTGGCGACCGCGCCTTTGCCGGAACGAGCGGCTCTTTCGAAGAGCTTTTGCCGCAGTACACCCAATCCATCGTTGCCGAATTCAACCAGGCGGTCGTCGCCCCGCCGAAGGATCTTGGCGGCTTCGAGTGCCTGGGGCCCGCGAAGCTCGACGATCAAAATCTCATCGCCTACCGCACTGCGGATAAAAGTCCGCCTAACGCGGATCGCTCGAAGATCATGGCTCGAACGATCTACGTGGACCCCACAACCGGGCTACCCTCTTTCAACGTCGTCGCGACCCTCGCCGGGACGGCCAATCCTGTCCTGAAGGTCAAGTATTCTTATCCAACCGATATCGAGATCGTTGCACCGGCCAACGCGCCCGTGCAAAAGCTCCGTTAGCTCCCGCCGCCACGCCGGCACTTTTTAGGATATTCCTATGCGCCGCATTGCGCTCGCAATCGTCTCGCTCGCGATTTTCGCCGGACCGGGGCTCGCCCAGGTCCCGACCCCCGAGGTGGCGCCCGGCGGCAAGCCGAACGCCAATCCCTGCAGCGATGAGGTTTCCGCTTCGCTTCGAAAGCTCAGGAAGTCATCGTGGTTCCGCATGGACACCCACATGATCACCGAGAACGGTCCGACGTCGATGCAGATCGACTATGTGCTTCCAGATCGCATGCATCAGACCGTGACCGTGCAGACGACCAATAAGACGACGGAATTGATCCTCGTCGGCAATCGGGCATGGGCCAAGCAGGGCGAAGCCGGATGGCAACTGCTGCCGCAGCAGGTCGCAGATCAGCTGAAAAACCAGATGCAAGAATCCGTTATCGCGCAGCAGACGGACGTCGGCAGCTATGCCTGCAAGGGGCGCACCCAATTCGATGGCCGCGACGTACTTTCCTACAAGCTTGATAGTGAACCGGAGAAGGGGTCGACGGCGGCCGTAAACCAAGCGTTCCGCATGTTCTATGTCGACCCACTGACGGGCTTGCCGGTCAGCAACACGCTGCTGGTGCCGGGCCACGAAGAAAAGCCAATCTTTAAAACGACCTACGCATTTCCACTCGACATGAAGATCGAGCCGCCGAAGGACGTGGTCACGAATACACCTCCGCCGGCTCCAAACGCCGCCCCGACTCAAGGCAAATAACATCCGTATGTAGGCTTGAACCCCATCACATGCTCGGATGGCTGGTATGTCTGCCTGTACGGTGACCCGCGCGATGAACGGCGTTAGAAGCGGCGCCGGAGATTCCAATGACCGCCATCGACTCGTCACGCTCGGCGCTCCGCGCGCCGGTTGCCACCGCTTCGCTCGCCATCCTGCTCGCAGTCAGCTTCTGCCATCTGCTCAACGATGTGATGCAGTCGCTGCTGGCTGCGATCTATCCGATGTTGAAGCACGATTATGGCCTAGATTTCTGGCAGATCGGGCTGCTGACGATGGCGTTTCAGGTGACGGCTTCGCTGCTGCAGCCGTTCATCGGGCATTTCACTGACAAACGGCCCGTCCCCTATTCAACGAGTATCGGGATGGGGTCGACCTTCGTTGGGCTCATTCTGCTGGCCTACGCCAACAGCTATGCCGGGCTTCTCGTCGGTGCAGCTTGTGTCGGTATCGGTTCCGCGATCTTCCATCCGGAATCGTCGCGCATTGCCCGTCTCGCCTCCGGCGGACGGCACGGCTTCGCGCAATCTCTGTTTCAGCTCGGCGGCAATTTCGGCACAGCGTTCGGGCCGTTGTTGGCTGCGTTTATCGTGCTACCTCACGGACAGCAGAGCATCGCTTGGTTTGCCGCGATCGCGCTCCTTGGCATGGTGATCCTTTTGAAGGTGAGCCAATGGGGCGACTCTGTGCGCGGCTTGCGCACGAGCGCAGTACGCACCGTAGGACTTATCCATTCGCGCCGGAAAACGGCTGTCGCCTTGACGGTTCTCGCGCTCTTGGTGTTCACGAAGAACATCTACATGGCGAGCCTCACGAGCTATTACACCTTCTACGCTATCCATCGCTTCGGCGTTTCCGTGCAGCAATCGCAGCTGATGCTCTTCGCGTTTCTTGGAGCATCTGCGATCGGCACGATTCTCGGAGGCCTCTTCGGCGATCGCTTCGGCCCCAAGATGGTGATCTGGTTCTCGATCCTTGGGTGTCTGCCTTTTACGCTCGCTCTGCCATATGCCGATCTTAATTGGACGATCGCGCTGTCGGTGCTGATCGGCCTGATCCTTTCGTCGGCCTTCCCGGCGATCGTTGTCTTTGCTCAGGAGCTTGTGCCGGGCCGGGTCGGCATGATTGCTGGTATCTTTTTTGGCTTTGCCTTCGGCATGGCGGGCATCGCCGCGGCTGTGCTCGGCATAGTCGCCGACGCCAAGGGCATCGATTATGTCTATCAGATCTGCTCGTACTTGCCGTTCCTCGGACTTCTGACGGTGTTCCTTCCAGGCGCCGATCGGCCCGAATATGACAAAGTAAGAGCAGCATAAATCCGCTTACCGGCTGAGAACATCGTCGCGCACTATTTTCGGGGTTTCCCCCGCGCGATGCTTTGCCTATAAGCCCCCCTTAGCCCGACGTCAGACCCACCCCCTGAGCCGACCGCGTCCTTACGCGAGCTTCGGCCAAATCCTTGCGCCGAATGCCAAAACGCACCGACATCAATTCCATCCTCATCATCGGCGCAGGCCCGATCGTCATCGGCCAGGCGTGCGAGTTCGATTATTCCGGCACCCAGGCCTGCAAGGCGCTGAGGGCGGAGGGTTATCGGATCATCCTCGTCAATTCCAATCCCGCGACGATCATGACCGACCCCGATCTGGCCGATGCAACCTATATCGAGCCGATCACGCCGGAAGTCGTGACCAAGATCATCGCCAAGGAGCGCCCGGACGCCATCCTTCCGACGATGGGCGGTCAAACGGCCCTCAACACGGCACTCGCGCTCCACAAGCAGGGAATTCTGCATCGTTACGGCGTCGAACTGATCGGCGCCAAGGCCAACGCCATCGACAAGGCCGAGGATCGCCAGCTTTTTCGCGAGGCGATGCGCGAGATCGGGCTCGAGACGCCGCGCTCGGAACTCGTGCATACGCGCGACGAGGCGGCGGCCGCACTTGAGGTTGTCGGCTTACCCGCAATCATTCGTCCTTCGTTTACGCTTGGTGGTACGGGCGGCGGCATCGCCTATAACCGCGAAGAGTACTTCGAGATCATCGATCGCGGTCTCGACGCTTCGCCGACATCGCAGGTTCTGGTCGAGGAGAGCGTTCTCGGCTGGAAGGAATTTGAGATGGAGGTCGTCCGCGACAAAGCGGACAACTGCATTATCATCTGCTCGATCGAGAACATCGATCCGATGGGTGTGCACACGGGCGACAGCATCACCGTCGCGCCGGCTCTGACACTGACCGACAAAGAATACCAGATCATGCGCGATGCTTCGATCGCGGTGCTGCGCGAGATCGGCGTTGAGACTGGCGGCTCGAACGTGCAGTTCGCGGTCAACCCGGCCGACGGACGGCTCGTCGTGATCGAGATGAATCCGCGCGTATCGCGCTCATCGGCTCTTGCCTCCAAGGCAACCGGATTTCCGATCGCCAAAGTCGCGGCCAAGCTCGCCGTCGGCTACACCCTCGACGAAATCCAGAACGAGATCACCGGTGGCGCCACGCCGGCTTCCTTCGAGCCGACGATTGATTACGTCGTCACGAAAATCCCGCGGTTCGCCTTCGAGAAATTTCCGGGCGCTGACACGACACTGACGACGTCGATGAAATCGGTCGGCGAAGCCATGGCGATCGGGCGGACCTTTGCCGAAAGCGTGCAGAAGGCTCTCCGCTCGATGGAGACGGGCCTGACCGGCTTCGACGACGTGCAGCTTGAGGGCCTCGGGCAGGGCGACGACAAGAACGTCGTCCGCGCGGCGGTCTCTCGACCGACCTTCGACCGTATCCTCAAAGTGGCGCAGGCCTTCCGCGAGGGGTTCTCGCTGGACGAAATCCATCAATACTGCAAGATCGACCCCTGGTTTCTGGCCGAGATCAAGGCGCTCGTCGACACCGAAGCGCGCGTCTTAGCGCATGGCTTGCCGAAGACGGCTTCTCAGCTTCGCGCGCTCAAAGCCCAAGGCTTTTCTGATGCGCGTCTCACCAAGCTTGCCAAGCTCAGTGAGTCCGATGTTAGCAAGACCCGCAAGGCGCTCGGCGTCGAGCCCGTATTCAAGCGCATTGATACCTGTGCTGCGGAATTCGCGTCGCCGACGGCGTACATGTACTCGACCTACGAGACGGGCCTCACCGGCGAGCCCGTCTGCGAAGCCGATCCCACAGACAAAAACAAGATCGTCATTCTTGGCGGCGGTCCGAACCGCATCGGCCAGGGCATCGAATTCGACTATTGCTGCTGTCATGCCTGCTTTGCCCTGACGGCGGCAGGCTTCGAGACGATCATGGTCAACTGCAATCCGGAAACCGTCTCGACCGACTACGACACCTCCGACCGGCTGTTTTTCGAACCGCTGACCGCCGAGGACGTGCTCGAAATCATTCGCGTCGAAAGCGCGAAGGGTTCGCTGAAGGGCGTGATCGTGCAGTTCGGCGGCCAGACGCCGTTGAAGCTTGCAAGCGCGCTCGAAGAGGCCGGCGTACCGATCCTCGGCACGTCGCCCGACGCAATCGATCTTGCGGAAGACCGCGATCGCTTCAAAGCTCTGATAGACAAACTGAAGCTCAAGCAGCCGAATAGCGGCATCGCCAAGGCGCCTGGCGAGGCCCGCGGCATCGCCGAAAAGATCGGCTATCCCGTCGTCATTCGGCCATCCTATGTGCTCGGCGGCCGCGGCATGGAAATCGTCCACGATGGTGCCGAGGTCGACCGATACGTCGCGCGGCTTTCCGCGACGCTCGACAGGCCGTCGGAACTCGTCGTGTCGGACAAGCGCCCGCTTCTGATCGACAGCTATCTGACGGACGCGGTCGAGGTCGACGTCGACTGCCTGTCCGACGGCAAGGACACCTTCATCGCCGGGATCATGGAGCACATCGAGGAAGCCGGAATTCACTCCGGCGACAGCGCGTGCTCACTGCCTCCGCATTCGCTTTCGCCGGCCATCATCGCCGAGCTCGAGCGGCAAACACGCGAACTCGCACTCGCGCTGCACGTCGTCGGATTGATGAACGTCCAGTTTGCCATCAAGGACGAACAGGTCTTCATCCTTGAAGTGAACCCGCGCGCGTCGCGGACCGTGCCCTTCGTCGCCAAGGTCATCGGCTTGCCGATCGCTTCGATCGCCGCAGAGGTGATGGCCGGCAAGCCGCTTTCGGCATTCAATCTGAAAAAGCCCGACTACGACCACATCGCGGTCAAGGAAGCGGTCTTTCCGTTCGCACGTTTCCTCGGCGTCGATCCGATATTAGGCCCCGAGATGCGATCCACAGGCGAGGTCATGGGTATCGACCACGACTTCGCGATGGCCTTTGGAAAAAGCCAGCTCGGCGCCGGCCAGAAGCTGCCGTCGAAAGGGACGGTTTTCGTATCCGTCAAGGAAGGCGATAAGGCCCGCGTCGTCGCGCCGGTGAAGGAGCTTGCGGCAATGGGCTTCAAGGTCGTCGCCACACGGGGCACGAAGCGCCTGCTCGAAGCCAACGGCATCCATTGCGAAGCCGTCAACAAGGTTCTCGAAGGCCGTCCCCACATCGTCGACGCGATGAAAAACGGGGATATTCACCTCGTTTTCAATACAACCGAGGGTTCAAAAGCCCTGAGCGACAGCAAGGACATCCGGCGCACGGCCTTGCTTCACCACATCCCCTACTATACAACATTGGCGGGGGCAGTAGCGGTTACACGAGCCATCAAGGCATTGGCATCGGACACGCTCGAAGTGGCTCCGTTGCAGGCTTTCGCGCATCGATAACCCGTTCGATTGATTGGCCGCGACGCGCTCCAAGGTGCGGCCGGCTTCGCTACTTTCCTGTTTGCCAGCCTTGCTGTTACCGTGTGTCGGGGTCTCTCCCGCAATGATTGAGCCGTTCGGAGATGGTGGAGAAGATGATTGAACGGGTGCCGATGACGCTAGAGGGGCACAAGAACCTCGAAGAGGAATTGCAGCGGCTGAAAGCCGTCGAGCGTCCGCGGATCATCGCGGCCATTTCCGAGGCGCGGGCCCACGGCGACCTTTCGGAGAACGCCGAATACCACGCTGCCAAAGAGCAGCAGGGCCTCAATGAGGCGCGCGTCGCCGAGCTTGAGGACAAGATCAATCGCGCCGAGATCATCGATATTTCGAAACTCTCCGGCGACACCATCAAGTTCGGCGCCACGGTCACACTCGCGGACGAGGATTCCGGCGAGAAGGTCACCTACACCATCGTCGGCGACACTGAAGCGAACCTTCGCGAGCGCAAGATTTCGATCTCGTCTCCGATCGCGCGCGCTTTGATCGGGAAGTCCAAGGGCGAGAGCGTCGACGTGACGACGCCCAAGGGAACGCGGACGCTGGAAGTCTTGAAGGTGAGCTGGGCCTAATCCAGACAGCTATTCGCTGCCGCCTTCGAAGAAGGCCGAAGCGGATAAGCACTCTTCTTTCGATTGGACGAGGTCAAAAACCCGATTGTCTCCGTTCTTGCCGGAGAGCTCGACGTCTCCGCTCCCACCTTCGAGTGCGATGCCGGATTCCCCGGTGTCGAGACGAAGCCCGCCGCCATTCAGTGGCGTCAGCCGAAAAACGCCGCCGTCGCCTTCGAGAAAACACTCGAAATCGTTGTCATTCGTCTTGCAACTCGCCGCCTGACCATACCATTCGGGGCCGGTCGTCAGCATCAAGGCGAAGCCGATCTCGAAACGGTCGGCGGAATTGGGAGAGCCGTCGGAATTCTGCTTGGAAAGATCAATTTCAATTTTACGGACACGTTGCGCCGGATGGTCCTTCAAGTGCGCGTCATCGTAGGTGGCGGCGAAGCAGGGCGCACCGTCGAGTACATTCGCAAAATAGCTATTGTAGAGGTCGTCCGAAGTGGCCGCCAATGCCAGCGATATGTTCGGAATGATCGAGAGAAGGAGCGTCCTGACCGTCGATGCCGCCAATTTAGAAAAGGTTCTCATCAACCCTCCGAAATATGCCGTGGACCATCAAGTTCCTTCCGGGCCCGCTACGGTAATTGGCACTCCCGGTTCGCGCTTGGCGCGGCGGATCGTCAGGTAAGTCTTGACGCTGGCGACGTTTGGCGCGGCCGTCAATTCATCAAGTACGAAGCCCTGAAATCGTTGCAGATCGCGCGCAACGCATTTCAGTATAAAGTCGCTCTCGCCGGACAGCATGTAGGCTTCACGGACGAGGGGCCAGCCGAGAATCCGGTTCTCGAAGGCACGCAGGTCGGACTCAGCTTGGTTATGAAGCCGGACCATGGCGAATGCCGTCAACGCGTAACCGAGCCTGACTTCATCGACCAAAGCCGTATAGCGCGAGATGAGACCGGCTTCCTCAAGAGCGCGAACGCGGCGCAGGCAAGGCGGGGGGGAAAGACCGATGCGGCTGGCTAGAGCGATATTGGTGATCCGTCCGTCGGCTTGCAGCTCACGCAAAATCCGCCAGTCTGTCTCGTCGAGTTCAATCGCCATGGGACCCGCCCCTGCAGGAAGCTTGGAGTAATAACAGGAATGTTAGGGACCGCACAAAGTTTCGCTTATTTCCTTTAACTTGGTCATCTACCGGCCTCGACATCCCGCCAACAACGGACCACAAGGCTCGTCAGTCATGCCTCGCACCGATGCCCCTTCCGGCTTGTTTCAAGGTCAAACGGCCTGGGTTTTCTCCGACGGCAAGGCCGGCCACGAGGCCCAGTGCCTCGGCGTTGTCGAGGCGCTTGGCCTATCGGCGCAAATCAAGCGGGTGAACCTGGCTGGCATCCACAAGTTTATCGCGCCCTGGGGGCCGGCGCCGCCGGGGTCTGTTGATGCCGTTGGCGGCCCGCTGGAGCCTCCGTGGCCGGCGTTCGCGTTTGCCACGGGCCGCACGACCATCCCTTACATCCGCGCTCTGAGACGACGCGCGGGCCTTCAGACCTATACCGTCATCCTGCTGGACCCCCGGACAGGACCGAACAGCGCCGACCTCATCTGGGTCCCCGAGCACGATCGCCGCCGGGGCCCGAACGTGATTTCGACGCTGACGGCCCCGCATCGCTTTTCCGCTGCCCGCCTAATGGCTCTAAACGCCAATACGCCCCCCACGATCACAGCTTTGCCGCGGCCTCGCATTGCCTGCCTGATCGGTGGCCCCAACGGTGATTACCGGTATTCGGCCGCCGACGAAGTCCGTCTGATCGAGGCGTTAGCGGCGCTGGCCGAAAGCGGCGCTGGATTGATGATAACCACTTCGCGGCGGACCCCGGAGCGGCTCGCATCTCGATTGAGAGAAGCGATAGCCGGAAGAAATGCTTATTTGTGGGATGGCTCGGGGCAGAATCCTTATCCCGATTTTCTCGCTCACGCCGATATGTTCGTGATCACCGCGGACAGCGTCAGCATGACATGCGAAGCAGCCGCTACCGGGCGTCCGATCTTTGTCTTCTCGCCATCAGGCGGCAGCGCGAAATTCAACCGCTTTCATGCCTCCCTTGCGGCTTATGGCGCGACCCGAGAATTGCCCGCCCCCGGCGAGCCGCTTGCGTCATGGACTTATGAACCTATCCACTCAGCGGATGTCATCGCGGCCGAAATCACCAAGCGTTGGTTGCGGCGTGCCGAACTGCTGCCTGGCCTTGTTAAAGCGACGCAGTCACGAGGGTAACCGCAGGGATTCGATGACTGCATCTTTCTCCTCAAAGGACATCGTGAGAACGGACGGTTTTTCCGCCGGCGGAACGCTTACCCGCTCTATTGCCGTTGCCAATCCTTCGGAAGCTCGCAGGCTGCAGCTCTGGGCAGAGCTTGGCGTGCTTTTCGTGGCGACTCCGATGCTGATGCGCATCGCCGTTTTCGACTATGGCATTCCCTTATTTTATGCGCTGCCGCCCGTGCTCGCCGGCTTCCTCGCGTTCCTGTATTTCGACCCGAGCTTCAGCTTGAAAGAGGAAGCGAGACGCGGCTTCTCCACATCGACCCTAACTTCGATCCTGCTGACTTTCCTCGCGGGCAGCGTTGTGGTTGCGGGCCTGGTCGCGGCGGTCATGCCGGATAGGCTGTTCGCGCTCGCCGCAGAACGCCCCGGCCTGTGGCTAAAGATCATGACGCTCTATCCACTCACATCTGTCCTGCCGCAAGAATTCGCCTACCGCGTCTTTTTCTTTCACCGCTACGGACTCCTGTTTCGTTCCAGGTGGAGCCTGATTCTAGCCAATGCCCTCGCGTTTGGATTTGCCCACGTTCTCTTCCGCAACTGGATTGCCGTCGGCGGAACCTTCGTGATCGGGCTGCTCCTCGCATGGCGGTACGAGCGAACCCGATCTTTTTGGGCGGTCTACTTCGAGCATGTGCTTTGGGGATGGCTCGTTTTCACGATTGGCCTCGGCGTCTATTTTTTCACCGGCGTCAAAAATCCCGCGTGGTGACGAGAGAGCCAATTATTTCCGTCGCTCCATGATCTTCTCGAGCTGCAGCTCCTGAATCTCAGCTAGCCGCTGCCACTGCTTATTGATGAGATGATCCATCTTTTCATGCAGGTGCCGGATCTCGAGCTCGGCTTTGAGATTGACCTTGTAGTCGTTGAGCGAGCGCAACCTATCTTTCGCTTCCTGCCGCTTCTGGCTCATCATGATGATTGGCGCCTGCACAGCCGCAATCGTCGATAGGATGAGGTTCAGCAATATGTAGGGATAGGGATCGAACGCCGCGCCGGCCTGGTAGGAATTGTAGAGCATCTATATCGCGAGGAACGCTGCGAAGACGATCAGGAAGCTCCAGCTGCCGCCAAAGGACGCGAGCCCGTCCGACAGATACTCGGCAAACGTCCGATCCGCCGTAAACTCGTCTTCGACATTTTCGGCCAGGGTCTCGTGCGTCGCGAGGCTCTCCGCCACTTGTTTCTCGATGTCGCTCAAATCGCCGCTTTCCGCGCGCAGTAATTCGGTGACGTATAGTCCGCGATAGCGATCAAGCTCCTTGCGCGAAACGAAAGCGTCGTCTTTGAGTTCGGGATAGTCCTTGCGGATTCGCTCGACGAGAGAAGGCAGCACGGTCGCCAGGCTGACCACGGCGCTTCGCGGATATTCCTTGCCCGTCAGGGCACACGTGATCTTGGCTTTGTGCGGTTTGCCATTATTTGTATCTGCGATTTGATCCGACATGCCTGTCATTCCCTCAAAAGAGATGCTCTGGGGGCGCGCCCGCGGCACGTAGCACATGGGCGCAAGGATGCAATTGAGCAAGTCGTTGCAATCGGGTAGAACGCGCTCAATCCCTCAAGCTCAATTCATAGAGGCGCCACGTATGGCCGCACATCAGTACGTTTATCACATGCACAAGCTCTCCAAAGCCTACCCGGGTGGGAAGCAGGTGCTGAAGGACATTTCGCTTTCGTTCCTGCCGGGCGCCAAGATCGGCGTCGTCGGCCTGAATGGCTCCGGCAAATCCACACTTCTGAAAATCATGGCGGGCGCCGTCGACGACTTTATCGGGGAGGCGCGCCCCGCCGAAGGCATCAAGGTCGGCTATCTTCCGCAGGAGCCCGAACTCGATCCCAACAAGGATGTGCTCGGCAACGCGATGGAGGGCGTCGCGGAGAAGAAGGCCATTCTCGACCGCTATAACGAGATCGCCGCCAACTACTCCGAAGAGACCGCGGACGAGATGACGGCTCTGCAGGACCAGATCGATGCCCAAGACCTTTGGGACCTTGATGCTCAGGTCGAGCAGGCTCTCGACGCGCTGCGCTCCCCGCCGGGCGACTCCGATGTGACGAAACTCTCAGGCGGCGAGAAGCGCCGTGTCGCGCTGACGAAGCTTCTGCTGTCGAAGCCGGACATCCTTCTTCTCGACGAACCGACCAACCACCTCGACGCAGAGAGCGTCGCCTGGCTCGAGCGCTATCTGAAGGAATATACGGGCTGCGTGATCCTCGTCACCCACGACCGCTACTTCCTCGACAACATCACGGAATGGACGCTTGAACTCGATCGCGGGCAGGGCGTGCCGTGGAAAGGCAATTATTCGGATTGGCTCGAGCAGAAAGCCAAACGCGAAGCGACGGAAAAGGCACAAGAGGAAAGCAAGCAGAAGGCTCTTTCGCGCGAACTCGAATGGATCAGATCGTCGCCGAAAGCCCGGCAGGCCAAGTCGAAGGCACGCATCACGGCATACGAGAAGCTCGCCGATGAAGCAGGCCGGGAAGAGAACGGGCGCGCCTCGATCCAGATCGCGACCGGGCCGCGCCTCGGCGGCGTCGTCATCGAGACAGATGGCCTGACGAAAGCCTTCGGCGACCGGCTGCTGATCGACGATCTTTCGTTCAAGCTGCCGCCTGGCGGAATCGTCGGCGTTATCGGTCCGAACGGCGCCGGTAAGACGACGTTGTTCAAGATGCTGACGGGCGCAGAAAAACCGGACAAAGGCACCATCCGCCTCGGCGACACAGTCAAAATTGCTTACGTCGATCAGTCGCGTACGCATTTGGACGACAAGAAGACCGTGTGGGAGGAGATCTCGGGCGGCCTCGATCAGATGCTCCTAGGCGGAAAGAAGGAGGTTCCGAGCCGCGCCTACTGTGGGTGGTTCAACTTCAAAGGCGCCGATCAGCAGAAGAAGGTCGGGTTACTATCGGGCGGCGAGCGGAACCGCGTCCATCTTGCCAAGCTCCTGAAAGAGGGCGGCAACCTGTTGCTGCTTGACGAACCGACCAACGATCTCGATACCGAAACTTTGGGCGCACTCGAAGCGGCGCTTGAAGATTTTCCCGGTTGCGCCGTCGTCATCTCGCATGACCGCTTCTTCCTGGATCGCCTCGCAACGCACATTCTCGCCTTCGAGGGCGACAGCCATGTCGAATGGTTCGAAGGCAACTTCGCCGACTACGAAGAGGACAAGAAGCGCCGTCTCGGCGACCAAGCCGTCGAACCGCATCGCATTAAGTTCAAGCGCTTCGAGCGGTAGGTGGCGAGGCCCAGGTGCGGGGGATGCTCCTGGGCCTCACCGGCTCAGGCGCTTTGAGTTTGCAGCGCCTTGACATCGTCGGCGGTCATGGCCCTGCCGCCGATGCCCCAATGTCCGCTCGCAACCTCATGCACGCGCACCCAGGTGACGGCGCGCATGGCTTCGCCCTCGATCTCGACCATCGCATCGGTGATCTTGCGGATCATTCTCTCCTTCTGTTTTTTGTCGAAGACGCCTTCGATGAGCTGAATATCCACGAGTGGCATGAATGTTCCTTTCGCGTTGATTTGCCGGGGGTTTGGGAGAACCCGGTGTGCGGCGCGACCATGCTCCGCCGCGGCGACCGGCGGCTAGTTCAGCAATTGAATCTCCTCAGTACAGAAACTGAACTAGCTGCGTTCGTCGCCAAGGCGTATCTGATGCCGCGTGTCCAACTTTGAATGTTGCGAGGCGCATGCGATGGGTGAAGCAAGCTACAATCAGTTCTGCCCCGTGGCGATGGCGGCGGAAATCCTTTGCTCACGCTGGACGCTCGTCCTCTTGCGCGAGCTCGTCGTCGGCTCGACGCGATTCAACGACCTGAGACGTGGCCTGCCGCGGATGTCGCCGGCTCTTCTGTCAAAGCGGCTGAGAGACCTCGAAGTCGCGGGCATCGTCGCGCGTTCAAGAGTGCCCGGTGAGCGGGGCGTATTTGAATATCGTTTGACCGAGGCGGGGCAGGATTTGCGGCCGGTGGTCGAAGCCGTCGGCGCCTGGGGTCAGCGATGGATCGAGACGGAGGCATCGTTGAAGAAGTTGGATCCCAATCTGTTGATGTGGGATATCCGCCGTAACATCGATACGCGGCCGATGCCGAGCCGGCGCAGTGTCATTCAGTTCATCTTCTCCGAGCTGCCGGAGGGCAAGCGAAACTGGTGGCTGATCGTCGAGCCGGAGAAGGAGACGGATCTCTGCTCCGTCGACCCCGGTTTCGATGTCGATCTTTACCTCTCGACCGATCTCAGAACCATGACCGCAATCTGGATGGGCTACACCACCATCACACGTGCCAGGGATGACGGCCGGCTGGCGATCACGGGAAGCAAGCCGCTCGCGGCGAAGGTCGGCTCGTGGCTGAGCCTCAGCAAGTTCGCGAAGATTGAAAAATTCGTAGCGTGATGGCGGCGGCTCGCGCCGGATAGTGTTCGTTCGCACGTCGAAAACAACGTCGGCAGGAAGAAGAGATGCTTGAGCTGAGACCTACTTGCGAGCACTGCAACAAGGCGCTGCCACCAGATTCGATCGAGGCGCGTATATGCTCCTACGAGTGCACATTCTGCGCGACGTGCGTCGCCACGGTCCTCGACGATGTCTGCCCCAATTGCGCCGGTGGATTTGCGCCGAGACCCATCCGCCCCGCAAAGAACTGGCGGGGTGACAACTTCCTCGGCAAGGATCCGGCGAGTACCGTCATCAGGCACCGGCCCGTCGACCCTGTCGCGCACGCTGCGTTCGCGGCGGACATCAAGAAAATTGCGTCTGAAAGGCGTTAGGGCGACGCCGAGCAACGATGGTCTGCCTGAGCGCCACCGACGCTCTCGTCAATACATTTGAAGCGGCAGCACGCCACCGGGGCCAATCATCAGGCCCCAAATTTCATCGGCGCCGACCTCGACCGGATCGTTTGAACCAGCGCTCCCCGCGCCTTTGAGCTTGTAAGGGTATTTGCCCGGTGCGACGTCGAGCGTCGGCCCGTCAGGGCCTTTGCTTCCGGCGCCGGCCGGAACTTTGATCGTCTTGCCGGCGATGGTGATGACCGCCTCTTTGTCGAGAATATTGCCGATCAGGAGTTTGGTGCGGCCGGGCTTCGCCATCATCCCGGATTTCTTTGCTTTGTCTTCGTCGCGCACCACCAGCGACACTGTCGTATCGCCGTTGGCGCGGGCGAGCTTCAGGACCGCGGGACCGTCAGCCGTCGCGAAACGAAGCTCCGCGGTGTCGTCCTTGATGACGGCCTTTGAGGCATCCTCTTTCCAGTCGCGCTTTCCGAGCTCCCGGCGATAGAACGCGAGCACGGACGCGAGTTTCGCCGGGACGCTGGCATTGGCGCCGTGGCGAAACAACGATTGCTCGCTGCCGCTCAGCGAATGCTCTTTCGGGACCGGCAGGCCTCCGGCATCTTCGGCTTCGAGTTCCTTTTCGGGCTCGCTGACCGGAGCGCTCGCGGCATCGCCGCTTGCCGAAGTGTCGGTGGTCGCGTCCGGCTTCTCGAGCGCCGAGCCGTTGGCGCTGACATTGACCGCGTCGCCCATCTTCATCAGCGTCAGCGAAACGTCCTGCTCACCCTTGTGGAATTCGAGAACCACCATGTTCGCCTGGTTGATAACGGACTTCTCTTCGGTCCAGCCGAGCGTCTTCATCTGGGTCCGGTAGAATGCCGCGACTTGCTTGACGCTCGATGAGGAGTTGAATTCGAGCTTTCCGCTGCCGCCGTCAAAGTCGATGTCCGCCGCAGTCGACGGAACGGGAATGGGCGCGGAGTTGCCGTCGAGTACGGCCAAAGCCTCTGCGGGTTCGTCGGAAGCCTTGTCCGCGGCGGCGGGCTTTGCGCCAGACATCGAGTCCGTCACCGACTGCTGCGCCTGCTTGATGATGCTCGCCGCCAGATCGTCGATCGCATCGCCGATCTTGTCCTGGGACTTAGCAGCGGGCGCGGGGGGAGGCTCAGGCGCCTTCGCCGCTTCCTGCTTCTCGGCGGGGTGCAGGAGATCGGGGGAAATGGCCTCGAGCTTCACCGTTGTCTTGCCGCCATCCGCGCTCTGCAGCACCAGGATCAGGGGCTTACCAGCGTCGCGAACGTAGTAGGCATAAAGGCCCTTCTCGGTTTTCTGGTCAGCATAGGCCGACTTGGCGTTGTCCTTCGCCGACCACGGTGACCAACCGCGGGCGATCAACTCTGTTCGGAAGAAGTCGGATGTCGCCTCGACGCTTGCCGCTGTCACGCAGGAGAGGTGCGGACGATCCGCGTCGAATTTGATTTCCGTCGCGTCCTTGGGAAACGGCAAGTCGTTGGCGAGGATCACGCCGGAATAGGTGACACTCGTCGCGTTATTCTGTGCCGGTGCGACGGTGATGAAAACCGACAAGCCGACCGCGCCCTTCTTGAGGGTGGCGAGCGCCATAGTGGGGGTCTTGATCTGCTCGGCGAACGCCGGAGTATACTGCAGCCAGCCGGCCGCGGTGAGGGCCGCGACGGTGCCGTCGGCCGTCTCGGCGACGGCACCCGGCGCCGTGAAGATCGTCGACGGCGCGCTTGTGAAGATGTCCTTTGTGCCCGAGACACGCGGGAGCTTGCTTGTGTCGAGAGTTTCATCAGCCGAAGCGGCGGGGAGACCAACGAAGAGCGCGAATGCCGTGAGGACACACGAAATGAGTGCTAGGCGGCCGATGCTGCGCATGACGTTTCCATTCTCCGACGCGGCTGAAGTCTTTGAGGTCGGAGGCCTTGCATATTCGAGAGGCGCCGCGTTTGCGAGAGAACCGGCCGGCAAATTCCGTTGAAGTCGGTGAATTGGCAGCAAAAAGCCGCGCTTCGGTTAAAAGCGCGGCTTCCGAACAGGTTTCAGAACGCCGATTAGCCGTTGCCGTTGTCGATGATCGGCAGCTTCTTGGCTTCTTCCGAGCTGAGCGACAGCTTTACGCCGTCCGAGACGCTCGTGATCTTGTCGGCTGAAATCGCAAAGACCTTCGCGTTGATGCCGGCAGCAACGCCGTCCGTCACCAGAATTTCCTGGACCTTGCCGGTATCGTCGGACTTCACGCCGTTGATCTCGCCGATTTTCTGCCCGTCGGCCCCGAAGACCGCCGCGCCAATTTGCAATTGGCTGGCATTGACCGCCGTAGTCGGAGCGCTCTCCGACGGCGATGGTGTGGCAGGCTCGGTAGCTGCAGCAGGTGGCTGTGGCTGGACTGGCGGCACATCTGCAGAGCCACCCCCGCTCGCAGGGGCTTCGTTCGTCGTCGCGCCACTATCTTGCGAAGGCTCTGTGCTCGGAGCAGCCGTCGTACTTCCGTCCTGCGGCGGCTCGGCCGCCGGTGACTGTGCAGGATTGTCGCCGCCCGCTGGGAGCGTATCGGAATTCCCGTTGCCATCGGCGCCGGGCTCTGCGGTCTGGCCGCTCGAGCCGGAATTGTTGGCCGGTGCTGCCTGATCACTCTCCGGAGGAGGCTGCTGTTGATCTTGCGCGAAGCCCGCAAGCGTTTGAAAAGCGATGCCTATGACCACGGCAAGACCCATGCCCAGCACGCAACGCAACTTCGAAGACATCATTGCCCGTCTCCAATCCCCACCCGCGACACAAAACGCGCAATACCCTTATAGGATCCGCGCGTTCGTTTTGCTCGCCTATGCTCGACTGTGACGCGCGGGTGCGGCGCTTTGTCAAAGCAAAGTCGGATGTAGTTGGGGCGTCGGTATTGACGCCACAAGGGTCATGCCGATGTCACACTTTGGATCGCGAGCGTCCAAGCATTCGAACTCATCTAAGCGGTCATATGTTCTAGCGGCTCAAGGCCAATACGAGTGCGCGAGGATTGTTGCCGTTCTCGGTGATGTAGTTCTGGAAAAGATCGTCTAGGAAGGACGTCATCCAGAAGCCGACCACCTGCGCGTCGCGAACCTTGTAGCCAGCGCTCGTCTTCATGACGAGCCAGCGAATGTCATAGCCCGAGCCGTCACTCAGCGTGATGTGGGTATCGACGTTCGTACCGCCGGCGTCGCCCGCGCCCTGGCCTGTGACGACCGCGCTGGTGACGATATATTTGGGGCCCTCTTTCGCAGCATACTTCGCTATGAAGTTGATCATGCCGTTGTAGTAGGCGGGCCGATCCGCCTTCGGCAACGTACGTGCATGCGGGCCGAGGGCGGTCAAACCGATATTTTGCACGTCCATATGCTGGCGAAGCACATTCGCGTAAGCTGAAATGCCGCCCTGTTTCTGTGCGGATATCAACTCGTTCTGCACGCGCTGCATGTAAACGGCCGGAGATTCAGCTCGCGCGCCGCCGGTCGAAAGCCCAGCAAAGCAAGCAGCCAAAATCAACAACCAGCTGGCGGAGCGAATCCGTGTCGCAAATGCCCACCCCATGTCTAACCCTCGCATACATCGTCCCCTGATCAATCCCGAAGCGGCAGGTCGGCCAGAGGCCAACTGTGCAACCCTCAAACCGGCGAAACAAGCCTCACTCCACCTTAGAGAAGCAACAATCTCGTCAAAACAATGCCGGATGGCTAAGCGGCCACAGCATTTTGCCGACGAGGATGCTTATCGCCAAAGTCGTAGAGCCGCTCGGCCGGAACCGTGGGAAGGCTCAAGATAGCGCAAAGTTCCTCGATTTCTCGGGCTCCGACGTGCTCTGCAGCCATCAAAATAATGCTCCGATTGCGGTCGGGATGCACGAGGATGGCCTCCTGACGCACCCCCGAGAGGGACGAGCGGTTGTGCAAAGCCACGCCCTCGTAGCTTGCGAGCGGCATTTGCCAGAGCGTTGTCGAAAACGCCGTTCGATCAACGACCCTGACCTCGCCGTCGCGGATATCGACCAATCGGTCGGAAATCAACGCGATCAGGATGTTTCGCAGCGGCCAAATAATGAGGCCGATCCAGAACGCGAGCGCAACCGCAAGCTCGAGCGCAACCGTGGGATGCATCATCATGGCTTCGCGGACGTCCGAGGACGCAAACGCGTAAGCGGCGAAGCCCAGCTGCGGCACGACGATCAGAGCTGCCAAAACGATCATGAGAAGGAGACCCGGGAGCTTGGCCAGTTTCGAATTGGTCTGCTTGAGGGTGATCGGCAGGCGATAGGCGTCGTCTGAAACTTCAATGACTTCAAAACCCTGCCGCTGCATTTCGCTGCTCAACCCCGAGTGAAAACAGTGGCCAGCACCTTATGGCAAACTTAGCTAAAAGCCCGTTAAGCCCCGACGCGAAGTTGGACAGGGGACCCCGAGCATCATATCTCTTGACACATAAACATATCTTTATATCTATAGCGCATGTCTCGATCTGCCGAAATGCGAACGTTAGACCTTGTCGCTGCCCTTAAGGCAGCGGCTGAGCCGACGCGTCTGCGAATTTTGCTGCTGCTCGCGGGCGGGGAACTCAACGTCAAGGATCTGACCCTCATCCTCGGGCAAAGCCAGCCGCGAATTAGCCGGCACCTGAAATTGCTCTGCGAGGCCGGCCTGATCGAGCGCTTCAGAGATGGTAGCTGGGTCTACTTTCACATTTCCGACCGCCAAGCAGGCGGCCGCTTGGCATTGCGCCTCGTTGCCGACGTCGATCCTTCGGAGTCGTCGGTTCGGCGCGATCGCGAGCGCGCCGAAGCATTGAAGCGCGAACGCGAAGCCGCAGCTCAAGCGTTCTTCGAAAAGCATGCCGCCGATTGGGACCGCATCCGGACATTGCATGTCGCGGAGAAAGACGTGGAAGCGGCGATGCGCCGGGCAATTGGCGACGGCCCATTTGATCTCTTTGTCGATCTCGGAACCGGCACGGGGCGCACGCTCGAGCTTTTTGCGGATCGATTTGCGCGCGGCCTCGGGCTCGACGTCAATCAGGCGATGCTCGCGTACGCGCGCGCCAATCTTACCTCCAAAGGGTTTACCAAGGCTCAGGTGCGCCACGGCGATATCTATTCGCTATCGCTTGCGGATCGGCAGGCCGATGTCGTCGTCATGCATCAAGTGCTGCATTTTCTGTCGGACCCGGCTCTCGCAATTCGCGAAGCCGCGCGCGTGCTCGCACCCGGCGGCAAGCTTCTGATCGTCGATTTTGCTCCGCATGAGCTGGAATTTTTGCGATCGCGCGAGGCGCATGAAAGGCTTGGCTTCACGCACGAGCAAGTCGCGGGGTGGCTCAAGGACGCCGGTCTCACGCCGAATACCGTTGAGGACATGAAGCCTAAGGCCGATGACCGCGAAGAGATTCTGACTGTTACGATCTGGCTCGCCGAACGGCCGGCTGCGCCAGCATCGTTAGCGAAAATAAGTGCGTCCATCGAAGACGCGCGCGAGGGGGCCCGCTGATGGCACAGACCAATGAACGCAAGAGCAAGCTGCTCGGATCGGGCGACATCGTCGTCAGCTTCGAGTTTTTCCCTCCCAAGACGGAGAAGATGGAAGAGACGCTATGGTCTGCGATCTCTCGTCTCGCTCCGCTGCGGCCCGAATTCGTTTCCGTCACCTATGGGGCGGGCGGCTCAACTCGCGAGCGAACGCATGCGACCGTGACACGTCTTCTGAAAGAGACCGAGTTGAAGCCAGCGGCGCACCTCACCTGCGTCGATGCTACGAAAGACGAAGTCGACGCTGTCGCGAAGTCCTACTGGAACGAAGGCGTTCGCCATATCGTCGCCTTGCGGGGAGACCCTGTCCAAGGCACCGGCACGAAATATGAGCCACATCCCGGCGGCTATCAGAACGCGGCTGATCTCGTAGCAGGGCTAAAGCGCATCGCCGACTTTGAAATCTCGGTAGCGGGCTATCCCGAGAGGCATCCCGAAAGCCTCACAACCGAGGCCGATCTCGATAATTTGAAAGCCAAAGTCGATGCCGGCGCCGACCGGATCATCACGCAGTTCGGTTTCGATAACACACAGTTCCTTCGCTATCTCGAACGAGCGCGTGCTGCGGGCATCTGGGTCCCCATATCGCCCGGCATCGTTCCGATTCATAATTTCAAGCAGGTCGCTGGCTTCGCGAAGCGGGCAGGCGCAAGCGTTCCGTCGTGGCTCGCGCGCCGCTTCGAAGGCTTGGAGGACGACAGCGCGACAACGCATCTCGTGGCCGCAGCCGTCGCGACAGAGCAGGTGATGGACCTCGTCGACGAGGGCATCAAGAAATTCCACTTCTACACGTTGAACCGCGCCGATCTTGTTTACGCGATTTGCCATTTGCTGGGCTTGCGCCCAGTGAAGGCGGCGAACGCCAATGCGGCTTAAAACACTTCAAGAGAATCGAGGCGTGAAATGAGACGCAAACCAAGTTGGGCAGCGCTGGAAAAGGCTGCAAGCGAGCGCATTCTGATCATCGACGGCGCCATGGGCACGATGATCCAGCAATATAAGCTCGGCGAAGGTCACTATCGCGGCGAACGCTTTCAGGATCACTCGAAGGACATCAAGGGCAATAACGATCTGCTCGTTCTGACGCAGCCCGCGATCATCGAGGAAATCCACGGCAAGTATCTCCGCGCGCACGCCGATATCATCGAAACGAATACGTTCAACGCGCAACGCATCTCGCTGGCCGATTACCATATGCAGGATCTGGCCTATGAGATGAACGTCGAGGCGGCGAAGCTCGCGCGTAGCGCCGCCGACGAGTGGACGAAGAAGACGCCGGAGAAGCCCCGCTTCGTTGCGGGCGCCGTGGGACCGACGAACCGAACGGCGTCGCTTTCCCCGGACGTCAACAATCCCGGCTACCGCAACGTCAATTTCGACGAGCTGCGCGATGCTTACAAGGAGCAGGTGACGGGACTCATCGATGGCGGCGCCGATATCATTTTGATCGAGACGATCTTCGACACCCTGAATGCCAAAGCCGCGGGCTTTGCGACGCTCGAGGTCTTCGAGGAGAAAGACCTCGAGCTGCCGATCATGATTTCGGGAACGATCACGGATCGCTCGGGAAGAACGCTATCTGGGCAGACCGCAGAAGCGTTCTGGTATTCGATGCGGCACCTCAAGCCGTTTTCGATCGGCCTCAACTGCGCGCTCGGCGCCGAGCTGATGCGCCCTTACATCGCCGAGCTTTCGCATGTCGCGGATGTGCGCATCTCGGCCTATCCGAATGCCGGTTTGCCGAACGCGATGGGCGAGTATGACGAGAACCCGCACGAAATGGCGTGCAAGGTTGAGCCTTGGCTGGCCGACGCCTTGATCAATATCGTCGGCGGATGCTGCGGTTCGACGCCCGATCACATCGCGCATATCGCCAGCCACGCCAAAGCCTACAAACCGCGCCCGCTTCCGACGAGCGAGCCGCGCCTACGCCTCTCCGGCCTCGAACCGTTCGTTCATGGGTGAAAAGAAAACAATGACCACAGCCAACGCCGCGCAGTCGTTCATCAACATCGGTGAGCGCACGAACGTCACGGGTTCAGCGAAGTTTCGCAAGCTGATCGAGCAGAATGATTATTCCGGCGCTCTCGCTGTTGCGCGCCAGCAGGTCGAAGCAGGCGCGCAGATCATCGACGTCAACATGGATGAAGGGCTGCTCGATTCAGAGAGGGCGATGTCGACGTTCCTCAATCTGATCGCGTCCGAACCCGACATCAGCCGCGTTCCGATCATGATCGACAGCTCCAAATGGAGCGTCATCGAATCCGGTCTCAAGTGCGTGCAGGGCAAACCGATCGTCAACTCGATCTCGATGAAGGAAGGCGAGGGGCCGTTCCTGGAGCATGCGCGCAAAGTGCTGCGCTACGGCGCGGCCGTTGTCGTCATGGCCTTCGATGAGCAGGGCCAGGCCGACACGACGGAACGCAAGGTTTCGATCTGCGAGCGCGCCTATAAGCTCCTGACCGAGAAGGTCGGCTTTCCGCCGGAAGACATTATCTTTGATCCGAACATTTTCGCGGTTGCGACAGGCATCGAAGAGCACAACGGCTACGGCATCGCGTTCATCGAAGCGGCACGCCAGATCAAGGGGAAGATGCCGCTCGTTCATATCTCGGGCGGCGTCTCGAACCTGTCGTTTGCTTTTCGGGGGAACGAGCCGGTCCGCGAAGCGATGCACTCGGTATTCCTTTACCACGCCATTCAGGCCGGCATGGACATGGGCATCGTCAACGCGGGCCAGCTTGCGCTTTATGACGACATACCGGCTGAGCTACGCGATCTCTGCGAGGACGTGATCCTCAATCGCCGTACGGATGCCACCGATCGTTTGCTCGAAGCGGCGCCGAAATTCAAAGGCGATGGCAGCGGTCAAAAGGCGAAGGAGAAGGATCTCTCTTGGCGCGAAGCTCCTGTCGAGGCGCGGCTGACGCACGCGCTCGTACACGGCATCACGGACTTCATCGAGCTCGATACGGAAGAGGCCCGCGAAAAAGCTGAAAAGCCGCTGCAAGTCATCGAAGGGCCGCTGATGGCGGGCATGAACGTCGTTGGCGATCTCTTCGGCGCCGGCAAGATGTTCCTGCCGCAGGTGGTGAAATCGGCGCGTGTGATGAAGCAGGCGGTGGCGTATCTGCAACCTTATCTCGAGGCCGAAAAGAAGGCGTCGGGTCTCGAAGCTAAGCCAGCCGCCGGAAAGATCCTGATGGCGACCGTCAAGGGCGATGTCCACGACATAGGCAAGAACATCGTCGGCGTCGTTCTTCAGTGCAACAACTACGAGGTCATCGATCTCGGCGTCATGGTGCCCGCGGCGAAGATCCTGGAGACGGCGAAGAAAGAGAAGGTCGACATGATCGGCCTGTCGGGGCTCATTACGCCGTCACTTGATGAGATGTGCTTCGTCGCGGCAGAGATGGAACGCGAAGGTTTCTCGGTTCCGTTGCTCATCGGCGGCGCAACGACGAGCAAGGTGCACACCGCCGTCAAGATCAATCCGAACTATCACCGCGGCCAGGCGGTTTACGTGCTCGACGCGAGCCGCGCCGTCGGTGTCGTTTCAAACCTGCTGTCGGATACGGAGAAGGCCCCGTTCGTCCAAAACATAAGGGCGGAATATGCCAAGGTTCGCGAAGCGCATCTTGCCAACGAAGCGCGCAAGCAGCGGATAACGCTGAAGGCCGCGCGCGACAACAAGTTCAAGATCGACTGGAAAACGTTCAAGCCGGTAAAGCCGAGCTTCGTCGGAGCCCGGGCTTTCTCGAACTTCAATCTTGCCACGCTCGTTCCCTATATCGATTGGACGCCGTTCTTCCAGACATGGGAGCTCGCCGGCCGCTATCCGCAAATCCTGGCGGACAATAAGGTCGGCGCCGAAGCGAAAAAGCTGTTCGATGATGCACAAGCACTCTTGAAGCGCATCGTTGCTGAGAAATGGGTGACCGCCTCGGCGGTCGTTGGCTTCTGGCCGGCGAACAGCATCGGCGACGACATCGCACTTTATCAGGACGAGACGCGCGGCAACCAGATCGCGACGCTGCATACGTTACGCCAGCAAATCGCCCGCGATCCCTCACGCAATCGCGCACACATCGCCCTGGCGGACTTCATTGCGCCGAAAGAGACCGGCGTCGCCGATTACGTCGGTACATTCGCGGTGACGGCTGGGCTCGGCGAAGAGGAAGCGATCGAACGCCACGTCAAGAAGACAGACGACTACAATCGCATCATGGCCAAAGCCCTATGCGACCGCCTTGCGGAAGCTTTCGCGGAAGCCATGCACGAGAAGGTCCGCAAGGAACTTTGGGGATATGGGAAGAGCGAGAAGCTCACGAACGAAGATCTGATCCTCGAGAAGTACCAGGGCATCCGCCCGGCGCCGGGTTATCCGGCGCAGCCAGACCACACGGAGAAGGCGACCCTGTGGGAGCTGATGGACGTTGAAAAAGCCGCTGGCATCACCCTGACGGAGAGCTACGCGATGTGGCCGGGCGCGTCCGTCTCCGGCCTCTATTTCGCGAACCCCGAAAGCCAATATTTCGGTGTCGGCAAGGTCGAGCGCGACCAGGTCGAGGACTACGCGGCGCGCAAGCGCTGGTCAGTGGAAGAGGCGGAACGGTGGCTGGCTCCGGTCTTGAACTACGAGCGATCCGGCGCCGTTACGGCCGCCGCCTGAAGCCCCGCGCCCTCTTTATCAAAAAAAATCGGCGCGGTCCTCGTAGGGTACCGCGCCGCATGGTCGTTTGGCTCGCGCCAGACATCCCAGAAATAGTCCCCCGTCTCGTTGGCTCCTTGGAGCATCGCGCGTGGGATTACTGTTTCAGGCATTTCCTCCAGACGGTCGCTCTCATAAGCTCCCGAGCACGACCAAGATCACGAAATCCAAACGACAATCTTGCTACAAGATCGTTAAATCCGCCTTGCAGATCCATGCCACCACCTCCAGGGTCGAGAGGTCTTGGAATTCGTCTCGCTCCTCTCTTCGAAGCGCGGCCGAACGCTATGCAACGGCCGACGTCACTGACAAGCGAAAAGCATTTTGCATCGCAGAGAGCTTCGCTGTCTTGAAAGTGTTAATCTCTCCGTGCCGATGAGATCGCAAACCGCGGGCTCTAGCCATGGTTCCCATTTCAACAAGGCAAACGATCAAAAAAACCCCGGAAAAAGCCATCTTTTGTTAAACGGGAGAGGACTATCGCACGTGAGCGCAGACCCGGACTCGGACAAAAAACACCGAATGCGCCGCACAATAATGATCCCAAATTATTTCTCTTGCTTCACGCTTAATCATCCCGGGGAATTGCCGCCAACCTATTTGGGGGACCGGCTTGCGACTCGTTTGTTCGACGTTCAGCAGCCAGCGCCTGCCGCAGGGCCAGCGGCAATCAACGAACCGTTAGCCGTTTTCGAAAAAGAATTTCTGATACCCCCTCGGCGACCAGCGCATCGATAGTGGCAACCCTGACGAACCCGTGCTGTTCATAGAAGGCCAAGGCACGGACGTTAAAGTCGGAAGCCGCCACCCAAAGATTCTGAGCGCGCCCGCCCCCAGCCTCCCGCTCGAACCACAAGACGGCCACGCTGCCGATCCCTCGGTCCTGAAAGGCCGGCAGTATGCCGAGAAACTGCAAATACGGACCTCTGAGCCAATTGCGGCGGTAGACGATTGCACCAGCAAGCTCTCCGTCGACAACGATCTTGAAGCGCGGCGCATCCGCTTCGTCGCCGGCCAGATATTCCGCGAGCGCCTCCGGCGTGTAATTGTAATGCGCCCACGGATCGATCCGGGCTAGCGCCGCGCCGAGAGACTGGGCGGCAGACGGAGTCATAGCTTCGAATATCGCAATTCCGGACTGCCCAACTTGTCCTGGCGTGGTCGTCATATCAGTTCGGAATCGCCGGCTTCTCTGCTTGAGGCGTTGCCTTTGGCTTCTTCGAATTCGGCACCAGAGCCACCTTCGCCCCAGCCCCAGTTTTCATGCTGGAATTGAGCGGATGCTGAAGGGCACCAAGGAAGTCGTAGCGATTGACGTCACCGGGCTTGCGATCATAGCACTCCGACGCAATCACGGGTTTCCCCATCGCGAGCAACTCACTGACCGTCACGAAGTTATAGCCCTTGGCCTTGAGCTTCGGAATCGCGATCGGAAGCGCTTCGGCAGTATGCCAGCCGCGCCCGTTGGCATGATTGACGATGATCGAGCCGGGCTTTGCCTCGTTGACCATCGCCTCCGCGATACGAGCGGCTGATACATGCGGATCAGGGTCACCTGTCGCAACGTCCCACTGGATCGCAAGCATACCGGCATCATTGACGGCCTTCATCGACGCGTTGTTGCAGGCCCCGTACGGAAAGCGGAAGAGCTTCGGTTGCTCGGGTATGCCGCCCATGTCAGAAGCCGACGAAGCAACGCACTGTTGAGTGGCGAGGTCGGCGCGCGCGTCTTGGTACGCTTTCTGCGTCGCCAGTATTTGCTGTTGAACGGCCGCGGGCTGCAGAAGTCGCAAGTTGGCATGCGTTTCCGTGTGATTGCCGATCTCAAACAAGGGATCAGCCATCAACTGCTCGATGCGCGTGTGATGCGAAACGATCCACTTACCCCCGGCGAAGAACGTCG
Organism: uncultured Alphaproteobacteria bacterium; assembly: GCA_963710005.1. GTDB lineage: Bacteria > Pseudomonadota > Alphaproteobacteria > Rhizobiales > Hyphomicrobiaceae > Hyphomicrobium_B. The sequence continues at coordinate 186,806 of CAVPYR010000003.1, forward strand.
CCTTGACGCCCTCTTTGCGCAAATAATCGAAGATCCTTCCGTCGTAACCAGCAACCTCGCCGCGCTGCTCACAGAGATCGAAGGTGAGGGCGATGACCTTTTCACCCTTAGGAACATCCACGCGGCGGACCGACCCGCGGAGTGGTTCCGGAACGGGCGACGCAGGAGCGACGCCACTAATTTTGATCGGTGCGTCGAACGCATGATTGCCCTTTGCGGGGGTCTCTTCGCCGGGGGTTCCCGCGAGAGCCGAAGGCGCGAAGCAGGCATTCAATAGAGTTCTGTTCCCCGCCGACGCAGGCGACACCGACGCCGCAGCAATTCCAAGGCTCACGAGGCAGGAAGAACAGAATGAGCGGCTGAGAATTTTCATCTGCCTTTGAACTCTGGTTTGCGCTTTTCTAGAAATGCGCGACGGCCTTCTGCGTAGTCTTCGCTTTCGAAACAGGCAGCGACGGCAGCATCAAGAGCAGCCATGTCCGGATGCTCGGGATGCCTTGAAATCTCGTCAACGATCCGCTTCGCGGCCGCAACCGACAAAGGCGCGTTCGCCGCAATCTCAAGTGCGAGCGCTCTGACCGTCGCCTCGAGTTCGGCTGCGGGTACGAGTTGCGAGACAAGCCCCATAGCCTCCGCATCGGCAGAACGGAAACGGCGACCCGTGTACAGCAGTTCCTTGGCGCGGGCTGCCGGAACCGCCGCAAGGACGGGTCGCACCCAACGCGCATTATACCCGATTCCGAGCTTGGCGGCCGGAATGGCAAATTGGCTTGCATCGTCAGCAATGCGCATATCGCAACACAGAGAAAGGCCGAGACCCCCGCCAAGGCAGAATCCGTGAATCATGGCGATCGTCGGTTTCAGGCACCCGATGAGGGCGTTGAAGGCAGCATCGTTCAAAATATCGTACGTCTTGGCAGCATCGCCGGTTCTGGAATTCTCGAACTCGGAGATATCGGCGCCTGCCGAAAATGCCTTTTCGCCGGCTCCCCGCAATACGACGACCCGGACATCTGGATCGGCGACGGCCTGCGCGATAGCATCCGGTATGGCCTTCCACATGGCCGCGGTCAGGGCATTCATCCGCGCCGGGTTCTCGGCTGTGATCCAGGCGATAGCTCCATCTTTTGCATATCGCAACGTCGGATTGGCAACTTCGGTAGTTTCAGCCATACAACCGGACCCTTTCCTCTGTGAGGCCATTTAAGTTCCAATTGAACGCATCGCAAACGCGGTCAGGGCGGCAGATGCACGCGGCGCCCGGAAAGTGTATAAGTTAATGCCGTGATAGATTGACCGCGGGGTACGCCAACGTTAATCGCCTGTCCGGAATTCAAATGGCCCGCGGGTGCGGGATAGGTCGGACCTGATTTCGAGCCAGAGGCAACACGTGTCGAACGCAAAGACTGCCACTCCGAAGGTCCAAATCGTCGATCCGATCTGGGCTCAGATTTGCTCCGAGGCGCAAGCCGCGATGAAGTCCGAGCCGGCGCTCGGCAGCTTCATATTCGCGACCGTTCTCAGCCACCAAGTGCTCGAAGAGGCGGTCTGCCATCGCCTTGCTCAGAGACTCAACCACACCGACGTCGACGCAGGGCTCATCTCCCAGACATTCCAGAGCGTGATTGCCGAGCACCCTGATCTTGGAGAGATCTTTCGCGCTGACCTCCAGGCGGTCTACGACCGCGACCCGGCGTGCACGCGCTATCTCGACCCGCTTCTGTACTTCAAGGGGTTTCACGCGCTCGTCACACATCGCTTCGCGCATGCACTCTGGAAATCCCGACGAAAGGACTTCGCGCTCTATCTCCAAAGCCAATCGTCACGCATGTTCGCCGTCGACATTCATCCTGCAGCGCTTTTCGGCAAAGGCATCATGCTCGATCACGCCACGGGATTTGTCGTGGGCGAGACTGCCGTCGTCGGCGACAACTGCTCGTTCCTGCACGCGGTAACATTGGGCGGCAGCGGCAAAGAGACCGGCGACCGGCATCCGAAGATCGGCGATAACGTTCTGATCGGAGCTGGCGCCAAGGTTCTTGGCAACATCAAGGTCGGCTCTTGCTCGCGTGTGGCCGCCGGTTCGGTTGTCCTTGCGGAGGTTCCACCCAACGTGACCGTCGCCGGAGTTCCGGCCAAAATCGTCGGCAGCGCCGGCTGCGCCGAGCCTGCCCGCTCGATGGAGCAGGGCTGGGTTGATGATTTCGGCGGCCTCTAAAATCATTCAGGAGAGAGAAATTGAAAAAAGAAGAGATCGCACGCCTGCAGTCGTACCTGCGCAAGACCTTCGGCGCCTCGAACCTCGAGATCAAAGCTCAGCCGAAGAAAGACGATATGGCGGAAGTCTTCATCAACGATGAGTTTGTGGCGACGCTCTATCGTGAGGTTGAGGAAGGGGAGACCTCCTATCAATTTCAGATGGCCATTCTCGACATGGACCTCGAGGGCGTTTAGGGCTCAATTACGCGAATGCCTCTTTACAAACTCGATGGCGTCGGCGTGACCACGCCGGAGAACGGCGCGTTCTGGGTCGCCCCAAACGCGATTTTGCTCGGCAAGGTGAAGCTCGAAGAAGATGCCAGCGTCTGGTTCGGAGCGGTGCTCCGGGGTGACAACGAGCTCATCACCGTCGGCGCGCGTTCGAATGTACAAGACGGCTCCGTTCTGCACACGGATCCGAGCTTCCCGTTAACGGTCGGCGAAGATTGTACCATCGGCCACATGGCGATGCTGCACGGCTGCACGATTGGCCGGGGAAGCCTGATCGGTATCGGCAGCGTCATTTTGAATGGCGCGAATATCGGTGAGGAATGCGTGATCGGCGCCGGCGCCTTGATACCGGAAGGAAAAGATATTCCGGCTCGCTCGATGGTGCTGGGATCGCCGGGCAAAGTCGTTCGCCAGCTAAGTGACGAAGAGGTTCAACGCTTCGGCGGGGCCGCCCGGCGCTACGTTGCCAACTGGAAGCGCTATGCCGCCGGCCTCACTCCACAATCCTAGAGTCCGGCCTTGCCACTGTTCGGTTGAAAAAAACGCGGACCGGCGTCTGGGGGAGAGCGCGCGGCCCGCAATACAGGTCCGGACTAACGTCGGGGAAACGGCAGGGGATCCGGGCCTGCAAAGTGTCTCTTCGAGTAAAAAGGGATGGCTGTCGCTAGGGCAGTTCCGGCATCGCTTCGAGGATTGCCGGATCGACGGATTGCACGCCCGACAGCGCAGAAGGCGTCGCCGCATCGTTCGGATCGAGCGAAACCCAAACCTTCGGATCCATGTACGATTGCCGCATCACATAGTGATAAGGCGTCTGGTTCCAGAGCCGCACGACATCGACCTTGTTGTCGAGAATATAATCGCCCTGCGTGGTTCGGGCGGTCAGCACCGCGTGGCCTTCATTCTTCTCGTCGCGCACAACGGTCATCAAAAGAGCCGACGAAGGCCAACCGCGCGTAATGAGGCGATGACGCTTCAGGAGCTGGTAGTCTTCGCAGTCGCCCCGCGTCGTAGGTAGCGTCCAGTATTCCGCGACCCCGTAAACTTCCATGTCCGTCGCGGGCTCGATCTCGTGATTAACCGAGCGGTTGACCTCGTCGAGTTCGCTTAAACTCTGAGGGGTCGCCCGGTAGCGCGAGTCATCGGATGAGGTAACGACGCATTCCTGCGGCATCCGCTCGCAGAACGCTACGAAGCCGTAAGGTGGCTGCGAACTGCCGTAAACCCGCATAAATTCGGGGGCTCGTGTCGCGGGACTGATGACCGCGACTTGCTGCGCCATTGCTGGCAACGCCACAGCAAATAATCCAATTACCACACTAATGGCTACGCTACCGTACTTCATGATACGCCCTCGAACACGGTACGATACAATACGCGAGACAGCTGCTTTTAGCATGAATGCCCGCCGCTGCATTCGCGCTAAACTTACATAAAAATTTAACTTTAGGATTTTGGCAACTCGGGGGGTTATTTGAGGCATCACACAACCAACGCAAAAACATTCACGGAAACCTGTCGCGCAACGCCTCGGGCGAAAGCAGCGACAGGAATTGAAGTCCAATGCCATGTACGTGGTGGCGCCGAACGATAGCCCGCGTCTTGCCCGCCACCACAAGGCTACCGATGGGCGGCCGTGCGGGAGTGCCAATCGAAGCACCAGATGCCGAAAGATCGAGCAGTTCGACGTCAATTATGACGCCTTCTTCGACCCTCAACGTCGTGCGACGCCCGCGGGTTCCGGTACGTTCGTGAAGGCGCCCGATCTCGTCGGGGAAATCATCCTTGTTGACCAGCCACATGATCTGAGCGGCGAGCTTCTCGCGTTTGTGCTCAGTGACTTTAAAAACAAATGCAAAACCATCCGATGTGACGCGAGTGACGACGCCTTCGAGCCCCCCGAGCTGCTCCAAATAAACGACGACACGCTCTCCGACGCCCGGCGCGTGCGATGTAATGACGGCGGCGCCGCCAACGGAAACGTTCTTCAGCTGGCAGGTATATTCGCTGCGGTCAGCGCGCATGAAGCGGCCAGGGAGCGAAAGCGGCAGCCGGCGATGCTTGCGCAGGTCTCCCGTCTTGAGCGCATCGGACTGATGCAGCGCTTCCCGAATGATGCTCGAATGCAGAGCCATAGCCGACCTTTGGGATACCGGCGGATTGGTGGTCTTTTGAGCAATCTCCGCCTTGTCAATTGCGAAGGTCGCCCACACCCGACTATGCCGACGACCTCCTTAATTAAGTTCTAACTGGCGCATCAAATTCGCCACGAACGATAAGGGGAAGGTTATAGTTTCGATGACGATTATCGCTCTTCGCCGACGCCGCCCAGGCCTCCGTCGTAGACGCGGAATTGTCGGCGAGCGGACCGGACAATTCTGGCCTCTCGCACCGCGGGCACGAACGGCGTCTGGCGGTTTGCGATCTCGATCCCGCTTCCGGGTAGCGAGTCAGGCCAGATGATTTCGTGGCGAGTGAGAGTGCGATTGTTGAGAGGCACCGCGCCGAGCCAGTTCGGCCGGTTTATCGGAGCGACGGAACCGAGATAACGCTCGACGACATCATGCGTGTGGGTGAGAGGTAAAATCAGAACTTCGAATGCAGTCGACATCCCGCCGCTGTTATCGGCGGAAATCTCAAACAGACCGACCGCGGCCTTTGATGTGATGAGCTCGATCTGCTGCTGCAGCGTCGCCGCATCTTCTCTATTGAAAAGGTCGAGCAGATTGGTGCCACGCAATTCAACGCCGAGGGCTTCCGAGATTCGCGTTCCGGCGAGCCGAAAGCGGAGGTTGCCCTGGCCGGAGCGCTCGAGAATGAACGTGTCCGGAAGGTGATTTGCGATGCGGGCCGGTTCGATCTCAAAACGCTTCGGCGCCGGTCGATCTCCTCGGAGATTGTTCCAATAGGTAAACAACGACTGGCTGACGGCTTCTCTCATTCTCAACTGACCCGACCCCAAATTCACCATGGTCGGCACGCGGCTGCCGCCGGTCCGTACCATTTCGGCGCACGCCTAAAGCAGCGCGCCCCGACATTCTCGTTGGGAGCATCCTTCGTGCCAGCGGTAGGGGCGGGTGCGGGCGGGATAAGGTGCGGTGTTGCTGGCTTTTGAACGAACCGCTAACAACGGGCCATCTGGTCGAACGACACTGGATCGCATCAAAGTGGGACGCAGTGGTGAACCGAGAACCTATTTTCAACGTGCCGGGCGCTGTGCTCGCGACGCTTGCGGTGCTAATTGCGGTTCATGCCGTGTTGTCGTTGCTGCCGCCTGACCAATACACTTGGTGGGTATTAGCGCTCGCTTTCATTCCGGCGCGGTATTCGGGATTTGCGTCGGAAATCCCGGGCGGCGACGTGGCGGCCGTAACGTCGTTCGTAACGCACATGACCGTTCACGCCGATCTCACGCATCTCGCTTTCAATTCAGCTTGGCTTCTCGCGTTCGGTTCCGTCCTGTGTGCACGCATCGGAGGCCTTCGGTTTTTAACTTTCTCGATCACCGGAGGAATTTCCGGCGCGCTTTTGTTTCTGCTGTTCAATCCGGGGCTCGCTGCGCCCGTGATCGGAGCGTCAGGTGCGATTTCCGCAATGATGGGTGGTGTGATGCGGTTTCTCTTCAATGCCATCGATAGAGGAGAAGGTCACCTGCTTCGGCAACAGCCCTCCGCCATTCCGGCGGTGACGGTAAGAGGAGCATTGCAAGATCGGCGCATTCTGCTCGCCTCGGCCGTATTCCTCGGGATCAATTTGCTGGCGATCATCGGCTTCGGGAAATTTGGCGCGGCGGGCGCCATCGCTTGGGAGGCGCATGTCGGGGGCTATCTCTTCGGTCTGCTCGCGTTCGGCGCTTTCGACGTTGCAGCGCAAAATGAAACGCCGCATACACCGGATTCCGATTGAAGGCTTGCATTCCAAGCAGAATTGCCTCAGCTTTTATTCATTCCGCCGCCAGAGCGGATGCCAATAGGTGAGAAAACGCAGCGGAATGCCGGCAGAAGACCGGGCAAGCTTGCGGTGCTCCTCCGGGTGATGCGCAAGCGCACCGTCTCGACTTCAGTTCGGCACGACGTCTCGCAACGGAGGCTGAACAAGTGATTATCGGACAGATACTCAAGTCGAAAGGACGCGGCGTGACGACGGCGCGACCAGACGATTCAATTCTCGAAATTGCGTTACAGCTCGCAAACCGCAAGATCGGTGCCGTCGTCATTATAGGCGAAGGCGGTAAGGTCGCGGGCATCATTTCGGAGCGCGACATTATAAGGCTGATCGCTGAGCACGGAGCCGACGCACTCACCATGCCGGCGAAAGATGGAATGACGCGCGAAGTGATTTCCTGTACGCGCGAGAGCACGCTCGATCAGATCATGGAAACAATGACGAAGGGACGTTTCCGGCATCTTCCCGTCATTGAAGACGGCGCACTCGCCGGGATCATTTCTATCGGCGACGTGGTCAAGTACCATACGGCCGAGGTGGAGCTCGAGGTAACGGCGATGCGTGGCTACTTGGCCACCGGCTGAACGGTGCTGACCAAGGCGCCGGTTTGCGCGCGCGCGCGTTCCATCTGATTGGGCGCGCGCTTCGGGTCGCAGATCTCTAGCTCACGAACAATGTCGTCGAGCTGCCGCTCGACAGCAAGTCTGCCTCTCTCGATGGCTGCTTCGGCGCGGTGAAAATCGAATAGGCCGATGTCCTGCAGTCGCGGTGAAATCATCGCGTCGGGCGGATCCCCGGCAAGCCGCGAGCGTGCGATACGGTCCTGGACGATATTGAGAGCATCGACCATCACGGTCGAGATACCGGGCGCCCCATCACCCTTCCCAAGAATTTGGCGTTGCAGCAGGGCGCGCACGCCCTTCTTGCCCTGTCTCTCTGTTTCGGCAGCCGTCTGCAACAGCTCGTCCGCTTCGGAGAACATCAGCTCCGGCGCCGAGATGACGCTGCCGCGGCCGAGGATGTCGAAATTCAAATTCACGGCGATGACGTAGCGGGCCCCCAGCGCACGGCAAACCGAGACGGGGATAGGATTGACGAGCGCGCCGTCAAACAGCCAGCGACCATTGACTTTGACCGGCTTGAAAACGCCGGGAAGCGCATACGAGGCGCGAACGGCATCGACCAGACGGCCGCGTGACAGCCAATGCTCGTGCCCGGTACCTATTTCCGTTGCGACAGCGGTAAATCGAGTTTCAAGATCTTCGAGGTTGCGGTCGCCGAGGTGCTGCTCCAGTCGATCACACAGACGTTGCCCGCTGATCAGCCCTGTTCCGGCGAAGTTGAAATCGAGATAGCCGAAGATGCGCTTGGGAGTGAGCTCCCGTGCCCAGCGCTCCAGATTGTCGAGATGATTGGCGGCGTAGCACCCGCCGACCACGGCTCCTATCGACGTGCCGGCAATGACGTCCGGCTTGATCCCGGCCTCGTCGAGTGCCCGCAGAACACCGATGTGCGCCCATCCGCGGGCGGCACCGCCGCCGAGGGCCAAACCAATCCTGAGACCCGCTTTGCCGATCACGATGGCACTCCTTGATCGTGGGTACCCGCTCTGCCCCACACCTTGGGCCGCGTTGAACCGCAGCATCCAGGTACTTCATGCTAGCGCTGCGGCATTAAGGCCCCGCTACCAATAGGTAATCAAGGTGTGAACGCAGACAAGGCAAACGCCTGAAGGCGTCGGCGTGCGCTCTCAGCCGGCCTTTTTCGGCCCCGGCAACGCAGCAAATTCCAACACCGGGCTGGCTGTTGCTCCGGAGGGCTGCACAACTCGGCGATAGAAGCAGGACCGAGCCCCGGTATGACAAGCGACGCCGTCGCCCTGGACTTCGGCAGAAATCCAGATGACGTCCTGATCGCAGTCCGTCCTCAGTTCGATGACTTTGAGGAGATTGCCGCTTTCGTCGCCCTTCTTCCACAGTTTGGCCCGCGACCGGCTCCAGAAATGCGCGAAGCCGCTGGCGATCGTCTGCGTCAGTGCGTCCTCATTCATGTATGCGAACATGAGCACATCGCCAGAGGCGCTATCCGTAACGATCGCCGGCATCAGGCCGTCCGGTCCGAATTCCGGCCGAAAGAAGCGCGTCGTCTCGATGGTCTCGCCCTCCGCGACCCCCGTCTCTGTCTTGCTCTTGGTCATAATGATGATGCCGTGAGGCGAGGGGACCAATTATAAGGTTTGTAAAAGGGCATAGCCGGATTTTGCTCTATATATCTGAAGGTCCGGCAGATCTCGCATTCAGTGCCGGCGCGCCTTATATACGGCGACCGACACGTTTCGAGGAGGGGCCACCCGAGGCCTCATAATCCGAAAGACCATAAGACGCAAAGAAGCCATGGCCAATCTCGACGAGATATACAACACGCGCATTCTCGAGCTTGCCGGTGCGATCTCCCGCACCGAACGATTGGCCCACCCCGACGGCACGGCCACGGGTCATTCGAAGCTCTGCGGATCGACCGTGACGGTCGATCTCAAGCTTCGGGACGGCCGGGTCAGCGATTTCGGACAGTCGGTCAAAGCCTGCCTGCTCGGACAGGCGTCGGCGTCGCTCATGGCCCGTGAGATCGTCGGTTCGACGCCGGAGGAGCTTCGCCTCGTCGGCAAGACAATGCGAGCCATGTTGAAGGAGGGGGGATCGCCCCCGACCGGCCGTTGGGCGGATCTTGCCATCCTCGAACCAGTCCGGAATTACAAAGCCCGGCACGCTTCGACGTTGCTCGTATTCGACGCTGTCGAGAAAGCCCTCGATGACGCCGCCGTCCGGAGCGACGCCCCTCTCCAGGCCGCGCGATAACCTTGATCGCATTTTTTCCGCCAAATTCCTGCTGAGCCTCTGATCACCCAATCGACGAGCATGGTTCCGGCGTGCTGTATGTGTTTCTGACTGCGCCCTGGATCGATGGGCGAACTGTTTCGACACCTCAGCGGTTTCCCTTCCTCGGCGGTCATCAAATGACCTCCGGTTCGGAAAAACTGAGAGTAGAAATCTGTCCGACCGCCTAGTATGTCAGTCGCAAATCGCAGAGAAATAATGATGCTTGGCGAAGTGGCGTTTTATTATAGCCAGCAAACGACAGGCTTTTGAGCACAACGGGAGTTCCAAATGTCGGCGCAGGATAACGATAGCGGCTCGCGCGTGGATGGTGCGGCCTCATCGACCAGCGCACTCAAGTGGGTCGTGATCGCGATTCTGGCTTTGCTTGCGATCTACGGCTGGCAGGGCAAGACATCGGCGGAAGGCGAGCTCTCGGCCCTGGAGGGCGAAGTGGCTTCGCTTAGAAAAGCCGTCGACGATGCGGCGCAGGTGCGAAAGTCATCGCAGGATGAAATCGATCGCCTGAAGTCCGCGGAAACTGACGCGCTGCGTCAGGTCGAGGAAGGCAAATCCGACGTTTCGACGGCGATGGCCAAGGTATCCGAGCTCGACAACAAGGCGAACGCGCTGAGCAAGGAAAACGACGACCTAAAAGCCAAGCTCGTCGGTGCCGGTGAGGAAATGAAGGCGAAGCTCGAGACGGCCGCAGACGAAACCAATAAGGTCAAGTCGGCGCTCGACGTGGCCAACAAGGCGAAGGCCGACGCGGAATCCGCGGTGACAGCGCTCCGTGGCGAAGTCGACAGCCTCAAAGTCCAGTTGGCAACCCTGCAGAAAGACCTGGAAGCGGCAAAATCGGCGGCAGCGGCGGCGGCACCGGCTACTCCGGCAGAGGCACCGGCTGCTCCGGCGCCGACGACGCCCACCGCGCCTCCGAGCCCGACGCCCTAGAATCCGCAGGACGGCTTTACCCTTGCGTTAGGCCACGGAACTGCGTTCTGCTCTGGTCATGAGTTCTCCTCTCGCGAAAACGCTGCTGAAGGCGCCGATCCACGCTTATCGCTACAGCCTCAAGGGGCTGCTCGGCGGCCAGTGCCGGCACTGGCCGACCTGTTCGGAATTCGCCCTGCAGGCCATCGAACTGAATGGAGCCTGGAAAGGGTTCTGGCTCACGCTATCCCGCTTTGTGAGATGCGGGCCGGGGGGCACCCACGGCGTCGATCTCGTACCCGACATTCGGGACGTCAAGCACACGTTCCAGCCCTGGCGCTATGGCCGCTGGCGGTAAGCCGCACCACGGCGACCAGCCCCTGTCTTGACTCGGGCGGCATCCCACCCCATTAGCGCTTTCCAAATCGTCTTACGCCGCGCTCGTTTGCGGCGAGTGAGCAAAGGAGGCCGCCATGACAGACGTCACTATTACGTTCCCCGATGGCAAACAGCGCCAAGTGAAATCGGGAACCACCGGCCTCGAAATCGCAAAATCGATCTCCCCATCGCTCGCGAAGCGCACCGTTGCCATGCAACTCGACGGGGCTTTGGCCGACCTTGCCGATCCGATCACCAAGGACGTTGCGATCAATTTCGTCGCCCGCACCGATCCGGCAGCCTTGGAGCTGATCCGGCATGATTCCGCGCACGTCATGGCGGAAGCTGTGCAGTCGCTCTGGCCCGGCACCCAGGTGACCATCGGCCCGGTGATCGACAACGGCTTCTATTACGACTTCGCGAAGCAGCAGCCCTTCGAGCCCGAAGACATCCCGAAGATCGAAAAAAGAATGGGAGAGATCATCGCCAAGAACGCGCCCTTCACCAAGGAAGTGTGGTCGCGCGACAAGGCGAAGCAGTTCTTCAAGGACAAGGGCGAGTACTTCAAGGTCGAGCTGGTCGACGCGATCCCCGAGGACCAGGACCTCAAGATCTACAAGCAGGGCGAATGGCTCGACCTCTGCCGCGGTCCACACATGACCTCCACGGGCCAGATCGGCAAGGCGTTCAAGCTGATGAAGTTCGCAGGCGCCTACTGGCGCGGCGATTCAACGAAGCCGCAGCTCCAGCGGATCTACGGCACCGCCTTCGCGACCGAAGACGAGCTCAAGGCTTATCTGCATCAGCTCGAGGAAGCGGAAAAGCGCGATCACCGTAAGCTCGGGCGCGAGATGGATCTCTTCCATTTCCAGGAAGAAGCGCCGGGCTCCGTCTTCTGGCATGCGAAGGGCTGGACTCTGTTCCAGACCCTGATCGCCTACATGCGCCGCCAGCAGCAGCGTGCCGGCTACATGGAAGTCAACTCGCCGGACATGATGGAGAAGCACTTCTGGGAACTTTCCGGCCACTGGGAGAACTACGGGGAGAATATGTTCACGACCGTGCTCCCCGACGAGCGCGTCTTTTGCTGCAAGCCGATGAACTGCCCGGGTCACGTGCAGATCTATAAGTACGGCCTCAAGAGCTACCGAGATCTGCCGTATCGAATCGCCGAGTTCGGCAAGGTGCATCGCTACGAGCCGTCGGGTGCCTTGCACGGCATGCTGCGCGTCCGCCACTTCACACAGGACGACGCGCACATCTTCCTCACCGAAGATCAGATCATGGAGGAATGCCTCAAGATCAACGATCTGATGCTGGCGATCTACAAGGACTTCGGCTTCGAGGACATCCACATCAAGCTCTCGACCCGGCCCGACAAGCGCGTCGGCGCCGACGCACTTTGGGACAAGGCCGAGAAAGCGCTGGGCGATGTGCTCGACGAAGTGAAACGCCGCTCGAACGGTCGCGTGAAAACCTCCATCAACCCGGGTGAGGGGGCCTTCTACGGTCCGAAGCTCGAATACGTTTTGAAGGATGCCATCGGCCGCGACTGGCAGTGCGGCACCACGCAGGTCGATTTCAACCTCGCGGGACGGCTGGGCGCGTTCTACATCGACGATCATTCGGAGAAGAAAACGCCGGTGATGATCCACCGCGCCATGTTCGGTTCCCTCGAACGCTTCACCGGCATTCTGATCGAGAACTACGCCGGGCATTTTCCGCTGTGGCTCGCGCCGCTGCAGATCGTCGTCGCTCCAATTGTGTCGGATGCCAACGATTATGCGATCGAAGTGGCCGAGAAGGCGAAGGCCGCAGGCCTGCGCGTCGAGACCGATCTTCGCAACGAGAAGATCAACCTGAAAGTCCGCGAGCACTCGCTTGCGAAAGTTCCGGTAATTCTCGTCGTCGGAAAGCGCGAAGCGGAGGAGAAGAAAGTCTCGGTCCGTCGCCTGGGTTCGCAGGATCAGACGGTGCTGGGGCTCGAAGAGGCGCTAAAGGCTCTCTCCGACGAGGCCACGCCACCGGACCTCACTTAAACGGCGAATATTAATCGGCATCGTCGAGATCGACGTTCCGCTCAGCCTCCTGAATATGGGTCACGGCATCCCGCCGCGGCCCATATTTTCTTTCGGGAAAGCAACGTGCAACCAACGCGTCGTGCTCCGCGTTGCACCATGAGAGTTGCAACCAATGGAGTTCTGACCATGGCCACGCAGTACGGCACATCAAATACAATTGAAGACATCAAAGGCAAAGCAAAGCAGACGTTCGACGATGCTTCCGACCGCGCGCAGGAAATTGCGGGTCAGGCAAGGGAGCAGGTCGGCGAGGTCGCCGGCAACGTTAAAAGCGCCGTCGACAAGTCGATAAAGGACCAGCCGCTGACCACTTTGCTGGCCGCAGCCGCAATAGGCTTCGTCATCGGCGCACTTTGGAAATCGTAAGCCTGCGCTCGTAAAGACGGTTACCCAATCGGAAGGAGACGCGCGTGGGCTCGGTCATCGGCAACGCAAAGAGGTCGGTCGACAACACCGTCGATGCCTATCTGGGCCGCATCGTATTCGCCCTTTGCGTCCTTTGCGCGTTAGGTTTTGCCTTGGCCGGGATCTGGATCGTCGTCGTGGCGCACTACGGCACGATGGTCGCTTGCTTCGTCATGGCAGCGATCTTCGTTCTGATCAGCCTCGTCGTCCACGCGATCGTGTCCGCCAGTGAGCGTTCCGCACGCGAGAACATTCAAGCCGTCGAAAGGTCAATCGAGGAAACGACATCCGTTTTCCCATTCGACCTTTCGGCGGTTGTTTCTATTCTTCCCATCGTGCTGCCACTGCTGAGATCGGCGCGGGCATTTCTTCCGTTCGTGCTCGTCGCAGGCCTGATCGCAAGTTATTTCGTTTCAAACAACGCCACGACGAAAGACGAGCAGACGCCGGTGCGATCGTGAGCGAGCGTCGCTTTCGGCTTCAGGATCCGGCTTTGCGCTCCAAGGCCGCTTTCCGCAATTGGCCGCTGTAAAGATCGATAGAAGCGGCGCCGACTTCTTGGATGTAGGCGCGCAGCAAGCGTCCCGAGATCGTTCCTTTCACCCATTGAAATAGCGAATTGGATAGCTTTTCGCGCATCTCGTACGTCGCGGCAGTTACCGGGTTTATCGTTCGTGCGATGCGCCAGATCGACCAGGCCCTGCCGGCCGCATCGTAGATGCCTCGCCATCGATAGACCTGCGCGAACTGCGCCACCGTCAGCCGGTTTCCGAGTGGGATCGTGCCCTCAAAAACCGGACGAAGCCGACCGCTCACCTGCTCGACGAGCGTCAAGGCTTCAGGCACCGTGAAGCGCAACATCGGGTCCTTGCGGTCGGGGTGATAGATCTTGGCGACGATCTCGACCGTCTCTAGACCGGTGTTCAGGAAGTCGTTCCAGGTCGATATGGTCCGAGTGTTCGCATCCTTCGCGAATACCTCGACAGCCGCTTCCGCCTCGGCACGCGACGGGTCGCCATCGAATGGGTCGAGAATTGCGGCCGCGTTTCCGGCCTCGTCGTCGCGAGGCTCCTTTGGAGCAGGTCCGAGCGTTCGTCGCTCGAACACAAAGGCGAGCGCGGTGCATAAGAGCGTCGCCAGAGCCCAATAAATCAAATAGCCGTGTTGCCAGAGCCATAGGCTCCCCAGAGGGATCAGCGCCAGCGTCGGCAGCAACAGCCCCAGAAAGACAAAAAACAGGCGCAGAGGAGAAAGGTCGTCGCTCATTCGGCGCTCCGTTGAGGTTCAACCCAAGGAAACGCATCCCGTTTACTGGCGGTTCCGAAGTTCCTCGACCCAGCGCTTTTGCGCCATCAATTCCAGCGCCGGTTCGACCACATCCATTGCTCGGGGAATTCTTTCACCCAGTCTTCAAATTGACGGGTCATCTCCGCAGTCGCCCATTTGACGTCATCGCTGTGGTTGGCGGTTCGCGGCACGCGCAATTCTTTGAGTTCGATTTCGAAGCGGCTGTCTCTGCCGATGCGTATGCACCGCGCCATCCAGATGCGCGCACCGACCCGTCGCGCAATCATCGCCGGAATGGTCACGGTGCGCGCGTCCTTGCCGAAGAAGGGAACCGCCAAGCCGGTGCGATCCCAGAGATCGCAAACGACGCCGAGACGTCCTCCGTTGCGAACGTAATCCATGATGACGCGGGCCGTCTTTTGGCTCTCGCCGTGGTCGCCTTCGACCTTTCCGCGTCCGAAAAGGCCGCCCGGATAAAGGTCGCGGCGCTGATAGCGGACATACCTGTCGATATAGGGATTGTTGACCGAGCGATAGACGCAGGCAGGATTGGCGCCCGCTATCGTCAGCGGCCAGATCGCCAGCTCCCAGTTGCCCATGTGGAGCGAAGCTCCGACAATCGGTCCGAGCTTGCTGGCGTAGCGGTTGAAGACCTCTGGGTTTCTGATTGTGAGGCGTGACGGCTCGGCGATGATCTGGTCGATGCGCATGGTCTCGGCCATGACCCGCCCCAGATTTTCCCAGTGCTGAAGCGCGATCGCCTTGCGCTCTTCCTCGGTTTTCTCCGGAAAAGCAATTCGGAGATTATCCAGCGCGCGGTTGTGTCGTTTCGGATTTATTCTCGGCGCGAGTCGGCGCCAGCACCACGCAGAAAAGTGAGTTGCAGCATCGAGAGGAACGATCCGCACGGCCCCGGCCACGATGCGGAGGAGAATATATTCGAGCCTGAACTGCAGGTCCCGCAGCGGCGGAATTTCTGTGGTGGACAGCGCCCCGTTCCTCGTTAGTTGATCAGTTCGGAGGTCATGCCCTCCGGGCGAGGCGACCGTCAAGCCTCGATCACCGCATTTTCCCACTGGGGTCTATCGAGGCCATCAATGACGGGCTCGACATCGCCGGCATAATACCCTCCCGCATGACACGAGCCCTGAGAAAGGAACTGGACGCGAGGGCAAAGAGCCCGAAGCCTCGGGCGAGGCTCACGCCGGGAATATTGCTCAAAAGAGATCAATTCAAGAGATCGATTGCGAAGACGCGGCTCCCGACATCCGCTCTTCTCGCTCTTTCGTATCGCGACAACATGTCGTCGCCGCCAACATTCGATCCGCCTCGTTTGGCTTCGCCGGCGATTTCGGCGAGAGCGGCCGCATCTCGGAAGCTGAGGTTCAGGCCCTGGGCGCCGATCGGCGGGATGACGTGCGCAGCCTCTCCGACGAGCACAACTCTGTTCTTCGCGAGCGATTGGGCCGTCTGGCCAGTGAGCCGAAAGGACTGCCTTGGAGCAAAAGCCGAAAGCGCACCCAGAAGCCCCTTAAGCCCGTTGTTGAGTTCTTGGCCAAAGCTTAGGTCGTCAAGCGCCAGCAATCTGGCGATCTCCTCGTGGGTGTCGATCCAAACAAGATTGGACGTCCGGCCCGGCCCCGGGACGACAGTCAGCGGCCCGGCGCGGCGATGCAACTCGGTCGAGATATTTCTATGGTCGCGGTGATGGCTGAAGGTTGTTACAATCGCAGATTGCGGATAGGACCAGGTCGATACTTCAATGCGAGCCGCGCGCCGGCTTGCCGAAGAGCGACCGTCGGCTGCGACGGCCAGTCGGGCCGTCACTGACCCGGCTTCCGAAGACAGCGTGACTTGGTCGTGTCCCAGATCGAAATCGGTGATGCCCCCGCATACGACGCGCGTCAGGGACCCGGCACATGCTGCCTCAAGAGCTCGAGTCAGAGCTGTATTGGGAATGTTGTAGCCGAAGGCCCGCATTCCAGCCTCGCGGGCCTCGAAAAGCAACTCTGGCGCCCGTACAAGGCCGCCGCTAGCATCTACAATGCGAATCCCAGCAATAAGCTCTGAGACCGCCGCCAAGTCCGGCCAAATCCCGAGCGTTTTCAAAAGATCGATCGATCCTCCGAAAAGAGCCGACGTTCGGCCATCCAGCGGATTCGAGGGTGGCCCAATGATCACCGTACGGAGACCCGCTTTCGCGCAAGCGAGCCCCGCGACGAGCCCGGCAGGCCCGGCGCCGACGACAGAAATGTCAAAAATCTCTTGTTCAGCCATGCCTTAGGTCCATAAACTGTGGTTATTGAAGCACAGAAATGGTCGAAAAGACTAGTTGTTGCTGAACGGCAACGCATTTGGACGGAGGCTGTCACGTATCTGTTAAATTGACGTGGTTAGCAGATACTTAAGTTGTCCACATGGTGGAAAATCGTGTGGACATATCGGCGAAAACGCCCGGCGCGTTAGGGGATTGCGCGCCGTACGTGGTCTGGGGTCTGTAAAATCAGAGGGGCACCGATGAAATCGGTATTCAAATTATCTACTAGCCGTTTGGCGTTGCTGGCGGCCTTCGGATTGGCGGCTGGTTTTACACCCGCTGCGGCGGCTGATCTGGGCGGCGACTGCTGCGCCGATCTCGAAGAGCGAGTAGCCGAGCTTGAGGCAACGACGGCCCGCAAGGGCAACCGTAAGGTCTCGCTGACGGTTTCCGGTTGGGTCAACGAACAGGTTATGTGGTGGGACGACAGCACCGAGAGCAACGCTTACGTCGGAACGAACTCTCTCGAACAGTCGCGCGTCCAATTCGTTGGCGAAGCGCAAATCGCTCCCGGCTATTCTGCGGGCTACACGCTTGAAATTGGCGTCCAGGGCGCACCGTCGAACCAGTTTACCCAGTCTGGTCCCGATGGCTCGAATTCCAACATCCCTACTGTTCGCAAGAGCAATTGGTGGTTGAAGAGCAAGGATCTCGGCAAGGTCACGGTCGGCCTCGAAGGTACGGCCCTCTACCACCTTCTCGATGATGCCGACGGTGCGAACACCCGTAACTTCTACGATGCCGAGGCGGACGGCGTTTATCAGGGTCTCTTCCAGCTGAGAGGCGCGGGAATCAATAATAAAAGCTTGACGTGGACCAACATTCTCCAGGATCCGAACAACTCAACTCCGGGGCAGGATGGACGTCGCAATATCATCCGTTACGACTCGCCCACGATCGAACATGACTGGCTACAGGGCTTCGTATTCACCGCCTCGTGGGGCGAAGATGATATCTGGGGCGTGGCATTGACTTATACGAATACTTGGTGGCACGACTTCAAGGTGCTCGCCAAAGCCGGCTACGGACAAGAAGCTGATGAAAACACCTCGTTGTGTCATTCTTCGGGGACAAACGCCGGCCCACTCCCGTTCGGCGACAGGCACCAGGATTGCGATATGTTCGGTGCGGCGGCTACGGTCATGCATGTACCAACCGGTCTCTACGTCTACGGCGGCTATGGGCAGACGCAAGATAACGCGATGGAATTTGCCCCACTGTCAAACGGCAAGCCGGTCGGTAACATCCCCGGTCTAGAAGAGACCGATAGCATGTGGTTCATCCAAGTTGGTATCGAACAGAAGTGGCATCCAATTGGTAAGACGACGATTTTTGGCCAGTATCGGCATGACGATGCCGGCTCGGACCCCACAGCGAACAATGGCGCCGCGGGCAATTTCATCCAGAGTGCTGACTTGAACTTCTGGGCCGGTGGTGTGGTTCAGAATGTCGAGGCGGCGGCCATGGATTTTTACGTGATGTACCGTCACGCTGATGGCAACGTTACCTTTGCCGGAAACGGCGCTAACAGCGGCGATAAATCGATCGACGATTTCCAGGCGGTCATCGCTGGTGCTCTGATCAAGTTCTGATCGCTCTCTCCCGTTTGCGACAGATGCTGGGGCCGCCGTTGGGCGGCCCCTTTTTGTTGTGTTCAGGCGGTCCTAAAGGTCCGGCCGCTTTCCGCATTCGCGTGTGTCGACCAGGCAACATGGCGATGTTACAACAGGCGTCTACAGAAACGATGGTCCATTGATTAACCCTGGGATAAGGGCATTGAAGTTCTGCTATCTACCGCGCAACACTAGGTTATGTGCGTGCTTCCGAGGCATTGCGGGGTACACGTGAGACGATTTGGACTGGTGCTTGGCATGATGGCGGCGTTGGCCGCCGCGAGCACCAATGTAGTTGGCATGGAAGAGCAGCGCGGGGCAATTCCCGGCGGCGTTCCTGTGCCCGACGCCCCGAAGGCCCAGGAGCAGGATCAGGCAACTCCGTCAAAAAGCGAAGGCGGTACGGAAATTCGCATTCCCGGTCTCGGCAAGATTGGAACATTGCCGAAGATGGATTTCGGTCTTGATCTTCTCTATGGCGCCGCGGAAGACAACAACAAGGCAACGCCTGATCCCATCGATCCGCAGGATAGCGGCGATCAGCGGGACATGATGATTCACGGCTCGGTGAAACATCGCTTCTAGCAAAGCGTGTAGGTTTACCCGCCTTTAATGGGCCCTCCATATAAAATCGATACTCGCCCTCTCTTTCCGGGACCGAAGCGCGTGCGTTACTCAAGTCCCCCCGATAGACGAAATGGAGCTCGGCGGCTCCTGGGGCAAATCTCGGTGACGCTCGCCTGTCTTACGCTGACGACCTACTTCGCTTACCACATGCGTTATGGCCGGCACGGCTTCGAGGTCCGCAGCAGACTTACGGAACGCTCCGCACTTCTCGATTTCGAGATCAAGGGTCTCGAGACGGTCCGCACGAAGCTCCGCCACGACGTCGCGCTGCTATCTCCCGAACTGCCCAATTCCGATATCGTCGAAGAGACCGCCCGCGACGTTCTTGGTTACGTTCGCGTCGACGATAAAATTGTTGCCGCCCGATAAAGACCGTAGTTCATTACTACCGTTTTCCGTCGTGCGGTTTCGTGCGCTCGGAGACGTCAAGCGAACGCAGCTGCATCGGGCAAATGCGTGTGTGCGTATCGGGGAGTCCGTTGAACATGTCTGATATCCAGGATGCAGATGCACTCCTTGAACTCGATGTTCCGGAAGGCGTCCCTGAAGCCGAGCAGGCCGTCGAGCTGATCAGGGCTTGGGTTGCCGATGGGGCGCTGGTCGTGGCGCTCAATGGCGAAGCATTTGGCTCGCAATTGGAAGAGTGGGGCCGTCTCCTCGCGCAGATCGGCCATCACGTAGCACAGGCCGCATCTCTGAATGGGGAAGCGGGCGAACAGCGGTCGATCGCAGCGGTTCGCAAAGGCTTCGATGCATCCTTCCCGAAGAGCGAGTTGGCATCATACGGAAAAGTCCGCAAACGCGTGACGCATTGAGCGGTAGAGGCGACGGCGCGTCTCATTCGAGACGACATCGCTGAAACGGCGTCTGTCCGTCTGATAAGAGGACAGCCGATTTCGCGCCGTCTACGGAGGCAGTGTTGCGGGGCCGCATCACTCGTTCGATGTCCACACCTTCAAACGAACCCGGCTCTTTCGCGGGGGATGATTGAACCCTACCTCCTTGCACTGCCTGCTGATCAATCGCTAAGCACAATGGTACGTGCGCGTTGAGTTGTGGGTGGCAACTCCGGGGGTTTACTATGACAGCAGGCTCTATTGGGAAAATCGGTTTCGTCGTCGTCGCGACGGCGCTCATGTGCGGATGCGCGAATTCAGGCTTCGATCTTTCGACGGCATCGGTGACGCCAGAGAAGACCGCCAAGACGGACCCCGTCTGTGCCTCTCTCGCCAGCGAGATCAATACGCTGAAAGGCGACGGCACAATCGACAAATTGGAGAAGGCAGCCGACGGGAAGGGCGCCAAGGTTTCGGTCAAGCGCACGGCTCTTCAGAAACAAGCGGAGCTCAACAAAGCTTACGGCCAGTTCCAAACGCGGTGCGGTCCTCCCGTCCCCAATCAAGTTGCCGCACAGCAGCCGGCACAGTCCCCGGCCCCTGCCCAAGCGCCGGCCACGACCAATAACTGATCTGGCCGGAGCTTCTACAGGCGCATTGACTTTGCCCGCTGACTTCGGGTGACAAGGGCGTTCCTGCGTCAAGAGGCTCGCTTATTTGTGAAATGGGCGAGTGCTGTATCGTTGCCACAGGAACGCCACGGGGGATTGCGAAGGCTCTTTGCCTGTGATCTCTGCGATGCCAGGGAGGGGCCGCCCTCCGGCATTCGCTTCATAGTTTCAAGCCAGTGGGACAAATAATGCGGGGTTGTCTAGCGGTTGTTCTTGTGACCGTCCTAACCGGGACGCTGCAGGGATGCGGTGGCGCGACGGGAGGCAATGGCGATCCAGGCGCAAGGCCGCTTCCTCCTGGTGAGTCGTGCGGCTCAATTCGTGGCGAGCTCAACCGTCTCGATTCGAAGGGTGTCCCGGCTCAGGTCGAGCGAGCCAGCAACGGTGGCAAGCTTACGCCCGCCCAGCGCGGCGACGTTGACAAGTACAACGACCTGCTCAATCAGTATCTTGGCGCTCGCTGCCACGTTTAAAGCGCCGTGCCAGCCCGACATCAGTCGGGGCAGCCGGCGTGTTTCCGAGTTTAGAACACCTTCGGAGCCAAGATGGACGGCCAAACGCGTGATTTGATTGTCTTCGCTGTTGTCGGAATCATCGCCGGCTTTCTCGCCTCTCTTGTGGTCGGCGGCGACGGGCTGATCCGATACCTGATTACGGGAATCATCGGCGCGTTCGTCGGCGGGTATCTGTTCAGGGCACTCGGGATCAATCTCGGGATCGGCAACGCCTTTCTCTCTGAAGTCGTCACAGCAGCTGTCGGTGCCATCGTGATCGTCATCCTTGCGCGTCTGATCGCGTAAAAACGAGCCATTCGCGCTCCCGATTGCAGGGCACTTGCTGCGGTCCTGCAGCCTCGGTGTCACATGCATTTCCCGCCGCGATAAGCTATGCCATAAGACCCCCTCCATGCCGTCTTTCTCCACCCAGCGCCACGTTGGCTTTTCGGCCGCGCAAATGTTTGCGCTCGTTGCCGACGTCGAAAAATATCCCGAGTTCCTTCCGCTCTGCACGGACCTCGTCGTGCTTTCTCGCCGCCAGCAGGGCGAAGGCGAGGAGCTCACCGCCCGCATGAGCGTCGGCTACAAATCGATTATCGAAAGCTTCACGACGCATGTCACGACCAACCCGGCCGCGCGTCGCATTGACGTCAGTTACCTCGATGGTCCCTTCAAGCGCCTCGATAATCGCTGGCAGTTCGTCGACGACGCGTCCGGGTCGTTGGTCGATTTTTTCATCGATTATGAGTTTCGGTCGAAGCTGCTCGGAGCCCTCATGGGCGGAATGTTCGACCAGGCGTTCAGGCGTTTTACCCAGGCCTTCGAGGATCGGGCCGCCAAGATCTATGGGACTGCTGCAAACGCGAGGAGCGTCTAACGGACGATCTTCTCGGAGTTCCTGGCAAGCGCTATGCCTTTGAGCGTATCGAGCCCCTTGGCATCGCGGAGCTTGGTGCCGGCAAGATTGGCGCCGCTGACGTTGGCATCGGTGAGGTCGGCACCAGTCAGATCCGCATCTGTAAGATCGGCGTTCGTCAAATCCGCGCCCGAAAGATCCGCACCACGCAGGATGACGTCGCGCATCACGGCGCCATTGAGGTGCGCAAAGCTCAACTGCACGCGGCCCATGTCGGCGCGCGTGAGGATCGCACCGCTGAGATTGGCGCTTGTGAAATCAGTCCGCCAAATGTGCTCGATGAAGCCCGTCGTGTACGTCGGCGCGCAGTGGGAATCCGTCAGATCGGCATCGGACAAGTCGGAGCCGGCGAAGGTCCCAAAAAACTTCGCGCCACGGAGAGAGGCCGACTTGAGGCTCGGCGCCTCCGCGGGAAGTGAGGCCAGAGTTGAAAACGTCGATGGCCGCATCATGCTGGCGTTATCGAGGCGTGCGCCGTCGAGCTTGGCGCCAACCAGTGTAACGCGGTCGAGCGTTGCACCTGAAAGGTCGGTGCCCGAGAGGT
Source organism: uncultured Alphaproteobacteria bacterium (assembly GCA_963710005.1). Lineage (GTDB taxonomy): Bacteria > Pseudomonadota > Alphaproteobacteria > Rhizobiales > Hyphomicrobiaceae > Hyphomicrobium_B. Next base: position 209,219 of record CAVPYR010000003.1, read on the forward strand.
CGGCTCCGGAAAGGTCTGCCCCAAACAGATTGGACTTACTGAGGTCGGCCTTTTTAAAATCGAGGCCGGAAAGATCGAGCCGCGTCAAATCGCGATTGCTGAGGGACGGATGGCTTCCCGGAGCTGCGTGGAAAAGTAAGCCCGAAATGTCCCGCGCCGATAGGTCAGCCGCCATCGCCGGACCGAGCGCCGCGGCATTCGCAACTGCTATGAGAAGAACGCCGCGAACGATGCCCATTGTGGAGGCTCGACGTGCACGCCACCTCATTCCGCAGCCTCTTGCAGCATCCTGAATGCAGCCCGGACGCTCGCCAGGCGGACTTCGCTCCGTCCGATGTCGCCGAAGGTATGCCGCTCCACGCGCGGAGCGTCGAAGACGGAAGCGGTTCCGATGTAAACTAGGCCGACCGGCTTGTGCGGACTGCCGCCGCCGGGCCCCGCGATGCCCGTTATCGACACCGCAAGATCGACCCCAGTCGCCCTGATGGCGCCTTCCGCCATCGCGTGCGCAACCGCCTCGCTAACGGCGCCGTGGTGCCCGATCAGGTCTGGGTCGACTCCAACCATCCCGGATTTTGCGTCATCGGCGTAGGTGACGAAGCCCCCGAAAAAGACATCCGACGATCCCGCGATCGCGGTGATCGCGCCGGCGACGAGGCCGCCCGTACAACTCTCGACTGTCGCCAACGTGCGGTGCTTGGCGCGCAAACGATCGATCAGCCGGCTTGCGCCTTCAAGTACATCAGCTGGAAACAGTTGGAGCCTCGCTATCGCTTTCAAAAGAAAAGGGGAGCGCTTCGTCTGAAGCACTCCCCGGCAAGGCTATCTAGAGAGAGGAGAATGTGCAAACGACTTGGCTGATCAAGCCGCCGCCAGAACCTCGGCATGTGAAAGCAAGCTGTCGAGGACAGACCGGCTGTCGGACCCCATAGCGCCGACAGTACGCTTCTGGGCATCCTGCCATATCGGATAGGCTTCCTTCAGAACGGCCTGACCCTTGGGCGTCAGGTGCAGGCCGCGCCCCCGCCGTCCGGCGGGGGGATCCATGACGATATGGCCGTCTCCGAGTAGGCGCTTAAGGTTACGAGAGAGAGTAGACTTCTCGATGTCGAGCTCGTGACCGATCTCGACGGCCGTGATGGCGTCGCGAGAGGCAAGCTGCGCGAGCAAGGTATATTGGCTCGCGGTGATGCCGAGTGGGCGCAAGGCATCGTCGTAGACCCTCGTGACGATACGCGAGAGTTGACGCACACGGGTCGCCAAGCACATCTCGGACTGTGCCTCAGCAATTGTACTGATGGCGGCATCGACGGGCTTGCGGTCGAGATTGTGGGGCATGATGTTCATATCGGCTCCCGTATGAGCACTCTCGTATGGATCGTGGCAATACAACCACTTGATGATTTGATGCCGCGATTCTCCCTGGAGGGTCAATGAAGAAAGGCGTTGCAAAGCAGCATCTCATCCTGAAGAGATGCAGACACGCGCAGCTACAACTCAGCCTGTATTATGGTTTTGCGTCAGCGTGCTCGGCACGCGCTGCTTCGTAGACTTCGAATGCGGCACCAGCGTTCAACGCGGCAATGCCCAACCCGACGATCAAATCCGGCCAGTGCGATTGCGTTACGGCCGTCAGCAAGCCCGCGATGACGATCGCGATGTTCGCGGCAACGTCATTGCGGGCGGACAAGAAAGCCGCCCTCGTCAAACTGCCGCCTACGGTCCAAAACGGCGCCAGGAGCCGCGCACAGGTCAGATTGACGGCAAACGCGCCGAGGCCGGTGATGCTAAGCGGCAGAGCGTCAGGAACAAGTCCTGTCGAAAAATTTTGCCATGCGGTCCAGAGCGTTGCGAGCCCCGGCACCAGGATGACGAGGGCTAGCAGCATCCCGAGTTTGGCGCGCCGGGCAGCAGTGAAGCCAAGGCCCGCGAGGATCAGCAAATTGATCGCGCCGTCCTCGAGAAAGTCGACACTGTCAGCAAAAAGCGAGACGGAACCAATCGCGAGCGCGACGGCAAACTCTATTCCGAAATATCCGAGGTTCAACGCGGCGACATTTCGAACCGTCGATCTCAAAGCGTGGTTCGATGCGATGTTTGCCGAATCCGGCTTTGGAGAGTCGCTCACGTCTTGTCGCTCGGAACAAATACCGTCGCCGTAGCCATGGCGGCAATGCCTTCGCGCCGGCCCGTGAAGCCCATGCCTTCGGTGGTGGTTGCTTTGATGCCGACTCGGTCCGTCGGCAGGCCGAGAACTTCGCCGATCAGAGATTGCATCGCCGGCCGGTGCGGCCCGACACGTGGCGCTTCGGCGAGCACCGTAATGTCGACGTTGCCGACAGTGCCGCCTCGCTCACGCACGCGCCGCACCGCATCTTCCAGGAACAATCGCGACGCGGCGCCCTTCCACTTCGGGTCGGACGGCGGAAAGTGCTGGCCGATGTCGCCGTCCCCGATCGCTCCGAGCAGTGCGTCGGTCAGCGCGTGCAGCACGACATCGGCATCCGAGTGGCCCTCAAGCTTGTGCGTATGCGGAATTTTGACGCCGCCGAGCCAGACGTGATCGCCTTCGCAGAAGCGGTGAACGTCGAATCCTGTCCCGGTCCGCGGCTCCAAGGCGCTCGTCATTTGCCGGTCGGCCAATTCCAGATCCTCTGCGGTTGTGATTTTGATGTTACCGATCGAGTCCTGAACGACAGCCACCTCGAGCCCAGCCCATTCCGCGATCGCGGCATCGTCAGTGAACGTATCAAGTCCCTCTTTGGCGGCCTTTCGGTGGGCGGCGAGTATGGGTGCGAAGTGAAAACCCTGCGGGGTCTGCGCACGCCAAAGCCCGGCTCGGGCGACAGTCTCCGTTACGACACCGACGTCGGAAGCCCGCTTCAAGGTATCCGTCACGGCAAGCGCCGCCAAGGCTGCGGGACGTTCGCTGAGGGCGGCGATAACATTGGAGATTGTCTTCGCGGAGACGAACGGCCGTGCAGCGTCGTGGATCAAGACCATGTCGGGCGCGGTCGACACCAGAGCCTCGAGACCATTTAAGACCGACGCCTGCCGGCTCGCGCCTCCGATCGCAGGCTCGGAAAGCTTCGCCGAGCCGCTCTCCGACGCTGCTCCCGCGTACCATTGAGCGTCATCGGCGTGTATGACGACCTTGACCTCGTCGACCGCAGGATGCTTGGCAAAGGCCCCAATCGCCCGACTGAGAACCGTTCGCCCGCCAATGGCCGCGTATTGCTTCGGCCCCGCACCTTGTCCGGCCGCACGCGTTCCCCGTCCGGCCGCGACGATCAAAGCGGCGATGCGCAAAGTACTTTCTCCTTCGGAAATGCTCTGTAGGCAGGCCCCGGCACTCCGTGCCTGCTGCACGCTTCCTTCGCAACCCAGTCGCCAGCAGATTCCACTTATGACGGAAGCGAGATTGCCGATTTCATAGCCAGAAGAAGCTCAGCCGCGTCAAATGGGCAATTTGTAAATGTCTTGTTCGCCCTTGCGAAATCATTGACCCGCGCCTACTCTGCCCAAACTCGCAGCAGAACGGCGCTCTGCTCAACGAATAGGCAGGCAGGTGGGAGCATCCGATCAGGATCGCATGCTGGAAAACATAGTAAACGGTGCGCCGCCCGCAGTGCTGGCGCCGATGTCCGGAGTTAGTGATCTGCCATTCCGCCGTCTTGCACATCGCCTCGGAGCGACGCTTGTCGTTTCGGAGATGGTCGCGAGCGAGGAGTTGGCAAAGTCCCGCGCCGACGTGCTTCGCCGGGTCGAAGGCCGCGATCTTACGCCATTTGTCGTTCAGCTCGCTGGCCGCGAAGAGCGGTGGATGGCCGAAGGCGCCCGCATCGCCGAAGCCAAAGGCGCGAACGTCATCGATATCAATATGGGCTGCCCTGCCAAGGAAGTGACGGGCAAACTGTCGGGCTCGGCGCTAATGCGCAATCTCGATCATGCCCAGTCGCTGATCCGTGCCGTCATCAACGCCGTCAGCGTGCCGGTGACTTTGAAGATGCGGCTCGGATGGGATGACAAGAACCGCAACGCCGCCGAACTCGCGAGGCGGGCGGAGGCGGAAGGCGTCAAGCTGATCACCGTACATGGCCGCACGCGCTGCCAATTCTTCACCGGCGTCGCGGACTGGGGTGCGGTGCATTCCGTGGTCGAAGCGACGTCGCTGCCCGTCCTGGTCAACGGCGACATCCTTTCGCCCACGCACGCCGCTGCAGCGCTCGAAGCTTCCCGCGCCAGAGGCGTCATGGTTGGACGGGGAGCCTATGGCGCTCCGTGGATGCCGGGCCGGATCGCTAAGTTCCTGGCCTCGGGTCGGGATCCGGGCGATCCCGCTCTCGCTGAGCAACGCGATGTTGCCCTCGAGCATGTCGAAGCGATGCTCGTCCATTATGGCAAAGAATTAGGTCTTCGCAACGCGCGCAAACATATCGGCTGGTATCTCGCGTCGAGCGGCGCCAGCGAACCAATCGTCAAATCGTGGCGGGGCAAGCTCTGCACGATGCTCGAACCCCAGCGCGTGCTCGACGGCCTTAAGTCGTTTTACTCTGGTACGGAGTCTCTGGCGGCATGAATAGCAAGTCGGCATCGGTACGCAAATCTGAGCGCCCTTCGGCGGCTCCGCCGCTGGCAAGAATAGTCGATTGCGAGGATCTGTTGAGTGCGCTGCCGCACCCGGTTCTCGTTGTTGCTAGCGATCAATCGATCGTCTTTGCGAACGCCGCGGCTGAGTCATTTTTCTCGATGAGTGCGTCCGCACTGACGAGAAGTCGGATTTCCGACATCGTTGCTTTCGGCTGCCCATTGCTGGGACTTATCGAGCAGGTGCAGGCCACGGGCTCGACCGTCAACGAATATGGGATCGAGGTCGCGACCCCGCGGTTCTCCGGCGCAAAGCTCGTCGACGTCTACGGCGGCCCGCTGCCGGAAGAACCTCGCAACATGTTCCTCATGCTGCACCAGCGCTCGATGGCGCAGATGATCGAGCGCCAATTGACGCATCGGGCGGCCGCTCGCTCCGTCTCCGGAATGGCCGGCGTTCTAGCCCACGAGATCAAGAATCCTTTGTCGGGCATCCGCGGCGCGGCGCAATTGCTCGAGCCAGGACTGTCGGACGAGGACAGGGCGCTTACCCAGCTCATCTGCTCCGAAACCGATCGCATCCGCAACCTTGTGGATCGCATGGAAGTGTTCGGTGACGAACGCCCGATCGCCAAGGACGCCGTCAACATCCACGATGTTCTCAACCACGTTCGGCGCATCGCGGAGCACGGCTTTGGCCGCAACGTCCGCTACGTCGAGGATTATGATCCGTCGCTGCCGCACGTCCTCGGCAACCGCGACAAGCTCGTCCAGGTTTTCCTCAATCTCCTGAAGAACGCCGCCGAGGCTATCGGCGATAGGCATGATGGCGGGCGCATCATCATGCAGACGGCATTTCGGCCGGGTGTTCGCCTGTCGCTTCCGGGCTCCGATATGCGCGTCAGCCTGCCTCTGATGATCCAGATCGAAGACAACGGTTGCGGCATACCCGAGCATTTGAAGCCGCACCTGTTCGACCCGTTCGTCACGACGAAAACGTCCGGCAGCGGACTTGGCCTAGCCCTTGTGGCGAAGATCATCGCCGATCACGGCGGCATCATCGAATGTGAAAGCGAACCGAAACGCACGGTTTTCCGAGTGCTGCTTCCGATGCAGCGCACCCGGCCTGCCGCCGTGCCGACCACGAGAGAGACTTGATGGCCAGAGGCACGATACTTATCGCGGACGACGATACCGCCATTCGCACGGTCTTGAACCAGGCATTGGCGCGGGCAGGCTTTGCGCCGCGCGCGACCGGCAATGCGGCGACGCTCTGGCGCTGGGTAAGCCAGGGCGAAGGAGACGTCGTCATCACCGACGTCGTCATGCCGGACGAGAACGCGTTCGACCTCATCCCGCGCATGAAAAAATTGCGCCCCGATTTGCCGATCATCGTCATGAGCGCCCAGAACACGCTGATGACCGCGCTGACGGCAGCCGAGAAGGGCGCCTTCGAATATCTACCGAAGCCATTCGACCTCAACGAGGTCGTCGCGGTCGTTTCGCGCGCGCTATCCGAGCCCGGCCGCAAACGGCAGCCGACAACAACCGAGCGCGAAACTGACGAGCTGCCGCTCATCGGCCGCTCGCTGCCGATGCAGGACATCTATCGCGTTCTTGCACGCCTGACGCAGAGCGATCTGACCGTTATGATCAACGGCGAGAGCGGCACGGGCAAGGAACTCGTCGCCCGCGTTCTGCACGACTACGGCAAGCGCCGGCACGGTCCGTTTGTTGCGATCAATATGGCCGCAATTCCGCGAGAGCTGATCGAAAGCGAGCTTTTCGGGCACGAGAAGGGCGCCTTCACGGGTGCCCAGACGCGCACGCCCGGCCGCTTCGAGCAGGCCGAGGGCGGAACCCTCTTCCTCGACGAAATCGGCGACATGCCGCTCGAAGCCCAGACGCGTCTTTTGCGCGTTCTGCAGCAGGGCGAATATACGACGGTTGGCGGACGTACGCCTATCAAGACGAATGTCCGCATCATCGCGGCGACGCATCGTGATCTGAAAACGCAAATCCAGCAGGGCCTTTTCCGGGAAGATCTTTTCTACCGGCTGAATGTCGTGCCGATCCGTTTGCCTCCGCTGCGTGAACGGCTCGAAGACGTGGGCGATCTCGTTCGTCACTTTCTGCGGCAGGCCTCGCGGGAAGGGCTCGGTCAGAAATCGATCGAGAGCGCCGCAATCGAGCGCCTCAAGGCACATCCCTGGCCGGGCAACGTCCGTGAGCTGGAAAATGTCGTCAGACGTCTTGTCGCCCTCTATACCCAGGACACGCTGACCGCCCAGATCGTCGAGCAGGAACTCGCTGGCTCGGCCGTAGCGCCACCTGTCGGCGGAACGACGGAAAACGGCGACCTCGGCGAAGCCGTTGAACGCTACCTACAGCGATATTTTTCTTCGTTCGGCAATGACCTGCCGCCGCCGGGGCTTTATGACCGCGTCATCCGCGATGTCGAGAAGCCGTTGCTCAGTGCCGCGCTGGCCGCAACACGTGGCAACCAAATCCGTGCGGCAGAGCTTCTGGGCCTCAATAGAAACACGCTGCGCGCTCGGATTCGCGATCTCAATATCCGCGTGTTTCGTACGGTCGAAGGCTGAGGCTTTCCCAGCCTCGCTCCCGCTAAGTTATCCACAGGCCTTGACCAGACGCGCTTTTGGCGCTTGATCTGCGCCACACCCGTCGCGAAAATGTCACAGTTAGGCTGTTGGTTCTTGGCAGCTGTAGCGTGATCGCCGCTGCATGCTCGCCCGGAATGGAGTCACCACGCCGGGAAATGCCGTGTTCGGGTTCTGCGGACGCACAATTGAAAAATGAATTCAGAGCGATAGTTGAGTTGGTCGAAAACTGATGAGCGCCGGCAACAGCGATGGCAAAGCCGACACGATCGCCCCCAGCGCTCGAGTGACCGCTGCTGCGCTGGTCGAAGAAGGAGCAACGCCGCTCAACCCCTCGGACCGCGCGTTCTGGTTTGGACTGGGCGTCGTCCTGCTCTCGCTCATATCCGCGCTCGGCAGTTATCTCATTCTGACTGGGCTGACCGCGATCGCGCCGCGCAACGAATACGTTTGGACGGCACTGACCATAAATGCCGTCCTCATCCTTGCGATGCTCAGCACCATCGTATGGCAAGCGCTCGGATTGCGCCGTGCATGGAAAGACAGAGTGCCGGGAGCGCGACTGCATACGCGCATCGTCGCCCTCTTCACCCTCATCGCCGCGCTTCCCGCCGTGCTGCTCGCCGTTGCCGCGACGACGACCTTCTCGCGTTCGCTCGACGGCTGGTTCTCCGGTCGCACGCGCGCCATCGTGGAAAACTCCTACGACGTCGCAAAGGCCTACGTCGACGAGCACAACCAGATCATCCGGACCGACATCGTCAACATGGTCCGAGACATCAATGGCGAGGTCGCGACTCTCAAGGACGATCCGGACGCATTCCAGAAATTCCTCATCGGCCAAGCCGGCCTTCGCGATTTGACATCGGCCTACATCATCGATTCCGAAGGGGTGCCGATTGTCCTCGCGCTCGATGATCCAAAGCTGCCCTACGTCGTGCCGCCGCCTACCGCCATTCAACAGGCGGAATCCGGTCAGGTGGCCTTATCGAGGCCGTCGAGCGACTACCGCATCTCGGCCCTCGCCAAGATCGACACAATGCCGGGCCGCTATCTCTATGTCGCGCGCGGCGTAAGTCCGAAGGTGATCAGCCATCTCCAGAGCACGGAGCAGAACGTCTACGAATATACCCGGCTGAGACAAGCGAAAGGCGGTCTCAAGGTCGCGCACGGCCTCATCTACTTCATGATCTCGATGACGTCGCTGCTCGCGGCGATCTGGGTCGGCATGTGGTTTGCGGGCCGTTTCGTTGCTCCAATCCGGAGATTGATCGCGGGCGCCCAAGAGGTCTCGAAAGGCAATCTCGAAATTGCGCTGCCCGAAAGACGCGGCGAGGGCGACCTCCGGCGGCTTTCCCAGACGTTCAACTTGATGACGCGAGAACTCAAGACCCAGCAAAATGCACTCGTCACAACCAACGCGCAGCTGACGGAACGGCGCAATTTCATCGAGGCCGTTTTGTCGGGTGTATCTGCTGGCGTCCTGGGTCTCGACAGTTCCGATCGGATCACCCTTCTCAGCCGCTCGGCGGAGCGCCTGCTCGGCTTCTCGAGCGCGGAAGTCGTCGGCAAACCTCTGACGGATGTCGTGCCGGAGTTCGCCTCGGTGCTTTCGATCACCGAAGAAGCGGGCCTGAAGACCAAGGGTCAGCACGAAATAAAAAAGCAGATCGGCGACGAGGAGCGAACCTTCGCTGTCAGGATCACGCACGAGCGCGCCGGCGAAGGCGATGTCGGCTCCGTCGTGACATTCGATGACATCTCCGAGCTCGTTCAGGCGCAGCGCACGAGTGCCTGGGCGGACGTCGCGAGGCGCATCGCGCATGAAATCAAGAATCCCCTGACGCCGATACAACTTGCGGCCGAGCGGTTGCGCAGAAAATTCGGCACCCAAATCGAGGAAAATCGTGAGCTGTTCGAAACGCTGACCCAGACGATCGAGCGGCAAACCGGACAGATCAAAAGTATGGTCGACGAATTCGCCTCGTTCGCCCGCATGCCGCAGCCCGTTATGGCGGATCAGGACTTGAGGCTCGCTGTTCAGGAGCCGGCGGTGCTTTTCCGGGAAGGGCACAAGGACGTCGATTTCAAGCTCGAGATCCCGGATCGCCCTGTCACGGCGCACTTCGATCTGAGATTGATTTCGCAAGCCGTCACCAATCTTATCAAGAACGGCGCCGAGGCGATCGAATCCTACGGCGAGGCGCAAGGCCGCCCGGCTGACTACAAGGGCGAAATCGAGGTACGGCTCGTGCCGGATGCCGATCGCGTTGCAATCGAGGTCATCGACAACGGCATCGGCCTGCCGAAACAGAACCGCGCCAAACTTTTGGAACCCTATGTCACAACGCGCGCCAAGGGCACGGGGCTCGGTCTCGCGATCGTGCAAAAGGTTGTCGAGCAGCACGGCGGCACCCTGGCGCTCGAGGACGCCCCAACGAGCAAGACGCGCACGCGCGGGGCCCTGGTCCGCCTGACACTGCCTATCAAGATCGCGCCTACCCGCGAAATTTCCGCCGAGCAAATTCGCTCAGCCGCGCACGTAGCCGGCGGAGCATGATATGAAAACGCTTAACCCCCCAGGAGCGCAGCAATGTCAGCTGATATATTGATCGTCGACGACGAGGCCGATATCCGGGATCTGGTCGCCGGCATTCTTCAGGATGAAGGCCATAGGACACGTCTTGCTCGCGACAGCGATGAAGCCCTGCGCGCGATCGAAGACAGGAAGCCCCATCTCGTCATCCTCGACATCTGGCTGCAGGGAAGCCGCCTCGATGGGCTTGAGGTCCTGACGGTGATGAAGCGCACCTATCCCGATCTGCCCATCGTCATCATTTCGGGACACGGCAATATCGAAACGGCCGTGACCGCCATCAAACGCGGCGCTTACGACTATATCGAGAAGCCATTCAAATCCGACCGTCTCGTGCTTGTCGCTTTGCGCGCGCTTGAAGCTTCCCAGCTCAAGCGCGAGGTGAAAGAGCTCAAGGAGCGTTCCGTCGTCTCTGCCGACATGATCGGAAAGTCGCCGGCGATCAATCAGCTGAAGAACAACATCGACAAGGCAGGCCCAACCAACAGCCGCATCATGCTGCGTGGCGCGTCGGGATCAGGCAAAGAGCTTGCAGCGCGTGTACTTCACCAGAAATCGCTTCGTGCTGACGGCCCCTTCGTCGTGCTCAATGCTGCGGCCATGGTTCCGGAACGGGTCGAAGATGAATTGTTCGGCACCGAGGATCGGACCGGCGGCCCGCGGAAAGTCGGCGCGCTCGAGGAAGCGCATACGGGAACGCTCTACATCGACGAAGTTGCCGACATGCCGATGGAAACGCAAGGCAAGATCCTGCGCGTTCTCGTCGAGCAGAAGTTTCTGCGCTTGGGCGGATCGCAAAAAGTTTCGGTCGATGTCCGCATCATCACCTCAACCGCCCGCGATCTCGAACAGGACATTCGCGAGGGACGTTTCCGCGAAGATCTCTATCATCGCCTGAATGTCGTTTCGTTGCGCGTGCCGGGCCTTGCTGAGCGCCGCGAAGATATACCGGAGCTCATACAGTTTTTCATCGGTCAGGTGGCGCAGACTTCCGGCCTCGCACCGCGCCGAATAGGCGAGGATGCGATCGCCGTGCTCCAGGCACACGACTGGCCGGGCAACGTTCGCGAACTCCGCAATAATGTCGAACGGCTTTTGATCCTCGCCGGCGGCGAACCGAATGCGGCCATCACGGCCGACATGCTGCCCGAGGAGATCGGCTCCAACGTGCCGCTGCCGGTCAACGGCGGGGCCGAACATCTGATGTCGCTCCCTCTCCGTGAAGCGCGCGAAATCTTCGAGCGCGAATACCTGTTGGCGCAGATCAATCGCTTTGGCGGGAATATTTCCCGAACCGCCGAGTTCGTCGGCATGGAGCGCTCGGCGCTGCATCGCAAGCTCAGGGCGCTGGGAGTTTCGTCCGAGCAGCGCAGCGGCGACCTGAGGTCTGCGTCGTAGGAGCTAGCTCGATTGACCCGTTTCGTTTACGTCAATGGCGCCTACAAGCGCTATGCGGAAGCCGCCGTCCATGCCGAGGACCGCGGCTTTCAATTTGCCGACGCGATCTATGAGGTCATTGAGGTGCTCGATGGCGGACTCGTTGATGCAACTCGCCATCTTGCCCGCCTGGAGCGGTCCCTGCGCGAGCTTTCAATCCCGCCGCCGATGTCGAAGGCCGCACTTTTGCAGGTGATCGATCAAGTCATTCGCAGAAATCGCGTGCGGGACGGCATTGTCTATCTCCAGGTCACGCGAGGCGCGGGGCCGAGGGACTTCGCCCTCCCGGCTCCCGAATCGCCGCCCACGCTCGTCGTGCTTGCACGCGCACAGCGGCGGGGCTGGTCGGCTGAGCTTGCCGAGACGGGCATCGCCGTGAAGACCACACCCGACAATCGCTGGGCCCGCTGCGATATCAAAACGGTCATGCTGCTGCCGGCAGTTCTCGCCAAGGACGAAGCCCGCCGGGCAGGGGCGCGTGAAGCATGGTTCATCGATGCCGCAGGGAATGTCACGGAAGGCGCGTCCAGCAACGCCTGGATCGTGACCGCCGATGGCGCCCTCGTGACGCATCCGTTGGACAATCACATCTTGCCAGGCGTCACCCGAGCAACGGTCATGAATGTCGCAAAAGCGGAAGGCATGAAGATCGAGGAACGGACCTTCAGCAAGGACGAAGCCCTGAAGGCGAGGGAGGCTTTCGTCACCTCCGCAACCAACATCGTCATGCCGGTTGTGAAGCTCGATGGCGCGGCCATTGGCGATGGCCGGCCGGGACCGCTGGCGCAGCGCCTCCGATTGAGATTTCATCATATTGCTGAATTTTCAGCGGGATAGTGCGAACGTTGCCGCATTGTGCGGGGCAATAATGGATGTAGAGTGCGCTCGCTTCGATCCATCATCGCACCCCCGGTGAAAAAATCGATCCGCTGCATCGGTGCTTCGTTGCTTTTCAAACGCGACGGCGCCAGACGTTTCAGAGAAGACGCTAGACAAGACGTCGAGATAAAAAACGGACAACAAAAATGGCGGCCGAAAAAACTCAAAATCTGCAAGACACGTTTTTAAATTATGTTCGCAAGAATAAGACGCCCCTGACGATCTTTCTCATCAATGGGGTCAAGCTCCAGGGCATTGTGAGCTGGTTCGACAATTTCTGCGTTCTGCTTCGCCGCGACGGCCACTCGCAGCTCGTCTACAAGCATGCCATTTCCACGATCATGCCGGGCGGCCCTGTCAATCTCAATGACCAGGATGAAAGCAGCGCCGGTTGATCGCGCGCCCTAAAGACGGCGAAGGCGAAAAGGGCGACGGCAAGCGAAAACGCCGGCGAGCCTCTGAGGAAACGCGCGCACCGAGAACGCGCACGCTAGTCGTCGTGCCGGTGTGGAAGCGCCAAGTCCGCGTCGGCGAAAAGACGAAGCCGTTTCCGCAAATTCACACACCTGAAAATCGTCTCGCCGAAGCCGTCGGCCTGGCGAAAGCGATCGACCTCGACGTGATCGAGGCGGCGATCGTCCCTCTCTCCGAACCGCGTCCGTCGACGTTGCTTGGCGCCGGCAAGGTGGACGAGCTGAAACAAACCGTCAGCGATCTCGAAATCGGCCTTGTCGTCGTCGATCACATCGTCACGCCGGTGCAGCAGCGTAATCTTGAGAAAGCGTGGAACACGAAGGTCGTCGATCGAACCGGATTGATCCTCGAGATTTTTGGCGCACGGGCGAGAACGCGCGAAGGCGTGCTTCAAGTCGAGCTTGCGCACTTGACCTACCAGAAGGGCCGTCTCGTCCGCGCCTGGACGCACTTGGAACGCCAGCGCGGCGGCGGTGGCTTTCTTGGCGGCCCTGGCGAAGCACAGATCGAACTCGACCGCCGCATGCTTCAGGACCGCATCGACGCGATCAAGCGCGACCTCGCAGATGTCAAGAAAACCCGCGATCTGCACCGCAAGGGCAGACGCAAGGTGCCTTATCCGATTGTCGCGATCGTCGGTTACACCAATGCCGGCAAGTCGACACTCTTCAACAAGATCACGGGCGCCGGCGTCGTCGCGATGGATCAGGTCTTCGCGACTCTTGATCCGACGATGCGCGAGGTGAAACTTCCCAGCGCGCGCCGCATCATCCTGTCCGACACGGTCGGTTTCATATCCGACCTCCCGACGATGCTGGTCGCGGCTTTCCGAGCCACACTGGAAGAAGTCGTCGAAGCCGACCTTATCCTTCATGTCCGTGACATCGCGCACGAGGAAACGGATGCGCAGGCACAAGACGTCGAGAAGGTTCTCGCCGATCTCGGCATCGACACGTTGCCGGTCGAAAGCAACATTCTCGAAGTCTGGAACAAGATCGATCTGCTGACCGCAGACCGACGGGCCGAGCTACAACACGAAAGCCTGCGCAATGCGCGGCCGCCCGTGCTCGTCTCGGCAGAGACGGGCGAGGGGATGGCGCCCCTCCTTCAATCGATCGATGGGCGTCTTGGTGCTTCGGACGAAATCATCGACGTCATAGTTCCGGGAAGCAATGGCGCGCTTCTCAATTGGCTGCACGAAACATGTGACGTGCTCGCACGCGAAGCGCGCAAGGACGGCAGTATCGAATTACGTCTCCGAGTTCCGAGCGAAAAGAAGGCTCGCGTCGTCGGACAGCTTCGCAAGGGCGGCATTTCAGTCTAAGCTGATCTCATGGATCAGCGGGTCACGTGTTGCATTGCGGGCGGTGGCCCAGCGGGAATGATGCTTGGCGTGCTTCTGGCATGCGCCGGCGTCAAGGTAACGGTGCTCGAGAAGCACAAGGATTTCCTCCGCGATTTTCGCGGCGACACGATCCATCCCTCGACGTTGCGAATGATGGAAGAGCTCGGCTGGCTTCAGGACTTCCTGAAGCTGCCGCATCAGGAAGTGACACGGATTTTTGCGCAGTTCGGCGACACGCGCGTCGAAATGGCGAACTTCTCGCATCTCCCGATCACGACGAAGTTCATCGCCCTGATGCCGCAATGGGATTTCCTGGATTTTCTTGCCGACAAGGGCCGGGCCTATCCGAATTTCGACCTCAGGATGAATGCCGAGGTAACCGGCCTCGTATTCGACGGCGATCGCGTTTCCGGCGTGAAGGTGAAAACGCCGGAAGGGCCGCTGACCATCAATGCCGATCTCGTGGTCGCTGCCGATGGACGCTCATCCGTTCTACGTGACGCTGCCGGGTTCGTCAGCGAAAGCTTCGGCGCGCCAATGGACGTCATGTGGTTCCGGCTGCCGAGGCTTCCGACCGATACGGAAGAGACACAGGGCCGCTTCGATACGGGCCACATCTTCGTCATGCTCCAGCGCGGCGATTACTGGCAGTGCGCCTATGTCATCCCGAAAGGCGGAGACGCACAGGTTCGGGCTGCGGGACTTGAGACCTTCCGCAAAACCGTCGGCGCACTCCTGCCGTTTGATGCGGCGCGCGCGGATGACATTCCTGATTGGGATCACGTCAAGCTTCTAACGGTCGTGGTCGACCGACTGAAAACGTGGGCCCGGCCCGCATTGCTCTGCATAGGTGATGCCGCTCATGCGATGAGCCCCGTCGGCGGCGTCGGCATCAATCTCGCCGTCCAGGACGCCGTTGCTGCAGCCAATCGGCTTTGGCAGCCACTGAAAGAAGGACGTTTGACTCTGGCGGATCTACAGGCCGTGCAAGTGCGTCGCGAATTTCCAACGCACGCCACCCAGCGATTGCAGCTGATGATCCAGAAGTCAGTCATCGCCCGAACTTTGACGGCCGCCGGAAAGATCGAGCCGCCGCTGGTGATCAGGTTAGTGTCCCAACTGCCATTTCTATCGCGAATTCCCGCCCGTGTTCTCGGCCTTGGCTTCCGGCCCGAGCATATCTCGGACGCAATCAGGGCCGGTAAGGGCGCTTAAGCTTTTTCGCGCACTTTTGCTTCGTCCCAGAGCGCGTCCATCTCGGCGAGAGAGGACTGCGAGGGAGATTTACCGCGTTCTGCAAGCGCTCTCTCGATATGGGCGAAGCGGCGCGTGAATTTCTGATTGGACGAGCGCAACGCGGTCTCGGGATCGAGCTGCAGATGGCGGGCGATGTTCGCCATGACGAACAGCATGTCGCCGAATTCTTCGTTGATGGCGTTCGACGACTCCCCTGCGGGGAGCCGGCCGCCGCGAGGATCGCAGGGGAGCGCCACTTCCTCGAACTCGGCGATCTCTTCCTTCAGCTTCTCGAACACGGGCTGAAGGTTCGGCCAGTCGAAGCCGACCTTGGCGGCTTTGTCCTGCAACTTGACGGCGCGCGTCAGAGCAGGGAGCGTGATCGGAACGTCGGCCAATGTGAAGGACTCGTTCTCCGGGGAAGGATTTGACGACGATGCGCCACCCCGCTCGGCAGCTTTCTCGGCGCGCTCTTCCGCCTTTATCTGATCCCAGGTTGCCTTAACCGCCGAGGGATCGCGCGCCGTTCCATCGCCGAAGACGTGCGGATGCCGGCGGATCATCTTCTTCGTAACGGCTTCTACGACGTCGCCGAACGCAAACGCGCCTTGCTCCTCAGCGATGCGCGCGTGATAGACGACCTGCAGAAGAAGATCACCGAGCTCGTCCTTCAGGTCGACAAGATCTCGCCGGGCAATCGCGTCCGCGACCTCGTAGGCCTCCTCGATCGTATAGGGCGCAATTGTCTCGAAGCTCTGTTCGAGATCCCACGGGCAGCCTGTCTTGGGCGTCCTGAGCGCCGCCATGACCTCTATCAGCCGGCCGATATCGCGCGATGGTATGAGCGTGTCCGCCATGTCCGTCCTCTTTCGATTGGCGCGGGACACTAGCTGACAGGAGAAGGATCGACGAGAGGCGGCCCTGCGGCTATCTCGCCAAAACGGCGGAGACAAGCCGAGGTTTCGACAAGACAATCGCCAGCGGGGCCATCCAGCCGATCCATGCCGCCAGCCCGTAGACCGGATCGAACGGTAAATAGAGAGCAATTGCCGTGCCCGTCATTACGCGGAACCAGACGGCACCCGTCGTTACCGCGACCATCGCCATCATCAAATGCGCATGTCGGCGAACGTCTCGCCGGCGGATCGCGACAAAGGCCGTCGCAAGAAGATAGAGCCAGACAAGCCCCTGCGCGAAAAAGCCGGCGCGCGCCAAGAGGGGCGAATGGCTCATGACTGCGACCGGCAACGCCGTCAGCCCTCCAATCACCACAAAGGCGCCCAACAGCCGGCCAAGCGGTTTGTGAAGCTCCGGACGATCTCTGAACGCAATGACGATTGGAGCAAACAGCAACGCCAACGCCGACGAGACCATGTGTACCGGAAACAAGATCGGCGCACGGCCGGCGAGTTCGAACATTTGATAAGGCAGCGCGATGAGACCCGTCCCGGATCCGATCGCAACAACGCCAACAGGAATAATGAGGAAGACGATGATGAAAAGAATTGCGATACGAACGGCAAGCCTGGTCGGCACGCCGAGACGCAAATTGCCCGGTGTCTTTACGCTCGCGGCATCGGGAATTGTCATCGCTGTGTCGGTCATCTCGGCGGGCATCATGGCCGTCGGATTTGGCGGCTCTGCGGCGGCCGACGACACCAGCAGCGCGAAAATCGCGGAAGTCACGCCGATCTCGCTCGCCGGGAGATGGGCCGGCCACTATTACGGCTATGGCCGGCCGGGCGACACACAGGGCTGTGACGACGGCGGCTGCGCGCTGACCTACGATATCGTCGCCTGCAAAGAGGGGTGGTGCGGGATCGCGGTCAAAGATGACAAGTCGTGCGGGACCGTCGGCGTGCGTCTCGCGGCAGACGCCAAGGAAGGCGACAGCGCCTTCAAGGGCAAGCTGGAGCTTGCAAAAGGCGCGGCCCCATACGCGGTCGAGGCCTGGTTTGGCGCCGCCAAAGACAGCAACACTGTCCAGCTGCATTTCCTTGGCGACACCGGCCCCGAGCTTCTGATGTTTCGGCGGTCCTACCCGTTCGAGGCCAACCTAGCTCGAGCCGGAGATGCAACTTGCACGCTCGACAAAGCGACGAGCTGAGACCGGCCGCCGCGATCGTCCAATTGCACGGGCCCATTGCCGCTCGCGATGTCTCTGCTACTGTCGCGACGGGAGCAGGGGTGGCCATGCATATTCTCTTCAACGGCCTCATGATGGCGCTGGAGCTGGCGACGATTTGTGCCGTGGCCTGGACCGGGTTTACCGCGCCGTTGATCTTTGCTGCGGGGACCGCGTTGTTGGCGCTCGGTGTCGGCGCCGCGCTCGAGATCGCCCGCCTCAAATACGAATTTCCGTTTTACTTCGATCGCGCGCCGGGGCGCTCAATTATTATAATCGTGGCGGTTGGGACGCTCGAAGCCGTCACCAAGGCCATCCTCGCCGGTGTCGTCGGCCTTCTGACGTTTCTCGGCACCGATCAGGAACGCCTGAAGCTTGTCGCTCTGATATTCGCAATTTCGCTTTTTCTTGGCGTGCAGGTCGTTCGCTTCCTGATGGACCGGCTCAAGGCTCGCCCGCTGCGCTGGGGTTATTTTCGCCTTGCCGCACCGCTCGGGCTGTTGTTCTCGGCAGGTCTGACATTTCTGCCAGCGCCAGGGATCACCGAACTCGCGAAGCGCGCCGCATTTGACCTCCCGTCGAAACCGACAATGGAGCAGGCGAGCGAGTTCCTGTTTCTGCTGAAACAGAGCTTCGATGAAATTGTCGTCAGGATGCTCTCCTGGGTGTTCGATCCCACGCTGGCCCAGGCGATCGGCGCTATCGTATCAGTCAATATGTTGTCGGGCTTTGTCCTGGCGCTTTACGCTGTGTTGATCGCGGAAGGGATAAGGACGATCGAACGCCGGGAGCCCTGATTTGACCTCGAGGCAAAGAGATGCCGCTCGCGATTGCGCACACCAGTTTGATGCTGCCCGAAATCCTTGTCATCGAGAGCCTGCTTGAGGCGCATGGCATTCGCTTCTCGACTGCCGGCAAGGACATCGTCTCGCAATGCCCGCACTTCGCCGTTCTCTTTGGCTGAATTTCGATATTGGTCGAGGAGGCCGATCTTGAAAGCGCCCGGGCGCTGATCGCAGATACCCAAGACGTCCCGGGTTACAAATCCTTGGAGAGCGACGGCTTCGAGAAGAATCCCCTCCGCAACGCGGTGCTCGCGTTCTTGATCCTGATCATGGGGATGCCATTTCCGTTTTGGTACCGCAGAGCGAGATCGAGCAGCACGGCAAATTAGCTGCGGTGCGAGACTGACGGCTTCGCCTCGGCGGAATTGCAATCTAGTCTGTTCGTGTTCGGCGTCTTACCCAAGAGAGGGGGAGGGTATATGTCGCTCAATCACACGAACACGCTACGGAGAATGACGGCGCTTGCGGTCCTCTCCATTCTTTCAATGGATGTCACGGCCGCCGATGCTGGCAAAGGCACGCGTGTGAAGTCGGCCGCTCCGACCCGGGTGTTTGTCATGGCTGGCTTTGCCGC
Organism: uncultured Alphaproteobacteria bacterium; assembly: GCA_963710005.1. GTDB lineage: Bacteria > Pseudomonadota > Alphaproteobacteria > Rhizobiales > Hyphomicrobiaceae > Hyphomicrobium_B. Next base: position 227,938 of record CAVPYR010000003.1, read on the forward strand.
CGACTGCACGTTCAAGGGCTTTCCGGATATGCAAGTGACTGTGGCGCCGACGAAGGGCCAAGTGTCCTTCAAGACCGGCGACCCAGCCACCATTCAGTACAGTCTGAGCGGCAAGTGCGTCGGGACAAGCGTCCAAGGCACCGGCATCTATTACACGTCAGCTCCCGGCCAAAGCGGAGAAGATAGCTTTACGGTGACAGGCCGGCTTGGGACCGGCGAGCCCGCAACGCGTACGTTCTCCGTGATCATCGATGAGAACGGCCAGCCGGAGTGAGTGGCTGCCGTGCCGCCAGCGTGTCGATAAATTTCGCATAATAGATATTATGGAAAATAAGCATGAAACTAGCCGATGTATCAGAATGATACACCGGCACATGTTCTCTTAAGTTTTCAAGGTAGCCATCGTGGGCGGGCAGCTCTGGACCTTACTTATCGCCCTTCTCATGAAACTCCGCGACGAATGCGTTGAGCAACCTGACACCCCAGCCAGCACCCCAACTCTGGTTGATGTCGTTACGGTTGCCGTCCATGGCTGTGCCGGCGATATCGAGATGGCACCACGTCGTGTCCTTCTGGACGAAGCGCTGCAGGAACGCGGCGGCCGTCGCGGAGCCGGCCCAGCGCCCGCCGGCATTCTTCATGTCGGCATTCTTGGAATCCATCATCTTGTCGAAGGCCTTGTCGAGCGGCATGCGCCAAAGCTTTTCGCCCGTCGCGCGTGAGGCTGACAGGAGTTCGTCGGCGAGCTTGTCGTCGTTTGAGAACATGCCGGCGTATTCCTTTCCGAGCGCGACCATGATGGCGCCTGTCAAGGTCGCAAGATCGATGACGAGCTTCGGCTTGAATTGTTCCTGCGCATACCAGAGCACGTCGGCCAGCACGAGACGTCCCTCGGCATCGGTATTGATGACTTCGATCGTCTGACCAGACATCGACTTGACGATGTCGCCCGGACGAACTGCGCTGCCGGACGGCATATTCTCGACGCACCCGATCAGGCCGACGGCGTTGACGTTTGCCTTGCGCTCGGCGAGGGCGTGCATGGTACCGACGACGGCAGCTGCTCCGCCCATATCACCCTTCATGTCCTCCATGCCGGCCGCAGGCTTGATTGAAATGCCGCCGGTATCAAAGATCACGCCCTTACCGACGAAGCAGACCGGCTTTTGCTTCTTGCTGCCCTTGGCGCCGTTCCAGACCATGACCGCGAGGCGGGACGGCCTGACGCTTCCCTGACCAACGCAGAGAAGCGAGCCCATGCCGAGCTTTTCCATGTCTTTGACGTCGAGGATCTCGACCTCGACGCCAAGCTTCTCGAGGGATTTCGTTTTCTCCGCCAGCTCGACAGGCCCCAGAACATTGGCCGGCTCGTTGACGAGATCGCGAGCCACGTTGACGCCGTTTGCGACGGCCTTCAGAGGATGAAATGCGACCTTCGCTTTGTCGGGATGCGGCACATGGATAACGAGCTTCTTTAAGCCGTCTTTCTCTGGACCTGCGTCCTCCCCCGATTTCTTCGTCAGGTATTTTTTGAAGTTATAGTGGCGCAGAAGTGCGCCCTGAGCCATCAGCGCGCCAATCTGATCTGATGAAAGGTTCTCTGGTCCTTCTACATCGACGATCACGCTCGCGGACGTCGACTTGCGACCTTGAATAGCGCCGATGACGGCGCCGCCGAGATCAACGAATTGCTGCTCGGTGAGCGTCGCCCCCTTGCCGAGACCACTGACGATTAGCCGATCGATTCCAAGCTTGGCTGGTGCGAGAATCTCGATGGAAGACTTGTACTTGCCCTTGAAGTCGGCCGCGCCGGCTGCCTTGCTGACAGAGCTTGCCGATTTTGTCTCGAGCTCGCGCGCCTTGGCGCCAAGAACCAATCCGTCGCCCGCGAACACCACGGTTACCGTCTCAAGCTCGGCGTTGAGTGGCGCAAAAGTAATTTCGAGGCGGTCGGACATATTCAAAAAGACTCCAGGTTAAAGTGAGATCCCGCACTGGGATGAGATAAGGTGCCGGGACGCGGACGCCGATCCGCTAGGCTATCCCGTGCCGCCTCATCATGGCGACGGAGTGGGGCAAGAACTGGTGGCTAGGCGGCACAACTTAGTCGTTCGCGAAGGCCTGGCAAGCGAGCCGTTGCGACTGCTCTTGGGTCTAAGGCTCTCCCGCGATCTAACTGTCTGTGCCACAAGAATGATTTTTGCCATAGGTCGCCTGGCCGGGTAACGGTAAACAGCCGAAATTCCGCCACTGTGCTATGGGAGCCCGAAGCATCATCGCAGGAGCCGGCGATGCAAGGGGTGCTTCGGCCGAGCGGCCGGAGGGGGGACGGCCGACGCATGCGAATTTTCTCGAAATATGTCTTCCGGCAGGCCACGAGCGCGTTCCTGCTCATCCTCGCATCATTGACGGGCATCGTCTGGATTGCGCTGGCTTTGCGTCAGTTCAACGTCGTGACGAGCCAGGGTCAAGACACCTGGATGCTCATCAGAATGACGTCGCTCGCTGTTCCAAACCTGATGGCGATCATCGCACCTTTTTCGTTTTTGATAGCGGCGCTTCAGGTACTCAACCGCTTGAATACGGACAGCGAGCTCATCGTGCTCTCGGCAGCAGGCTCGACGGTCTGGACCGTGGCACGCCCCCTGCTCCTTCTGGCTTTTTTCGTCAGCATCTTTCTCGCATTCGTCAGCCATCTCGCCCAGCCTTGGAGCATGCGCTTGCTGCGCGATTATATGGTGCAGGTGAGAAGCGATCTCTTGACCCAAGTCATCCAGCCCGGACGCTTCTCCAGTCCCGAGCCAGATCTGATGTTTCATATTCGCGACCGCTCGGCGGACGGCGAGCTTTTGGGCCTTGTCATGCACGACACGCGCGACAAGACCCAATCGCAGAGTTACCTCGCGGAGCACGGAACGATCGTGAAGCAGGACGGCACGGCCTATCTCGTTATGTCGACAGGCCACATCATTCGCCGGACAGACGCCGATGCCGCGCCGCAAATCATTGCATTCGACAAATACGTCGTCGATCTTGACCGCTTCGAACCCCAGGATGACGGCTCAGGCGAATTGAAGCCCCGCGAGCGCTATTGGAGCGAACTCGTGCGTCCAAAGCCCGACAGTAAACTCTTTCAGAGTTCCCCGGGTCAGTTTCGCGCCGAAATCCACGAGCGGCTCGTCAGTCCGCTCTATCCGATAGCCTTCGCGTTCGTCATCATTGCGTTCGTCGGCCAAGCACGCTCGACCCGCTCGAGCCGAATGCAAAATCTTGTTCTAACCTTCCTGTTCGCCGCCGCTTGCCGGATGGCGGGGTTGGCATTGAACAGCGCGGTTTCGCGTAATCCTGCGATGCTTACGGCACTTTATGGAGTTCCTATCGGCGCGATAGTGCTGTCATTGATCGTCATCAAGAATGCAGACCGGCAGAAGGTGGGAGTATCCGCTTTCCAGAGGCTCACCGATGCGATCTCTGCGATCTTCGATGCGGGCAGCCGCCTGATCATGCCGCGCCGGAAGGTTGCCCCATGATTCGGTCCTTCACGCTCTGGCGCTATATCGCGAGACTCTTCTTCGTCGCTATCGCCGCCACCCTCGCCGTGTGCGCGCTGCTCATTTTCATGATCGATTTCGTTGAGTTGCTGCGCCAATCGAGCAAGTTCGGCAGCGTCCCCCTGGGAACGCTTGTGATCATCGCAATGCTCCGTCTCGGCGCCTACGTCGAGTTTCTTATCGGATTTGCGGTTCTCGTCGGCACGATCAGCGCCCTTCTCTATCTCAACCGAAAAAGCGAACTTGCGGTCATGCGCGCCGGCGGGATGTCGGTCTGGCAGTTCTTGGGACCGGGGCTTGCCGTCGGGCTTATCGTCGGGATAGTCGGCGTGACGGTCTACAACCCGCTTGCCGCACGGGGGCGGGCCAAATCCGAACAGGTGTTTGCAAAAGCCTTCGGCAACGATACCAATCTACTTCGTGCCCAAGGCGGCGGTTCATGGATCAGGCAGAATGGAGTGGACGGTGAATCCGTTCTAGGTGCCGCCGCGGCCTCGAATAGAGGCCTGACGCTGACCGGCGTCATGATTTTTGCTTATGATCGGGATGGGCATTTCACGGAGCGGGTGGATGCGGGTCAGGCCGAGCTCAAAGACGGCTATTGGCAACTCAAGGATGCCTGGGTTTCCCGCCTTGGCCAGCAGCCCGAAAAATTCAATTCCTACCTTGTTTCGACCTACCTGACGCCCGACCGCGTGCAAGAGGCCCTCGGAACGGTATTCTCGGTGTCCTTCTGGGACCTTCCGGAACTCATCGAAGCGGCTGATAAGGCAAAGCTTTCGACCGAACGACTGCGTGTTCAGTACGAGTCCCTTCTGGTCCGTCCGCTGCTCTGCCTGGCTATGGTCCTTTTGGCGGCAACTGTGTCATTGCGGTCATTCCGCTCCGGGGGCATCCAGACTATGGTTACGACAGGGATGGTCGGTGGGGTTGGGTTCTTCTTGTTCTCGGAAATTGCGAGACAAATTGGCATCGCGGGGCTCGCGCCAGCGTGGGTCGCGGCATGGGTGCCTGTTGTCTTGGTTCTGATCATCTCGACCACGGTGCTGTTGCACCAGGAGGACGGCTGAGTGATGCGTGAAGCGCAGACACCGCAAGAAGGTTGCGGGTCGTCTCGCGAGGGGTCTCGCCACCGGAAGGTGCGCCGGGCGGCTCGCGCGCTTTTGCGCGTCGTAACGGCGGCCTTCTTTGCGGCCCTCGCGGCAAGCGTTGCTCACGCCCAGAACTACAATTCGTCCACCGATCCCGCCAGTAACACGAAGAAAGTATCTTCGTTCGGAAAGGCAAATGCCCCGAGCGAAATCTTCGGCAAGATCAATACGAACATCGATCGCGCGCAGCCGATGCGCTTACAGGGCGATCAGCTCATTTACGACAAGTCTGGCGACCGCGTTATCTCGCGCGGCAATGTCGAGATTTACTACAACAACTATATCCTGACTGCCGACGAAGTCGTCTACGATCAAAGCGGCGGGACACTCACCGCCATCGGCAACGTCACGCTGAAAGAGCCACAGGGCAACATCGTCCACGCCGACCGCTACACGCTTACCGACGACTTCCGCGACGGCTTCGTGCAGGCACTGTCCATCACGTCGAAGGACAAATCCCATATCTCCGCCGACCGAGCCACGCGGCGCGAAGGTAACGTGACCGAATTCGAGAACGGCAGGTTCACGCCGTGCCAGAGCGACGGCGGCACTCCGCCCCTCTGGTGCATTAGCGCGACGCGCATCATCCACGATCAGGAAGCGGCGACCCTCACCTATCAGGACGCCTATTTTCAGATCTACGGACAGCCGATCTTCTATCTTCCCTACTTCCAAAGCCCCGACCCGACGGTCAAGCGGAAGTCCGGCTTCTTGACACCCGACTACGGCCACTCGTCGACACTGGGCTACATCACCGGCATTCCGTATTTCTTCAATCTCGCGCCGAATTACGACGCCACCATTGAGCCGATCTATTTCAGCGATCAGGGCTTGATGCTGAAGGCCGAGTGGCGTCAGCGACTTGCCAATGGCCAATACAATGTCAAGCTCGCCGGTATCGACCAGAATGCGAATGACCTTCCCGGCGGAAGCGGGCGCAACGGGAAATGCAACCCTCGACGGCGTACGCGGGAGCGTCGAAACCCACGGCCTGTTCTCGCTGTCGAGCTGGTGGAAGTTCGGCTGGGACGCCATCATCGAAAGCGACGACCAGTTCCGCCGCTTCTACAAACTCGACAGCGTTCTGGTGACCGACCGCGTCAACCAAATTTACCTGACAGGACAGTCCGATCGTAACTACTTCAGCGCCAAGCTTTATCAGTTCGGCGGACTGCTGACCAACGACACGCCGCAGACCGAAAGCTCCACCCACCCAATCATTGATTACAATTATGTGTTCGCTGATCCAGTTCTCGGCGGCGAGCTGAAATGGAACACGAACGTCTTGAGCTTTACGCGCTCGGACGGGTCGACGAGCGGTCCCCCCACCGATCCGACCCAGACCGATCAGAACATCAATCGCGTCGTGACGGCGTTCAATTGGCGCCGCCGTCTGACCGACGTCCTAGGCATCAGCTATACGCCATTCGCCGACATCCGCGGCGACATCTACGGATATGACAACGTCACCGATCCGGAGACTGTCGTGTTAAATTCTGCTGGTACAGCGGTGGAATCTGAAACGAACTTCTCCAGTACGGTCACACGCGGCGTCGTCGATGGCGGCGCGACGGTGTCTTATCCTTGGGCCGCGAATACCTCGAGGGGAACGCACATTGTCGAACCGATCGGACAGGTCGTCGTGCACCAGGAAAGCATCCCCCAACGTCGCTTGCCGGATGAAGATGCGCAGAGCCTTGTGTTTGATGACACCAACCTGTTTTCGACGTCGAAGTTTACGGGCCTTGACCGCATTGAGACGGGCACACGCGTCAACGCTGGCGTGCAGTATACATTCCAGTCGAACGAGGGCGGCTACGCGCGCTTCCTCGCGGGTGAGAGCTATCACCTCTCGGGTGACAACATCTATCTGAACCCCGGCCGAAACTCCGACGGCAACTACATCTTCAATCCCGAGAATGGTCTTCAGACCGATCGCTCGGACTACGTCCTCGGCGCCTATTTTGCGCCCATAAGCAATATCAGACTTATTTCGCAAAGCCGGTTCGACGAATCTTCGTTCGCTTTGAAGCGGGAAGATGCTTCTATGATAACCACCTATGGGCCTTTGTCGGTTCAAGGGGGTTATTCCTACGACGCCGACGCATTGTTCTCCGATCCGGAGAACCCGGATGTCATTGCAACAGAAACCCGCGAGGAAGAGCTTCTTGCAGCCGCGACATTGCAACTAACCAACCGTTGGAGCGTTGGTGGGACGACCCGCTACAACCTCGAAGAGGGCAATTTCCGTTACGATAGCGTCAACTTGAAATACGCTGACGACTGCTTCGTGCTCACCGCTTCGTACATTCAGTCGAATTATAGCGATTTTTCGATCGTGCCGGACCAGACTGTCATGCTGCGCCTCGAATTCAAGCACCTCGGCGATTTTGCGACCTCGACCGGAACGGATTTCAACCTCGGCGGCGACCAACGCACGAACTGACCCCGCTTCCGTGGTCCCTAGGTCTCGAAATCAGATCGGGGACCGGATTTTGGCCATTCTTCATGTGGATAAGGGCCGGTTGCCGGGCGCGGCTGCGGTATCCTGTCCCTCGCGCCGATTCGGACTTATGGGTGTCGATAACGAATGCCGTTTCCACGGGCCATTACCGCTCGATTTTTATCCCTCGCCGGGCGATGCATCATAGCCGGCGTCGCGAGCGTAGCCTTGTCATTTTCCGCGGCAGCTCAGGGCGGCACCGTTGCCGTGACCGGAGACGGGACCTCAACCACGTTGAAGCCGTCCGTCGGCGATCCGACGGCCGACCTGTCGACGGGGCAAGGAAAGAACCAAAAGAAAAAGAAAGGTTCCGCGGCCAATTCTGCAAATACGGAGACCGCTAGCCGGGAATCGTCGTCGCCGCCCTCAAGCGATCAACGCGCCATCACTGCACTCGTCAACGACGAGCCGATCACCGGATTTGAAGTTGAGCAGCGCGCAATGATGCTCAGCGGAACCAACGTTCAGGCGCAAGCCAAAGCCAACTTCGAGGCAATCGTCAAGAACCCGAAGACTTCCGAACGACTGAAAGCGATCCTTCAGGACACAGCCAAATCCAACGAAGGGAAATCGCGCGAAGAAATCATCGCCATCTTCGAGCGTCGCAAGAAAGAGTTCGGCATGAGCCTGCAAAAGCAGGCGTTTGAAAGCGCCAAGGCAACGGCGCTCCCGGCCATGAAAAAACAAGCCATCGAGGAGCTTATCGACGACAGGCTCAAGTTGCAGGAAGCCAAAAAGCAGAGCGTCACGATCGAGGACAGTGAGGTCGACCGCATCGTTGCCAGCATCGCCGAGCGCAACAAGATGACGCTCGATCAATTCACCAAACAGATCGGCGGCAGCATCGAACCGATCAAGGCCCGCATCCGCGCCACTCTATCCTGGAACGAGGTCGTCCGCCGTAAATTCGGCCCTCTGATCAACGTCACGAATAAGGATGTCGATAAGCTGGTCGCGTCCTCGTCGGTCGCCGGCAATGATGACGTCGAGTTGCAGGTCCAGCGCGTTCGAATATCTATGCCGGTCAAGATAGAAGAACACGGCGTCGCCGAGCGTATCCAAGTGGCTGATAAGATCAGGTCGAAGTTCACCGGTTGCCAATCGACCGCCGCCGCCGCGACAGGCGTAGCCGGTGCTACGTTCGAGGACCTGGGAAAACGTCGGCCTTCGAGCATTTCTGAGCCGACCCGCACGCTTCTCGTGAATGCCAGCGACGGAGAGATGCTTCCCCCGACCGTGAACGACGGCGCGATCGAACTATGGGTTGTATGCAGCCGGAACGTCGTGAAGGCTGTCGACGAGAAGCGGACACAGGCCGAAGGCGAGCTCAAACAGAAAGAGTTCGAATTGATGGCCAAGCGCTATCTCAAGGACCTCCGCGAGGACGCGCACATCGAGTACCGGACAGATGTCGGCTCCAAATAAGGAGCCTAACGCGCCGCTGGCCTTGACGATGGGCGAGGCTGCGGGGATAGGCCCCGAAATCGCCTTCCGCGCCTGGAAAGATCGTTTCGTCGATCAAATCCCGAAATTCGCTCTATACGCTGATCTTGAACTGATGCGCTCAGTTGCCCGGTCGGTCGACGTCGATCCCGACCTCGCAATCCAGCCAGTGGCAAACGCACTGGCCGCCGTCCCGGTTTTCGACGACGCGCTGCCGGTCGTTCCCGTACCGCTCGCCAAACTGGCCCGCCCCGGAAGCCCCGATGTCGCAAACGGACCGGCGACGATCCTCGCAATCAGGCGCGCTGTTTCCGATGTTGCTTCCGGCCATGCGTCCGCGGTCGTCACCAACCCGATCGCGAAATCGGTCCTCTACGACGCCGGCTTCAAGTACCCAGGACACACGGAGTATCTTGGCGTCCTTGCGAAGGAATTCTGGCCTGCGGAGCCTGCCGAACCCGTCATGATGTTGGCCTCGTCCAAGCTCCGCGTCATACCGGTGACAATTCATGTGCCGCTGCGAGACGTCCCGGCCCTGCTGACCGTCGATAAAATAGTGAGAACGGCGCGTATCGTAGCGGCATCCCTGAACCGTGACTTTGGCATCCCAAATCCGCGACTGGCAATCGCAGGACTTAACCCTCACGCGGGCGAAGACGGAGCGCTGGGCTCGGAAGATCAGGAGATCATTCGACCCGCCATCGACATCTTGCGGTCGGAGGGGTTGGACGTCTCAGGCCCTCACTCAGCCGATACGATGTTTCACGACGCGGCACGCAAAACCTACGACGCAGCTCTGGCGATGTATCACGATCAAGGTCTCATTCCGATAAAGACGCTCGCTTTCGACGAAGGGGTAAACGTCACGCTCGGATTGCCGTTCGTCCGTACGTCTCCCGACCATGGAACCGCTTTCGCAATCGCGGGCAAAGGTCTTGCCTCCGCTTCGAGCCTGAAGGCTGCTTTAAAGCTCGCCGGAGAGATGAGCGAGCGCAGACGTCGCGCGGCTTCTTCATGAGCGCCGCCGTCGGTCCGGACGGGCTTCCCCCTCTGCGCAACGTCATCGAACGCTATGGCCTCAATGCCAAGAAGTCCTTGGGCCAGAATTTTCTGCTCGATCTAAATCTGACCCGGAAGATCGCTCGCCTCGCCGGTGATCTGAGCGGTCGCACCGTTGTCGAAGTTGGACCTGGGCCAGGCGGCTTGACGCGTGCCCTCCTGATCGAGGGCGCGAAGCGCGTCATCGCGATCGAACGTGACGATCGTTGCCTCCCGGCACTCGCGGAGATTTCGGCGCACTTCCCCGGCCGATTGGACGTCCACCCAGCGGACGCGCTCGATATTGATTGGCCAAAGCTCCTCGATGGTGCTGGTCCGGTTTCGGTCGTGGCGAACCTTCCCTACGGCGTCGCTTCGCTGCTGCTCGTGAACTGGCTCGAAACGGAACCTTGGCCGCCGTGGTACGACCGCATGGTGCTGATGTTCCAACGCGAGGTCGCCGAGCGTATCGTTGCTGCCCCGAGATCGAAAGCTTACGGTCGGCTTTCCGTGCTCGCCCAATGGCGCACGGCCGCGAAAATCGTCATGAACCTCCCGCCCGAGGCCTTCACGCCCCCGCCAAAAGTTGCATCAGCGATTGTGGAATTTTTGCCGAAAGCAAAGCCCGAACCGCCGTGCCGCGTGACGACGCTAGCCCGTGTGACGGCCGCCGCCTTCGGACAGCGCCGCAAGATGCTGCGCTCGAGTCTCAAACAGTTGACGGCGTTTCCGGAACTGCTTCTCAATCGCGCCGGCCTCGCGCCTGAGCAGCGAGCGGAGGAACTCTCTGTTTCGGAGTTTGCGCGCCTGGCACTCGTTTTCGACGAGGGCGAAGCGGCGCCCGCTTAAAGTACGGCCTGTAATTTACGAACGAACTCGGAAAGTCCTAACAGGCGAGCGCGCTTCAAGCGTTCGGCCGAGAGGATCGCAAGCGCCGACGCAACGCTCTGCTCGATCTGCGCGTTGACGATGACGTAATCGTATTCAGGCCAATGGCTGATCTCCGAAGATGCAGCTGCCATGCGCTTCGCGACGACGTCCGGCGGATCTTGCGCCCGCGATTTGAGCCTGTCCTCGAGCACGTCACCCGACGGCGGCAATACAAACACGCGAACGACATCGTCCCGCATTTTTTCGAAGAGCTGCTGCGCGCCCTGCCAGTCGATATCGAACAGGACGTCCTTGCCGCCGCGGATCGCGGCTTCGACCGGCGCCCGCGGCGTACCGTAGTAGTTGTCGAAGACGCGCGCCCATTCGAGCAGGTCGCCGCGCCCCTTCATGCTATCGAACACACCGTGGTCGACGAAGTGGTAATCGACCCCATCCCGTTCGCCCGGGCGCGGTGCGCGGGTCGTGACCGATACGGACATCTCGATGTTGCTGTCCGCGGCGAGAACGCGCCGGGCCAGCGTCGTCTTACCGGCGCCGGACGGCGAAGAGACAATGTAAAGCAATCCCCGGCGAGCGATGTGGGGTTCAACGATCATACCGTTGTCTGGCTTGTCTTCCGTGCTCTTGCTCATGCTATTCGACGTTTTGCACTTGTTCACGGAACTGGTCGATGACCGTTTTGAGCTGCAAGCCCAGCCGCGTGATGTCGACGGCGTTGGCTTTCGAGCAAAGCGTGTTGGCCTCGCGATTGAACTCCTGTGCCAGGAAATCGAGCTTTCGTCCGACCGCCCCAGGCTCACCAAGAATGTCGTGGGCTCCGGAAACGTGCGCCGCAAGCCTCTGAAGTTCTTCTTCGACGTCGGCGCGTGTGGCCATCATCATGGCTTCCTGGTGCAGGCGCTCAAGATCGAGCGGTGCCGTCGTCTCAAAGAGACGCGCAATCGCATCATTCAGGCGCGCAACGATTGCTTCAGGCGAGCGAGACGGCGAGGCACGTACCTCCGCCGCTAACCGCTCGATCTGCGCAAGCTGCTCCTGAATGATGTCCGCGAGACGAGCGCCTTCTGCGCCGCGGGCATCAATGAGCTTATCGAGCGTGGCCTCGAGGCTGCGCAAAATCGCCCGCTCCCGCGTCGCACGGGCTTCGCTATCCTCGGGCATCTGGTCGGCGGCTTCCAGCACACCCTTAATCATCAGAAGCTGCGCTGCATCCGGCTTCGATGCGCCAGACAAAGCGGATACGCGCTCAGCAGCCTTGATCACATCGGCAAGCACCAGCTCATTCAAACGAACCGAGCCGCTCACCTGCTGCTTTTCGAGAGCAAGCGATATCGCGACGTTCCCGCGTGCGAAGCGTTTGGCGACGGCTTCTCGGCTCGCGACCTCCAGAGCTTCGTACCCCGGCGGCAGGCGCAATCGAACATCAAGTCCTCGGCCATTGACGCTCCGCGCTTCCCATGTCCAGGCCAGACCATCGGTCGTGCCGTCGACACGGGCAAATCCCGTCATGCTGGAAATTGTCATAAGGGAAGGTCTCGACGACCGGGGTGAGCTCCGCGGCGCGCAACTTAACGGGTCGGCCAGCATCCGCCAACGGGGGTTGTGAGGGGCTTAGCGGTCTTTCTTTCTATTGTCTCTTCGGTTTCCGGACCGGCAGGGGCATATCTGTGCTTGCTGGAGAAACCGGGGCGGCAGTCCCCGGAGCGGAATCATCACTGTCGCCGTCTCCCGCCGCGGCGGGCAATGGCGCCGCCTTGGCAGATTTTTGCGTCTTCGTCGATACGGGACCAGGCTTGGAATTTTGCGGTATCGGCGCCGTATCCGCGTCCTGATCGGACGTATCTCCTGCTCCCTGCTTTGCCTTCGACTGCTTCTCGACCGCACGCCATTTTTGGACAGCTGAATTGTGTTCCTTCAACGTTTCCGAGAACGTATGACCGCCACTACCGTCGGCGACAAAATAAAGGTCGGCGGTTTTTGCTGGATGCAGAGCGGCCAAAATGGCTGATTTGCCCGGATTGCAAATCGGCCCCGGCGGCAAGCCGTTGATCTGATAGGTGTTGTACGGCGATTTAGCGTCGATATCGGCTTTCGTGATGCTGCGGCCAAGGATGCCCTGCCCCCCGACGATGCCGTAGATGATCGTCGGGTCGGATTGCAGCCTCATGCTTTTCTTCAGGCGATTGTAGAAAACCGCGGCAACCCTGTCGCGTTCATCGGGCCGGCCCGTTTCTTTTTCCACGATCGATGCGAAGGTCACCAATTCCTCGACCGACCTCACCGGCAAATCCGGGTCTCGATCATCCCAGAGAGTCGCCATGGCCTTCTGCATGTCGTTGCGCATGCGGTCCAAGATCTCGCTTCGCGAGGCGCCTTTTGAGAAATAATAGGTGTCGGGAAGCAGACTACCTTCAGGAGGGATGGTCGCGATCTCGCCGCTGAGATTCGGCTCGGCTTTCAGGCGTTCGACAATCTGCTCGCTGGTCAAACCCTCGGGCAAAGTCGCCTTGTAGAGGATCGATTTGCCCTCCGCGAGCGTGTCGATCACGTCTCGCATCGAGGCGTGTTCCTTGATTTCGTATTCTCCGGCCCGGAGTTCGCCTGTCTTCCGGCCCCCAAGAAACCCCTGCAAAAGGTATCCGCCAACGAACGTCCAGCGGTTGGTGATGACGCCTTCCTTTTCCAGCCGTTCCGCGATCGCGATGCGCCCTTCGCCTTTCGGAATGACGACGGTGCGCGGCGCGTCGAGCGGCCCCGGACTTTCGAACTGATTGGAAATGATGAACGCCGTCCCACCGACAAACAGCATGACGATCAGCGATATCGTGAAAACACCACTAATGGCACGAACGAACCCACCTAAGGCGCGTGACGGCTCGCGCGCCTGTAGGCCCCTCGGACGGCTGGGGGCTCGCCCAGGCTCGAGCCGCTCGGCGGGACTTCGAGCCCCCGCGGTTCGAGACGTTCTGACCCCGTCCGAACGCTTCCTGTTTTGACTCATGATATACCGCGAGCACCGTCATTGAAGGAGCGCCGCACGCGAGGTCCCATGCCCCAAATTGCGTCGCTCCAGCCCCCACCCGCGGCGGACGCTCGACGTAAAATGTGGCAAAAACCCGTACCTAGCCGAGCTTTCAGGCCACTCGGCGAAGAACGAGGCAGGCATTCGTCCCGCCGAAGCCGAACGAGTTCGACAGCGCGATATTGATATCACGCTTTTGTGCCTTGTGAGGCACAAGATCGATCGCCGTTTCGACCGACGGATTGTCCAGATTGAGGGTCGGCGGAGCGACGTTGTCGCGAATGGCAAGAGTTGAGAAAATCGCTTCGACCGCACCGGCTGCCCCGAGCAGATGGCCAATGGCGGATTTGGTCGACGACATCGCGAGCCTGCCGGTGCTATTTCCGAACAGCCGTTCAACAGCCTTGAGCTCGATCTCATCGCCCATAGGCGTCGAGGTGCCGTGGGCGTTGACGTAATCAATCTCGCTCGGCGCCACGCCCGCCCGGGCAAGGCCCATCTTCATGCACCGATACGCGCCGTCGCCATCCTCGGCCGGAGCAGTGATGTGATAGGCATCTGCGGACATGCCATAGCCGATGACCTCCGCATAGATCTTGGCGCCGCGCGCCTTGGCGTGCTCGTAGCTCTCGAGAACGACGACGCCGGCACCCTCGCCCATGACAAATCCATCGCGGTCTTTGTCGTAGGGCCGCGACGCTTTCGTCGGTGCATCGTTGAAACCGGTCGAGAGCGCTCGGCACGCCGCAAAGCCCGCCATCGCGATCCGGCAGATCGGGCTCTCCGTTCCGCCCGCGACCATCACATCGGCATCGTCGAGAGCGATGATGCGCGCGGCATCGCCGATCGCATGCGTGCCGGTGGCGCAAGCCGTGACGACGGCATTGTTTGGACCGCGCAGCTTGTGCTTGATCGAGACGTAGCCGCCCGCGAGATTGATGAGGCGCCCCGGAATGAAGAACGGCGAGACGCGGCGGGGACCTTTTTCCTTGAGCAGGATCGATGTGTCGGCGATACCCGAGAGGCCGCCAATGCCGGAACCGATCAGGACGCCTGCGCGCTCCTGCGCGTCTGCTGTCTCGAATTTAAGACCCGAATCCGCAACGGCCTGATCGGCAGCCGCGACCGCGTAGATGATGAAATCATCGACCTTGCGCTGCTCCTTGGGCTCCATCCAGTCGTCAGGATTGAACTTGCCCTCAGAAGTCGCACCGCGCGGAATGAAGTTCGCGATCTGGCAGGTGATGTCGGAAACTTCGAATTCCTCGACACGCCGCGCGCCGCTTTGACCGGCGAGCAGGTTAGACCACGACGCCTCGACGCCACAGCCGACCGGAGTGACAAGACCCATTCCTGTAATGACGACACGGCGCATCGTATTTTTCTTATTTTCTGTTGGTATGTTTGCGATCGACGCGAGGCACGGGAAAGGGGCCGGTTGCCCAGCCCCCTTTCAATCCGGTCCTACAGGCGCAATCGCGCCGAGGACTAAAAACGGAAGAGCGAGGGCTATTAAGCCGCGCTCGCGTTCTTTTCGAGAAATTTGACGGCATCGCCGACGGTCAGGATGTGCTCGGCAGCATCGTCCGGAATTTCACAGCCGAATTCTTCTTCGAAGGCCATCACGAGTTCAACAGTATCCAAGCTATCAGCGCCAAGGTCGTCGATGAAGCTTGCATTGTCGGTGACCTTGTCGGCCTCGACGCCAAGATGCTCCACGACAATTTTCTTCACGCGCTCTGCGACATCGCTCATCGTCAATCCTCGTGTCTTTCTAATTTTTGGCGGCCTTTTATTGCTCGCCTGTTCGCCCTGCAGAACCCGCTAAAAGCCGCATGTCAGGATATCAACTTACGAGAAGAGTAGCCTGTTCGGATAGGGGTTCGCCCCGTTTCAGAAGTCTTTTTTCCTTAGTCGCCGTAGCGTGAGTTGTCCGCCTAGGCACCGTCCCCGCATTGCGCGTCGCCGAGTTGTCCCCAGTTTCGCACCGTCCCGACAACGTGATTTTCACGCCTCAAAACCGTGGTGTCGTTAACACACTTCACAAGCATTGCAAAGCATGTGGTGACGCAGCTCGCGGCGTTCGGAAATGCTATGAGCCAAAGGCCAATAAATCAGCCATTCCGGGCGTTTACCATCATGAGCTGAAGGCCGCCTCATACCATCGCCATGCCGCCGTTGATGTGGATCGTCTGACCGGTGATGTAACCACCCTCGTTAGAAGCGAGATAGAGGCATCCAGCCGCCACATCCAAAGGCTCCCCGAACCTCTGGGCGGGGATCATTTGTGCGATCTCGCCCTTCTGCTTGTCGGTCAGAACATCCGTCATTGCGGTCTTGATGAAACCCGGCGCAATGCAGTTCGCCGTGATTCCGCGGGATGCAACCTCGCGCGCCAGCGATTTGGTCATGCCGATTACACCCGCTTTGGAGGCTGCATAGTTACCCTGGCCCGGATTGCCGAAAACCCCCGAAACCGAGGCGATATTGATGATCCGGCCGTAGCCCGTCTTCGAGCGCATCATGTGGCGCGACGCTGCGCGGCACAGCATGAACGTCGACGTCAGATTGACTGCGATGACGTCGTCCCATTGGTCGTCCTTCATCACCATGAAGAGATTGTCTTTGGTGAGACCGGCGTTGTTAACGAGAATATCAAGCCGCCCGCCCAGCGCCTTCACGGCTTCGTCGATAAGCTTCGCGACGCTCGTGCGATCTGCGAGGTCGCAAGGAACGATATGAACGCGGTCCCCGAGTTCCTTGGCCAAGGCGTCCAGCGCCTCGACTTTGCGTCCCGATATCGCGACGGAAGCGCCGGCCTTGTGAAGAACTCTCGCGATCTCCGCGCCAAGTCCGCCCGTGGCGCCGGTGACGAGCGCGGTTTTGCCGGTCAGATCGAACATACAAATCTCCTTATGAAGTGAGCGCGGCAATAGCCGCATCGATATCGGCTGGCGTGCCAAGGCTCATCGCATTGGCACTTTGCGCTGTGCGCTTGACGAGCCCTGCCAAAACTTTTCCGGCGCCGATCTCGTAGAAATCCGTCACGCCATCTGCAGCCATGACCGCAACGCATTCGCGCCAGCGAACCGTCCCAGTGACCTGCTCAACGAGCCGTTTCTTGATTTCTTCGGGATCGGAAATCGGCTGCGCCAGAACGTTTGCCACGACAGGCACCACCGGAGCATGGACCGTCACGTTTGCCAACGCTTCCGCCATCGCATCGGCCGCAGGTTGCATCAGCGTGCAATGAAAGGGCGCCGACACGGGCAGCGGCACCGCACGCCGGACACCAAACTTCTTGCCGATCTCCGCGACGCGGTCGATCGCTGTCTTGTGTCCCGAAAGCACGACCTGCGTCGGCTCGTTGTCGTTGGCAACCTGGCAAACGTCACCTTGCGAAGCTTCTGCTGCGACTTTCTCAGCGACGTCGACGCCGACACCCAGGAGAGCAGCCATCGCGCCGACGCCGACCGGAACGGCCTTCTGCATGGCGAGACCGCGCAGTCGCAGCAGCCGCGCCGCGTCAGCCAACGAGAAGGCACCGGCGGCGGCGAGCGCCGAATATTCGCCAAGCGAATGACCGGCGACGAACTTCACCTTGTCGGCGAGGGAGAAACCCTTCTCTCGTTCAAGGACGCGCATGACTGCCATCGAGACGGCCATAAGTGCTGGCTGAGCGTTCTCGGTCAGCGTTAAGGTCTCTTTCGGTCCTTCCCAGATGAGCGCTGAAAACTTTTCGCCCAGCGCATCATCGACCTCGTCGAACACGGCGCGTGCCGCTGGAAAGGCATCGGCAAGGGCTTTCCCCATGCCAATGTCCTGGCTGCCCTGACCTGGAAAAACGAACGCGCGTGCCATCGTATTGAGAAACATCCTTAGTTCTGGGATAGTGGGAATTCGGCCGCCGGGAGAGTTTTGGCGGCCTTAGTCCACCCCCGTCTTGCCGCTGTCAAGACACGCAAGGAATAGCCAAACCCGAGCGACGCGCCGCCGTGGCGGCTCGGCGCAGGAGAGGGCCGAGAAAGACGGCCCGCCGTCTCAGAAAGGGTCTAAGGTCCACTAGCCCGCGTCCTTCCGGCGGCCGCCATTAACAAGGAACGGGGTTCGATGAAACTTCGAGTGGGCTACGAGCTGCGATACGAGTTTCCGCAACCGACGCCTGCAATTTTGATGCTCAACATTCATTTCAGCCGCGTCTCCGACCTGCAGTTTCCAGACCACATCGTCATAAGCCCCGCGATTCCGATTTCGGGTTACAGGGATAGCTTCGGCAATTGGTGCAGCCGCATTATCGCCCCTGCGGGACAAGTGCGCATCACCGCTGACTCCATCATCAGCGACAGCGGCCAACCCGACCCAGCGGTATTCAATGCCATGCAGGTGCCCGTCGAGATACTTCCCGAAGAAACCCTGGTTTTCCTGCTCGCTAGCCGGTTCTGCGACAGCGACCGGATGCTCGATCTTGCCTGGGAACTATTTGGTAAAGGCGAGACGGGGTGGGCGCGCGTCCAGATGATCTGCGATTTCGTGCACAACCACATCGTCTTTGGATACGAGCACGCGCGTGTCACCAGATCGGCGTCCGAGGCTTTTCAAGAACGCCAGGGCGTGTGCCGAGACTATGCGCATCTTGCGATTGCGTTCTGCAGGGCAATGAATATCCCAGCGCGCTATTGCACCGGTTATCTCGGGGACGTCGGCATGCCGCCACCCTACCCACCCGGCGATTTCGCTGCCTGGTTCGAGGCCTATCTCGGCGGACAATGGCATACCTTCGATCCGCGCAACAACGTTCCGCGCATCGGCAGGGTGCTGCTCGCACGCGGCCGCGATGCAGCCGATGTCGCCCTCACGACCACATTCGGACCCAACACGTTGAAGAATTTTCGCGTCTGGACCGACGAAGTCTTCAGTTGATACGCGCGTGCTGCGATCAGCTCTGAGGCGTTTTCAGTAGTTCATCCAGATCCAAGGCCCTGGTGAACATCGCAAGATTGCCGGCGCGATCGTGCGGCCATTCTTCCTGCGGCCGGTCCCGATAAAGTTCGACGCCATTGCCGTCGGGGTCATCCAAATAAAGCGCCTCGCTGACGCCGTGGTCGCTCGCCCCGGTCAGTCTGACGCCGGCAGCCAGGAGCCGGCGTAGCGCATCGGCCAGCGCCGATCTCGATGGATAAAGAATGGCGACATGGTAGAGCCCGGTCGAACCGGGAGGCGGTGGGCTCCCTCCCCGGCTTTCCCACGTGTTGAGACCGATGTGATGATGATATCCACCCGCCGATATGAAGGCGGCCTGGCTGCCGAAGCGTTGCATCAGCTCGAAGCCGAGCACGCCACAATAGAAGTCGAGCGCACGCTGCAGATCGGCGACCTTCAGGTGGACATGGCCGATCCTGACACCACGATCGATGGGCGACGCGGGGACCGGCGCCGCGCTCGGGTCTTCCCTCACCGGCAAAACTCCTCATGGTTGCTGCGGGATGAGATGGGAGCCAAGCCAGCACGGAGAGCACCCGCGGGCAGCAGGACGCCGGTACCAATGACGAAGTTTCCAAAAAGAAGCGCCGCGAGAACGCGACGCTGATGTGCTGGGCTCATGTAGCCCGCTTTAGGGATCGAACGCCCTCACGACAACCGCGAGCTGCCATCCCAAAAAGTATAGGTGGGTTGCGGAATCGCGCGCTTCGAGATCAGCCCTCGACCGTCTCGACTTCGCACAGCTCTCCGTCGATCAGGTCGAAAAGGACATCGCCACCCGATGCTTCGGCTTTGGCGAGCGCCTCGACGAGATTTTCATCGATCGGTGCAATTTTAAGGGCAGCGACATCTGACGCGCCATTTTCGCGCATCGTAGCTTCGCCCTCCGTCTTTGCCGTCGCTTCGTCGTCTTCGACCGCCCAGATGGTTTCTTCTGTATAGGCTGCAAACTTCATGATCTTGTTGTCTCCCTCGACGCGCCGGGACCGACCCCCGGCCGCCCCCTTAGGGCATGATTCCTATGGTCGAGGCGTGGCAGTCGCGATGTTGTCGACTGGAAATTCTGCAAGCGCCCGTGGCCCGACCGGCTTGCCCTCCCCCCAAAATCCTGTATAAGCCCGCTTTCCCGTTCCGGCAGGAGGCTGAACGGGGGCTCGGGTTGTGCTGGCTACTTAGCCATTCGATCCTGAGAGGCGCTTTCCGCTCCGTCCCCCAGTGTCTTCTCCTATTTGGTACCAGATTGGCCTTTCTCGGGCCTTTTGGGGCTTTGCGCCGGCGGAAAAGCAACCGACGTCGAAAGACGCGATAACTCGAACCGAAAGGCCAACCCGTATGCCGCTTTACGAGCATACGTTCCTGGCGCGCCAGGACGTCACCCAGGCCCAAGTCGAAGCCCTCATGAAGGAATTCCAGGGCGTCGTCGAAGAAGGTCAGGGCAAGATCACCAAGCAAGAATACTGGGGTCTCAAGAACCTCGCCTTCAAGATCAAGAAGAACCGCAAGGCACACTACGCGTTCTTCAATATCGACGCTCCGCCAGCCGCCGTGACCGAAATGGAACGGCGCATGGGCATCAATGCCGACGTCATGCGCTTCATGACGGTCCGCGTCGAAGAGCTCGAAACCGAGCCGAGCATCCAGATGCGCAAGCAGGATCGCGACGAACGCGGCGATCGCGGTGATCGTGGCTTTGGTGGACCCGGCGGTGGCCGTGGCGGCCCGCCGCGTGGCGACCGCGGTGGCTTCGGCGGCGGCCGCGAAGGCGGCTCGACGTTCCGTTCGCGTCCTCCGCGTGAGGGCGATTCCCGCCCGCCCCGCGATGGTGATCGCGGTCCGCGTCCGCCTCGCGATGGAGAAGCACCCCGTGCTCCTCGTCCGCCGCGTGATTCAAACCCCGGCTCGTCAAATCCTGGCTCGGAGGGCTAACCAATGGCTGAAATCGCTTCGACCGGTGGCGGCGCCCGCCGTCCCTTCCAACGCCGCCGCAAGACGTGCCCGTTCTCGGGCGCCGGCGCACCGAAGATCGACTACAAGGACGTTCGCACGCTCGGCCGCTATATCTCCGAGCGCGGCAAGATCGTGCCGAGCCGCATCACGGCAGTATCCGCTAAGAAGCAGCGCGAGCTGGCACGCGCCATCAAGCGCGCTCGCTTCCTCGGACTGCTGCCTTACGTGATCAAGTAATCCCTACGCGGGGCGGAACTCGATCCGCCCCGCTTGTCTTTCAATACGTTGGGTCGGAACGGGTGACCGGATCCGGCTCTAACCGCTCTGAGCGCGGGACAGCAAGCGAATGCAGACGAACGTTTTCATACTTGCCCTTGCCGCGGGATTGATCTCCGCAATCGTCTTCGCCTCGGCGACGACGGGAGCATTCGTGCTCCGCATCATCCTCTTTCTGCTGACGCCGCTATCGCTCTATCTGGCGGGACTTGGTCTCGGGCCGGTCGCAGCCGCGATTGCCGCCATCACCGCGACCGCGACAGTCCTGCTGATCGCCAATCCCCTCGCTGCCGAAGTCTACGCAATCAGCACCGCGCTTCCCGCCGTATTCTGCACGCGCCTTGCTCTCCTGAACCGCGAGGTCGACGGCGAACGCGAATGGTATCCGATCGGACGCATCGCCGTCACGGCTGCGATCTTTGCCGCAATCTTTGCAATGCTCGCATTGCTGTTGATGGGTGGCGATGTCGACACGCTGACGAAAATGCTCCGGACCGTGGTCGAGTCGTTCGTCAAGACCGAGCTTGCGCATATTCCCGGGGCCCCCGCGATTGGCCCCGCCGAAATCGACGACATCACGCGTTCGACGCTGTCATCCCTCCCCTGGGCGCTGGGTCTCCTCGCCATGGGCACAATCCTTCTCAACCTCTGGCTTGCCGGCCGCATCACGCTTGCATCTGGACGGCTTCAGCGTCCCTGGCCCGATTTGGCAA
Source organism: uncultured Alphaproteobacteria bacterium (assembly GCA_963710005.1). GTDB lineage: Bacteria > Pseudomonadota > Alphaproteobacteria > Rhizobiales > Hyphomicrobiaceae > Hyphomicrobium_B. The sequence continues at coordinate 249,453 of CAVPYR010000003.1, forward strand.
CATTTTCGCTACCGCCCACCGCAACGTTTACACTGCTGATAGCTATCGCCCTGTCATTTGTCGGCGGCATAGCCGGTCTCCTCGCCGCCGGCGTTGCGGCGCCCTTCACGCTGGCCTTCGCTCTCGTCGGCTTAGCTGCCATTCATGCGCTGACCCGCGGCTCGCCGTGGCGGACGTTTATTCTGACCGCCCTTTATGTCGGCGTTCTCTTTGTTCCCTACATCGGCTTGCTGCTCGCGATCGGCGGATTGGCCGAGACCGTCTTTCACTATCGCGCGGCAGGCAGGCCGCCCGAAACCCCGAACTGAAAATCTATTTCATCTGTTTCAATAGGAGCTCTCCCCCATGCAGGTTATTCTTCTTCAGCGTATCGGCCGCCTTGGCCAGATGGGCGACATCGTCAACGTCAAGGACGGCTACGCGCGCAACTATCTGCTGCCGCAGAAAAAGGCGCTTCGGGCAACCGAAGACAACAGGAAAGTGTTTGATGGCCGCCGCGCCCAACTCGAAGCGGACAACCTTGCGCACAAGGCCGAAGCCGAGGCGGTTTCCACCAAGCTCGAGGGCAAGTCGTTCGTGCTCATCCGCGCCGCCGGCGATACCGGCCAGCTTTATGGTTCGGTCTCGACCCGCGACATCGCTGCGGTGATCACCGAGGGCGGCTTCACCGTCGACCGCAATCAGATCATCCTCGACAAGCCGATCAAAGCCCTCGGACTGACGCCCGCCAAGGTCCAGCTTCACCCCGAAGTTTTCAGCACCGTCAGCCTCAACATCGCGCGTTCGCAGGACGAAGCCGACAAGCAGGCCCGCGGCGAGAATGTTGCGGTCGTCAAGGAAGAAGCGCTCGAACTCGAGACCTTCAATCCCGACGCCGTCTTTGAGGAAGGCGCCGCTGCTCCCGCGGGCGAGGAATCAGCCTGATTCCCAGCGCTTCTGTAGGTTCTGATGCTTGGTCGTTGCGCAATTCACACGGCCAAGCATTTCCGTCTGACCATGTTGATAGCGGGGAAGCTTTACGGGTTGTATGACCCAGACACGCCGGGCCTGATGCGGAATCAGTTAGCGTCCGGGCCATGGCAGATCCCGCATTCCTCCCCACCGAGAAACTCAAACAAGTTATCTCGACGAATGAGCCGCTGACCTTCCGTCAGCCGCCTCACAATCTCGAAGCCGAGCAGGCGCTCCTCGGTGCGATCCTCGTCAACAACGAGGCGCTCGACCGCGTTTCCGGCTTCTTATCCCCCGATCATTTCTTCGATCCGCTCCATGGACGGATCTTTGAGACGCTGGCAACCCTCATTCACGCCGGCAAGACGGCGACGCCGATCACAGTCAAGACGTTCTTCGAGAACGTCGAGCCGATCGACGCCACCATGACCGTGCCGCAGTATCTCGGCCGGCTCGCCGCCAACGCCACGACGATCATCAACGCCGCCGAGTACGGCCGCACGGTTTACGATCTCTCGACGCGACGGTCGCTGATCATCATCGGCGAAGACCTCGTCAACACAGCATACGATAGCGCCGTCGACCATCCTCCGCGCACCCAGATCGAGGAAGCCGAAGGCCGCCTCTACTCACTCGCCGAGCAGAACAAGTACGGCAAAGGATTCGAGACCTTCAAATCCGCGCTGACGACGGCCATAGAAATGGCGAACAGCGCATTCCAGCGCTCCGGGCATCTCTCGGGTGCCTCAACCGGCCTCGCCGATCTCGACAACAAGCTCGGCGGATTGCAACGCTCGGATCTCGTCATTCTCGCCGGCCGCCCGTCGATGGGTAAGACGGCGCTCGTAACGAACATCGCTTACAACATCGCCAAGTCCTATCGCGGCGAGCGGCAGCCTGATGGATCGATGCTGACCACGGACGGCGGCATCGTCGGCTTCTTCTCGCTCGAAATGTCGTCCGAGCAGCTCGCAACCCGTATCCTCTCCGAGCAAGCGGAAATTTCGTCCGAAAAAATTCGTCGCGGCATGATCGACGTGAATGAATTCCGCAAGCTCTCGGAAGTGGCTTCCGAGATGTCGCGTATCCCGCTCTTCATCGATCAGACGGGCGGCATCACGATCGCGCAACTTTCCGCTCGCGCGCGTAAGCTCAAGCGTCAACACGGACTCGATCTGCTGGTCGTCGACTACTTGCAGCTGCTCGCCGGGTCGAAGGCAAAAAGCGACAACCGCGTACAGGAAATCACTGAGATCACGACCGGTCTCAAGGCACTCGCGAAAGAGCTGGCCGTTCCGGTCATCGCCCTATCGCAGCTGTCACGTCAGGTAGAAAATCGAGAAGACAAGCGTCCGCAGCTATCAGACCTTCGCGAATCGGGCTCGATCGAGCAGGACGCCGACGTCGTTATGTTCGTGTTCCGCGAGGAATATTACGTCGAGAGAACAAAGCCCGTCGAAGGAACGCCCGAATTTGCCGATTGGATGACCAAGATGAGCCAAGTATCCGGTAAGGCGGAGGTCATTATCGGCAAGCAGCGTCACGGTCCGGTCGGCATGGTCGAACTGTCCTTCGAAGGGCAATTCACGCGCTTTGGCAATCTGGCCCGAGACTATATGCTGCCGGTACGATAATCGGGGGCGGTAAGGGGCATCCGGTGGGAACGGTGGGATGACGGTCAATGCGCGCATGCCGGAAAGCCTCGCAAGCGCGACCGGGGCGATCACGGTCGATCTCGGGCAAATCTCGGCGAACTGGAAGGCGCTGGCAGCCAAGGTAGCTCCAGCCCAATGCTCAGCCGTCGTCAAAGCCGATGCCTACGGTCTTGGCGCGGAGCGCATTATCGCAGCGCTCGCACGAGCCGGTTGCACGGCCTTTTTCATCGCCACGCCCGACGAGGCCGAAACGGCGCGAAGGATGGCGCCGGAGGCCGACGTCTACGCGCTTGATGGCCTTGTTGGAAATGCCGCCGCTGCTTTTGCGCGGCTCGCAGTGAAGCCCGTTCTCTCGACTCTCGACGATGTCGTCGCCTGGTCGGCGCTTTGCCGGGCGCGTGGCGAGAAACGACCGGCTGCTTTGCACATCGATACGGGACTCAATCGTCTTGGTTTGCCGGTCCGGGATGTCCGTCGCCTCACCGCCGAGTCGTCCATGATGGCCGGCGTCGATCTCGCCCTGGTGATGAGCCACCTTGCCTCCGCCGACAATCCGCGCGATCCCAAGAACCGCGATCAGCTTCTGGCTTTCGAGACGCTATCGGCGCTCTTTCCCGGTGTTCCGCGAAGCCTCGCCGCATCGGACGGTTTGATGCTCGGACCGGCTTATCATTTTGATCTCGTCAGGCCAGGTTACGCGCTCTACGGCGGACAGGCGTCGCAGATCGCGCCGGCGCCGGTGAAATCCGCAGTGACGGTCGCCGCACGCATTCTTGCAGTCTCAGACGTCGCGCCCGGCGAAACGGTCGGTTATTCCGCGACGTGGCGAGCCAAACGTCCGAGCCGCATCGCGACGATTGCCGCCGGCTACGCCGACGGGGTGCCACGCAACGCCAGCGCCCCGGACGGCCGTCCCGGAGGCCACGTGCTCATCACTGGCCATCTCGCACCAATTGTCGGCCGCGTTTCGATGGACCTCATTACCGTCGACGTCACCGATCTTCCCCAAGGCGCCGCGATGCCAGGCGAATTTGCCAAGCTGATCGCGGGAGAAATCACCATCGAGGAAGCCGGCTTCGCGGCAGGCACGATCGGATACGAGATCCTGACCCGGCTCGGACATCGCTATACGCGCCTCTACCTCGACGATGAGGTACGGTGATGGGGCGGCTAACGGATGTCATCCCGGGCGAGCCCTCTTGCGAGACCCGGGACCCAGCACTCTCAAGCAGAACCGTTGCCCTGGGTCCCGGCTCTTCGGCGCGCCTGCCGCGCACCTACGGCCGGGATGACAAGTGGGCCATTGGCTGACACATGGCAAAGCCCTCTCGATCGCTCTACGTCTGTCAGGCCTGCGGCGCCACCTCGTCGCGCTGGGCGGGCAAATGCACGGCTTGCGGCGAATGGAACACCATTGTCGAGGAAACCGACGCCGGTCCACCTCCGGGCTCGGGCGTGACCCGCCAGAGCAAGGGCCGCATCGTCAAGCTCGAAACGCTCAAGGGCGAAGCCCAGGAAGCACCGCGCTTCTCGAGTGGCATAGCTGAACTCGATCGCGTGACGGGCGGCGGCGTCGTGCCCGGCTCCGCCATTCTGATCGGCGGCGAGCCTGGGATTGGGAAGTCGACGCTCTTGCTGCAGGTCGCCGCCCATCTTGCACGGCGCAGTGGGCGCTCGGTTTATTTCTCCGGCGAGGAGGCAATCGCGCAGGTTCGGATGCGCGCGGCTCGGCTCGGACTTGCCGATGCCCAGGTCGGCCTCGCTTCCGAAACCAACCTCTCGAATATCCTCGCAACGCTGAGCGATGACCGGCCGCCTGATCTCATCATCATCGATTCCATTCAGAACTCTCTGGGCTGACACCCTCGACGCAGCGCCCGGCACGGTCAGCCAGGTGCGGGCGGCGGCGCAATCTCTCATCCGCTACGGCAAGATGGCCGGCTCTGCGCTACTGCTCGTTGGTCACGTCACCAAAGATGGCCAGATTGCCGGCCCCAAAGTCATCGAGCACATGGTCGACACCGTGTTGTATTTCGAAGGCGATCGCGGCCTCCCCTATCGCATTCTCCGCGCCGTCAAAAACCGCTTCGGCCCGAGCGACGAGATTGGAGTCTTCGAGATGGTGAGCGGTGGCCTTCAGGAGGTCGCCAATCCGTCCGAGCTGTTCCTTGGCGACCGTGACAGCCGAAGCCCCGGCGCCGCGATTTTCGCGGGCGTCGAAGGTACGCGTCCTCTGCTTGTTGAAATCCAGGCCTTGGTTGCCCCCTCCGGGCTCGGAACGCCGCGCCGCGCCGTCGTCGGCTGGGACAGCAACCGGCTCGCCATGCTTCTGGCCGTGCTCGATGCCCGCTGCGGCATCTCGTTCGGTAGTCATGACGTCTATCTGAACGTTGCAGGCGGCCTTAAAATTACCGAACCAGCGGCGGATTTAGCGGCGGCCGCCGCACTTCTGTCGTCAATTTCCGGCGCTGCACTGCCGCGTGACGCCGTCTATTTCGGCGAAGTATCGCTATCGGGAGCGGTTCGAGCCGCATCGATGATGACAGCGCGGCTGAAAGAGGCCTCCAAGCTCGGATTCGGACAAGCATTTCTGCCCGAGAGTGGCGAAGTTGACATCCAGGGGATGAAGTTGTCGCTAACTCGGATCGCACACCTCAAGTCGCTTGCAGAGGCCACGACGCCATGCGACTGAATTTGTGGGCGAGTCTCGGGCTCGGGGGGAACTCGATCAGAGGGGGATTCCGGCCATGATCGGTCCGTTGACCTATTTGGACCTGGCGTTAATCGCGGTCGCATTCATATCCGGTCTTCTTGCGATGTATCGGGGCTTCGCACGCGAGCTTCTTTCGATCGTGTCGTGGGTTGCCGCAGCCGGTGTCGGCTATTGGATCTTCGCCACCAAGAAGGACATGACCGCCGATATCGCGGCGCAGACGAGCCTTCCGCCGCAGATTGCAACGATAGCCGTCGCGGTCGTCGTCGCGCTGATCGTGCTCATCATCGTCCACCTGATAACGGCACGCATATCCGATGCGATCCTCGACAGTCAGGTCGGCATGATCGACCGCGTCCTGGGGTTCATTTTCGGTGTCCTTCGCGGGTTTCTGCTCTTCGTCATTCCCTATATGGCCTACGAGGCCTTCATTTCTCCTGATAAGGAAAAGCAGCATCCCCTTGTTCGGGACGCTTTTTTCCGCGACTACGTCAAGGCGACCGGCGAAGCCATTCGGAACGTCCTATTGGAGGTCATTCCGCAGCCTTCCACGACACCTCCGCCCCCCTCTCCCAACGAACAGCCAGGTCAGCAAGGCTTCCTTGACCAAAAGGGGCGTTCAGTCGCGCTGGTCATTCATGGCAAGCGGTACTATATGACGCTCGCGTGACGCGGGCGGCGTCAAGCGAGACGGCACGTTCGTATTATCGTTACTCGGCGTATCGGGCAGAGCAGGGCGGCTCAATCGCGGGAGGTGCCTATGGCACAGCAAGGCGGCGTGACCACGATCGACGGTCTCACCTTTACCCGCTATGGCGATGATCGCCTGCGGGAAGAGTGCGGCGTCTTCGGCATCTTCGATCATCCGGATGCGGCGGCCATCACGGCCCTCGGCCTTCATGCTCTCCAGCATCGCGGCCAGGAGGCGTCGGGTATCTGCTCCTACGATGGCCACAACTTTCACTCCGAACGCCGAATGGGCCTCGTCGGCGACAACTTTTCAAAGCCCGATGTTCTCACCCGCCTCAAAGGCCGAATAGCGATAGGCCACAATCGATACTCAACGACCGGCGACCCGCTGATCCGCAACGTCCAGCCGCTCTTTGCTGATATCGATACCGGCGGCTTTGCCGTCGCCCACAACGGCAACCTTACGAACGCTCTGACGCTGCGGCGCGAACTCATCTCCTCCGGCGCGATCTGCCAGTCGACATCCGATACCGAAGTCATCCTCCATCTCCTGTCGCGCTCGAAGAAACGTCGCATCGTTGAACGCCTCGTCGATTCCATCCGCCAGATCGAAGGTTCCTATGCCCTCGTCTGCCTGACGAACGACATGATGATCGGCGCCCGCGATCCCATCGGCATCCGGCCACTCGTTATTGGCCGTCTGGGCACATCCTATGTCCTTGCTTCGGAGACATGCGCACTCGACATGGTCGGCGCCGAATTCCTCCGCGAGGTCGATAACGGCGAGGTTGTCGTCATCACCGACGAGGGTCTCGAAAGTCACCGTCCCTTCCCGATGCGCCCCGCGCGCCCCTGCATCTTCGAATACATCTATTTTGCGCGACCTGATTCGATCGCGGGCGGCCAGACCGTCTATGACATCCGCAAACGCATGGGCATCGAGTTGGCACGGGAAGCACCGACGGGCGCCGATGTTATTGTCCCCATTCCGGACTCAGGCGTCCCTGCCGCGATCGGTTTCAGCCAGCAGAGCGGAATCCCGTTCGAACTCGGCATTATCCGCAACCACTACGTAGGCCGTACCTTTATCGAACCCGAGCAGCGCATCCGCCAACTCGGAGTGAAGCTTAAGCACTCGGCGAATTCCGGCGTTATCCGCGGCAACCGCGTGGTGCTGATTGACGACAGCGTCGTCCGCGGCACGACCTCGAAAAAGATCGTGCAGCTTATCCGCGACGCGGGCGCGGCCGAGGTTCATATGCGCATCTCCTCGCCGCCGATCACTCATCCGGATTTCTACGGCATCGACACGCCGAGCAAGAAAGACCTGCTGGCGGCAAACATGTCTCTCGAAGAGATGCGCGAATTCATGGGGGCCGACAGCTTGGCCTTCCTCTCGGTGGACGGCATCTACCGCGCCATAGGCCTCGATCATCGCGACGACAGGGCGCCTCAGTTCACCGACCATTGCTTCACCGGCGACTATCCGACCAACCTCACCGATTACGGTGGCGAGGCCGTGCCGAGGCAGCTTTCGCTTCTGGCCGAGGTAGGCTGAAACCCGCGGCGGTTCGGCCGCTGAACTCCTTCGAATTGTGACCCATGACCGACAGCCCCCTTTCCGGTCGCATCGCACTTGTCACAGGGGCCTCGCGCGGCATCGGCCGTGCCGTGGCGCTGGGGCTGGCAAGAGCCGGTGCTCACGTGATCGTCGCGGCTCGCTCGGTCGGAGCGCTTGAAACTCTCGATGACGAGATACAAGCGATTGGTGGCGCCGCGACCCTGCTTCAGCTCGACCTGAAAAAGGGCGATCGGGTCGACCAGGTAGGTCCGACGATCTATCAGCGCTGGCAACGCCTCGACATCCTGGTCGCCAACGCCGGCATTCTCGGCCCCCTCTCTCCGCTCGGTCACACGACGGAGGATGGCTTCCTTTCGACGATCGATATCAACCTCATTGCCAACTGGCGGCTGATCCGTACCCTTGATCCGCTGCTGAAACGCTCCGACGCCGGCCGAGCCATTTTCGTAACCTCCGGCGCGGCCAGCGGAAAATACGCTTACTGGGGCGCTTATTCCGCTTCGAAGGCCGGTCTCGAGGCTCTCGTCAAAACGTGGGCCGCCGAGCTCGTGAACACACCGGTACGCGCCAACCTGATCAATCCCGGTGCGACGCGAACGCAAATGCGATCCAAGGCATTCCCTGGCGAAGATCCTGCAACACTCCCCGCCCCCAACGAGCTGGTTCCGCTTTTCGTCGAACTCGCCTCTCCGGACTGCGAACGAAACGGCGAGACGGTGAATTTTCGCGATTGGCGCGCGACCCATGGTTCGGCCGGCCTACCTACCCACTCGACATCGGACCTTTGAGCTGAACGCATGCGGCTAGCTAGTCCCGTGGGCGGCCGACTTTACATTTTCGACATAAAAGGAGCTCCGCAGCGATATGCGAGAAATAAGCTATTCCCGCGCCGCAGCGGAGAGCTGACTTGGCATTTCCTGCCTCAATACGGACACATCCGCGCGCGTTCTGACGCTTGCGGTCGGGGGGCCGCTTCGGGTCCGGATAGGCCCGCACATACTGCTATCGGGGGAAGACAACGGAATGCTCTTAACGAGAAACCTTGTGTTGCTGCTTATCTTGGCGGCCAGCACGCAAACGGCGCTTGCCGACGCATCGATGGATCGGGTGCTCAAAGAGTTGGAGCCGGAAGAGCGTGCCCATCAAGTCTGCAATTTACGCGGCCTCGACGCCATCCGAAAAGGCAGCCATCTGAAGGGCGTCGATCGCGTCGCCACCACGATCCAGAAGCCCGCCGTTTTCAAAGACAATGTCGTCATCGCAAAAGGCGGCGTGGTGCGAGCGAAGAACCACTGGTACTTTTTGGATTTCACCTGCGCGGTAAGCAACGACCAGATGAAGGCGACGTCCTTCGAATACAAACTGGGGGCTGAGATTCCCGAAAACAAATGGGAAGATTACGGTCTCTGGAAGTGACCGCCGACCATGCAATCGAGACAAAACGTCAGCTGAATGTGATCATCATACCGTCGTACGCCGGCTCGACCCCGGCGGGCAGCTGCCGCGCAAGCGTTTCATAGTCGAGTTCGCTGGTCATATGCGTCAGAATCGTGCGCTTCGGTTTCAAGCGCTCGGCCCAGGCCAGCGCCTGTTTGACGCTGAAATGGCTCTCGTGGCTCGTATGACGCAAAGCATCGACAATCCAAACGTCGAGCCCATCGAGCAGGGGGATTGACGATTCCGGGATGTCGTTGATGTCCGGTGAATAAGCAAAATTGGAAATGCGATAGCCGAGCGACTGGATCGATCCATGCCACTGCGCCACGGGCTGCGCGGTGATCGTCCCGCCGCCCCCCGCGATGGCTATCGGCGTAGTGCCGTCGATCTCATGGCCGTTGAGCATCGGCATATAGGGCGAGCCCGGTGGCGTTTCGAAACAGTAAGCGAAGCGCGTCTTCAGGCTCTCGCCCGTTGCCTTGTTGAAATAGACATCCACGCGCCGCTTCATCGAGAACGCAACCATGCGCAAATCGTCGATGCCGTGCGTGTGATCGGCATGATCGTGCGTGTAGAGCACACCATCGAGCGCAATCAGCCGCGTCGAAAGAATCTGCTCGCGAAAATCCGGTGACGTGTCGATCAGAATGGACGTCCTGCCGCCGGAGCCGGTGCGCTCAACCAGCGCCGAGCATCTGAGCCGCCGATTTTTTGGATTGTCGGGATCGCAGGCGCCCCAATTCATCCCGATGCGAGGCACGCCGCCCGACGAACCGCAGCCCAGTATCGTGCACCTGTAGCTCATGCTGCGGCTGACCCGCCCGTTGCTGAGGATGTGGCAGCGCGCGGACGCTTCGCCTTGCTGTAGAGCCTGAAGAAATTCTCCGTCGTAGCGCAGGCGATTTCGTCGTTCGAAACGCCCATGAGCGATGCAAGCGCCGCCGCGGTGCGAACGACATAGGCCGGCTCATTGCGTTTGCCTCGGAATGGAATGGGCGCGAGGAACGGCGCATCAGTCTCGACCAGAACGCGGTCGAGCGGCACGTCGCGTGCGATCTCGTGTAACGCCTCGGCATTCTTGAACGTGATGACACCGCTGAACGATACGTATAGTCCAAGATCGAGCGCGCGCAACGCGAGCTTACGTCCGCCTGTGAAGCAATGGAGCACGGCCGGAAACGCGCCCTTAGCATGCTCCTCTTCGAGAATGGCGATCGTATCGTCGTCGGCGTCACGGGTGTGAATTTCAAGCGGTAAACCGGTATCGCGCGCGGCCGCAATGTGGCGCCGGAAGCCTTCCGCCTGCGCCTCGGGCGTCGAGTGCTTATAGTGATAATCGAGCCCCGCTTCGCCGATTGCGACGACCTTCGGATGCTTTGAAAGCTCGATGATCCGCTCGAGCGGGATGTCGAGTTCTTCATGCGCGTTGTGCGGATGGGTGCCGACCGAGCAAAAGACGTCGTCGAAGCGCTCGGCGATAGCCTTCACCTCATCGAACTTTCGGATGCGCGTCGAGATCGTCACGAGCGTCCCGACGCCGGCCTGATGCGCACGCGCGACGACTTGATCAAGCTCCGGTGCGAACTCGGGAAAATCGAGATGGCAATGGTGGTCGACAAGCATCACGTCTTTTACTCTCCAGCGGCCCGCATTCGCCGTGCGGCGCGTTGTCCGCTCAGTCCGGCTCGACGTAACGCGGAAATACGCCTTGTGGTTCAGGGATTTTCACGCCCGGCTTCACGCGGCCCTTCTCCCCGAGGCTGTCAAATCCGCGCGCGTTCGGCGCGACCGCCAGAAGATCGAGCAACTTGCCGGCGCTCTCCGGCATCACCGGCTGGGCGAGAATGGCGAACTGCCGCACGCACTCGGCGGTCACATAAAGGATCGTCGCCATCCGCGCGGGATCCGTTTTCTTTTTCGCCCACGGCTCTTCAGCGGCAAAGTAGCGGTTCACGTCCGCGATCACGTTCCACACAGCATCAAGATATTTGGTGACCGCCTGCCGTTCCATTTCAGCGCGCGCGAGAACGTAAAGCCCGTCCGTCGCGGACAGGATCGCCTGATCCGCATCGCTCAACGGCCTAGGTGCCGGAATGGCGCCGTCGCAGTTCTTGAAAATCATCGACAGCGAGCGCTGCGCCAGGTTTCCGAGGTTGTTGGCGAGATCGGCATTGATCCGATTGACGATGACGTCCGACGAATAGTTCCCATCCTGGCCGAACGCCACTTCGCGCAAAAAGAAATAGCGCACCGCATCGCGACCATACGCTTTGACGAGATCGAATGGATCGACGACGTTGCCGACCGACTTCGACATCTTCTCACCCCGGTTGAACAGAAAACCGTGAGCGAAAACGCGCTTCGGAAGCTCGATGCCGGCAGACATCAGGAATGCCGGCCAGTAGACGGCATGAAACCGCACGATATCCTTGCCGATGACATGCACATCGGCAGGCCAGAATTTCCACTTCTCGACGTCCGTGTCGGGATAGCCTGCAGCGGTGATGTAGTTGGTCAGCGCATCGACCCAGACGTACATCACATGCTTGTCGTCGCCCGGAACCGGGACACCCCAGTTGAAGGTCGAGCGCGAAACCGAAAGATCTTTGAGGCCCGACTTGACGAAGCTCGCCACTTCGTTCCGGCGCTCTACCGGCCCAACGAATTCCGGGTTGTTCTCATAAAGCTGCAACAGCTTGTCTTGATAGGCGGATAACCGGAAGAAATAGCTCTCCTCCTCGTTCCACTCGACCGGCGATCCGAGCGGCTCCCTGCGCACGCCATCATCGCCGACGGTCGTTTCCTTCTCGTCGAAATAGGCTTCTTGCCGGACCGAATACCAGCCGCCGTAGCGACCGAGATAGATATCGCCGCTGGCTGCCATGCGCTCCCAGATGGCTTGGCAAGCTTTGTAATGGCGCGGTTCCGTCGTGCGGATGAATTCGTCGTTCGAGCCGCCGACCGCTTCGATCATCGAGCGAAAGATTTCCGAGTTCCGGTCAGCCAGCGCCTTTGGCGTCAGGCCCTCCTTCTCGGCGGTCTGCTGCATCTTCAGGCCATGCTCGTCCGTACCCGATAGGAAGAACACGTCCTTGCCGTCGAGGCGCGCGAAGCGAGCCAACGTATCGCTCGCGATCACCGTATAGGCGTGACCGATATGCGGCTTTCCGTTGGGGTAGAAGATCGGCGTCGTGATGTAATATTTTTCCGCCACTCTCGGTATCTTTCTTAGTCGCCTGCAATAGGAACGCGGACCGCGCCCCGCTCAGCCGCGGCTCGCTGCCTCGAGGCGCGCGAAAGTTCCGAGGATGAGCGATTTGCGATCGAGGTTGAGCGAGACGACGTCAGCCTTGTCGCGGGCCAGTGTTTCCCATAGCTCGGCAAAAGTGGCAAGGCGCTCCGAGCCGATCAGCCGCCCCGCCAGCGCAACGTCCCGTTCCGCCCCCTGCCCTGTCGCTGCCGCTGAGATAAGACGTGCAAGGCTCGCCTGGAAGAGATCCATGAACAGCTGGAATTTGCGATCCTGGGCCAGCGGTTGTAGCTCGTCCGACAAAGCATGAACCGTCTTTAAATCTAATTCCGGCAGACCCGCTAAGATCTGATCGATCCGAGCCTGCAGCGCGAGGCCTCCCCCGCCGATAAGGACAAGCGCCCGGCCGACGCTTCCCCCGCCGAGAGGCGCGAGCGCTTCCCACTCGTGGGCTTCGGGAATGGCCTTGCTGATCGTCGTCAGAGCCTGAGCCGCAGCGCGCTTCAAGTCGCTCTCCTGGAGCGGCCCCATCGTGATGACCCGGCATCGCGACCGTATCGTTGCGAGCAATCGTCCCGGCGCTGAGGTCATTATCAGGAAGATCGTCCGCGCCGGCGGCTCCTCAAGAGATTTCAGCAGTGCGTTGGCCGCGTTCAGATTGAGCTCGTCGGCGCTATCGACGATGACGACGCGCCGTCCCTGCCCGATGGAACTGAGTGCCAGAAAGCCTTTCAGCCTTCGAACTTCATCGATCGGAATGATCTGCGCGAAGCGCTTCGTCTTTTGATCATAGGGACGCCGGACGATGAACAGCGCCGGATGTGACAGCGCCCGTACTTGGCGATCCGTGCGCGCGTCCGGCTCGATCGCGAGACCCTGGCCGAATAGGTCACGCTCATCCGGCTGCGCCAGAGCAGCCCGAGCGACTTGATAGGCGAGCGTCGCCTTGCCAATCCCAGTAGGTCCCGAGAGAAGCCAGGCATGATGCATCCGGTCCCCGGCCAGAGCTTCCGCAAAAATCGACTGCGCGCCTTCGTGTCCATAGAGCGCCCGCGTTTCGCGCGGATGCGGGAAATCGTCGAGCCGATCGGCTTCAGGAAGAACGTCGATATCCGCAACAAGCGGCGCGCGCGCCATCAACCGGCCTCAGCGAGAAGGTGCGCCGAAACTGCCTGCCACACCGCCGTCTCGACGCTCGATACTGACAGACTGGCATCGATCAACACACAGCGCTCGGGTTCCTCGGTCGCAATCTCAAGAAAGCCCTTGCGCAAAGTCTCATGTGTTTCGATGCGCTCGGCGTCATAGCGCGAGAGCGTGCCGCGGAGCTGCGCCCTCTGGATCGCAGCACTGGCCGGAAGATCGAGGATCAGCGTGAGATCGGGGTAATCGGGCGCCACCGTGTAACGCTCGAGCTGGGTGATGAACTCGGGCTCGAGACCATAGAGCTTGCCTTGATAGACTCGTGTCGAGTCGATGAACCGATCCGAGATGACCCATGTGCCTTCATCGAGCGCCGGCCGGATAATAGATGTCACATGCTCTGCCCGCGCGGCGGCGAAAAGCAAGAGCTCTGTCATCGGATCGGTCGGGCGATCCTTCATGATGAGTTCGCGCACGTCCTCGCCGACCGGCGTGCCGCCCGGCTCGCGGGTCACGACGACAGCAACGCCGGCGCGTTCGAGGCGCTCGGCCAAACGCTTCGCCTGGGTCGACTTTCCCGCCGCCTCGCCGCCTTCGAGAGTGATGAATTTTCCGCGCTTCATAGCTCGCCTCTTTTATCGGCGGGCGTAATCTAGAGTGCTAAGCGGCGCAAGGCCATTAGAACAAGCGAATCGACGCCCTGGCGAACGATCCCGCCTTTGACCACGTCTTCCGTAGCATAAAGCGGCACTTCGACCGAGGCGCTGCTTGAACTCGTAATTTTCAGAATTGCAACCTGATCGCCCTTTTTCACCGGCGGCTTCAGCGGCGCCTTATAGACGATTTCTGCCGACAGCTTTTGGCCCACAGGATATTTGGGCATCGTGAACATCACGTCACCCTTTGCGGCGAGCGGCACATACCAGGTCTTCCCGCCCCACACCCGTGCCCTGCCGATGATCTCTCCATCATCGAAGACTCGGACGGCGCTGAAGGACTTGAACCCCCAATCCAAAAGCTTGGCGGCCTCATCCTTGCGCTGGTCGGCTTTTTCGAGGCCACTAACGACGACGATCAAGCGCTTGCCGTCCTGTACCGCAGAACCGACAAGTCCATAGCCGGCAGCGGCGATGTGCCCGGTCTTCAGACCGTCGGCGCCAATGTTCAGAAACAGCAGTGGGTTGCGATTGATGAACTTGTGCTTGCGATAGAGAAATTCCTTCTGGCTGAAGACCGGATAGAATTCAGGATATTCGTTGATGATGTATCGCGCGAGCATAGCCAGTTCGCGCGCCGTCATCAGATGGTTCGGATTGCCGAGCCCGGTCGCATTTGCGAACGTCGATTTGACGAGGCCGATCCGCCGAGCCTCCTCGTTCATCATGCGCGCGAACCCGGCCTCGCTTTCCGCCATGCCTTCTGCGATGCACATGGCCGCGTCGTTGCCGGACTGCACGGCGACGCCTTGAATAAGCTCGTCGACTGTCGCTTTGGTGTTGACCGGAACCATCATCGCCGACGTGCCGGATGGAGCCCCGCCGTTTCTCCACGCGTTGACGCTCATGACGAATTCGTCGGTCTTGTGAATATGGCCGTCCTTGATGGCCCGGAAGAGCACGGCGAGCGTCATGAGCTTGCTCATGCTCGCAGGCGGCGCCAGTTCGTCGGCATTCTGCTGGAATAGGATCGCGCCGGTCGCTGCATCCATCAGAATGGCACGTGGCGCTTTCGTCGTGAACACGGCCTCCGCGGCCGCAACGTTTTCGGGGATCGCGACGAAAACGCCGACGATCGCCGATACGGCGAACCAGATGCCCCACTTTCTAAACATCAATCAAATCGCATTCGTCCGTTGCGCCCCTGGTCGACAGAGCCCGCAGACCAAAGCAGGAGTATCAGACCCGATCGTGACATGGTCAACGCCGGGTTAACAGCCGACGTGGAGCGTTTTCTCAATCCGTGACGATGGCAGTATCAGCAACGCCATATGTTGCAATCTGGTTCTGCGCGCGGGAAGCGTCGTGCTGCGAGAACGGTCCGACACGCACACGATAGACTTCAGTCCCTTCTCCGACTTGTAGCGGCGCCACCTCGACCGGCCCAAGCGACCCAAGCTCCCGGCGCAATCGTTCCGCATTCGAGCGGTCGCGGAAAATGCCGACCTGAACATATGTCCGGCCGGAATCGAAGGGCTGGCCGTCGGAGAGTGGCTGGGCAGGCGCGAAGGGTTGCGGCGAGAACTGCGGGGGAGCTGCGAGAGACATGCGGCCGTCCCTCAAGTCCGGACTGGACAAGCTTGCCGTCTGTACGAATGCCCGTGACCGTGCCGCGGCCGCCGGCGGCTGTGGAACAGGTTTGCCGGCGAGACCAGCCCGGTAGTCAATCGGAGACCAGCGATCGGAGGAATCGGGAGGCAACCCGCGAGTGCCCTCCTCGGCCGAAGCATATTCACGCGCGGGCGGAACCTGCTGACCGGGGCCTTGCCGCCCTTGTTGGGAAGCGAGGAACTGCCGTTCCCGGTGGGTATCGTCGCCGTTGAGAGGTGCGAGACCAGCATAACGGACCCGCACACGAGCCCGGCCCCGGCCCGAATAGCCGAGCTCTTTCGCAGCCGCGTACGACATGTCGATAAGTCGGTCATTGACGTAGGGCCCGCGGTCATTGACTCGCACGAGCACCGTCTTACCGTTGTCGAGGTTCGTAACGTAAGCATAGCAAGGAAGCGGCAATGTCGGATGCGCCGCCGTCATCGCGTTCGCATCGAAAACTTCGCCATTGGCCGTTCGCCGGCCATGAAAATCGGCGCCGTACCAGGACGCTACCCCATATTCGTCGTAGTTGGGATCTTCACGGGGCACGTACCACCGCCCGGCAACCTTGTATGGCGAACCAAGCTTGAAGCCTCCGCCGCCTTTGGGAACGTTGTCGGTTGCAACTCTCGGACTGGTGCTGACGCCATAATCGTCTTCCGAGAAGACCGAGCGAGATACGCCGGCGATCGTCCGCGGCGAGGAATCATTTGATGAACAGGCTGTCGTGAGCGCCGCAGCGCTCGTCGCCAGCATGAGGCGGCAGGCCAGCCAGCCGGAAAGGCCCCTCTCCATTTACGCAAACCCAACTCGATACGCTACGCCCGCCCAAGCGCACCCTGCGCGTCATGAAACACGCAAGGGTGGCCGAAGCATGCTTGAATGGTGACAGACCCGGCTTAGGATCAGGTTAAGCGACCCAGGAGCGGCCCAGACTTGAGGCCGGCAGCCGAAACGGCTAGGAGGAACCTCCGGACGAAGCTCATTGAGGCCCCGTGGTGTGGGGTCATCTTGGCCGCCAAGTCTTGGAGGGGTGGCCGAGTGGTTTAAGGCACCGGTCTTGAAAACCGTTGCCATGGCGAATTGTCCAGTCGCTCTCGGTTACTCGTGGTGTCCTTTCGTCCCATTTCGTCTTGGCAAAACAAGGCTTTTCAGCGAGCGCCATTGCGTCCTGGTTTGTTCTGTCGCCGCGCGTGTTGCGCCGTTCGGTGCCAATCCGGTGCCAATTTTTATGATGACGTTCTACGCATGTTCGGTTGCTTGACGTCTTCGAATAGCAGCCGCGCCTTCGTCTCATTGCAGATCTTGCACCCACAGAAAATCGCACCTGGCATCAGTTTGTGTGCATGAAAATGCTGCAAAATTTTAACTAACAAAGTCCGAAATTCGTGAACGTTATCAATCGAATATGGTTGCTAATCGGAATAGCCGAATGCATTTGCTCAGTGCGGCAAAGAGTTAAATGTAAGTTGTAGCGCCCGGTATCGCATCCCACAGAAGACTTCGGGTTTTGAACGTCCCGGGTTAAGCCGCACCGCGCTCAGTTTTTGCGGCGACATTCGCACTGAACGAATTACCCCAAAAAAACTCGGATAATCAGAGCTGGTGAATCGCGTAACATCTTCTGAGTCTCATAGGCAGACGGTGCTGAGCTTTACCTCACCGCAGATAAATTATTTCAGATACAGGCATCCTCACCTGTGACCAACCAAGAAAAGCGCGAACAGCTCGTCGAGCGCGTCCGGGCGCTGCTCGCGATGACGACCGACAACGGCTGTACCGAAGCCGAGGCTTTGACCGCCGCGGCCCTGGCCTCTCAGATCATGGAAGAATACGACCTCGCCATCGATGATGTGAAGTCGATTGGGGACGAGCGGATCGCCCAACAGTCGAAACCTTATACCTCAGCCGAACGTCCTCGCGAGATTCATGCAGCTGCGGCGTACGTCTCGACGGCCATCGGAGAATTTTTTGATTGCAAGACGTGGCGTCAATCAACGGAAATCATCTTTTTCGGGCTTAAGGACGATGTCGAGCTGGCTCATGCGATGTTGGCGATGATCAGGGCCGCAATGGATCGCGAGCTGGCAGATTTCATGAGGAGCGCGGCGGCGCAAGCGAACGAGCATCCCAGAACTCTGACGACGAGCTTTATGAAGGGCATGGGGTACCGCGTTTCAGACCGGCTGCGACACCTGAAAGCAATGCGAACGGCCAATGTCGCTGCGCAAGGAACTAATATCGTCGTCTTCAAGGGAAACTTGGTAGAAGAAGCATTCGCGGAAATCGCGGCGGGGCTCGGTCTGAAACCAAGCCGCCACAGTCCTCCTAAGAGCGCCGTCGCTTTTTGGGCCGGCAAAGCCGCGGGTGACCGCGTCTACCTCGGCAAAGAGGATGATGCCTACTGGAAGCTGTCCATCGGCGCACCGAAAGACCGTGCCCCACCCAAACCTAGCGCCACACCGCTCAGAGTGATAGCGGAAGTAGCGTTGGCCATCTTAGACGGCGGTCGCAGCGCGTTGCATAGAGCCGCGCGGTATTATAGTCGGCCTTGAGCCGCGCCTAATTCGCACTCATGTTCAACAGGCAAGTTGACGAAGCCGAGACACAGTATCCCTTGCCCGTTGCCCAGACGTAGCAACATTTCTGGCTCGTGCTGCATATCCAGGTCGAATGATTACCGTTGATCATCCCGGTTGCTCTGCACAGCATCCTGTGGGATTTCGCAGAGGCCCCGGATTCAATTGCCATCGACATGAAGAGCGTGAAAACTATCGCGCACGAAATGAGCATCAACAAGCGTGTCATGATCTGACCTCCACCAATTGCGTCCTAACTGCCCACGACCGAGACTCAACTATAACCCAACCACAGTCTCGAAGCGACAAAAGTGACCGGCGCGTTCAGGCTATAAGTTGTAGGTCCCTGTAGCGGATCAGACCGCAAGATTTCCACTTCGCGAACCCGAGGCCCTTCAGTTCCGCGCCCAGTTTCTGTTGGGTCACCGGCTCATATTTGCGGACCGCGCACCAAGTCTCGTAGCTTCCCCGCAGTTCTGAAGCGCCGAGGGATGATCCAAGAGCGGATCTCAAACACTGCCGGACGAACGCAGGGATATGATTGCCAATGTTCGAAGGGTCCCTCCTTATCGAAAAGGGGCGCGTTCTTCCGCTGGTCCCCGGCGAGAGGGTCCCTGTGCTGCTTAGCTCCGTGTATAGGGACGACATTCGAGGGACGTTCGGCATGATTGCGCTGCGCTGCAACTCCCTCTGATGAAATACCAACATTGGCGGCCGTGAGGGACGATCCAGGGATGATCCGCGACGGTCCCTGAGGGAGCATCTCCGCAGAGCGATCATGTTCCCTAATCGTTGTCCCTACATCACTCGTATGCATGGATCTTGCGACGGACTGATCCTCCCTCGTCAATGCGTCCCCGAGGGCGAGGGCGCCTAGCGCAGCGAGCCCGGCGCAACTCATGATTTCGGTGACGAACGTAAGAAGGAGCGAAACGCCGACGCGACCGTCTAACGGTAGCAGACGGCCGAGAGTGGCGGCGAACGCCTCCGGGAGCGGATCGGACGTCGCCACAAGCGGCATCGTTGCGAGCGCTTGCCGCAACGTACCGGCCAGAGCGTCAAGGTGCTCATAGTCCTTCGCCGCCGCCAGCTCACGACGCAGATTAAGAACCTTGGTGCAGGCCGATTGAAAATATTTGCTATCGCGAATGCTCTGACATTCCTGACTGTCTCGCCAAACGCCGGGCGGCACCTTCTCAACGTCAAGGGCTTCGACGAGCGACTTGGTCGGCCGCGGCGGCGCCGGCTGAGACAGCACATCCAGACGTTTCTCCACGGCCGCCAACTCAGCCTTTGTGCCGGATCGCGCTTCTGCCTTCCAAGACCCGTTCCGCTCGATTGCAGCGATGGCTGTGGACACCGTCGCCTCCGTCGCGAGGGCGCTATAAATTACGAGTCCCACCCAAGCAACGCCGATGATGACGAACAAGAGAAATGCGCGCCGGGCGAAAAGTAGGAGTAGCGCGATAGGCAATAGACCCTTGGCAAGATCGAAAACGGCGCCGACGGCATAACCCACCTCTGCTGGATACCCCATTGCAACCGCAAAGCGCGCAGTCCCGGTCGCTGTGATGCCTAGTGATAGCGCCATGAATGCCAGAACGATTGCGCCGAGCGTTAGCAACAAAAACCAACGATGCCGTTCCAATTGCCAGTGCTCGTGCATCTGTCGATGTCCTTGCGCCGATAGCCCATTCCCACTGCTAAGCGACGCGCCGACTTCGAGCCAACTCGCTCTGGCACATTGTCGTTCGTAGCGATTTTTGGAGCCAGCTCAAGCGCCGCCTTTTCATTCGGACGAGCCGCCACGCAGTGTCACATCCCGTGACAAGCAAGTACGTGAAGAGCCCTTCAAATTTGGAATTGATCCGGACTTCTTAGGCGCGATCTTACCAAGTCGCACGTGTTTGATTCGCGGAACACGAGACACTCAACGCCGTCGTCGTGCGCGAAAAGCAATTTGTTTTGCGACCTGAGTAACTGGGATCGGGGACGCAGATACGCCAGATCAATACTGTGTCCCCATTCCCCGCAAGGCATCAACAACCGCGCGAGCTGCGCCAGGTAACATCCCCACACTGGCAAAGCGGTGGTCAAAAAGAAGGTGCCAGACCGGGGAGTCAGGCACCTGGGGGAAGGTTCACTGCAAGCAGGAGCGTTTTGGCCGGTTGGTCGGGCGAGAGATTGGTCGGAGTTCGTCCGTCAGGAGAAAGATTGGTCTTGCTCCGAGTGCTCCGCATGCGGATAAAAAAAACCGCGCGGGATCCGCAGGGGTCAGTTGGAACAGGGAAACAGCGGAGGAACGAGTTCGAGGTTATAATCACCGTTGCGATAGCAGCGCGATTCGGATGGGTGACGACATAGAAACGCACACGCCAATTTTGGTACGGGACCAAGTGGAGCAGCGCGCCCAGAAACAGGCTTATCAGCTTGCAAATCATAACGAGCCGGGCAAACTTCGCGCTGACCGGGATGAGAAAACGCCATGACTTCCAGCCGATGACCTATTGGTGGGTGAACCAGAACCAAACCTGGAAGCACGAGATCAACGGCCGCTATTTGTGGTCGCCTAAGCGCAACCAGAATGGTGCGTTCAATCAGTTTTACGAGAATATGCGCCTTGTTGAACCGGGCGACCTCGTCTTTTCCTTTTTCAACCAGAAAATACAGAACCTCGGCGTCGTACAAAGACCCGCCCTATCTGGAAACAAGCCCGAAGTCTTCGGTCTCGCAGGCGACTACTGGAGCAATGAAGGTTGGTTTGTTCCGATGGAGTGGTACCCCACTCCTACATCCGTCCGACCGAAGGACATAATTTCTGAACTGAGACCACACCTGCCAACAAAGTACTCTCCGCTGATGGCAAATGGCGATGGTCTTCAAAGCGTGTATCTCGCAGCCGTGCCAACGCCGATGGCCGAAGTTCTGCTATCAAAAGTGGGCTTGGCGGGCAGCATTCACAATTCCCAGACACGAGATGTGGGTGGCGGAATGCCTGTTGCCGCTCTCGACGACGTTGTTGAAAATGCCATTCGCAACGAGACCGACATTGACGAAACCGAGCGCCAAGCGATCATCAACGCCCGGCGTGGGCAGGGTCGCTTTCGCAACAATCTTGAGAGTATTGAAAAGGATTGCAGAGTCACGGGCGTGACGGACCGCAGGCTGCTGCGGGCTAGCCACATCAAACCATGGAGGTCATGCGCCACAAATCATGAGCGCCTCGACGGTTACAACGGCCTTCTATTTGCCCCTCACATCGACCTCCTCTTCGACCAAGGTTATATTTCGTTCGAGAACACAGGCGAGTTGCTTTTGTCGCCACGGATCGCTCGGGACGAATTCGCTCGCCTCGGTTTACGCTCAGAGCCCGTGACCAACGTCGGACATTTTCAAGAACAGCGCTTGCCATACTTGGCCCATCATCGAGACATCGTGTTTCGGAAATAAGAAGATGGGTTTGATTGCTCCATTGGTGTGGGAGAGGTCGCGAGGCACGTCTACGTGAGACGTGCCTGCGGAAGCGCCGCGGCCTATAGCGTCGAGCAGCGGCGTGTCGCCACGAGTGCGAAGTCGGTAGTGTTGGCCGGTAGGATCCCGGCCTTTCTCTATTTCTGGATTGAGCCGATGGTCATTGGCGGCGGCTGAGTCTGGGTGCCCGCAACCGCCGGAGCAGGAGGACCGCCTTGGCCGCACTCAACGATCATCATCCGATTGTTGGTGGTGTTCGCGAAGCCGCCGTACTGACTGGCCACCGCTTGAAAGCCTGGTTCGTCTGACCTCGTCAGGATGCGATACCCGCGAGGTCCGCAGGTGTCGCCAGCCTGTTTCATACAGGTGCCCCAGTTCAGAACTTGCAGAGTTTCGGGGAGGAGTAGCTTTTCGGCGAATGGAAATCCGCGATGATCGCGGCACTCGGTGGTCCCAAGAACTTGCAGAGGCTTTGGGGAGAAGTAGCCCAGGGCACTCTTGCTGGGGCGACCCCTCCCGTTAAGCGACTATTATTGTCGAGGCTGAAGACTTACTGCAGCTGTTGTCATGAGTTGGGCAAACTCCTGCGCCTGGGCGGCAAAAGCTTGCATTTGAGACTGCGCATACCGGCTTTGAATATCGAACACCTCCGGAATGTCTTTCGCTTTTGCCAGATCGCTGGCCAGGGCAAAGGCGGCATCTGCATTCCGCTTGGCGAATTTGGTGGCTCGATCTTGGGCGTCACTCAAGCCAGAAGTCATTTGATTGGACGGCGCCACTTTTGTCCACATGGTTAGGGATTGCGTCATGGCGTCCATGAATTGATCATAGACTGCACGTGCTTATTCGACATTCTTCTCAGCAAGATTTCGCATTTGCTGAGGGATCTCGAACGGTTTCTGAAGCATGGGTTTCTCCTAATTCTTCCGCTACGCATTCGCTCTAGTATTGGTGGCAAATATCGCGCCCGATTACATTTCATGGGTGGCTCGTCGTTGCGACTGAAGAGTACGATCAATTACCCTGGAAAGGGGGGCTCCCACTCGACCCCTGATGGGTGACGTCCTGTCATAAATTTGTGAAAAAATTCCTGAGCGAGCGCGACGCCGGATTTCGACTAAGTCGCTGGTGATACACGACAACTCATCGTAGCGTACTTCTATGAGCAGCAATCAGCTAGAATCCCTTTTTCAGCGCGTTCTCGCTTGGCCAGCGGAGGCTCGGCATAAGTTGGCGCGCGAGATCCAGGAAATCGAAGACCAGCTACGTCGCCGATCCAACAGCGAGCTTGTCATCAAGGAGCAGAACGTGGGCCAGTCGGGGCTTGCTGCCAATGACGAAGCCGAAGCCTACTTCAGGCGCCTTCATTGGACCTGGTAGTCTCCCCATTTTGACTCTGCCAGAATTCCTCTTCCTCGGGTGTACGGGCGAGGCTTCGATTGCTGCGTGGTGTATTACGCTGGCTGGGGTTCCTCCTTCGAGGAGCGATTGTTATTAGCGTGCATCCATCATCCACAGCTCTCTGATCGCGAACGGGAGACTGGCGAGTTACGCGCTTTGCTCGACAGCGCGACTCTAACTATCCCGAAGTCGAAGCAGAGCCCCACGCGAGGCCCGATGAACAGCGAGACAAAACTCCGCCTCGCGGCACTGCGCGGCCGGTCGAACAGCAAGACGATGACGGCTGCCGACGCGGTGGCATTGATTCCTTGCGGCGCGACTGTGGCGACTGGCGGGTTTGTCGGCATTGGCTTTCCCGAGAATATCGCCGTCGCACTGGAGGCGCGGTTCCTTGAAGGCACTACGGGCGCGCCCCGCGACTTGACCCTCGTCTATGCCGCGGGCCAAGGCGATGGCAAAGACCGAGGGCTCAATCATTTCGGCCACAAGGGCCTCGTAAAGCGAGTGATCGGAGGCCATTGGGGGCTCGTGCCGAAACTGCAGGCCCTGGCAGTCGCCGGCGAAATCGAAGCCTACAACTTACCTCAGGGTGTGATCTCGCACCTGTTTCGCGACATTGCGGCCGGAAAGCCCGGGCACTTGTCGCGGGTCGGGCTCTGTACATTCGCCGACCCCAGGAACGGGGGCGGCAAGATCAATGAGTGCAGCACCGACGACCTCGTCCGCCTCATGGTGATCGATGGCGAAGAGTATTTATTTTACCGCAGCTTCCCGATTGACGTCGCGATGGTGCGCGGGACGACGGCCGATAGCGACGGCAACATCACCATGGAGCGCGAGGCGTTGACTCTTGAGGTCCTGTCGATCGCCATGGCAGCGCGCAACTCGGGCGGCCTCGTCATCGTTCAGGTAGAGCGCCTGGCAGATCGCGGTAGCCTCAATCCACGCAGCGTCAAAATCCCGGGCATCCTCGTCGACTGCGTGGTTATGGCCGAAAGGCCCGAGTATCATATGCAGACGTTCGCGGAAGCCTACAACCCGGCGTTTTCAAGTGAGACGCGCGTATCTGTTAATTCGCTGAAGCCCTTGGAGATGAGTGAGCGCAAAATCATCGCACGTCGCGCCGCCATGGAGCTGAAACCCACTTCAATCGTTAATCTCGGAATCGGCATGCCCGAGGGCGTGGCGGCGGTGGCGGCCGAAGAGCGCATAATTGATCTTATGACGTTGACGGCAGAACCGGGCGTTGTCGGCGGTGTGCCGGCCTCCGGCTTGAATTTCGGCGCAGCGACGAACGCTCAAGCGATTATCGACCAGCCCTATCAGTTTGATTTCTACGACGGCGGCGGGCTCGATATCGCATTTCTTGGTCTCGCCCAGGCTGATGCCCAAGGCAACCTCAACGTTTCCAAGTTCGGGCCGCGGCTGGCGGGGGCTGGCGGCTTCATCAACATCAGTCAAAGCGCGAAGTCCGTAGTTTTCGTTGGAACGTTCACAGCGGGCGACGTCGAGGTGGCAGTCAGGAATGGCCAGCTCGAGATCGTGAACGAAGGCAAGACGCACAAATTCGTGCGCGAGGTGGAGCACCTCACGTTCTCGGGCGACTATGCGTTGCGACGCGGCCAGCCCGTGCTCTATGTGACCGAACGCTGCGTCTTCCGGCTAACATCGAAAGGGCTGGCCCTCGTCGAGGTCGCGCCTGGCATCGATATTGAACGTGACATCCTCGCGCATATGGACTTCGAGCCGAATATCGGGGACGTGCAGTCCATGGATGCGCGCATTTTCTCGGTTGGTGACATGGGACTACGCGATTTCTTGCTGGCACCAAAGCTCGAAGAGCGCATCAGCTACGATCAGCCGCTGAACATGCTGTTCATCGACTTTGAAGGGCTCACCATATGCTCCGCGCAGGACGTGCAGCGGATCAAGCACGCGGTCGAGGCGCGCGTACTTCAGCTTGGGCGCAAGGTTTTCGCCATTGTCAAATATTCAGGATGCACGGTCGCGCCAACTGTTTTCGACAGCTATCTCGCGATGGTTGAGCAGCTTACGCGATCCTGCTATCTCGAGGTCACTCGCTACGGCGCAACGGGTGCTCTAGCCGATGGGCTATTGCGCATTGGAGGAGAGATCTCGGTGCCGGAATCGCGGTTTGCGTATTCTACGATATAGACTTCGCCGCAAAATAAACAAAGCGGCAGTGCTTTGCGCGGGATCTGAAAGAAGCCTGTACCGAGCGCGGACAGTATTCAGTTGTCGTCCGTATATTGTAGAGCGATGCCTCCGAAGGACAAGCCGGAAAAGACGCACGGGCACGCTTTAATTCAAGTCGACCAATTGTGCGACCCAATACGTCGAGTTTCAGAAACGCTATAGTTGGCATCGCCGTAATGCCACCCAAGATCGTGATACGTACTCAGGGCGACGAGGCGAAAGCGCAGAGCGTCATCACGCAGGCGCTGGCCAAAAATCCAAAGTCAGCTCCACTCCTCCATGTGCTCGGATTGTCGCTTGTATGCGAGAAGCGAACGACTGAAGCAATCGAACAATTTCGCCTCGCTGTGGAAGCTGCGCCTAATGATCCTCGCTTGGCGTATGTCTACGCCGTTGCCTTAAATGATACGGGCCAACAGAAGCTGGCTTTAGACGTCCTGAATGCTCCCCTCACCCGCAATCCCTATGGTCGCAATCTCCTGGTGACTGCCACCTCGTTCGAATATCAGACACGTGATTTTCGGATCGGCGTTGAAACATGCAGAATTATTGGTGAAGCTTGAACCCGAACAGCCGGAATATCCGAGAATGAGAGACGCCGTGAGGGAGACTGCGCGCTAGAAGTGTCCGGGCGCCGTTATTTTAGCGCGCGCCACTCGCGTGCCAGCGAGATGCATCATCAAATTTCTACTTTTCCTCACGCTGTCTGCTTCGTCTTAGAAACGCCTCGCGCTTTAGCTTGCTGAGTTAGGTGCTCATCAAGCTCTCCTGCCTTCACACCTGCGATGACGGTGTCAAGTGTTGCAACAAGCTGATCTTTATTCGGAACGATGATCGATGATTTGCCCTTTTCGAACTCCAGCGCTTTTGCGCCGTAGCGAACCGTCAGCCCAACTGTTACGAGTGCATCCTCACGCCACCAAGGGCGTACCCGCTTTTGCAATTGAACGAGTTCTTTGTTTCCCGCTTCGTTGCGAACCCACCTTGAGACCGTGACGAGGTAAAGGTTTGCCGCTTACCCTGCAGCCGAAAGCACATCGAGCATTCCAACAGGGAATCTAGAAAGTAATGCTTCTAGGCCGTCATGCTCTATCAAGTCCACCCCATTTGCGCGGGCCCGGTCGCGTGCGCGCAAGTTGAAACGCTGGTTTGTGACGCAGATTCTCGTGAAATAAACTGTCGGAAACTGTTCGTTGTAAACGGCGGTACCCCCAACAACCTCTTTAATCGCGTCCCAACCGAGACTCGATCGGGACTCGTCGATGACTTGCACTGAATCAGGCACCATCTTTGACCACGTAGCGCGATTACATCAACACCTGCATCTGACTGGGGTGTTAGACGAGTATTGTAACCTTGCTTTTTCCAAAGTGCCGCGGTGAAAGCTTCGAAGAACGCTGGATTGGATCGCTCTATGAGATCTATAGTAACTGGCTCGTTCTTCAGCGTGCAATCGGCATCGGGTACTATTTCGCGAATATCAAATTCGAAATCGGAGAGTACTCCAGCGCCTGTAAGCATGTCGCCGGAAATCGGATTGCGTTTCGTCAACGTCAAACAAATACCCCTTCCCTGCTCTTATTTCAAGCGTTCACGGAACGTCTGTGCATTTTTAGGCCAAAGTTCTTTCAAGTCCTGCGGCAGCTGTTGGATGACGTCTGAGATTTCCCCTGGATCGCAATGGTGCGCGAGAAGAGCAAAGACGTCTCTAACTGCGCGTTCCGCTGGTACGGCGTTTGGAAAATGTCTTGCGGTCAATTCATTGATGAACTGCTGCTTAGTATGCACCTTGACATGGGCTTTGTTCGGTCTCCATCCCTCAAAATACATCCCGCGAACGATCAAAGGGAGCTGAGCACTTAGGTCGACCGCTTCCTCAAGCGTCAGACGATCGCGAAGTTGATGCAGCACACAGCGAAGAACCGCCACGGCCTCACTCGTATCAGCCAGTTCCCCGTTTTCGCAAAGCTCATTCAGCCACGTTTGTGTGGTCTGGACAGCATGAGTGATGGTCGGCGGAATGCCCATTTTGGGTTGCTCCAGTCATTTGGGCGACACCATGATCTTTCTGGCATGCTAAAGGCTAGCAATGTTGTCTATGCCTAGAGGGAATTTGGCGCATGCCACATCTGACCGCAATCACAACGCTGTTCGCGATCCTGCTCTATTTCTACACAGTGCTACTCGTCATACAGGCCCGCGGACGAACCGGCATCAAAGCTCCCGCAACAACAGGCGATCCAGAATTCGAACGGACCTTCCGCGTGCAAATGAACACGCTTGAATGGATGCCGATCCTGCTTCCGGCTATGTGGTTGTGTGCATACTATATTGGGGACGTATGGGCGGCAGCCGGTGGTATCGTTTGGAGATGAAACGACGAGCTTCTTTCCGGATACGATCGTCCATATGTCGTGCCATGCGGTCAAATGCAGCGACTTCCGGATCTCTTGGACGATCTAAACTAAAACCATATCTGCTCTGCAGTTTCTCAAGTTCCTTTTTCAGTGCACCGAGCATCTTTTCATCATAATTCGGCGGCACCTGGACCGTTGCAATGACCATGGGTCCGTCCTTTTTATTTTCTTGCCCGTCGCCTCCTTTTTTCTGACTACGCCAGGTGTCCAGCTCGGCCCCGAACTCTAGTCCCGGTAATGCGCTTAGGATGGCTGCAATGTCGTTTGACAAACAGGACCAGGACTCAGGCAACCTGTTCTCTATCAATGGTCGGATGAGCCGTTATGGCGAATATCCGAATATTTGCGGGAACCCGTTTGCCGCCGTTTTGCTTTCGCCGCGTCGTCGATAGCCCACTTTCGACCCTTTTGTGGGAGCAACTTGCGGCTTGGCTGAAGTCGAACCGGGTGTCGCCTTGGTCGCTGGAGTTGACGATGATGTCAGTTCTGCAGCTGCGACGCTTCTATCCTTCACGGCAAGCACAAGGTTCGATCCGCCGAGGCTAAAGCGGTAGCCGATCTCGAAATTCAATTCGCCGGGCTTTTGTTCGCGGAAAAGCTTGAACATGTCGGGCTGTGACTCACGCGCAAACATTCGGATTGGCCCGACGTAGGAGCCGAAGGGTTGCAGCTTCCAACTGCTGTCGAGGAAGCGGATCGGCACGCCGGTATCGTCCTGCAAAATCATGTTGCTGTGCGCGAGTAGAAAGTTGCGTACATCGGAAAAGTCGTCGAGATGCATCAGGTAGGACGCACCCTTGACGAGGCTGTCGCCGACACCAAGCTTATCGCAGAACGTCAGGAAGCCATTCGAGCGCACGCCCTTGTTTGCAACATTGGTGCTGAAATAATAGAGCGTCTTCTTCGGGGCGCCGACGTTATCGGAGCGAGGCGGCCGTCCCCATTGGGGCAAGTTGCATTTCATGACCGAGGAGCGCCTGGCGGCGCGCTTTCCGAAGTTCGAAGCCTTCAAGGCGCTGCGGCGCGCGTTCGATCCTGCTGGCATGTTCCTCAACGATCACCTGGCGCCGATGTTCGGGTGACGGATGGCGGGGCAGTCGGATGCGTCTACGTGGACCCCATGCGCGTCCGCGACTGCGGTCTGAGGGATGACGTGATCCGGCGCGCCGTTACTCGTCTGCTCGCAAACGTCTATCTGGGCGCCAAGGACGGGCGGAACAGCCACGCCTTCGGGCTGACCTGGCTCCCCGAGCCCGAGATCAAGCACAAGCACTGCCGCGTCGCTGACGTGGAGTCAGGTCATCCCCCGCGAAACCGGCGAGGTGCAACTCGCCCTCGTCGGCAAAGGCGACAAACCCCGGCACGTGTTGCTGCCGGCCGAGGTCGCCAAGGATCTGCGCACAATGAGCAGCGGGGCGCCAGGCTCGGCGCGTGTGTTTCCGATCACAGAACGCGGTCGCCAAACGGGCCGGCATCAACCCGCACACGTCGCCGCATTGGCTGCGCCATGCCCACGCCTCGCACGCCATCGACAACGGGGCGCCGATCACCCTTGTCTCGCAGACACTCGGCCATGCCGATCTGAAGACGACGAGCGTCTATGCACATGCGCGGCCGAACGAAAGTTCGAGCCGGTATCTCAAGAGACGGTGAGCGCTTGGTAAAGGCTACCGCGTTGAGACGATGATGTCCGTATCGTCGTCCATCTCGTCGCTGCGCGCGTTGTCGGTCACAATGACCTGGGCGCCGACCCATACGAGTTCGGCGATACGCTCGCGCACATTGTCCGCCACCTCGACTCGGTCGAGCGCCACCGAGGCCGTGTCGGCCTGAGGAGCAGGTGCAGGCGCCGGGTCGGCGTTCTTGTCGTTCTCCGAGCGTTTGCGCCGCGGATCGTCAGACGGTACGGAGATGGCCGACCACTTCACCTTGCCGTCCGCGTCGCCGTTGACCGCGATGAAGAGATGGGTTCCGATTGGACGATCCGGGTCTTTGAAGGTTATGGGCGCTTCGTAGACCTCTTTCCGGTCTTGGCGAATGAAAACGCGGCCTTCCTTCTTGCTGAACAAGACCGACGCGGGCTTCAGGCGGCGCTCGGCCTCTTTGACGGTGTCCGCCGCAAGCTCCCGGGCGGCAACCGCATCCTTCCAGCTTTGAACGGCGGCGAAGGCCACTGGCCGCTTGGCGGCCTCACGGCTCTGCGCTTCCACAAGTGCGGCGCGTGCGCGATCGATGTTTACTTGCGTGGCAGCCCGCGCTGTCGCTGACGCTGCTTCCGCTGCAGCATCGGATCCCTGGGCGCCCGGCGTTGCAGCAGCCGCAGCGGTTGGGGCTGGGGCTTCGAGGGCCGCGAGCTTGGCCTCGGCTGCCTTGAGATTGGTCTCAGCCTTGTTGACGTCCTCAATCGCCTGACGGGCCTCGGCTCCCGCGGCCTGCGCCGCGGGCAGGGCGTCCTTGGCGGCCTGGTTGGCCGCGGCCTTGCTCGCCAGTGCGCGCTCCTTGAGTGCCTTGGCGTACTCGATCGGGTTGAGCAGCTTCGGGGCGGTCGGGGGGCCAGGTGGCGTTTCTTGCGCCCCCGCAGCGCTCATAGACGATGCTTCGCTGATGCTTGCCAGCTTCATGGGCGTAGAGGAGGACAGCGAACTCTGCTGGCTGCCGGGAAGCACCTCCGGCGCAGGCCGCAACTTGGGCACGGGCAGGAAGGTGCTCGAGATTTCGACCGCGGTCGTGTCACGCCGCGCGACCACGACGCGGCTTCCGATCTGCGTCATGCCCCAGAATTGCTGGGCGAACCCATTCGGGAGCCTGATGCAACCATGCGAGGCCGGATAGCCCGGAACCACGCCCAAATGCATCGCGACGCCGGACCACGTGATGCGTTGCATAAACGGCATCGGTGCGCCACTGTAGATGTTGGAGCGGTGCCAGCGCTCTTTCCCAATGATGCTGAACAGGCCAATTGGCGTGGGATGGCCAGGCTTGCCGGTGGAGATGCGCGACTGCGCGATGCGGCCCGTGCTGTCATAGACAGTGACGTGCTGATCCGCGAGTGAGACGATGGCGTAAACGGCACCCTGTGGCGCGCTTTTCTTCGCCTCCTTCTTCTCGGCGGTGTTGGCGACGTGCTGATCCGCGAGTGAGACGATGGCGTCAACGGCACCCTGTGGCGCGCTTTTCTTCGCCTCCTTGTTCTTGCTTTTTTTGAGCTTCTTCTCGGCGGTGTTGGGCTGGTCGGCCGGCGACGGGGCGCGGCTGTGCCGCACGGCGCGGCGACTATAGCGCTGCTGCAATCGTTCGGCCGCGTGGTCGTCGTATCCGAAGACGTTGCCGTAGCCATCCTGAGCCGTTGCCGGCGCCGCCGATCCGAAGAGACCCGCCGCAATGATCGTGGTGATCAGGCACGCGCCGAGCGACGCAATCGGGCGCGCCGAGCTGGCCGCATAAAGGTCGGTCCGCACAAACTCCCCCCGAACTCGAACAGGCGCCACGACATTCGCATCTAAGGCGCTGCCAAAGAAGCCCTGAGATGCCACAGGTCCGTTTAAAAAAGCGTTTCTAGCTGCGCCATGCCCACGCCTCGCACGCGATCGACAACGGCGCGCCGATCACACTCGTCTCACAAACTCTCGGCCATGCCGATCTGAAGACGACGAGCGTCTATGCCCATGCGCGGCCCAACGAGAACTCGAGCCGGTATTTGAAATCGCGATAACGAACTCTACGTTCCTGTTGACGCTATCTCGGAAGTGGACATAAGTAAGTAAGGTTAACGCGGGCGCTCTCCAGCCACCCCCCGTGCTCGCCTGAGCCTATGAAGGTCTCTCTCTACATCATTGGCATCTTGGCGCTGATCGCCGCCGACATCGCGTTCAACGATGGGTCTGTGCTGCTCAATCTCACGATGACAGCCTCCCGCTAACAGCCGGGGCGCTTCAGAATGTCTTTCAGACATCGGCATCCATGACAGGAGAGACCACGCGCCGATGGTTGGCGCTAGTTGAATGCTAAGTCGTGCATGCACGATTCACCGACGGACATATATTGTGAACTCCGACGAGCCGCGCTCGAATATTCTGGGTACGAGCTATTTTGGAATACCGTCGTCCATGATTTTCAAGGAGCTTTTAAACCTGCTCCGGAGCAGAAGACGACAAAAACGTCGCCGAAAATTTGACTGACGCAAGAATTGACGGTCAAGAAGTTTGATCCGGTCGGAGCTAATAGGGACAAATGGGTGGCTCGCCTCCATCCCCCCGTGAAGCGAGCCGGAAGCCTTGGAAACATTTGAGGCAACGACCCAAAAACAGCAGCATGAGGTCCCCCCACCTGATGCTGCACTCTTCTCATCTTGCTCCACACCGTATGGGTGGACCAACTGACGATAAGGCCTTCTCTCGATCTTCGGCGAAGCCGGCCCAATCCTGGATCGGGTCCGCGCCTGAGACTGCGGCGTCGTAAAATTCGGCAACGATCTCGAACCCGGCGCGCTTGGTGCTCTCGTGAGCATGATTGCTCTGGCCGCCGCCGTCAGAGCACATTGCAGTGTTCACGTCGGGGAAAGAGCCAGAGGGGAAAACAGACGTGAGAACGTTATCATTTCTGCTCCTCGTCGCCGGTGCGCTCGTGGCGACGGTAGCTGCCGCACAAGCGCAAATACTAGAGAAAGACGGAAGCGTCCAGATCGCCGGAAATCTGATGCGGTGTTCCGAAACTCCCGTCGTTCTTGACTCGAATCTTCCCACGGAGGGCATGTTCATTCCAGGGGAAGCGATCTATCTCAACCCTCAACTGATGCAGCATTATCCAGGAAGCGTTCGCATGTTCGTGTTCAAGCACGAATGCGCACATAAGTTGGTTGGGGGTGACGAACTGGCCGCAGACTGTTCCGCCGCGCAAGCTGGCGCGCGCGAGCACTGGCTAACTCAAGACGGCGTAAACGACGTTTGCCAGTCTTTGGCAGGGGAGCCCGCAAGTGAGGATCATCCTGACGGCAGGACGCGTTGTGCCAACATTCGGCGCTGCTTCATCTCCGCTCAAATCTCCACTCGCATGGCCAAGAAAAATCCGGGTAGCCAACCTTTCGGCAGCGGCCTTCTAAAGCCTTCCATACTGACGGCGTGGCGAGCGCCTTGAGGCGGCCCTTGCCTCCTCAGCCTCGCCTTCCTGATAGACGCCAAGTCCCGCGTTGAGAGTCAGGATGGGGTTGGGAAGGCCCGGGCTTCCGTCGCTGCGTGTGGAACCGGCTCGCTGTTAACGGGTGGACCTGCAGCGTCAGCTCCGCGCCCATCCCCTTCGCCGTGCTCGCTGCTACATCTCTTCAAAAGATGGAATGGTGGGTCTTTCTTGCGACCAGCAAGCCGCCCCCGGTGATCGGAGGTGATCTAAGCATACATAGGCCGAGGAACATCTCAGGGTTGGGAAACTTGGTCCAATAGACTCAACTGATAAAAATCTTGAGCGATCTGCTTCTGTAAAACTCGAATGATTTTGTCGATCTTCGGATCGTCGCGGAACGCGCTGATTTCCTCGATCTTCTGGCGATTTTCCTCGATGCGTTGTTCGAGGTCAGATTTTCGGTTGTCTGCCATCACGTCACCGTCACCTGTCCTACGCTGGGCAAGTAGGTAGCCACCTTCTCAAAAAAAAGCCCCCGATGGGCGGGGCTTTCGGCAGACGATTGCTGTCACCAGGGATCGCTCGCGATGATCAACCGCAAACCCAGACGTAGTAGCCGTCCGGCGTTATCCGCCAGCACGAGCCGACGCCATAGGCCCACCAGCGGCCGTGCCAGTAACGCCGAACGTGCCCATAGTAGACGCCGCCGTAGTATCGACGGCCGACGACCGCGCTACCGACGGCAGCCCTGCGGACAACTGCCCGGTTGACGTGACGGTTGACGGCGATGTTCCTATTGACGTGGACGTTCCGATGGACGTTGCCGACATTGCGATGGACGCCAACGTGGCCACGACCACCGCCACCGCGGTGTCCACCGCCACCGCGTCTTGCGTCAGCCACTGAAAGCGCCGCAGTAAGACCGAAGAGAACGGCCGCGCCAAATATGAGACCGCGCTTCATCTGTGTTTTCACGACACCGCCACTCCAATGTTCTGAATCGAACGTCCCAACTACGTAGCTAACGCCAACGACGGTCGTCAGTCGTAATAGCCGATACAATACTGGTACCGGTTCCACCAATATGGACTGCCGGTCGCAACGGCATTGCGATAGAGCCAACTGCAGCCGCCGCCGTAGTAGCCATAGTCGTAATAGCCATAGTCATAGTAGCCAGGGAAGAAGCCGACGGCGACGAAACGGCGGTGGTTGAAACGGTGATTAAAGTTGACGAAATGGCGGTGGCCAAAATTTCGGTTCACAAAGCCGCGAGGCCCAACAAAGGCCCTGCCACCGTGATGACCGCTAAAAGCAAAGCCACCACGAGGCCCAACGGCAAAGCCCCTGGCGCTACCACCAAACGCGTGGCCACCGAAGCCGTGACCACCAAATCCGTGACCACCAAATCCGCCGCCACCGAACCCGTGGCCACCGAACCCGCCACTGCTAAACGCATGTCCGCCGAACCCGCCACCACCAAAGCCGTGACCACCAAAACCGCCACCGCCAAACCCGCCACCTCCATGGCCTGCTTCAGCCAGCGGAACCGCAATTGCCATCGCGAAAGCGGCGACGCCAATCGCGAGCACGTGCTTCAACTGTTTCATCGCGCTACTCGATTCTTTGTCCTGCGCAGAACCCGATAGCGGAGCGCTCACATGCTCACGCGCAAGGCCCTGCCGTGTTCGTGATGTATTGTATAAAACGCCCGCGAGTTTGAACGGTTGCTGAACGTTCATTCAGAGGATGAGCGGCGACTTCTGCTCAAGGAAGGTCTTAGTCGCGGAGTGCGCCCAATAAGGAACCGCGGAGCTTAATCAACGGTTTTGCGCGTAGAGCGGTAAAAGCCCTCAGATAGCATAAGGAGAAAATAAATGGCTATCAGCAGTGCTTCAAAAAGAAATTAGCTATATGGGCGGTCGCGCTGGCGCTTGGCGGCGGCACCCTCACAGCGTCAGCAGAAGCATGCCACAGGAGCGAAGGATACGGCTACCGCGATCTCAGCCTATCCGGCAGCCGAGGGTTACGGCTACCGCGGATATGGATGGCGACACAGAGGTTGGGGTTGGAGGGGTGCTGGCTTGGGTTGGCGAGGAGGTGTGGGCTGGAGGTGGTAAGGTTCTCGCTACTACTTTTCAGAACAATGCCAACCACGACCTGGAATACAGGCCACTCCGAGAACTCATGACGCAAATCGGGCTCACTGGCGCGAGTCACGACCACCGCCACGGGCTAACCAAGGTTACGGTGTTTCTGCCGTAACCTTGGATTTTGACCTCTAGTCATTGCCAGCTGCAGTGTTCGCCATCGCTACTTTACAAGCATCGCTAACATCGGCGACGTGAGCTTTTATGCAGGCCTCAAGGCGGCCCTCGCCAGGCTTGGTGTCTGCGCAAAATTGTTTCACGTCAGCCGCACAGGCCTTGGCGTTTACAGCTTTCAGCACCACCGTCTGGCAGCCCTCGGACAGGTTCTTGAGGTTCGTCTTGAGGCACGCCCTGATCTTGCCTCCCCCAGGTTGCACCCCTGCGCACAGCGCCTTGGCATCACTCAGGCAAGCGCCCGTTAATGCTGCCGACGCCGTGGAACATGGGAGCAACAACATGGCGATGCCAAGAAAAAGAGAGCTGGTAGCCATACGTGTGGTCATGTGAACCTCCTGTTTTAACGGGCATTGCTGCAACACGAGCGCGTCCTCTCATGTCAACAATCAACCTATTGGCGAAAACGCAGTTCCGTCTCAGCGCACAATTCCGCGCACTGACAATCCGGCAGCCTCTGGGAATGCCTCCAAGCGCCCGGCTTGTAGCCAGGTCCCCAATATGGATAGGCGGCGTACTAGGGAGAGGGGCGCGTAATAGTAGGAGTCGTCGTAACGCGGCGCGGAATAACGTGGCGGCGGTGGCGGCGGTTGTTCCTGGACGTGGCCTCGCTGCGGCGGCGGATAGTCGCCGCTTGAGCGACCAAGATGCCTAGCGCGAGAGACTGGCACCAAACCTTGTCAACCGTCGTCGTGACCACGATGATGACGCGCGCTCCGATTCGGGGGTGCAATGCCACGGGAGGGTGACATGAACATCGACCCCACTGCGTTACTCATATGGTTGCTCATTGGCGCGATAGCCGGGTGGCTTGCCGGTCAGGTTATGGGCGGCGGTGGTTTCGGCTTAGTTGGAAACATTATTGTCGGTATCATCGGCGCCTTCATCGCCGGTGAATTGTTCCCGCGACTGGGGTTCGCCCTGGGGGGTGGTGTCGTTAGCGCAATTATCGCAGCCGCCATCGGCTCATGTCTATTACTGTTCGTCGTGCGATTGGTACGTCGGTTGTTTGCATAGCGGCTCGGTGGCGTTGTTCAACGAGGCACGCTGCTTGGGCAGCTTACGAAAATGGCCGCGACAATCTCGGTCTAAGATTGGCGCGGCCTTACGAAAAACCCCCTGTCAAGATTGAGTCGGTCATTACAGACCTGCGGTGACGAGAGATTGTGTTGGGAGAACTAGGAGACCGCGGTTGGAGGCGGCCTAGCGACCGACCAATCGATTGCCTTCAAAACTTCTCGACCTTTGGTACCCTTTGGAAGGCGATTTTGCTGCTGTGCCTAGGGGCCGCATCTCCGTAGACGAGTGCACCTTTCCCGAACTTCTCGTTCACCAGGTCAATACGTACGAGCCGTGCGTTCTTGGGCTTATCAAACAGGTGGGCGTGCAAGGGGCGCTTGGAGCTGCTTCCTCGTAACCCCCAAAGCCCCAGCATATCGATCTTCGTCGTGGCGTGGCGCGTTTCGCCCCTCTTACTGCGACGGCCCTAACTTGAATCGGGTGCCCCAGTTGACTTACCTCGAAGTGAGGGTGATTTCTCGGTGGCCCCCGGCGTGGATAAGCCTCTGATGTCGTGGGGCGGCTCAGCATAGGAGAAACCATGAAACCTGGCCCTTGGGTAATTGTCGCGCTCGTTCTGCTCGTTCTCTCGGTTATCATATCGGTTATGGACCGGAGCTTTCTCACGCCGACGTATCTGGCAGTCCTCGCTATAGCGGTCATGCTCGGCAGCGGCGCAAAGTTTCCGTGGCCGTAGCACGTTCCCGACCTTCTTCGGTTCGGTAAGAACCTTTAGCGATCTGCTTCTGTAAAGCTTAGTGATTTTGTGGATCTTCGTATCGTCCAAGAGCGCGCTGATTAAAACTCACGTCGTCGCCTCACTTGGCTCGAATCGACTGCTGCGCCCTACTTCTGACGACGGTTCTTATCGCCCCGTCGAGTGGCGCTCGTACAGAGCGAGGATCGCGGGCGCGGCTGATAGCAAAGAAGAACCAGCACTCATGCGGTGATGGTCAAGAGGACGGCTCTACGTCACATGGGCAGAGACACCAGTCGTCTGCTTCGAGGTCGTGTTGAGCGTTATCGACCAGTCGAAGGTGACCGTGTCCGCGACGGTGCTCCCATTGCTGTGAATGCGGCGCGACACTGACAGCGTGGTCCGAGTCCATACGGAACAAAATTGCGTCAGCGGCTTCCCGAAGCTTTATATATTGATAGCGCGCCAAAGGGAGGTTTACTCCCATGGTCAGTTCTCGATCTGCCCAGTCGCGGACCCGTTGAAGCTCGTCTCTTTTCATCCGGTCATTGTCGTAATGACTCGGGTTTGAAATTTATTAAACTCGGCAAGTGTTGCTGGGAGATTTTGAACTACGGGCAGGGTTAGGATTTGCGCGCCATTACCTTGCGACGTACGATGGCGTAGGGGCCACTGTCGATGACGTGTTGGCCCTCGGCATCGATGGTTCCGGCGGTGAACGTGTTCTCGCGGAAGGTGAGGAAAACAATCAGGAAGCCTGCGGCGATCATTACGTCGCCAACGAGCGAGACGGCGAGGGGCACGTGGGACTCGCCGAAGCGTCTGTCGAGCCCCGGCACGGCGAAGGTTGCCAGAAAGACGAGCCCCGCCAGCCCCTGGATAACGTTCTGCATCGGATCGGCCTCCGAGCCCGGCGCTGCCTTCACTCGCCGCTCCAACAGCCGTCGCGGAACCAG
Source organism: uncultured Alphaproteobacteria bacterium (assembly GCA_963710005.1). Lineage (GTDB taxonomy): Bacteria > Pseudomonadota > Alphaproteobacteria > Rhizobiales > Hyphomicrobiaceae > Hyphomicrobium_B. The sequence goes on from CAVPYR010000003.1 coordinate 287,416, forward strand.
AGCCAGACAGTGATGTGGCCCCGGCGCATCCGAAGAACACCGCCAGCGTCACCCATGCGCGCCCGTCGTGCAGCGTCCCCGCCAAACCGAAGAGCACGCCCGCAACGACCAAGAACAGGAAGATGAAACCCACAAGGGCGCGTGCTAGCAGCATGCTCCAATGGTGGCGCTTCGGACCGTGAAAGTCGAGGTCCGGGCAACTAAATCACCGCTTGTGAAGCAGCTCGAACCGATCTCTATTCGCTGTCTTCCAACTCTGCCGAATTCGTCTTGATCCAATCCCGCGTCGGCCCTGAGCGATAGGCGCTATCTCGTCGCTTCGAGACGATGCCTTCGAGGCCAATCCGCTCGCGGCAGCTCGATAGGATATGAGTACGTGCCCGAAAATTGGCTGTGGTCCGTGTCGACTGCCGTCATCAAATCGGCAAGCCGCTCTTTGCAAGGAAGGCAATTTGTTTCTCGCCCCGCTCGCATCTCGGCCGAACGCCCTCCTGCCCCGAACACTTCTTCCCGTTATGGCTTGTCCCGAAGCTGCTCCCGAAGTATCAGGTGCGCGCGTCGCGGTGCCAATCCGGTGCCAATTCGCTTTTTTTGACAAAGCGGCAGCTTGGTAAGTATATGATTTAATTGGCTTGGAGGGGTGGCCGAGTGGTTTAAGGCACCGGTCTTGAAAACCGGCGTGGGCGCAAGTCCACCGTGGGTTCGAATCCCACCCCCTCCGCCAGCCCGGCATCCCAGGATGTCCGGCTCCGTCCCGCAAGGTGTTTGATTTCCCCCGTAAAAACGCGACAAATGCTGCTATTGTGTTCCGTATTATCCGGCAGCATACAGAAATATTGTTGGTCTCTGCGTTGGTGCCTGCTTCCAAAATACCAACACACGAGGGGGACCGCAGATGCCGCTCACCGATGCCGCCGTTCGTGCGGCCAAGCCACGCGCTAAGCCCTATAAGATATCCGATGGCGGAGGCTTGCATTTGCTCGTCCAGCCGAACGGCTCTCGCCTTTGGCGTCTCGCCTATCGCTTTGCCGGTAAGCAAAAGACGATCGCGCTTGGCTCCTATCCGACGGTGTCGCTCGCGAAAGCCCGAGAGAGCCGCGAGAACGCGAAGCGGCTCATTGCCGATGGTCTTGACCCCAGCGTCCAGAAGCGACGCGAAAAGCTCGCAAGCAAGGTTTCGGCCGATGCCACCTTCAAGAGCATCGCGGTCGAATATCTGAGCAATCGCCCTCACGCTCTCACGCCGCTCTATGCCGATCAACTTCTTCGTCGGCTGGAGGCCGATATCTTTCCAAATTTGGGCGCACGCCCGATTGCCGACATCGACGCGCCAGAACTGTTGAGCGTGCTGCGTAAGATCGAAAATCGCGGCGTATTGGAACAAGCTCGTCGTCTGCGTCAGACCGTGGGACAGGTTTTTCGGTACGCGATGGTCACCGGCCGCGCCAAGCATGATCCCTCAACAGCGCTCAAAGGTGCTCTCAAGGCGAAGGGCCGACAGCGTCACCACACGGCGATGCCGCGAGAGCAGCTGCCCACCTTCCTGCGCGCGCTTCCTGTCTACGATGGCGACCCGCGCACAGAGCTCGCGTTGCGCTTGATCGTGCTGACCATGGTGCGCACCACCGAAATGCGCGCGGCGCGTTGGGCTGAGTTCGAAGATCTTGATGGGGGCGAACCGCTGTGGCGGATTCCAGCGGAACGCATGAAAATGCGCTTCGAGCATTTAGTGCCGCTTTCAAAGCAAGCGGTCGCGGCCGTGCAAGAACTTCGTTCGCTTCCCGGAGCCGGTAACAGCCCCTACCTGTTTCCGTCGCCGGGGCGCGAAGGGTACATATCGAACAACACGTGTTTGTATGCGCTCTACCGCATGGGATGGCACGGTCGCGCGACCGTACACGGTTTCCGAGGCGTCGCGTCAACGATCCTCAACGAGATGGGTTTCCCGGCAGATTGGGTTGAGCGCCAACTCGCCCACGATGAGCGTGACGCGGTGCGAGGCGCGTATAACTCCGCTCAATACCTCGCCGGGCGGAGATCGATGATGCAGCGCTGGGGCGATTGGCTCGACCAAGTAAAGGCGAGCGGTAAGGTCGCGGTAACGCTTGATCATGAGGCCGCGTGATGAAGCGAGACAAAGTTGGCACCGGCATCACGAGGCACTGGCTAACTTCTTACAATTTGCTGGACCCCGAAGATTGGACCTTGGCCAAGAAAGAAGCCGAGTCATATGTTGATCCAAAGAGCGATTTCATTGGATGGCTCGAAGGCCGCGAGGCCGGAATCACCAAACAGCTAGAGCATTTCAAACTTCCGGCTCCGAACCGACTTATTGTCTATGATAAGGACCAGCTGCGCTCCTGGCGATATGGAGACTACAAGAGTAAACCGGGGCGATATTCACGGACTGAATGGTATTTGCAGGCATTCCCCCCTCAATCGAACTTTTGGTATCTAGGGAGAATTCTTTTTCACATCCACCAGTGTCGCTTGGCCATAGAGCGGGGCAATTGGTTAGAGCTGGCAGGAACGGCTTATGAACTTGGGCTCGTCGAGCGTGAAATGGGCTTGAAATTCTCTGCGGAGCGTCGCGTGCTCAAATACGAACGTTGCAACACAGAGGGGTTGTATAAGGGCAACGTCACCAAGCGCAAAAGGGCGGATGCATGGAAGGCGCAAGCAGTCAGGATCCTGAAGGACAATCTCATTGACCCCCGCAGGCCGTCCGTAGCCGCCAAAGAAATTCTAAGTAAATGGCCAGCGAACAAGTCAAAGCCTTCTCACCGCACTCTTCGTGAATATATCAGTTTGGCAAAACGGGACGTTTCGCCAGAAATGTAAAAGCCAATCGCAAATCGCATATGTCCCATTCGTGGCCGCTCGGTGCGGTCGGATAGCGAAGGGGATCGATGATGCAAAGCGACGTGATTGCCTACCCCGTGCCTGACGCCGTTCGCGTTTCAGGCGCTACACGGACAAGCATCTATGAGGCGATGCGCGGCGGCAAATTGCCTTTTCGGAAACTCGGGCGGCGCACATTGATTATGCGCTGCGATCTCGAAGCCTGGCTGAAAACATTTCCGACGGGGCGTCGCCAACAGCACGAGGCCACCTGATGTCGGATGTCGAAGAGATCGTCGGCATAGATGGCACCTATGCACTCTGTGACGCGCAGCCCCCAGCGCAACCGAACGGCCTTTTCAGCAGTCGCAGCAGGAGTATTTCAACATGCGAGACGACCAGCCGGGGCAGAAGCTGGACCAAGTCGCCGTCCTCAAAGAGATGACCGGGATGAGCGACGCAGCGATCGAAAAGTTTCTCCGTGAGAACTCGAAAACAGTCGAAGAGCTTCAGCGGGTACAAGCTTTCGTTGAGTGACGATCTTCTTTCACTGACCTCGTGGCGTTGCGTTCATCCAACCGATCAGGAGGCCACCCCATGGCGAAAGCCAAAGCCGCGAAGACCAAGCCGCCGAAGAGGCCCGTTCGGCCGCAGGGGCCGGTCCAAGAGACCGCCGCAAACATTGAGCCTCGCAAGGTCGGCCGCCCATCCCTCTACTCTGAGGAGTTCGTGACGCGCATCTGCACGGAGATAGCGCTGGGAAAGTCCCTGATCAGCATCTGTTCGGCCGACGACATGCCCGATCGGGTCACCGTTTATCGTTGGCTTGAAGAACACGTTGAGTTTCGCAACGAATACGCGCGCGCAAGGGAACTTCAGGCCGACCATTACGCCGATCAGATCGTTGATCTTGCTGACGCGGCCGAAGACGCGAACCTCGCACGGTTGCAGATAGATGCCAGAAAGTGGACGGCGGCAAAGCTACGACCCGGCCGCTATAGCGAGCGGCTGTTGAACGAGCACACCGGCAAGGACGGAACGCCGATCGCCGTTCGCCAGATCACGGCCGACATGAGCCCGCAAGAAGCCGCCCTGGAATACGCCCGCAGCCTTGAGGCCGATGATGCTTGACACTTGGCCGCCGAACTACGTCGAGGTGTTCGCCCAGCGCCAGAAGAGGCACAAGAAGCTCCGCTCAAACATGCTTGGAGCGAAGGAGTATTATCGCACACGCCCGGTTGAATTCATCGAGCACTGGGTGTCCACCTATGACCCTCGGGTGACCGGCGGCGAACTTCCCTCCCGTTTGCCCTTCATCCTGTTTCAGCGCCAGCGCGATTTGGTTCAATTCCTGCTCGCCTGTCTTGAAGGCGAGACGAATGGACTTATCGAGAAGTGCCGCGACGTCGGCGCGACGTGGGTCTGCTGTGCCTTCTCGGTATGGCTTTGGTTGTGCTGGCCCGGTGTCGCCGTAGGCTGGGGGTCTCGAAAGGAACAGCTCGTCGATAAGCTCGGCGACCCTGACAGCATCTTCGAAAAGATGCGCATGATCATCCTTGGCCTGCCGCGAGAGTTCCTGCCAACCGGCTTCAGCCTCAAGGACAATCTCGCCTACATGCGAATCATCAACCCGGAGACCGGGGCGACGATTACCGGAGAGGCCGGCGACAATATCGGCCGCGGTGGCCGTAAGCGGATCTACTTCAAAGCAAAGCGCCCATTACGAACGGCCCGAGAAGATTGAGGCCGCCCTCGCCGACAACACCCGCGTTCAGATCGACATCTCGTCGGTCAACGGGCTCGGAAACGTGTTTCATCGCCGTCGAGAAGCCGGCCAGGAGTGGCAGCCGGGTCGGCCGGTCTCAGAAACCAGCGCGAACGTCTTTGTGATAGACTGGCGCGATCATCCGGCGAAGACGCAAGCCTGGTACGACCAGCGCCGAGCCAAGGCCCAATCCGACGGCCTCCTCCACGTCTTCGCCCAGGAGGTCGATCGGAACTATGCGGCGTCGGTCGAAAACGTCGTCATACCGGCGGACTGGGTTCGAGCCGCTATCGACGCCCATATCAAGCTTGGGTTCGGCGACGACGGTCGATGGGTCGGAGCCTTGGACGTCGCCGACGGCGGCGGCGATCGCAACGCGCTCGCAATGCGCAAGGGCTCAGTCCTCAAGCACGTTGAGGAATGGGGTGAGCGAGACACGGGCCTGACCGCGCGGCGCGCGGTAACCGCATGCGAGAAAGCCGGCGCTATCGAGGTTCAATACGATTGCATCGGTGTAGGTTCGGGCGTGAAGGCGGAGACGAACCGCTTGACGAGCGCCTGATGCCGAAGAGCGTCAAGTTCGTGCCTTGGGACGCAGGCTCTGGGCCATTTAATCCCGATGAGAACGTGATCAAAGGCGACCGGGATTCGCCGCTGAACAAAGACTTCTACGGGAACCTGAAAGCGCAGGGTTGGTGGCAGCTTCGTCGCCGGTTCGAAAACACCTATCGCGCCGTGACCGACGGCGTTCGCCTGAACCCCGATGACCTGATCAGCCTTTCCTCTGAGCTGCCTCTCCTGCGCCAGCTTGAGAAGGAATTGAGCCAGCCGACGGCGAGTAAGTCCGCTCGAATGAAACTCATCATCGATAAGACGCCGGATGGCACGCGGTCGCCGAACATCGCGGACGCGGTGATGATGGCGTTCTGGCCCGCAATGAGGGCGTTCGTCCCGTACAGCGAATGGGTTTAAGGGGCTCCAATGATACTCGGTGACGAAACTACTTGGCCGAACGACTTGATTCAAAAATTGGAGAAAACCCACAAAATCGTTTTCAACTACGAAGAAGAAGAGTTCGCAATCGAAAGGGAATATTTGTCGCCGCAGAATAGAGGGTTGAACGGAATTGCGCGTGCGCACATGCGCCGCAATCGCTACCGCTACGAGTACTATGCCGCCATTGAGAGCCTTTATCCCGTTGTTCAGTCGCTTATCCTGCGCGGGTAGCATTGCACGCGACTTACCGACCAAGAGATTAGGCGCATTGAAACAAACGGTATGCGGCTGCCTGTCGAGAGTTCTTAGAGGAACGAATCGCGCAGCTTGAGCTTGACGGCCAGATGAACGAAACGATTGGCCAATATCTGAAAAGTTACAATCACGCCGATGCACCCGAAAGAATGTTGGGAATTTGGTTCTGTTTCGATCCTCCCTGCGACGAGGGAGAGGCAGGCATAAGGCCCTTACTCGAAAATTGGGGTGGGGAGGCGCTATATGGATCGCACGATGCACATCCGGTATTAGGTCCCGTTTTGCGGTCGATCGGTCGGCCGTGCCTCGTCGAGGCAGACGCTTCCGTGTCTCAACTTCTGGGGTGGGAGTTGTTGCCTCAAAAAATTGCGCGCCGGTTCGCCCTAAACCGAGGGGCCATGACCGGACAGGCCACGGGGTACGAGGACGTCATCCAGGTTGCAGTGGCAGCCTCGCACGTCGTCGGCGTCCTATATCTTGGAAATCCCGAGTTCTCTCGACTGACAGGCTGTGACCGTTGGGAAGAGCGCCTATGGTGAGTTCTAGACGCTGCCGCCTAACTATCTTTAGCGTCGTCTCAAATCGCTCGGATGAGCATCCCGGGGAGAGCCGCGCGCCCGAGAGTTGGTTCTGCACTTATCCACAGACTTCGTTTGAGAAGCTCGGAACCGCGGCCCTCTCTTATCGTTTCTCCAAAACGAGCGTCAGCCGCGTAGCGTACCGCGTTTTGTAGGGCTGAGGCAGGGATCCCAGTGGAACGGTCCGGCAGCCTCTGTCGGGCCGACATTGTATCCGCCCCCTGTCCTAGACCACTCGCGATTAGGATCGGACGTGCAAGTCCCACTGCGATGCATGACAGCGCGGGCCCCTGAATCACTTAGGGAGACGTCGCGCCCAAACTGCCAACATCAACTTTTGTGCTACCTTCCGGGGGCGAAAAGACAAACGTTTCGGAAGGAAGGGCTGGGTTCAGCTTCCAGGTAAACTCGTTGGTCTGCGCGGGGCCATCTATGTTGTGATAGTTGAGCTTGCAAAGGAGTGGGACCTCGCTGTTTTCCAACCAGGCTTCCCACTTTTCGTCTCCCATCTGCCCAACGACAGTGAAGCGATCGCATTTCCGACCACCGATTGTATTCGAGCCCGCAGCGGAAACACTAGGACCCGCTGCACCTGTCACCACATCGTCCACCACCCCGATAAAATTCAACACTTGTGACTCAACGCCCATTTCACCAGACACCAATGCAACCGCTGCGGCAGGCGAAGCGGGCGCGGGCATTTGCGCGTATTTTCGTTGGCGCGGGCTATAGATGGTCAGGATCTTGCCGTCAGAAACAATCAGATAAGACCGCTCGCCAGCGGAGGTTTCGACGCGGAGCAGATTGGGCTGACGAATGAGGAAATGAGCCTTTCCTTTGAACAGTTCCATACCCTGCGTCTGGGCATTAAACGAAGTCTCAAAGTCAACTGGATTACTTTTTACGTAATCTCGCAATCGCTTGAATATAACGTCCGGTTCGGTGGAGGCACTCGCAGCTAAATCTGCTGGTGCGGACTTTGACGGCTCCGTTTGAGCTTGAACAAGGCTCGAAGACGTAACCAAGCCGGCGACGACCGGATAGAAAATCATTCGGCAGAACGACATCCACATCTCCAGGTTTCTGCGCATTTGTGGTGCAAGGTTTAAACAGTGCGATCGCATGAAGGCGGCGGCATCAAAAATCGGGGGGAAACTGATGCCGCCTGGTAGCCTCGGTATGCCCAAAGCAAAGATGCGCGTCTCGGGGGGAGAGGGTGCATCGTTCCCAGATGACCCCAAAGGCCGGAGGGATAAGGCCGTCAGGTCGCCTCCCAATGAGCACAATATAATTCTCAAATCAAGCAATAGTGAAGGACGTCTGCTCCGGTGCCGCCGGGGCAAAACGCATGAGACATCGCTAGCAGCTCAGGTTGAAAAAATAGCCCCTGCCGCCCGCGCGCTACTTGCCGAGCTGCTCAAGAGCATTCTGTAGCGGCGCGTTAGATATCCGGATTATTCCGTGAAACGGGCGATCGAGTTCTAAGATAAAAAAAATTGACTTTTACGGGAACCTGAAAGCACAGGGTTGGTGGCAGCTTCGTCGCCGCTTCGAAAACACGATCAGCCTGTCCTCTGATCTGCCGCTCCTGCGCCAGCTTGAGAAAGAATTGAGCCAGCCGACGGCGAGTAAGTCCGCTCGCATGAAACTCATCATCGATAAGACCCCGGACGGCACGCGGTCCCCAAACATTGCGGACGCGGTGATGATGGCGTTCTGGCCCGCAATGAGGGCGTTCGTCCCGTACAGCGAATGGGCTTAAGGGACTCCAGTGATATTTGGTGATGAAACTACTTGGGCGAACGACTTGATCCAAAAATTGGAGAAAACCTGCAAAACCGTTTTCATCTACGAAGAAGAAGAGTTCGCGATCGACAGGAAATTTGTCGCCGGAGGCCGTCCGGCAACTGCTTGTCTCACCGCGAATTTCAAACACCTCAGGAACATTTTTTCCGACATTCGCGTTGCGCAATTTCTTTGCGAAGGACGCGCCGGAGAAGAGCGCCGTACCTTGCCGATCTTACTTGCTCGCTTTCTGGGTTATATTGTAACAGGGCTGAGCAAAAATCGCGACCGAAGCCAAGGAAAGCACTAGGGAGGGTAGTTTTGGCTGAGCGAGTGATGGAAAGCGATCGTTCCCTTGCTGGCGGCGGTGAGCTTGGAGATCTCATACGAAGCTACCCCTGGGCGACCTCAGATTTGGGGCCGTCGGCCTCTTGGCCGCAAAGCCTCAAAATGGCAATCCGGATTATGCTGGCCTCGCGCCAACCCATGTGGATCGGCTGGGGAAAGGATCTCATTTACTTATATAATGAGCCCTATAAATCGATCATCGGCGGAAAGCATCCTTGGGCGCTCGGTCGACCGACGCGCGAAGTTTGGAGCGAGATCTGGCACGATATCGCTCCTCTACTCGACACGGCCTTAAAAGGTGATCAAGGAACCTTCGTTGAATCCCAGCTCCTCATCATGGAGCGCAACGGATATCCCGAAGAAACTTATTACACATTTTCATACAGTCCGATCCCGAATGATGACGGGACGGTCGGCGGGATCATTTGCGCCAATAGCGACGACACCCAACGCGTCATTGGCGAGCGGCAGCTTGCACTTCTTCGGGACTTGGCCGCCGATGCGAGTCACGCCCGCAATTGGGAGGAGGCTTGCCGCCGCTGCGCCTTCGCCTTCGGCAAAAATCCGCACGACCTGCCTTTTGCCATGCTTTATATGACGGAGGGGGAGGCTTCGGCCGCGAAGTTAGTCGCAAGCTCCGGCATCGGACCCAATCATCCAGCCGCGCCCGCGACCATCGCCCTCGATGGTTCGTCTCCGTGGCCATTGGCCGAGGTTATCCGTACGCAAGCCGTTGTCGTTGTCGATGAGATTCCTGACGCCTTACGTAATTTGCCCACTGGTGGGTGGCAGGGCCCGCCACGCCGCCTCGCGTTTCTTCCGATTTTACGGGCCGGCGAAAGCGGTCGTGCCGGGGTTCTCGCGGTGGGTCTCAACCCTTACCGGCTATTCGACGACAATTATCAGAGCTTCTTGGGTCTCATCGCCGGCCAGGTCGCTTCGGCTATAGCTAACGCGCAAGCCTACGAAGATGAGCGTCGACGCGCCGAGGCACTCGGCGAGCTTGACCGCGCCAAAACGACGTTCTTCTCCAATGTCAGCCATGAGTTCCGGACGCCTTTGACTTTGATGCTCGGGCCCCTGGAGGATGTCTTAGATGAACCGTCCGTTGTAGCTTTAGATCCGATACAGCGCGGCCGCTTAGAGACGGCGCACCGAAACAGCTTGCGGCTTTTGAAGCTTGTCAATTCGCTGCTCGACTTTTCGCGCATCGAAGCGGGACGCGCCGACATCTCGTTCGAGCCCGTCAATCTTGCGGCGTTCACCTCAGAGCTTGCCTCCAATTTCGAGTCAGCCACCGAACGCGCCGGACTGTCCTACATCATTACCTGCGAGGACCTTGGCGAACCCGTCTATGTCGACCGTGACATGTGGGAGAAAATTGTCCTTAATCTCGTCTCGAACGCGTTCAAGTTTACCCTCGAAGGCAGCCTCGCCGTGAGCGCCCGGAAATCGGACGATGGGCGTTTTGCCGAGCTTATCGTGCGCGATACGGGTGCCGGCATTCCGGCATCAGAATTGCCACGCTTGTTCGAGCGCTTCCACCGCATCGAAGGCCAAAAGAGCCGATCCTATGAAGGATCGGGCATTGGTCTGGCGCTGGTCCAGGAACTTGTGAAGTTGCACGGGGGTACCATTGAAGCCGAGAGTGAGGTTGGCAAAGGCACCCGATTCACCGTTTCCATCCCCTTCGGCACAGGGCATCTTGCTCCCGAAAAGATCGGCATCGAGCGTGAGCGGGTTTCAACCTCGTTTCGCGCGGAAGCCTATATCGAAGAAGCCTTGCGCTGGCTCCCCGATGCGATCGTCGAGCACCCCCCGGCTGAGCGCGTGGAAGTCTTTTCCGAGATTGACTCCGAAAGTCGGACGAGCGACGCAAAACTCTTGATCGTCGATGACAACGCTGACATGCGATCCTACCTGAGCCGAATTCTTGGCTCGCGCTGGAGCATTAGCGCGGTCGGTGACGGGCGGGCAGCGCTCGAGTCCATCCGCAAGGAAAAGCCTGATCTGGTCTTAACCGACGTCATGATGCCGGAGCTGGACGGCTACGGTTTGCTGCGTGCTTTAAGACAAGACACCGGCTTGCGTGACATCCCCGTCATTATGCTCTCGGCGCGCGCAGGCGAAGAGGCCGAGGTCGAGGGACTGGAGGCTGGGGCCGACGATTATCTAACGAAGCCGTTTTCCGCGCGGGAGCTTTTGGCCCGCGTCACCGCCAATCTCGACATGGCCCAACTCCGGCGCGAGGCAAACCGCGAGATTGTGGAAAGCGAGTTGCGGTTTCGTAATATGGCCGAGCATGCGCCGGTCATGATGTGGATGACCGATCAAACTGGTGCGGTCACTTATCTCAACCAAAGCTGGTTGAATTTTACTGGACAAAAAGTCGAGGACGGATTGGGCCAAGGGGCCTGGGCGTGCCTCCATGAAGAAGATCGCGAGCCCGCGAGGAAGGCTTTCACCGAAGCCAACGCCGCGCATGCGCTGTTTCGCACGGAGTTTCGCCTTCGACGCGACGACGGCATCTATCGTTGGGCCCTAAGCGCCGCGGCACCACGCTTCGCTGAAACCGATGAGTTCGTTGGTTATATTGGCTCCGTGATCGATATAAGCGATCGCAAGGAGGCTGAACAAGTTCTCAAGCAAGACAACGAAGTTCTCGAACAACGCGTAAGGATGGCTTTGGCCGAACGCGCCAAGACCGAAGCCCAGCTACGACAAGCGCAAAAAATGGAAGCGATTGGTAAGCTTACAGGGGGCGTTGCGCACGATTTCAATAACGTCCTTCAGATCATCGGCGGCAATCTGCAATTACTAGTGCGCGATGCCGCTGGAAACCTGCGGGCTGAGCAACGTCTGCAGACGGCCATCGCCGCCGTCACGCGCGGGTCTAAGCTCGCTTCCCAATTGCTAGCCTTCGGACGCCGTCATCCGCTTGCGCCGAAGGTCACCAACCTTGGCCGCCTCATACGCGGCATCGACGATCTTCTAAGGCGCGCCCTTGGCGAGGGCGTCGAGATTGAAACGGTCATTTCGGGCGGTCTTTGGAATACGTATATCGATGCTGTTCAAGTGGAAAACGCCTTGCTCAATCTTGCGATCAATGCGCGAGACGCCATGAACGGGCACGGCAAGCTCACGATCGAAGCGGGTAATGCCTCTCTCGACAATGACTATGCTGCGCAGCATAGCGAAGTCGAAGCGGGGCAATATGTGATGCTCGCCGTCAGCGACACCGGCTGCGGCATTCCCTCTGATATCCTTGATCAGGTCTTCGACCCCTTCTTCACCACCAAGCCAGAGGGAAAGGGGACAGGGCTTGGTCTCAGCATGGTCTACGGGTTCGTCAAGCAATCTGGCGGTCATATCAAGATCTACAGCGAAGTCGGACAGGGTACTACCATCCGCATGTATTTGCCGCGCGTGCGTGAGAACGAAGATATCGAGACGATTATCGACCTTGGTGTCGCCAGCGGGGGAACCGAGACGATTTTGGTCGTCGAGGATGATGAAGATGTCCGCGCCACAGTCGTCGACATGCTGTCCGATCTTGGATATCACGTGCTAAAGGCGCGAGACGCGTTGAGCGGCGTTGCCATTATCGAGAGTGGCGTGCCGATTGATTTGCTCTTTTCGGATGTCGTCATGCCGGGCCCCTTGCGCAGCCCCGAACTCGCTCGCAAAGCGCAGGAGCGTCAGCCCGGTCTCGCCGTACTTTTCACCTCGGGTTACACCGAGAACGCAATCGTTCATGGCGGCCGCATCGATGAGGGCGTTGAGCTGTTGAGCAAGCCTTATACGCGCGATGCTCTTGCCCGGAAAGTACGCCATGTGCTGAACACTCATCGCCAACGTACAAGAGCACGGATGGACGAGCCACGATACGCTAAACCACCAGTGGCCCGAGATGACAGAAGCGAAGCTCCCCCTCTCCGAATTCTTCTCGTCGAGGACGAAGTCTTAATTCGCCTTGCGACCGCCGATATGCTCTCGACAATGGGCCATGCCGTTACCGAAGCGGGAAGCGGCGACGCGGCGATCGCCGCGCTGAAGCAAGACGAATTCGACGTTCTAATCACCGATCTATCGTTACCCGGAATTCACGGAGCTGCGGTCGCTGCTGAGGCGAAAAAACTGCGACCGAAAATCAGGACTATTTTTGCGACTGGCGCGGCAAGCTCTGGTCTTGAGGGCGTGGCAAACCCAATCATCTTGCGCAAGCCCTATACAGAAGAAGACATTCTCTTCGCCTTAAAAAGGGCTTGGGTCCTGCGCGCCGCCGATTGACTGATCTGAGCCGACAACCAATTGCCTCGAAGAAGACCGAGCTGTCGACATGCCGTATCCTTCGTCGCTGACCAGCGCCCAGCCGGAACTGGGGCTCCGTGTCTCGGATCTACGATATGAAGGAGCTCGGGGCGCTATTTGGTCCAAAAAGCGCGGCATGAACTTTCGCCGGAAGCCACGCGATCGGTTCAAACGGCTGGGAGTTTCAAGCCAGCTCAAGTGCCCTGTAGGCCGTCGCTCTGCTGATGTTCAGCTCCTTCGCGATCTCAGCCATCGATAACTCACCAGCGGCTTTCTTCTTGGCCACGGCCTTCTTGATCTCGTCGCTGATGACAGTCTTCCGTCCGAACTTCACACCGCGCTTCTTCGCTGACGCTATGCCTTCGCCTGTACGCGCCAGGATTAGCCGACGCTCAAAACCTGCGACTGCTCCCAGAATTCCAATCACAAGCTCCCCGTGAGCCGTGTCGAGGTTCATCGAAGGATTGTCGAGGAAGGTCACAGAGACCTTCTTGGTCTGCAGCTCCTGAAGCATGGCACTCAAATGGGCGGAGGTGAACTCGAAGCCGGTGGGGACAGCTTCCAACGCGCCTTGAGATTTTCAGGATATTCGGGTGATTGTCGCAGGTAAAAGCATTGCATGCTGATGTCTGCTAGCGGCAATCACGATGCGATGTCGAGTTGCGCTTATCCGAGGCATCGTGCCTTCCCGCGTGCGGTCGGGTCGAATCGAGAACGACGAGGCGATCGTCGTGAGCCACGCTGCAAGTCACACATCGGACATTGACGGTCACTCTCCGAAACCTGCCGGCGCTTGGGCGAGCGTCAAGCATCGGTGACAATTCCTACCGCGATGGCGCACCCGGCGGTCGAGCGAAATCAAACACGGTCCGATCGACTGAGAAGCAGCCAAGCGCCAATGCCGAGCGTCGGGTCGAGAACCGCAAACGCCAGCAGAAAATGGGGAAAAGCTCCCGCGATGGCCAAGGGTACGAGCACCAAAGGAACGAGCACCACTCTGTCCAATATACCTGCGGCGACGAACCGTCTGCCACCGGAGAGGCCACCGAATAAATAGAGCCAGCCAATCACCAGCACGGTCATACCCATTACGCGGATGAGTGCGGCCTCGTTTCCAACGAACGAGGCATCCCTGAAGATGGTCTGCACTATTCCGGGCCAAATAAGTACCAAGGTTCCCGCACCCAAATAAATTAGGCCGTTCATTGCCGTGTATTTTGAAGTGATCGCCTGATCGAACGGTCGCTCAAGGAGATCCTGGATGAGTGACATATGTAACTCCCGCTAGTGAAGTTGCCTGATCGCGAGCGTATTGGTGTGATCGGAGCCGGCAACGTCGGCACGGCGATCGCAAAACGGCTTGTGCCGCAGGGCCACGAAGTGATGCTGTGCTTCACGCTCAATGAGGCGAAGCTTGCGTCTAAGGCGACGTCCTTTGGGGCGGCACACGGCACCGTTGCACAGATGGTAGCGTGGGCGGATGTGGTCGCTCTGGCGGTCCCTTGGAGCGAGTTACCGGAGGCCCTCGCGGCAGCCGGAGACCTTACGGGCAAGATCGTTTGGGACTGCACGAACGGTCTGAAGTCGGATTTGAGCGGTTTGGGAATCGGCACCGTGGCATCGGGTGGCGAGGCGGTCGCGCGCCGACTTCCGGGCGCTGTGGTCGTGAAGGCCATACCGCCTTTTGCGGAACTTTTGCACTCCGACGACCCCACGATCGCGGGCCAGCCTTCGGGGGTGTTCGTTGCCAGCGATGATAATTCGGCGAAGCAGAGAGTAGCGGCGCTTCTCGCCGAGCTGCCGGCTTCCGTGGTCGATGCGGGCGACCTCGTCGCGGCTCGCTATATCGAGCCGGCGATGATGCTTCTGGTGCGGTTGGCCTATGTCCAAGGTTTGGGCTCACATACCGCGCTGGCGGTCCTTGGTCGCGGGGGTTGATGTCATCGTCGTGTAGGGTGGTAGTGTCCAAAGTTGAATTTCTGCCTTCGGGGGAATTGGTCGTTGCACTCTCCAGAGATTTTTGCAGACCACGATATGCGGGTAGGTGCGATGCCTGAATGGAGCCTTAGCAAGAGATTCAATTTTGATGGCCAGTCGGTCGCATACGATACGCTTGGCGAAGGAAATCCGATTGTCCTCGTTCACGGCACGCCGTTTTCCTCCTACGTCTGGAGGGATATTGGCAGAGAACTCGCACGGGACCATACGGTCTTCCTATTCGATCTCCTGGGCTACGGACAATCGGAAAAGGCAGAAGGTCAGGACGTTTCCCTCGGCGTGCAGAATACTGTCTTGGCAGCTCTCTTGCGGCATTGGGGTCTTGACCGGCCAAAGGTGATTGCGCACGACTTCGGGGGAGCGACGGCGCTGCGTGCCCACCTGTTGAACGGATGCGAATATGAAAAGCTACTGTTATTCGATCCAGTTGCAATCCGGCCGTGGGGATCGCCCTTCGTCCAACACGTCCAAAACTACGAACAGGCCTTCGCCGGTGTCCCTGATTATCTTCAGCGGGCCATCTTACAGGCGTATCTTCGGACTGCCGTGCGTCGGCCCATCAGTGATGTAGAGCTGGAGCCCTATGTTGCGCCATGGCTCGGACCCATCGGACGACCGGCCTTCTACCGGCAGATCGCGCAAATGGATTTGAAGTACACCGACGAGGTGCAAAGCCAATATGGAAAAATCCGATGTCCGACGAGGCTATTGTGGGGTACCGAAGACCAATGGCTCCCGGTCGAACGCGGTCGTGAGCTTGCGGTAATGATCCCGGATTGTGAACTCACTGAGGTTCCCGGTTCCGGACACCTCATGCAGGAGGACGCACCCGAAGTCATCATGGCGGCGGCTGTGAGATTTTTTGCCAGTCCTTAGCGCCCGAGTTGGCTCGAGAGCCGAAATTCAAATTGAAATACTACCCACAGGGCGCTGAAGCGGGGCCAATCGCGGATTGCTTCCGGGCGAACGAAGTGCAGAGCAAGCTCGTCGCAGTGTTTTCGGTGATGCCATCAGACTTTCGGCCACCGCATTGATCCTCGGAGCCGGCGCGGTGCGAGATCGAATATGCGTGCCGATCTTCGATCCCGAAAGAAATCTTCAAGATTTCTTGATGGCGACCGGGAATAAAGCGGCGAGCGCCTGGGTCTACCCCTTGCAACACAGAATTCTACGCGTTTCTAAAAGGGGTGAAATATGGCTAGTGATAACGAAGACGGACACGATCCGAGCCGCCGGCATGCCTTGGAGTGCATGATTTGGGCGGGGACAGGCGTTCTTTGGACAGTCGTCGGGGGCGTTCCTAAGTCCTTGTCATTACTCGACCGTGCCGAGGCGGCCGAGGTCACCGACATCGCCACCAATGGCTTTACGTTCCTTCAGATCTCCGACAGCCACATCGGTTTCGACAAGGCCGCAAACCCGCATGCCATCGATACGCTCAAAGAGGCGATCGACAAGGTGAAGGCGTTGCCGCAGAAGCCTGCCTTTATGCTCCATACCGGCGACATCACCCATCTTTCGAAACCGGCGCAATTTGATAACGCCACGCAACTGATCGGCAGCGCGGAACTCGATGTGCACTACGTGCCCGGCGAGCACGACATCGTCGACGAAGGGATGGGCAAGGACTATCTCGAACGCTTCGGCAAGAACGCCAAAGGGACCGGCTGGTATAGCTTTGACCAGAACGGCGTGCACTTCATCGGGCTCGTCAATGTTGCACACCTCAAGGCGGGTGGTCTCGGCTCCCTTGGCCAAGACCAGCTCGAGTGGTTGGAGGACGACCTTAAAGCGATCAAAGATTTAACGCCGATCGTCGTCTTTGCGCATATCCCCTTGTGGTCGATCTATCCGAGCTGGGGCTGGGGCACCGACGATGCGGCCATCGCGCTCGGTTACCTGAAGCGCTTCGGATCCGTGACGGTCCTCAATGGCCACATCCATCAGCTGATGCAGAAGGTCGAGGGCAACGTCACGTTCCATACGGCGCGCTCGACAGCCTTTCCGCAACCCGCACCGGGTACGGCGCCGTCCCCCGGCCCCATGGTCGTGCCGGCCGACAAGCTTCGCAGCGTGCTCGGCATCACGAGCGTCACCTATCAACAAGGCAAGGAGGCGCTGGCGATCACAGATACGGCGTTAGCTGACTAATGAGCTTACTCCGATATCTCGCTCTCGCGGCGTTTCTCGTCTTCGGCGGCGTTGCCCATGCCGAAGACGCAACCGTGCGCATCGATAATTTCACCTTCAATCCGCCCGAGCTGACCGTCAAGCCCGGGACCACCATAACTTGGGAGAACGGCGACGACATTCCTCATTCCGTCGTCGAAAAGGACCACAAATTTCACTCCAAGGCACTCGATACGGGAGAGAAATATTCAATGCTCTTCTCGGAGCCGGGTGAGATCACCTACTTTTGTGGAATACATCCGCACATGACGGGCAAGATCATCGTCAAGCCCTGACCCGAGATGCCATCTTAAGCGACGCGACGGCGAGGCGTAATGGACGATCGGCAGCGATTTAACGACGTGGTGCTTCCCCACGTCGACACTGGGCTGTCGCTCGCCCGTTGGCTAACCGGCAACGTCGCAAACGCGGAAGACGTCGTTCAGGAAGCCTGCCTTCGCGCCTTCCGCGCCATCGCGACGGTGAGGAAGAAGCCGTTTGATATGCACTTCACGCGGCGTCTTTTCTTGAAGACCTACTGGACTGGTGTTGAGGGAGGCGAATGGGAACCGGACCTACCGGGTAATCAAAAAGATTGACGCGTTCCCCAGCACGACCGAGCTGGCGACGGCTGCGTCAGGTCGAGAAAAAGCTGCTGAAGGATCGTCCGAAATAAGCTCGGCATGGCCGTGACGATGCAAGGCCTTACTTACCGAGCATGGACTCGGCATCGGCCTTGTCTCTCAGGGCCGATTTTCCATATAGCTCGATTGAAGCTGGGCAATTTCGCGCCACGTCTTCGCTCGTGAGATAGCCTCGGCGGCGTCGAATGCGGCCCTGGTGTTAGCCTCGGTGTTGAGGAGAACCCTTTCGCCGATCGTCCTGCTGACGGTAAACGCTGCCGTCATTGCGTCGTGGTAGGTTTCCAAATTGTCCTTCGCGACGGCGTTGAATTTCAAGTAGGTGGCGCGGGAATCCACCACGCCTTCCTCTGCGAGAGCTTGCCTATTTCGAAAGAAGGGATTTGGCCTCGGTCTTGCGACCGTCAGGCGGCTTTGTCTTGGCATCTCCGCACTAGGCGCAACCGAAATCGAATACCCGCCGCAATCCTGTCTGGTGTGGGACGGTGGGTAGCGCTAGGTTCGCCATTATAGGGCATCTATGCTGAAACGAAGTCCGGAAGCCCGAAATTGATTAGATATCGTCGATTGCCCTGCGGGACAGCCGATGTCAAACGATTCCAAAGCAGCCCCATCGCTTCGGCAACGAGTGTTTGACCTGCTGGAGCGCGGACGTCCGCGAGATCTCGCCTCGCGTGCCTTCGACACGTTTATGGTGGGCCTCATCATCGCGAACGTTTCCGCGACGATTCTCGACACCGCACCTGACATCGCAGAAGTTTACGGCCGTCAGCTTTTGCTTTTCGACCGGATCTGTGTGGTCATCTTCTTCGTCGAATACGCCGCGCGCTTATGGACGGTGCCCGAACACCCGATGATGCGCAGCCTCACTCATAGCTATTCTCGGTTGCGCTTTGCATTGACGCCTATGATGCTAGTCGACCTTATAGGGCTTCTACCCTTCCTCTTAGAGTTGATGTTTCCCACAGAACCGGGAGTGCGTCTTCTTCGATTAGTTCGGTTTGTTAAGATCGCCCGATATTCGCCGGCACTCATTTCCATCGGACACGTGTTAGCCGCAGTCCGCCGGCCGCTTTTGGCGTGCATCGTGCTCTTCGCAGGGCTCGTCATTGCGGGATCAGCGATAATGTATGCGCTCGAGGGCACAATCCAACCAGAGCATCTAGGCGATATGCCAAATGCAATGTGGTGGTCCATTGTATTCCTCACCAAACTCGGACAAGTCGATACGCTCCCGCACACGATCGCCGGCAGGCTCTTCGCTGTGCTGTTCATGCTCCTCGGCATAGGCTTTATCGCTCTCCCCGTCGGTATTATCGGACGAGGATTCTATGATGAAATCCGCCGACGAGATTTTGTGGTGACGTTCGCCATGGTTGCGCGCGTTCCTCTTTTTTCAACTCTTGATGCGGGAACGATCGCGCAATTAGTTGGCCTATTAAAGGCTCGTAAAGTGCCGCCGGGGACTGTCATAATGCATAGAGGTGATGAAGCCGATGCTATGTATTTTATCGCCGATGGCGAGGTCGAGGCTTCGGTAAATGCTGGCTTGGCGAGACGGCTCAAAGAAGGCGACTTCTTCGGAGAGATGGCACTCTTGTCGCGCGGCCGGCGCACAGCGAATGTGACCGCGCGCAGAACGACCGAACTTCTTGTATTGGATATCGAGGATTTCGATCGTTTGATTACGCTAAATCCGATTTTAGCAAAGGTCGTGCGAGACATTGCGGAAAAGCGTAAGATTGAAGATGGTATCGCCGACGGTTAAGCCCTATGAATCTCGGCTATTTTCCCTCAGTACACTAGTTAAACGTTACTTAGCTCAACCATTGCGACGCCGCACTCGCGTTCACGATGATAGAGTGGTAAAAAGACAGACGTTTGCAGATTTGCTTTCGACCGCGGCCGCCCCATTGAGGGAAGTGCCATGGGTGACAATATTCTGTGGACTCTTCTCGACCCCTTCGGACGGCGTGCGCCAACTGCGCCCAAAATTTTAGGCGCCGAACAACGTGGATGCGATGCGGAATCGACGGCGGCACGTGCACGCATCGATCATATGCTCGCTACAAGTCCTGCGGTCATCTATTCCACGAAAGCGACAGGGGACTTTGCCTGTACGTTCGTCAGCGACAATCTCCGCACGATCTTTGGCTACGAACCGGAGGAGATGACGAAGGATCCAAAACACTGGCCTGACAATTTGCATCCCGAGGACGCGGCACGGGTCATCGACAAGGTCTCTGCACTGATAGAGCAGGGCGGCGGTACGACAGAGTACCGTTTTCGGCATCGGGACGGGCACTACATCTGGATACAAGACAGCTTCAAAGTCATTCGTGACGACGCGGGCTTACCGTTCGAGCTCATTGGCGCCTGGGCGGATATCTCCGAGCGCAAGCTTGCTCAGGAAGCGCTGCAAAAGGCCCATGCGCGCATGGCGCACATGCTCGCTGCCGGTCCCGCGGTCATCTACTCGACCGAGGCGACGGGAAACTATGCTTGCACTTTCGTCAGCGACAATCTTCGCACGATCTTTGGATATACACCGGAGGAGATGACCACGGATCCGAAGCACTGGCCCGCCAACCTGCATCCCCAAGATGCGCCGCAGGTCATCGACAAGGTCGCTACGCTCATCGAACGAGGAGGTGGCACTGTCGAATATCGCTTTCGGCATCGGGATGGCCGCTACATCTGGGTCCAGGACAGCTTCAAAGTTATGTATGACGAAGCGCGACGCCCGCTAGAGCTCATTGGCGCATGGGCGGATATCTCTGAGCGCAAGACGGCCCAGGACATGCTCCAAAAGGCATACGACGAGCTGGAACAACGGGTCGAAATGCGCACTGCGGAACTCAAGACAGGTCGGCAGCGGCTGGAGTATGTCCTCGCCGTCAGTCCCGCAATCACCTATGCTACTAAGGCCTCGGGCGACTTCGCGTGTACGTTCGCAAGTGAGAGTTCACGCCAGATCATGGGGTACGCTCCGGAAGAGGCGATGGCGGAGCCTAACTTCTGGTTCAACCATTTACACCCGCAAGATGCTCCCCATGTACTCCAGGAATTCGGGCGCTTGATATCGCAGGGCGGCGGTAACCTCGAATACCGCTTCTTGCATAAGGCGGGGCACTACCGTTGGTTTCAGGACACCTTTCAGGTTCTGCGGGATTCATCCGGCGAGCCAACCGAAATTGTCGGATCTTGGGCCGACATCACACATCGCAAGCTCGCCGATGCTGTCAAAGAGCTCTATTCGGCAAGCCTCGAACGTCAGACGCCCGTATCGCTTGCTAAGCTCGACAGCATTCTCGAGTTTGGCCGGGAGGTGCTTCATCTTGACCGGCTGAGCATCATGCGTCCCGACTTACAACGGCAGTTTCTTCAGGCGATTGCCTCCACAGGCATTGACGAACCGCTCGAAGCGATCCGCGTGCCGCTCGGACCAGCGGGCGGGGGGCTGGCAGAGGCCTACCTAGAGAAAGAGGCGATCGTCTGGGACGGTTTGGCTCCTGTACCGGAGCGTCTGCGCCTGCACCCGCCATACGATCAAATCAAATCGTTGCGGTCTCGCGTCTTTGCCATCATGCCCCTCATGATTCAGGATCAAGCGATCGGCATTTTGACGGCGGATCGGAAGGGCAATCGGGTGCGCTTCGAACCGGCCACGCTTGACGCCCTTCACGGCCTCGCGGCACAGGCGGCACTAGCTCTCGAGCACGCCCGACTCTATGCGGCAGCTCAGCCCGTTCTCAGCCGATCTCTGCACTTGTCGGTTGTGTACCCGGCCTTTGCCCGGGCGGTGAAAGCGCTGCTTCCGTATGACCGGATCGGCGTCGTAGTTCCTGAGGGAAATAAATTAGTAATGGCCTTGTCGGTAGCAGCACCACCTCTGGCCTCGTGGCAAGGCGAAACTTGGGAAAATTCAGAGGGGACCGCCGTCGACTGGGTGCTTAAGAACAGGCGGGGTCGCGTTGTTCGAGACCTGACGGCGGAAATGGATTTCTCGGACCTTGCCTTCGCGGCCGAGGAGGGGGTTCGCGCGATGCTGATGGTTCCGCTGTTGGTGGGCGGTATCGCCGTGGGAGCCTTCTTTCTCGATAGTCTCACACCTGGCGCTTACACTGACCGGGATATCGAGCTCGTAGACCCCGTGGCTCAGCAGCTCTCGCTCGCGATCGACAACACGCGTCTTTTCCAGGAGGCGGAGGCGAAAGGACATCAGCTCGAGGTCGCCAACAGCCATAAATCCCAGTTCCTCGCACACGTGAGCCACGAGCTCAGAACTCCACTCAACGCGATACTCGGATACACGGAGCTCATACTCGACAACGTCTACGGTGAGCTGCCCGAAAAGGTTCGAAGTACGCTGCTGCGCGTGGATAAGAACGGGCGCCACCTTCTAGACCTCATAAACGACGTTCTCGATCTATCCAAGATCGAGGCTGGGTTGCTGAAGCTGTCGCAGGGTAATTATTCGATGAACGAGGTCGTCCAGACCGCGGTCGCCGTCATCGAACCTCTAGCCGCAGAAAAGCACCTCGCATTGAAAGTTGATGTGCCGCCCGGCTTGCCGCGTGCTTTCGGCGATGAGCGGCGAACCACGCAGATTCTTTTGAACCTACTCGGCAATGCTATCAAGTTCACGGACGCGGGTGAGGTGAATCTAAAAGTCGCTGCGACCGACGGGGTCTTCAACGTCTCAGTGACCGACACTGGTCCTGGAATCGCCGAAGCCGAACAAACAAACATCTTCGAAGAGTTTCGGCAGGTCGAGGATGCTACGGTGCCGAGAAAAGGCGGGACGGGTCTTGGTCTCGCTATCTCGAAACGCCTCATCGAAATGCAAGGCGGGCAAATCGGGGTTCGCTCGAGTCCCGGCAAAGGCTCTTCGTTTTGGTTCACGGTGCCTGTCCAAGTCCAACATGGGGCGCGACGGTCGTGACCAATCGGATACTTGTCGTGGAGGACCATGAGGACAACCGGCGTATATTGCGCGATCTCCTAACAGGAGTTGGCTACGAGCTAATAGAAGCGGTGACCGGCAGCGAAGGCGTATCGATGGCGATGGCGGGGCGACCCGACCTTATCCTGATGGATATTCAACTTCCGGAAATCGATGGATACGAGGTTGCTCGGCTAATAAAGGCCGTGCCGGCCCTGTCGCCGATACCGATCATCGCCGTGACGTCATTTGCGTTGTGCGGGGACGAGGAAAAAGCACTCGCAGCCGGCTGTGCCGCCTACGTCACGAAGCCCTTCAGCCCGCGGCAGCTGCTCGCGAAAATCCGGGAGCTTTTGCCCGCAACCAACGCGTAAGGAATTTGTCGTGAGGACATCACCGTGCATCCTCATTGCTGACGACAATCCGGACAACATCGATATTTTCCGGACGCGCCTTGCATTGCACGGCTATGAGATTGTGACGGTGACGGACGGAGCAGAGGCTCTGGCCGTCGCCAAGGAGCAACGACCAGACCTTATCCTGCTCGATATCATGATGCCGAAAATGGACGGCGTTGAAGTATGCCGTCATCTAAAGGCAGATCACGCACTCCCATTCATCCCGATCATCATGATCACGGCAAAGTCGAGCACGCAGGATGTCGTCACTGCACTCGAAGCGGGCGCAGATGAGTATCTGACTAAACCCGTGGAGCACGGTGCGCTTGTTGCGAGAGTGAAATCAATGCTGCGTATCAAAGCCCTAAACGACACCGTACAGGCGCAGAGCACGAAACTCGCCGAATGGAATTCGACACTCGAGAATCGTGTCAACGAGCAGTTACGGCAACTCGAAATTCTGTCCCGCTTGAAACGATTCTTCTCTCCTCAGCTCGCTGAAGCGATCTTATCGGGTGGCACTGACGATCCGCTTGCAAGCCATCGCCGTGAAGTCGTGGTGGTATTCTTGGATCTGCGTGGTTTTACTACGTTTGCGGAGTCGTCAGAACCCGAAGAAGTTATGAGCGTTTTGCGAGAATACCATGCCCAAATGGGCAAGCTTATCCTACAGCACGAAGGCACCCTTGAGCGTTTTACCGGCGACGGACTGATGATCTTCTTCAATGACCCGATCGTCGTTCCTAATCCGGAGGAGCGCGCGCTTCGCATGGCCGTAGCGATGCGCGACCGTGTCAACGAGATGAGCACCGTTTGGGGCAAGCTCGGACATGACCTTTCACTTGGTATCGGAATCGCCCAGGGTTACGCCACAATCGGCGCCATCGGCTTTGATGGACGGCTCGACTATGGAGCAATCGGCACTGTTACGAACCTCGCTGCCCGCCTGTGCAGCGAGGCGAGAGGCGGCCAAATCCTGACGAATAGAAAAACCTTGAGCAAGTTTGAATGCCTTGTTGAGTCCGAGTTCGTTGGTGACCTCGCGTTGAAAGGCTTCGCCAAACCTGTTTCGGCGTTCAGCATATCGGCGCTCAAGCACTGACTGGATTCATGTAATTTACTCCTATGTCATGCCGCGCTTCATGGCTCAAATTCCGGCCAGCCGCCGACATGCGAACCTCGTCGGTCGCGAGCAGACGTTCGATGCGAATTTTACACCCTGTGGCAAATCCCACAGCGCCCATGCCGATGATCCTTCATGGTTCTCCCATCGCATCGAGATACCGCGATGCACTTGAGATCAGGATCAATAAGGAGAACACCATGACCTTTAAGAAGATCATCGCTGTCACAGCCTCGCTGATGAGCCTTATTGCGCTCGCTGCAGTTCCCGCTTTTGCAGAAAGTACCTCCGTAAAGCCCCTTCAAGCTGCGAGCTTCAAGGTTGGCGCCGAACACGCCGTCAGCTACTTCACAAGCGAGAACGGTCGCTGCCACCTCGTCGTCACCCGCGCTGGTGAGCCGAACTGGGATCAAAACGGCAGCCTCACAGTGACACGCTTCGAGGCCTCGATTTCTGGTGGCCAGTCGACGCAGTACGAGGGATCTGTGGGCTTCACCTGCGCCTCCGATGCCCAGTTCATGCTGATCAATCAGGACATTCAGCTTGCTGGGTCTGGTGAGAAGTAGCTCAACTTCCTAGCCTTCCTCCGGTTTGGTAGGATGGGCGGGTCCTCGCGGAGTGCTTGCTATGCGCGAGATTGTCGAATTCTTCCACACATTGACGCTCTTCCGAGGGCTGAGCACAAGTGAGCTTGAAGACATCGCGCGAATGGTTCAGCCGTTCGTTCGTGATCCGGGCGAGACTTTGTTTCGGCAGGGGGCCGATTCAGACGGCATTTATTTCATTCAGTATGGATTGGTTGAGATCTGCGCTCGGGTTCCTGGCGATGAAATCTTGACGCTGGCGCGCCTCGAAAAAGGCAGCGTGTTTGGAGAGGTCGGTCTGCTCGATTGCAACCGTCGAACCGCAACCGCGCTCGCTGTCGTGCCTACAAATGGTTACTTACTCGGACGGCGACACTTCGAGTTATTGCGGCTGGACCATAAACCGGCGTCACTTTCGATCATGCAGCGGTTGATCGAGAATACTTGTGATGCCGTTCGGCGCTCCTACGCAAGGATCGGCGAACTCCTGCAGGAAGTAGCGCCTCTCTCACGAGAGACGAGTGAGACGTGCAGTGCTTTGTCCAGAGCCGATGCGGACGGCATTCCATTTGGATCCCTGCCCTTTTTTTCGCAACTTTCTACCCAGGAGCTCAAAGCGTGTTCTGGAGTTAGGACGCTTGCTGGAGGCGAAGCGCGGTACAGCGCTATATGGCCAGGGCGCACCGTCGCGCGAAATCTTCATCGTCGTTCGAGGGGCGCTCCGCACCATACTGCAGCACGGCCACACCCGCTTTCAGATTGCCGTCCATGCGCCAGGCTCGTTCGATGGGGTTCTCGGTGTGCTCGATGGAGGCCCCAATGCGACCAGTTGTGAAGCGTGCGAGCCGGCACAAGTACTGGCACTGAAGAAGGATGCCGTTACCAGCTTACAGACCACCAGATCGCCATTGTCGTGGTACCTGGCCGAGCACATCCATAGGGGGCTTGTAGGTACGTTGCGCCAGTGCAGGGACCACGCATCCCGACTTGAGTTAGAGCGCAGCCTGCAAGCCCGAACGCGGGAAGCGAGCCATGTGTAGAGTGCTTGCATACCTGGGAAGTCAGATCCCGCTGGAGAACTTGCTCTACAAGCCCGATAGCTCGCTGCTGAAACAGGCCTATCGTCCTCAGATGCTCCAAATGCTAAATCTTGCGGGGTTCGGCATGATGGCATGGGATCCGGCGAGCTACCTGCCCGACATTCCGTTCCGCTACACGACCACGGAGTTGCCCGTCTTCGACGCAAATCTCCACAACCTGTCAGCGAAGCTACGACCGCGATGTCTGCTCGCTCACGTCAGGGGCGTCCCATATAACGAGCGAGTTCATGTCAGCCGGCAAAATCTTCATCCGTTCAATTTCGAAGGCACGCCCCTGACGCTGGCCCACAATGGCGATCTTGCACAATTCGACATCTACAAATTCGCTTTGGCCGAGTATGTCCGGCCAGAGATCAGAACCCAGGTTCGTGGCAGTACAGACAGCGAGTGGATCTACGCGCTGCTGTTGAGTCAGTTGGACGATCCCGCAGCTCGGCCAAGTCTCGACACGCTCGTACGGGCGCTCGACTCTGCACTCGCCGTGCTGCGAAGGATTCGCCAGCAAGAAGGCGTGACGCGCTCGTCGTCGACAAATCTGTTCGTAACCGATGGGTCATTACTCATTGCAACCCGGTTTACCTACGACTTTGGCTGCTACGGTGACAGCGTGCACGAAGGGAATCTTCGTTACCTCAGTCAGTGGTTCACTGTCGGCCGCGACTACGACTTCCATGACGGCGAATGGAAGATGATCGGAGGGGCGGCCAACTCGGACTCAATTCTTGTGGCGTCGGAGCCGCTCACCGTCGATACGTCCACCTGGCTCGAGGTACCGGAATACTCGGCGCTCTGCGCCAACCGCGTCGACGGGAAACTCACGCTGCGCACTGTGGAACTCGCAGCATAAATTGGCCCTTTGAAAGGTTATGCCGGTATTCGCGGCCTCAATTTTGAATGTCATATGATAATAAAAAGGATAATGAAATGACGACCAATCAACTCGTATCCGTATCCCCAATACGGCCGACCAGAGATACATCGGAGCTTTGGCGCAACCTGCGTGATAGTTCGAGCGGAACAGCACGGAATGAACCGTCGCGCGGATCTATCATCAGCTCCGTGATGGAAGGGGGACTCTCGATACTGACCGAGCTGCGCTTCGCACCGTCACGCACGCTGCACAGTGAGGCGCTGGTAAAAAGCAGCCCGATGTCCTCGTCGTTGCGCTCCATGCTCGAAGCCCGCGAATTCGGGCGTCGCTTCGATGCGATAGCCCTCGATGTAACTTCGATCGAGGATCGCCTGCCCCCCCTCGAATGCCCAAAGGGGGCTGTGGAATTCTTGGCAAGCGATGTCTCTCTAGAGGATCTCTCCCTTTCGGTGGATGGGCTGCTTCAGCATCGCAAGCGGCTGATATCGAGAACAATTGATCAAAATCGCTCGCGACGGCACGTATTCGTACTTGGTGCCGGACCCGCGGGGCTGATGGCTGCAGTGCAATTGAGCTTACGAGACCACTATGTAGTCGTCTGCGAGCAGCGCGAGGTCTATTCGCGCAATCGCTATATCGGCGTCTACAAGGACGTAACCTATTTGATGGCTACGCTCGGGATGCCCGAGAGCATGACCTACGATTTCTCGCAGTATCGCGGCAAGCGCGGCATCATGCTTGCCGACATCCAGACGCTGCTGCATGGCATCGCCCTCAAGCTGGGAGTCGTGATATATACCGGAACGATGCCTCGCCGGCTGGATTTGCAAACGCTGCGCAGCGGTGAAGTCGAACTCCAGAGAGCGACGCGTGCCGGTTCGAACTCGCCGTCATTGGTCGGTATCACGCGGTGGCAGCATGACAGTGTTTCTCGCGTGGCATCTGGCACAACAATCAGATTTGACACGATCATAGAGGCGACCGGGGGGCGCAGTGGCCTTCGCGAGACGCTCGTTGGGAGGAAGAACGTGGTTTCCATCCACGATATTGGTATGGCAGCTGCGAGAGACGATCCATCGCTGAGGTCGTACTTCGATGACCCTGAAGACCACACCGCCGAGTACGTGGAATCGGATTACGGCTGTCCGGCTGGACTGCTGCCCAAGTTCGCAGCCACATTGCGCTCCGGTAACAAATCGGAAATTCCTGACGAAATTCCATGCTTCGTCTCGAATATCGACGCGTCGGTGCTTACCACGCCAATTCAGCAGTCAGATGGATCGCTTGGGCTGGCGTCGCGGATCGGAGAAAGAAACCTAGCCATACCGCACGACTGGGTCGTGCTGGAGTGTCGCTTGTCGGATCAATCCCGTTCTCGCTACCACGTGGAAGGTCCGCTGCCGCAGAGCTTCGAATTCGGTGGCAAAAGGGTCCAAACGCGCGATGCGATCGACAAGCTCAATCCGGTTAGTTTGTTAGTCCGAATTCTTTACGCAATGGGCGTTCCGTTCGACGCAGTCGATCGCCGCCAGCTCGTAGAATTCTACGCCGCAGAATCCTCATATGGTGATGCGAGTGACATCGTGAGCACATGGATAGGACGATTCCGCGGTGTGCGCGTCGGCGCCGACGCGAAGCCCATTTGGCGCGGCTTTATCCCTGGATCCGAGATGATCGAGTATGGGATCATCGGCGAGTCACTTCAGAACGCGTGGTACCGTTTCGGTGTTGGAGTAGATGATTCATTCATGAGTGCGACCTATTTCGCGACCGGCTTTGAACTCGGGGGTGACGCTTGTGCTGAGGAGGCGCGCCGCCTTGAACGCGTGATGCGATCTCGAAGCGTCCAGATACTCTACCACTTATACGAGGTCGCGCTGAACAAGGACCAGGGGATCGTGGGGTCGGTCCTAACTGATTACTACATGGAAGAACAACACACGGAAGACCTTGCCGAAGCGTGCCTGCGCGAGGCGGGGAGAGAGGGTAGCGAGATGATCTCAGCCGAGGCTGATCTTTGCTCAGTCAGCTCGGATCCGCTTCTCGCAGCCGCCCTCGACTATGCTCGCGAGACCTGCTGTCGTCGTGTCTTGCACCTGCTCGGGTCGTTCCCGTATGCGCCGTCAATGCTTTCAAGCTTGCAACCCGAGGCGAACATCGAGCTTGCCGACTGGCGCGTCAACGCTTTGCAGGTGCTGCAAAGCATGCTGTCCGAGCACCATCGAGCTCTCGTGCTGCCGCTTTTCCAAAAGTTGGATAGCGCGCGCAAGCCAACCAATCCACGCGTGATGCAAGAACGTCTCGTCGAACTCTCATCGGGTCGATACCAATGGGTCACATCCTGGGTTCGCGCTTGCGCACTGCGTATGCTCGATCCATCGGTGCCGGACGCGATTGCGACGTTGACAGCCGCTGCCAACGATCCAGACCCGCTGGTTGCCGATATCGCCACCAGCTTACTTGAAGCGTCGAGGAGCCACGGCGAAGTCCTCATGCAGGCGCAAACGTCTATACTCGACAAAGTGGTGCTTCTTAAAAGGGTCACCATCTTCGAAGCAATCCCCCACGAGGCTCTTGCCAGCGTCGCCCCACTGCTGACCGAGCGCTGGTGTGCCGCAGGCGAGCGTATCTTCGACAAGGGAGATCTCAGCGATTCCCTTTATATCATTGGAAATGGACGCGTGCGCGTGCATGATGGCGAGCTGACCTTGCGGGAGATGTCCAAGGATGAATTCTTTGGGGAGCTTTCGCTGCTAGATTCCGAGCCACGATCTGCCAGCGTAACGGCCGTGGATCAGACGCTCCTCTTCCGCCTTGCTCAAAATGACTTCTATGCGTTTATGAGCGAGCAACCGCCGATCACGCGCGCAATCAACCGCGCGCTTTGTAAGATCATACGGAACTCATAAATCGCTAAGTCTGGCAAACACCGATAAGCCGCTTGGCCCTAGCCTCTCCTCTCGTCCTGTTGCGATGACAGCTGACCAGATTTCCTCCGGATCGTGCTCGACCCAACCCGGGGCCCGGTAGATCTGTCGCAACTCCTGCTGAGCGACTGCGACGAGGTCGAGCCTTCTATCGAGCACGATCGCTTGTGTCGAGGGAGTGCCTTGATCGATGGCGATGAGGTAGGTCATAGGCGTGACGCCTAAGATATCGAAAATTTTCGCGCCATAAAATAAACGGTTGGTACGACCTCTATCGTCAGCAATGCGGACTGAGGCCCTTGCGGCCACGTTCCAGGTTTTGTCCACACGGCGACGGTGCAAAATCCTCTTATTTGGCGGTCGGCTTGGTGCGTCGCCGCCCGGTCGCGGGGCAAAGATGGCGAAGTTCGACCGTCGGTGATAATGGCAATTGCGTTAGCGCTGTCGGAGGACTCTGTCCGCTTAGGGTCACAAGCGGACGCTTTAGCTTTGCTTTTATGCGACCGCTTTACCCTCAAGAGCGGATATCGGTTTCACTTCAGCGAAGTTCAGTTTGGGTCAAAGGTCGTCATCAATCATTACGCTGTCTCATCGTGTCCCTCCTCGGGGTTACGATGAGCCGCAAACTCTCTCTTATGCAATCAGCTCAAACTGTCCGGTAGGTCCTGACGGCAAACAAGTAGTGGCTGACAATTCGCGTATAAGGCGGACGACAGAGCCCAGGAGTTCGCCATGCCCATTCTCACAACAGCCATCACCACCTTTATTCTCTTGGTGTTGATCGGCATTATTGTTGGCCTCTACTTCAATCGTGGCGGACGCGGCTGGCTCGGGCGCCAAGTTGCTCACGCCACCGGCGTTGGCAATTCGAGCATCACTGGCCCATTGGGTAACACTTTCGAAGACAGCACCTCCGGCGGCGGTCTGGGTGATATCACGACCAGGGCGCAGCTTGGCTGGCAGGAAGGGGACTTTGCTCATACGGCCTATGTTCAAGTCGTTGCTCCATCGGGCCGATATCAACCTGGGTTCGAACCCATAATTGGCCTGCACCGACCGGGCATAGATACGGGGTCGGCCTTCACCTGGACTGAGAAACCTTCGAAACTTCAGTTCAATGGCGGCTTGGATCGTCGCTTGCCGTCTAGATCGTCCCCTGAGGCCGTCAGGAGGCGAACGCCGCGAGAGATCAGCAAGGTGATGCCATCAGCTCACGGGCGAAGCGGGAGGCATCCTCGACAATGACCGTGCGCACCCCATTACCCTCGATGCGATCCAGCAGCGCGGCGAAGCCTGGATGTTACCTACTCGATCGCGTGCGCTTCCCACAGCATGCTGTCGGGGCACACGACCTTGCCCTGGTTGAGGTCGTCCGATTTCGCGGCGGCAGAGTCATTCTGGTAGGCATCCCACATCTTTCCCCAGTCGGTGAACGAGGGCGAGTTCACCACGAAGTAGAAGTCGGTCTGGCCCGTGTTGTTGACGACCGTGGGGAAGAACACCCTCACCTTGGCCGCCGCACCTCCCGGCATCTGCCGGATCGCCTTGAGCCAGTCCTTGGCGATCGACTCCACCTGCTCCTCGGTCGTGCCGTCTTTCATGTTGCAGGCCCAGATCTGCACGGCGGGCCATTTTATGCTGTCACTAATGAGTGAACCGCATGGCAATGTTTGGCGGGTACGTGAGACCCGCCCCTCGACCGAAACCGAAAAGCGCAACTGAACTTACCGCCAATATCTCCGTGCATCAGGGCCGGAGATGGCGGGACATCTTCATCGGCCCGTCAATCGCATTTCCTGTGGCCCTAGGGAGAGAAGAAAATGAAAAAGCTGATCGTGACCGCAATTGCCCTGGTCAAACATGCGGTCACTCATTAGTGACAGCAGAATTTTGACACATGGCCAACCACGTGCTGCAACGATTCATGCAGAGCCGCGCCAAGGTCGGTGGCTAGCTCATCGAGAAGAAGCGGCCAGCGAAACCGAAATGCCGCTGCGGCGCCCACGCCAGATCGACGGGCAAACCCTGTCAGGCGCCGGCTATGAAAAATGGCAGATGCAAATTGCACGGCGGGATGAGCACAGGTCCGAGGACACCAGAGGGCCGGGCGCGTTGCCTCGCTGCCGCCCGAGCCCGATGGGCCCGCGTTCGGGAAGCAACCCCGTGAGCCCGGAAGCGGCCGAGAATATTCGGACGGCGCTAGCTAAATTGGACGTCTTGGAAAAGCGGCGCCGAGAGGCCGAGCGGAAGCGCCGACGCGCGGAATTCGAAGCCTTCACCAATCCCAAGCCATGCGCCGCGATGACGAAGCAAGGCTGGCAATGCCGGCGACGAGCCTACGCCAATGGCTACTCTGCCCGACCAACGGCGGCAGACCTACACATCAGAGATAGCCGAAAACAGGCATCGCCCGGGGCCGATGGACTGCGACTACGGCACCGACAGGGCCTTAGATCTCACCCATACGCTCACGGCGAGTTAGCCGCGAGTTACGACTTGGGCTGCATCGAACGCGAGCTTCACGCGGAACAAGAGAACGCCACGAATCTCGACATAAGTTGCCGACTTGGTCGGCTTTCCGTTGGCGTCGTGAGAGTGGAGGTCATCATGCTGAAGCCACTAGCGCTCGCAGTCGCAGTGTTCGCATCCGCTCCTCTCGCAGCATACGTCGGATATGCGCTAGGCGAGCACACAAGGTCTGCCACAGACATCCCGTACGATTGGCAGAGCTTGAACAGAACGAGCCCGCGCTACTCGCCGTTGGACCGCAAGCGCCTCGATGGGCTGGTTCGCAAGGTCGCGGAGGAGACCAATATCGGAGGAACCTGCTGTCACTAACGAAACGGCCGGACACTGATGCGTCACTGCGCTCTGTGTCGTGAGACGACACCCCCGGCCATTCGAAAGCTTTAGAAATTCGGCCTGCTCGTGGTGCAGCACCGGCTCAAGCGGCAACGGATCAAGCGCACCCCGCCCGCTATCGCGGGAAAATCATCACCGGCGGCCTTTTCCGACCGCCTGAAAACGCTGCGCGGCTACAGCCATCCGAGCATCTTCCATCCGATGAGAGTAACTACCGCTACTGCGATCGCCCTAAGAGGATTCCAAAACCAAGCGCCGTCGTATCTCTGCTGAAGTGTCACCCATCGATCGAGGAGACCGTCGCCGTCCTGAATCACCGCACGCCTGGGCTCGACCAAACCACGACGCCTTTTTATAGATCCCGTTCCCATCTCTATCCCCGCAAAAAAGTGGGATGGTGGGGCACGTGAGTAAAGTTACAGTTAGCTCATTTGTATTTGGGAATGGCAACAGCACCGAAACGATCCCAACCGGACCCCCGTTCGCGCGATACCGCGCTCACCACTCTCAAAAAGCCCGGCTTCGTGTGGTCCGTTCCTCGAAAGCCATCAACGCCCAACGCGCGAGGATCAACCGAATTCCTCTTGCAACCGCCAACACCTGCAACGGCGCCGACAGCCCCACGAGATACGGTTTGCCGTGCTTCCGTCAGAGCGTTGGCGGGCGTCAGCCTCAAGCGGACTGCTTGAGCGATACTCGACCTCGGGCGGTCAGCGTCACTTGTTTTTCTGGCAGGTCTGGGTGGCATCATCCCAGTGCATCTTCTTCATGCCTGTGCATTCCGGTTGGGAATAGATATGCGGCGGCTTCGTCGTTTGTTTCGCCTTATCCTTCGCGACGGTCGGACCAGCAAATAGAAACAGCACGCTTGCTGTTCCGGCGGCAATCAACACCTTGCCAAGCATGAAAAACTCCTCCAAATCGAAATGCGTCGAGGTAATCCCGCGACGAGCCAGCGCGGACATTTCGCCTGACAAGCTCAAGATACTCTGGGTCCGGCCCTTGGACAGCTAGGCTTTCTCGCAACCGCGTCCGGTCAGCTCGCACCGCCGAACGTGACCTCTTGCCGTGTTTCCATCAGAGCAAGGAGGGGCATAGCGATGACCGCCGCTACCCATATAGCCTGAAATAAAAGCGACCGTCCTTGCTCTGATGCATGAGCGGGACGACTCTGACCAACGGCGATTGGGTGAATTGAGCTGAGCCGATATCGAACTGCATCGACGAAGGCGAAGCGATGGACATCCAGAACGCGAGCCGACCGACTCACGGCAAACTTTATCGCGAGCTTCTTCACGAGGGACAGCGGAGCTTCGACGGTGGTTCCGGGAAACGTCGGCTGTTATAGCGACGGCCGGCCCCCTCAATTCCATCCTAAGTTGGCTCTGCACTTATCCACAGCGTTCCGCACGCCTCGCGGGAACGAAGGCGTGGCTCCATCGTTCAAATGATCGAGCAGCAGCCGCGTAGCGTAGTGCGTTTGTAGGGCTGAGGCAGGCATACCCAGTGCAACGGTCCGGCAGCCTCTGTCGGACCGTCATTGTTTTGAAGCCCTCGCCGACAATTCGCGTATAAGGCGGACGACGGAGGCCAGGAGTTCGCCATGCCCATTCTCACAACAGCCATCACCACCTTTATTCTTTTGGTGTTGATCGGCATTATTGTCGGCCTCTTTTTCAATAGGGGCGCGCGGAGCTGGCTCGGACGCCGGGTTGCTCAAGCCACTGGCGCTGGCGATGTCACCTACGGATCGTTCTGGGCTTCCACATCGGCGTTATCCTCGAGTTGCTGCCCAGCTTGCTGCTTTACATCGCGGCCATCGCGGGCGCAGCGCTAACCCTGATACTTTGGCGACGTTCCTGAGCTTCTCGACTGGTGATCGCTTCAATCAGACGTTCTGGAACCGGCGGAGCGTCCTTTGACTTCCATCAGCATGGAAAATGGCAACGACCCACCAAGCATCCCCGTCCCAACCCAAGAGGCGGGGCAATTGCCGCCTCTGCCGCCCGAGCCCAACGAGCCACCGCAGCCGACGCCCATCCCGATCGATGACCCCGCCCAACCCGAGCGCGCTCCGCCAACGCGATAAGCAAAACTCAATTGACCGAGGAACAGACCTCAAATGCGGAACGTTGACTGACAGATAATAGAAGGCAAACGCCCCATGCCGTCAAAATCCGCGCAACAGCACCGCTTCATGGAAGCAGCCGCGCATGATCCTGCATTCGCTGAAAAGGCAGGTATCCCGCAAAAGGTCGCCAAGGAGTTCGTTGCGGCCGACAAAAAGGCTGCAAAGCAAACGTCATCGAAGCGTAGCGGCAAAAAGCGAAAGTCTTAAACAGGTCGAGGGGGCTTCATGGACTCAAGCACGTGGACAACGGTTGAGCACATTTTTCGCGACCTGTTAATTTTCGTCGCCGTGATGACAGCCCTGCTTATCGCGCTGATCGTGATTGTCTCCTACATGCCTGATGACAATCCGCTAAAGCGTGTATTTTCAGCATTGAGTTATCGCGTTGGCGCGACGGCTGCTCTGGGAGCTCTCGCCCTCCCTATGGAACCGATCCCGGGGATCGGGGAAGTCTACGATATCGGGGCTCCGATCCTGCTGCTCTGGTATTGGTATACGTTCTTTCGCGACATTCGCGCTAAGTCTCCCCTTCTCACGCCCAAGCCGCCGGCCGGGCTGGACAAGCGATGAAGCCCTCACCGGCGAATACGGCATCGAGAAAGTGAAAACAGCATCCCGCAGCGGAAAACTGTGGCCGTGAACCATAAAAACGCGAGGTCAGTCCGTTACCGGGCTCCTTTGGTTGAAAGCAATTTACGTTCTGCAATTTCTCGCGCCATCTGCTCATGCTGAACGAGCGTTTCCGACCGCTGGTTTTCATAAGTTGCCAGAACATGTTCGGCATATTTGCGCTCGAACGGATCTTCCACACCGCGTACAACATCCCGCTGCCGATCGATTTCTTCCGTTGTGTTTAGAATGTCCTCCTCAATGTCACGGAGGATCATTTCGAGCTGTTCGAGGTTTGCCATCGGCTCATCTTCTCGTTGACCGCGCCGGTCTCACTAACGCCATACATTTTGGGAGGTTCCTGCGGCCAATGGCGTAATGAGGAAATCGCGCGCTTCTTATGCGCAAAACGAAGGCGAAGCGATCGCTCGATCACCGGTTTACATGAGGCCTTCCTGCCGTAGGGCCGCCTGCACCGTTGGACGTGAGCGCATGTGTTGAACCAACACCCGCAACGGCTCGGGCAGCTTAATCTTCTGCTTTCCGGCCCAAAGCAGCATCGGGAATAGGTAGGCATCCGCTACGGTTGCCTTCTCACCGAAGAGATAGAAACCCTTGAGCTTGGAGGTCATGAACTCCAGCTTCTTGCCGATTTCTACCCTGGCTTCCTCCTTCTCCGCGTCCGAAGCGGCAGGGCTGAATAGGGGATGGAAGGCCTTGTGGACCTCAGTCGAAAGGTAGGCCAACATTTCGAGTAGGCGATAACGGCCGAACTGCCCCTGCGGAATCATCGCCGGGTATCTATCGGCGATGACGGTGAGGATTGCGACATTTTCCGTCAACACTTCGCCGTCGTCGAATTGCAGTGCCGGCACATAGCCCTTCGGATTAATCTCATAATAGCTGCGGCCATCCCTCAATTTGTGGGTTTGAAGGTCTACTTTCTCGAGGTCGAACTTCATGTCTGCCTCTTCCAGCGCAATGTGGTCAGACAGGCTGCACGCGCCCGGCGAATAGTAGAGGATCATTGCTTGCACGCTCCTTGATTTCACGGTCAACGTGCCAACGCCGTCCTTTTCAGATAGGATCCGATTCAACGACGGGATGATGACGTATGCGACGCCTATTCCGCCTCATCTTCACGCGACAGGTCTCTGCTGATGAGAGTTGACCGTCTCTCTTCATCACGCGATCATGAACGCTGTGAAGAAGATCTCTAAATAGCTGCTCTCGGGTATTAAGCATAAATAACTCCCCTCTCGTCCGAAGGGAGGTAAGTACGCTGAATGACCTCAATCGTTCCCGAGATACGGGCTGGCCTTTTTAGCGCCCATCGTGGACCCTTAGCACTGCGGCGCAACTCACGGAACTTAATCAGTGCTTTAGAAACGCCGAGGGAAAGTTCGTTGAGTAATTTTCGCGCTACGGCTGGTTTGTCACTCGTCGTGCTCACTGGAGGCCCTGCGCTGACGGCAGAGGACGTCCATTCAACGAAATTCTGGATTTCACACTGCAAAAAAGCCGACATGGCCTGCATCGGCTACCTTCAGGCCATGCTCGACATCAACAACCTTGACCGGGAAAGCGGGGCTCCCGTCAAATGGTGTGCGCCGCGCCAACTCGTTCTTGATGATCGTCGCAAAACAATATTGCGCGGACTTCGGGCCAAGCCGATCGCCCCGGAGGTCCCATTTGTAGAAGTGCGACCCAACGATCGATTAGCCCGTCACAGTCTTGAGTCACCGCACGTCTCGGATCGGCGAACCGACGCCTGTTAATTGATCCCGTCCCCATCTCTATCCCCGCAAAAAGTGGGATTGTGAGGTACGCGGGTAAAAGTCCCGTTAGCTCGTTTGTATTCAGCAGCAACCTCTGGCAGCATGATCCTTGACCGCCACATCGATCGACGGCTCGGACTGATCGTCTGGGACTTGATCGCGCGCAGGTCGACGCGATCGCGCTTCGAGGTCTCGGCATTCAGTCGGGAACACTCAGTCCACGCCCAAATTCAACAAAAGCCGCAGGCCAGTCCTTATAGCCCCCACCTACCTGTTGCAGGAAAGCGTTCGGCGGCGCAAACGGGACCCGAAGCACCTGCGAGACTGCCTGGGTGCCGGAGCGCGGGCATAGGAGTAGCTTTAGATCCACGCATTTGGATTTGGAGGAGTTTCGATGGCGAGTAAGGTTTTGATCTCGGCCGCTGCCGTTGGCGCACTGGTCGTCTTGGGCGGACCGGCCGTGGCGAAGGAGAAGACGAAGAAAACGGCGGAAGTCTCGCATATCTACACGCAGGTCGAATGCACCGGCAAAAAGACGCTGCACTGGGACGATGCCACGAAGACCTGCCAGAAGAACAAATGATTTGCGTAGGCCGGTCTCCATCGCATCGGACGTCAGTTTCGGAATTCGACGACGTACCTCCTCCGGATTCAGCTTAAGAGAAATCCCATGAACTACTACTCAGATTCCGGGAGCTACTATTCGCCTCAGCGGGCCAACAACACTGGCGTCCTGAATAGCGTGTTGAACGTCCTGGCCTTCGCGTCTTTGATCGCGTTCGGAATCGTCTCCACCTATTGCTACGGCTGAGGCTACGGACGGACTGGCGACGTGAAGGGCCTGCGGCGCTCCGGTACCTGGGGGAGTCAACTTCAGGCCGCCAGCAGGTCTTTCTTACCCCGATTGCACGATCCGCATCGCGGCCGGATCGTAGCTCCTCGCCAGCGCGAAGGCCTCGGCCGGTGAGATCGAGAGCCAGGTCTCGAAGTCGGCTTCCTCGCAGCACCGGCATCCGCTCGTGATTGATGGAGTCCGTGAGAGCGTTCGGCGCCGTCGTCGTGAAGCTGTAGGCGTCCAGCTCGACGTTGGGTCCGTCCTTCTTCACCGGACCCTTCGAGCGGCGATCGCGTTGAAAGCCAAACGATGGCTTCCGTCTCACCGGCGTCACGGCTTCGCCCACATCGCGCGTTGAGGCGTAGACGGTGTTTCCGGCCTTGGCGAGCGCTTCGGCCGTCAGGCGGCCGAAGCCGCTAGACAGCGCCGGTGATGAGAATGATCTTCTCGCTCATGATGGAATCTCCATCGTCAGCGTGTTGAAGTTTGAAGGGGATGCGGGTCAGATCGATCCCGCAAGGCGGTCTGCGCAGCCACTCTAAACATCTGAACCGATTGTGCATCCTGACGCCGTCAGCGGGCCTCGACGGCGAACGGGACAGGCCGCGAGCTTCGGAGACGGCCAGAACGGGCTGGCCAATGACGGTATCTGTTTGGACGACGACGAGTGCCCTGACTGCTGCGGTTGGGTCATCGAGGTCAAAGCGCGTCGGCTGTCGGCAGTTTCAAACCAAGACGCTCCGCAATGACGATGTATACTTCGAACGTAGCTTCGCCAGATGCCGAAAAGGCGACGGGGAAGATGCCGCGAAGCTTGTCCGTGAGCCAGGATTGAAAAGGCTATTCGCCGAATTGGCGATGTCCTCGGGCTGGCCGAGACGTTCCAGCGGCGCCAGCTTGGAGAGGCGCTCGATCACCTCCTGCGGCTTGCCGTCGAGGAAGAGCTTGGTCGCCGTCGGGCCGGGCGCGATAGCGTTGACGGTGATGTTCCTGCCGCGCAGCTCCTTGGCGAGAATGCTGGTCATGGCCTCGACCGCCGCCTTGGTGGCGGCATAGACGCCGTAAGTCGGCTGCAGCAAGCTGGTGACGCTCGAGGAAAAGTTGACGATCCGGCCGCCGTCACGCAGGCGGCGGGCCGCTTCGCGCAGGGTATTGAACGTGCCCTTCAGATTGACCGCGATGTGGCGATCGAACAGTGCGTCACCGCTGTCAGCGATGGTCGCCAGATTCATAATGCCCGCATTGTTGATCAGCACGTCGACGCCGCCGAACGCGGTTTCAGCCGAGTTGAACATGCGTGCCACTGCGGCGACATCCGAGATGTCGGCCTGAGCCGCCACGGGCCGGCCGCCGGCCCTCTCGATCCTGGCGACCACCGCCGCCGCGGAAGCACCGTTGCCGGCATAGTTCACCACCACGGTGAAGCCGTCCTTGGCCAGGCGCTCGGCAACCGCGGCGCCGATACCGCCCGAAGCACCGGTGACGATGGCAACTCGATTGGTTGGGGTGGTCATGATTTTTCTCCTCTGGGTTGGCCGCCAATGATCGGCGCTTGACGCAAGCAACATGCGCATTCCCCAACGGCGGATAATCATGCATATTTCGACATCATAATTCGAGCTGCCGAATAATGGATCGTTTCGACGCCATGCGCGTCTTCACCCGCATTGTGGAACGGCGCAGTTTCACCCAAGCCGCTGACGATCTTGGTCTGCCGCGCTCCTCGGTGACTGATGCCGTGAAGGGACTGGAGGCGCGGTTGGGGGTACGGCTATTGCGGCGCACGACCCGGCAGGTCAGTCCGACCCTGGATGGCGAGGCCTACTATCGGCGCTGTGTGAACCTGATCGCGGACATGGAGGACGCGGAGGGCGCCTTCGTCGGAGCCAAACCTTCGGGCCTGGTTCGTGTCGACGTTCACGGCACCCAGGCGCGGTATTTCCTGTTACCGGGCCTGCCTCGATTCCGGCAGCAATATCCCGATATCCGGCTGCACTTCAGCGAAGCGCACCAACCGCTGGACATGATCCGGGAGGGACTCGACTGCATCCTTCGGGCCGGCGAGCTGAGCGACAGTCCGCTGATCAAGCGGCGCCTGGCGCTGCTCGACAGGGGGACCTTCGCCAGCCCGGATTATCTCAGCCGTTTCGGCATGCCGCGAACGCCTGACGACCTCGCAGGTCATGAGATGGTCGGATTGCTTTCGCCGGACTCCGGCGAAGTCGTTTCGCTCGTCTTCGGCGCCGGCGGCAATGCGCGTCAAGTCACGTTGCCAGCGATGGTGACGGTGACCGGTCCAGAGACCAACGTTGCGTGCGCGTGCATGGGCCTCGGACTGATTCAGGTGCCGCGATATCGCGTCAGCTCCGCTGGTCGAAGTGCTCGCCGGCTTTCCACCGTCGGCGCTGCCTATCCACGTCCTCTACTCCCATACGCGGCAACTGTCGCCGCGCCTGCGTGTGTTCATAGATTGGATGGCCGAGCAGTTCCGCGACCGGCACTCGCCGACTGAATGACGTTGTTCTCCTGAGCCTGCAACGACAACGCCAATGAAAAAGCCTTTAAGGTCCCTCTGGCGCCGTCAAACGGCATATGCTTGAGCCACCAACGAACCTTCTCGCGTTCACCTGCTTTCACGAGCGTTCTCAGCCAAGAGGTGAATTATGGACAGAGAAGCCACCCTCGCCCCCGACAACGCTCGCTTATCAGTACTTGAAGACACGCTTTTCCAGGCCGATTTCTATCTCAGTCAGGCGTTGGAATGTCGTACCGACCATAACCGGCAGGCCATTCTGCGCATTACTCAAGAGACAGTCCGAAAGGCACTGAGCGGCTGCGCTCAGGCCAGGCTCGTGGACCTTTAAGGCCGTTTTGGCGCGTCGGCCCACCCTGTTCCCCAGGTGCCGGGCGCTTCTTAATCGGGTCCATGTTTGCTTGATCGTCACCCCAACCGCAGACCCGTCAGCTATGTCGATGCCGGCCTTTCGAAACAACTTACCCAGAGCCGGGGCGATATCTTTGATCGGAAGTGGATCGCTGCCGTTCTCCCGGCACCACCCGATGTAAGCTGCGCGAAGATCTCCGGGTGCCAACTTTGCGTTCGGCTCCGGCCGAAGCATCGCCAGCCCAAACCGCCGGCAGCAAAGCTTCGGGCTCCCTTTCGGCTTCCGAAGGCATCGCCTCGATCGTGATGGTTCGCTCAGTCGCTTCCTGGATTTGCAGTCGAGGACGGCCCAACTTCACGCCCAGCGCCACCAACGCCGACGCCGGCAGGTTAATCGCGAACGATATCGTCAGCGCCTCGAACACATCGAGCATCCATTCGGGCACGCCGGTATAGTCGGCGAGCGGCGTGGCGCTTTGCGGCGGCGGCAGCGCGGCCACAGCGGCCTTTGCGACCTCGACACGCTTAGCGCTAGCCGCAGCCTGATCGGCCTCCTGCCGAGCGACGTCATCGCGAGCCGCTTCGACTTCGCGTTGGGCCGCGTCCACGGATGATCTGGCATTTGATGATTATTTCGCAGCTATGAATTCAGTTCTTGCCGACGAGAAATGGATCGCACATTCTCGCACGTCCATCTTCGAACGCTGCCTGCACTTTTGGCTATAGGTTTGGGTACCGGAATTGTCTCGCGTCGAAGGCCAGCTGATAGTGCAGAAGCGCTTCAGGAGAAACACATGGCGATCGGTGAAGACGTAGGCTCCGTAGCGACGCTGTGGAGGTTCCCGGTGAAGTCCATGGGGGGCGAACAACTCCACGACGTGGAGGTGACGGAACGAGGAGTCTTGGGTGACCGCGCATATGCGCTCATCGACAAGGACACAGGCAAGGTTGTGAGCGCGAAGAGCGTGAGGCTCTTCCCCAACCTGCTCGACTGCAAAGCAGCGTTCGTCGAGCCGCCATGCCGGGGCGGTGATTTACCACCGGTGCAAATTCTGTTGCCGGACAGCACGACCGTAAGGAGCGACTCCGGTGAGGTTGACCGTGTGCTGTCAGCGTACTTCAAACGCAACGTTACGCTGGGGCGGGCAGCGCCGGATGACTTCACCATCGACCAGTACCACCCCGACGTAGAGGGCGCAGACCCTGGGGGCAACAGAGACACGGTTGTCGCGCAGAAGCTTGGAGCAGCTCTTTTTGCCGAGCTTGGAATGGAGTCCCCGGTTCCTGTCGGTTCTTTCTTCGATGTGTTTCCCCTCTCGGTCCTGACGACGTCGACGCTTGCGCAGCTAGAAGAGGTTCGGCCCCAGAGCCGCTTCGACCAGTGCAGGTTCCGCATGAACGTGATCGTCAAGACCGAGCGACCTGGATTTGTCGAGAACGGCTGGGTCGGTCACGAGCTCGGGTTTGGTGATGGGGCGAGGCTCAAGGTGGCGCTGCTCGATCCCCGATGTGTGATGACGACGCTTGCTCAGGACGGTCTACCCCAGGATACGGATGTTCTTCGGACACTCGTTGGCCACAATAGGGCGCAAGTCGGCGATCTCGGCCAGTTCCCTTGCGCTGGGGTGTACGCCGTGGTCGCTGCGGCAGGAACAGTACGGATTGGTGACCGCGTTGGACTCAATT
The DNA here is from genome assembly GCA_963710005.1 of uncultured Alphaproteobacteria bacterium. Taxonomy (GTDB): domain Bacteria; phylum Pseudomonadota; class Alphaproteobacteria; order Rhizobiales; family Hyphomicrobiaceae; genus Hyphomicrobium_B. The sequence goes on from CAVPYR010000003.1 coordinate 329,836, forward strand.
GAGCTTGACGGGTCGCAGAAAAGTCTCTTTCGAGAGCGGTGCGCACGCGATTGCCTGACAGCGACATCGCTGTCCGCAAATCGGTCCGTTAGCGTCGAGAGAGGCCGAAGGTGCCCTTGAGGCGTTCGGCGAAGTGTGTCAGCGTGCAAAGGGCAAGCAAAACCGCGCCATACTATCGACTTTCGCTGAATGCGGAAGGAGGAGGTGCCAATGGCCACGCAGGTTTCGCCCAACCTTTACGAGCGGCTAGGCGGCGTCTACAGCATTGCGACTGTCGTAGACGACCTCATCGACCGCGTGATGGCCGACCCGCGGCTCAACGCTAATCCCTTGGTCGACGACGCGCACCACAAGGTACCGCCGGCAGGCTTCAAATACCTGGTTACCGAGATGCTGTGCTGGGCCGCCGGAGGTCCGCAGAAATACACCGGCAAGGACATGGAGAGCACGCACCGGCACCTGCGCATCACGGCGGGCGAGTGGGACGCGTTCATGGACGACGTGGCGCAGACGCTCGACAAGTTCGCAGTCCCGCCGGCCGAGCGGGCCGAGGTCGTGGCCATCGTCGAGAGCACACGGGCTGACATCGTCGTCTAAACGCGCCGCCGAGCGTGCTTAGAGTCCGGATTTGGCACTTTTCGGACCTCACGCGATGTCCGACTTGAGTCCGGAATGCGCACCAAAGCGGACGTCCGCCGACCACTCTGAATTTATGGGTTCACGCCCTAGACACGTCGAAGGAGTTGCGGCCTGAGCCTCAACCCGATGCGTTTTGTTGGCCACTTGACCCATAACGCATCGATCTTGGCTGCAGCGGCGTCGACCACTCTATTCGAGTACCAACGAACGGCAGTAATTGTTGGTAGTTTTGTTGGCATTCGCCCTGTCTGGAACTCTTAGGTGCCCGATAATAAAGGATTTTTTGCAGATAATATGTCCGCTAGCGGGCACCATTTTAGTTTGCGCGCAGCCGCCACACCAACCCTGCGTGCGGTGGTTTCGGTTCGGACTACTGTGCTCGCCTGCACCATCGCTCCGCGGTCGTCTGACGCACAGTCCAGCGGCCAACCCTGAAATCGCATCTGACGGAGACGGCGCCCGCCGACGAATGTCACCACCTTTACGCGCCGGGACGAGGGCCCTTTGGGGGCACAAGCCCCTCCAGCTCTTTCTTTGGGCTCGCGGCTTTTCAAAATTCGCTTCGCAGATGTTGACCGTTGCGGTCGGGTGGCAGGTCTACGCCTTGACGAGCAGCGCCTTCGACCTAGGCATGGTCGGGCTCGTCCAATTTCTGCCGACGGCGCTCTTGGTGTTTGTCGCGGGCCATGCCTCGGACCGCTACGACCGCAAGACGGTCATCCGGTTGTGTCAGGTCGTCGAAGCACTTGCCGCGGTCTTTCTGGCGTGGGGGAGCTACGAAGGCTGGCTGACGGTGCCGCAGATTTTCACGGCCGTTGCGCTTTTCGGAGTTGCGGGAGCCTTCGAAAGTCCCGCCACTGCCGCGTTGCTGCCGGCGATCGCGCCCGAGGGGATGCTGCAAAAGGCGACCGCCCTTTCGACCGGTGTTTTCCAGCTCGCGGCGATCACCGGCCCCGCCATTGGCGGGCTTGCTTATGGCGTATCGCCTGCACTGCCTTATGCCGCGATGGCCGCATTTTGGATTGTTGCCGCGCTTTTTAACGGCGCGATCCGGCTCGACCGGCCGGTGAGTGCGAGAGAGTCTCCGACGCCCGGCGCGCTCTTCGCGGGCGCCCATTTCGTCCGCACGCACCCCGCGATCTTGGGGACGATCTCGCTTGATCTCTTCGCCGTTCTACTTGGTGGCGCGTCGGCCCTTCTGCCTATTTATGCCCGCGATATCCTGCAAACCGGCCCGTGGGGCCTTGGCATGTTGCGCGGCGCCCAAGCTGTGGGCGCGTTATCGATGACTGCTCTGCTGGCTCGTTTCGCGATCGTCGAGCGGGTCGGGATGCGCATGTTTCAAGCGGTTATCGTTTTCGGCATCGCGACGGTGATCTTCGGGATTTCCCACACGCTTTGGCTATCCGTTCTCGCGCTTGCAGTCATGGGCGCCGCCGATACCATCAGCGTGGTGATCCGGGTCTCGCTTGTTCAGCTCGCGACACCCGACGACATGCGCGGACGGGTCGGCGCGGTGAACTTCCTTTTCATCAACGCGTCGAACCAGCTCGGCGAATTCGAAAGCGGACTAACGGCGGCGCTTTTCGGAGCAGTGCCAGCGGCCGTACTCGGCGGGCTTGGAACGATCGCAGTGGCGCTCCTGTGGATGAAGCTTTTCCCAACGCTGCGCGATCTCGAGCGCTTGGAATAGGCGCCTCTAACTCTCGAGACAGTTGCGCGAAATTTGCTCGATCGTACGCACACCCGCCAAAGCCATCGTCACATCGAGTTCCTTGGCGATGATGTCGATCGCCTTGCTGACGCCCGCCTCGCCTGCGGCGCAGAGGCCGTAGAGGTAGCTCCGACCGAGAAGACAGCCATGCGCTCCAAGTGCCAGAGCGCGGAAGACGTCCTGACCGGAGCGAATGCCGCCGTCGAACAAGACCTCTACGTCTGCCCCGACAGCATCGACGATGCGGGGCAGCATGGAAATCGACGATGCAGCACCGTCGAGCTGACGTCCGCCGTGGTTTGAGACAACGATCGCACTCGCACCGCTTCGTGCGGCGTGACGCGCATCTTCCGCGTCGAGAATGCCTTTGATGATAAGTTTGCCCGGCCAGTGTTCCCTGACCCAGGCGACGTCATTCCAAGACAGCGCCTGGTCGAACTGACTCTTGATCCAGTCCATGTACGACGCGAGGTTCTCGGTGCCGGCAATACGGCCTTGGACGTTGCCGAACGTCTTCCTCTTGCCGAGCAGCACGCTGGCGATCCAGGCCGGCTTCGAGATGATCCGGCCAACGGTGCCAAGCCGAATCCGCGGCGGCACAGTGAGGCCACTACGAACGTCGCGGTGGCGTTGACCGAGAACCTGGAGGTCGACGGTCAGAACTAATGCACTGCAGTTTGCGGATCGCGCCCGCGCGATGAGATCGGCAACGAAGCCGCGATCCTTCATGAAATAGAGCTGGAACCAGAACGGCTTTGCGACGGCAGACGCGACGTCCTCGATCGAACAGATCGACAAAGTGCTAAGTGTGTAAGGGATGCCGGCCTTTTCGGCGGCGCGCGCCGCGGCTATCTCGCCATCGCGATAGGCCATGCCGCTCAGACCGATCGGTGCGAGAGCAAACGGAAGCGGAGTTTTGTTGCCGAGGATCGTCTGGGTGAGATTTCGATTTGATGCGCCAGCCAGAACGCGCTGGCGAATTTTTATATTTGCGAGGTCGCGGAGATTGGCGTCGAGCGTCGATTCCGAATACGAGCCAGACTCGTAATAGCCCATGAAATCGCTGGGCACCCGCCGGTGCGCCAAGCGGCGGAGATCGTCGATGCAGGCAACGGACTCGAGCGTCACGCGGTCAGTCCGAATGGTTCATAGAAATCGACACGCGAAGGCACAGGCGTCAGCCATCGGCCTCGCTGACGGAAATGGCGACGCCAGGATGCACGGACTTAAGCTGGCGAACGTCGTCGAGGGCCTGCGCCCAAACGTTGCAGGGACCGGCAAGGCGGATTTCGCCACGCGTCTTCGAGAGCGGCGTCGGACCAAAACCAATGGAAATCGCATCGCCGTCTGGCCAAAAGACAATATCGCCAGCTTTGACAAGGACGCGGGCATCCGGCTCGGCAGCAGAACTCACCGGCGCATCGAAATAGATTTCCTCGCCCCAGGTGCGAGCCGCCGATTCAATCGGCAGCGCCGCCCAAATGCGCTCCGCGGTCGGTGTGTCGAGCAATCTCGCGCGGATAGCGACGCCCCCTGCCCGGATCACGATCTTTCGCATGCCGCACACTATCCCGATCAGCGCTTCGCGACCGGGACTATCATGCGGCCGCACCCACGAAGTCTCTCATTGAGGGCCACTACCTTCAAGGGCCTCGCAACCTCAGAACCCGAACAAAATGCCCCGCGGCGCCCGAAAGTTGCACAAAATGCGCGTTGGGCGCCGCAATGCCGGTGCTGCACTTGCGAAGAAGGTCTCAGAAAACGTGATAGTAGACGAGCACGCTCGGCTTCGATCACTTGGGTGTAGGACCGAAGACCAGCGATGTGTTCAAGCCGCCGAAAGCCAGCGAGTTCGACATCGTATAGCCGAGCTTCTTGTCTCGTCCGACGTTCGGGACGTAATCGAGATCGCAGCCTTCGCCGGGCTCGTCGAGTCCGATGGTCGGAGGCACCCAGTTCTCCTGCATCGCCATGATGGTGGCGACCGCCTCGATGCCGCCGCCGGCGCCGAGCGGATGACCGTGCATCGACTTTGTCGACGAAATGGCGAGCTTGTAGGCGTGATCCCCGAAGACGTTCTTGATCGCCTTCGTCTCATTGATGTCGTTGTCTGCCGTCGCGGTGCCGTGAGCGTTCAGATAGTCGATCTGCTCAGGCTTGATCCCGGCCTCCACGATTGCATTTTGCATAGCAACGCTTGGACCCTCGACGGTCGGCTTGACCATGTCCTGGCTATCGGAAGCCATGCCGTAGCCGCACAGCTCCGCGAGTATCGTTGCGCCGCGCGCCTGTGCGTGCTCGAGGCTCTCGAGCACGAGAACACCGGCGCCATCGGCCAATACCGTTCCATTTCGCTTCTTGGCGAAGGGGAAGCAGCCTTCCGGCGAAAGCACGTGCAATGCCTGCCAAGCCTTCATTGTTCCGTAATTGATGACGGATTCCGATGCTCCGACGATCGCGACATCGACCATGCCGTCACGGATGTAGTCCCGCCCGATGCCGATGGCATGTGTCGCGGTCGAGCACGCCGAACATGTCGCAAACGTCGGGCCCTTGACGCCGAACTCGATGCCGACGTGAGCGGCGGCCGATGACCCGATGATGCGCAGGAGCGTCAGCGGGTGTGTGGCGCGCTTGTTATGGATGAAAAGGTCGCGATACGCGGTCTCGAATGTGGTGAGACCGCCTGCGCCCGAGCCGATGATGCAGGCTGAACGATAGGGATCGACCAGCGGCATCTCGAGGCCCGACATCTTGACCGCTTCGTCGGCGGCTGCGGCGGCGAACCAGGAATAGCGATCTGCGAGCGTAATAATTCGATCGCGCTTGAAGTGCTTCAGCCGTTGCTTTGGATCGAAATTCTTGATCTGAGCGGCGATCAGAATCTTGAGATCGTCAATTGGAAAGCCCTCAAGCGGGCTGACGCCTGACTGGCCAGCCTTGAGGCTCGCCCAGAATTCAGGAACATTCTGTCCAATCGGAGTTACGACTCCGAGACCCGTGACGACGACGCGGCGTCCCGGTTTACCATTCGACATCCAACTATCTTTCTTGTCCTGCGAATGCGCGGAAACCCCGGCTAGGGGCTCCGGCCTTCACACTACGATTTCGTCAGAAGACGCCCCGTGGCCGTTAAGCTTTGGCAGCGGAAGCCTGCTTGGCGGCAATCAACGACTTCACGCGATCCACGACCGAGCCAACAGTTTTGAATGCTTCGACTTCCTCGTTGGCGTTGTATGGGATCTCAATCCCAAAGCCATCTTCGATGTCGAATACGATCATCGCAAGATCAAGTGACTCGATCTTGAGATCTGTAAGCTGGGTGTCGAGCGAGATATCGTCGCGCGGCTCCTTCATATGCTTCTTGAGGATTTCGATAACCTTAGTCGCGACTTCGTCCATCGGCCTCTCCCACCCTCGCAATCACTGCGACGGGCCAGTTTTGCTTGGCATCTACCTAAATCAAGACCACTACATCAGCAAGCGGGGGGGTCACTTATCCTTAAACAACCGCCAAGTCTAGGCGCGGACGGTCGCGCATGTTCCCGAGGGAACATTGAAGTTGGGGCAAGGCGGCACGATCACCTATGGATCGTTGCCGATCCAGCGCTAGCTTTCGCGGCCAAAAGTTGGCTAATATTCCGGCGTCCTTCGCTGGTTTGCTCGCTGATCTACGGGATCTTCAGTGAAGGTAAACGCGCTCCGGATATAATAAAATCGAGCTTACCGGACAGCCATGAAACCCGAAGTCGCCCAGCCTGTGCCCGAAATGTCGCCCCCTTGGGTTGCCCACTACCCATTTGGCGTCAATTGGCAGATGCCGATCCCCAAAGGAACCGTGCCAGAGCTTCTGGAGCGCGCGGCGCTGCGTTTCCCGGAAAACCCCGCGATCAGTTTTCTGGGGCGCACCACGACCTATGCGGCGCTCGCGGCAGAGGTCAACCGGGTGGCGGCCGGCCTGCAAGGTATTGGAGTAAAGCGCGGCACCAAAGTCGGCATCTTCCTTCCGAACACCCCAACATTCATCGTCTATTATTTTGCAATACTCAAAGCCGGCGGCACCGTTGTTAACTTCAATCCCCTGTATACTGTCGAAGAGCTGACATTCCAAGCGAAGGACAGCGAGACGGAGATCATGGTCACGCACGACCTGACCATGCTCTTTTCCAAGACCGAAGCGCTGCTTCTTGCCGGCTCAATCGATCGGGCCATAGTCGTGCCGTTCGCGAGCCTACTGAGTCCAACCAAGTCGGTCCTCTTTCGCATCTTCAAGCGGAAGGATATCGCGAACGTGGCCTCGTCGCAGGGGGCAGCACGTATCGTCAGCGGCGCCGCGCTCGCGGCAACTACCGTCCTTCTAAGACCCGTCGATCTTGATCCGGACGAAGACGTGGCAGTGCTGCAGTACACCGGCGGCACGACCGGCACGCCGAAGGGGGCTATGCTTACTCATGCCAACATCGCGGCAAACACCATGCAGATCGTTGCCTGGGGCGTGGGCCTTGAGCACGGCAAGGAGTGCATATTAGGTGCGCTACCTTTATTCCACGTCTTCGCGATGACGGTGGTGATGACCGTCGGCATCGAATTCGCCGCCAAGATCGTTTTGATGCCGCGATTCCAACTCGCGGAGGCGTTGAAACTCATCCATAGCGAAAAGCCGTCGATGATGCCGGTCGTGCCGACGATTCTGACGGCGATGCTGAATTTTCCGGAGATCAAATCCTACGACCTTTCGTCCCTACGCTTCTGCCTCTCGGGTGGCGCACCTTTGCCGATGGAGACGAAGCTCAAGTTCGAAGCTCTGGCCGGCTCGACGAAAGTGGTGGAGGGTTACGGACTGTCGGAAGCATCTCCGGTTCTCACGTGCAATCCTATCGAGGGTGAACCCGTAGCCGGCTCGATCGGGCTTCCTCTTCCCGGCACCATCATCTCCTTGCGGGATCTCGGCGATCCGACGCGAGAGGTGCCGCAGGGCGAGCGCGGCGAACTTTGCGCCAAGGGCCCGCAGATCATGAAGGGCTACTGGAAGAAACCGGCCGAGACGGAAAAGCAGTTCGTTGGCGAGTTCCTGCGCACGGGCGACGTAGCGATCATGGACGAGCGGGGCTTCTTCTCGATCGTCGATCGGATCAAGGACCTCATCATCTGCTCGGGCTACAACGTCTATCCGCGGCGCATCGAAGAGGCGATCTACACGCACCCCGCCGTTGAAGAAGTGACCGTTATCGGGATTCCGGATGCCTACCGCGGCGAAGCGCCCAAGGCTTTCATCAAGTTGAAAAGCGGGATGACGGCAACAACCAAGGAGATCCTGAAGTACCTGGAGCCGAGGATCTCGAAGATCGAGATGCCAGCGGCCATCGAGTTTCGCGATACCTTGCCGAAAACAATGATCGGCAAGCTTTCGAAAAAGGAGCTTGCGGCCGAAGAAGCCAAGCGCGGCCGCCCAGCATGACGGACAAGACAGGGTCGCACGCGCCGGCTCCCGCGGCCCCTCAAGAACCGTCCCGCGAGGCCTTCTATTCGATTTCGGCCCTCGCCAAGGAATTCGGGATCACGACGCGGACCATCCGCTTCTACGAGAGTCGGGGACTGATTTCGCCCGAGCGCGTGGGTACCACCCGGCGCTACTCGAAGCGCGACAGAGCGCGGCTGATGCTGATCCTGCGCGGACGCAATCTCGGCTTCGGGGTCGAGGACGTGAGCGAGTATCTATCGCTTTATGATTCCGATCCCGGCCAACTTGCGCAGACGCGGTTGCTGCTCGACAAGGTGATAGCCGCCATCGGCGATCTCGAGACGAAGCGCCAGGACATTGAGCGGTCGCTTGCCGACCTCTCCGAGATTCGCGCGCGGTGCGAAGCGCACCTCAAAAAGAACGCTTGATAAGCCTTATCGATAAAGATCGGCGCGGGTGGGCGGGAGCACCGGCGTTCGCTTCGCCGAGTTTGACGCGAGTGTCTGGAACAGCCTCAGCGTGCCGCGCGAGAACGCGAGGCTGACGCCCGCGAGATAGGCGACCCAAATTCGATATTTCTCTTCGCCGACGTATTGGATGGCCTGGTCCTTATTGGCGGTCAGGCGTTCGCACCAGAGCTGACAGGTGCGCGCGTAATGGAGGCGCCAGCCTTCGACGTCTTGCACCTCGAATCCGGCACGTTCCATGGCCGCAATCGAGTGGCCTATGTCGTCCAATTCGCCGCCGGGGAAAATGTATTTGGCAATCGCTTTCTTTTCGGGGCGCATGCCGGCCTTCAGCCAGCTTCCCTTGTGCTTCGGCGCACGGCGCGAGATCGCGTGATTGAGGAACAAGCCTTCGTCGCTGAGAAGCGAGCGCACCTTGCTCATGTAAGCGGGGATGTTCTTCAGCCCGATGTGCTCGTACATGCCGATCGAGGCGATCTTGTCGTAGGTGCCCGTGACTTTCGAGTAATCGGACAGCTCGAACGTTACGCGATCGTCGATCCCGAGCCGCTTCGCCTTATTGCGGGCGAACGCTAGCTGCTCTTCCGACAGCGTCACGCCGTGCGCGGTAACGCCGTAGTTTACCGCGGCGTGGCACAGCAGGCCGCCCCAACCGGCGCCGATGTCGAGCATCCGGTCGCCCGCCTTCAAGCGCAGCTTGCGGCAGATCATCTCGAGCTTGTCGCGTTGCGCCTGCTCGACGCCGTTCGACCAGTCCGTGTAGTAGGCGCACGAGTAGACCATCTCGGGATCGAGGAAGAGCGCGTAAAAATCGTTCGAGAGATCGTAGTGGAACTGGATGTAGGCCTTGTTGTCCTCGGTCTTGCGCTTCTTGCCGGTGATCTCGCCTTGGAAGCCGTGAGCGTCACCCAGGTCGGTCGGTTTTGCGAACAGGAACGGCGATAGCTTGAGACCGAGGCTCGCGAGCTCGCGCGGCTTCAGCTTGACGGACTTGCGGCCATCCTGGAGGCCCAATCCGAAGTCAACGAGCGTGCCGCCCGAAAAGTCGATGCCCTTTTCGACGTACTGACGGATGATCGAGTCAAGCGACGGACGGCGCAGGATGGCGCCGATGACGCCGGCATCGCGGATCGAGATTTCGAAATTCGACGCGGGTGATTTGCCGAGCGGCAGGCGGGTGCCGTCCCATAACCGCGCCCACGCGTCGACGTTGAGGCGCTCGCTAAGATCGCGAATGAGCGCGCGCGCCGCTTCGAGTTGCTTATCGTCCTTCGCGCCCATGCGCCCCTTCCCTCACTGCCTTCGGCCGCAAGGTCCATAGCGCATCGGCACGCCCAAGTCTTCCGGCCGGTGCAATCAGGCCGCGGCGCGGGCTTCTATGGTGTTCGGGGCCTCCATGATGGCAGTCACTCCCATGCCGCCCGCAGTGCAGACGGAGATCAGGCCGCGGCCGCCCTTCGTTGACAGGAGCTTAGCCAGATTTGCGACGATACGCGCACCGGTCGCGGCGAACGGATGGCCGAATGCCAGGGACGAGCCTTTGACATTCAGCTTCGAGCGGTCGATCGAGCCGAGCGGCGCATCCTTGCGCATGGTCTTCTTGCAGTACTCCGGGTCTTCCCAAGCCTTGAGCGTGCAGAGCACCTGGGCGGCGAAGGCTTCGTGAAGCTCGTAGAAATCGAAGTCCTGCAGCATCAGGCCGGCGCGATCGAGCATCTTCGAGACGGCGATCGTCGGCGCCATCAGCAGCCCGTCGCCGCCGACGAAGTTGTTGGCGATGTGCTGGCCATACGTGATGTACGCGAGCACGGGCAGATTGCGCTGCTTGGCCCACTCTTCGGAGGCGAGCAGCACCGTCGCGGCGCCATCGGTCAAGGGTGTCGAGTTGCCGGCGGTCAGCGTGCCGCGTTCGGATTTCTCGAACGCGGGCTTCAGCGAAGCCAGCTTCTCGAGCGTGATGTCGGGGCGTAAATTGTTATCGCGATAGACGCCGGCGCAGGGGACAACGAGATCGTCCATGTAGCCTTCGTCGTAAGCGGCGGCGCCCTTCTTGTGGCTTTCATACGCGAGCTGGTCCTGATCGGCGCGCGCGATGTGCCATTCCTGCGCCATCAGCTCGCAGTGCTGGCCCATCGATAAGCCTGTGCGCGGCTCGGCGACGCTCGGGGGTTGCGGTGCCAGTTCAACCGGCGACAGGCCTTTAAAGACTTTAAGCTTGTCGAGCGCCGTCTTGCCCTGCTGCACCTCGACGAGGCGTTTTGAAAATTTCTTCGAGAAGACGATTGGCGCGTCTGACGTCGTGTCGGAGCCGATAGAGATCGCGCATTCGATCTCGCCGGTCGCGATCTTGGCCGCGGACATGAGTGCCGACTGCAATGACGTGCCGCAAGCCTGGATCAGCGTGACGCCGGGGGTCGACGGCGCCAGCTTCGTCGAGAGCACAGCTTCGCGCGCCAGATTGAAGTCCTTCGAGTGCGTGACGACGGCGCCACCGACGACTTCGTCAATGTGCTGACCCTTGAGGCCGAAGCGATCGACGAGGCCGTTCAAAGATGCGGCCATCATGTCGAGGTTCGACAAATCGGCGTAAAGCGTATTCGATCGGCAGAACGGGATGCGGACACCGCCAATCACCGCAACGCGCCGAAGTTCTCGTGCCATTTCAGTCTCCAGAAAAAACTACTCGGCAGCAGCAGCACGGGCTGCTGGCTCGGGATTGTTTGTGGCCAGGCTCTTCCTGTAATGGAGCGGGCCGCCGCGGAATGGGGCAAAGCCGGTGCCGAAGATCATGCCGGCATCGACCAGATCGGCAGTTTCGACGACGCCCTCGTCGAGCGCCTTCTCGGCTTCGTCGATCATCGGGGCGACAAGATTGCGGCCAAGTTGATCGAGTTCGGCCTTCGTGAATTTCTTGTCCGACTTGATGGTCTTGCCGTCCTTCCAGACGTAGAAACCTTCCCCCGTCTTCTTGCCGAGGCGTCCGGACGCGACGAGACGGTCGAGCCTAGAGCCTTCGCTCGGCTGGCTCAGAATTTTCGCGACGTGGGCGCAGACGTCGAGGCCGACGTTGTCGGCAAGCTCGATCGGCCCCATCGGCATGCCGAACGCGCGCGCCGCTTCGTCGATCTTTTCCTTGTCCTCGCCCTCTTCGAGCCGCTTCATTGCCGCGAACATGTAAGGTGTCAGGACCTTATTGACGAGGAAGCCCGGCACGTCCTTCGTGATCAGCGGGAATTTATCGATCGCGGTGACGAAGGCGGCGCCCTTCTTCACTTCCTCGTCGCGCGTGTTAGCACCCTTCACGACTTCGACGAGTGGCATCTGCGCGACGGGCGAGAAGAAGTGCAGACCGATCAGGCGGCCCGGATCTTTCAGCGGCGCCGCAATATCTTCGAGCTTCAGGGACGACGTGTTAGTCGCGAGCACGGCGCCTGGTTTGATCTTGGTTTCGACGTCCGCAAAGAGCTTCTGCTTGATATCGAGCCGCTCGACGATGGCTTCGATGATGACATCGGCGCGCGAGATGCCCTTGCCTTCGGGATCGGCGATCAGGCGCGCCTTGGCAGCGTCGCGTGTTGCCTTGGTCTTGAACTTCCGCGCGAAGAGCTTGCCTTGCGCCTTGATGCCTTTGTCGAGCTGCTCGGGCGAAATGTCCTGGAGCGTCACCTCCATGCCGGACGCGACGCAGACGCCGGCGATGTCGGCGCCCATCGTTCCGGCACCGATGACGTGCACGCGGCTCGGACGCCACTTGAGGCCCTTCGGCGCCTGACCCTTCAGAAGCTCGGTCAGGCGGAATACGCGGCGCAAGTTGCGTGAGGTGTCAGAAATCATCAGCGGCGCGAAGGCTTTCGTCTCCTCGCGCTTCATAACGGTGAGATCGCCGCCGTGCTTCTCGAAGAGATCGATCAGGCGGAACGGGGCGGGATAATGATCCTCGCGGACCTTCTTCTTCGTCTCCTGGCGGATCCTGCCGGCGAGCAGTCCGCGTGCCGGCCATTTGGTGAGCAGCATCTTAGCGGTGCCGGCCGATTTGGAGCGGCGGTTCTGCAAGACGGCCTTGCGCGCGGCCCAATGGAGTTCTCCGGGGCTGCCGACGAGCTGATCGATGAAGCCTTGCGCTTTCGCCACGGAAGCGCGGATCATGCCGCCGGTCAGCATTGTCTGCATCGCGGCCATCGGCCCGGCCTGCTTGATCGAGCGCGCTGTGCCGTTGAAACCCGGGAAGATGCCGAGCTTCACTTCAGGGAAGCCGATGCGGGTTGAATCATCACGCGTCGCGATCCTGTAATGGCAGGCGAGGATCAGCTCCAGGCCGCCGCCGACGCAGACGCCGTGGATGGCGGCGACGACGGGTATCGGAAGTTTCTCGATGCGCTCGAACAGCTCGTTCACCGGCTTCAGGGCATTGATGACGTCCTGTTCGCTCCGGAACGCTTCGAACTCGCGAATGTCGGCGCCCACGATGTAGCCGCGCTCCTTGCCCGACATGATGACGAGGCCGCGAATAGTCTTGGCGCGCACCTCGGCTTCGACACGCTCTATGATCGCGTTCAGCTCTTCGATGGGGCGGCGGCCGAGAGAGTTGGCGCTCTCGCCTTCGCGATCGAAGATCGCCCAGGCGATGCCTTCGCCGTCGATCGAGAAGCGCCAGTCCTTCAATTGAGCACCGTTGGCTTGGGCCGCTACGTCAGTCATCGCTCACCTCAACAAATACAAACTCGGCCAGGCTCATTCTGCTGCCAGGCTCTCGGCACCACGCGCGTTATGGCCAAGCGTCACATAATTCGGTTTCACTTCCGCTGGATCGAAATGGTCGACGGCGATCACGCGAGCAATGAGCTTCTCGACCTCGCGTAGCTGATCGGCTTCGGCTTCGGTAATGACGCCTTTTGCCTGCGCCTCGGCAAACCAGTCGATGCCATGATAGCGCCGCACGACGCCGTCGCGGATAGCTTTTTCGAGCTTCTTTTCGACCGGCTCAGCGGCAATCACCTTTTCGAGCGTGACTTCGAGGATGCCGGTCGGATCATTGACGTCCTTGGAGACGAAAATATGCCGAGTCAGGCGATCGCGGACTTCGCCTGGCTGCAGGACGTGGCGCGCAACCGCATGGCCCAGCGCATCCGATGCCGGCTTGAAGCGGCGGCCAAGCGGGAACACGACGACGCGCATCAACGGCCGGGCCCAGCGGACCGGGAAGTTGTCGACGGTGCCACCTATGGCTTCCTGGAAACGGTAAAGGGCGTTCAGCGCGGCAAGCTCGACGATCTGCTCGTCGCCTGCGGGGCGGCCGTCATCTTCGTAGCGCTTCAAAGTGGCCGAGAGCATATAAAGCTCGGACAGCGCGTCGGCCATCCGGCCGGTGATCTTTTGCTTGGTCTTGAGGCCGCCGCCCAAAAGCGCAACCGTCAAGTCGGCAACGAAGGCATAGGAGCGGCTGGCGCGGCCGAGCTGGCGATACCAATGCGACATGCGCAGCGCGCCATCGGGGGCCTTCACGAAAGCGCCGCCGGTCAGGTTGTGAACGAAGCCGCCCGTCGCATTCGAAAGCGAAAAGGCGATGTGATTGTTGAAGGCATCCTCGAACGTATCGAGGCCGCGTTTCTTATCGGTATCCTGCGCCGCCTGCACTTCCTTGTAGAGGTAGGGATGCGAGCGCAGCGCGCCTTGCGCAAACGTGATCAGCGTGCGCGTGAGAATGTTGGCGCCTTCGACGGTGATGCCGACGGGGACCATCTGGTAAGCCGACTGCAGGTAGTTCGCCGGGCCATCGCAGATACCACGGCCACCGTGGATGTCCATCGCGTCGTTGACGGCGTCGCGCATCTTCTCTGTCGTCTGATATTTCATCAGCGCCGAGATGACCGACGGCTTCTCGCCGCGTGAGACCATCGCGGCCGTCATGGCGCGCGCGGCCTCGTTGACGTAGGCCGTCTCGATGATGCGGACGAGCGGTTCTTCGACGCCTTCCATGCGCGAGACCGGCAGTCCGAATTGCTTTCTGATACGCGCATATGCCGACGTGACGCGCAGCATCGTCTTGGCGCCTGCCGTCGCCGATGAGGGCAGCGAGATCGCGCGGCCCGCCGACAGGCATTCCATCAGCATACGCCAGCCGTTGCCGGCCATCTTGTCGCCGCCGATGATCCAATCCATCGGAATGAAAACGTCGTTGCCCCAGTTGGGGCCATTCGGGAACGCGGCGCCGGATGGCAGATGCCGGCGGCCGATATTGACTCCGGGATGGTCGGCCGGGATCAGTGCCAGCGTGATGCCGACGTCCTCGCCTTTGCCGAGCAGGTTGTCCTTGTCGAAGAGGCGGAACGCCAAGCCGACAAGCGTCGCCTTGGGTCCGAGCGTGATGTAGCGCTTGTCCCACGAGAGGCGGACGCCGAGCGTGTCCTTGCCCTGGAACGTGCCGCGCGTCACATAGCCGATGTCGCGCATCGTGGCGGCATCCGAGCCGGACGTCGGGCCGGTTAGCGAGAAGCAGGGCACCTCCTGGCCTTTCGCGAGACGCGGCAAATAATAATGCTTCTGCTCGTCGGTGCCATACTTCTCGATCAGCTCGCCCGGACCGAGCGAGTTCGGTACCATGACGATCGTCACGACGTCCGGCGAACGCGAGGCGATCTTGCCGAGGATCAGCGACTGGGCCTGCGGCGAAAATCCGAGACCGCCGTGTTCCTTCGAGATCAGCATGCCGAGGAAGCCGTTCTGCTTGACGAAGTCCCAGATGTTGTCGGGGATCTCGTGCAGGTTATGGCGCACCTGCCAGTCGCTGATCATGCGGCACAGCACTTCCGTCTGTCCGTCGAGGAAGTCCTGCTCTTCGGCCGAGAGTTCAATCGGCGGGATCGATTTCAGCTTGTCCCAGTCGGGTGTGCCGGAAAAAAGTTCGGCGTCGAAGCCGACGGTGCCCGCTTCAAGGGCTTGCGCTTCGGTGTCGGACACCTTCGGCAGAATTTTGCGGATCTGGGCGAAGACCGGAGCGATGATCAGGCTCCGGCGAACGGCCGGGATTGAGAGCACGGCGAGGGCCAGGAATGGCAGCCACGCGATCCATGACTCGGGGTCGAAGCTGCCGCCCGTCGCGAGCAGCGTCAGCACGCCGACAGAGACCGCCCACGCCCACAGCGGCGCGCGGACCATGCCCAGCGCCAGGACGGCGACCAGGGCCACCAGCAGAAGAACGACGGGTGCCATTTTCGTGCCTCCCATAAGGGCTGCCGCAGGCGGTACTCAGCGTGCCCGGTTATCATTGGTTGACGTATACGTCAACGTAAGAATACCTTGCCGGAATTCCAGCGCGGCCCGGATCTATTCTGAGACCAATAAATCACGTTAGTGCGGCAGTCGCTAATCTTGCAGATACATAGGCCATCCCAACGACCCGGCCGCATGCTGCGCGATAAACCTTAAGGATTGCGGAAATCAGGGTTCGTCCTTCCGGGGTGCTTCGCCGAAAAGGTCGGCAACTATGGTCTGATACCAGTCGGCGCTCTCCTGATAGGTCTGTCGGCGAAGATCGGCGCTGTCGTCGGGCTTTGAAATGAACGGCTCGTTGACTTCGAGAAAGGCCTTTCCATCCTTGATTGCTGGCACGTAATCGCCACCGATTTTAGCACTATTATCGGGCGCGAGCATCGACCAGCACGTATTTCTGTATTTTCCGGGCGAGCGCGGCTTTCCCTGGAGGTCGGCGAGGATGTCGGCGGCGACGACAGTCGCCTGGCTCACGGCCGAGTACGCCGACTTCGGCATGTCGGCCGCGACTGCAGCGTCCCCCAGCACGTAGACATCCTTGGCCTTGGTCGAGGCGAAGTTCGCGGGGTGCACGGGGCACCAGTCGCCTTCGGTCAGGCCGGCTCGCGCGGCTATGGCACCTGCTTTCTGGGCGGGAATGATGTTGGCGAGCGCGGCGCGTTCGGTGCGGCCAGACTTCGTCGTGACGACGCCAGTCGCGGCATCGACTTTGACGACAGCGAAATCGTCGATCTCGTTCGTCAGGTTGATCTCGACGATGTCCTTGTAATACTCGTCGAAGGCTTCCTCGAAGACGGCCTGCTTCGAGTAGGTTTTCTTCGGATCGAAGAGGATGAGCTTGGCGCTCGGCTTCTTCGTCTTCAGGAAGTGGCCGATCATGCAGGCGCGTTCGTAAGGGCCCGGCGGGCAGCGGTAGGGATTGGGCGGCGCCGCCATCACCACGAGCCCACCGTTCGGAAGCGCCAGCAGCTTCTCTTTCAGAAGCCAAGTCTGCTCGCCGCCCTGCCACGCGTGCGGCATGATCTTGGCGGCCTCTGGCGAGTAGCCTTCGATCGTCTCGTATTTGAAATCGATACCCGGCGCGACGACGAGGCGATCGTAGGCGAGCGGGCTTGAACCCTTTGCGAGCGTTACGGTCTTGGCCGTGGTGTCGATTGCGGTTGCGGTGTCGGTCACGACGTTGATACCGCGCTTCTTCACGCCATCGTAGTCATGGGTGATCGATTTGAAGGAGCGGAATCCGCCGATGTAGAGGTTCGAGTAAAAGCAGGTCGTGTATTTTTCTTTGGGCTCGATGAGCGTGATATCGAGCGTCGCATCGGCGGACTTCAGGCGGTTCGCGACAGCTGCTCCGCCCGAGCCGCCGCCGATGATGACGACTTTTGCCGGTCCTGCGGCCAAGGCCGGCTGCGGCAGCTCGGATGCCGCGGCGAGGCTTGCGCCCACGGCCAGCAGGGTAAAATCGCGGCGCGTGATCTCGGTCATTCCCGCCCCTGGTTTCGGCACGGCCTTTGGCGCCGGCTTCCTATTCTGAAGGCCTGTTTTATCGGTCATTTGCCACGAGCCGGCGGGTCATGTCAGGAAAATAAATGGTAAGGTAGCTGGAGGTTCGGTGAACCGACCTCCTATATATCGTCCGATGACATCGGCTTTGAGGCAGCGCGTGCGAGACCGGATCGATATTGCCGTCCTGAGCCGCCGGTCGTTCGTTGTCGCCGGCGCGGCGGCTGCGGGATTTGTTCCCTTGCTCGCCCGCGCCGAGGATCCTGCATCGGCCGCGCTCGAACGAAGCCAGGGTTTCAAGGACGATTTCGCGAGGATCGTCGGCAGCGCCACGGCGATCGACGGCAAGATTGCGGTCGATCTTCCCGAGACGGCCGACAACGGCAACTTCGTGCCGATCACGATCGCGGTCGACAGTCCGATGACGGACGCCGACCATGTCAAGGCCATCCATCTCCTTTCGACCGCCAACCCCGTGGCGCATGTCGCGACATTTCATTTGTCGCCGCTGAACGCGGTCGCTCGCGTGCAAAGCCGGATGCGATTGGCGAAGACGCAGGACGTCATCGTTCTGGCGGAGCTTTCGGGCGGTGAAATGCTGATCTCGACGACGCTCGTCAAGGTGACGATCGGCGGCTGCGGAATCTGAGAGCACATCATGGCCGCCAATCCCCGCATCAAGCTTCCGGACAACGTCAAGATCGGCGACGTCATCGAAGTGAAGACGCTCATCACGCATGTGATGGAGACCGGTAACCGTCACGACAAGAACGGCAAGCCGATACCGCGCGACATCATCAATTCCTTCGTCGCGAAGTTCGGCGACAGGCAAGTGTTTCGCGCCGAGTTCGGGCCGGGCATTTCGGCCAATCCCTATTTGTCGTTTCAGATGCGCGTTCCTGGCCCCGGCGTTTTCGAGTTCGCCTGGACGGACGATCATGGCGTGGTGACAGTCGCGTCGGCGCCGTTGAATTTGGTTTAGTTCTCTTGTCATCCTCGGCCGAGCGCGCGAGCGAACTCGCACCGTCCTTAATCACGCCGGGGATCGATCGCGGTCGAGCAATTGTGCGGCGCGAAACAGCGCCGGATCGCTTCAACGTTTCGGGTTTGGCTGTCTAGGTTGCGCAATGGTATCTTGAGGGTCTGCGGGAACTGGTAACGCGTGAAGCTTTTCCTTTCCAGCAGGCTCGTGGAGAAAACAAAAATGACAAACGAAAACCCCAGGAATGCTCGCGAAAACAATCCGCTCGGCAACGCTATTAGTGTGATGATCTTCGTTGCCGCCGTCGCCTTTGGCGGTTGGTACGCTTACAATCAGTCGGTCAAGGTTGCCGATACCGCCGCCCCCAGCGCTTCGACGGCGGCCAATACATCGTCAGGCACGACTACGCCGTGAGAACGATGACGGCCAAAAACGCGTAGACCGGCCAGATACTGATTAAAGGGGCTGCGAGCAAATATGATTGCTGCCCCTACACGGCTGTTTGTCCGACTGAGGAATCTGCTACCCTACCAGCCGAACGCAGCATAAGTGCGAGCGTCTACCGGACGAGCGAACCATGGGCCTTATCGTCCCCCGTTCAACGCGTCTCAATGAAAAGATAAAAGTCGAAACTCGGAAGAAACTCTTCCAGGAACTCCGCCAGCTCTACATTGCGGAGGGTCTGACCGAATACGAGGCTAACGCTATGGCATGGGCTAAAGTGCGCGCCATGCGATTTGCGAGTTGATGTCTGAACAATTTGTCTGAGGCGGCCGTAGCTCGAACAGCGATGCTCTAGCGCTCAGGTGCCGGCTCTTCGTTATAGTCGGATAAGCCCATAAGTCGGCTCGAATAAATTCGCCGACGGTCATCTACGTTCACGCCGTTTTTACCACAACCGAGCTCTCCGCCGACAAACATCTGTGATGTGCCTTACCCTCGATCGACGTGTTCGGACCGAAGGTCGTTGGCATGCGTTGGCGTTCAAAACCTGATACCACGGAAGTCATCGTGAGAAGACTAGGTGATGAGTTGCGGCGCGAAGTCGAGCAGCTAGTATCTATTAGCGACGAGGCCCGCGCGGCCGAGCTGGTTCTGGATGGCCTTGGTCAGGAACTCAATTGCATTCGACGGTTGATCCACGGCGACAGGCAGTAGACACCCAACGCCAACGGGGGGCGCCGCTAGACACGAACCCAGAATGTGACCGCTTGGGTACACAAGGGGCAACCAGATGACGTACCCGATAGTGAGGCCAATTCGGCTGTTCCTTGCCGCGCTCGTCCTTTGGATGCTTGCTCGGATTTACTATGGGTCGCCCTTCCATCAGGCCGTCTTCGCGATGCTCACATTTGCGCTCGTTGCTGACGGCTTGTGGACGCTCGGCAGGATGATCGCCGACGGCGAAACATGGCTGCCGGCGATGCCGGTTTATCTCTGGCTCATGCGTTTTTTCGCGATCTGCGCGCTCATCTACGGGTTCTACAAGGGGGCGCGTATCGCATCCGTTGTAATTCCGTGGCTCAACTTTTGAAATTTAGTTGGTCTCTTCGCTCGACGGTCCCGGCAAAAGCTTAATGCCGAAATCGCGCCAATCGGCTGTGCCAGCGTCAGGCCCGACATTCGATCGGTCTTCTTTTTTTTCCAGAACCTTGTCGGAACGAGCTTCCATGCTTCGTCCTTATGTGGATGGCAGACCTGAAATGGCCAAAGAGCGGGCGATCTTTGTTGTTTCGCCACGGAAAAATGCAGGGAGGAGATATGACGAGCGTAAGGGTCTTGGTCGGAACGCGGAAAGGTGCGTTCATTCTGACGTCGGACGGCACGCGCAAATCGTGGGACGTCAGCGGGCCGCATTTTGCCGGATGGGAGATCTACCATCTCAAGGGCTCGCCGGCGGACCCTGGCCGCATTTATGCGTCGCAATCCAGCAGCTGGTTCGGCCAGCAGATACAGCGCTCCGATGATGGCGGCAAAAGCTGGGAGCCGGTCGACAACAAGTTTGCCTACGACGGCGTGCCCGGCACGCACCAATGGTACGACGGCACCCCTCACCCCTGGGAATTCAAGCGGGTCTGGCACATCGAACCGTCGCTTGCCGATCCCGATACGGTTTACGCCGGCGTCGAGGATGCCGCGTTGTTCCGCTCGACCGATGGCGGAAAATCATGGGCTGAGCTTTCGGGTCTCCGTGGCCACGGATCGGGTCCACGCTGGCAGCCGGGCGCGGGAGGCATGTGCCTGCATACCATTTTACTCGACCCCACCGACCCGAAGCGGATGTTCATCGCGATCTCTGCCGCCGGAGCTTTCCGCACGGATGACAGCGGCGAGACGTGGCGGCCGATCAATCAAGGGCTCAGGTCCGAGTACATTCCCGATCCGACGGCTGAAGTGGGGCATTGCGTGCACCGGCTTGCGATGCACGGATCGCGGCCAGACGTGCTTTTCATGCAGAAGCATTGGGACGTGATGCGCAGCAATGATGCCGGCAATTCCTGGCATGAAGTGAGCGGCAATCTGCCGACCGATTTCGGCTTCGTGATCGACGTGCACGCGCATGAGCCGGAAACGATCTACGTCGTTCCTATCAAGAGCGACTCCGAGCACTTTCCGATGGAGGGGCAGCTTCGCGTCTGGCGCAGCCGCACCGGCGGGAACGAATGGGAGCCGCTGACCAATGGCCTGCCGCAGTCGAATTGCTATGTGAATGTTCTGCGCGATGCGATGGCCGTCGATACGCTCAACTCTTGCGGCGTGTATTTTGGCACGACGGGCGGGCAGGTCTATGCATCCGCCGACGCCGGCAACTCGTGGAGCCCCATCGTCCGCGATCTCCCTGCCGTGCTCTCGGTCGAGGTGCAAACGCTGGCATGATCCGCGTCGTCCTTCCCTCGCATCTTAGAAAGCATGCCGACGTCAACGGCGAGGTTCTGCTCGATATCGACGGCGAAGCAACGCAGCGGTCGCTGCTCGATGCCCTCGAGACGCGCTATCCGGTCCTGCGCGGGACGATCCGCGATCACGATACGCTGCGGCGGCGGCCGTTCCTGAGGTTCTTCGCCTGCCAGCGCGATCTCTCGCACGAGCCGCCGGACGCGCCGTTGCCGGCGGAAGTCGTGACCGGATCGAAGCCGTTTCTCATCGTCGGCGCGATTGCTGGAGGGTGAGGGTGTTTTCGAGCGGGGATTGTGCGGAATTACTTATTGCGGTCGTGGCGTATTCTTGGTCCCCAGTGCGCTATGGCTGGCCGGAGATATGCAATCACCGCCAAATCTTTGGAAGCAACATTCCGGTTCTCAATTTGTACGCAGCGAAGCCTGGATGCCGCGACAGCGATTGATCCTTCGCCCGCATATTGGGAAAGAAAAATCCGACGACCCAGGCGCTGAGCACTACAAACGGCAGCCAATGCCAAGAGAGGATCGCGAACGAAATATAGATAAGAATTTCGCCGAGATAATTCGGATTTCTCGTTCTGCCAAACAGGCCGTCCTCGATGAGACCTTTCTGCAGCTGGAGTGTGTAGTACTTCTGTGCGTCGCTGACGTAATGCAGGAAGATCCCGAGCGTGTAGAGACCTATCGCAAGGCCGATGACAAATGGCTCGAGAGCTAGGTGGCGGCTTATAAGGAGGTACGGGGCGATGTAGTAGGCTGCCAGTGGCAAGAAGATAAAGAGCATGCCAATCCACATTGGCTGCTTTTCCTGGAAGCGCCTGTCCGGATACAGCACCTCCTTAATCAGCCATAGGACGGAATACGTGCCGTGAAGGCTTAGATAAACGAATGCTTCCGTGCTCCAATTTGCAAAATACCACATCATCTCCAGCACGATCGGGGGCACAAGGATCTTGTGAGCGTTGATAAACGAGATGACCTTCAAGCTTCGATCCTCCAAAACTGGCAAATCGTTAGGCGCGGATTCCAGAGGTGCCATTGAGTGAGATCAACGATCCGGGAACGGTAGTCGAGTGGGATTACCGGTAGGCTAGCGAGACCATTCAGGCCTCACCCAACGCGGGCGTTGTCTTTCAGGAGCTTGTAGTTGATCGCGTCGAGGAGCGCTTCGAAGCTCGCGTCGATGATGTTCGGGGAGACGCCGACGGTCGTCCACCGCTCGCCGGTTTCGGTGTCGTGGCTCTCGACGAGCACGCGCGTGATGGCATCGGTGCCGCCGTCATGCGTCTGCGTCAGGATGCGGACCTTGTAGTCAACGAGCTCGACGTTCTCGATGTGCTTCTGATAGCGGCCGAGATCGCTTCTCAACGCCTTGTCGAGAGCGTTGACGGGACCGTTGCCCTCACCGACCGAGACGAGCGGGGCTTCGTCGCCTGCGATCGAAACGGTGACGATCGCTTGCGAAACGGTGCCGTTGCCGTTCGCAAATTTCGAACGCTCTTCCTTACGCTCGACCGTCACGCGGAAATTATCGACCGAGAAATAGCGCGGCACGGTAGCCAGCGCGCGACGGGCGAGAAGCTCGAAGGAAGCTTCGGCAGCTTCGTAGGAATAACCCTGGTCCTCGCGCGCCTTCACCTCATCGAGAAGCGCCTGCACTTTGGTGTCGTCCTTGTCGGCGGGGAGGCCCAGACGTTCGAGCGCTGACGTCAGCGAAGAGCGTCCGCCCTGCTTTGAGACGAGAATACGCCGTTCGTTGCCGACGCTTTCCGGCGGAACGTGCTCGTAGGTTTCCGGCGCCTTCAAAAGCGCCGAGGCGTGAATGCCGGCCTTCGTCGCAAAGGCGCTTTCGCCGACGTAGGGCGCGTGGCGGTTCGGTGCTTCGTTCAGCACTTCATCAAGCACGCGGCTAGCATGGGTCAGCATGCGCAGCTTATCGGGCGTTACGCTCGTCTCGAAGTGATCGGCGAACTCGCTCTTCAAAAGCAGAGTTGGGATGATCGACGTCAGGTTAGCGTTGCCGCAGCGCTCGCCGAGGCCGTTGAGCGTTCCCTGAATCTGGCGGCATCCGGCGCGGACGGCCATCAGCGTATTAGCGACGGCATTCTCGGTGTCGTTGTGGGTATGAATTCCTAGATTGCGGCCCGGCACATGCTTGGCGACGTCCTGGACGATGCGTTCGACCTCGTGCGGGAGCGTTCCGCCGTTGGTATCGCAGAGTACGACCCAGCGCGCGCCGGCGTCGTATGCGGTCTTGGCCACGGCCAGCGCATATTCGCGGTTCGACTTGTAGCCGTCGAAGAAGTGCTCGCAGTCGATCATCGCCTCGCGCTGCGTCTCGACGACGGCGCGCACGGATTGACCGACGGTTTCAAGGTTTTCTTCGTTCGAAATCCCCAGCGCGACCCGCACTTGATAATCGGACGATTTCGCTACGAGGCAGATGCTATCGGCCGACGACTGCAGGATCGCCTGCAGGCCCGGATCGTTCGACACCGAGCGGCCAGAGCGCTTCGTCATGCCAAATGCCGTGAAGCGCGCGGACTTCAAGTTCGGACGCGAGGCAAACAGTTCCGTGTCGGTCGCGTTGGCGCCGGGATATCCGCCTTCGATATAATCGATGCCCAAGTCGTCGAGGACGCGCATCAGGCGGCGCTTATCTTCGAGCGAGAAGTCGACGCCCGTCGTCTGCGCGCCGTCGCGCAGCGTGGTATCGAAGAGATAGAGGCGTTCTTTGCTCATGACGGTTTTGCGGCCGGAGGTTTTGTCGGGCTGATGGCCAGCCGCTTTATCATGGTCGTGTTGGAAAGCCACTGATCATCAAGCGGGATAGAGTTACGTTGCGCGCCGACGTAGCCCCGGCGCTCGAAAAACGGCACTGCCGTATCGCTCACGTCGGCGGTGACTGCCTCCGCGCCGCGGGCTCCGGCGATCTTCTCGAGCGCGTCGGCCAGCGCGGTGCCAACCCCTTCGCCCGCGAAGTCGGGATGCACATAAAGCATATCAATGGTTTTATTGTCCTTAAGGGACCCGAATCCCAGGTATTCGCCGTCGAGCTGGACGACGAGGGTCAGCATGCCGCCGAGCCTGGCGCGAAATTCGTCTGCGTCCTCGGCGCTCGCCACCCAGGCCAGCCGCTGGTCCTCGTCGTAGTCGTCGGCCGTCAACTCATCGATTGATTGCGCGAAGAGATCGCGCAGCGCCATGGCATCGGCCGGGAGAAAGGGGCGGAGGGGGTAATCGTCTGACATTGGATGTTTTGAGCGTTCTGGAAACTATGTTGGCAGCCGGTATTACCAGCCTGTGTGTTGTTTGATGGGTATGCTTGGATGCCACGTCCGGCCTATCCCCATGTCGTCGTCGATGCAACCCCCTGCAAGGTCGCTACCCTCGTCATCGTCGGCCCAGCGCGCCGAAAGGCGCGTCGCACGCCGGGGATCCAGCGCAAGAGTCGTCGCAGATGCAATATCGAGCCTTCGGCGCTCCTTACGCTGGATCCCCGACGCGCCTCGCGATGCTCGCCGCATCGAGGACGACGGAAGAAGAAAGCCACCGTCATGCCGAGAAGGTCGGCACCAAGACAGACATCAGTAGTTCGGGTGGTGAGGCTTGCCTGGGTCCCGGCCTGAGCCGGGATGACGGAGATGGGGCACGTGCCGCGTGTCAGCGCGCGACTTCCCAGGTGGTTTCGATCTCGCCGGTTTCTTTGTTCTTCGAGTCTTTGAGGGTGATACCCATGTTGGCGAGCTCGTCGCGGATGCGATCGGACTCTTTGAAGTCCTTACGCTTGCGGGCTTCGAGGCGAGCCGCGAGGCGGGATTGTATGTCTTCCAAGCTTTGTCCGGCCATCGCCGCTTTGATCGAACTGCTCAGATGTTCTGAACTAGCTCTTGCAACAGCGAAATCCTCATCCTTCGCAACCCCGAGCCACTTCAAGCTAGCTGCCAAATTATGTGCAGCGGTGGCCGGATCATGGGTTTCCGTCGATCGCGCTAAACGTGCAAGATCATCCAGAATTCCGAACGCCTCCGTGCAGTTCAGATCGTCCGACAACGAAGCAACGACGCGCTCGTCAACCTTTCCTTTTTCCGGTAGGCCACGGCTGACAGTGGGGCCAAGCCATCGAAGCCGCCTGCTTGTCGCTTCCTGCAGCCTGTTCACCGTCCAATCAATTGGCTGCCGGTAATGCGTCATGAGCATCGCCAAGCGGAGCACTTCACCTGGCCATTTGCGGCCGCCAAATTTGTCCGTGTTCAGGAGCTCATGGATCGTCACGAAGTTGCCGAGGCTTTTCGACATCTTCTCGCCTTCGACCTGCAGGAAGCCGTTGTGCATCCAGACGTTGGCCATCACCGGCGTATTGTGCGCGCAGCGCGATTGCGCGATTTCGTTCTCATGGTGCGGGAATGTCAGGTCGATACCGCCGCCGTGAATGTCGAACACGGGACCGAGCAGCGCTCCTGCCATCGCCGAGCATTCGATATGCCAGCCGGGACGACCCGGCACCTTGATGCCAGCCGGCGACGGCCACGCCGGCTCGCCCGGCTTCGACGGTTTCCATAGGACGAAGTCCATTGGCCCCTTCTTGTAGGGCGCGACCTCGACGCGAGCACCCGCTTCCATCTCATCGAGCGAGCGGTTCGAGAGGCGGCCGTAGTCCGGCATCGACGCCACGTCGAACAGCACGTGGTCTTCCGCGACGTAGGCGTGGCCGTTCTTCACCAGCGTCTCGATCAGCGAGACCATGTCCTCGCCGCCCTCCTTGCGCCGGATGAATTCCGTAGCGCGGGGCTCATAGGTCGGCGGCAGAACGCCAAGCGCTGCAATGTCCTCGTGGAACTGCTTCTCGGTCGCTTCGGTGACTTTGCGGATGGCCTCGTTCAGCGGCAAGTCGGGAAAATCGCGGGCCGCGCGGGCGTTGATCTTGTCGTCGACGTCGGTGATGTTGCGCACATAGGTGACGTGATCCGGCCCGTAGATATGGCGGAGCAGGCGGAACAGCACGTCGAACACGATCACCGGGCGCGCATTGCCGATATGGGCGTAGTCGTAGACCGTCGGGCCGCAGACATACACGCGCACGTTGTTGGGATCGATCGGCACGAACTCGGCCTTTTGCCGGGTCAGGGTGTTGTAAAGTTTGAGCGCCAAACCGGACCTCGTACGTCGTTCGTCTCTGCAATATTGAACTGGACGGATTCCCTGACCGGAGTATGCCATAGTGGGCTTTGGCAGGGACAAATGCGTCGCCGGGCCTTATGCGCTTGTCCCCCATTCCGTCAAGGCTCTGCCGGGCGGCCATCAAGCTTCTGAATACACTTGTAAAACGCTTCGCGTCGCAATTGCTCCGCATTGACCGGCTAGCAAATCGCTGGTTAGGCTTCGGAATGCGCGGCTTTGGAGCGCCTTCGGGCGTAAACGCGTCATCCGTCACGGGCGTCGGGGAACAGGCGTGAGCCAAGGGAAATCATTGAATATTGCCGTTCGCCGGCTGCTACTCGTCGTGGCGACTATGGCGCTTGCCCTCCTCTTCGTCACGGAAGCCGCCTCGGCACAGGGTTGGTGGCCGTTCGGCGGCGGTGGTGGTGGTGGCCAAGAGGAAGATCGGCCGCCTATCCCGCAGGAACCGGTTTATCGCCAGCCGCCTCCCGCAGACGCCCCGCCCCCGCAGCAATATTCGCCGGCCCCTCCTCCCCCCGCCACAGCGCCGGCCTCGCCCGGTGTGTCTGCTGCGCCGCCGGTGGCCGCCCAGCCGCCGCCGACCAATTGGTCTACAAAGAACCCGATTTGCTATCAGCTCGAGCAACGCCTCGTGCAGGAGGGCCAGAAGAACGGCCAGACGCAAAACGATCTGCCGCGTGTCGAGAGCGACATCCGCGCTCTCGAAAAGGTGGTCGATCAAACTGAATCGCAGCTCGATCACGGCTGCTACGAATATTTCCTGTTCACGAAGTCCTTGAAGAATACGGCTCAGTGCAAGGACCTGTCCCGGCAGGTCGATGCCTCGAAGCGGCGCCTCGCCGATCTCGATGCGCGGCGGCAGGATATTCTGGGATCGGCCGGCCGCTCCTATCAGGACGACATCGTCCGAGAGCTCGCGCGCAACAACTGCGGCGCCAATTATACCGACATGGCGCGGCGCAGCGGCGGCAGCGGCGGCGGCATGTGGGAAGACGAAGAATCGAGCGGCGGCAATACATGGAACCCACAGGCGGCGAACGGCGCGCAGACCTACCGGACGCTCTGCGTACGCCTCTGCGACGGCTTCTATTTTCCAGTGAGCTTCTCGACGCTGCCGAGCCACTTCTCGCAGGATGCCGACGCCTGCACCTCGAAATGCGCGGCGCCGACAGAGTTGTATTACTATCCAAACCCCGGTGGTGCGGTCGAACAGTCCGTCGCGCTCAAGACGCAAGAACCCTACACGAAGCTCAAGTTCGCGTTCCGATACCGCAAGGAGTACGTGAACGGCTGCTCGTGCAAGACGGCCGAATATGTGCCGCCGGAAGGGACGCTGGATAAGAAGGCCGAGGCTACGACGCCGCGTAGCTCTGAATTCCCGGTGCGCCGTGCCGAGGGGGCCGGCTCCACAGAGATCACGACCGGATCGACAGCCGTTCAATCGGCCCCCCTGCCTGACGCTCAGTCGCCCGGCGCCCAATCGAACGATACGGGTGGCTGGCAGACACAGGCCGAGCCGCAGTAATTCGCCCCGGAAGCCACTCGCTGATCCTTCCGTCATCCCGGCGCAGGCCGGGACCCAGGCAAGCCTCACCAGATGAGCCGCGGATGTCTGTCTGGGTGCCGACCTTCGTCGGCATGACGGCTGCATTTTAAGCGCGTTTGCCTTCGAGGCGCGCCAGGACGCGATCGCGGCCCATCAGCGGTAGCAGTGCTTTCAGTTCCGGGCCGGCTTCGCGGCCGGTCAGGGCAAGCCGCAGCGGATGGAAGAGCGCCTTGCCCTTGGCGCCGGTCTTGGCTTTGACCGCGGCCGTCCATTCGGACCACGTATTCTCGCCCCACGGCTCGGCCGGCAGAACCGTTGCCGAGGCGACGGTCATTTTCGAGTCCTCGATGACCGGCTCGATATTGCCCGCGACGACGTCCCACCACACACGCGCGTCGGCGAAGACTTCGAGATTGCCGCGCACGGCATTCCAGAAATCCTGGCGCCCTTCGACTCCAAACGCACGAAGCCGCTCCTCGACGTCAGCGTATTCGAGCATGTGAAGGAGCTTGCTGTTCAGTACCTCGAGATCGGCTATATCGAAGCGGCCGGGCGCGGTCGAGATCTTGGCGAAGTCGAGCTTGGCGGCGAGCTCCTCACGCGACGTGAACGGCTCGATCGCATCCGACGTGCCGACGAGCGCCGCGTGACAGAGCACCGCCATCGGCTCCAAACCTTCATCGCGAAAGCTCTGGACAGAGAGCGCGCCCAAGCGCTTCGAGAGCGCCTGGCCGTCGGCGCCGATAAGCAGCGAGTGGTGGCCGAACTCCGGCGGCGTCGCGCCTGCGGCCTCGAAAATTGCAAGCTGCACGCCGGTGTTGGTGACGTGATCTTCGCCGCGAACGATGTGCGTGATCTCAAAATCGATATCGTCGACGACGCTCGTGAACGTATAGAGAAACGTCCCGTCGCCGCGGATCAGCACGGGATCGGATAGCGAGCCAAGATCGACCGTCTGGTCGCCGCGGATCAAGTCGTTCCAAGAAATGAGCGTCGGCTGCGGCGCGAGCCCGCGTCCTTCGGACGTGTTCGGCAGACGAAAGCGCCAGTGCGGCTTCTCACCTCCTCCGATCCTGGTCGCGATCTCGTCGTCGGAGAGCTTCAGCGCGGCACGATCGTAGATGGGCGGCTTGTGCATCGCGAGCTGACGCTTGCGGCGGCGGTCAAGTTCCTCTTCGGTCTCGAAGCACGGGTAGAGCGCGCCGCTGGCTTTGAGCGCCTCGGCGGCCTCCTCGTAACGCTCGGTCCGGTCCTGCTGGCGAACTTCGTTATCCCACTTGAGACCGAGCCATAAGAGGTCATCTCGGATCGCGTCGGCAAATTCCTGCGTCGAGCGCATGGTGTCGGTATCGTCGAGGCGCAGGAGAAAGCTGCCGCCGTATTTTCTCGCGAACAGCCAGTTTAGGGCCGCCGTCCGGATGTTGCCGATATGGATGCGCCCCGTGGGACTCGGAGCGAAGCGGACGCGTGGTGTCATGTCTGGCCTTTGAGCAAATTCAGCGCCGCACCCTAGCGAGCGGCGAGCCGATGGCAAGGTGCGGGAGATCTATTTGGAGTTCGCGGCCCGGGCGTGCGTTTCGGCGGCCTCGCCCTGGCTGGTCGCTGGCTCCGGCGCCACCGCGTCCTCGCGGAATTTGTTGGTGATCGGATAGCGGCGGTCGCGGCCGAAATTGCGCGACGAGATTTTGACGCCGGGCGCGGCCTGGCGGCGCTTGTATTCGGCGAGATAAAGCAGCCGTTCGACCTTCTTCACCGTTTCTGCCGCATGGCCGCGCGCGATGACGTCGGCGACCGGCATCTCCTTTTCGACGAGAGACTTCAAGATGTCGTCGAGGTCTTCGTAGGGCGGAAGCGAATCCTGGTCGGTCTGATTTGCGCGAAGCTCCGCCGTCGGCGCCTTCGTCAAAATGCGTTCCGGGATGACCACGCCCGACGGCCCAAGCGTGCCCTCCGGCACATTCGCATTGCGCCAGCGCGACAGCTCATAGACCTCCGTCTTGTAGAGGTCCTTGATCGGATTGAAGCCGCCGTTCATGTCGCCGTAGAGCGTGGCGTAGCCGACCGACATTTCGCTCTTGTTGCCGGTGGTGACGACCATGCCGCCGTACTTGTTCGATACGGCCATCAGGATCGCGCCGCGGACGCGGCTCTGCAAATTTTCTTCGGTGATGTCGGCGTTGGTGCCGGCAAAGAGATCTTTCAGGCTCCAGGTCAGGCCGGCAACGGCGGGCTCGATCGAGACCTTGTCGTAACGGATGCCGAGCGCCTTCGCGCAGGCGGCGGCATCCTCAAGGCTATCGTCGGACGTATATTTCGACGGCAGCATGATCGCGTGAACGCGTTCGGGACCAATAGCATCGACGGCAATAGCCGCAACGAGGGCTGAATCGATACCGCCCGACAGACCGAGCACGACGCCGGGAAACCCGTTCTTCGTCACGTAATCCCTGAGGCCCAACACGCAGGCGTGATAGGCGGACGCGCAGCCTTCGGTGAGCTTGGCGACCTCACCGCGCTCACAACGCCAACCGTCATTGGTCTTTTTCCATTCGGTCAGGACGATCGCCTCGCGCCACGCCGGAAGCTGCGCGGCGAGACTGCGGTCGGCGTTCAATACGAACGACGCGCCGTCGAAGACCAATTCGTCCTGGCCGCCAATCTGGTTGAGATAGGCGAGCGGCAAGCCGCTTTCGGTCACGCGCGCGACCGCGACGTTCATCCGGGCATCGGGCTTCGGCCAATCGAACGGCGAGCCGTTCGGCGAGATCAAGATCTCGGCGCCCGTCTCGGCGAGCGTTTCGACAACTTCCGTGCCCCAGATGTCTTCGCAGATCGGAACGCCGACCCGCACGCCGCGAATGTTCAGAGGTCCGGGCATTGGTCCTGCGGCGAAGACGCGTTTCTCATCGAAGACGCCGTAGTTCGGCAGATCGACTTTCAGAGTGGTTGCCTGAATGCGGCCGCCATCAAGGAGGGCGACGGCGTTGTAGACTTTGCCTTCCAGCGCCCAGATCGTGCCGATCAGGATTGCCGGTCCGTCCGCGCACGTTGCGGCAAGCCATTCGAGCTTAGCGCGGGTCGCATCCTGAAACGCGGGTTTTAGAACCAGATCCTCGGGCGGATAGCCGTTGAGAAAAAGCTCAGAGAATACGACGACGTCGGCGCCAAGCTCTTTGGCGCGGGCGTGTGCGGCGACAGCGCGTTCGGCGTTGCCTTTCAGGTTCCCGACGACGGGATCAAGCTGGGCTAGGGCAATCTTGAGCGAATGAGGTGCGGTCATGCCCGGTATTTAGGGCCCGCCGCGATCAAGGTCCAGAACCACTGAGCAACCGCCTCAGTCGTCATCATCGTCGCAAGGGACGGGGAATTCGACGTCGGGGTCCCAGCAGACGCCGCCATCGTGGACGCGGCCATCTACCGGCGGCCCCGTATCGTGCGCCATCGCGCCTGGTACCGCGGTGAAGAGGGCTAGCATTGCGAGGAAGCGTATTCCCATGGCCGGCACACCTCGGGCGAAAGAAGATAGCGGCCCGACGTCGCGAGCCTCTATTCAGCATACACCACTAACGAGAAGCCGGGAAATCGCGGCTGCTATGCAATCAGCGTCTTCGGCTCGGGCCGCGCCTCGGCATCGCGCTCTTTCTTCAATTGCTCGGCAACGAGGAAAGCCAGCTCCAAGGCCTGATCGGCGTTGAGGCGGGGATCGCAATGCGTGTGGTAGCGGTCCGAGAGGTCCTGCTCGGAGATCGCCGTCGCGCCGCCCGTGCATTCCGTCACGTTCTGGCCGGTCATCTCGACGTGGATGCCGCCGGCGTGCGTGCCCTCGGCGCGGTGAACCTCGAAGAAAGACAGGCTCTCTTTCAGGATGCGATCGAACGGCCGGGTCTTGTAGCCGTTGACGGCCGAGATGGTGTTGCCGTGCATCGGATCGCACGACCAAACGACGGAACGTCCGGCTTTCTTCACGGCGCGGATGAGCTTCGGAAGATGCGTCTCGACCTTGTCGAAGCCGAACCGGCAGATGAGCGTCAGGCGGCCAGCCTCGTCCTTCGGATTGAGGAGATCGATCAGACGCAGCAAGCCGTCCGCGTCGAGCGAGGGGCCGCATTTCAAGCCGATGGGATTCTTCGATTCCGCGGCAGTATTCAATGTGCGCGTGATCGGGCTGGCGCGTTCGGTCGCCGACCCAGATCATATGGCCGCTGGTCGCGTACCAGTCGCCGCTCGTTGAATCCTTCCGCGTCAGCGCCTCCTCGTAGCCCAGAAGCAGTGCTTCGTGGCTCGTGTAGAAGCTCGTCGTCCGCAGTTGCGGAGTGTTATCCGACGTGATCCCACAAGCGCGCATGAACTGCAGCGTCTCGGCGATGTGGTCGGCGAGTTCCTGGTAGCGATGTCCCTGCGGACTATCCTTCACGAAGCCCATGTTCCACTGGTGCACGCGCTCGAGGTCGGCATAGCCGCCCGTCGCGAAGGCACGGATCAGGTTCAGCGTCGCCGCCGACTGCCGATAGGCCTCAAGCTGGCGGGTCGGATCGGGAATGCGCGCTTCGGGCGTGAACTCAGGCCCATTGATGATGTCACCACGATAGCTCGGCAGTTCCTTGCCGTCTCGCTTCTCGGTCGGCGCCGAACGCGGCTTTGCGAACTGCCCGGCAATGCGGCCGACTTTGGTTACCGGCTCGCCGCCTGCATAGGTCAGGACCACCGCCATCTGCAGGAAGACGCGGAAGAAGTCGCGGATGTTGTCGGCGCGGTGCTCGGCGAAGCTTTCGGCGCAGTCGCCGCCCTGGAGCAGAAAACCGGTGCCCCCGGCGATAGCCGCGAGTTGCTTCTTGAGCTCACGCGCTTCGCCCGCGAAAACCAGCGGGGGGAAGGTCGCGAGACGGGCCTCGACATCGTGCAGCGCTTTGGCGTCCGGATAATCCGGCACCTGCATGATCGGTTTGCCACGCCAGCTTTCCGGCGACCATTTCTCGGTTTGGGCGTTCGACGCCATCGTAAACTCCTGAAAAGCAGCTATTGGACGCACGCCCTGAGGCGGCGCCTTGCTCTGCTCTGTGGCATATTATCTCGGGGTGCTTATAGGTCATATCAAGGGCCCGCGCCAGCTACCCTACGGGGGTTTTTCCGTTAGAGCCCGGCGCCCATGCCGCCGTCGACGGCCAGTTCCGAACCCGTGCAATATAGGCTGTCGTCGGAGGCAAAAAAGACCGCGGCGCCTGTTATATCCTCGGGCGTGCCAAGGCGGCCCATCGGGGTCTTGTCGATCAGCGCTTTCCTGACGGGGGGCAGCTTCAGCAGCCGATCGGTGATCGCCGATTCAACGTAGCCCGGCGCGATGGCGTTCACGCGGATGTTAAAGGGGGCGTATTCGACCGCCAAGCCCTTGGTCAGCGCGGTCACGGCGCCCTTCGTCATCGTGTAGGCGGCGAGCGGCCGCAAACCTCGGTGCGCCATGATCGATGAAATGTTGATGATCGTCGGCGCCTTCGACTTCCGGAGCAGCGGCAGGGCGTCGCGCGAGAGCCTGAGGACGGCGTCAAGGTTCACCTCGCGCAATTTCGTCCACTCGGAATCGGAAAGCTGACGTACCTCGCCGCGAACGAGGATGCCGGCGTTGTTGACGAGAATATCGGCATATCCGTGCGCGTTTTGAACATTGCGGATTAGCGCAGTGAGATCCTGCCCCTTCGAGACATCGACGACCATTGCCGTCGCGGCGCCGCCCTGCGCTTTGATGCTGCGGACGGTTTCTTCCGCCGTCTCACCGTTGATATCGGTCACCCAGACATGCGCGCCTTCGACGGCGAACCTTTGCGCGATCGCTCTGCCGATGCCGGCGCCGGAGCCCGTTACGATTGCGATTTTTCCGCTGAGCCGCGCCATGTGATCCTCTTGTCGTGAATAGGGGCAGAACTTTTAAGGCGGGGCTTTTCGCCGATCAACCCGCGGCTTCGCCTGGCGCCAGCCATTTTTCGCGCAAGGTCACGAGTTCCTCTGCGGCGGATGGATGCAAGGCCATGGTTTGATCGAAGTCTGTCTTCCGTGCGCCAATGCGAACGGCGATTGCAGCCATCTGAACGATCTCCGCAGCATCGGGGCCGAGAACGTGGACACCGACGACGCGCTCGCCATCGCCCTCGACGACGAGCTTCATCAGCATTCGCTCGTCGCGCCCGCCAAGGATCGCCTTCATCGGCCGGAAGCTGCCTTTGTAGACATTGACGTCGCCATATTGTGTGCGCGCTTCCGGCTCGGTGAAGCCGACGGTGCCGATTTCGGGTGTCGAGAACACCGCTGTCGGGATCGTCTTGTAGTCGACGTTCCACGGCTTCTTGCCGAATACGCTGTCAGCGAAGGCGTGCCCTTCGCGAATTGCGACTGGCGTCAAGTTCACGCGATTGGTGACGTCGCCAACGGCGTAGATCGAGGGCACCGCCGTTTGCGATGCGTTGTCGACCGAGACGGCGCCGGCCGGATCGAGGTGGACGCCAAGGGCTTCAAGACCTATGCCTCGTGCGTTCGGCGAGCGGCCGATCGCGAACATGATCTGATCGGCTTCGAGCTTTTCGCCGCCGGTGATCGTGCCGACAAGACCCGCTTCGTCTTTTTCGATCTTCGTGAACACTTGGCTGTTGATGATGCGGATGCCACGTGCCGTCATCGCCGCCGCGAGCCCGTCGCGCAAATCTTCGTCGAAGCCGCGCAAGAATTTATTGCCGCGATAGATGAGCGTCACGTCGGAGCCGAGACCGTTGAAGATCGAGGCGAACTCGACGGCGATGTAGCCGCCGCCAGCGATAACGATGCGGCGCGGCAGCTCTTTTAGATGAAAGACTTCGTTCGAGGTGATCACGTGCTCGACGCCGGGCAGCTTTCGATCGACGTTCGGATGACCGCCCGTCGCAACCAGAATGGTTTTCGCGGAAACCGTGTGGCCGGAGGCCGCGAGGCGCACCTCGTTCGTTGAAAGAAGTATCGCCCGCTCGGGGAAGATCTCGACTTTGAATTTCTGAAGCGTTGTGCGGTACGCCGCTTCGAGACGCAAAATCTCTTTGTCTTTTGCGGCGATCAGCGAGGCCCAGTCGAAATGTTTTTCGGGGAGCGTCCAGCCGAAGCCTTCGGCGTCATGGAATTCGTCGGCGAAGCGGCTGGCGTAGACGAGCAGCTTTTTCGGAACGCACCCGCGGATGACGCAGGTACCGCCGATCCGATATTCTTCGGCGATACCGACGCGTGCTCCGTGGCTCGCGGCGATACGGGCGGCCCTGACGCCGCCCGAACCCGCGCCGATGACGAAAAGATCAAAATCGAAGTCTGCCATCGCGCGGTCTGATAGGCCTTATTTCTGTTCGGCGGGCTGAGGTTCAGCGGCTTTCATCTCGTCGGCAATCTTTGCACTATACTTCATGCCGATCTCTGCGCCCCTCTTCATCAGCTGTGGGGTCATGGAGATGAACTTGGCGCCGGCGCCCGAGCGATAGAAATCGGCGACCGATTTCATTTCCTCGGCCGTAAACGTCTCGGCATAGAGGTTGGCGAAGTCGGTGATCATCTGGTCTTTGTATTCGAGCAATTTTTTCATACTGGAATCGAACTGATCGGAAAGTTTCTTGCCGGCTTCTGACGAGTCGGCGTTGGCGCCTTTGGCAAAGCCGCGCGACATCGCCTCGACCATGCCATCCATCTGCTTGGTGACGCCCGTCACTTCCAAGAGGTCGCGTGCGGCGGCGACGCGTGCGGGATCTGGAGGCGGCGGGGCATCATCAGCCAAAGCCACGCCGGAGAAGCAAATCAAGCAGAGTGCGATCAACCGCAGGGCCTGGCGCATGATCAAACGTCCTCCTCAAAATCGATTTCAATTCCGGATAGCACTTCTATGCCTTTCGGGCCGGCGATGATGCCGACGTCTGCGACACCCAGAAAGAGGCCGCTTTCCACGAGGCCCGGCACCAGCTTTAAAGCGTCGTCCAGGGCTTCGGGATCGTCAATCGCGCCGAACGCACAATCGAGGATATGGTTGCCATTGTCGGTTACAAACGGCTTTCCGTCCGTACCAAGGCGCAGCTTTATGTCGCCCTCGCAACCGGAATCGGCGGCGAGCTGAGCGATCAGGCGTTGCGTTGCCGCCAATCCGAAAGGCACCACCTCGAGCGGCAGGGGAAAGCGGCCGAGAACTTCGACCCGCTTGCTGTTGTCGGCAATGATGACGACGCGATCGGAAGCTACGGCAACGATCTTCTCTCTCAGCAATGCGCCGCCGCCGCCTTTGATGAGGCGCAACTCCTCGTCGATCTCATCGGCGCCATCGACGGTCAGATCGAGAACGGGAGTTCTGATCGAGCGTCGTCAGGGGTATATTAAGGGCCGCTGCCTGAGCGCGTGTTGCTTCCGATGTCGGAACGCATACGACTTTGAGGCCGCTTCTCACTTTCGCTCCGAGAAGCTCGACAAACTTGGCGGCGGTCGATCCCGTTCCAAGGCCGAGCTTCATACCGTCCTCGACGTAGTTCAGCGCCTGCTCAGCAGCCTGTCGCTTCCAATCGTCCGTGCTCATCGTGCCCCCAAGCTTTGCCGACAGCCGCCGTCTCCGCGCCCGGCCTCGGCCATGTGCCCCGCGGCCGCGCCCTCTCTAGGCTGCAGATGCGGCTCTTTCAAGCCGACCCCGGTAGCGGACATTCGTGACGCCGTGACAGGGGCGATCGGGACGAATACGGTGCATTGAAAACGTGAGGAGAATTCATGAAGGGCTGGACTATCGTCTTCGATCTTGACGGCACGCTGGTCGATACGGCGCCGGATCTCGCCGAAGCGACGAATCACGTGCTCTCGACGCTCGGCCTCGAGCGCGTGAACGAACTTGAGATTCGCCCCTTCGTCGGGCACGGGGCGCTCGCGATGATCGAAGGCGCCATCAAGGGACACGGCCGGAAGCTGTCGGAACGCGAACTGCACGACCTTTTCGAGGTCTTCATCGTCTATTATTCCGCGCATCTCGCGGACTATAGCATCCCCTACCCTCATGTCATCGCGGCGCTCGATGGCCTTAAAGCGGATGGCGCGACGCTCGCCGTCTGCACGAACAAGATGGAAGCCCAGGCGCGTGCCGTTCTCAAAGCAATGAAGCTCGATCATTATTTTTCGGCGATGACCGGGCGCGACAGCCTCGGATCCTATAAGCCCGATCCGAGGCACCTGACAGGCACGATCGCGCTGGCGGGTGGCCGGCCGGAAAACAGCATTATGATCGGCGACAGCGAAACGGACATCAGGACGGCGAAGGCCGCGCACGTTCCGATCGTGGCCGTCAGCTTCGGTTACAGCGTCGACCCCGTCGCCTCGTTCGGTCCGGACGTGATCATCGACGACTATCGCCATCTGCCGGCGGCGATCGAGAAGCTTGCGGGGACTTCGGTCAATACGTGAGAACTCGGCATTCGCTCGACATGATCTCCTCGATGAAATGCGCGGCGCCGATAACGCCGCTGCATTCGGGGATCAGGTCTTCCTTGCGCATGGCGCAGACGTCCAATCCCGGAGAGAAACAGAAGAACCTCACGCCCGCCGCGTGCGCTTCTTTTATGAAATCATAAATCGAGCGCGTTTCGCCGTGCTTCAGATGAATGGCCTCGGCGACGCCATTCTTCAAAATTTGCCCGGCGGTTCCGGTGCAGATGACCTCAACCTGGTAATTCATCGAGGCAGCAACCGAAGCTTGGAAAATCGGTGCGCTTAATTCTTCGCCACTCTGCGGATCGGTATTCGCCAGGATGATGACGAGCTTCTGCACCATCGCCTCTCGATGTTCGGAATGCGATGGCCGAGACTACGACTACAGCGACGACCGCCGCAAGCGTCGTGGGTCCAATGAGGCCGTCAGACGTCGTGGCCGCTGATATAGCGGCGGTAGACGAGGATCGTCGCCGGCAGGAACACGAGGTCGGCGATCAGCGATGCCAACAGCGTCACGCCGCATACGAGCCCGAACAATCGCAGCGACGGCAGATCCGAGAAGATCGTGACGCCCAGGCCGAAGGCAAGCACGATCGTCGTCAGGATGATCGCCGGGCCGACCAGCACGCGGGCGCGCCTTATCGCAAGCTCCGGCGGCACACCGGGCTGCTCTTCCAGCCGCAACCGGTTCAGGAAGTGAATAAGCGCATCGACGCCGAGGCCGAACACGACGAGCAGTGCCACGACCGATGAGAATTCGAGTCCGCCTCCGAGGAAATAGAGCATTGCTCCGGCAGTGACGACCGGGAAAAGTCCGGGAAGCAAACTGATGAAGCCGACGAAGACCGAGCGGAAAGCCAGCGCCAGCAAGACTGCGGCGACGAGCACGCACAGCGGAATGCTTGCGTCGAGCTGCGAGATCATGCGGTAGCTGTTGCGGGCGGCGAGCGCCGGCAGGCCTGTCACCGATATTTCGTAATCGGGATAGGCTTTGCGGACGGGGTCGAGCGCCTGATCGACCTTGTGCACGAGCGGCAATATCTGGCTCGCGTCGACATCCGGCAAGCGGCCCGTCACGAGAACGGCGTCCTGCTCCTTGGCGATGAAGCGGCGAACCAGGTGCTCGGGAAGCAGATTGACGTACTTCTTGATCGTGTCGACGTTGTCGTCGCCGTTTTCGCGCAGCCAGCGCCTGAGACTTTCGAGCGACCAGACGTTGCCTAGACCGGCGGCCTTCTCCAGCGCGACATGCGTCTCTTCGATCACCTTGAGGGCCGCGGGATCATAAAGGCTAGCGCCGTTCTTCCAACGGATCATCACATGGAATGGATTGGCGCCCGTCAGCTTGCTGTCGATGCGGCCCGTCGCGGCAATCGCCTGCTCGCGGTCAGGGACCTGATCGGCGAGGCGATACCGCGGCTCAAGTTGCAAGTGCAGCGAAGCGAAATAGCCGAAAAGGGCGAACGCGATGATCGTATAGACGACCGAATGCTTGACGACGCGATCGACGACCGCCCCCACGAACGCACCGAGCGCGTCCATCATGCCGTCGGCAGGGGTGTGGTCGCGCGCGAGCGTCTTCTCGTTGCGAATGAACAGCAACGCCAGGATCGGCAGCACGATGATCACGGCGCAGAACGAGATGCAGACCGACATGGCACCGGCTTGGCCGAATGTGCGGATGAGGCCCGATTCCGAGAACAGCAAGGCAAGGAATGACAGAAGTGTCGCGCCGTGAGCAAGCGCGCACGCCGGGCCGACGACGTTGATCGCGAACTTGACGGCCTCGAGCTTAGTGTCGCCCTCGCGGAGTCGAATGCGAATGGCCGATACCATCTGCATGCTGTCGGCGAAGCCCATCACCATGATGAGCGGCGTCATAACGTTGAGGAAGAGATTGAGCTTGAAGTTTAACCAGCCGAGCAGCCCCAACGACCATGCAACCGCGATCACGGGCGGCAGTGCAGCGACAAGCATCAACGATATGCGCCGGAAGAAGAGCGCGGCAATGCCCGCGCCGAATAAGAGGCCAAGACCGTTATAGACGAGTTGGTCGCGCTCGACGGAGTTGCGGATTTCAAGTTGCATGACCGGCGCGCCGGCGAGCTTCACCGAAAGGCCCGCCGGATTGAGATCCTGCTTCGCCGTTTCCTCGATGGCGCTGATGACGACCTTCGCCGATTTCTCCGCGACCGCATCGCGATTGAGCGCGAGCACGATTAGAGCCAGCTGGCCGTCCTCGGACAGGAACTTGCCCTTCACGATGTCGTTGGTCTTGAGCGAATCCAGGACTTTGTCGAATGCGGCGGGATCCTCGGGCAGATCGTCCGGGACGATCGGCGGCGCATATCCTGTCGCGTCCGGCTTTCCACGCGCCGACAGCATCGAGACGATGCCGTTGACCCCATCGGCGAGTTGCAGATCGGCGGCGGCGGCGGCAAATGCAGTGAGCCCGTCGCGCGTCAGCAGGTTCTTGCCCTCGACGACGACCAGAACGTCGTATTCGCTCGACGGAAACCGGCGGTCGATTTCCTCGTAAGTTCTGAATTCTGGCGTGTTAGTGCGGAACAGCTCGGAGAGGCTATCGTCGACCTTAAGACGCATCAGGCCCTGAGCGGCGACGGCCGTCAGCAGGAGAACGATGATCGCGGACAGAATCGGGGCCCTGATCCCAATGAGACCCAGCTTGTTCAGACCAAATGCTGCGAGATACGGGCGTGGCGGCTCCGTGGACTCCAAACCTTCCCTCCCCAACGACTTCGATCTGAGAAGTCGCTCAAGCGCCCCCCGTCATCGTGCGTCTTTGCCCGGAGACATCGCATTTTGCCGGGGTCGCGCGCAAGGAGGGACTTGGGCATCTTTGAGGTGCCGAGCATGCAGATATGTGAGTGAACCGTCATATCCGGCAACTTTGGCTAGAGGCGCGGACTGTAACATGTAGCGAATCAGCGGTGGTACGCAGAGTTCTCTTGCTTCGCGCCGTCCGGTTGTGGAAACAGCCTCATCCGTGACCTCCCGCAACGGCTCCAGCATCAAGGACACTTCATGTTTCGCACCTCGTCGCTCCGGTATATCGCTGCCGCGTTTTGCGCTGCGATGGCAGTATCGTTTGCGGCAGTGCCCAGTGCCTTCGCCGTGAAGAAAGCCGTCGTCGGGGCGGTCTCGTTCGACGTCCCGGATGATTTCAAAGAGGTCGCGGGCAAGATCCCGTCCCTCCACGAGGACGCATCGGGAATCACGGTCGAAGTCTCGGACTTACCTCCAGAGGCGCTTCACGAATTCAAAGGGCCGGCGTTTCTCGAATTCCTGGCGAGCCTCGGCTATACGAACGCGACCTACGCCGCCGGAGTACTGAAGCGGACGGACGCACACACGTACGTGCTGGCAGACGCCAAAGAAGCGCAAGGTCCCGAGTCGAGGTTCCTGCTGGTCCTGGGCGGCAGCGGCCGTGCGGCGATCGTCACCGCCTACGCGCCCAAAAGCGAGATCGACAACGGGCACGCGAGCCGCGCCGGCATCGAGGCTATTTTATCGAGCGCCGCGATCGTCCCTGCGGCCGCCGCGAAGCCCTGAGGGCGCCAGTTTTCGCTCTTGTCCGATCCCAGTGGCGGCTTGACAGCCCGATCCGGTGCCTCGCATAAGGGCCATTCCCAAAACGGGCGGTTAGCTCAGCGGTAGAGCACACGCTTCACACGCAAAATGCTCCGTAATCTTTTCAGTGGCTTACCGAAAATTTTGCGGTGATTTTGCACGGTCAGAGTGGGCGAGATGGTCAGTATGGACAGTCGCCGCGAATCAGCGCCGTTATGTGCCGTCGTGACCTAGTCCAGAACGCAGCCTGCAGCAGAGGCGACTGGCAGAGAGGCGCGGCACCCCCGAAGCTGGCGTGGATAGCGAGCAAACTTCCGCGCGGTCGTCACACTTGGCCTTAACCGGCTCAAGCTTGAGCCTACCGATTGGGTTTTCCCGTGAGAGTAGTGCTGATCATTGACGTGGCGAGGGTCCTTGCGGCCGTCGCCATGCTTATTGAGTTACTGAGGTGAGAGGCGCCCGGCGGGAAACTGCCGGGCGTTGTCACCACACGGAGACAGTGATGGCTAAAGAGCCGAAAGACATGACGTTGGAAGAGCTGATGCAGGACATGTGTCTGCGTGAGGACAGCCTTCAACATCTAACCGCAAAGGCAGAGATGGCTCGCCGAGATGCCGTCCAGAAGGAACGGAACAATCAGTACATGCTGTGGTCGGTCGTTATCGCTACGACGGCCGCTTTGGCTTCGGCGTTATCCGGCTTCGCGTATCGTAGTATCCGCTAGCTCAGCAGTTCGGGGTTCTCGTAGATGTTGCCGATGACGATAGCCCCCTGTAGGGCGGCGAAGATAAAGCTGGCCGGCACAAGAATGTTTCGCGCTATAGACAGCGAGCATCCACTTTCGATATGGAAAAGCACCGGGCGGTTAGCTCAGCGGTAGAGCACACGCTTCACACGCGTGGGGTCATAGGTTCAATCCCTATACCGCCCACCATTCC
>CAVPYR010000004.1:0-34580 GCA_963710005.1 uncultured Alphaproteobacteria bacterium
GCCGCAGCGACCAGGTTGATCAACTCCGTCGTGCCGCGGGTGAAGATGATCTCCTCGGTCGAACCGGCGTTGAGGAAGCGGGCGACTTTGCTTCGCGCTCCTTCGTAGGCATCCGTTGCGCGCGCCGCCAGCTCATGTGCGGCGCGGTGGATGTTCGAGTTCTCGTGCTCGTAGAAATACTTGAGCCGCTCGATGACGGACTTCGGCTTCTAAGTCGTGCGCTTATCGAACCAGATCAGCGGCCGGCCGTTGACCGTCTCGTTGAGGATCGGGAAATCGCGGCGAACCGCATCGACGTCGAAGCCGATGCCGCCCGAAGCCGGCGCGCGGACGGGAGCTGCCTCGCCCGGTACGCTGATGCCGCTCGAAGGCGATAAAAGCCCTTCCAAGAGTAAAGGCTCGATCCCGTCTTCACGCCCGAAACTCCGGAGTAGGGTTCGGCTGAAAGGGGGGCGAGCAACGACTTTAGCTCGGCTTCGAAAGGAATGCCGATGCGGTCGTAGCCGGAAACCGTTCCGCCCGAGCGCGGCGTCTCGATCCCGGTATGATTGGTTAGAACTTGCGGCGGAGGTGTCGCTGGCGGCGGCTGCGGCGGTGCCGACTGAGAGATTCCGGGCGGCGAATCCGCTGAGCGCGATTGCTCGGGCCGCGCGGGAATTCCTTTCGACGCGCCGAAGCCCGAAAGCGACGGGCCGGCATCGACGCTCGACGGCAATAACGGGTCCGGTGTCCTCGTCAGCGTGTTGACGCCTGCGAGATCGATCACCGAAACGTCGGCCGCGGAGACGGGCGCACCGGTAACAGGCGGTCCGATGCCTGGCGCGGAAGCCGGTACCGACGATTGCGTGGGCGCCGATTGTGCGCCTGCCTGGCCCGCAAGCTCGGTCGGCGAGGCGCCGAACCCCGGAAGCGATGGTCCGGAAGGCGCACTCGAAGGAGCCGAAGGGATTACGGCCGCAAAGAGGCTATCGAACACGCGATCGTCGAAGGCGGCGCCGTCGAACGGCGAGACGCTGCCGGGTGTTCCGAACGCCGTCGGAACGCCTGTTGTCGGCAAAGGCGATGTCCCCGCTGCCGCAATATGCGGCGCCGACGTTCCGGCAACTTCTACCGGCGACGCGCCGAAGCCCGGCAGTGACGGGCCCGCGGACGTCGGCAAGGATTGCCCCGGAAGAGCCGCGAATAG
The DNA here is from genome assembly GCA_963710005.1 of uncultured Alphaproteobacteria bacterium. Taxonomy (GTDB): domain Bacteria; phylum Pseudomonadota; class Alphaproteobacteria; order Rhizobiales; family Hyphomicrobiaceae; genus Hyphomicrobium_B. The sequence goes on from CAVPYR010000004.1 coordinate 1,187, forward strand.
GTCGTTTGCCATCTTGGTCAGAGCGCCAACGTCCGGCAACCCCGCCGGCGGCTGAACGCCGGCAGTCGGACCATTCGCGGCCGCCGCGAGCGCGTCGAGATCAGTCGGGCCGCCAGCGAGGTCAGCTATAGACATGATACTTGCCGACCTCGACGTTCTCCAGCACGCCCAGGGCGTCGTCCGTCAGGACGGCGAGCGAGCAGTAAAGTGAGACGAGATAGGAGGCGATCGCCTGGTCGTTGATGCCCATGAAGCGGACCGACAGGCCCTTCGTGAGCTCGCCCGGGAGGCCCGGTTGGAATAGGCCCACGACGCCCTGCTTGGCTTCCCCGGTGCGGATCAGAAGAATGTTGGTTTTGCCGCCCTTCACTTCGAGCTTGTCCGTGGGAATAAGTGGAATGCCGCGCCACGTGATAAACGGCGAGCCGAACAGCGTAACGGTCGGCGGCGGTACACCACGGCGCGTGCACTCGCGCCCGAACGCAGCGATCGCCTGCGGATGAGCAAGGAAGAAGGCCGGCTCCTTCCAGACTCTGGTGATCAGCTCGTCAAGGTCGTCCGGCGTCGGAGCGCCGCCACGTGTCTTGATTTTCTGCGATGAAGCCGCATGCGCAAGGAGTCCGTACTCCTTGTTGTTGATCAACTCGCTTTCCTGGCGCTCCTTGACCGTTTCGATCGTGAGGCGAAGCTGCTCTTTGATCTGATTGTGCGGGACGCTGTAGAGGTCGGACACCCGCGTATGAATGTCGAGGACCGTCTGCACGGCACTCAGAAGGTATTCGCGCGGGTTGTCGATATAGTCGACGTAGGTCTGCGGCAGGACGCGCTCGTCGCGCACCGAGCAGGCGACCTCGACGCTGTCTGCGTCCTTCACCTTATTGACGCGATAGATGCCGGCTTCGACCGGAACCCAGCTCAGGAAGTGCACCAGCCAACGCGGCGTGATGCTCGACATTTGCGGAACGGTCTTGGTCGCATTGGCTAATTGCCGTGCTGCAATATCGCCAAGCGCGGTTTGGGTTTCGTCTGCCATAGCACACTCGCCATCTGTTATATTGGAGAATTGAATTCTTGTGATATGCTTATCTTTAGAAACGATAAGCCAGTCAACGACGTTATATTAGAATTAAATACCTGCGCCGTTGTCGAAGGTCTCGCTGCGGGCCTGGGCTTGCACGATGTTGCTGCCTGGGGGCACGCTGCGCGTCAGCCAGATGTTGCCGCCGATCGTCGATCCGCGCCCGATCGTGATGCGACCGAGGATGGTCGCTCCGGCGTAGATCACGACATCGTCCTCGACGATCGGATGCCGCGGCTGGCCCTTGATCAGCGCGCCGCCTTCGTCGATCGAGAAGCGTTTCGCCCCAAGCGTAACAGCCTGATAGAGCCGCACGCGCTCGCCGATGATGGCCGTTTCGCCAATCACGACACCCGTGCCGTGGTCGATGAAGAAGCTGCCGCCGATTTTCGCGCCAGGATGAATGTCGATGCCGGTTTGAGAATGCGCGAGTTCGGCGACGATGCGCGCGACGACCGGGGCACCAAGGGTATGCAGCGCGTGCGCCACGCGGTGATGAATGATTGCCCTAATGCCGGGGAAGCTCAGAAGTACCTCTTCTGTGCTTTTCGCCGAGGGATCGCCATCGTAGGCGGCGCGGATATCGCTTTCGAGCGTCTCGTAGAGTTGCGGCAAACTGAACGCAAATTCCGAGACGATCTGCTCGGGCGAGAAGGCCGTATCGTGCTCGGTACGCGTCTCGTCGATAAAGGCGTGCTCTCGCCGGACCTGTTCGAGCAGGACGTGCAGTGCTTGATTGAGCGTATTGCCGATGAAGAAGGCGAGACCCTCATCGCTGTGGTCGATTGCACCCGCGTGGCGTGGGAAAAGCGATGCGTAAACGCCGTCGATGACCTGCTGCAATTTTTTGGGATTGGGAAGCGGTGCTTTGCGATTTCCGGCCGCGATTACGCGCTTGCTGCGCCCTCTCGCTTCTCGAAGCTCGGAGACAATCGCATCGATATTCCACGGCAACGTCACTTGCTCGCTTGGAGAGAGCGCGACGAGCGCTTGCAAACGCGACCCGGTCGCCGAGTGTTCTTGTACCACGATCCAAACCCATCGGATGAATGAAAACTGGAGGCCGGCAGCTATCGGCCTCCCAAATGTTAGGTTTGCGCGCCGTCATAACGAACCAAGAATAAATGCATTGCTTATGAGCGGCGCAGCACGGAGATGGCATCGAAGCCAGCACCAACGGTCATATGCGATTTCGTCAAGCTCATGCAGCCAGGCCGAATGCTGGCATGTGCGCTTCTGCCCCGAGAACAAAGGTGAAGTGCATGCCAATCTAAGAACCGCATGTGCTGAATCTAATTTGCCGATGCTTGTTTATTCGGAGACCAGATCAGGGCCTCGTTAGTCTTGATCTCCTTCGGGAGCAAACCCTCTGCGAAGAAAGCATCAGCTATTTTCTGCTCGCCCGCGAGGTTGTCCGGCGAAACGGCACGAACGTCATAGCTGCGCCGGCTGTTCGCCAGCTCGACCACATCTGCTTTGACGCCCCAAACCGGCGCGAGAAGTCTTGAGGCGTCGCCGGGATTCTTCTTCACCCAATCTCCGGTCTCCTTTAGCTTCTCGAAAATGGCTTTAAGAACGTCCGGCCGCGAGTCGGCATACGCAGAGGACGCGAGATAATAACGCTCGTAATTGGCAATGCCCTTGCCGTCGGCGAGCACGCGGACATCCGACTGCTTCTGCACGGCTGCGACAAACGGATCCCACGTCACCCAAGCATCGACAACGCCCTTCTCGAATGCGGCGCGGCCGTCCGCCGGCGCGAGATAGGCCGGCTGGATATCGTTGAACTTCAGTCCCGCCTGAGCCAGGGCAACGATCAGCAAATAATGACTGCCGGCGGCTTTCGTGACTGCGATCTTCTTGCCCCTCAACTCCGCGACCGAGGTGATCGGTGATTTCGCGGGCACCAGAAGGGCCTGTGCCGAAGGAGATGGTGCTTCGGTTGCGATATAGGTCAATTTTGCGCCAGCGGCCTGTGCGAAGACAGGCACGGTATCCGCGACGTCGCCGGAAATATCGACGGCTCCTACGTTCAGGGCTTCCAGCAGCGGCAGGCCACTCTGAAATTCAGACCAAGTAACGGACACGCCCAGCGTGGCCAGGGCTTTCTCGAGTTCGCCATTCGCTTTCAGGATGCCGATCAGCGTCGACGATTTTTGAAAGCCGATGCGCACCGTGCTTGGGCCTTCGGCTGCGCTCGCGGGCCCGGCAGCTAAGAGAATGCCGGCCGCAGCCAAGCCGACTGAGAAGCGACGCCGATTCATGTGAGCTCCCTCAATAGTCATTCCTCAGGCGGAGCCTTTCAGCTGAGCCGATCTCCAGTACTGAATGCTCGACCCCGCTCCAGACCAATACAAAGATCCGAAAAGCTTTTCGTTTTTTCTTCTTTGTGATGGGCGGAGGATTGCTCGAAAGTGCCGGGCAGCTTTTGAGGTGGATTCGTGCGGGCGAGCGGAAGTTCACCCGGTGCGTTTTTTTTCGTTCGCGCGTGGCTCCGGTTTTGTCGTCAACAAGAGAATGAATGCAGGAGACGGAGTAGTGGCGATCACGGCCGTAGAAGAAGCAAATATTCTCTGGTTTCTCCCGACACACGGTGATGGCCGCTATCTCGGCTCTTCAATAGGAGGACGCCCGGTTGATCTGAGCTATTTGCGGCAGATCGCCGAAGCATCCGACAGGCTCGGTTACTACGGCGTCCTATTGCCGACCGGGCGAAGTTGCGAAGATTCCTGGGTGGTTGCGTCGGCGCTGATGCCGGTAACTGAGCAGCTTCGCTTCCTCGTGGCAGTAAGACCGGGGCTTCTCTCGCCAGCCGTCGCCGCGAGGATGACGGCTACTCTCGACCGAATTTCTGACGGGCGGCTGCTCATCAACGTCGTGACCGGAGGCGATCCGGTCGAAAACAAAGGCGACGGCATCTTTCTTCCGCACAACGAACGCTATGTCATCACCAGGGAATTTCTTGACGTCTACAAGGCCCTCCTAGCCGGCGGCCGAGTTGATTACGAGGGCCGTCACATCAGAGTTGAAGACGGCCGTCTGCTGTTTCCGCCGATACAAAAACCGCATCCGCCGCTCTATTTTGGCGGATCGTCTGACGCCGGCATCGCTGTCGCCGCCGAGACGATCGACAAGTATCTGACATGGGGCGAGCCCCCGGCGCAGGTCGCTGAAAAACTCGACGCCGCTCAGAAGGTCGCAGCCTCGAAGGGCCGCTCATTTTCGTTCGGTATTCGCCTCCATGTTATCGTGCGCGAGACCAACGAGGCGGCGTGGCGTGCAGCTAACGATCTTTTGAAGCACCTTGACGATGCAACACTATCGTCTGCTCAAAAGACCTTCGCGCGCATGGACTCGGTAGGGCAGAAGCGCATGCTGGCGCTGCATGGCGGCAGCCGCGACAAGCTCGAGGTAAGCCCCAATCTTTGGGCAGGCGTCGGGCTCGTTCGAGGTGGCGCGGGGACGGCCCTTGTCGGCGATCCCGAAACGGTCGCCGAGCGCATCGAAGAATATATGCGCATCGGCATCGATACCTTCATCTTCTCCGGCTATCCGCACCTCGAAGAAGCGTACCGCTTTGCCGAGTTAGTCTTTCCGCTGCTGCCGCTCGCTCATGACTCGCGCCTCAAGCGTAAAGCGAAACGCGGCGGCCCCATCGGCGAGACAATTGCCAACGACATCCTCCCTGAAGAGCGTCAGCGAGCCCAATCATGAACGGCACGTCGCGTTCGAACAGCTTGGTCGATCGCGTGACGCCTTGGCTGATTCCTGTCGCAACACTCGTTCTCTGGGAGGCGGCCTCCCGCTCCGGCCTGATCGAACAGCGGATAATGCCCGCGCCAAGCCAGGTCGCGATTGCGTTCTGGGAAAACGCCAAGAGCGGCGCGTTGCCGCATCATGTTTTGATCAGCTTCAACCGGGCGATCACCGGCCTTCTCATTGGCGGTGGCTTGGGGTTCCTGCTCGGCGTGCTCAACGGCGTATCGCGGCGTTCGGAACTATTGCTTGATTCAGGGCTTCAGATGCTCCGCAACGTGCCGCATCTGGCCATCATACCGATGGTAATCCTATGGTTCGGAATTGATGAGACCGCGAAGATTTTCCTGGTCGCACTCGGCACGCTGTTTCCGATCTACCTGAATACGTTTCACGGGATCCGCACCATCGATCGCGGTCTGATCGAGATGGCGCAGGTCAATGGCCTCAGCCGATATGCAATATTCCGGCGGGTCATCCTGCCGGGGGCCATGCCCTCGGTGCTCGTAGGCCTTCGCTACTCGCTTGGCATCATGTGGCTGACGCTCATCGTCGCCGAGACGATCTCGGCATCGTCGGGGATCGGCTACATGACGATGAACGCGCGGGAGTTCCTCCAGACCGATGTCATCATCCTCGGCGTTCTCGTCTATGCGCTCCTGGGAAAGGCCGCAGATGTCGCGACCAAAGCAATCGAGCATCGCGTGCTCGCCTGGCATCCGGCCTATCATGTCGGCGGCCATGCCGCTTCCTGAAACCTGCTGCGAGTCACCTCATCGATGCTGAAACGATTCGACGATGCGTGGAATGTTGCGGCGTTGCCAAAGAACGTGGACCCCGCAAAGCCGGCATCATCACCCGCCGCGCCGCGACTTGGAAAACCGCTCAACCTTGACGCTTTGCAGCGGTCCTTCGGGAAACGGAGCGTCCTCGATGGGTTGAGCCTTGAAGTGCCTGCTGGACAGTTCGTGGCGATTGTCGGCCGATCTGGGGTCGGCAAGTCGACGCTGATGCGATTAATCGTCGGCCTTGACCAACCGATCGCAGGACGCGTTTTCATCGATGGCACGCCGGTCGCTGGATTGCAGAAATCGGTTGGCCTACTGTTTCAGGATCCGCGTTTGTTGCCCTGGCAAACGGTTCTCGGAAATGTCGGCATCGCGCGTCTGCCAGGGTGGCGCGAAACCGCGCTAAAGGCTCTCGACGACGTTGGTCTCGCTGACCGGCGCGACGATTGGCCGGCGATGCTTTCCGGAGGTCAACGCCAGCGCGTCGCGCTGGCACGTGTGCTCGTCGCGCGACCAAGCATCCTTCTTCTGGATGAGCCGTTCGGCGCGTTGGATGCGCTCACTCGGACGGACATGCATGTGCTGCTTGAAGCGCTTTGGCTCCGGCGCGGCTTTACGACGCTCCTGATCACCCACGACGTGGCTGAAGCGGTTGCGCTGGCCGATCGTGTCGTCGTGATCAAAAACGGACGTGTCGGCTTCTCTGTCGATGTGACGGCTTCGCGTCCACGCCGGCGCGCCGATCCAACACTCGTGGCACTGCAAGCGAGAATACTCGACGAAGTATAAATACTGCCCTCCGCGGATTGATTGAATGAGTGAAGCACACGCGCGTAACGTCCTTATTCTTGGGGGAGGTGCGAGCGGCGCGCTTCTCGCCATTCAGATGCTGCGTACGTCTGACAGTGCGACCCGCGTGACACTGGTCGAAAGAAGCAGCGGATTGGGCAAGGGATTTGCGTACGGGGCGGCGCATCCAATCCATCTCTTGAACGTTCGCGCGTCGAACATGAGCGCCTATCCAGATGATGGTGATCATTTCCTCGCTTGGCTCGACCGGAATGGAGTCGGCGAAGAGAAACCAAGCGGCAACGCATTTCACTTCGTTTCCCGGCTGACATTCGGCAACTACCTCGAAAGCCAGTTGTTAGATCTTGTCGCGCTTCCATCCAATCGAGGGCGGTTCACGCGCATCGATGGTGAGGCAGTGGCTATTTCGAGAACGCCGGAAGACATTATCGTGACGCTCAATAATTTCAGACGCCTCGCTGGAGACATGGCTGTGATCGCCACCGGCTACGATGCGCCACCGCCGTCAAGTTATCCAAGTGCCAGGGCGGCATGGGCCAGGCTCGATCCGGAGACGATCAATCAAATCGACAGCGTTCTGCTTCTCGGGTCGGGTTTGTCGATGATCGACCATGTTCAGTCACTGGTCGCAGCAGGCTATCGAGGGTCGATGACCGCGATCTCACGGCGCGGACTACTGCCGGAGGTTCACAGGTGCGTCGAAGCGGCCGATATCGATCGCCGCGATGTACCCTTCGGAAAAACTGTCCCGGCCGTTTGGCGATGGTTGAGAGGCCGCGCCGAAGCGGCCGAGCGCGCCGGTTCCGATTGGCGCGCCGTATTTGACGGTCTTCGTCCGCATGTGCAGACGCTTTGGCAGAGCTTCGATCTCGAGGAGCGAAGTAGGTTCCTTCGCCATGCACGGCCGTGGTGGGACGTTCGGCGCCACCGAATGGCGCCAGAGGTCGCGGCGGCGATAAGATCGTTGCTCGATCATCGACGCCTCGCCGTCAAAGCTGCGAAGATCCTCTCGATCACGCCGCTCGGTGACGAATTGGGCACAGCCAAGGTAGCGTATCGGCGTAGAGGCAAATCCGATATCGCAGTCCTGCGGGTTCAGGCCATCATCGATTGCACGGGATTTAGTCTCGACGTCGAAAAATCCGATAATCGCCTTGTGCGCAGTCTGCTGGAACAAGGTCTCGCTCGGTCCGACCCCCTTAGGTTGGGATTCGACGTTGATCCCTCATCAGCATTGATTGGGGCCGACGGAAAGCCGGCGGCCGAGCTCTTTGCAATTGGCCCGATAACGCGCGGCGCATTTTGGGAAACAACCGGCATCCCGGATATCAGGTCTCAATGCGCCGATCTCGCCCGAACTCTGGGAGCTGCTGTAACTCGTGCGTAATCTCGTTGGGAAAAGGCACCCCATGGACATTTTCGCCCGGGAGCAATGTTGCCTAAGTGACGTCTGCGACTGACCCATAGCGGAAGTTGTCACCCGCTATTTTGTTTGTTTGTCCGCCCTGCATCATCCCACCACCGCCCATCATGCCACCGCCCATTTTCGCAGCGGAGGGACTGTCGGCGGGGGCAGGTTTTGACGCCGATCGTGCTTGTGGTCAGCGCCGGTTCACACCCGTCATCCAGTGTTGGGTTGAACCAGCGACGGAGCGCTTCCTCCAATCCGTCTGTGCTGTTCTCCTCACTGGCCCAAGCAACGCAGGCATCGGGACGGATCAGCATCGAAGGTCCTGTATCGACGGCGACGCAACGTATCCTCTGCGTGCCGGCTGCAACCAGCTTGGAAGCCTTCAGAACTGTTTTGCCAAGAGGGTGAAACCCTGACGGACGTAATAGGCCAATGGGTGTGCCGCGTCGTTCTGCTTCCACTTGTCCAGCGCCAGACGCAGCGTACCCATCGCCACCATCGCGACCAGCCGAAGCCCGTCCCGTCGTCCCGGTGAAGGCCAAAGCTCGCACATCGCTTCCAACAGGATTCGCTCTGTCTCGACGAAAACGGCTTCCTTGCGCGCGCGCAATGCTTCGGTTGACTCCATCAGGCGGTCGAAGACGATTGATTCCTTCGTCTCATAGCGTGAAGCGAGCTTGATCAGGCACTTTTGGACGGCAACGAGGGGAGCCTGGTCCGGAGACTCCTCGAGCATCGCGGGCCTCAGCGCTTCCCGGAAGTCGCTATCGTGCGCGGCTAGCAGAACGTCCTCCTTGGACTTGAAATAGTAGAAGAAGGTCCGGCGCGAGATGCCGGCTGCCTCCGCGATCGCGTCGAGCGTCGTGGTGTCGTAGCCGTTCTTCACGAATAGTTTCAAACCCTTTTCGATTATCCGCTCGGACGTCTCACGCCGCTTGCGTTCCCGGAGGCCCAGCGGCCTTTCTGACGCGCCTTTCATGTAAACCCGCTCCACCGACTTGCAAAATTACACCGAGTGCAATAAATAATTACACTGGGTGTAATATATATAACCGGGTCGTCAACATGCCTCAAGAAAACATTTCTCGGGTGACGGACCGACACGCGCTGACAGCAGGGATGAGGGATTTGTCTTTTGATTTATGATGTCGTGATTGCCGGTGCCGGCCCCGTCGGCTTGTTTCTCGCCTGTGAGCTCCGTCTCGCAAATCTCTCAGTTTTGGTGCTGGAGGAAACCGAGGACCCGCGCTCCCCCTTTGAAGCGACTCCCGTTCGGCTTGCGCGGCCTTTCGGCGCCCACCATCGAATCCCTATATCGTCGCGGGCTACTGAACGACATCGCGACGCCGCAAGGCGCGAAGGATGGCTCGAGCAGCAGCAGCGCTTCGCCTGTCCCGCATTGGCTGCAACAGCCGCGCCGCCCGGGTGGCCATTTTGCCGGTATCCAGTTCTATTACGATAACATCGACACCTCGAAGTGGCAGTATCGCCTACCAAGTCCGGCCGGCGCGAGCCTGGCGGTCGAGATGGAGCACCTCGAATCCGCCTTGACCGCACGTGCAAGCGCGATGGGCGTCGAGATCAGGCGCGGCCTTGGCGTGGAAGACCTCGACCAGTCGGACGAAGACGTGACCATTCGCGCCGGTGATGAGACTTTTCGCGGACGTTGGCTCGTCGGATGTGATGGCGGCCGCAGCACGGTTCGCAAGGCTTGCGGCTTTGAGTTTGTCGGCACTGACCCCGAGTTCACCGGCTATTCCATTGAAGTCGATATGGCCGATCCGGATAAGCTCCGCCCGGGCCGTCACTATACGCCGGCGGGCATGTATACCTACTCGCAGCCCGGGACCATCGCGATGGTCGATTTCGACGGCGGCGCTTTCCATCGAACCCTGCCAATCGCGCTTGAACATGTGCAGGCGGTATTGCGCCGTATCTCCGGCGCCGACGTCACCTTGACGGCGCTCCGGCTTGCCACGACTTGGACGGATCGCGCCTACTAGGCGACCGCTTACCGCAAGGGGCGGGTGCTGCTCGCAGGCGATGCCGCGCACATCCATTCCCCCTTGGGCGGCCAGGGGCTCAATCTCGGGCTTGGCGACGCGATGAACCTTGGTTGGAAGCTTGCTGCCACGATCCATGGCAACGCGCCGGCCGGCCTGCTCGACAGCTATTTGAGCGAACGGCATCCGGTGGGAGCGCAGATTCTCGACTGGTCGCGCGCCCAGGTCGCGCTCATGCGGCCGAGTCGGGCATCGCGCGCGCTCCAAGCCATCATCCGCGATCTCATCGACACGCGCGACGGCGCTACATACTTCGCCGAGCGCGTGTGGGGTGTTTCTCTCCGCTATGATCTTGGCGGTGGCCGTCCGCTGGTTGGCCGCAGCGCTCCCGACTTCGAACTGGTCAACGGGACGAAGCTCGGCGATCTCCTCGGGAAGGGGAAAGGCCTATTCCTGGACTTTGACGTTCGCGCACCGCTTCAAACGCTTGCAAGCCGTTGGAGTGGTCGGATTGCGTATGTCGTAGGTGACGCAAAGGAACGATTGGGCTTAAGCGCTGTGCTCGTGCGCCCTGACGGCGTCGTCGCATGGGCCAGTGAGGCCGTCTTTAACGATGAGGAAGTCGCACAGGCCGCGTCGCGATGGTTCGGCGAACCCGAAAAGGCGCGTGAATTTGCCTGAGCCCTCCACTGGTCACACTGCGATTTTCTTTCATTGGCGGCCTCATGCAGGAATTAGAGGCGCAATGAAGCTAGGAGTCCACTCACGTCGAGATGACCGCTTTGGGTCAAAACCGGTCGTCTGCGGAGTTGGCGCACGCTTCCGCTTTTGCTTTCAAGGCGGACATTTTGAATGACGCAGCTGCTGGCCTCTCAGAGCGTCGGACCAACGTCGGCTTTTGTATACCTGCTGCCAGCATGCCCAGATCGCGATGGGCTATTAAGCGGACGTCCATCGTGCTTAAAAAGGTCAAGAGGACCGATGATCCCCTGAGACGCTCTGTCCGAGCGCTCGAAATATCTAAGTCCAACATGGGCCCCATCTCTCTCGGACGCTGTCATGGCTGAGTATGTCTGGCAACACGATCTAGAGGGCGAACGTAACCGCCTACGGCTGATGTCGGACTTGCTCGACCCGTCTAGCGAGTTTCATTTAACTCGTATTGGCGTCACCACGGGTTGGCGTTGCTTGGAGGTCGGCGCGGGCAACGGTTCGCTGTCGCTGTGGCTCGCGCAGTGCGTCGGAGCTACTGGGCGTGTCATCGCGAGCGACATCCGTACGGATCTGATGGAAGGGATTGCAAGCGGCAATCGGGAAGTTCGCAAATTCGACGTCGTGCATGACGAACCGCCTAGTGCGCCGTATGATCTCGTCGCGATCCGCGCGCTCTGCACCATCTTCCCGAACGCCGCGAGGTGGTGAGCCGGATGGCACATTGGCTCAAGCCGGGCGGGTGGCTTTTTGTTCAAGAGCCCGACTTTTATCCAACATGGACCGTTGAACCGCCGTCCCAAAAGAAATTCTGGGAGCACTTCATTCAATGGGCGACAACCCATCAGATCGATTTTTACGTCGGGCGCAGAATTGCCTCCTGGCTGCAAGAAGAAGGCTTGCGCAACATTAACTCTGAAGGGCACGCCATCATTTATAATGGAGGATCAGAATTCGCGGAGTGGTGGGATTACGGAATTCACGAAGTGGCGCAGAAGCTGCAAAATGAAGGTCGCGTTTCAAGCGCGACGTTAGACGAGTTCTTTACGCTGTATTGCGACCCAACGTATTGGACGACCTCGATTTCGTTTACCGCGACAACCGCACAGCGCTCGAGAGATGCTGCTACTGGTACGAAGATAACTCACGGGCTCGCATAGCTGTTGTCTGCTTTGCTCTCAACAACAGACGCGCCTTCCAGGTAGATCGTCAGCATCAAACTCGGTGCGTGTTGATGTCTCCTTTTGTATAATTTCATCCGATCAGAAGCATTCGAATTTTTAGCGTGCCCACGATTCGTACAAATTTCTTGTGACCGGTTGCGAGATGCCAGTCAGACCGCGTCACTCGAGAAGACCTGCTTTTCGTAGACCCTGCCATGTTTCACTGCATCTCGTGGTTTTGGCGGAATTCCAATCTTGCCCCCCAACCAATCATTCAGCTATAAACAGAAATCGTGAGTGCTCTTAGATCGTGAGTGCTCCTAATGACAAAAATTCTGCTGATTCTTTCAAGTCCACGCGGAACGGCGTCGCTATCCGCGCGGTTTGCCTTGGAGCTGACCGAGAGGTTGAGGTCATGCGGCATCGGAACATCCCTCTTGGTTCGCGATCTCGCCGATCCACCTCTTCCGCACGTCGATGTCTCATATATCAATGGCCGTACGCGGAATGCCGATGAGCGCTCGCGTGCGGAAACTCAAGCTGTCGAACTCGCGGAAGCTCTGATCGGCGAACTGCAGCTAGCCGACATTGTCATCATCGCGTCGAGTATGGTCAACTTCAGCGTTTCGAGCGTTCTGAAGACCTGGTTCGACTATTTAATCTGGCCGGGGATCACGATCAAATACACCAATCGCGGTTTCGAGGGTCTTATCACTGAAAAGAAAGTCTTCTTTGTCGCCGCGGCCGATAGCATCTACTTGGATAGTGGACTTACTGCCCATGATTTCCAGATGACGTATCTCAGGCACGTGCTCAATTTCCTTGGGCTTCAAGATCTCAAGGAAATTCGGATTGAGAGGATAACGTCTGGTCCCGTCGGGGCCCAGGTTGCGATGGATAAAGCATCCGCCGTCATCAACAATCTCGTGGGAACCATAGCACAACAATTATGAGCGTGTCCTTTCGTGAGTTGGTCCGCTTTCGATTCGTCTTGCTAATCGCGGCGCAGAGGGCGTCCTCGGTAAGGCGCTTGACCGCGGAATTGGCGCGTTAGATAGCAAATTTAATCGGCAGCTTGATCGGTCCGGTGTTACCGCTGTCCGGCAGCCATACGGGTTCGCCATCGTATTCTGGGTTTTTCAAATATCGAGAAAGCAGCCGAAACGCTTCCGTCATATCGGCCCGCGCGATTGTCTGTCCGAGGCAATAGTGGGGGCCGGCACCGAAGCCGTAATGGCGCTTGTGCTCACACGAAATATCGACTGAGGGCTCGAATGCCCGCGGATCAGTGCCGGCAGACTCGGCGAACAAATGCAGCGTCGTGCCTTTCTCTATGAGGATACCGTTGACCGTAATGTCCTCTAACGCCTCGCGCGTCACCCACGTCGTCGTCGGACGCAAACGCATGACCTCTTCGACGGCATTGCGCGCAAGTTCCGGGCGAGCGCTAAGAAGTTTCCATTGCTCGGAGCTCTCGATGAACAGGCTCATGCCCAGACCCAGCTGATTGCGCGTCGTATCGATGCCGCCGGAAATGGCGAGCACGATCATGTCGTAGAGCTCGTCGTCGTCCAGCGTCTCCTTGTTTTCGTTCGCCTTAATGAGATTGCCGACGAAATCGTCGCGCAGCTCGGCACGGCGCTCGTCAACCAGTTGCCGCGCGTAATCGAACATGCGCTCGGTCGCCGCGTTAATTTGGTCCTGATGGGCGGCATAAGTGACGCCGAGAGCCAGCCCCATGCCGGCGGAGGCATCGGCCATCGCGCGCCAATGATCGTGGGACAACCCGAGCAACTCGCAGATGACGCGCGTCGCGAACGGCTCGGCGAACTCAGCCATGAACTCGCAGCGCCCCTGGACCTTAAAAGCATTGATGATCTCTTCGGCGATCGCCTCGAAGCGCGGCACGAGCCGCGTGACGAGCCGGGGCGAAAATGCCGGATTGACGAGCCTGCGCAGCCGGTCGTGGTCGCTGCCGACGCGATTTAGCAACATGCGCAGCCACCAGTCGGCGAAGAGCCCCGTAGCCCCATTGTGCGCCGGCCATTTGTAGCTTCCCTGCCGCAAACGCGCGTCGCGAAGCAGGCTGCCGACCTCCGCATAGCGCAGGACCGCGATGCCGTACGGCGTATGTGCGTACCAGCTTTTTGCTCGCGCCGCTCTGACGGCGGCCGAGCGGACCGAAAAGTTGCGGTCCGCAAGATTGAGGAAGGGGACCTCCGGGTATTCGGCTGCGGATGACATTTAGCTCAAGTCCGGGAAGGGGTTTGCGCGCTTTTTTGCGAAGCACTTTTTTATCATGACGGACGCGCAATTTGCTTGCGAGTGGCAACCAATTTTATACCAATTAAACTGTTTGGCCCACGAATTCTCCCGTGTTAACATGCAAATTGTAGGAATTCGAGTGTCAATGCGTGGCCCAAAAAACCAAGTGGTATAAATTGGTATAGGGGGTTCGTATGTCGTTGCCCGAAGGCGTGGAATATCTCGTCATTGGCGCAGGCGTGCACGGGCTGAGCACGGCTTATCATCTCGCCAGGGAACTTAGAGAACAGCGCCGCGGCGACGGCGGCGACATTCTCGTCATCGACAAGAAAGCGATTGGCGCCGGAGCATCCGGCATCGCCTGTGGTGTCGTTCGTAACAATTACTATCAACCGGCGATGCGCAGGCTGATGGCACACAGCGTCTCCATCTGGGAGCAGCACGCCGACACGCTCAGCTATCACGGCGTCGGCTACATGCAGATCAGCCCTGAGTCGATGCGAGCGCAGGTCGGCACGATCTACGAGCAAGAAAAGGCGATCGGCTATCCTTCCGAATTCGTCGAAGGCGCGAAGGATTGCGGCGCCTATATGAAAAATTTGTTTTCAGACTGGTCAGCCCAGAACATCACCTCCGTGCTGCACGAGAAAAAGGGCGGTTACGCCAACAACATGCGGAGCATGGAGGGTCTTGCCGCCCTTGCCCACTCCGAAGGCGTACGGATCGAAACAGGCGTCAAGGTCACTGGCTTCGAGCGCGCCAACGGCTCTTCTAGCGCCGTCACCGCTGTCCTCACCGACAAGGGAAAGATCCTCTGCGAACAGGTGATCGTTGGCGTCGGACCGTGGGTCAAACAGATCTGGGACATGCTCGCGCTGCCCGACGGCGTGTCGATCAAAGGCCGCGACGGCACGATGCACGAAGGCGTGCAGATGTGGACATTCTGGTCGCTGCAGGAAGGCACCCTCGGCGTCGAGCCAGAGTATCAAAAGACGAACGACGGCAACGCACCGCCCGTCATCCACGTCGACACGGACGCACCGCTCTATTCGGATATCGACGGTTCGCTGATCACCGACAAGCTCTGGGGAATCTACTATAAGCCCGACTTCTATTTCGGCGGTGTTCAGGGCGGTGCCATGCCGTTCAAAATCGAAACCGCGCCAGAAAAGGTAGCGGTTGATCCTTATGGCCCCGAAAGCCCCGATTTCATTGTCGGGCCGTCATTCGAGCATATGTGGTGCTCGGCGCTGGCGCATTGCCAGACACGTTTCAAGGGTCAAAGCGGGAAGTACAAGCACGAGCCCTCGGGCGGCATCGGCTGCTTCACGCCCGACAACTTTCCCATTTTCGACCGGTTCTGCGAGAACGTTTACATCATCGCCGATAGCAACCACGGGTACAAGATGGTTGGCGTCGGCGAGCTGGTCGCCAGGGAATTGACCGGCTCGAAAAGCGAACTGCTCGAACCGTTCCGGTACGCTCGCTACGCCAAAGGCGAGCTGCATCCCGTTTCCAACAGTCCTTATCCGTGGAGCTGATCTGAGCACGAACACGCGCAAGCCTGAACGCATGCCTGCAAGTCGAATGTAGTGAGTGGCAACTCTAGCCAGGAGAGAGTGAGTCCATGCAACAGCCGACAGACCTTGAAAAGCACGTCAGCGCACCGGGACGAGGCGATTTGGTGCGCCAGGTGAGAGAGAAGATCAATAAGCTCGGCATTACGTATATTTACTACCAATTCATTTCGGTCACCGGACGCATTGTCGGCAAGGGCATTCCCGCAGATCATTGGGAGCGCACTGCGGAAAAAGGCTTTCAGCTTGTCTACGGCGCAACCGCGAACCTCTTCGTCGACCGCCACAGCCAGTACATCGGCTACGGTCCCGAAGCCTCCGAGCTGATCGGCATCCCGGACCCGGAAACTTTTGTGCAGCTTCCGTGGGACAAGCGCGTCGCGCGTGTTTTCTGCACATGCTTCCGAAATCGCGAGGAAGACGTCGATGGCGGCGGCCATCTCACCTCCGACTGCCGCGGCAATCTTCGCATCCACCACAACGAGTTCGAGAAGAAGCACAACATGCGCATGCGCATGGGTTGCGAACCGGAGATGATGTGGCTGAAGAAGGATGACCTGGGGCAGCCCAACGGCGGCTACTCGAAGCCCTACTGCTACCACATCGATCAGTTCGAGAGTCTCCGGCCGGTCTTCCTGAAGGTGATCGAGTACGCCAACGCGATGGGCCTCGACATGATCCAGGGCGATCACGAGGATGCGCCCGGGCAGCTTGAATTGAACTTCACTTACGATGACGCGCTTCGGACGGCCGATCGCCTCGCGACCTACCGCCAGATCTGCTCCCAAGTCGCCCGCGAGTTCGGGCTCATCGCCTGCTTCATGTCGAAGCCGTTCATGGGCGTTTCCGCCAACGGCTGCCATACCAATATCTCGCTTTGGGATGGCGGCGCCGATGAGGTGAATACGCTCGGCCAGAAAGAAATCGCCGGAATGGAGCAGAACTTCACCTATCGGACGGGCGGCACCAACTACTTCATGCCGGACAACAATTCGCACCAGAAGAAGCCTGGACCGGTCGGTCTCAATTGCATCGGCGGCGTAATCGACCATCTGCCGGCGCTCACGGCTATCGGATGCTCGACGGTCAACTCATACCGTCGACTTTGGGATCAAGGCTTCTGGGCACCCGTCTATGCCGACTGGGGCTATCAGAACCGCACATGCGGGCTTCGTGTTTCTGCTCCTGGCCGCTTCGAATACCGCGCCGTCGACAGCATGGTGAACCCGTATATTCTGGCTTCGGCCATCCTGATGGCATTCGACGACGGTCTCGGGCGCAAGCTTGATCCGGGAGAACCGGAAAGCCGCAACATTTATCAGGCAATGAAAGAAGGTAAGGCGGTCAAAAAGCTGCCGCTCACTCTCGGCGAAGCGCTAGAGCGCCTCGACGACGACGAGGTCATCAAGAAGGCGATGCCCGACGAGATGTACCGCGTCTACACGCACTACAAAGGCGACGAATGGGCGAGGTTCAACGCCCAGGTCACGTCGTGGGACGTCGAACGCTATCTCGACTGTCTGCCTTGAGGCACAGCGCTCGGCCCCAAGCGGGGCCGAGCCGTCCCGGTCAGGTCATCGACTGAAGGGATTTTCGTAGCCGGTCCGCAAGCAGCGGCCGGATTGAAGCAACTG
Source organism: uncultured Alphaproteobacteria bacterium (assembly GCA_963710005.1). Taxonomy (GTDB): domain Bacteria; phylum Pseudomonadota; class Alphaproteobacteria; order Rhizobiales; family Hyphomicrobiaceae; genus Hyphomicrobium_B. Next base: position 18,383 of record CAVPYR010000004.1, read on the forward strand.
GAGACAAGACGAATGTGTGGAATTGCGGGTCTCATTCATCGCGGTCGCACGAGCGATATCGGTGACGAGATGACTAAGATGCTTCAGTCCCTGAAGCACCGCGGACCGGACTCGACCGGCTATGCCCTATACGGCGAAAGCGGCGGCGACGGAAAATACGTGCTGCGCTTCAAGGTGGCGGAGCAGGAAGAGCTGCGTCACGGCTTTAAAATCCGTGAACTCGTCAAGGAGCGCCGCGCCGAGGTCGATCACCGGCTTGGCGAACTCGATGCGAAAATTATCGAAGCGGTCAACGCGACGAGCTACGCGAACAAATACGTGGTCGAATACAAAGGCGACCTGAAGAAGCTCGTCGACTATCTCGAGGACATCGAAGGGGTCGAGCTTTTGTCGATCGGTCACGGGCTGGAGCTCGTCAAGGATCTCGGCGACGCGAAGACGGTGTCGGACCAGTATAAGCTCAACGGCTTCAAGGGCACGCATGCGATCGGCCATACGCGCATGGCGACGGAATCGGACGTCGATATCCGCTCGGCACATCCTTATTGGGCCTACCCGTTCAGCGACGTTGCCGTCGTGCACAACGGCCAACTCACCAACTACTGGAACAACCGGCGCGAATTGGAGAGGCGTGATCGCCGCTTCATGTCGAACTGCGACAGCGAGCTGATTGCCGTCTATCTCGCCGATCGCATGGACCAGGGCGACGCACTTGAAGATGCGATGCGTCGGTCGATCGAGGAGCTGGATGGTGTCTTTACCTATCTGGTCGCGACCTCCGACAGCCTCGGCATGGCCAAGGACACGATGGCCGCAAAGCCCATGGTCCTCTACGAGGGCAGGGACTTCATCGCGCTTGCCAGCGAGGAAGTCGCAATCCGATCGATCTTCCCGAACGAGATCGACACGTTCGATCCTTACGAAGGCGAGGTGCGTGTATGGCGGAACTGAAGAAGGCCGACTTTAAGGGCATGCACGGCGAGCAGCTTTTGGGCCGCACGCAACAGCGCTTCTTCGACGTCGACGGCGGCAGCGATGGTTTCGTTTATCCGTGGGCCTACGAGGTCGACTTCAACAAGCGTGCCGAGTTCGACGCCAAGGGCATGGATACGCGCGGCATCAACAGCGAAATCCGCAGGCTGATGAGCGAGGGCAACGGCACAATCGTCGTTCACAATCCTGGCGCAAAGCACTCGCTCGGCGTCGGCATCCTCAATCGGCTCAAGCTCTATTTCGAAGGCTCGCTCGGCTATTTCGGGTGCGGTCTGCTTGACGGGCCGAACGTGCATATCAAGGGCCGCGTCGGCTGGTCGTGCGCGGAGAACATGCTTGCCGGAACGGTCGTCATCGAAAAGAACGCGGGTTCCTGCTTCGGAGCCGCGATCCGCGGCGGTGATCTCGTCTGCAAGGGTGACGTCGGCGCGCGCACCGGCATCGACCAGAAGGGCGGCACGATCCTAGTCGGCGGACGCACGGGAGCGTTCTCGGGCTTCATGATGCAGCGCGGGCGCATGATTGTGCTCGGCGACGCCGGCGCCAACCTCGGCGACAGCATGTACGACGGCACGATCTACGTCGGCGGCAAGATCGCAAGCCTCGGCGTTGACGCCATCGAAGCGGAGATGACCGATCTCGACGTCGCCTGGCTGCAGCGCAAACTCAAGACCTACGAGATCGATGCGCCCAAAGACTTGAAGAAGATGACGAAGGTCGTCGCCGGCAAGCAGCTCTGGAACTACGATAACCTCGAGCCGTCCGAGAAAAAGCTCGTTCTCTAAGAATTGCTTCGTTGCGTCCCGCGACGCGAACGTTGCCCAACGCGCTTGCAAGCGCCCCAGGAGTGACCGATGGGTCCACAGAAGAAGCCTCTCGAAGCCGACGCGGATACGCATCATCCGGCGGAGCGCAAGCAGCAGCTCCTCGGCCACAGCCGAATCTTCACGCCGGAGGTCATCGACGACATTCACATCAAGTCGGAACTCGGCCGCTATCGCATGCGGGGATTCTCCTTATTCAAGAAGATTCCGCACTGGGACGATCTGACGTTCCTGCCCGGTACGCTGACGCGCTTCGTCATCGAAGGCTATCGCGAGAAGTGCATTACGAAGACGGTGCTTGGCCCGCGTGCGAAGAGGCCGATGGAACTCGACATTCCCGTCTACATCACCGGCATGAGCTTCGGCGCGCTTTCCTATGAAGCGAAGATCGCGTTGGCGCGCGGCGCGACAATGGCGGGGTCTGCGACGTGTTCGGGCGAAGGCGGCATGATCCCCGATGAGCGGCGCTATTCGTCGAAGTGGTATTATCAATGCATTCAGAGCCGCTACGGCTTCAATCCGCATCACCTTCGCTTGGCTGACGCGGTTGAATTCTTCATCGGCCAGGGATGCAAGGTCGGGCTCGGCGGGCATCTGATGGGTCAGAAGGTGACTGATCAGGTCGCGGAGATGCGTTCGCTTCCAGCCGGGATCGATCAGCGGTCTCCTGCTCGTCATCCGGACTGGCTCGGGCCCGACGATCTGGCTCTCAAGATCGAGGAAATCCGAGAGGCAACGAACCACGAAATTCCGATTCAGCTGAAGCTCGGCGCGGCGCGCGTCTACGACGACGTGCGGATGGCGGCGAAGTGCGGGCCCGATATCATATATATCGACGGCATGGAAGGCAGCACCGGTGCTGGTCCGCATCTCGCGACGGAGGACACTGGCGTTCCCGGCATTGCCGCAATCCGGCAAGCGCGAAAGGCGCTGAACGACGTCGGCAAGACTGGTGAAATCTCGCTTGTCTACGCAGGCGGTATCAGGAACGGCTCGGACGTCGCGAAGGCGCTGGCTCTAGGCGCCGATGCCATCGCGATCGGCCATTCGTCGTTGATGGCGTTGAACTGCAACAAGGCGATCCCCGAAGCCGACTACGAGAACGAGGTCGGCGTGCCGGCGGGCTACTGCTACCACTGCCACACCGGACGCTGCCCGGTAGGCGTTGCGACCCAAGATCCGATTCTGCGCAAGCGTCTTGATCCCGACAAGGCCGCGGAGCGGGTCTATAACTTCCTGCACACCCTTACAATGGAATGCCAGATGATGGCACGCGCATGCGGCAAGACGAATATCCACTCCCTGGAGCCGGAAGACATCGCGGCGCTGACGATGGAAGCTTCAGCCATGGCGATGGTGCCGCTTGCCGGCACCCAGCACACCGTCGGCCGCCCCGACATGACGCGGTATTGAGAGGACCAACATGGCCGAAGACAAGAAAAAGGGACGCCCCGTCGTCGCCGTTTCGAACAATGCAAAGGATGTCGATCACTTCATCAAGAGCGACGGCGTCGAGACCGACCGCGAAAAGCAGATCGGCCAACACATCGGCTATCGCTACGACGTCAATCTGCTGCCTGACTATTCGCGTCTGACCGACTTCCTGAAAAGCTATATCGAGATCATGGGATGGAGCGACCTCAACTGGCTCGAGGATGTCCACATGGGCTACGAGGAAGGCCGCCCGGCGGTCTTCGACCGCAACGTCAACGGCTGGGTCCAGGTTCCTACCCACATCAAGCTGCCCGACAACCAGCAAGACCGCGATATGTTGGCGCGCGAGTTGCTGATCAGATTCCAGATGAGCAAGAGCCACCCGCTCATCGATCTTCGCGACGCCTACGCGAAATTCTAAAAGGACCGGCGGGTTAGCGACGATGGACGGAGCTGGCCTGTTGTCGTCGTCCTTAAGCGTTGCCGATCTGGCGCGGGGTCGCGTCCCGCCTGATGGCGGCATCGCTTTCAAGCCGTATTGGTGGGAAGCAGCACCGCCGAAGAGTGGCGCTGCCGATCTGCCCGCGGAAACCGACGTCGCAGTTGTTGGCTCTGGCTTCACAGGTCTTTCCGCCGCGCTGACGCTCTTGCGCCGCGGCCGGAGCTGCGTCGTTCTCGAGCGCGACGTTCCAGGATACGGGGCGAGCACACGCAATGGCGGGCAGATCGGCACCGGCAATCAAAAGTTCAACGTCGCCGAGCTTTCCTCGGAGCAAGGAGGCGGCAAAGCGCTCGAGCTGCTGCGCGAGGGCACCCGCATTCTCGATTACATCGAGCACGTCATCACGACCGAGAATATTGATTGCCATTACCGGCGATGCGGCCGCTTTCGTGGGGCGATGCGGCCCAACCATTATGATCGCCTGGCGCGTACGATGGACGATCTGAAAACGGCCATCGGGCTTGAAAGTTTTATGGTGCCGCGCGCCGAACAGCATCAAGAGGTCGGCTCCGACATATTTTTTGGCGGCACGGTCGTCGTCAACGATGCATCGCTGCATCCCGGGCTCTATCACATGGGTCTGATGGACCGCGTCAAGGCAGCCGGCGGAACGATCGTTGGCAATGCCGGCGTCACGAGCATTGCCGGAAGCGGAAGCGCCTTTCGTTTGATGACGGCTGCGGGCGAAATCAAAAGCCATGACGTTATCGTCGCGACGGACGGCCATACGGACAAGCTCATTCCGCAACTCAGGCCGCGTATCGTGCCGGTCCTGTCGTCGCTGATCGCGACGGGCGAGATACCCGAACCGCTGCTGAGCGAGCTTCTGCCAAAGAACCGCGTCTACGGCAATACGAACCGCGTCTTTTCTTATTTCCGGACGGCGCCTAGCGATCAGCGCATTATCTGGGGCGGCCGCGGTGCGCGGTTCGGCGCCGACAATTCTGCTACGAGCTACAGCCACCTCGCGCGCGATATGCTGCGTGTGTTTCCCGAACTCAAAGATGTTTCCGTCACCCATGCTTGGGGAGGTTTGATCGGGCAAACGTACGACGGCGTTCCGCATATCGGACGGACGGCCGACGGGTTGCATTACGCGCTCGGGTATTGCGGCAACGCCGGCGTCTCGCGTGCTACCTACTTCGGGCACAAAGTTGCGCTGAAGGTTCTTGGCGATCCCCAAGGCGGAACGGCGTTCGACGAAGTGACGTTTCCAAGCTTTCCGGCGCAACCGATTGCAACCCGTATGGTCCCGGTTGTCGAGGCCTGGATGAGCCTACGCGACCGTTTCAATTTTTGAAGAGTGGTTTTGCACCGAGCGCCCCTCCCTCGTCGGCCGGCCACGAGGCGCGGATCACGCGTTCCGGGAGGGCCCAGCGGGCCTTAAATGGAAAGGGCCGGAACACAGCTGGTTCAGCCCTTTCGCTTCTGCCTTATGTCACCACCTGTGCTCTGAGGCGATCAACTTGGCAGCGTGAAGAACCAATTTGACAGGAGCACCACCGCAAGCCCCGCAGCAAGAGTCAAGTACGGAAGCATTCCGGCCTTGCGTTCGCCGAGGTCGTTAGCGGTCAGATTGAGGTCCTGCAGCATGTGATCCGGGAAATTGCCGCCGTCCCGGATGTAATGCCGGAACCAGAAGATCGGCAGAACCAGGAACGACGTAAACAGGCCCGCCCAGAGCGCATTGGGATTCCACACCTTCGCGCCGGCGCCCATGAAGATTGCGTTGATGTAGGCGAAGGCCGTTCCGAGCGCGAGAATGAAGGTCGGGGCGCGGTACGGCCTTTCAACGTGACCACTGTCGATGCGATGCAGCCAACCGGCGTTGAGGTTCAAGAAGTTGAAGATGATGTAGCCGACGTTCGACACGGCAAGGATGAAGAAGAAGCTCGTCGCATCGGCTGCCGCAATGGCCAGAATGCATAGGTTGACGGTAAGGTCGGTCCACATGGCCCGCGTCGGCGCGCCGTGCGAATTTACCTGGCTCAGATAACGCGGCAGCCAGCCGTCGACGGAGCCCTGATAAAGTGTCCGCGAAGACCCGGCCATCGCGGTCATGATCGAGAGAAGGAGCGCCAGGATCATCAGCATCACCATTACGTTGGTGACGTAGCTCGCCCCGCCGACCATCTTGCCCATCGCCTCGGCGACGCCCGAGCCGTCGACGATTGGCGTCGCGAGCATGCCGTCCAGACCGAGCACACCCTGGAACGTGAACGGCACGAGAATGTACAGCAGAAGGCACAACAAACCCGAGTAGAAGATCGCCTTGAAGGTATCGGTTTTCGGGTTCTGAAACTCGCTGGTGTAGCAAACGGCCGTTTCAAAGCCGTAGGTCGACCATGCGGCGATGAACATGCCGCCAAGTACGAGCGTCCAGCCGGGAATGTTCCATGATCCGGGTGCGGGCGCGTAGGCGGCGGCGAGCGGCACAATTGGACTGTAATTCGACCAGTTGATCTGGCCGGTCAGGATTGGAACGACGCCGACGATCAACATCGGAATGATAACTGCCAAACCAACATACTTTTGAAACTTGGCAGTGTTGAGGATGCCGCCGTGCTGGATCGCGAACACGATCAACATCAGCGCCGCGCCGATCCAGAACGTGGCATTGAGAGAGAACGAGACCGGTCCCAGCGTGTGAGAAAATGCCGTCCAATTGCGAATGGCCGGGGTAAACGCCGCGACGCCGTCGGTTGCCAGAAGCGCGTCGATGGCATCTTTCGCCGTCTTGCCGGCATTGGCTGCCAGCCACTCCGTCACGCGGGGCGAATTCTCGGCAATTGATCCCGCGTGTGCCGTGATCCATGCCGCAACGTTGGGCGCATCGGCGGGAGGAATAGGCGCCAATGCGTTCAGGATGTAAGCAGCGGCAATGGAGCACCCGAGAGACAAGACCGGGGTCCAGGCGATCCAATTGCACCAAACGGATAAGGGTCCGATGATTTTTGCATATCTTACCCATGCCGCTGCGCCATAAATCGATACGCCACCCGTCTTGCTCGGAAATAGGCCCGCGATCTCAGCATATGTGAACGACTGGATAAAGCCCATCAGCATCGATATCGCCCATACCAAAAACGCGACCTTACCGACGGTTCCAGCTATGCCGCCAATCGAAAACAGCACGAGAGCGGGAACACCGCTCGCGACCCAGAAAGCACCGGTCCAATTAATGGCCCGATGAAGCTTTTCTTTGGTGACTTTCTCAGCGGTCGGCTCATAGGTTGTTGTCATTGGGCATCCCCGGCGTTCGAATTGTTATTGGACCGACGTGATAAGATGCGAACGCCGCAAACCGGTTTCCCGCGCGCGGCGCAATTCGTTTTGCAGTGTTTTGAAAAGTGTGTTGCGCCTGAGACAAAGCAAAGCGCTGCCCCGGACTTTCCCGCCCGCTGTGGTTCTGGAAAGTTGCGCGGTGCCCGAATTGGACATGCGAACCCCTGTACCAACCGCAACCAATTACGCGACAAATTCCAAGAAATCCAAATTATCACGGCAACTAGTCTGTGCCAATCGGATAAATTGGTCTACAATTGGGCTAGTCGGCTTCGACGCGTGCATGATAAATGCTGGTAAGCATTTGATACCAGTATCGGCTCTAAGGGAGTGGGAATGTTCAATATGACGCCCGTCGGACTGACCCGCAAAGTGCCCTCGCCACGCGGCGCCAACTTGATCGCGCGCGAGTTGGCGCTCGATATTACGAGCGGTAGTTATGCCCATGGCCAACAGCTGCCGACGGAACGTCAGCTTGCACAGAACTTCGTCGCGTCGCGTACGACTGTGCGCAAGGCGCTGACGGTGCTCGAAACACAAAAGCTCGTTCAGCGACGGCCCGGCAGCGGCACGTATGTATGCTTTCAATCGAACCGCAGCGAGACCGGTATTGCCGAACGCACGAGTCCGCTGCAGTTAATCGAGGTCAGGGCCGTCATCGAGCCGCAGATGGCGCGGCTCGCCGTGCTTCACGCAAGTCAGGTCGATCTCGACAAGCTGCAGACCCTCGTCAACGAACTCAAGGCGGCCGAAAGGGATGGCGATGGCGAACGCTACGCGATGGTCGACGAACAGTTCCACCTCGCCATCGCGTCTACAACGTCCAACCCGTTGATGGTCTGGCTCTACGAGCAGATCAACGTCATCAGGACACATTCGCTTTGGGCCGAGATGCGCCAGAAAATTATCACGCCGGAAAACATGAGGCTTTATAACGTGCAGCACGTGGCCGTCGTGCGGGCAATTCAGGCTCGCGATGCGGCAGCGGCGGCCGAGACGATGGTTCGCCACATGAACAAAGCCCGCGATGATCTTATCGGGGCCCACAGCAGGTAGGAATAAGTGAGGAAACGTTTTAGATCCTCGCCTCTCGCATGAAGTTTCGATAGAGCGTCTCGGCATTTGTCGCGAAGTCAGTCATGTGAGGCTTCGCTGCGTCGTCAAACCGGGTCAGAGCTCTATTGCCGTGCACACGATCTAGCGCCTCTGCCTAGGCCGGGATTTTGCCCCAATTGGAGATCGTGTTTTCCTCGATTTTGACGTGATATTGCATGCTCCGAGCGCGCGAGCCGACTCGAATGGCCTGGCAAGCTTCAGAGCTTGTAAGGACGGCTTCTTGAGGCGGCTGCGCCACCCTTAATGAATGCCGCTGCAATGCCTTGAAGGCCTTCGGTAAGCCGCCAAAAACTGGATCGCTTTCGGCTTTCGATGTCAACGCGACGTCGAGAATTCCAATCCCTGCCGGCCCCTGCGGCCCTCATGTGCCGCCGAGTGCATCGGCGAGCAGCTGATGCCGGAGACATAGGCCGATGAAGGGGCGATCAAGCTCGCGCACCCAGCGGCGGATGGCTCGCTTTTCCTCGACCATCCACGGGCAGTCGTCGGCATCCCAAACATCCATAGGGCCGCCCATCACCGGGAGCGCATCGTAGGTTTCGAGTGGTGGGATTGCCTCACCGATGTCAAGTTCGCTGGCCTCCCACGCGACGCCATCGGCGGCAAAAAATTTGCGGAATATGCCTGGATGCTCACTGGCGATATGCTGGAAAACAAGGAACCGCACGCCGCCCTCGCGGGATGTGATTTTAATTGAGGTGTCGCATAACTTGAAAGAAAGCACCATGCCACAACTGCCCTTAAGCGGTAGCTGCCTCTGCGGAGCCGTCCGCTTCGAACTTCTCCCACCCATTCGCAATGTCGTGGTGTGCCATTGTCGCCAGTGTGCCAAGTGGACCGGATATGCAGTCGCCGCGGCTGCAGTGGTTCCGGAGAATTTCAAACTGCTGTCGGGGGTCGAGGACCTCAAATGGTACGCTGCAACAAGCCACGCCGAGCGGGGCTTTTGCGTCCGCTGCGGCTCTAGCCTATTCTGGCGGCCCTCGGATGGCTCGCGGATCTCGGTTCTTGCGGGCGCGCTTGAGCCGCCGACGGGCCTTGTTATCAGCGCGCATATATTCGTGTCTAACAAGTCGGATTTCTACGACGTCCCGGACGGTATCCCACAGTTCGGGGGTGGTGGCGCAGAGTTGTCACAAGTGGCCAGGGATGCACCCAGCAGCGATGCAAGCTGAGACCCAGGGCCCTAAGGATCTCCCGCTTCATTGCCGGCGCGGCCACGTGCGTGGCGTCGCGAACGTTCGTGCGCTTCCTAGGGCCGCCGGACGTGCTCGATACAAGTCATGCTGCTGCCGTGGCAAAGGCAGTAGCTAAAGGACGGGTGCCCTTGGCTTCAGCCGCGACAAGCATTCTTGGCTTCGACAGATGGTTAGCGCGTCATTAGCAGGGCCAGGCGACGTCCGTTGCCATCCGAAAGCAGACGTCAATGGATGCGCTAAGGTCGTCAGGGCCATAAGCGGAGATGGCGCAGTAACGAGCGCTGTGTGTAGCAGAGATCGAGAAAGCTGCCGGCTTCTGCACGGATACTCAGATGCTCAGGCACGGTGTGCACACCGGACGAGAGCAATTCATCGGCTCTTCTGGCGATCTATTTAGTCACGTCCATTGTGAGCTATATTCATAAAATTGCGATAAAGCCTCTTGGCATTGTCTTTGATTTCAGGCATCGCGCTGGCAACCCGATTGCGCACCCGCATCACGCCGTCCTCGCCATGGAGTTGTTCGACAAGCGCCCTTCCTGGAGCGAGATCAGTCCATTCGTTCACAAGGGTATCGCTTGCTTCAGCATGATATTGAATGCCGAAGGCGGCCGAGCCGGCATAGAACGCGGCGTTTGGGCAATCAAAAGTCGATGCCAGACGCACACCATCGGTCGGCAAACGTGTCACTTCACAACCGTGAAAATTGATTGCTTGTTTTGAAATTCCAAATCCCTGCATTAGCGGATGCTTTTGACCGCCTTCGCAGAGAATGATGTTAGAGAGATCGGCCTCGGGTGTTTTAGCCCGGCTCACTTCGCCACCCAACGCAACGGCCAACAGCTGATGGCCGAGACAAATTCCAAGCATCGGCCGGTCGAACGTTCTGACCCACTGCCGTATAGCCGCCTTTTCGGGAATCAGCCACGGATGTGCTTCGGTTTCCCAAACATCCATGGGCCCACCTAGTACGATAAGCGCATCGAACGGCTCAAGATCTGGAATGATCTCGCCCTTGTTAAGTTCGACGATCTCAGGATCAATTCCGTCGTCGGCAAGGAACTCGCCAAACGTTTCAAGTGGGCAGAAGGGTGCGTGCTGGAATACAAGGATCCGTGGCGGTGGCATATGTTCGTTGTCCTTTTCATGTCTATCGGCAGCCCAGGGTTACCGGGCCTCGTATGCCCGAGATGTCGATGCTTATTCCTACCAGATCGAGTGATTTCAGCTAAAGGTCTTGGTCGTGTGAAAAGGCTACGGGGGCTGTAGGTTCGGCTTGGAGGCCGCAGGAACGAACCGACCAGGGTCAGGTTCGGAAGCTGAATTTCCGCCAGATCGACGGTGACACTCGGCCCATGAGCGGACGTTTTGATCCATGATGCCGACGTCCGTTAGTGACCCCTAGCGGAATGCGGAGTTCGGCCGATCAGCCCTCGACGACACCTGCACCGCAGAGAAAGCGGAAGTCCCATCATCGAAATCGTATGGCATTCTGATGAGCGGACATCACGTCAGCAAGGCCTCCTAGAGCAGACATCTGGCAAATGACGCTATGGGCCAAGAGCAGACTCTCTCACGCCCCCAAATCCGAGTTCGCTAATCACTCGAGAGCGGCCGTAAGTGCTCGGGTTCAAGGCGATCGCAATAGGCCAAAAAAGCTGTCAACTCACTGGAATCCACAACGGACTTTTCCATGCTCTCAGCTCATCGAGGAAAACTTGAAGCTTGGATGGAACGTAGCGACGCGACGGATAGACGGTGTGAACGACAATCTCCGGCGATGACCACTCCGGTAAGACACGAACGAGCTCGCAACTTTTTATCTGCTCATCGCAGTAATTCGAAGGCAGAAGACCGATGCCGTGCCCCTTGTACGTGAACGCACTAGCGCTCTGGAAATCCCGGCTCGATACCGATCCCGAGACATGAAGCTTCACCGATTTTCTTCCACTGACCAGATGCCATTCCGCTTCGTTGTTCCGGCCGTTAAGCAGAACGCATTGATGATTGCTCAAGTCCTCTGGCTTTGCGGGCAGAGTTCGACCCTTGAGATAGTCAGCTGAAGCCACGAGATAGCGAACGCTTCTCCCAATCCGTTTTGCAATGATCGTCGAATCTCGAAGTTCGCCAAAGCGGATGGCAACATCGATATTGTCCGCAATCAGATCGACGAACAGGTTTGTAATGAAAAGATCGACCCGGATGCGTGGATACTTTTTGATGAACGCGGACAGAAACTCGTAGAATGGCTCCTGCCCCATGGTCACGGGCACCGAAATCTTCAGCAGACCCTCTGGCTTTTTCTGCGTCTCGGTAAGAGCGTTTTCAGCGTCGAACAGATGGTTCAGCGGTTCGTTGCATTGGTTGTAATAGGCCTGACCCTGGGTGGTCAGGCTTAGCTTGCGCGTCGTCCGCTGGATGAGCGTCACACCGAGCTGATCTTCGAGCGATGTCACTTTACGGCTGACAGTCGACACCGGCATGCCAAGCGCACGTGCTGCGCGGCTGAAGCTTCCGAACTCTGCCACCTTCACGAAAACGGCGATATCATTCAGATCGGTCATGTTTCTATTTTTGCATTTGTGGAAAAGAGTATCCAGATTTTTCTATCTAAACGAGAAATGCGGATTGGTCGATATACCGACGACGGCGAAGGTAGACCGGAAATCGGTCGCCGGTTCGGCATCGGGAGATCAGCATGCAAGAGCGTAAGACAGTCCTCATTACGGGCGCATCGCAGGGCATAGGCGCGGCGCTCGTCAACACCTTCAGTGAGCGTGGGTACACCGTTGTTGCCACCTCGCGCCGCGTTAGCCAATCTGCGGAGATCAAGGCGTCGGGTCACGTCGCTCTCGTCGACGGTGATATTGGCGATCCTGCCACAGCGAAGAAGGTGGCGGAAACGGCTATCGAGAAATTCGGCTCCATCGATGCGGTGGTCAATAACGCCGGCATTTTTATTGCCAAGCCGTTCGTCGACTACACGGCCGAAGATTTCAGAAAACTGTCATCGACAAATCTCGACGGCTTCATCCGTCTCACTCAGCTTGCGATCCGGCAAATGCTGGCGCAAAAATCGGGTGGGAGCATCGTCAGCATCACGACGTCCCTGGTCGATCATCCTATCGCAGGCTTCAACGCATCGGTGGCGATGGTGACCAAGGGCGGCATCGACGCGGCCTCTCGGAGCCTTGCCATGGAATATGCGAAGGATGGAATCCGGGTCAACACGGTCGCTCCCGGTATCGTCGATACGCCCTTGCACAAGGACAATCCCAAGGAGTTCCTGACGACGCTCTCCCCGATGGGGATTATCTCCACCGCTCGGGAGATAGCAGACGCGGTGGTCTTCCTGACGGAGGCTCCGCACATAACCGGGGAGGTGCTGCACGTCGATGGCGGCGCACATTTGGGCAGATGGTAAAGCACGACAAGGCGCTGCGGGCTGGCGCAGAACAGCGGCTAAGAGAGCACGGCATCGCGCTTCCTTCGCCGCCGACACCATTGGGCGCTTACGTCGAAGCGGTTCGGAGCGGTAACCTGGTCTTCCTGAGCGGGATGCTGCCGGTCGTCGAGGGTAAGCCACAGTTTCTCGGGCGAGTTGGCGAAGAGTTGACCCTCCAGGACGGCCGGAAGGCCGCCGCGACCGCGTGCTTAAACGGACTTTCGGCGGCGAAGGCGTTCCTGGGATCTCTCGACGACGTAACTGGGGTTGCCAAGCTCGGTGTGTTTATCGCTACCGACGGCGATTTCCGGGAACACCCGAAAGTTGCTGACGGTGCGTCTGAATTGCTGAGGGACATTTTTGGAGCGGACAAGCTTTCGACCCGGATTGTCTTAGGCGTCGCGAGCCTGCCCCTCGGCATGCCGATCGAGCTGGAACTCGTTCTCGAAGTGGGAAACTGACCAGGCTGAAGACAGGCGCCTTGTTGCCAGCTTTGAACGCGCGCTGCGCTTGTCCCAAGGCGATCAATTTATCGGTTCATTTGTGTTAGGCCTTCACCGCCGCTACACGCCACCGAAACAATTGAAGGGAACCAATCATATCATCATTCTAGCAACGGCGACGAGGGTTCGTGCGCGTCAGGACGATTTTCTTTGCAATCCTCGGACTGCTCCTCCCCGGTTGGGCAGAGACCGGCGTGGCGGATATAGACTTCACCGGCCGCGGCATGCCTTATGAAGCGTCTGACGGCCTTCAGGTTACGATCCTGCACGTCGGTGCCAGCACGCTCCATGTGGTCTTTGCCCCAGGAACATTCTCCCTATCCCAAGACCGCATTCTTGCGTGTTTGAGCAAGTCAGCCCGAGCCGTCACGATTTACTACGGAACATTTCCGGTCCCCTCCGCACTCATCTTGATCGTTCCCGTACCAGGAAAAGGTGTGCTCGGCGGACAGGCATTCGGCTATCGCGGGCCTGCGATCCGTTTGCTTGTCGGCCGGGATAGCGCCGAACAAGATCTCATCGCAGATTGGAAGGCCGTGCACGAGATGGTGCACCTGGCATTACCGGACGTGCCCGATGAAAACCTCTGGCTCGCCGAAGGTCTTGCCGTCTATGTCGAGTCCATCGCGCGCGTGCAGGCCGGCGATCTCACGCCAGAAAAGATCTGGTCGGATTTCGTGCGCGACATGCCGAAAGGCCTGCCCCAAGAGGGAGACCAGGGTTTGGACCGGACACACACCTGGGGCCGGACCTATTGGGGTGGCGCTCTTTTTTATCTTCTCGCTGATATCGAATTTCGCAAACGTAGCGGCAACAGAATTGGCCTTCAGCAAGCCATGCGCGGCGTCGTCATTGCCGGCGGCACGCATGATCAGGATTGGCCAATCGACCAAATTCTTCGCACCGCCGACGAAGCGACTGGATTACACGTGATGGAGGAGCTTCACCAGCGCATGGGTGCGCAATATTATGCCGTCGACCTTCCACGCCTGTGGGCTGAACTTGGTATTCGAGCAACGACGCCGATTTCATTCGATGACGCAGCGCCGTTGGCCGGAATTCGAAAAGCAATCACTGCAACGCCGCGATGAAAGTCCGTTTTACCTTTCCGTGCTCCTGCAATGGAAAGTCGCGACAGCATCGCATTCGCCAATTCCTATCGGCGCGCCCGGATCACTCGGGGTAAACTCGCTGCCCCTCGGAAGGAGTGTGGTTGAAAATGATAAACATGAGCCCGTTGCCGGGCTCGGATGTCGCGTCGCTACGAATGGCCCCGACCTCGCCGTCAACGCCGCTCGTGTATTCTGCAACGATCTCGCCGAAGGTATTGCGCTGGACGGCAACCTTCTGCCCGGCCGTGACCTTTTCATTGAGTTTGACCAGAAGCTCAACGAATCCGCCGTGGGTCGCGAGGACGGGGAACATGCTATTGCCAATAAAGATGTCGGAATCCTTCCCTGTGCGCCCCAACGGACCGGCGATGACCTCATGGTGCTTCAGCACGTTCATCGTGCCTTCGACGAAGAGGGCGATCTTATCGAGGTCCAGGATGCGCGAGTTGCCGACCTCTGGCGTGAAGGACGGGATGCCCACCTCAATAAGTGCATTGGAAAGAATTCCCGGATAGGCGGCATTATCGAAGATCTGATCGATCGGATAGAGTTCTGCCATCGCTCGGACCTCGGGAATATCCATCTTGGCAACATGAAATGCGGTGATGTCTATTCCGGTTGTCCCGGTATGAAAGTCTATCGCGACATCAGCGTTCGGCTTGAACAGCCTGTTGAACAAGATCCCGGCATGACGGCTGGGCGCGCTGGCGCCGTTTTCGTTTCCGGGCCATTCCCAATTCATATCAATCAGTTCGATGCCTCTGCCCGAATTGGGCCATCTGCGCTGCATGCCTTCCAGCGCTGGGCGCGAAACGTCCAGAACCGCCATGACTGTGCCCGACATCTGCGCCGGATCGAGTTGGTTCATCACGTTCTGAACCGTATGCACCGAGCTTATCTCGTCGCCATGTACGCCGCTGATCAGCGCGATGCGCTTGCCAGGCCGAGCACCTTTGGCGACGATCACTGAAACGTACCAGTGCTGCCCGGTGGGCATCTGCACACCCTGAAAATACAATAGGTGTTTCTGCCCCGGCGCGAGGTCATTAACGTCAAGCGCGCTGACGACCTTTTTCCCTTGGATCACATCACCGGTGAAGACGGTTGCTTGCGAGGTGGCCGCAGGAGCTGCTGAGGTCTGGGCATCAGCCACTTCAGAAGCGGTCACGAGTGCAGCTGAAGACCCAACAGTCGCAAGCGACGAGATCACGAAATCGCGGCGATCGAGGGCATTCCTGGATTCATCTGGCATGGGCCGGGTCCTCGATATTATCCAAGCTTCTCGACGTGGAATGAAACATTCCATGCCTGAGCCACCAACTCGTCAACCAGGCCACAAGTGGGCCGATTGTTCGGTTCGGCCAAATCATCGTGGGCTGTAGGAGCCCTTATGAATTTACGTCTTCGCTGAAAATTGGCACTCGGATGTTCCGCAAACAATTGGTTCCTGTCGGAACTTTAATTCTTCGGTGTGCGTCGTTGTCCCGATGGATTGAAACAGATGATGCCCACAATCGCCGGCTGATGGAACTCGGTGCCAGCGGGCTAGAGCTTGTCGCGCAAAAGTGCGCGACAAGAGCGTCAACGAAGACAACCGGGGCTTAAGCATCATGGACAAGCCCACTTCCTTAAAATCGGATCTGCCTACGCATGGCGCCAGCATCCTGCCGAGCGTAACGGTCGACAGCTACAACATCGAAGTACGAGATGAAGGTGGTTTCATCGGCGACAAGGCGAGCAAGGGTGCATTCTGCGCATTGCTTCTTAGTCTCTGCTTTACGGTTG
>CAVPYR010000005.1:0-43030 GCA_963710005.1 uncultured Alphaproteobacteria bacterium
TGTCGGCAAAGGCTTCGGCAAGGGTCTGAGTTCGGGTCAAATGCGCGATTCCAGATGTTTCAGATGACCAGCTTCGGTCCGCAGCGAAGTTCTCCTTCGCAGCCGATAAGGCGTGCGAGATCTGCTCAAAACCCCTGTAATGACCGATGAGGCCAATTTTCGACCGTCCTAAAATGCCTCGCACCCCGCAAAAGCTCAAATGCCGTTGGCGTTCGGATTCGATAGCGAGATGCTATGGCGGACGGGGAAAATGACCGCTCCTGGCCCTTTTCGGACCAGAGGCGAAGTCCGGTTTAAGTCCGCAAAGCGTCGTATAGCGGACATGGCTCACGCTGCGCTGATAAATCTCGACAATACTGCCTAGTGAGACCGCATTCGTCTCAGCATCATTCGCATTTCCAATCATATCGAATCGTTTGCTAGCGCCCGAGGGCAAGCGAGTGAGTGCCGACAAGCTGCTGTGGGCAAAACTAATCGCGTGGCAGACCGTTATTGCAGCGCAGATGTATCAGGGGCTCGGCGGGTTCAACTGAACCTGGAAAGCGAGAACAAGGATCGAAAAGACGCGAAAAACCTGGAGTCGTCAAAAAACTAAGAAGCGCTAAAAACCTATAAGGATCAACACTGAACCACTGATTTGTAATCAGGGGGTCGTAGGTTCAAATCCTACAGCCGGCACCAATGTTATCGATAACTTAGCCGCGCGGCTGCTGGGGATGATTGTTTTCCAGGGCAATCCAAGGCAATCCGCACGTCTCCTTAAAATCGTCGGCGCCCGTTGTCGAGCGGGCGGCGTCGGCATCGGAGTCCAGCCTTTGCCGGCGCTGCTTGCGCTAATAGACGTCGAGCGTCAGGCGGCGCTGCTGAACGCAGAATCGGTATAGATTGAACCATCGTCCGTTCGCGTGTCGCGAGGCCGCCTTCATCGTCCGCCCCCGCAAGGCCCTCCGGAAATAATCACATATTGTCACGCAAATTTCATCCGCCAAGTGCAATCGCGATCGCCACAAGGATCGCGCCAAACAACGCAATCCCGAGACCAACAGCCCATGGCCACTGCCACTTCATATAGCGACCGAGTTGCGTCCCAACTAGGAAGAGCAAGGCGACGGCGATTGCGTTGGACGTGCGCAGGGCAATGGAGACGTTTGAGATCAGGAGGAAGGGGAGTGCGACGGGAAACGTGGAGGAACACTAGCAAGAAAATCCCCGTAGCGCCGCGAAGGTCGTCAGGATGTGGAAGCAGGCTCTGCGACGGAGGTGGCAACGAGCGGACGCCATTCGCCAGACGGTCAAGTTCATCGGCACTTAAATGCCGCTCAAGGCCATCGGGCATTCTCTCCAGTATCATCCGTCTCGCCTCGGCCGGTGACGCATCGGCGATTGCAATGGCAAAAATCCGCTGTCGCTGACGCGTGACCATCTCAGCAAGCAAATACATCGCCGCATCGATGACTCCCCATGCCACGTTGCAGCCGAGAGCGCTGACAAGCATTGTCCTTACGTCAGGTGTGCTGGACGCCACGCTCACTGAGCAAGTGAAGGTGAGCGCCATGATTAGGCCGAACATGATCTCCGATGAGCGCTCGAGGGGATCCAGCACGCGACCCGTTTGCGTTTGTCCGGTTTTTGCAAATGTAGTGGTGTTCTGACCCGGCATGTTTCATTGCCTGCAATTTCATTCCGACGAGTGCGATCGGCGTCATGTCTTTCCAAAGAAGAACTATGACTACTAGGATAGCCGCTCCTAGAACCACCATAGATATCCTCATCGTCTCGCTAGACGAAGTCCTGCTTGCCGAACCGACCTATCACCTCGGCGCCGGACGTCGTAAGCTTTGGCAATGTGACGACGCGCATTCCGGTTCGGCGCTGACTTCCGCTGTGGGTCAAAAGCGGACCGCGCCGATCAGGCGTGTCGGCGTCTGCTCTTCTCTCGAAAGCGGACGCTAAGTCGGAAAGCAATAAGAGTCTGCTTTGGGCCACTTGCGGACAAACTCAAGCTCAGCAGCCGCGCAGGAAGCAATGAGATCCGGAAGCAACACTCTCAATGGGATTAGGGCCACTCCGGCACTTCATCCGTGTACGAATTTAACCACTGCGCTATACTGTATCGCGTTGGGGGCAAGGGGTTTCGGGAGCTTGGCGGATAGTGCGGACGGACCTCTCGGCGCGCCTGATTTCGCCGCTCGGCGCGGGCCTGATCGCCGCGTTCATCGCTGCCGGCGTCTTCGGATCGGCGGCGCCCGCTACCGCTCAGGACGGCTTCGGCAACACCTTAGGATATCAATCGCAGCAGCGCTACAAGCGCCGCGCTGTGCGGCACAGCCACCCCTCGTCGGCCGCCCGAGTCGCCGACAAGATGAGCAAGACGGAGGAGGCAAAGAAAAGCGCACCTCAGGGTGCGGTTTTCGCCATCGTCTCACTTGCTGATCAGCACGTCACTATCTACGACAGTACCGGCCGCATCGCCCAGTCGCGCGTCTCCACCGGCAAGCCGGGCCATCCCACGCCGATCGGTTTGTTCAGCATCATTGGGAAAGAGCGCTGGCACCGCTCCAACATCTACAGCGGCGCACCGATGCCCTTTATGCAACGGATTACATGGTCTGGCGTTGCGATGCATTTGGGCGTGGTCCCTGGCTATCCAGCCTCGCATGGTTGCATCAGGCTTCCGGATGGGTTCGCCCATAAATTCTGGGGCATGACGCAGATCGGAAGCCGCGTCGTGGTCGCGCGGCGTGACACGACCCCGGTCGAAATCTCGAGCACATTCCTGCCCGTGCCCAAGTTGCTGCCTGCGCCGGAGGTGATTTCTGGCAGCCAGCAGAGTTCGCAGTCCTTGTCTACGCCCATGAAGCTGGCAAGCATAAGTGAAGCATCGTCTATGAGCGCTGCGGGGGCGCATGAGACGGAACCCAGGCCCACGACCGACCCGAAGCTTCTTAACCCGATTGAGTACGCCAAGGCACTCAAGGAGCGCGCACTGGCGAGCAAGGCCGCGGCCAACCAGGCCGCTAAGGACGCCCTGCCCGCGGCGCAGGCCGCGGGAGCCGAGGCCCGTCAGGCGATTGAGGACGTCAACAAGGCTGAGACCAATCTCAAGGCAGCCGAGGCCAAGCTCGCCGCCCTCGAAGCCCCAGCCCCAACCGCTGCGGCTGCTGCAACGCCGGGCGCCCAGGGATCCGATGCTGCAGCGGAAGCAGCGTCAGCGACAGCGCGGGCTGCCACGCAAGTAAACATCGATCGCGCACGCGCCGCACTTGTGGAAGCGCAGAGCCGTGAGGCCGCCAAGCGGCCAGTGGCCTTCGCCGCCGTTCAAACCTGGAAAGATGCGGTTGCTGCCGGGGAGCTTGCGGCGGACGCTTTCAAAGAGGCCGAGCGCCGCCTGAAGCCCGCGTCGGTCTTGTTCAGCAAGAAGGAAGGCCGCGTCTTCATTCGCCAGGACTGGAAGGAGGTCTACGAAGCGCCCATAACCTTCAAAGACCCGGATCGTCCGATCGGAACCCATCTCTTCATCGCGGTTGATGGCGACGCGGGCGGCAAGGTGAAGTGGTCGACCATATCCATACCTTCTAAAGTCATGCCGTCCGACGAACCGCCGCGCCGACGCTCGATGAAGGACAAAAGCGGGGCCCCCGCACCTGCTCCTGCTCCTCAGGGCGACACGGCCACTGGGGCGCTCGACCGAGTTGAGGTGGCGGACAATGTGCGCGAGCGCATCGCCGAACTCATATGGGTCGGCGCGCAGGTTATTGTGACCGACAACGCGCCCAGCGACGAGATGGACGATGATACGGACATCATCATCTCAACGCGTTAGCCCTAACCAAACGCTCACCTCGCGATCGACGACGGCGCTTACAGTGCGAGCTGTATTCGCGAGTGGTATCAATTTTCCTCCGCGACCGATGAAACCCACCCCGGGGTCGCGATCAGCCTATTGCCATGCGGTCCTGCCACCGCAGCAAATTGTACGGCGCTCGGAGACATTCAACGTGTCACGAACATAGTCGATGCATTAGCGGCAGCGCGAAGGGTTCAAAAGTCTCGCTTGGCAGCCTCAGACGTTTGCTCACGGCAGCAGACCTTCAACCGCGACCAATGCCTGCGAGACCGCACTCTCGATCTTCACTCGCCAGCATCGTGACCGGCGGCAAGCTTTACGAGATGCTATGCAAAAGCAGTCGGGCCTCGTTCGCGCCCTCAAGACGGTAGTCGTTGAAATGAGCTGCTCCCCAATGGTCCACAGGCTAGCGAATGACAAACTTAAAGACCTGAGTGAAGACCATCGGCCTCAAGCTCACTTCCGCCGGAATGGGCGGGAACGGCGCGGCACGAATGAGTGTTTTGAGGGCCGCGATATCGAGCACCAATGACCCCGATGACAGGGCCACATCCTTCGACAGCAGCGAGCCGTCGATGCCGATCGTGAACTTCAGGACCACAATTCCAGTTTCGCGGGAGCTCGGATTGACTTTGGAGCGCTGAACTCGGTCATTGACCTTGCCAAGATAAAGTCCGACGACGCGGGCGTCGCCGCCAGTCTTCGCCACGCCCGAATTCTGTTCAGTCATGATGGCGACTTGCTCAGGCTGCACCTCGACCTCCGCGACTTTAGGCTTTTGGTCTTCGATGGTCTCGATAGGCACAGTCTTGTTGGCTTTGGCGACCTTCTGTTCCTCGAGATGGTCCGCCGGCGGCTCATCAGCCGTGACAACCTTAGGTTCCTTGGGCTGGGCCAGCGGCTCGTTGGCCTCAACAACGTTCGACTGCTTGACCCCGTCCGGTAACGACGGTTCATCGGCCTCAACAACTTTCGGCTCGTTGAGCTGCTCCGGCGGCTGGTCGGTCGTTTTGACAATCTTTTCTTCGACCAGGCTTTTTTCTGAGGCGATGACGTCGTGAAGCTGCTCGGCGGACGTAACAGTCGGATTTTGCGGCGTCGGCTTGCGCTCCTCGATTGCAACGACTTCCTGCGTCTTTTACGTTTCGACGTCACCGACGACGTCATGAAGTTGTTCTCGCGGCTTAACGGTCGGACTTTGCAGCGTCGGCTTCTGCTCCTGGACAGCAACGACTTCCTGCGTCTTGTTGTTTTCAACGTCATTGGCGACGTCGTGAAGCCTTTCTAGTGGCTCAACGGCTTCAGGCTGCGGCATCGTCTGCCGCTGTTCAATGGGAACGACTTCCTGCGCCTCTATGCTTGCTACGTTATCGCCCCGATTGGTCATTTCGCTAATGGCGCTGCCCTGGGGCGTAAGGACGATGTCCGGCCCCTTGCCGAGGTCGAGCACTTCCAACTCCTTCAACTGAAGCCTTGGCCATATCGCGTAGCCGATCAAGCCGTGTATCAGCAGCGAAACAACAACGGCTATGGCTCGCAGCAGCATGGCAAGAGTCTCTCGTTCTTCGCCATCGGCAGCGAAGCGGGGGCTTGGCACAAAAGTATGTGTGAAGCCACCTCGCTTCCCATCGGCGTCTTTAGAGAACGTGCACGATGTCATGCCAGGGATTGACACGGCGAATGGCCGCGCACTTCGCAGAAAACGTACCGTCGGTTTTCATCGCAGACTTGGCCACTTGCACAACTAGCCGTTCGTCCATTCCGGATGCCTCGCTCAGCCAAAGTACCATCGGCGGACAGCCACAATGGTTGTAGGCAAAAGCAGCGTTGCGCTCGTGAACCCTTGCGTCCGTAGGCGCCGGGACCAGAATATTCTGCCAGCCAGCTGAGCCAGTGCTGTCGTTGGCTATTGTACCACCTTCGGGGCTTCGGCAAGCGCTCCACAAGTGCTCTTGTGTGCGGCAGGTGCTCGGGAAACCGGCGTGCGGGCGAGCCTCGATTGAAGAACTTCACCGCGTTTGGACCAGCGAAGGTGGCGGCGAGAAACGGCTCACCGTAATGGATGCCGGCAGCGCTGGAGATCTGGCTTGGTGTATCGCCGCTTATTCAGAAGGCGATGCGACCAGCGACTGCACCTCACTCAACATTGAGGTCTGACAATATCAATGACTGCTGCTGTGCGATGAGGAGTGGGAGGTCGACGCGGCATGCGGCGCGGCTATCAGACGGCTTGATCCGACCCTAACGCTCGCCGGAACGTTGGTAGTTCCCATTCCGGACGTACCGGTGCTAAAGCCGCTGCTCGATCCCGATTGACCGCCAACTGCAGTCGTTGGGGACGAGTTAGGACGGACGCTAGTTAGGTCGTCAATCTGTAGCCGCTCTCGGGTGGGTGCGGCAGTATCGAGCCGGTTTTGCTCGATGCTTGAATTTCGCACATTTGGCAGTTGAGATGACGGCGCGCCGCCTTTGGTGATCAAATCAGGCCCCGGCGGATTTGCTCTGTCCGCCGCCTTGCCCGGGGCGATCAGGCGGCAATTTGAACAAGCTCAACGAGGCGACGCGCGACGTGGAGCCCGAATAGGGGTGGGCCGCTTTTTCCCCGAGGCTCGACTGAAGCTTTTTTTCAATAACCTTACCTGGCCTACCGCTGCGCGCCGGATTGCGAAGCCGCCACTGCGATACCTATAGTGAGCAGCAGCCCCGGAGGAAGTCGCATGTCGCCTGAGGCCGTCCAGACCGACGACACAGGCGCCCGGACGCCGGTTCTCATCATTGGCGCGGGTCCAGCCGGACTGTTCGCCGCGAGCGAACTCCTCCGTCACGGCGTGAGACCCAGGATCGTCGAACGCAGGGCTGCGCCGCATCACGAGACTCGCGGAACGGCGCTTCAGCCGGCGGTCCTCGAAACCCTGGACAAGGGCGGCGTGATCGAGCCGTTTCTCGCCGCGAGCGTGCGTATCAAGCAAATCGAGCTTCTTGGCCCCGAGCTCAAGCGCATCGCGCTCGCCGGGCTCACAGGCATCGGGTGCAAATACGAGTTCCAGTGCAGCCAGCCGCAATGGCAAACCGAGACGGTGCTGCGCGAACATCTGGCAGCCCATGGGCTGGCGGTCGAATTCGGCGTAGAGGCGACGTCGATTGAAGCGGACGCCGACGGCCTCACAGTAATCCTGGACAAAGACGGCCGGAAGGAGATCGTTCGGACGGACTATCTCATCGGCGCCGGCGGCGGCCATAGCGTGACGCGCCATTCCATGCAGGAACACCTCGAAGGCGATACCTATGGCGGCCGCTTCATCGTCGCAGACGTAAAACTCACCCTTCCCTGCCCGCCCGGCCGCGGGCGCGTCGTTGTCGGGCCAAGCGGTTTCGTGCTGGTTTCGCCGTTGCCCGAAGGGCGGTGGCTCATTTTCGTCAATCGCGATGAAGACGATCAGCACCTGGAAACGCCGTCCGCGGCGGAGCTTGCGGCGCTGATCAAAACCCGGATCGGAACCGACGCCGGGCTCACCGATCCGAGCTGGATCTCCTACTTCCAGATGCATCGGCGCAGTGTCCGGTCGCTCGGCGACGGTCGGCGTTTTCTGCTCGGCGACGCCGGGCATCTCTCGAGCCCAATGGGCGGCGAGGGGATCAATTCGGCGCTGATGGACGGCGCGGACGTTGCGTGGAAACTGGCGCTTGTCCTTCGGGGGGCGGCCATGCCGTCCCTCCTCGAAACCTATGCGATCGAACGCGGCCTCGCCGATCGCCACGTGCTGGAGGTCTCGAACGAGATCCACGGATTCATCATGCAGCTTGTCGCCATGTGCCAAGGCGGCGAGACGCCATCCGTGCCCGAGGACGATCCCGCCGACGCGCTGGCGGGCCTGCGCAAGCGATCGATGCTCGACGTTTCCTATGAGGGAAGCCCACTCGTCGATCTGGGGAGCATCGGCGGTGCTCAGCTTGGACCGGGCCCGCGTTTTCCCGGCTGGAGCCGCCTCGACGGAGCATCCCACCATTTGGTCGTCTTCGGCGACGCGGCGCCGCTCGACGATTTTCGCGCGCGCTGGAGCGCGCTCGTCGCAATCGTCGACGGGCCGGACGCGGCTGTCGACGCAGCCCAGGCGGGGCTCCCGGAAGGCGGCATGGTTCTGGTCCGCCCGGACGGCTTCATCGGCTTCCGGCGGGCGCGAGCGGACAAGGCGGAGTTGAAGGCCCTCGACGCGCATCTCGCGACCTATCTCGTGCCGAATGTCGTCGCCCCCGACAAAATCTACGCGGCCGGCGCCCGCTGACCTTCGTCGTCAGCCGCGCGAGGCTCACCGGACCATGCGCCCGCCGTCTATCGAGAGATGTGGCGGCCCTCTAGGAACGCCGCATCGATGTTCGTCGGCGTTATTCTAGCCGATCGGAAAACCTACCAGCGACGTCGTGGCCCCCAATAACGCGGACCTCCCCAGCCGGCACGCACTCCCCAACGGGGTCCACCCCAACGTGGTCCGCCCCAATAACGCGGGCCTCCCCAGCCAGCACGCACACCCCAACGCGGTCCACCCCAATACCGTGGACCACCCCAACCCGAACGCCAACCCGGCCCGCCCCAATAGCGGGGACCTCCAAAACCCGGTCCCCAGTACACCCGTGGACGCCAAATCACCCTTGGACGCCAGACAGGTGGGCCCCAGTAGACTGGGCCACCCCAATAAGCCGGACCCCCATAATATACGACGGGCGGCGGTGGTAGCGGCCTCTCGACGTAATCGCCCTGATCTCCGTAATCGCGACCTAAATCGGCGGCGGATGCCATACTCGGAGCAGCGCTTGCGAACACCATCATTGCGAGCAAGCAAATGAATGATTTCATGGCCATGCCTCCCAATTGAACGCAGGTCATATGATACGATGCGGCGACAAATCGGCAAGACAAATGGTCGGAAGATTAAACGTTAGGAGCACGATGATTGCCAATAAGTGCCAAACTCTTCAAAGAGTAAGCGTATCCCCAGACCTGGCAGGCACTATTCCCTTGGCACAATCCTCAAGGCCGCCAGTATTCGTCGATTGACGTATATTCAAATCTACTATATCCGCCCGGAAATAACGCTGATTTATTTATTGGGGTGATGTGCTCCCCCGTGCACCACGTCCCAGGCGTCAGCTTGTCCCCCGACCTGGCGCCATTTCTTTTGCTTCAGTTGAGGTCATTATCAAGAACGGCAATCCGCGCGCTCTCAGTAAATCAATTTTAGTCATTAATCTCTTTCATTGTGCCCAAGTGACTGAGGAGTGGTAACTTTTCGCTAGATGTTAGCTATTTTATTTCGGACATGCGGAAAGAAGAACGACAGCGAGCACGTCGTCCCGCGCGCATAGAACTAGGCAACGGCCAAACGCAAACGTGCCGTACCGCCAATGTTTCGCGCGGAGGCGCCCTGTTGCTCATTCCTGATAGCGAATGGCTTCCAAAAGAATTCAAGTTAGTAGACACCTTCACGGGAACGCGGCGGGAAGTCCGAGTGGTTTGGACGGCGTCAAATCGAGCCGGTGTTCAATACGTCAGTGGCAGCGCGGCCCCTGCAAAAAGGCAATCCGGATTTGGGAAACGCGTGCAATCGCACTAGCTTTCGATTGCCAGTCCCGACGTCTGAACAATCGCCGTCCGGCTTCCCATTCCCCTCACCTACGAGCGAGCCCGGAACAATCGATTGCATAACCAATCGAGCCCGCCTCGGTCTCGATCGGCGCTGAATTTGCACAGCCCGTCAAGAGCAGCGGCGGATATGTCGTGTCCCCAGCTGATGTCGGAGGTCGAGCGCTGCCAACACCCCAAGACGGGGGCGCACACGCGCGAAGCGTGACGTTTCCGACGACAGCCTGGCTACCAGAATGAACGTGGCAGTGTGAATTGTGGGGAACGATGCAATTACATCAGAGCGTCTTTGGCCGACTCAGGATCGTCTCGAACTAATCCATCGATCCTTTAGACTTGGAGAAAGACGTGGCAAATGTCATTCCCCTGAAACCGAACGGCGAAGGATTGAACCCATCGCAGATAATCAATCGCCTTCATGATCTGTGCGAAGAGCTTCAACACGTGAAGAGTAAGGGCCTCCACCTTGAAACGTTGCTCCATTGTGGAACCCGCAGCACGAAGCAAGGCCTCGTAGCGCAAACCGCCACAAGCGAGACAATCGTCCTCGTGTCGACTGCAATTGATGTGGTCGTCGGAGCAGTCGCCGAACTGATTGTCGAAACGACCGCCGAACTGATCGTCTCTCCTTCACCCGCAAAAACTTAGCCCGGCCAAGAGGACGGCCGGGCTCGATTGCTTGGCAAGCTTGCTGGGGCGTCAGCAAATTCTAGGCGGCAATTCCTAGAGCTTTCGAGATATCTTTGAGTGTTGCCTTTTCCTTTTCGCTCACCTTCACTCCGCCGAAGCCGAGCGTACCACCCTCGGTCGCGGCATCGGCGACTTTGCCGCTGATTGTGCGCAACCACATCTTGAACGCCGCCGCCTCGTTAGGAGCCTTGGCGTCCAGAAGAGCCGAGACCTCGCCGAGGGCCTTGATGGCACGCTGGCCGACGTCGGCCTGGTTGGCACCCGCAAGTCTAGCCTTCAGAGCTTCGCGGATCTTCGTCCGGCCCTCCGAGGTCTCGAACTCAGCGACGACGGCTTTGATAAGCTCGTTGGCACTGGGATTATTCTTTTCCGAAGCTACCGCGTACGCGCTGGCAAAAAACTCCTTCAGCAGACCCATAAGGCCGTTAGGGTCCGCAGCGGTGACTGCCACACCTGACAACGCTACGCTTTCTAGGATCTTGGTCCAGTCCTCAGGAGTAAAGCTCTGCTTGTTTGTCATGTCTTTCTCCAATGCCGGTTGTTGCGCAGACGTCCACAATAAGACGGTTGCGTCGCGACGTTCTGAAATGATTTTTTCTGGTCTAAGAATTGGCCGACGGTGGCTATGAGATCGAGCGGGATAAAGGCACTACGACCATCGGCGAGCGGAACCTACGACATAGTGGACTCGATAGGTAGTGCCCATAGTGCAGACCTGGCGCGAGCGAGGTTGCGTCACGAAAGAGTTGGCGTGCCCACGGCTCGCTGCAACCTTGATAATATATTTCCAGCAGATTCAGTCCTGCTAACACCAATGACGCGCGCCGGCGTCATCGTAGCGCTTGCCCGCTCGCCGTTCTGATCACGGTGCTAAACCTTTGAATCTCTTTCCCCAGAACATTGCAGGAATTGTCAGAATGGACTTCGATACCTTTGAATCCAGGCCTGATTTGCAATCAGGGTATCGTGGTTTGAAATCCTATAGCCGGCACCAACAAAATCCGGAACAAGCTGCACCAAGTCAATATTTCTGCCGGGCTTCCTGACCGAACGACGAGAGAGGAGCCGAGCCTTCCGGCAATACGATTTCGCCGCGCGCACGACGCTCCTTCAAATAGGTGAAGCTCTGCATGGTCTGAGCGAAAAGATGCTCGCCCGCCTTCAGGGAGGCACGCAACGGCTGATCACCCGCAGCGTAACGCGGCAATGGCGCAACCACCGTATGATAGTCGGCTGCGAAGAAGAGCGGAAACGAATAGCGTTCTTCCGAGACTTTCCGTACGCGATGCGACGTTGCGGTGAACTCGCCGTTCGTCCAGATCTCCATCATGTCGCCGATGTTGACGACGTAGGCTCCTGGAACAGGCGGAGCGTCGATCCATTCCCCGGCTCCGTTCATGACTTCAAGTCCGGGGCAAGTAGACCTCAGAAGCGTAAAGCACTCGTAGTCGGTATGCGCGCCAATTCCGGGCCGGTCTTCGGCACTCGTGTCGAAGGGGTAATGGATCAGTCGTAACTGGCTTGGCGGCTTGGTGACGTATTGGTCGAAGAACGTAGGCTCCTCGCCGATCGCCATCGAGAACCCGCGTAGCAGCACGCGGCCAAGATTGAAGACGGCCATATAGTAGTCGTCAACCGCTTTGGCGAAGCCCGGCAAATCCGGCCATTGGTTCGGTCCCAGAAGCGGATTTCCGGAAACATAATCTGGATCGTCGGGCGGCAGATCGATCGACAAATCGTACGCCTCCTTCTTGTCCTTCGTCCCCGAACCAAAAACCTCTTCGCCTTCGGGTACGTAGCCGCGGTGGCATTTGGAGTTACCTATGTAGACCTTCATCTTCTCTTCGTAGGGCAGCGCAAAGAAGCGCTTGGTCGCATCGAGGACCCCATCGAAGAGGGTCTCGTCGATATCCACTCCGGTGACATAGACGAAGCCGACCGTGCCCGCGGCCTTTCCCAGCTCTTCCGCGACCGCCTTCTGCTCGGCGAGCGTGCCGTTGCGCAGCTTGGCGATATCGACGATGGGGATGCGCGAGAAGTTTGCTGATGTGCTCATCTCTTTCCTCTCGAATTCCTTTGCAGCGGAATCTGCTCACCTTCCTTAGAGCTTGCCTTCGGCGGCCAGCTGTCGAGCGTCGACGTCGACGATCTTCCAATGGCGCACGTACGGCTTACCTGCCGCGGTAATGTCTTTGATCTCGATGGTCTCACGGTCGATTGAAAACGAGAGTGCGAGATCGGTTTTGACACGGAAAGGAAGGCTCGATCGGCCGATCAGCCATGTCGCGTCACGCACACGGCCGAGCGAGATCTCGCAATCGACCAGCGCTCGTGCCTCCCGAGGGGCACAGCTCTTTACGAGCCCGGCGAGAGAACCTCCATGAGGAAGCGCCACAGACCGGTTCCGCACGTACATGAAAATCTCGCCAATTCTGACGAAAAATCCGTCATGCCCGTCATGGTCTTGCATTCGGACAGCCAAGTGCGGAGGCATACGTGGCGATGTCTGATGCCAGTGTTCGATATAGGGAATATCGCGGCCTCGCTCGACGAGAATTCCGTCGGAAAAAGCCAGATAGCCGGCATCAGCGACATCACTCGGACACTGAAAATCGATGATGCGCCGCCATTCAAAGGCGTCGCCGTCGCGGAGGAAGCGGCCAGCAAATCCTTCCTGCTGCACTAACCAGTCGAGATGCTGAGGCTGTAGATCATCGAGACATGAGACGCCGTCAAACGATGGCGGATTGGCCGGTTGCCGCAGGTCGGCGAACAAACTCGGCCCCTGCAGCCACGCGACGAATGTCGTCGTATCTTGGCGTCCGTCCGGCCATGCGATGAGCGATCGCTCCCACAAGCCAAGCGTATCCGTGATGTCCACCATCTGCGCCTCCTGATAGAGAGCGCACGATGACATCGGCGCGCGGGCGCCAGAAGCTGTCGTATATCGATACAAGTCATAAACGAGATCTATGGCTCGCCGTTCATGAACTCATTTTCCGTTTCGGCCGGCTTGAGATGCGTGCCGATCATGTCTAAAAGGGCACGCGCCGGCAAGCTGAGCGCCGCGTCCCTTGAGATCAGGTAAACGTGGTAGGTTGGCAGGATATCCGGATCGAGCATCGGCCAAAGTTCGCCGGCCTGGACAGCTTCAGCAGCGACGACGGTCGGCAAGAATCCAACACCTATGCCGATTTGAATAAGGCGCTTCACCTCGTGCAAGGTCTCGGCGGACCCGCCAGCGCGTTCACCGAGGCCATACCTTTGACGAAAGCTCGCAAGCTCCGCGGGCTCGTCCTCTCCGGTCAAAACGAAAATGTCGGCAGCGGTGGCTTCGGGCTCGGACGCCCCCTTCCCGAATGCGGGGTGGCCCCGGCCACAGTAGAGCTGCTGCCACTCGCGGATCAGCGGGCGATAACAAAGCTCCGAACTCGTGACGGCATCGCAGGCGATTCCGATATCGGCACTGCCGTCCTTAACCGACAGCACCACATCGCGCCAGGGTGCTATATTCAAGGCGGATCTCGACTTCCGGGTTCACCCGGTGGAAAGCCACCATCGCCTGATCGAATTCAGGCGAGACGAGATCCGAGATCACGCGCACGGTCACGAGTCCCTGCAGGTGCCCCGAAGCACGCGCGACTTCGCCTGGCAGGCCGGAAACTAAGACCTCGATTTCCTCTGCAGCCTTGAGGAAGGAACGGCCTGCGGCCGTCAACGCAACCCCGCGGGCTGTGCGGACAAAGAGCGGAGCGCCTACGTGATCCTCTAGGCGTTTGAGGCCCGCGCTGATCGTCGGCTGCTGCTTGTTGAGCGCACGCGCAGCGGTACTGATACCGCCGGACCGCACAATGCCAAGAAAGAGCTTGACGAGATTCCAATCGAGATTCCGAGCAAAAAGCTGACCGCTTTTCGATACGCGCAATCCATCCGCCATGAGTGTAGCGCCCGCAACGACTGACAGGACCAACATACCTCGTACAATCGCTGTTCCAAGCAGCACTCGCCAGACGATTTGTCTCGCTGCCTAGGAAGCAACCCTTCGCTTTACCGCGCACACCTTCTCGATATTCATTCGGTGAACGGCCTCATAGGGTTCGAAATAAGTGATCCATCCATTGCCAAGCGGCTCAGCGAGGAAAGCCGAGAGCGGAAGGGCGGCGAGATACTCATCGTCCGGCACACGGAGCAGGCGCTCGACATAGATGCGCGTCGCTTCTATCAATCCCGCATCGTAGCCATCGGCGGCAATTCGCTGCTTCGACCCGTGGTTCGGAAGAATGCGGGTGAAATCCCACCCGGCCATCTCTGCCAATCCATAGAGATGCTGCGCCAGCCGATCCGGTTCGTCGACGTAGGTGACGGTATCCTCGAGCGTATCGCCCGCGAGCAACGTGCCGTCGGCGGGCAAATACATGGCCACTCCATCACGGCTGTGGATGTCGAGAGGCCGCAATTCGATCCCGACATCGCCGCAGCTCAACTCCAGTCCATCGAAGAAAACGCTAGTCGGGAGAACGAGCGGTGAAATCGCAGGCGGCCCGTCAAGCGATCCCTCCTCGATCTCAGCTTTCTTCTCGGACAGCAGACGCGCGGTTTCCGCGCAGGCAATGATCTCGCAGTCGCCGAAGACGGCGTTCCCCGCAACGTGGTCGAGATGCCAGTGGCTGAGCACGACGCGGATATCGCGCACACCGCGGGATTCGAGCGTCCGCCTGATCGCGCTGGCATGCGCCAGCGACAAATGCGTGTCGTAGACGACAGCCGACGGACCATCAACGATCGCATAGCTGCAGATACCGAGCGTATAGCCGCCATCATCGAGCCAATTGGGCTTGCTCGAATGATAGCGCCTCCCCGGAACGCGGCCGTCGTAGAAGCCGAGCAGATTTCCGCCCAGCTCCAGCACCGCCACCGTCGAAGTCTCGGGCTCCATGGACCTTACTCTATTACCGACCGCGCAAACCGTGGCGACCACGGCGAACTCTCATTTCTTACGCTTCAGATGCGTGTTGAGGAAAGACCGGAGTTCGCCGATCGACGCGATTGGGTCGAAATCCTTGAGAATCATGGCACGGGCGAAAACGCCGTCCAGATAGGTCGAGATAAAACTCGCCGTCTCGTCGACGTCGACGTTGCGGAAATCGCCGCGCGCAATTCCCGCGGCGAGCGCCGCCCGCAATACATCCCGCTCATCGACGTAGAACCGCCTGATCGCTTCATCTATCCGAACATTGCGCTTCGATGTCTTGGCGTAGTCGATCGCGATCTTGATGAGATTCGATATCGTCTCGTACTCTTTAATGTGGTTATCGAGCCAACCGTAAATGATATCTCGTGGATGCTTCAGGCCCTCGCGCGCGATGCGAAACTGTTCGAAGGCGCGCTCGACCGCGAGGGCGACGGCGCGGCGAAATAATTCTTCCTTACTTCCAAAATAATAATAGATCAGCGCCGGATTAAAGCCGGTAGCGTCCGCGATATCTTTCGTCGTCACGGACGAAAATCCGCGTTCCGCAAAAAGGTCGAGCGACACTTCACAGATATGCGTCTCGGCGTCGGGAGAGGCAACGTCAAGCCTCGGACGGCCTACCCGGATCGGGCGGCGGCTCGAAGGCTTTTGCACGCGCTGACGTGAGCTTCGCGTAGCGAGCGTCGATCTGCTTTCAGTACTCAATCTTGGAACTCCCAAATCTTTCCTTATCGACCTTCATATCAAACGCAGAGGCGCATTGCGCGCTAGTCGTGCCTCGGGAATGTGCGTTCTGGTGCGAATATTGTTCAAAAAAGCTGCACTTTCCAACACTCAAACGCTTGCGCTTGAATATTAATTAATCGTTTAATTAGTCCAGACGCAAACGCGACTTCGACCCATCGAGCCGAAGGGACGCTAGCCCGACTGATGAGCGTTTCGAGATGCGGACAGTTGCAATGGACGCTTCGCCCTTGAAGCTTTCGACTCCGAAGCAGGCAATCCAACCTCGGGTCAGGAGCGCGGCAAGGAAACGCCAATGGACGATCCGCGGCGCACTGAGCGGCCGCCAATACGCGATCTACGCTATTCTGGGCGTGGCCACCCCGATCCTCGCCTGGGCCTTCGTCAACGAAGCCGGCATCGTCCCCAAGATCTTCATGCCGGGCCCATGGGACGTGGTCAAACGCTTCTGGTCTTGGATCGCAAACGAGGGATTCGCGGGCGACCTGCTGATCAGCCTTCAACGCGTGTCCCTTGGATTTCTCGCTTCTCTCGTCGTCGCCCTGCCGCTCGGACTGCTGGCCGGCACGTTCAAACCGGCGGAAGCGTTCCTTGAACCGGCGATGGATTTCATCCGCTACATGCCGGCGGTCGCCTTCGTCCCCTTGATGATGCTGTGGTGCGGCGTCGGAGAGCTGTCCAAGGTTTCGATCATCTTCATCGGCACCTTCTTTCAGATGGTGCTGATGTTTGCGGACGACGTTCGCAAGGTGCCGATGCAGCAGATCGAGGCCGCACAGACCATGGGAGGCACTCGGCAAGAAATTCTCTACAAAGTCATCTTCCCGTCGGCCGCGCCGTCACTTCTCACCACCTGCCGGATCACGCTTGGCTGGGCTTGGACCTATCTCGTCGTCGCAGAGATCGTCGCAGCGAACTCCGGGCTCGGCTATGCGGTACTCAAAGCTCAGCACTTTTTGCAGACCGATAAAATCTTCGCCGGTCTGATCGTCATCGGCTTCCTCGGCCTCATCCAGGATCAGCTTCTCCGCGTGCTTCACCACGCTCTCTTCCCCTATCTGAGGAGGCAGTAAGCGATGACGAAAGCCATCGAGATCAAGCACCTGTTTAAGAGCTTCGCCGGGAAGCACGGAAGCACGCTCGTGCTCGACGACGTCTCGTTGTCGATCGCCGCAGGAGAATTCCTGACTATCGTCGGCGCGTCGGGTTGCGGAAAATCGACGCTCCTGAGGATCATTGCCGGTCTCGAGTCGGCGGACGGCGGCGTCGTCCTTGTCGGCGGCCAGCCCATCGACGGACCCGGCGTCGACCGCGCCATGGTCTTTCAGGACTACAGCCTTTTTCCCTGGCTGACCGTCAAGCAGAACGTCCTTTTCAGTCGCCGCCTCGCTGCGAACAGTCACGACAATCTGGCGCTTGAGCGTGGCGCCGAGGATGCTCGGGCCTCGAAGCTCCTCTCTCTCGTCGGTTTGACCGCCGCGCAGGATTCTTACCCCTCTCAACTTTCGGGCGGCATGCGCCAGCGCGTAGCGATCGCGCGAGCGCTGATGTCGAAGCCGTCGATCATTCTGATGGACGAACCGTTCGGCGCGCTCGACGCACAGACGCGCGAAGTCATGCAGGACCTCGTCTTGAGCGTCGTCGAACAGGAAGGCACCACAATTGTGTTCGTGACGCACGATGTCGAGGAAGCTCTGTATCTCGGCACCAACGTCGTTCTGATGTCACCGCATCCGGGCCGCATCGACACCGTCTACGAGGTGCCTCTGCCTAAGAAGCGCAACGTGCTGATGCGCCTCGATCCAGCATTTCTTCAGCTGAAACGGACGGTCATGGCACGCGTCCGCGAAACCGTTGGCTTGTCGCTCGAACAGGTCTGCATTGGGAAGCATCGAAGCTGGTGCATGACGCCCGGCCCGTTCATGGAGGAGTATCCCACTCATGCGAAAGCTTTTGTCACGGCTCCGGACCTTCGGAATAACCTGCGCGTTCGCGCTCGCGGGAATGACGTCGTTCCACGCAGGCGCGGCTCGTGCGGAAGACCAGGTCACCCTCGCGACGGTCGCCTGGATTGGCTACGCGCCGTTCTACATCGCCGGAAAAGAACATGTTCGACAAGTACGGAGTCAAAGTCGCCCTCAAGGATTTCGAGGATCCGGCTCTCATTCCCGCCGCTTTGCAGAGCGGCGGCATTCAGGGCGCGATGTACACCTATGATCAGGTGATCAATCTCGTCGCGAACAACAACGCCTACCGCGTCGTCATGCCCATCGACTATTCGAACGGCGCCGATGCGGTCGTTGCATTGAATTCGATCAAGTCGATGGCGGATCTGAAGGGCAAGAAGGTCGCCTATCCCTTCGCGACCTGCGACAACCTTCTCGTTGCATACGGACTGCAGCAATCCGGCTTGACGGAAGCGGACGTCGAAGGCCTCGACACGACTCCGGAGAACGTCGCCGCTGCCCTCGTCGGCGGAGCGTCTGCCGGCGCGACCTACGAACCGAACATCAGCAAGATCCTGAAGCTCGAAGTGAACGGCGGCTATCATACCGTCTACACATCGGCGTCGGCTCCCGGCCTGATCACCGACATCCTCTACTTCTCGACCGACTACATCGCCAAAAATCCGAAGAGCGTTGAAGCCGTGATCAAAGGCTACATCGACGGAATGGCGTACATGAAGGAGCACCCGGACGAGGCCTACGCGATCGTCGCGAAGTACTTCTCGACCACCGTTGACGACGTCAAGGAGCAGGCCAAGGGCGCTTACAATATCCCCGTTGCCGAGATGGCCGGATATTTCTCACCGCACGACGATGCTAAATCGCTCTTCACCTCGGGCAAGCTGATCTCGGATGTTCTGATCAAGCGCGGACAGATTAAGTCCGCTCCGAAGATCGAAGACATCTACGACGCGAAGTTCGTCGCCTCCTTGGTTGCCTCGAAATAACGACAAACCGATCGGCGCGAGCGATGCAAGACGCCTGCTTCGCCGCGCCGGCACGACCCCTCTTTAGCCAAGAAGACTGAAAATCGGAGAAGAAACTGAAATGGATGCCATCGTAGGAAAAGGGCGAACGGAGCTCGGAGATCGCCTCGTATCGGAGGGCGTGAAATACTTGCTTGCGAGCTACGTCGATATGCACGGTGTGTCAAAAGGCAAGGCCGTGCCGGTGGCCCACCTCGACCGCATGCTCGCAGGCTCGGAGCTTTGCACAGGCGCCGCGCTTGACGGCATCCCCCAGGATGTAAGCGATGAAGAGGTCGCCGCACATCCCGATCCTGCGTCGTGCGCCGTCTTGCCATGGAAGACGGACGTTGCATGGTTTGCGAGCGACCTCTGGTGTCAAGGCAAGCCTTTTGACGCGTGCAGCCGCAACATCCTGAAACGTGCGCTCGCGAAGGCCGATACTTTGGGCTACGGGCTCAATCTCGGCATGGAAGCCGAGTTCTTCGTGCTCCGGGACGATCCCGTTCTTGGTTTCAAGCCGATCTCGGACCGCAAGAACCTCGAAAAGCCCGCCTACGACGTGCCGCGAACGCTCGACAACCTTGACTGGATCGGCGAACTCATCGACTCGATGAACAGCCTCGGCTGGGACGTCTACAGCTTCGACCACGAAGACGGCATCGGACAGTTTGAAATCGACTTCCGCTATTTCGATGCGCTCTCGATGGCCGATAAGTTCGTCTTCTTCCGCATGATGGCCCACGAAATCGCACGCAAGCACGGCGGCTTCGCAACTTTTATGCCGAAGCCGTACGGTGATCGCGCAGGCAGCGGCGCGCACTTCAACATGTCGCTCGCAGATAAGAAGACCGGCAAGAATTTGTTTGCCGATGCTGCCGACCCGCGCGGCTGCGGTCTTTCGAAGCTCGGCTATCAGTTCCTCGCCGGCATCCTGAAACATCTCCCTGCGATCTGCGCCGTCGTTGCGCCGACGGTGAACAGCTATAAGCGGCTCGTGCTCAAGGGTTCGATGTCCGGCTTCACCTGGGCGCCGGTTTGGGCCTGCTATGGCAACAACAACCGCACGAACACACTGCGCATTCCGCTGGGCGGAGGACGCGTCGAACTCCGGGCCGCAGACAGCTCCTGCAATCCCTACCTCGGTGCAGCACTCGTGCTCGCCGCCGGTCTGGAAGGCATTGCCAATGAACTTGATCCCGGCGATCCGCACACCGAGAACATGTATTTGAAGAGCGAAGACGAACTGAAAGAGATGGGCGTCTGTCATCTTCCGCGCACACTCGATGAAGCCGTCGACGCCTTTGCAGCCGATCCATTGAGCGAAGTAACATTTGGACCCGCGATGAAGAAAGCCTGGGTCGACTTCAAGCGTGACGAGTGGTTGAGCTACATCAATCATGTCTCCGACTGGGAGCGAGCCCGCTACCTGAAGTTCTACTGACCCTGGTTGTCCGATGAACTGGGCGGAAAGAACCTGGAATGAATTGCCGGGCGACTTGGCGAACGCTAACGGCTCGGCAATTCTTCCCGTCGGAGCGACCGAGCAACACGGGCCACATCTCGGCACCGGGATGGACTTCGTTCTGGCGGATCGGTCTGAACGGCGTCACCGGTAAGCCGAGCCTCGCCAGCGCCGAGCAAGGACGGGAGCTTTTCGGCTGGATGGTCGAAGATCTGGCCGCGATCGTCGAACGGGGCAAATCAGAACGTCCGCCGCTCGATCAGTCTTATTTCGACCCATTATGAGCTCAATACATTGATCGGGCGCCTCGAGAGCGCATAGACGTCCCTGCCATGTACTTCGCACACTGGCCACCAAGGGACGTGCAGGACTTCCCCGGCCATGCTAGCTTGCCTGCGCGGCGGGGGGTTCTCTCTAAAATGATCAAAAGAGTTGACCGCTGAGTTGGTCGAGTTGCCATAAAGATCAGGCTATAGAGCGCGTCCTTTCGAAAGCTGGAGAGTGGTATGCCAAATTTTGGAATTCCTCGCCGAACCGCGGCGGATTTCAGGGCCGAGTCCGGAACTTTGAACTGGAGACGCGGACTGTTCCGGGTTTGGATCCTGCTGTCGGCTGGATGGATTATGGGCTGGACGATCTATCTGATGCTCGAAGGCGTTCAAGGAAGTTTGAGCACGAGAGGCGATTTCATCGAGGTTCCCATACTGCTGTTCGCGCCACCAATTGCGCTCTGGCTGTTCGGTTTCGCCGCCGCCTGGGCCATCCGTGGTTTCGAATCTGAGAAATAAACACTAGACCGCCAAGCTGAGCACGGGCGCCCCTACGACCCGGGATCACGTCGCGTCCGATTGCGCCCGTGAATGTTGCGGCGAACCTTTGGTCTTCCAGAACCGGTGAGCGCGCGCTTCCGCATCTTCGGCGTTTCCGAGCGACACATGCTCCAATAGCGCGTTCGCGTCTTTGACAACATCGTGCCAAGTCAAATCGGCCGACTTCAACATTTCGGACGCTTTCAACGCAGCCGAGGCTCGTTCGCCTTCATTGGGAGACGCCAGCATCCCGCAGAGCTTGATAAAACGCGGTAAATCGAAGTTGCCCCGGCGCCGGTCTGGCGGATCACCGGATGGACTGCGACGACGCCACTTGGCCATGACACCCTCAAACCTCAGTGTGATAAGTCTTTTACGCTGGCTTTCGGGATCTTCATAGACACCCGTGCTCGGATAATGGCGGCACACCTTCACCGGGCGGAACGGCATCCATCCGCCTTCGCTTGCCACAAATAAAGCCCATATAATCCAATTGCTTAGATTTTTGCCGACCATTTCGTATCAGAGAGGCGGTAATTTTCGCACCTGACCCGGCGCATATTTGGCGAGGTTGCGCGGCCGGAAACCACAACTGGACGCGCTTGCGGCGGGGAGGCGAAGAGTGGCGTTCGCGATCAAAGCCGAAGTTTGCGATCCGCGGGCAAAGACATTCGTGTTTACCGCACAAAAGACGATGTACGGCGGCAAGCATATCGTTGAAGGCGACACGGTTTTCGTATTCGCGAGCGAGAACGAGGGCGGGCAAGGCCTCATCTCGCGCGGCGTAGTTACTTCCGCCGAAGCGATCGCGAAGAAGCGCGGCATCGCCCGGCAAACGCCGCGTGTAAGCCTCTCCATCAGGTGTACCGCGCTTGCGAAGCGGTCGTTGGGCAGGAACGAACTCAAACATTTCACCGACTGGAATGACGGCCAACCCGCGACCGAGCTTAATTTCAAATTCTATCGTCAGGCAACGAACAAAATCGTCGGCATCTCGGATGAAGCGGCGGCGTTCCTCAGCGAATTCTTCTAGCGACCTCGTAATTCATCATGGCGAAATCCGAACCGATCAGGAGCTAAATCAGCACGGCTCTCCCATGAAGCGGCGTCGACGGAGAGGCCATGTCACGCGGCTCCATCGGATTGGCGAGATAAGCCATGCGGCCCGCCTCTATCGCCTTAGCAAAAGCGATGGCCATATTCGTTGGATCACCGGCTTTGGCGACCGCGGTGTTCAGAAGAATGCCATCGTAGCCGAGCTCCATCGCTTGAGCCGCATGCGAAGGCAGGCCGATGCCCGCGTCGACAATAAGAGGAATATGCGCAAAGCGACTTCGGAGGGCCCGCAGACCAAAGGGATTGTTCAGTCCACGGCCGGAGCCGATCGGAGCCGCAAGCGGCATGAGCACGCGGCAGCCGACCTCGACCAGCCGTTCGGCGACGCTAAGATCGTCGGTTGTATAGGGAAAAACCTCGAAGCCATCCTGGCTGAGGATTTGCGCTGCTTCGACGAGCTGAAAGACATCCGGCTGAAGCAGGTCCTCGTCCCCGATCACCTCCAGCTTGATCCACCGCGTCTCGAACACCTCCCATGCCATGTGGGCGGTCGTCACGGCCTCTTTGATCGAATGACAACCTGCAGTATTTGGCAGGACCCTCACGCCCAGTTCACGTATGAGCGACCAGAAGCCTTGTCCTGATCTCGCTCCACCCGTCTCACGCCGCAGCGAGACCGTGACGACTTCCGTGCCTGATGCACGCACCGCGTCGGCGAGAAATCTTAGGCGATGGATACTGTGAGCTGCCGAGTAAGAGGCGCGAAGAGAGCGAGACGCCATAAACTTCCATTCAGCCCCCCTGCCTCGGCGCGACGACCTCGAGCATGTCTCCCTTTTTCAATAAAACAGAAGCGCGCTGCCGCACCGGCACGAAGCGTCCATTGACGGCCGTCGCGATCATGAGCTGTCCGTAGCCGAGTTCGACTAGAATCTCCGACAGAGACAGATTTTCGACTTCGTGCTTTGTGCCGTTGCAAACGATGGTCATCCTGGCTCCCCTACAGGCACATAGTTCATCGCCCTTTTTGGGATTTGGCGTCTGGTTCTTGGTTGATGGATCGAGAAAGGTGCGGCGGAAGCGTGGAGGACGCGCCTCCGCCACCCAAGGCTTTGCGGCTGATCACTCGGCGGCGATTGGAACCCATTCGCCGAGCGCGCCACTCGCCTCGATCTCGCGTATGCGAGGCTCATCGAACTTGAGCACATCGCGCAAAATCTCTTCGGTGTGCTCGCCGAGAAGAGGCGAGCGCTCAACCGTAGTGGGGCTGCCGGACAGTTTGATCGGATTGCCCACCGACAGATATTTGCCCCGAATGGGATGATCGACTTCAACGATGGTGCCTGTCTGGCGGAGCGACGGCTCCTCGGCGATCTCTTTCATCGACAAAATGGGTCCGCATGGAATGTGGTATTTATTGAGGATCGCCATGACCTCGTATTTCGTCTTGGTCGCGGTCCATTCCTCGATTGTCTCGAAAATGCTTTTGAGGCGCGGCAGCCGTGCGGCCGGCGTCGCGTAGTCCGGATGGGTAATCCACTCTTCTCTTCCGATCACCCTGCAGATGTCGCCCCAGACTGGCGCCTGCGTGATGAAATAAATGTACGCGTTGGGATCGGTCTCCCAACTCTTGCACTTCAGAATCCATCCCGGCTGGCCGCCACCCGAAGCATTTCCGGCACGCGGCACGCTGTCGCCGAATGTGCCGTTGGGATACTGAGGATATTCGGTCAGCGGACCACGCTCGATACGTTGCTGGTCGCGTAGCTTGACGCGACAGAGGTTAAGCACCCCATCTTGCATGGCAGCATCGACACGTTGCCCCTGGCCCGTAACTGTCCGCTGAAACAGCGCCGTGACGATGCCAAGTGCGAGGTGAAGACCCGTGCCGGAGTCGCCGATCTGCGCTCCCGTGATCAGCGGTGGGCCATCATCGAAGCCGGTGGTCGAGGCTGCGCCGCCTGCACATTGAGCGACGTTCTCATAGACCTTGCAGTCCTGATACGGGCCGGGCCCGAAACCTTTGATCGAGGCAACGATCATGCGCGGGTTGAGCTCTTGGATGCGGGACCAAGTAAATCCCATGCGATCCAGCGCACCCGGGGCGAAGTTCTCGACAAGCACGTCGCACGTCTTGATGAGGTCCTCCAGGACCGACTTGCCCTTCGGGTTCTTCGTATCGAGCGCGATCGACCGCTTATTGTGGTTCAGCATCGTAAAGTAGAGGCTGTCTGCATTGGGAACGTCACGCAATTGCGTGCGCGTCACGTCGCCAATGCCGGGCTTTTCAACCTTGATGACGTCGGCGCCGAACCACGCCAGAAGCTGTGTGCAAGCAGGGCCCGATTGCACGTGTGTGAAGTCCAGAACGCGTATGCCTTCGAGCGCTTTGCCCATCGGTCGCTCCTCCTAAAATGTTCTTATGTGTTGGGAGTGCGCATTCGCGTTCGGCTCGCTCCGAATGTTTCCGAGGGCCCGATGGTCACCGGAGCCATTGCCCGCCATCGGCCGAAACCTGCCTCTCGTGGCAGACTGCTTACGGAGAGCCTTGCTCGCCATGCATCTCGCTCCTCGTTTTTCTTCTATTGGAGCCATCAAGCCGAAAGACGAACGGCGATCGGACTGCAGATCATCGACGCCTCAGACGACGCATCATAATCTGGCATACCAAATACCAGACTGTCAATTAATCGCGCGACGCTTAGCCATACCTATTTCGCAAGGAAAGACTCCGAAGCTATGCATTTGGCGCATTGCGGCGATGCAGCAAAAACCTGGAAAGTCGGTATTTGGCATGCTATATACCAGAAGGATGAAGCTCCGTGGTTTCAGGGGCTTGCGAGGTTAAGAGGAGGACTGAATCATGACTGCTACCGTGCTGCGCCGCTCTGTAGGCCAGCGTTCGTTATCTTCTCGAGTTTGGGCTGCGATCTCGGCCTTTTTGACAAGGGTCGCGGAGATCCAGAGGCGTAATGGTTCGGTTGAACCGTTCGGTCTGTGATCGTTCGAACGCGTGCAATGGCCGGTGGCGTCTCTCGCCGGCCCATTTGGCCCTTCAAAAGCGAACGAAGCGCCTAAGTGCATATTGAGAAACATCTTTCCGGTCAGAGTCGATTTCGCACCGCTCGCTACTCTGTCGTTCGGAACGTCTCTCTGAATCTGGCGCCGGCGAATAATCCCAATTTTTTTCTATAAAAATTTTGGACAGCGCGAGCTCCGGGAAGCTCGCGACGAATAATTCTTGTTTATGAAATGATTGCCCGCCGTTGAGCAGACACCCGCGGCATCCGTTTCGGGACCAATCTCCACCCATTTTCGCACGCCAAACCCCCTCAGTTCAGATTCCCGTCTTGCCATCTGGTATGCAATATACCAGAATGACGCTGTGACATATCTGACTTCGGCAACCCTCAACGACCTCCAACAACAACACACAAGGGGGAAGTAAATGGCAGGAACTCCAGGAGAAATCGGCATTCAACGCGTAGCTGACAGCTACCGCTGGCGCCAACTTGCGATCGGCGTCGTCTGTATGGTGATGATCGCAAATCTGCAATACGGGTGGACATTCTTCGTCCCCGACATCCAGAAAAAGTTCGGTTGGGATCGAGCGGCGATCCAATGGGCTTTCACGCTTTTCGTGCTCTTCGAGACTTGGCTTGTGCCCGTTGAAGCCTGGTTCGTGGACAAATACGGTCCTCGACGCGTGGTGATATTCAGCGGCTTTCTTTGTGCCGTCGGATGGGTCGTAAACGCTTACGCAGAAACGCTGCCCCAATTCTATCTTGGCCAGATCCTGGCAGGTATCGGAGCAGGCGGCGCCTACGGGACCTGCGTCGGCAATGCCCTGAAATGGTTCCCGGACAAACGTGGTCTTGCCGCAGGTATCACTGCGGCTGGTTTTGGTGCCGGCTCCGCTCTCACCGTGGCGCCCATCCAATGGATGATCACCACACACGGCTTCCAGTCGGCATTCTTTTATTTCGGACTGGGACAAGGCTTGATCGTCATGATCTTTGCCTTCTTCATGGTGGCACCGAAGCGTGGCCAAGTACCAGAAGCGGCCACCAATCAGAATGTCATCCAGACCCGGCGAAACTATGAGCCGACTGAAGTGCTTCGTCAGCCGATATTCTGGCTCATGTACTTCATGTTTGTTATCGTCGGTGCCGGCGGTCTTATGGCAACGGCGAATCTCAAGCCGATCGCCCTTGACTTCGGGATCGACACCGTTCCCGTAACGATCTTCGGCCTCACGATGACCGTGATCACGTTCGCGGCGACGATCGATCGAGTCCTCAATGGCATAACCCGTCCCTTCTTCGGCTGGGTTTCCGACCATATCGGTCGCGAGAACACGATGTTTATCGCTTTCGCTCTGGAGGGCGTTGGCATTTACTTGCTCCACCTCTGGGGCCACGATCCGATCTGGTTCGTGATCCTGAGCGGATGCGTGTTCTTCGCCTGGGGCGAGATCTACAGCCTCTTCCCATCGACGTGCACGGATACGTTCGGCAGTAAGTTTGCTGCGACGAATGCCGGCCTGCTCTACACTGCAAAGGGAACAGCAGCATTGCTCGTCCCCTTCGCTAGCACGCTCCAGGAGGCGACCGGGTCATGGGACATGGTCCTGATCATCGCTGCTAGCGCAAACATACTGGCATCCTTGCTTGCGATTGCGGTCCTGAAGCCCTGGCGGGCTGGGGTCGTGCGCCAGAATGAAGTGCGGGGAGACCGCGTTATGGCCTGATCGATAACGTGAGCGGGTGGCGGTCGCTGGCTGCCACCCGCGACAAGCTCCATACCTGCAAGGCGGGCTCCGGAGGATTAACCGGGGCCCAATTCGTCTCAGAGGCGGCAACAAACTTCCGCGCTGCGATACTCAGCCGCTGCGCGAACGAAGCCATTAGGGAATTGGCGCTTCTTGGTCTATAATATACCAGAAGAAATTTCGGCGTTTGGGGAGATAAATATCGTGGCTGAGAAGGCCCAAGCTCATTCAAGTTGGCCGCTCGCTGAGACGTCGACGCCGGAGCTTGTACTGAAGCCTTTTGCGCAAGAGGAAACCTTCAAGGCTAAGGCTT
This sequence comes from uncultured Alphaproteobacteria bacterium, assembly GCA_963710005.1. Classification (GTDB taxonomy): domain Bacteria; phylum Pseudomonadota; class Alphaproteobacteria; order Rhizobiales; family Hyphomicrobiaceae; genus Hyphomicrobium_B. The sequence goes on from CAVPYR010000005.1 coordinate 27,277, forward strand.
ACAAGGCTCTTAAGCGCGCAATTATCGACATGGATATCTACAGCTCGCCCGAGCAGGCCTGGATCGACGAGCGGCAATTGTCAGAGCAGCTCGGCGTGAGCCGAACGCCGGTGCGCGAAGCCATTCTCATGCTCGAGCAGCAAGGCTTCGTCAAATCGATGCCGCGACGCGGAATCATGGTCATCAAGAAGACCAAACGTGAAGTCATCGAAATGATTCAGGTGTGGGCTGCGCTTGAGGGAATGGCGGCGCGTCTCGTCACGCAACGTGCAAGCGACGACGAAATCGCGCGGCTGAGATTGCTTTTCAGAGAGTTCAACGCAAGCCACAAGCCCTCGGATTTTCTCAGCGAATATTCGACGGCCAATATCCGTTTCCATCAGACGATCATCGAATTGACAGGCTCCGCTCTGCTCGTCGAGATGACCGAGAACCTCTTGCTGCACGTGCGTGGGATCAGGCAAATAACGATTGGGCGCGATGACCGTGCAGCACGGTCGATCGAAGATCACCTCAAGATCATAGAGGCTCTGGAAAGGCGCGATACGGAACTCGCTGAGAAGCTTGCGCGCGACCACACGTTGGGCCTTGCGAAATACGTCGAAGAGCACAGCGAAGGCATTTTTGAGTAGGTGTTCGAGAAAATTTTTCGCGGCCCTTAGCCGATCCCGACGGCAAACCCCTCACTGGCCATTGTCGCGACCGAAGGGTCTTTGAGCCCCAAAACTTGACAGCTGCCCATTTGGCCGGCCGCACATAATTCCAAACCCGAATTCAATGCTCGAAGCTGTCCGACGGCTGTCGCAGCTCTAATTTCAACAACTCCGCAAAACGCAGACAATTTTCCACCGCCGGAAGCGCGCTAGAAACTTGCGCGCCGCCAATTACTGGTATATCATATGCCAGATACATAGAAGCGCGGTTAACGCGCGAGCGCGGGCCGATGGTGCGTAATGCCTCCACAACCCGTGAATTTTCAACCGACAGGAACGCAACAAAAAAGGGAGGAATGCCGTGAACATTCTCGCGAAGAGCAGGCCCGCTCCAATATCCCCGGAAAGTTCGGCCTCCGCACCTACCCCGAACTCGGCGCCCGCCGCTTTCGCTCCTGCGTCCTACCCTCTCGGCATCGCGAAGCCTGCCTCTGGCGGTAAGGCTCCGGCTTTCATCCCGGCATCGTATCCGCTCGGAATCGCGCCCAAGACACCCGCGGCGGCAAAGCCGGCGGTGGTGACGGAAGTGCCCGAACTGACGGATGGCTTTCATCTCGTCATCGACGCGCTGAAGCTCAACGGCATCGACACGATCTACGGCGTCCCGGGGATTCCGATCACGGATCTCGGCCGCCTGGCGCAAGCCGAAGGCATGCGGGTGATTTCATTCCGGCATGAGCAGAACGCAGGCAATGCGGCTGCGATCGCCGGCTATCTGACCAAGAAGCCGGGCATCTGCCTCACGGTCTCCGCACCCGGCTTCCTCAACGGCCTGACGGCGTTGGCGAATGCCACGACCAACTGCTTCCCGATGATCCTGATCAGCGGCTCGTCCGAGCGCGAAATCGTCGACCTGCAGCAGGGCGACTATGAGGAAATGGATCAGCTCGCCATCGCCAAGCCGCTCTGCAAGGCAGCCTTCCGTGTCCTGCACGCCGCCGACGTTGGTATCGCCGTCGCGAGAGCGATCCGCGCCGCCGTCTCGGGCCGTCCCGGCGGCGTCTATCTCGATCTCCCTGCCAAGCTGCTGTCCCAGACCATAGCCGCAGCGACGGGACAAAAGTCGCTGGTCAAGGTCATCGACGCGGCGCCGGCGCAGATTCCTGGCAAGGAAGCGGTGAAGCGCGCGCTTGATGTGTTGAAGAGCGCCAAGCGCCCCCTGATCATTCTCGGCAAAGGCGCTGCTTATGCGCAAGCCGATGACGATATCCGCGCGTTGGTGGAAAAGACCGGCATCCCTTTCCTGCCGATGAGCATGGCCAAGGGCCTCCTTCCCGACACCCATCCTCAGTGCGCCGGAGCGGCACGCTCGACGGTGCTGAAGGACAGCGACGTCGTGATGCTGGTCGGCGCCCGTCTCAATTGGCTCCTGTCGCACGGCAAGGGTAAGACTTGGGGCGATGCGCCGAAGAAATTCATTCAGATCGACATCGAGCCCAGGGAGATGGATTCAAATATCGAAATCGCCGCGCCGCTGGTCGGCGACATCGGCTCCTGCGTCGGAGCTCTTCTTGAGGCCACAGACGGCAAGTGGCAGGCGCCGCCGGCCGAGTGGACAAGCGCGATCGATGCCAAAAAGCAAGACAACATCGCGAAGATGGCACCGAAGCTCGCGGCCAATCCGTCGCCGATGGATTTCCACAGCGCGTTGGGCGCGCTCCGCACCGTCATCAAAGAACGTCCGGACATCATCCTCGTCAACGAAGGCGCCAACACTCTCGATCTCGCTCGCGGCGTCATCGACATGTACCAGCCGCGCAAGCGTCTGGATGTCGGCACCTGGGGCGTCATGGGCATCGGTACAGGCTATGCCGTCGCCGCGGCCATCGAAACCGGAAAGCCGGTGCTCGCGGTTGAAGGCGACAGCGCTTTCGGCTTCTGCGGCATGGAGGTCGAGACCATCTGCCGGTACGGCCTGCCGGTATGCGTCGTCATCTTCAACAACGACGGCATCTATCGTGGCACCGATGTCGATCCCACGGGCCGGGACCCGGGAACAACCGTGTTCGTCAAAGGCTCGCGCTACGACAAGATGATGGAAGCCTTCGGCGGCGTCGGTGTCGTCGCGACGACCCCTGTCGAACTGAAGCGCGCAGTCGATGCTGCCATGGACAGCGGCAAGCCGACCCTCATCAACGCGATCATCGATCCCAAGGCGGGCACCGAAAGCGGCCGCATCGGCAATCTCAACCCGAAGAGCACGCTGAAAGCGAAATAGGGCCGGACCATCTGTCCGACTCGATCAAAGAAACTTTCCACAAGGAGATACGCGCCAATGACCAAAGCTCTGGATGGCATCAAAATCATCGACTTCACGCACGTGCAGGCCGGCCCAGCTTGCACACAGCTTCTCGCCTGGTTCGGTGCCGACGTGATCAAGGTCGAGCGCCCCGGCTCAGGCGACGTGACGCGCAGCCAGCTGCGCGACATTCCGGAAGCCGACGCACTCTACTTCACGATGTTGAACTCCAATAAGCGTTCGCTGACGCTCGACACCAAGAAGCCCGAGGGCAAGGAAGTTCTCGAGAAGCTGATCAAAACCTCCGACGTGATGGTCGAGAACTTTGGTCCCGGCGCCCTCGACCGCATGGGGTTTAGCTGGAAGCGTATTCTTGAGCTCAACCCGAAAATGATTCTTGCGTCCGTGAAGGGCTTCTCCGACGGACATCACTACGATGATCTCAAGGTCTACGAAAACGTCGCTCAGTGCGCGGGCGGCGCGGCCTCGACGACGGGCTTCTGGGATGGTCCCCCGGTCATCAGCGCTGCCGCGCTCGGAGACAGCAACACCGGCATGCACCTCGCCATCGGTATTCTCACGGCGCTGCGCCAGCGCGACAAGACCGGCAAGGGCCAGAAGGTTGCCGTCTCGATGCAGGACAGCGTTCTCAACCTCTGCCGCGTCAAGCTCCGCGATCAGCAGCGCCTCGACCGGGTCGGCTATCTTGAAGAATATCCGCAATACCCGCACGGCTCGTTCACCGACGTCGTGCCGCGCGGCGGCAACGCCGGCGGCGGCGGTCAGCCGGGCTGGATCCTGAAGTGCAAGGGCTGGCAGACGGATCCAAACGCCTACATCTACTTCACGATTCAGGGCCACGCCTGGGAGCCGATCTGCGACGCTATCGGCAAGCCCGAGTGGAAGACGGATACTGCCTATACGACGGCCCGCGCCCGCCAGCCGCACATCGTCGAGATCTTCGAGACCATAGAGGCTTGGCTCGCCGATAAGACAAAGTTCGAGGCGGTCGACATCCTGCGCAAGCACGACATTCCCTGCGCTCCTGTGTTGTCGATGAAGGAACTTTCTGAAGATCCCTCATTGCGTGCGAGCGGGACGATCGCGGAAGTCGATCACAAGGTTCGCGGCAAATACCTGACCGTCGGCAGTCCGATCAAGTTCTCCGACATGAACGTCGAGATCACGGGGTCTCCGCTGCTTGGCGAACACACGGAAGAGGTGCTGTCCGAACTCGGCTACTCGAAAGATCGGATCGAGCAGCTTCACGCGGCGAATGCCGTCTAAACGAACCTAGCATGCGCCTAACCTCCCAGACGACTGGCGGCGCTCGAAAGGGCGCCGCATTTTCTCACTCCGTTTCCCGTCGAGGAGACCGAATATGCAAACGACGGTTGATCTCAATGACCTCGTTTCGGCGATGGGTGACGCGGTTGTCGTCAGCGACGTCAACGGTGCCATCGTCTTGTGGAACAAGGCCGCAGAACGCCTGTTTGGCTACGCTGAAACCGAGGCGCTTGGCCAAACGCTCGACCTGATGATCCCGGAGCACCTGCGCGAGCGGCACTGGGAGGGCTACCGGAAGACCATGGAGACCGGCATCACCCGGTACGGCACGGATGTGCTGCAGGTGCCGGCCATCGACAAAGCCGGGCGCCTGTTTTCGATCGCCTTCACTGTGGCTCTTCTCTATTCGGCCGATCAAAAAGTGTCGGGTATCGCAGCCGCTATTCGCGACGACACGCGGCGGTTCGAAAAGGACCGCGCGCAACGCAAGAAAATTTCCGAGCTCGAGCGCCTCGTCGCGCGGACATCGACTTTCGCGGCAGACACGTCAGCGGGCGGCCGATCCGGGAATCAAACCCACAAAGACAATCCAGCAGAAGTTTGCAGTGCCGGGCGGGCTCATCAGGCAGGAAAATCCGACGAAGCTCCGAACTGACGATAGAAGGCAAGCAACATGGACAACGACATATTCGAAAGTTCCGTGCGCTCTTACGGAGACCTTGCAGGCGTTTTTGAATACGACGGCGAGGAAGGCTATTTCTTTCTATTCGATTTGACGAAAGAGACAGGAAAGCAGGGCTCCGGAGTCATCTCCGTCAATTCAGAAAATACTGATTTTAGAGAGTCTGATGTCTCGGTAAAATGGAACCCATCTGAGGAAATTGTGGGGCTCTACATCCGCGGTAACTTATGCGCGGCCTTCGATCAGCAGGGCAGAAAATTTGGCGGCAACTATGGAACTGAAGCGCCGAGCATCCCTGCCAGAGTAATCGAGCAATTCAGGTAGCAGGCGACGCGCCGCGAGTGTTCAGCGACGCGTCTCGCTTCCGGCCCGGTCCGACTCGATCTTGTGGCGCGCTGGAAGCAAGCACGCGTCTCCCACCGCGGAGATAGACGGTTTTCCGATCGAGCCGCTTGGATCAGGCGTGCTGATCCCGGTCAGCGAAGAGCGTTGGCCGCGAGGATTATCCGCTTATCCTGGCGGCACACGGCCGGGCGATGACAACGCATTTAGCCGTTATCAGCGCATTCTTCGCGCAGTCCCACTGAACGTCGGCGGCCCGCCCGAAGTTTGAGAAGACGCGACCGTACCGGCTTTCCGCGGCGTCTTCCCAGTTGTCGATTGCCGCTTGGCGGGCGCGTTCGCTGCCTTCCCCAAACAGACCTTTGCCAGTCGCCGTGCCCTCAAGGGTGGGCCTGCATTCCCCGCGGCGGTTCCAACGCGCATCAGCCGAGGTGACCGACGCAACCAAGCTGAGGCCGACAAGAAGCGCGCTACCGAATCGAATTCTCATGGGGTTCCCTCCGCCAAACACCGTTGGGCTAGAGGTCCACGACAAGAGTTGCATTGTCAATCCGGGGACGGAAGAATTGAGTGGGCCGGGTCTCCGCGGCCACGGCGGAAAATGCGCACACTGATAAAAGACCTGAGCAAAACGGTAAAATTCCCGGCGCCCATGACTTCCCGGCGTTAACCCGCCGGGTTGCCGTTTTCGATATTTTCGCAAGATCCGTGCCCAGCCGAACCGCTTGAGGTCCCCACGGCGCTTATATTGGTTGTTGTTTTTGGAGTATCCCCATGTCGATTTCACAGAAGGACGAGCTAGGGCTTCTCAACCACGAAGAATACCAAGCCGTCCAAAGCACCCATCACCCAGCAATCTACAATCTGGACAAGGACGCCTTGCGGGAGTTGACGCTCCGCATCGAGCGCCACCGCGATAAGGCACAAACCATGGCGCGGCAGAAACGCCGGGAGGTGAAGGGAAAGGCTGAGCCTCGCGGGAAGAGCTTCCCCGGAACAGCCGAACAACCGACAAAACGCAAGCAGATCTTCGCCCAGGCCCTGAAACGCCTGAAGAAGGAACGCGAGCGTCTCAACCACCTGGAGGCGCGGACCGCGAATGTCGAAGCCGCCCACCGCGCCCTTGCTCTTCGCCGCGCCTCTTCCTTTCAATCTTATCATGCCTCGGGCCCGAGTGCGGGAACCGGCCAACAGGACAAGGGTGGCGCTCCGAAGCGGGTCCGGATTCCTCGTAAAAAAATCGGCAGCATCCTCAAGGCCAACGCGCGTGCACAGGCGAAGCGGGATGCGCGGCCCACTTAATGGCACCTCGATCAGAGAATTGGCTCTTTTCTGACAGCATAGGGCGCATATGCTGAACTCGATGTTTCGATGGGCCGTCATCCTGGGGGTGATAGGGTTTCTCGGCGGATTCATCGGTCCGATGATCTTTACGCCTGGCGCCAATCAAGGCCCCATGCTCGGGATCTTCATCACTGGACCGCTCGGCGGCGTCATCGGCGCGGTCGCCGGCGCCGTCAAAGCGCTATGAGAGGAGATCGGTGGTTGCGCAAATTCGTTCGGCGATCGGCGGACGACATGCCAGGAACCGTTCCGGCGGGTGAAGCCGGGCCTCGTCGCGACCCACGCCGAATGTTTTCCTGCTCAGCGGCCCCCGGAACCGCCGAATTCTCAAAACACTTTGTTTTTGCGGGCAAAAGTTTCAAGTGATTGGAGCGGGTGATGGGAATCGAACCCACGTATTCAGCTTGGAAGGCTGCTGCTCTACCATTGAGCTACACCCGCGGCTCCGCAATTTCGGCGCTTTGTAGCGAATTTTTTCGCAACCGCAAACGGCATTAAGGCTCCCCTCAAACGCTGGCAAGGGGCTTCCCTGCCCCATCTTCTCGATCGGCAGGGAGCACGAAGGGATAACGGACAAGATTCCGAGCCTCAATCCCGAAATCACGTCTCAGGCATGTTGATTGTGTCGCATCTCGCATGCGAAAACACAGAAAAAGCAGCCGCATACGTGGCCACAAATATTGGGGGAAGAAACGCATGACAGCAGCGAGCACCGCGGCATCGTCGGCTCCTGGCTTGCTTGATCGCGAGCGCATTATCGCAAAAGCCGGCTTCAATCGGTGGCTGGTGCCGCCAGCGGCGCTTGCGATCCATCTTTGCATCGGCATGGCGTACGGCTTCTCGGTGTTCTGGAAGCCTTTGCAGGGCGCACTTGTGGGTGCTGACGGCAAGCCGCTTCCCGAATGTTCTGCGGGAGCCGTGACCTTCAGCGAGAAGGCGGCAGGCACGCTCAAGGCGTTGACCGCGACGGACTGCAACTGGAGCCAGTTCGACCTCGGCTGGATGTTTACGTTCTTCTTCCTGCTGCTCGGCATCTCGGCGGCCATCTGGGGCGGCTGGCTCGAGCGGGCTGGTCCACGAAAAGCTGGCCTTGTCGCCACGATCTGCTGGTGTGGCGGACTTCTGATCTCGGCGCTCGGCGTGACGTGGCATCAGCTTTGGATGCTGTGGATCGGCTCGGGTGTCATCGGCGGCGTCGGCCTCGGTCTCGGCTATATCTCGCCGGTCTCGACGCTCATCAAATGGTTTCCCGACAGGCGCGGCATGGCGACCGGCATGGCCATCATGGGCTTCGGCGGTGGCGCCATGATTGGTTCGCCTCTCGCCACGCTCCTGATGGGCCATTTCAAAACACCAACGGATCCGGGCGTCTGGGAGACGTTCATCGCGCTCGCCGCAATCTACGCCGTTTTCATGCTGATCGGCGCATTCGCGTACCGTCTGCCGCCGTCAGGGTGGAAGCCCGAAGGCTGGACGCCGCCGACCAAGACCAACGCGATGATCACGGCGAACCAGGTGCACCTCGAAGACGCACATAAGACGCCACAATTCTGGCTGCTGTGGCTGGTGCTTTGCCTCAACGTCTCAGCCGGCATTGGCATTATCGGCGCAGCCTCTCCGATGTTGCAGGAGACCTTCGGCGGCGCTCTCGTCGGAAGGCCCGAGCTTGGGTTCGCCGATATCAAGAAGGACGCGGCGCTCGCGGCGCAGGCTGCAGCCGTGGCGGCGGGCTTCGTCGGCCTGATTTCGCTCTTCAATATCTTCGGTCGCATCGCGTGGGCCTCGTCGTCCGACGCTCTCGGCCGCAAGGCGACGTACTTCATCTTCTTCGTTCTGGGCGCCGGTCTCTATGTGCTGGCGATGCAAGCGGCGGAATGGAAATCGCTGGCTCTCTTCGTCGGCAGCATTTGCATCATCGCATCGATGTATGGCGGCGGCTTCGCGACGATCCCGGCATATCTTGCCGATATCTTCGGGACACAGTTCGTCGGCGCAATCCACGGCCGGCTTCTAACCGCTTGGTCGACCGCCGGCATCGTGGGCCCCGTGATCGTCAACTACCTTCACGATACGCGCCAGGCCGCTGGCATCCCACCCGACCAGATCTATGGCCCGATCTTTCTGATCCTCGCCGGTCTTCTCGTCGGAGGATTTGTGGCGAACCTTCTTATTCGCCCGGTGCATGAGGCGCGACACATGACGGATGCGGAGATCGCGGACGAACGCAGAAAGCTCAAAGAGACGGCCGCAGCAGGATCAGGCTCCTACGGCATTGGCAAGGGCGGCCTCGACGCCAAGGCCGTCCCCTTCTGGCTCCTCGTGCTCATTCCACTCGCTTGGGGAATCTGGGTCACATTGCAAAAGGCCGTCACGCTCTTCTCGTGATAGCACTCGTGCGTCGGCGGCCGGAACACGGTCGCCGGCCGCATGTGCGCGCCCGTTAGGGTCTCACATGACTTGCTGTACGATCCCGGAGTTCTCGTCAAATAGCTCGCGTCCGGTCTTCCAAACCTCGTGACCGCCAGCCATATCGGCGCGCACCTTGCTGATCCAGGACAGAGGCACACCGGCTGCCTCAAAATATTTGTCAAAGAGGCGATCCGTCTCGGCGCCTATGGCAGATTCAGGAACGTCGCGATCCTCCTCTTTTGAGAAAAAATCGCGAAAATTCACCTCGTGGAACATGAACTCGGCGTCCGCGGCCGCGATGCGCCGCTGACCCTGCAGGTACACGGGCACGCACATCGACGCGCAAATAGCGCCGGCTTCAACGCTTGTCACGAGCGTGTGCGCCACGCCGATCCTGCGAAGCAAACGCACGACCTCAGCACCCTGATCGAGCGAGCCTCCGGGGGAGGACAGCGACAATATAAATGTATGCGCCTCTGCCTTATGGCGGTCGAACGCTTCGGCGATGCGGCTGGCCATCGGCGCCTCGATTTTCCCTCGCCATCGCAAATAGACGGTGTCTTCCCCGGGGATGGCGCGGACATCGAGCTTGCCGATCCCCTCGAAATAGCCCGCGAAGTGGTCTCGCGTTTTAATGCCAAGGACCACGAGAAGAACGATCACGGCGCCCCAGATGAGGCGGTTGAGCGAACTCGATGGCATCACAGAAAATTACCAGGCACCGTTCTGGCTCCAACAGCGAACTCTGTTAACCTCCAACGGATCAACGAGCCCGCGCCGGCAGCCGGCTCCCCGCAGGGGAGCCGGCGGCGCCAAATATCAGTGCGTCCAGTTCGTCGTCCGGCCGTATCGGAAGTTGTCGGCGTAAGACTTCCGGATTGGCTTGCGAGGTTTCGGCTCTGTGAGCGTATAAGCGAGCCCTTCGCGTGTCGCGTAGGAGATCGCCTCTTCCTTCGTATCGAACTCGAGTCGAACCTGCGTCTGCATATCTCTGGAACTCGTCCAGCCCATCAGCGGATCAATATCGCGTGGGGCGGCCGGCTCGAACTCGAGCACCCACTCCTTCGTACGCGCCTCCCCGGATTGCATGGCAGTTTTAGCGGGCTTGAAGATCCGTGCCGTCATGGTGGCTCCGCGATGACGCTGAGATCAATAAGATTGGCCAGGGCAGCATGTTTCGGAACACGCGACCCTCTGCTTCCAAAGCAGATGTCGCTCCAATAACATGCGGTGTTGTCTCATAAAAGGGCTTGAAGCGGGAAGCTAGCGCACATCGCCGAAGTTGCCTCACCGTAGTCTAAAGGGGCCGGGCAAATCTGCCCCCTACCGAATCGACCTTGAGCGCGCGCAACGCCAAAGCCCGGCCACAAATCCCCGGGAGATTGGTTCGCTGGGGGTAAAATCCTCGACATCCGGGGCTTGCAATCAATAAATAGAAAAAAGGGGTGCCGGATCGGGGGATCTAATGCGCATTTTCTATATCAACCGCGACGTCGATTCCGATCGTCGCGAGATGATGAAGGCCGCCTTACAAGAGACGGGCATTGAGGCCGAACGCGTACCCGGGGTCGACGGTTACGATGCGCCAGATTGGTTGGCCGCGTTCTATGATAGAAAGATGCCGCCCGGCGAATCGGGGTGCTCTGCGAGCCATCTCCTCGTCTCTTCGAAGATCATCGCGGAAAACCTGCCATGGGCTGTCGTACTTGAAGACGACGCACGTCCAAAAGCGGGCTTTCTCCAAGCGGTGGAAGATGCGGTCGCCAATGCGCCTGCCGATTGGGATGTGATTCGCCTGACGCGACGGTCAAAGTGGTCTGTACTCACGGTCTGTGCGCTTCCGGACCATCGCCGCTTGATCCAGTATTCGAAGATCCCGCCCGGAACTCAGGGGCTCATCGTTAGCCGCTCGGGAGCGTCGAAGCTCTTGACGCCCCGCATCGTGCGAGAACCGATCGACGTTGAAATCAAGCGGCCATGGAAATTGAAACTTAAGGTCCTGGCTATCGAGCCATGTATCGTCGATACGGTACCGCAGGCCATTCTTCCTTCAGTCGTCGGTAAGCGTAGTCGGCCTCGCGATTACGACAGAATAGAACGCCACTTGTTCAATATTCGGCAGTTCGGTCTGTCGAAGTATTTATATGCCCTGGTAACTTCGCTGACCCGAGCAGCCTAATCATTCCTTGCCGCTCTCAGCTCGCTCTCGATTTCCCGAAACCCCACTCAGGGAAACGCATCATTCAATGCTTGCGACGCCGCGCAACGAACCGACGCTGCGATCATCCTAACGCAAAGAACTGGATTAGTGGTCGGGGCGACATGATTCGAACACGCGACCCTCTGCTCCCAAAGCAGAGACTATCATGTGGAGGCACGAAGAAGCCAGAGATGGGTAACTGTCTGAATAGCCTGAGGAAAAACTGACCACTCCTTCCTTTGGCTGCTCACGCCTAATCCTGAGCTTTTGCTACCTATCTGCCACCTTATGTTCGCGCCGTTACTTCAGTAATCGCGAGACAATATCAAATATCAAAAACCATGCATTTGATCGAAAAAACAGTAAGTTCCGATCACTTTTTAACTTGCATTTACACAAAGTATACTTCTTCTTGTAATGCTAAGACTGCTGGCGCTTAGACACCTAGTCTACTGCCACATCTGCATTTTTCCAAAACAATTTGAAAAGAGGGGGAGTATTCATGACTTCTATAAACCATCACGCCCAGATCGTTTCATCGACAAAAAGGGACTGAAAGCCTTCGTTCCTTACTCGTCGAGCCACATCGCACGCCTTGAGAAGAATGGAGATTTTCCTCGCCGCGTTCAACTCGGCCCGGGGGCGTGTCGCTTGGTCCGAAAACGACATCGGCGAGTGGATCGAACTCAAAAAGCAAGCTAACAGGGGAGGTTAAGCACCGATATGCCATCAGTTATACTTACGGATATTTACGTTAGTCAGTTGAAATCAAAGAATAAACAGTTTGAAGTTTGCGACACGAAGGTCAGGGGTCTGACGATCCGCGTTTCCCGAGATGCCAAGGCGTTCAACTGTATCGCTTTATGGGACGAAATCGCCGCCTGAAAATCGGTCGCTACCCTGCACTGTCGCTCAAAGAAGCTCGACAAAAAGCACTTGTGGCATTGACCCAAGTCTCGAACGGCATCGATCCTCAAGCAGACAAACTCGAAGCGCGAACTGGTTGCGGCGCAAGTTCGTTTGCAACCGTCGCCTTCGAGTTCATCGGCGACGCCAAGCGCAACACCCGCACTTGGCTAGAGAGCGCCCGGATTATTCGAAAAGAGTTCATGCCCAGATGGGGCGATCTTCAGCTTCAGCAAATTTCGAAGCGGACGATCATGTCGCGGGTCAACGAAATCGCGTCGAACAACGGGCCCAGTGCTGGCAATCACGCGTTCTCAGTGATCAGAAGGGTCTTTAACTGGTTCGTCGAACAGGGCTATCTCGATCATTCTCCGTGCTTGGGGATGAAACCGCCATCCAGAACGGTCGAGAGATCACGCGTTCTTAGCGATCCGGAACTCGCCGCGATCTTGCTTGCCACGGATAAGATGGGTTTCCCGTTTGGAGGCCACGTCAAACTGCTGGTCTTGACCGCGCAACGTCGCAGTGAAGTCAGCACCCTGCGTTGGGGCGATCTTGATTTCGATCATCGGACGTGGACGCAACTGGCAGCATCAAACAAGTCCGGACGCACTCATATCGTGCCTCTGAGTGATCTGGCCCTTGAGACGATCCGTTCGTTGCCACGCTTGCACGATGAACTCGTCTTCCCGGCGCGTGGCAAGGACAATCCCGTGTCCGGTTATAGCAAATGGAAAAGAAAACTCGATCAGATCAGCGGGGTTACCGGCTGGACGCTGCATGATCTAAGGCGAACGGCTGCCACCGGAATGGCGTCAACTTGAAAGTGCCACTTCACATTATCGAACTCGTCCTGAACCATAGAGCCAAAAGCTTGAGTGGCGTGGCGGGCGTCTATATTCGGCATCAATTTCTCGATGAACAGCGCGACGCGTTGGAACGTTGGGCATGTCATGTCGAAAACTTGGTTCTGAATGCCCAGAGCGGCGCGGAACAGGCGGCCATTGCGCTTCGGACATCGCAGGCTAAGTCGATGTCCACGGCTTCCGCTTCATAGCCACAAAAATAATTTTTTCAGACGGCGGTCTCGGCACCTTCATGTGCTGGGACCACCGTCTGAATTTCATTTTCCTCCCAGCACAACCAAAAGACTGGAGGCTCATTTAATCTGTATAAGGAGATATTATTCATATGAACCACACTACTGATTTTATTTATTCATCGACATCATCTGACGCAGCACTTCCCGAGGCGCGTGTAAGTCCCGCAACGGTCCATTCTTTTGACGACAACACCGGTGATCGAGCCGTTAAGGCTTCGTCAAACGACGGAAGCCAGAAAAAGTGAGTTTCGTGAGTTTCGTGAGTTATTTTCCGACGACCGGGCGTCTCTCGGCATCGAACTCACGGTCCTGACCAACGATCAGGGTTATGCCGCGAAAGTTTTCGGACTGAACGAAAGCGGACAACTCACGAAGCGATCAGCGGCGAGCATCTATGAAGGCCACGCAGAACGCGTCGCCATTGCAAACTTGGCCGACCTTCGTGAATCTCATTGGAAGATTGCAGCCGACGCAGGCTCTATGCTTCGGCGTCCCCAAAATGCAGCGGGCTCGCCTGCTCACGCAGGAGACGCTTCGTTCCGGCTCTTATCCGGACGCCATTGCGCGAGACCGGGACCACTTTTCTTTTCGGCAAGCGCTACCCGGCATCCTGATGCTCGACTGCGATTCCCGTGAAGGGTGGGCCCCTCGCGGCTGGCAGGAAATTGACGACATCATCGCCAAAATCATCCCGGCGTGGCAACAGACGCAGCGCCTATGGCGGGCTTCGTCATCGGCCTACCTTTATCGGCGCGACGAAACCCAACTAATCGGTATGGGCGGTTGGCGATGTTACGTCGTGGTTGATGATGCGTCCGCGATTCCGAGCGTGGGCGCTTTCATTTATCAGCGCTTGTGGGAGGGCGGTCATGGCTACATCGTCGTCTCAGAGTCGGGACAAGCCCTCGACCGCAGCTTGATCGATGCCTCTGTATGGCAGCCGGAGCGCGTGGACTTCGCGGCAGAGCCGGTCGTTGAGGGCGATGTGATACGCCGCGCGCCGGAGCCAGTGCTTCTGGAGGGAGCCCCTTTCTTGCAACGGCGGGTCTAACGGCAGCTGACGCTTGCCGAATGGCGGGCGTCCTCTGAGACGCTTCACAAAGCTAAAGACAACGCGAAGCCAGAATGCCTGAAAGTTCGTAAGGCTTATGTTGCCAAGCGATTTGAAGCCTTGAAACAAGAGCGTCCCAAGACTTCAGAAAAGCGCCTTCAGACGCTCTTCGACCGAGCGGCAGACCACCACATCTTGAGCAGCGGTTTCGTCCTGCATCGACCGGACGGGACAAGCATCACGGTCGGCGATGTGCTAACCGACCCTGAAAAATGGCATCAGGCCCGCTTCGCTGATCCGCTCGAACCCGACTACCGGCATGACAAGCGGATCGCCTACGCCAATCTCGAAAGCGATGAGCCCTATATCTGGAGCCACGCTCACGGCGGTCAACGTTATCGTCTGGTCCGCGAAAGTGCCGACATCACCCTTCGAATTGGCGAACGCCCGCGTGCCCTCGACGACGCCCTGGCGGTTATTCGCGACCGAGGCGAGTTGTTCGAACGAGGCGGCGAGATGGTTCGCGCTCCCGGCGACAGCATCCGGCCGGTGAACGACCCATGGTTGAGCGATTATCTCGGGCGGCACATCCAATTCAAAGCGCTCAACCGGAACCAGATTGCGATTCCGGCCGATCCGCCCGCTTGGCTGAGCCAGCAAATCAACGCCAAAACCGGCGAACGCGGGCTCCGTGAGTTGAACGGTATCATTACCGCCCCGACCTTACGCCCGGACGGTTCGCTCCTCTGCGCTCCGGGTTATGATGAGGCGACGGGCCTGCTACTACGCGGCGGTGGTTGGCCCCGCATTCCGGAGTGCCCGACCGGAGCGGAACTGAAAGATGCCTTTCGGGCGTTATGGACGCCATTCGCCGAGTTCCCGTTTGTCACCAAGGAAGATCGAGGCGTCATGGTCGCCTGCGTCTTAACCGGAATCATGCGACGCAGCCTGCCCCATGCTCCCGCCTTCAGCTTCGATGCGCCCGCATCAGGTTCAGGCAAGACGCTCCTCGGTCAATGCTCATTGCGGATTTGCGGTTCCACTCCAACCATCATTCCGGAGTGCCGCGACGAAGAGGAACTGCGCAAGCGGCTGTTGGCGGCGCTACGAGAGGGCAAACCGGGCATCTTGCTCGATAACATCCGGGGGCAATTCGGTTCGGCGGCCCTCGAAGCGTTTCTGACGTCGGAACTCTACTCGGACCGCGTTCTGGGCGTATCGCAAATCGTTACGCTCCCGACGAACGTTCTGCTGATGATTTCCGGCAATAACTTTCATCCGAAAGGCGATCTATACCGCCGCATTCTACAGGCGCGTATCGACCCCAAAAGCGATGCACCGGAACGCCGCTCCTTCAAGCTCGAACCGCTGGAATATTGCCGCGACCATCGTCACGCCCTCGTCGCGTCAGGGCTCACGCTTTTGCGCGGTTTCGTCTGCGCTGGCAAACCAAGGCTAACCCGAGATCGTCTCGCCGTT
>CAVPYR010000006.1:0-47773 GCA_963710005.1 uncultured Alphaproteobacteria bacterium
GGGCGCAAGCGGGCTGGCGTTAAACGGCGCCTGGAACATCTGAAGCCCTTCGATCTCGAGGCCGCCATCCGGGAGTTCGGCGCTTTCCGGCACGCCCGGCGTCTCGCCTCGGCCGAAGGCTATTTCCGGGCGCTTGCGGATACGTTGCGCACCTGACGACAGGAGACCAAAGCATGGACAAATTCACGGTTCTGACCGGCGTCGCGGCCCCCCTGCCGATCCGCAACGTCGATACCGACATGATCATTCCGAAGCAGTTCCTGAAAACGATCAAGCGGACCGGCCTTGGAAAGTCGCTGTTCTACGAAATGCGTTATGACCCGGCGACGGGCAACGAGATCCCGGACTTCGTCCTGAATAAGCCGCAGTACCGCGACGCGACGATCCTCGTCACCGGCGACAACTTCGGCTGCGGTTCCTCGCGCGAGCACGCGCCGTGGGCACTCTTGGATTTCGGCATCCGTTGCGTGATCGCGCCGGACTTCGCCGACATCTTCTACAACAACTGCTTCCAGAACGGCATCCTGCCGATCAAGCTGCCGCAGAGCGAAGTCGACAAGCTGATGGACGATGCCAACCGCGGCGCCAACGCCAGACTGACGATCGATCTTGAGAAGCAGGAAATTCATGGCCCCGATGGCGGCACGATCAAGTTCGACCTCGATCCGTTCCGCAAGCACTGCCTCCTGAACGGCCTCGACAACATCGGCTTGACGCTCGAGAAGGGCAAATCGATTTCATCGTTCGAGACGTCGACCGCTTCGACGCGCCCGTGGCTCTAATCCAAGGAAAGTAATAGATGGCCAAAGCAATCCACATGATGGTGCGCGTGCTTGACGAAGCGCGCTCGGTAAAATTCTACGAGACGTGCTTTGGTCTGAAAGTTTCCGACCGCAAGGACTGGCCGGACTTCACGCTGATCTATCTCAAGAACGCCGAGAACGATTTCGAGGTCGAGCTGACGGTCAACAAAGGCCGCACCGAGCCTTACGAGCTCGGCAACGGCTACGGTCACGTCGCCTTCGTCGTCGATGATCTCGAAGCGACACGCGCCAAGATCGCCGCCGCCGGCTATCAGCCGAAGGACATCAAGAACATGACGCACGACGGCAAGCCGTTCGGCACGTTCTTCTTCATCGACGATCCCGACGGCTACAAGATCGAAGTCCTGCAGCGCGGCGGGCGTTTCCAATAGCGATCGGGGGCCTCATGGCTGACGACGACTTCAAGTTCGACGCGGCCATGATGGGGCGTCTCGCAGGCGCGCTGTCCTTCGTCGTCGGCGCCGATCACGCCGCGACGAAAGCCCTGAAGGCGGCATCTGAAAGCGGCGCCGAGAAAGACATCAAGGCCGCCCGAGCGCAGTTTCTGAAGCTGAAGCCCGGCGACCGCCGCGCCGCGCTGACGATGCTGAACGATTAGCTGCTTACCGGCGCATGATCGTTACTATTGAACAGCGCTTCTGTCTCTCGCGTTCGCGATCATCGCCGCGCTCTACGCATCCGTTGGACAAGCAGGCGGCACCGGCTACATCGCTATCATGGGCCTCGTCGGTTACGGCCCCGAAGTCATCAAGCCGACGGCTCTGGCGCTGAATGTCCTCGTCGCAGCGATCGGCTGCGTGCGATTTGCGCGCGAAGGCCTTCTGACGTGGCGAAGCTTCTATCCTTTCGCGATCCTCGGCGCCCCATTCTCCGTTCTCGGCGACGCGAGCAATCTGCCTCGCGAGCTTTATCAACCCGTCGTCGGTGTCCTGCTGCTCATTGCGGCCGTATTAATGATCCGATCGGCGAGACGCGCGGCCGAGCTCGATCTTGCGGCCTCTGCAGAGCCTCCGCTCCTACCGTCGCTGCTAGCGGGCGCCGTGCTTGGCTATGTCTCGGGACTGACCGGGGTCGGCGGCGGAATATTTTTGGCACCCCTCGTCCTCGCTTTCGGATGGATTGGGACGCGGCACGCGGCCGGCGTCTCCGCGGTCTTCAACCTTTTAAACTCCACCGCGGCTTTGGCCGCGATGTGGACGATCATACCCGCAATGCCGGAGCCGTTGCCCTGCTGGCTGCTGGCGGTCGGACTTGGAGGATTGCTTGGGTCTTGGATGGGAGTCCGCTACCTGCCACCCAAAGCACTGCGATACATCCTCGCCGCGCTTCTTTTGACGGCCGGCATACGAATGGTTCTCGCCTAGCGCGATTTTAGAATCGCGAACCGCGCGTCGTGACGAGCGCACCGGCGAGAGCGTCAGCAAAATTGCGCCGCTCGTCGTCGGTCAGAAACTGTCCGAACAGGACTTCCTTGCCCTGCGCCGCGAGCCGCAACGACGTGCGCCCGTCCGGCCGATCGACCGTGCACCGAACCCGCGCCCAATAGGGATTGAAATCGAACTCTTCGCGCTTCCCCGACGGATGCACGCGCGTAAGTTTCATTAGTTCGGGCGACAGCGTCACGGTCTCGTAAAGCTTTCCGGACCGGTAGTTGAGTTTGAAGGCCCAATAGATCAGGGCCACGTCGAGCCCGAAAAAGCCAAGCACCGGCCAAGCACCGAGCAGAAAGAACACCATCCCAATGATAAAACTTACCAGGCTGATCAGCACCATCATGATCAGAAAGCCGTTCGGCGTTAACGAGCGATGGGGATGAAGCACGAACTGCGCTTCTTTCGAGGATTGCTTTTCGGTCGGACTATCGATCATTTCCGGTATGCTGCTGCCCGTTGTATTACCTCGTCACCGGCGCGAACCTCGCCAATGAACCGGAGCTCTGATGGCCAAAGCGTCCTCGGATGTACGCCCTACAAACATCGGAAGTTCCGCCTCAAAAGGCAAGCTCGGAAAGCCGGCAGCAATTGCCGCAACGAAGGACCGCAAACCGGCGCTGCTCACCGAACCCGAAATTCGCGAGGTTTTCCGGCGCTTTCACGCCGCAAACCCCAACCCTAAGGGCGAACTGGAGCACACCAACCCATTTACGCTCCTGGTCGCCGTGGTGCTTTCCGCGCAAGCCACAGACGCTGGCGTCAACAAGGCGACGCGCGCGCTCTTCAAGGTCGCCGATACCCCAAAAAAGATGCTTGCTCTCGGCGAGGATAAACTTCGCGACTACGTGAAGACGATCGGACTTTATCGCGCCAAGGCCAAGAACGTCATCGGCCTTTCGCAACGGCTGATCGACGATTTCGGCGGCCATGTCCCCAACGACCGCGATGCTCTCGAATCCTTACCCGGCGTCGGCCGCAAGACCGCCAACGTCGTGATGAACATCGCGTTCCACCACCCGACGATAGCCGTCGATACACACGTCTACCGCATCGCGAACCGCATCGGCCTATCGCACGGGACAACGCCGCTCGCGGTCGAAGAGGATCTTCTGCGCGTCGTGCCGCCCCAATATCTGATGCACGCGCACCACTGGCTGATCCTTCACGGACGCTACATCTGCAAAGCGCGCAAACCCGAATGCTGGCGCTGCCTCATCAGCGACATCTGCCGCTTTCCCGACAAGACACCGGCGCCGGAAGCGTGAAACCGTCACCCATCACCTATTGTCATCCCGGCCGGAGCAGCGCGACGAGCCGGGACCCAGGGCAGCAATCTGGGTCCCGGGTCTCGCAATGAGGCTCGCCCGGGATGACCAATTTTCGTGCTGCCGCACATCGACATGACGACGACATCGCATAGCGCTTCCACAAACTCCGTCATCCCGGCGAAGGCCGGGACCTAGGCAAGTGCCAACACATCGACTCGCGGATCGCTAACTGGGTGCCGACCTACGTCGGCATGACGTGGAGGGGAACAATGTCCGCGTCGCGTCTCGGTTACCTAAGGATCAAGCCGCATCGCGAGGCCGGCTTTCGCCATGTAATTCTTGGCCTCGGGGATCGAGTACGTTCCGAAGTGGAAGATCGACGCCGCGAGCACCGCGCTCGCATGCCCGCCCTGCACGCCGTCGACCAAGTGCTGCAATGTGCCGACGCCGCCCGAGGCGATGACCGGGATCGTCACAGCGTCGGAAATCGCGCGCGTCAGCTCGACGTCGAAACCGGCTTTCGTGCCGTCGCGATCCATCGACGTCAGCAGGATTTCGCCCGCGCCCAAATCCGCAACCTCGCGTGCATATTCGACGGCGTCGATGCCGGTCGGCTTCCGGCCGCCGTGCGTGAAGATTTCCCATCTGGGCCGCTCGCCGTCGGCCGAAACCTTCTTGGCGTCGATCGCGACGACGATGCACTGCGCACCGAACTTCTCGCTGGCTTCCTTGACGAAGGCGCGATTGTTGACCGCCGCCGTGTTGATCGAAACCTTGTCCGCCCCCGCTTCCAGCAGCTTTCGGATATCCTCGACCGTCCGGACACCGCCGCCGACGGTTAGCGGCATGAAGCAGCGGTTGGCCGTCCGCTCGACGACGTCGAAAATCGTGTCGCGATTCTCATAGCTCGCCGTGATATCGAGAAAGCAAAGCTCGTCGGCGCCGGCAGCGTCGTAGGCCGCCGCCGCTTCGACCGGGTCACCGGCGTCGATGAGATCGACGAAATTAACGCCTTTCACGACGCGTCCGTCCTTGACGTCGAGGCACGGAATGATGCGGACTTTCAGCATGTTTTGAGAAGCTTCTTCATAAGCGCGTGACCGCCCCAGTATCACGGCCCATCAGATGGCGTCGAGGATATTAACCGCAAGCCCCGGAACTCCCAGGGAACTCTCGGCGAACTTTAGCGTTTACGGTCTCGCCTGACTGCGCGAAAACTTGCAAAGGAACCTATATCTATGGCCGACGAATTTGCCCCTATGAACCTTCGCGCCCGGCTGGCCGCTGTGCAGGACCGCATTGCGCAGGCCAGGACCCAGCTCGAGGCCCATGGCATCATCGGCGACCAAGCCGACGCATTGACCGATTTCATCGATCAGCACGACGCAATTCGTGGCTCGCTCGACGCCGAAGGGACGATAACCGAGATCCAGCACAGTAAAGCCACGGCGCAGACCGATGCGCTGGAAACCGGGGTGAACCGATGGCTGGAAAGCGTCGAAAGCAAATTCAGCAATCCTCCGGCGCGCAAGCCGACCGCGTCGGTTTAGCGCAGTGCGCGGAAGTTTGACGCGCATCAAACGAAATCGGAGACCCAAAACATATGGACACCGCCGGGGGTGATCGCCGTCGGCGGCAATTACTTGCGGCAACCCCATTTCACTGGGCGCCGCGGCGGTCGCTCCCGCTTTTTCGTCAGCTATTATTCTGCGGCATCGCTAAGAAACGCACTATTCGCCACGCTCCCGAAGCGCGGCGAATTTGATATCCGGAAACTTCTCGCTTTTATACTTCAGCATCCAAGGGCTCTCGGCGAGGAAGACGAGCGCGCCGTCGCGGTCGGTCGCGACCTCGCCGCGATGCGCATCGACAAACTTCTGAAGCTTCGCAGGGTCGTCCGCCCAAATCCATCGCGCGAGTTCGAATGGCGATTGTTCCAGCGTAACCGGCACGCTGTATTCGACCGCGACGCGCGACTGCAGAACCTCGAACTGCAACTGTCCGACGACGCCGAGAATCTGGCGCCCGCCGGCAATCGGCGTAAACACCTGCACGATGCCTTCTTCCGCAAGGTCGTCGAGCGCGCGATTGAGCTGCTTTGCCTTCATCGCGTCCTGAATGACGACGCGGCGCAAAAGCTCCGGCGCGAAGTTCGGGATGCCGGTGAATTTCAGGTTTTCTTTTTCCGTCAGCGTATCGCCGACGCGCAGCGTCCCGTGGTTCGGCACGCCGATGATGTCGCCCGCCCACGCTTCGTCCGCCGTCTCGCGACCCTGCCCGAAAAAGAACGTGGGAGACGAGATGGTCATCGGTTTGTTGTCGCGGACGTGCAGCATCTTCATGCCGCGTTTGAAGCGACCCGAGCAGAGCCGCACGAACGCCACGCGGTCGCGGTGGTTCGGGTCCATGTTCGCCTGGACCTTGAAGACGAAGCCCGTCACCTGATCTTCGCCCGGCTGCACCGTTCGCTGCGTCGCCTTGCGCGGCAGCGGCCCCGGAGCCCATTGCCCAAGCGCATCGAGCAACTGCTCGACGCCGAAATTCTTGAGCGCGCTGCCGAAGAACACTGGCGATAGATGCCCCTCGCGAAACGCTTCGAGATCGAACTGCGGCAGCGCCCCTTGCGCGAGCTCGACACCCTCGATCGTCCGGTCGGCGATGCGCTCGTCGATGCCTTCGATCCGGCGCAAGCCTTCGAACGTATCGAGCGGCTGAGAATGGCCGTACGAAGCGCCACGCTCGTCGCTCTCTGGCAGCAGGATCTTGTTGCCGACCAGATCGAGAACGCCGCGAAAATCCGTTCCCATGCCGACTGGCCAGCCCATCGGAACGAGATCGAGCGCTAGGTCCGACGCGATCTGGTCGAGAAGCGTCAACGGATCTTCGGCTTCGCGGTCGATCTTGTTGATGAACGTGATGATCGGAATGTCGCGCAGCCGACAAACTTCGAAGAGCTTGCGCGTCTGGCTTTCGATACCCTTCGCCGCGTCCATCACCATCACTGCCGCGTCGACCGCCGACAGCGTGCGATAGGTATCTTCGCTGAAATCAGAGTGGCCCGGCGTGTCGAGCAGATTGTAGACGATGCCGTTCCGCTCGAACGTCATCACCGACGACGTCACCGAGATGCCGCGCTGCTGCTCGATCTGCATCCAATCTGAACGCGTGCGCCGCCGCTCGCCGCGCGCCTTGACGGCGCCAGCCATCTGGATCGCTCCGCCGAACAGGAGAAGCTTTTCGGTCAGCGTCGTCTTGCCGGCGTCGGGATGCGAGATGATCGCGAACGTGCGCCGCCGCGCGATCTCGGGTGGCATGTCCGCGTCGGCCAGAGCGGTTTGTGGCATCAGATTCAAAATTCAGGCCTCGACGACTTCGAGTTGGCTCTGCTCGAGCCAGATCTGATGGTATTCGGCAGGCTTGCCGAAAGCTTCCCCGACGTGAAGCTCGACCAGCCCGTCATCGATCTTGACGATCGGGAACGTCTTGCCGACGCAGCCGCTGAACAGCTTCAACAGCATCTTGTTGTCCGCCGGCACGCCATCCGGGATTCCCAAAACGCGGACTTTGTCACCTATGTTCATGCCGTCTCCAGAAGTTCGAGCGCCTCTTTGGCGTCGAGGCGCCCATCATATAGTGCACGACCCGTGATTGCGCCTTCGAGCATTTGATATTCAGGCTTTTTGAGCTCCCTGACATCGGCGATCGAGGCGAGCCCTCCCGAGGCAATCACGGGGATGCCTGTCGCGCGAGCGAGGGCGGCCGTCGCCGGCAAGTTGAGGCCCTTCAGAACCCCATCGCGTTCGATGTCGGTGTAGATGATCGCTGCAACCCCGGCATCTTCGAACCGTTTGGCAAGATCGACGGCTGACAGCTCCGACGTCTCCGCCCAGCCCTCGACGGCGACCTTACCGCCTTTGGCGTCGATCCCGACCGCAACCCGCCCCGGAAATTGCTTCGCGGCCTCCTTGACCAGCGCCGGATCGCGAACCGCCACGGTGCCGAGGATGACGCGCCGGATGCCCCTGTCGAGCCACGCTTCGATGGTTTCCAGGTCGCGAATTCCGCCGCCGAGCTGCGCCGGTATAGTAATCGCCTCCAAGATCGCCTCGACCGCAGCGCCGTTGACGGGCCTCCCGGCAAACGCACCGTTGAGATCGACAATGTGCAGGTATTTGAACCCCTGACGCTCGAACGCCAGCGCCTGCGCCGCCGGATCGTCGTTGAACACGGTCGCAGCGCTCATCTCGCCGAGCTTCAGCCGGACGCACTGCCCGTCCTTGAGGTCAATGGCAGGAAAAAGGATCAACGGGTCTCGCTCGCCTCTGCGACGCCTAAAAGAACGCGCGCGGCCATCAGTTTGCTATCTTGGGTTTCTAAATTTCCCGTGCGATCAATCGCGGATCGCGCGCCGCGTCAAGCGCCCGCATGCGCATTCACGCATTGCGGCCGGCTCCGCGGATCGGAGTCGCAATGCGGAAATAGAGTCATGTCCGTAGCATTCCTTATCGAGCCCCCTCCAGCCGTCTCCAGGCGCCCCCTGACCGAGGACGACGCCGTCGACATCTGGATCGCCCGCTGGCTCAGAATCCGGCCGGTGGACCTGCAACGGCGTTACGCCTGCGATCCCCGTCGTCTCTATGAAATCTGGGAGGAGTCGCACTTTCCAGGCAGCCGCGCGCGGGCGCTCGAGGAGTTTCACAGCCGCTTCCCGGGCCTCGAAGCCCGCTTCGACCCAGGCCCGCACCGGCGCATACCCACAACGCCGCATCCCGACCAGTTAAGCCTCTTCTGAGAGGCCTAACTGCAGCCGGTTCAAAGATCAGAAGTTGAAGAACTTCCGGCGAAGCGCGTCTTCGTAGTCCTTCTTCGCAGCCTTCACCTTGCTGCGGATGTCGTCTTCCGCGAAGTGTGCTTCTTCCCATTTATCGACTTCCGCGACGTTGTGAGTGACCGACGCGAGCGCCTCTTCGCGCTTGATCGCGGCGATCCATTGCTCAACAACGGCCTTGTAAGCGCTCTGCAGTTGATCGAGTTCGGAAACGTTATCGTCCATCGGTCACCTCCACGTCGGGTCCAATGCCCGGCGCTTTAGCGCGGAGACATGAACTGCCGAAGACAAGTCTGCTCCAGTACAAAGTTAATATGCTTTCAGGAACTTAATTGCGTGTTGCTTTAGCAACTATATTAAGAACTTTGGTAGAACATTTTCAGAACAAGCGCTGGACAACAGCGCTGAGTCGTGGCATGTTCTTCCTATGTTCACGGCGCCCTAAAAGAGGCACCACCCCGGGTCAGAGTAGCGTGTTAGACCCTCCCCGCAACACCAGGAGAGCCCCCATGCGCACCTACCTCATCTCGTACGATCTTGCCCACCCGACCCGCAATCAGCATGTCCTCGCTCAGGTCATCATGGGCCTTGGTGAGAAGTGGGCGCGGCCTCTCGCCAACACCTGGTACGTGACGTCGGAGCGCGAAGAGGTCGAACTCGAAACTGAGCTCAGGGAATTGCTCGCCGAGGATGACGGC
This sequence comes from uncultured Alphaproteobacteria bacterium, assembly GCA_963710005.1. Lineage (GTDB taxonomy): Bacteria > Pseudomonadota > Alphaproteobacteria > Rhizobiales > Hyphomicrobiaceae > Hyphomicrobium_B. The sequence goes on from CAVPYR010000006.1 coordinate 9,052, forward strand.
CTCCTGATCCAGGCGACGAAGCGCGACGCGGTGATGACCAACACGTCGCTCCGCTGGTTCCGTCAGCGCCGCCCTGGTCTCGACCTTGCGCCCGATGGCAACATCATCGCGTTCCCGCTGCCGGCAACCCAGGCCGTGGAGCCGATGGAGCCCGAACTGCCTTTCGCCAAGGCGGGCTGAGGCAGGTTCGAACAGACGAATTCCGGTCTTTGGGCGGGGCGGGCCTTCCCCCCTTGCCGTTCCCAACGGGTCCGTCCCGTCCAAAGCCCGATGCTGAGCCAGGGGATCATGAACCCCCAAATGCCCCCCTACGACGACATGATCCCCGGCTCCCTTTTTAAGAGATTTTGATTCACTAGCTCACGGCCCTCGCTCTGCGTTTGTAGCCAAGTTGCGTTCCCGCGTTCTAGCTCCCCCAGCCCCCCGCTCCGGAATGCTGCCCCATGAAAACCTTTCTCCTCCATCACACCCCAAAGTCCGCCAACCAGGACACCTGGACGGTGACGTTCTCACTCCCCTACATCGCCACCGAATACGCCCCCGCCGGTAATGGCGTCTGGTACGTCAAGACTTGGCTCGGCGCCGACCAGATCAAGCGCCGCCTCGCGATCCTCTTCGATCACCCCGATGAATTGGGCGTGCACGAACTCGGCCGCGCCGATGCGGCTTTGACAGGACGATTGAACTGGCTGCAGGGCCGCCTCGAAGATGACGAGCCGGACGGATCCTGGCACGTGCCACGCGGCGTCTGGAACGTGCTCCAGTCGGCGGTCAGCACGCTCGCACGATAACTCGCCTCGATCGTCATCCCGGGCGAGCCCTCTTGGCCGGGATGACAAGTGCAGGCAGGCCCGAGAACGCCTCTAAGGCTTCCAGGCCAGGAAATTTGCGATCAGCTTGAGACCGAGCTTCTGGCTCTTCTCGGGATGGAACTGCGTGCCGGCGATATTGCCGTCCGCAACGAGCGCCGTGATCGCGCCACCGTAATCCGTCTCGGCGACGACGACGCGGCGCTCTTTTGGCACCATCGCGAACGAGTGCACGAAATAGGCGTGCCAGCCGTTAGGCCCCGTCGCGATACCGTCGAGCAGCGCGTGCGCGTTGACGACGTTGAGCGTGTTCCAACCCATGTGCGGGATTTTCAGCGCCGGATCTTTCGGCTCGATGGCGCGCACCTCGCCCTTGATCCACCCGAGCCCTGGTGTCTCGACGAACTCGAGACCGCGCTCGCTCAAGAGCTGCATGCCGACGCAGATGCCGAGAAACGGCCGCTTTTTTTTGAGCACGGCTTCTTCAAGCGCTGGAATCAGACCCGGAATGCGCTCCAGCCCGTGTTTGCAGTCGGCATAGGCGCCGACACCCGGCAACACGATGCGGTCGGCGGCAAGCACTTTTTGGGGATCGCTTGAGACCTCAATTAGCCAGTCAGGTTTTTTGAGCCGCATCATTAATGGAGTTATGTCCCAGGGCGGGGCTTGCTCCAGTGCTCGGGTGAACGCCGCGCTCTCAAAAGCTTTGGCGGCCGAGTGGAGATTGCCCGACCCGTAATCGATAATGACGACGCTTTGCATCAGGCGCTCGGCTCAAGCCCTAGCGCCGAACGGCCAGAAGCGCGAGCCACGCGGGGGCGCTGACGGCGTACCGGAACTGTTCGGGGCATCGCTCGCAATTACCGGCTGATCCGGCAGCCAGGTCTCAAAGAACCGTCTCTCGCATTCCGCGATCGAGCGGCCATTCACGACACCGAGCGTCTGCCAGCCTTTCTGGTCGAGCATCCAGCGCTTCAGGGTCGATACTTCGAGGCCCAGATAGATATTGATCGCGAGAAAAATCAGGCTGATCCAGGTTGGATCGACCTTCAGCGCGTTGAGCACGTAACCGAGCAGACCGGCCCCCGCCAGATACGCGATCGCCATCAGCCACAAGCCGTTAGCGAGAAATCCGAGCGGCGGAAATATCGCCGTCAGCCACGAGAAGCCGTCCTTCACGAATTCCAGCTCAACGCCGCGATCGACACGGTCGGATTCGGAAACGGGTGGCTCGTGCACGGTATAGGTCGCCACAGAACTCAAGCTCCTCGCTCCATCCAACAAACGCCAGCTCCCCACTTCGCCCGCACTCAACCTTAAAGCGTACCTTTGGTCGACGGAATACGGCCCGCCTGCCGCGGATCGAGAGCGATGGCCGCCCTCAGCGCGCGCGCCAAGCCCTTATAGCAGGTCTCTGCTATATGGTGATTGTTCTCGCCGTAAAGGTTTTCGACGTGCAGCGTAATTCCGGCATTCTGGGCAAAAGCCTGGAACCACTCGCGGAAAAGCTCGGTGTCCATCTCGCCGACCTTCGGCCGCGAGAACTCGGCTTTCCAGATCAGGAACGGTCGGCCGGAGACATCGACGGCAACGCGCGTCAGCGTCTCGTCCATCGGTAGATGGACGTCGGCGTAGCGGACGATCCCGGCCTTGTCGCCGAGCGCCTTGGCAATCGCCTGCCCAATGACGATGCCGGTATCTTCGGCGGTATGGTGGAAGTCGATATGCAGATCGCCCTTGGCCTTGAGCGCAATGTCGATCAGCGAATGCCGGGCCAATTGCTCCAGCATGTGATCGAGAAAGCCAATTCCCGTCGAAATGTCGTACGTGCCCGTCCCGTCGAGGTCGACGGTCGCGGAGATCTCGGTCTCCTTGGTCTTGCGCGTGATCGTAGCCTGCCGCTTCACGTGAATCTTTCTCCGCCGCCAGCCATATCGTTAATCGTCATTTGCTTGCCGGGCGCCTTCCCGAGCGTTTATCAGCTCGATGCCCCACCGGCCAAGGCCGACCTTGAGGCACCATGGCCGCAGGACCCTGCTTCGTCTTGCATCCTGCCGCCAAAAGCTTAACTGACGCGGTACATATGACCCACCAGAGCCCAAATGCCTACGATTCGTCCTGGCACGCCACCACGATCCTGACCGTTCGCAAGGGCGGCAAAGTTGTAGTTGCCGGCGACGGCCAGGTAAGCCTCGGGCAGACGATCATCAAATCGAACGCCCGCAAGGTTCGCCGCCTCGGCAAGGGCGATGTCATCGGCGGCTTTGCCGGTGCGACCGCCGACGCCTTCACCCTGTTCGAACGCCTCGAAGCCAAGCTCGAGCAGTACCCCGGCCAACTGACCCGCGCCGCTGTCGAACTCGCCAAGGACTGGCGCACCGACCGTTTCCTGCGCCGCCTCGAAGCCATGATGATTGTCGCCGATGCCACGACGACCCTGGTCCTGACGGGAACCGGCGACGTGCTTGAGCCTGAAAACGCAGTCACCGGAATCGGCTCGGGCGGCAATTATGCCCTCGCCGCTGCCCGCGCTCTGCTCGATCAGCCGCTCGACGCCGAGACGATCGCGCGGAAGGCGATGTCCATTGCCGCCGAAATTTGCGTCTATACGAACACCAACATCGTCGTCGAAACGCTCGACTCCCAAACACAATAGAGCAAGTCATGACCAGCGGCTTGACCCCGGACGATTTGGAATCCGCCGTTGCGGCCGGCGTCATCGATGCGGCGCAAGCCGAAAAGCTGAGGGCGATGCGAGCAGGCACATCCGTGCCTCTCGGTCCCGATGGCGAGCCCGTCCTTGCCGACGAAGAGCGCTTTCGCTTCCTGAACGGCTTCAACGACGTCTTCCTGACGATCGGCGTGCTGCTCGTCGCAGGCGCCTTCCTGGTGGCAACCTCTACCGGCTCGTTCGGCATCAGCTGGGTCGGTATTCTCGCGCTCGCTGCGGCGACCTTCTGGGTCTTGAGTGAAATCCTCGTCCGGAGGCTGCGCGCGGTGCTGCCGGGAATGGTGCTCTCTGTCCTCTTCGTTGCGTTTGCGGCAGCGGCCGTCGTCGTCGAATTCCACTGGGATAATTTCAAGGTGCCGAGCTGGGACGTCCGCTCGGAGCTGGCATTCTGGAGAAATCCGACACTTGTCTTCGGACTGCCGGCGCTGATCGCTTCGCTGATCTACTACCTGCGCTTTCGCCTGCCGTTCGCGCTCGCCTTGATCGCGTTCTTTGGCTACGCCGTCGTCAGCAAAGGCCTTCTTCAAGCGACAGGCATAGGCACCTCGTTCATTGGTTTTTGGTATGGCCTCGCCGTTCTCGCGGTTGCTCTCGCCTATGATGCGCGCGACACCAAGCGCGTCACCCGCTTTTCCGACTGCGCCTTCTGGCTGCATCTCGTCGCGGCGTGGCTGATCGTTTCGCCGGTCATCACGCTGATCAAGCAATCAACGAACGGCACCGAGACATCGGCAATCGTGCTGCTGACCGTTCTCCTGCTGGCGCTCTTTGCGCTCGCCATAGACCGCCGCGCCCTGCTGGTGTCGTCGCTCGCCTATTTCACCATCGCCGTTTATGACATCCTGAGCGGCGGAATACCCTTGCCGACGAGCGGCGCCGCGCCGTCGTCGTTCGTGCTGACGCTCGGCATGGTCGGCGCTTTTGTCCTCATCCTCGGCGTTTTCTGGCATCCGCTCCGGAATCGCCTGCTGCCGCTCCTACAATCGACGCCCTTTGCTCCCTATCTTCCACAAGCGAGACAATGACGAACTTCTCACCGCGTGAAATCGTATCCGAGCTTGACCGCTACATCGTCGGCCAAGGCGACGCCAAACGTGCCGTCGCCATCGCGTTGCGCAATCGCTGGCGCCGCCAGCAACTGACCGGCGAGCTTCGCGACGAAGTATTGCCGAAGAACATCCTGATGATCGGCCCGACCGGCGTCGGCAAAACCGAGATCTCGCGCCGCCTTGCTAAACTCGCAGGTGCGCCGTTTCTCAAAGTCGAAGCCACGAAATTCACCGAGGTCGGCTACGTCGGACGCGACGTCGACAGCATCATCCGCGATCTCGTCGAGGTCGGCATGGGGCTCGTCAAGGAAACGAAGCGCCAGGGCGTGCGCGCGAAGGCCGAGAAAGCCGCGGAAGAGCGCGTGCTCGATGCGCTCGTCGGCTCCAGCTCTTCGCCGACGACACGCGACAGCTTTAGAAAGAAGCTCCGTAACAATGAGCTGAACGACAAGGAGATCGACATCCTGGTCGCCGACACGGCGTCGCCCATTCCGGCGTTCGATATGCCGGGCGGCTCGATGGCGACGATCAACATCGGCGAGATGTTAGGCAAGGCGCTAGGCCAGCGGACGAAGTCGCGCCGCGTGACCGTCCAGGACAGCTTCGACATTCTGATCGCCGAAGAAAGCGATAAGCTGATCGACAGCGATCAGATCGCCAGCGAAGCGATTGCAGCGGTCGAGAACAACGGCATCGTCTTCCTCGACGAGATCGACAAGATCTCCTCACGTAGCGACAATGCCCGCGGCGGTGCCGATGTATCCCGCGAAGGCGTGCAGCGCGATCTCCTGCCGCTGATCGAGGGCACGACCGTTGCGACAAAGCACGGCCCGGTGAAAACGGATCACATTCTCTTCATCGCCTCGGGCGCTTTCCACGTCTCGAAGCCGTCCGATCTCCTGCCCGAGCTGCAAGGCCGCCTACCCATTCGCGTTGAACTCAGCGCTTTGACGCGCGAGGACCTGAAACGCATCCTGACTGAACCTCAGGCGAGCCTCATCAAGCAGTATGTGGCGCTGCTACTGACCGAAGCCGTCACGCTCGATTTCAAACCCGACGCCATCGACGCGATTGCCGATGCCGCCGTCGAGGTGAATTCGACGGTCGAAAACATCGGCGCCCGGCGCCTGCAGACGGTGCTCGAGCGCGTGCTCGATGATGTCTCGTTTGAAGCATCCGACCGCGGTGGCCAGACCGTCGTCATTGACGGTCCCTACGTTACCGAACGCGTCGGCCAGCTCTCGAAAAACGCCGATCTCAGCCGGTTTATTTTGTAATTGAACCTGTCATCCCGGCCGAGCCGCCCTTGCGGCGAGAGCCGGGATGACAATTAGGCCAGCTATTCTTTCGAGCCGAACGGCTATAGAAGATGGCCCATTCCTCATTAAGTGACACTGTTGCCATGACTGCCGCACCATTAGTTAAGATCGAAACAGACGCTCCAACCGCGAAGCTTTCGCTCGCGGGCTTGACGCGCGACCGGCTGAAGCTCGCGCTCGCGGCGGCCGGGGTTCCCGAAAAGCAGCTCCGCATGCGCGTCGGCCAGCTCTGGAGCTGGATCTACGTCCGCGGCGTGACGCGCTTTGAAGACATGACGGACGTGTCGAAGGATCTCCGCGGTCGCCTTGAAGATCTTTACACGCTCGATCGCCCCGAGATCGTCTCCGAGCAGATTTCGGTCGATGGCACCCGCAAGTGGCTGCTTCGTCTGCCGAAGCGCGGCCATGAGGCTCGCCCGCCAGAGATCGAAACCGTTTACATCCCGGAGAGCGACCGCGGCACACTCTGCATCTCGAGCCAGGTCGGCTGCACGCTCACTTGTTCCTTCTGCCATACCGGCACGCAGCGCCTCGTGCGCAATCTCGAAACCGAAGAGATCGTCACACAGATCATGCTGGCCCGTGATCGCATCGGCGACTGGCCCGGCGCCAAAGGGCCCGACGACGGACAACTCCTTCCCCAGAGCGAACGCAAGATCACCAACGTCGTGCTGATGGGGATGGGCGAACCGCTCTACAATTTCGACAACGTCAAGGCGGCGATCGAAGTCGCAGCCGACGGTGACGGTCTTTCGCTCTCGAAGCGTCGCATCACGCTTTCGACGTCGGGCGTCGTTCCCGAAATCCCACGCTGGGGTGAAGAAGCCGACACGATGCTTGCCATCTCGCTGCACGCAACGAACGACGCGCTCCGCGATGAACTGGTGCCGATCAATCGCAAATATCCGATCGCCGAGCTTATGGAGGCCTGCCGCAATTACCCCGGCCTCTCGAACGCACGCCGCATCACCTTTGAATATGTCATGCTGAAAGGCGTCAACGACAGCCTCGCCGAGGCGAGAGCCCTCGTGAGGCTGCTGGCCGGCATCCCGGCAAAAATCAATTTAATACCGTTCAATCCGTGGCCGAACACGCGCTACGAATGCTCCGATTGGGAAACAATCGAACGATTTGCGGACGTCGTAAATCGTGCCGGCTACGCGAGCCCCGTTAGAACTCCGCGCGGTCGCGATATTCTTGCGGCGTGCGGGCAACTTAGGTCCGAAAGTCTTCGCCTCTCCGCCAGCGAACGTCGTCCAACGTCCTCAAGCCTGTAGCGAGCTTGCAGCAAGCCGCAGCCGAATAAGCCCATCCCGTTATTCCTGTTGAGCCCGCAGCGCGGGCTTCTATACAGTTCGCGCCAAGGATGGGACGTGGGGCGTGATCTTCGTGCTAAGGCTTTTCGGCACATTGGCGCGATTGCTGTTTGGGTTTGTGCTCGCGTGCATGGCCGCCGGGCTCGTCACTGTTCTTTTCGTCAACACCCCGATCGATGTTCTGGCCGAGCCCTTCGATCGCCTGCCAAAAACGGCAAGCGAGACTTTCGATCTCGCGCTTCTCGCCGCAACTCATCTCGGAATTTTCGCGTCCGTGTTCGCGCTGATCGCCGCGGGCATGGGCGAATGGTTCTCGATCCGCTCCCTCTCGTTCTACTTGGTCGCCGGTATGATCATCGCGCTGCTCGGATTCTCCGCTCAATACGCGAGCGAGGTCGCCGGACAGCCCACGATCCTCAACAACTACGCGATAAAAGCCTTTCTGACAGTCGGCTTCTTTGGCGGTTTCTTCTATTGGCTTGCGGCTGGTCAGTTCGCCGGACGCCCACCCGAGGAGCGAAGCGCGGAACGGCAATCGGTGCCGATCGAAACCACTGCGGTAACGCACGAAGATGAAACCGACGACAACACGGAAGTCGTCATTACGAAGCCGGCCGCAAGCGGCGAGCCCCGGAGCCATCGCACTCCGCTTCTCGAACGCCTCAATCTTTCGAAGCGGAGGCCCGACGCGCCATCGCCCAACGAACGGGAGCCTGACCGCGCCGACGAACGCGATGAGTTATCCGACGGCGATCAGATAAAATCCTCCTCCGGCTGACTTGGATCAAAGCGATCCGACGAAGACCTCGCGAATAAGTGATTAACCGTACTGCGACAGAAGCGCTTCGCTGTTGCTGCGATGCAGCATCCCTGTTATAGTGTCGCAGTACTTGAGGGATACATCCTTGTTCGATTGCGCCTTGCATTTCCGCTTTCTGCAGAAAGCGACGGAAGCGATGTTCGAGATGGGGCAGGCATCGGTCGCCGCCACCCTCGCCTGTCAAAAACGCCTTTACGACGAAATGACGCCCGAAGGGCTTCTCGCGCCCGAACCTCCGGCGTGGCCGACATGGTTCGGCAACTGGACCCCCGTCACCCAAGCCCCTGCGCCTGCGCAGATCGACTTCATGCAATCGTGGATGGCGATGGCGAGCGCGTGTTCGATGGCCTATTTTCCCGGCGCCCAGTCGGTTGCCGCGGCCCAAACGTCTGCCATGAGCAATTCGATGTTGCCGGCATCCGTCCAGGCATTTTGGGGCGTCACGCCCTGGACTGTCTATCAGGGACCGATGATGGCAATGATGCTGTCCTACGGTGTCCCATACGCGGTGGCTGCGCCGACAGCACGGGCCAGCACGTCGGCGATGGACGCCGCGGACGCCGCATGCACGCAATGGCGGTTGGTTTTCGGCAATTCCGAGGGGCGCCAGCGGACGCTGCTCCCCCACAATTTCGCCGCGCAGTCCCCGTGGTCAGCGTATCTGCACTAAAAGCATCTGATCAGAGCTGATCGGCTGCCTCTAGTCCGCACCACCGCCACCTTGCTGTGTATCCGGCTCCGGTGCCGAACCAGACGATGCGGGCGCAGCTGCATCCCCATCGCCACCAGCCGGGGCTGCCGCGGGAGCTGTTTCCGGCTTCGGCTTGGGCGTTTTCTTGGCCGACGCCGTCTTCGTTTTCTTTACGGGCTTAGTCGTTTCAGCCGTCGCTGTTGTGGTCCCGGTCGCGGTTGCAGGCGTCGTCGATGATGTCGACGATCCTGCGGCCCATGGCAGGACTTCCGGCGCGCCGGTCTTGGAGGCTTTCGCCGCTTTTGCGGCTTCTTTCTTTAGAATTGCCAGGGACCGGCATCGCGCCTTCGTCGCTTTACCGGCGTCGTTCGTTCCGGCAGCGACCCAAATGCACGCGCTGTTCGACCCGCAGGCGCTCTCCTCAAGATTGAGGCACGGAGAGGCCTTTGCCGTCTTGGGCTTATCGGCTGGCTTCGCCGAATCGTCGGCAACAGCCGGAGATGCAGTGGCCGAGGACGCAGCAGCTTCCGGCGCAGGGCTTGCCGCAGGCGCCGTTGCGGCCGCCTTCTTCAGCTTCGTCTTGTGCTTGACTGGCGCAGCAGGAGGCGGCGGCGCGGACGCATTGTCAGTCGCGTGAGCCGTTGAATCGCTGCTGTCGGCTACCGGCTTTGGTGCGCTATTACCCGCCGAAAATGACGGCAGAGACGGCGACGCTCCAGGCTGAGGAGCAGCTTGGGCCGGCGGATCATCCGGCGGGATGGTCACGGTCACTTCCTCGGCAGCAAGCGGAAGCGCCAGCGCTCCACTCATCAAACCAAGCCATAAAAATTTCCCGACGATGCGAATCGACCTGACCACGGCCGCTCTCCCCCGATGAGATATATTCCCGGTCTTCTATCAGCTCACGCTGGCCACAAACACCGCAAACACCCTCGACTTGCCTTTTTTATGTTCATGACTTGTGTGCAGTGCCGAAGCGGTTAATGAGCGGCATTTGCGCCACAAAAAGGCGCCGCGGGTAATTCGCTTAGCCCTATGTAATTGCAGATAAAATATTTGCGAAAGCGCATTGCGTCCTCATTTGCGGTGCGCTGCCGTCGCCCACTGTAGGGCCTGATCGAGGCGGTCGTCGCCCCAGAACAGCTCTCATCGTCGGTGGTAAAGCTCGGTGCTCCGAAAATCCCGTGCGCCTGCGCCTGCTCGGTATTGGCGCGCAGCTCAAATTTTATTCCGCCGTCCTTGGCGAGCGACCGCGGGACGTCTGCATCGAGACCCGCCGCCGAGAGGCAATCCGTCAACACCGCGTCATCGAAGATGTCCAAGCCTTCACCGAAACCGGCACTGAAGACGGCGCGGCTGAAAGCCGGGAGAGCACCATGGTTCCTCGCGGCGATTGCGAGGCGGGCGGCTTTGAGGCCATTGCCGGGAAACACCGCTGGCACCTTGAAGGGAAGCCCGCGCGCTGCCGCTATTCGCGCGATGTCGCGCGCCATGTATCGTCCTTTGGCAGGATAGACATTGAACGGCGACGTTTCCCAACCCTGCGATTTGAAGATCGGTCCAAGCAGAAACGGCTTCCAATCGACCGCGACCTGGACCCGCGCCGCCTCGTCGTCGACCCGCATGGCGCTGAGATACGAGTAGGACGACGCGAATTCATACCAGAAGACAATTCTTGGCTTCATATCGCTCCCTGCTGTTACGGAACGCTAAGCGTGCTTGCGACATGTCGTGTTACCGCGTCTACCGTACTTGCGGGTAGCGCCGCCGACCCTATAGTGCCGCGCGTTTCCATCCCAATCCACAATCCCGAGAGCCAGATCTCCCATGAGTGCCGCGCCCAAATCCGTGAAGAAAGTCGTCCTCGCCTATTCGGGTGGCCTTGATACGTCGATCATCCTCAAGTGGCTGCAGGAGACCTACGGCGCCGAAGTCGTGACGTTCACCGCCGACCTCGGTCAGGGCGAAGAGCTGGAGCCAGCGCGCAAGAAGGCCCTGATGCTCGGCATCAAGGAAGAAAACATTTTCGTCGAAGACCTGCGCGAAGAATTCGTCCGCGATTTCGTCTTCCCGATGTTTCGCGCCAATACGGTTTACGAGGGTGTCTATCTGCTCGGCACCTCGATCGCCCGTCCGCTGATCGCAAAGAAACAGATCGAGATCGCACGCAAAGTCGGAGCCGACGCCGTTTGTCATGGCGCGACGGGCAAGGGCAACGATCAGGTCCGATTCGAGCTTGGCTATTACGCCTTGGAGCCGGGCATCAAAATCATCGCGCCCTGGCGTGAGTGGAAGTTCAAAGGCCGCGAGGACCTTCTCGATTTCGCGCGCAAGAACCAGATCCCGGTCGCCAAGGACAAGGAGGGCGAGTCGCCCTTCTCCGTCGACGCCAACCTTTTGCACTCGTCATCCGAAGGCAAGGTTCTCGAAGACCCGGCCAAGAAGCCGCCCGAGTTTGTCTATCAGCGCACGATTTCGCCCATGGCCGCGCCCGACAAGGTCACGACTATCAAGATCGGCTTCGAGAAGGGCGACCCTGTCTCCCTCGACGGCAAGAAGCTCTCGCCGGCAACGCTATTGAAAGCGCTGAACGATCTCGGCCGCGATAACGGCATCGGCCGCATCGATCTGGTCGAGAACCGTTTTGTCGGTATGAAATCGCGCGGCGTCTACGAAACGCCCGGCGGCACCATCCTGCTTGCAGCACACCGCGCCATCGAAAGCCTGACCCTCGACCGCGGCGCCGCGCACCTGAAAGACGAGATCATGCCGCGCTACGCCGAACTCATCTATAATGGCTTCTGGTTCGCGCCCGAGCGCGAGATGTTGCAGTCCCTGATCAACAAGAGCCAGGAGAATGTCGAAGGCGAGGTGACGCTCGAGCTCTATAAGGGCAACGTCATCGTCGTCGGTCGCGAAAGTCCGAAGTCCCTCTATTCGCCGACGCTCGTCACGTTCGAGGACGACAAGGGCGCCTACGACCAGAAGGACGCCGAAGGTTTCATCAAGCTCAATGCGCTGCGCTTGCGCACGCTGGCCCAACGCAACAAGACTTCAAGTTGATCAAGGCGCTTTAAACCTGGGAGCCGACCATGATCGTGATCACGAGAAACGGCGAGACGACCGTCCTCACCGGCTGGCGCGAGTGGCTCGTCAAGATCGTCGTCTTCATGGCGGCGATCCTGCTATTCGCCATCATCGTGTTCCTGATGTTCGGTCTCGCGGTGACGATCGGCGCCATCGCCCTGGTCGTCATTCCGGCAGCGATCATCGTCGCGCTGCTCGGATCGATGTTTGGCACACGCGGTTAGACCAGCCGGACACGCGGCGCCAATAGCGAAAGCGATTATCGGCAATTTAATCGCTCTGACACCATCCGCGTGCACATTCCGCGTCGCCGCCGGGCCAAGGACTTGACTCCACGGGTCCCATCCACGACATCGCGTGACTCAAGACACGAAAAATGATCGCATTTTTAGAGGCCAGCGGAACGTGGGACAGACTTCAGACATGGCGGCGGACGGCATGACGGTGGTGACGCCCGCCGAATGGGCGCCCCAGAAGGTGATTTGGACCGCATGGCCGGCAGACCCCGACGAATGGAACGGCGATCTCGAAACGCCGCGCCGGGATGTGGCAGCACTCATCCGCGCGCTGAGCCTCGCAGGAAATAAGGTTCGCCTCCTTGCCAACGGTGAAGAGGCTCGCACTTCGGCAAACGCCGCTCTCGGCGACGCCGCTGAAGTCATTCCGGCGAAGTACGGCGACATCTGGTTGCGCGACACGGGCCCTATTTTCGCTCGCGTCGGTAATGGCGCCGTCGCCCTTCGCTTCAAGACGAATAGTTGGGGTGGCAAATACGATCTTCCCGACGATGCGATCGTTGGCGACGACGTTGCGCGGCTTGCCAAGGCTGCCGTCCGCCGTTTCGACTTCGTGCTCGAAGGCGGTGCCGTCGATCACGACGGCGAAGGCACGATCCTGACGACGCGGCAGACGCTGCTCAATCCAAACCGCAATGGCTGGACGAAGGAAGCCGCCGAGCAGGCACTCAGCCAGGCTTTCGGCGCTCGAAAAGTAATCTGGATCGACGAAGGCCTGAAGAACGATCATACCGACGGCCACGTCGACAATATCGCTCGCTTCGTCGCGCCGGGTCGCGTCGTCTGCCAAGCGCCAGCCGGCCCCGACGATCCCAATGCCGAAACGCTCAACGCCATTGCTGCGACGCTTGAAAAAGCGACCGACGCGCTTGGCCGCCAGCTCGAAGTGATCCGCATCCCGGGTGTCGGCCTCTATCGCAACGCCCTTGGAGACGTCTCGCCGGCTTCCCATATGAATTTCATCATCGCCAACGATGTTGTCGTTGTGCCGATCTATGGGACCGCCACCGAAGCCGACGCACTTTCAGCGCTGCAGACGGTCTTCCCCACTCGCGCTGTCGTCGGCGTATCGTCACGCGGCTTGCTCGGCAGCGGAACGGCCGGCGGCGGATCGTTTCACTGCATCACCCAACAGGAGCCTCTTTAGATGGCGCGACGCTCGATTACCGTCGGGAGCATTCAAACCTCGTACGGCGGCGATATCGAAACGAATATCGCCAAGACGGAGGCGTTTGTTCGCGAAGCTGCGGGGCGCGGCGCAGAAGTCATATTGCCATCCGAGCTGTTCGAAGGAATCTATTTCTGTACGCGCCAGGACCCGAAATGGTTCGAGACCGCGCGTCCCGTAATGGAGCATCCGAGCGTCATCGCACTTCGCAAGGTTGCGAAGTCCTTGGGCGTCGTTATCCCGATCTCGTTCTTCGAAAAGGACGGCCCGCGTTACTACAACAGCATCGCCATCGCCGACGCGGACGGTGAAATCCTAGGCGTCTATCGCAAGAGCCACATCCCCGACGGGCCGGGCTACCAGGAGAAGTATTACTTCCGTCCGGGCGATACCGGCTTCAAGGCATGGAACACCAAGCACGGCAAGATTGGCGTCGGCATCTGCTGGGACCAGTGGTATCCGGAGAGTGCCCGAGCGATGGTTCTCCAAGGCGCCGAAATCCTGTTCTATCCAACCGCGATCGGGTCAGAGCCCTATGACGCGTCTTTGGATACGCACCTGCAGTGGCAGCGCGCCATGCAGGGGCACGCCGTGTCGAATTCGGTGCCGATTGTCGCTGCCAACCGCATCGGCCTCGAAGACAACGACGGCGTGAAGCAAAAATTTTACGGACATTCGTTCATCACCGACCACCGCGGCGAACTCGTGCAGAAGTTCGACGCTGACGAGGAGGGCGTGCTCGTCCACACATTCGACCTCGACCTGATCGAAAGCTACCGCGCCGACTGGGGATTTTTCCGCGACCGCCGAACCGACCTCTATGCTAAGAGCATCATCTGATCAGTCTGACTGGACCAGGAGCAAATCATGAGAATAAGCGCAAGAAACGTGCTCAAGGGAAAGATCGTCGACGTCGTCAAAGGCGCGACGACCGCTCATGTGCGGCTTGATGTCGGCGGCACGATCGTCACCGCATCGATCACCAACGAGGCCGTCGAAGACCTCGGCTTAGTGAAAGGCATGTCGGCGTCGGCCGTCATCAAAGTCTCCGACGTGATGGTCGCGGTCGACTGACATGAAGATATCCGGGATGTTGCCGATCTTGGCCTGCACGGTGATGCTGGTGGCAACGCCGGCTGCCTTCGCCGATGAGACGGGCGGCTGCGCAAGCTTCGCTTGGCCGATCACGACCGAGCTTCAATGGATGAAGGCGACCGACAGCCAAGCAGTCGCGTCGGGCGCGAAGCTGCCATCGCCTCCTGCAAGAGCTATCGCTCTGTTGCTGGAACCGATGAGCGCCGTGTCGTTCCCCGTTGCGCCGACCGGTAAGTTGAAACCGGAGGGCGACGTTTACGGCGGCGTTGTCATCTTCGATAGCCCGAGCAGCGCGCCCGGCTCGTATCAGGTGACGATGCAAACCGGCGGTTGGGTCGACGTCATCCAGGACGGCAAAGCATTGAAGCCAACCGCCCACAGCGGCAAATCCGATTGCGATGGCGTTCGAAAGACCATCCGCTTTAATTTGGATCCCGGACCTTTCACCGTCGAGTTCAGCAACATCAAGAAAGATGCAATCAAATTCGCGATCCGCCAAGCCGATTAGATTCAGACCGATTAGGTTTTAGATATCTTTCAACTCCGCGCTTTGGCGGCCCGATATGAATTTCCTTGCCGACACACCCCGACTTGAGATCTTCCGTCTCGCCGGAATCCCCATCAAGGTCGACATAACGTTCATCCTGGTGCCGATCTTCTTGTTCGGCATCTTGCAGCAGTCGCCGATCGTCTTCGCGGCACTCATCGTCGGCGTTTTTCTTTCGGTACTTCTACACGAACTCGGACACGCGACGGTCGCCCGGCTTTTCGGCGTTCCGGTCGGCGAAATCCTGGTCGGCGGCTTCTACGGCTATGCCCGGATGCTTGAAGCCGCGCCCTCCACGGCTGCAAATGTCTTAATCCTCTTCGCCGGCCCCCTGACCAATGGCCTGCTGTTTCTTCTCTGCTGGAACGCGCTCGGCCAACCCGACGTCGGCTACACAGGCCGCTTTGGACCTATCGATCCTGCACCCTGGCTCGAAGCCAATCCGTGGATGATCCACGCGGCCTTGACGCTCGCGCGCATCAATCTGGCGATGCTGGTGTTTAATCTGCTTCCGGCGTTCCCTCTCGACGGCGGCCGAATTTACCGGGATGTGCTCGGCGCCGTGGCCCCTCGGGCGGTTGCCATCCGAATTATCGCCGTCCTTGGTGTCGTCGTCGGTCTGTGGAGCGCCCTGGCCGGACTCCGCACGGACATTGTGCTGCTTCTGATCGGCGCCCAAATCGCGATCATCAATTGGGCGATCCTGAAGCAACCCGTCGAGGCGGAAGATCGCTAGCGAGCCGGGATTTGCAAAGAGGTCGCTTCTCCGGGCATATCTCCCTCCAGCTCAACGCGCTTGCCGGAGTTCGATTTGATGTCGCGGAACGGTCATGGAGATCCTGAAAGCTTAGTCGCGTTCGCGCTCGCACCCTTTCAATTTCCCGCTCGGCCATTGAGATGACCCGCGTCTCCGTCAATCGCACGCTATCGCGGCTCTATTGGCTGCTGACGATCGTATTGCTTCTGCTGCTCGCGTCGAAGTTCGCCGACGACATTCCAGGCGTGCCGCCTTTCGTCATAACGGCCGCCAACAACGTCTACGAATTCATGCGCGACATGTCGTTGCTGATCGCGACAGCCGGCGTCGCCTATATCTCCAACATCTTCCAGAAGCGCTCGAATTTCGTCGAGAGCCTGGAAGAGGAATGGCGCAACATCGTGCGCACGAAGTCCGTCCTGCTCTCGACCTGCGAAAAGCCCTATCTCGCGACCGACGACTATCTCGCCGCCTATTATAAGGTGAGCGAGACGATCGATACGATGCGCATCGTCTATCGCAATGCCGGCGAAACCGATGGCCTCGTCGGGCTTTACCCCTATGCCCCACTCCACGACATGCGTCGGGCTTTACAGACGCTCGACCCGCGCGTAGCGACTGAAATCCCGAACGAAAAAAAGGCGCTTGTGCGCGACGCGATCCTCCAGGCGTTCTATGCGCTCCGGGAGTCATTCCTTGAAGAACTCGATCTGGAGGAGCCGCAGCATCCCCTGTTGATCTCGGGGGGCCGTCGCCTCAAGACGCCGGGCGCCGCCGTTTCGGCACTCGTGATGCAGGGCAACCAGCGCAAGCGGCTCGATCGCGAACCATCGTCCCGGCCCGATATCGACGAGTTTTTGACAGCGCTTCGGGCGGAGGAGGAAAACAAGCCTGGGGGCACTCCCGCCCGCTAAGTCCGTTAGCCCCGCGCCAGTTGGTTATGCGCCTTACCGCGCAATATGTTGCCGATCAGTGCTGAATTGGCATCCGCAGAACAAATTCCATGCCAAATAGCACCGCATAGCTCTTTTAGACTGTTAAGCCGCACCCTAGATTCTCTGCAGCCGCCTAGCCCAGCGCCATGCCGTCATGCTAGGTGCGAGCCGATATTGCGCCGCAGCGGCAAAGCCCGTGGCGCTCCCATAACTTAGGTTTGAAATGGCCCTTCGCAACATCGCGATCATCGCGCACGTCGACCATGGCAAGACGACACTCGTCGACGAGCTTCTGAAGCAGTCTGGCTCCTTCCGGGAAAACCAGAAGGTCGCCGAGCGCGCGATGGATTCCAACGACCTCGAACGCGAGCGTGGCATCACCATTCTGGCGAAGTGCACCAGCGTCGAGTGGAAGGGCACCCATATCAACATCGTCGATACGCCAGGCCACGCCGACTTCGGCGGCGAGGTCGAACGCATCCTCAACATGGTCGATGGCGTCATCGTGCTCGTCGACGCCTCCGAAGGTCCGCTGCCGCAGACGAAATTCGTCGTCTCGAAGGCGCTGAAGCGCGGCCTCCGCCCGATCGTCGCCATCAACAAGATCGACCGTCCGGACGAGCGGCACCTCGAAGTGCTGAACGAGGTCTTCGATCTTTTCGCCAACCTCGACGCGACTGACGAGCAGCTCGATTTTCCTGTGCTTTACGGGTCGGGCCGGAACGGCTGGATGGCGCGCGATCCATCGGGTCCGGCAGAGAATCTGGCGCCGATGTTCGACCTTATTCTCGAGCACGTGCCGCCGCCCGCGGTCGATGACGGCCCGTTCCGCATGCTCGCGACGACCCTCGATGCCGATCCATTCCTCGGCCGTATCCTGACCGGCCGCGTCACGTCGGGCACCGTCAAGCCGAACCAGCCGCTCAAGGCGATCGACCGCGAAGGCAAAGTCATCGAAAACTTCCGCGTCCAGAAGGTTCTCGCGTTCCACGGTCTTGAGCGCACGCCCGTCGAATCGGCTGGTGCGGGCGACATCATCGCACTCGCGGGCATGAGCCTCGCCAACGTCGCCGATACGCTGGCCGATCCCTCCGTAACGGAACCGCTGCCTGCACAGCCCGTCGATCCGCCGACGCTGTCGATGACGTTCCGCATCAATGATGGTCCGTTTGCGGGCCAAGAGGGCGACAAGGTTCAAAGCCGCGTCATTCGCGATCGCCTCCTCAAGGAAGCTGAGCGCAATATCGCCATCCGTATCGAAGAAAACGACGACAAAGACAGCTTCATCGTTTCGGGTCGCGGCGAGCTTCAGCTCGCGATTCTGATCGAGAACATGCGCCGTGAAGGCTTCGAGCTGACGGTGTCGCGGCCGAAAGTCGTGATGAAAACCGATCCCGAAACCGGCCAACGGTTGGAGCCGATTGAAGAAGTAATCGTTGACGTCGACGACAACTATACCGGCGTCGTCGTGCAGAAGCTCTCCGAGCGCAAGGGCGATCTCTTGGAGATGCGCCCCTCGGGTGGCGGCCGGACACGCATGGTGTTCCACGTCCCGACTCGCGGTTTGCTCGGCTATCAGTCGGAACTTCTCTCCGACACCCGCGGCACAGGCATCATGAACAAGCTGTTCCACGACTATAAGCCGTTCAGGGGTGAAATTCTTGGACGTCGTACCGGCGTATTGATCTCAAACAGTCCGGGCGAGGCTGTTGCCTACGCGATCTTCAATTTGCAGGACCGCGGACCCTTCATGGTCAACCCGCAAGACCGCGTTTACGAAGGTATGATCGTCGGCGAGCACTCGCGCGAGAACGACCTCGAAGTGAACGTCGTGAAGGGCAAGAAGCTGACCAACGTCCGCGCTTCGGGCAAGGATGAAGCCGTGCTTCTGACGCCGCCGATGCGCCTCACGCTCGAGAAAGCGATGAGCTACATCACCGACGAGGAACTCGTCGAAGTGACGCCGAAGTCGATCCGGCTGCGTAAGCGTTGGCTCGATCCGAACGAGAGAAAGCGGCAGAGCCGCAAGAGCGAAGCCGATCGCGCCAGCGGCGCCGCATAACATAGTTTCATTTTCCTGTGAAAGCGCGGCTCGGGAAAAAATCCCGGGTTGCGAAGACTTGTGCTCGGCCCAAAATCATTGGGACCGATAGCGAAGTCATAGGAGAGAGACCGATGAAACGTTTCGTCATTGCGGCCGGCGCCGTGTTTGCGATGTCCTTGCCCGCATTCGCCGATACGCCGCTCAGCGCAGAGGAAACGAAGAGCGCAGTTGCAGCCGCTGCAGCGTGGGGCTGTGAGGGCGGCAAATGGGAAAAGGAAACGGAAGGCACCGGTGTCTTCGAGCTTGATGACGCCAAGTGCAAGGACGGCGCGGACTACGACCTGAAGTTCGATAAGAACTTTAAGCTCATCGACATTAGCGCCGACTGATCCGCACCGTAAGACCCTTTGCGCGGACGAGCTCTTGAGGCGAGTCCGCGTTTCATTGCCAACTTTCGACGAGCAACGCGCTCCCACCCACCAATTTGACTTCTTAGGCCTCCTTTGGTTTGTCTTCGGGAGGCCTATTCTCATCGTGCATGGCCGCTGGCGGAACACGTTGAGGATGCCCCTATTTCCAATGACATTGGCCGAGAGCCGCAACGAACGGATGTTTCCGTGATCGCTTGGCCCAAAGGCATAACGCCGACGCCGGCCTTCGAACGCGCAGCGGACTTCATGGAAGAGCCGTCCGGCAATCTCTTCATCACCGGCCGCGCCGGCACCGGCAAATCGACGTTGCTCAAAGCTCTCCGCGATACTTATGAGGATCGCATGGTCGTCCTCGCGCCGACCGGCCTCGCCGCCATCAATATCGGCGGCCAGACGATCCATTCCTTCTTCGGCTTCCCTCCGCGTCTCATCCAGGAAAGCGACATCCGCCGGAGCCGCAACGGTCGCGTGATGCGCCAGCTCGATTTCGTCGTCATCGACGAAGCCTCGATGGTGAGATCCGATATGATGTGGGCGATCGACCGGTCGCTCCGTGTCAATCGCGGGCGCCCGCGCGAACCCTTCGGCGGCGCGCGTATTCTCCTTTTCGCCGATCTGCATCAATTGCCGCCCGTGATCCAGGAGCGCGAAGTCCTCGCACATCTCGTGGAGACGCACGGCAGCCCGTTTTTCTTCTCCATACCCGCGCTGCGAGAGGGCAGCGGCACGGCGCTCCTCGAACTCGATCACATCTTTCGCCAGACCGATGACCAGCTGATCCGAGTCCTCAACGCGGTTCGCGACGGCAACGTGAGCGATGAAGATCTGGCCTTCATCAACAAGCGCGTCAGCCCCATTCGCACGCTTGCCGAAGGTGAGCCCTATGTCATCCTGACGACGACGAACGCCGCAGCGAAGCGCATCAACACGGCGTATCTCGACGCCCTCCCCGGTCAGCCGCACCGGTTTGATGCGAATATCACCGGCGACTTTGCATCGAACGTTCAACCTGCCGAGACCGCACTTGAGCTGAAGCCCGGCGCCAAGGTGATGATGCTGAGAAACGACCCCGACAGGCGTTGGGTTAACGGCACCGTCGCCCGAGTTTCGCGGCTGACCGACAAGCAGATCTTCGTCGAGGTGTCAGGCAAAGAATACGAAGTCGAGCAAGTCGCCTGGGAACACCGCCGCTACGCCTTCGACCAATCAGCCGAGAAGATCGTCGAGACGATCGCCGGGACGTTCAAGCAATTCCCACTTCGCCTCGCCTGGGCGCTGACCATTCATAAGGCCCAGGGGCTAACCCTCGACAAGGTCTACATCGATTTGGGAACCGGCACCTTCGCGCACGGGCAAACTTACGTCGCTCTATCCCGCTGCCGGACGCTCGAAGGCCTCGCGCTTGCCCGCCCGCTTACCCGGCGCGACATAATGTTCGATCCGAGCGCCATCGGGTACCGCGATGTATTTACAAAACTTTGATCGCTAACCAAAATGAATGCAGCCATTTCGCATGTGCGAACAGCAGGATAGGAAATGACTGCCCGCCTGGGTCAGTGTACTGACATATTTGGGGCATAAGGACGCGATTTTAGAGTCCTAAAACGCAATTCTGCAGGTGCGCAGCAAAAAGATATTGCATCGCACAATAGCTTTGCTTATATATTGGCCATGGTTTCGCCGTCGGGCGCCAGACCGCATTTTTGGAAGACCCCTCTAACGATACTGAAAAATCAGGAGTGACCCCCATGACCGACGCCTTCACCCGTCAAGTCCAAGACTTCACCAAGCAAGCTCAGGAAATGTTTTCCGCCGGCAAGGACGCCAAAGTGCCGGAGAACGTCTCCGCGTTCGCCGAAGATGCAATCGCCAAGTCGCGCGACGCCTATCACAAGTTCACCGCCATGGCGAAAGACAATGCCAAGGTCGCCGAGGAAGTCATGCTGACGACTCAGGCCGGCGCCAAGTCGATCGGCGAAAAGATCGTGGCCAATACGCTTGCCAACACCGAAGCCGCTTTCGAAGCTGCACAGGCCATGGCCCGCGCTCGTACATTCCCGGAGATCGCACGTCTGCAGGCCAACTATTGGCAGCAGCAGTTTGCCGTCGCCGGATCGCAGTCGAAGGAACTCTTCGAGCTTTCGAGCAAGGTTACCAAGCAGGCTCTCGAAACGGTTGGCGCCGCAACGACCAAGTCCTTCGAGCAGTTCAAAACTGTCGGCTAAATCATGGTCGGTGTACGGCGGTCCGTTTCTGGCGTCCGTCGAGTGGGGCACTTCCGTTCAAGCATCAGACGCGGGACATCTGCCCCGCGTCTTTTTTATTTTCCATCGGGCCGGAAGTCTTGATGCGTTTTTTACAGCTTAGCGTTAGAGTGTGCTCATGCTGAACCAGAGCCTTGAGGTTTCTGTCCGCAACGCCCGTCCTGCCGACGCCGCCGCGCTCGCACAGATTTTCCGCGATTCCTGGCGACTGGCATACACAGGCATTCTGCCTTCCCTCCATCTCGAACGCGAAATTCTGCGCCGCGACGCGCCGTGGTGGCGCCGTGCGATCGCAGCGGAGCGAAATCTCCTCGTTGTCCTGCATCGTGACACGATCGCGGGTTACGCAACGTGTGGCCGGGCCCGTGGCGGCGGCCGCGATGTCGGTGAGATTTACGAGCTTTATATCGCGCCCGTTTACCAAGGTCTGGGCCTTGGCGGACACCTGTTTGAGGCTTGCCGTGCAACGCTCGACGCCCTCGATCTTGAACGCCTCATCATATGGGCACTTGAGGGCAACGAAAAAGCGCACGCATTTTATATCCGTTGCGGTGGCCGCGCGACGCGCCGGTCCTGCGTCCGATTTGGTAAAGGTCTCAGCACCCGCATCGCCTTCGAATGGTAATTGCACCTTCGGCTTGGACGGCCCGCCCCTGACGGGCTGATTTTGCCGCATTCCCTGTCCAGAAGTGCGACCTAAGACGCGTTGTGCGGATTGCTCTTTCCCGGCAAGTGTCGCCGCCAACCCGAATGATTTGTCTTGAGGTCCACCCATGCGTCTCGACGCGATCAAGCCTGGTAACACGCTCCCGGACGATATCAACGTTGTGATCGAAGTGCCGGTCGGCGGCGAACCGATAAAGTACGAAATGGATAAGGCGTCCGGCGCGCTTATCGTCGATCGCTTTCTCTACACGCCGATGCGCTATCCCGGGAACTACGGCTTCGTTCCGCACACGTTGGGAAGTGACGGCGATCCCATTGACGTTCTCGTCTGCAATACGCGCGCGATCATTCCGGGCGCCGTCATCAATTGCCGGCCCGTCGGCGTTCTGGTGATGGAGGATGATGGCGGTGGCGATGAAAAGATCATCGCCGTGCCATCGAACAAGCTGACCAAGCGCTACGAGTTGGTCAAAACCTATACCGACCTCCCGAAAATTTCGATCGAGCAGATCGAGCACTTCTTCGCCCACTACAAAGATCTCGAACCCGGCAAGTGGGTCAAGATCGACCATTGGGGCCACGTCGACGAAGCCAAGGCCCTGATTGTGCAAGCGTTCGAGCGTGCCCGGGCACATGCCTAAGCGCGCTGAGCGCGAGGAGTGACTTTGACGAACGTCAGCAACCACCACGATTAAGTTCCCCGTCGGCGATTTTCTCAAGCCTCCTCTTTACGCTCGCGTAAGGGCGTTGCTATATCGGCCCGGCTGAACGGCAACCGTCGAGCCATTACCGGAGACGTTATGAAGATTGCCGTCATGGGCGCGGCCGGCCGAATGGGCCGCGAACTGATCCGCGCGATTGTGGCCGAGCCCGGCTGCAGCATCAGCGGCGCCATTGAGACGGCGGGCTCCTCTGTCCTCGGAAAGGACATCGGCGAACTCGCCGGGCTCGAACATATCGGGCTGGCCGTAACGAGCGACGCCGCAGCCGTTATCGCGGCGTCCGACGCCATCGTCGATTTCACCATTCCGAAGGCGAGCGTCGAATTTGCGCGCCTGGCAGCGAGCTCAGGCACCGCCGCTATCATCGGCACAACCGGCTTTGACGCCACAGCGGAAGCCGCAATCGCTGAAGCCGCAAAACAAACCGCCATCGTCAAGGCCGGAAACATGAGCCTTGGAGTCAATCTTCTGCAGGCGCTGACACGCCAGGCCGCCGCAGCGCTGGGGAACGACTTCGACATCGAAATTGTTGAAATGCATCATCGCGGGAAGGTCGACGCTCCCTCGGGCACCGCATTAATGCTTGGAGAAGCCGCTGCAGCCGGTCGAAAGATTGCGCTTGATGATCATGCTGTCCGCGCCCGCGATGGACATACCGGACCGCGCCGATCAGGCGATATCGGATTTGCTACGTTGCGCGGCGGCAGTGTCGTCGGGGACCACACTGTGATTTTCGCCGGCGAAGGCGAGCGGATCGAGCTGATCCATCGCGCTGCGGATCGGGGAATTTTTGCTCGCGGCGCCGTAAAAGCAGCACTTTGGGCAAAAGGCCGCGCGCCGGGTCTCTACGACATGTCCAACGTGCTGGGTATGTAACTATAGCGTATTTGCCGGAAGCTCTGCTGGAGACGCCTAGACCAAGATATGACGGACGCTCTGACAGACAACATCCTTGTGCTCGTGCGCCATGGCGAGAGTGAGTGGAACAAGCTCAATCTCTTCACTGGCTGGCGCAATCCGGATTTGACCGAAAAAGGCGTGATCGAGGCCCGCGTTGCCGGCCGCATGATCCGCGACCATCGGGTCAAATTCGATATCGCCTTCACCAGCGTTCTGAAACGCGCTCAGCACACGCTCGATATTATTCTCTCCGAACTCAGCCAGCCCGAAGTGCCGATCATTCGTGACGCCGCTTTGAACGAGCGCGACTACGGCGCTCTGTCGGGGCTCAACAAGGATGAGGCGCGAAAAAAGTGGGGCGAGGCTCAGGTGCAGACCTGGCGGCGATCCTACGATGTTGCGCCCCCTGACGGTGAAAGCCTTAAGGACACGCTCGCGCGCGTGCGCCCCTATTACGATAAAGCCATCTGGCCACAGATCACCGCGAGCAAGAACGTGATCATCGTGGCGCACGGCAACTCGCTCCGATCCCTCGTGATGATCCTCGAAAATCTGACACCGGACGAAATCCTGGAGCGGGAGCTTGCCACCGGCGCTCCCATTTTGTACCGGCTCGGAGCGGACGGCCACGCGATCGACCGCAAGGACCTTCTTCCGGCGCGATCGCTGGCAGCACCACCAGAGGACCGTATCGTCTAAAGCAGAGCTGATCAGCCGGGGGTTAGATGGCGTGGGAGGAACTCGGTCGAGACGCGGACCGGGAAAACATGAGAACCCGGGACAAGCTTATCGGCGTCTACGTCGGAATTCTCGCCGTAGTCCTCGCAATCTGCAGCCTCGGCGGCAGCAACGCGCAGCAGGATGCCACGCAGCAAAATATTGCCGCTTCGAACGTATGGTCGTTCTTTCAGGCCAAGAATGCCCGCCGGCAAGCCCTGCGCTTACACGCCGACGAATTCGACGTTATGCTCAAGGCGACACCGTCGATGCCGGATGACGTCAAGAAATCGATCGAGACAAAAATTGCCGACTACAAGGTTCAGAATAAGCAGCTCTCGACCGATCCCGAACACGGTGAAGGGCTGGACGAGCTTTTCGCCAAAGGCAAGGCTCTCGAAGCTGCGCGCGATCTGGCGCTGAAGCGTGGCCCTTATTTCGATTACGGTCAGGCGCTCCTGCAGATCGCCATTGTGCTTGCCTCGGTCGCGCTCATTTCAGGCGGCAATTTGCTGCTTTACGTAAGCCTCGTGCTCGGCGGCTTCGGAGCAGTTCTCACCGCCGGCGGCTTTACACTCGCATTTCCTCTGCCCGGATTTCTCTCCTAACGCTCACTTGAGTTCGAACGTCACGACGTTCGTCGCGATGACCCCACCGTCTCGAACAAGCGCGACGCGGCCGTCGTAGCGCCCTGTTGGCCAGGGATCGTTGCCGCGCCGTTTGCCCGCGAAGGCAACGAAAGTGACCTTGTTCCGATCGAGCGGCCCGGCACTCTCGTCGAAAAGTGCTCCCGTCGGCCCCGAGGCGACGAAATGAATCCGGTCGCCTTTTTTCAGATTGATGAAGCGGCCATAGAGCACAATCGCCGGTGACGTCGGTGTGAGCGGCACGACATCGCGATCGTTGACTTCGAGCGCGTTGACGTCCGGCGGCGCGCCCACGAACTCCGCGCCGATCGTCTCGCCGTTTTTGTAAGGAAACGCCGCTGCAGCCGACGGCTCCCAAAGCCCTGGTCCTCGCGCATTGGGATCACATTTGCCGTCGACGGCATCCGGCAAAAACGGATCGACGACCTTGCTGTCGTGGCGAACGCTCAGAAACACTTGGGCGAAGTCCGCCATTCCCGAAAATCCAACCTCGCCGAGCTGATCGCCGCGCTTGACGGCTTGTCCCTTCGTGACGTGCACGCTGCCTTGGCGCACGTGGCAATACTGGGTTTCCCAACCCCCGCCATGATCGAGGATGACGCCGTTGCCGCATTCGCGTCCGGCAACGTCCTGCGGCTTGGCCTTTTTCAAGAACACATCCGCCACCCCGTCCCTGACCGCTTTGACTGTCCCGTCGGCAGACGCCAGAACCGCGACCGGGGTCTTCGTCGCCGTGGCGGAAAGCAGGCGAAAATCGACGCCGCTGTGCTGGTCGTAGGTCGCCGACCCGCACATGTAGTCTTTTATCCCCTTCCCCGGATCGATATCGACATAGGTCTGGATAAAACAGGTCTTATGGGGCTGGCAGGCGAGCGGAAGCGAAAGCTCAGGCCGGTCGTCGGCAATGGCCGCCTGGCTCAGAAAGCAAGCAAGCAGCGGTGCCGACGTCAGAGAAGCGGATGAGCGCCATCTCAACTGCATAGAACCCTCTGCGCCAAAGTGCCGTTTTTTGCGGCGGGGAGCTTGCCCCACGCCCGCCCAAACGCTAGCACTCCCCCCGACTGATTTCCCCTATTGAGTTGGCCAAGGATTGTTAACCGATGACGACGCACACTCTTCTTCTTCTTCCTGGCGACGGCATCGGCGTCGAAACGATCGCCGAGGTCGAGAGGCTCATCGCGTTCTTCAACGCCAAGAGCAACGTCGTCCGTTTCGACGTGGAGCGCGATCTCGTCGGCGGCGCCGCCTATGATGCACATGGCGTCGCGATCACCGACGAGGCAATGGCCAAAGCACAGAAAGCCGACGCCATCATCTTCGGCGCCGTCGGCGGCCCGAAGTGGGCTAATGTTCCGTATCAGCACCGCCCCGAGGCCGGTCTCCTTCGCCTGAGAAAAGATCTCGACCTGTTCGCCAACCTTCGCCCTGCGATTTGCTATCCGGCGCTCGCAGATGCTTCGAGCCTGAAGCGCGAACTCGTCGAAGGCCTCGACATCATGATCGTGCGCGAGCTGACCGGCGGCGTCTATTTCGGCGAGCCCAAGGAAATCGTCACGCTGGAAAACGGCGAGCGGCGCGCCATCGATACCCAGGTTTACACCACGCACGAGGTCGAGCGGATCACCAAGGTCGCTTTCGACCTCGCGCGCAAACGCAGAAACCTCGTCCACTCGGCCGAGAAGCATAACGTCATGCGCACTGGTGTGCTCTGGAAGCAGGTTACGACCGACGTCCACAAATCCTATGCGCCCGACGTGAAGCTCGAGCACATCCTGGCCGACAATTGCGCGATGCAGCTGATCCGCAACCCGAAGCAGTTCGACGTCATCGTCACCGACAACCTCTTCGGCGACATCCTTTCCGACGAGGCCTCCATGGCAACGGGATCGCTCGGCATGTTGCCGTCGGCCTCGCTCGGCGCACCCGATCCGAAAACCGGCCGGCCGAAGGCTCTCTACGAACCTGTGCACGGCTCGGCGCCCGATATCGCCGGCAAGGGCCTCGCAAATCCGATTGCAACGATTGCCTCGTTCGCGATGGCACTGCGCTATTCCTTCGACTTGGGGACTGAAGCCGATTTCGTCGACAAGGCGATCGCCAGCGTCTTGGACAAGGGCTTGAGAACCGGCGACATCATGCAGCCGGGCATGACCAAGGTCGGCACCGGCGAGATGGGTCAAGCCATCGAGAAAGAACTCAAAGCGCTCGCTGCCTAAGGCCGTTGCCGTAAGGACGTGCTCTAAACGCTGGGCTCGTCTTTGCAGGCGCTTGGCTGGCCTTGTATCGCCCCGCGCGCTGTCCAACGCGGCTTGCCGTCACTCGGACCCGGAGCCGCTTCTTCGGTGCGCGAGACGAAATAGAATTCGTAGCAATTCGTGTCGACGCGCGAGACGCGATAGCATCCGCCCGTCTCATCATAATCGTAGATCGTGCAGAGCGTGCCCTGCGTGATCGACCAATGCCCTCCGAGCGTCATCCCGTGCTCGACATAGCTCAGGCGGCCGTTGCTTCCGTAGTGCTCTGTGAAGGGCTTGCCGTTCGAATAACGCCCGCCGATCGTAGCGTCCTTGAACCTTTGAAGCTCGGCGTCGTTCAGCCACGCGCTCATTGCAAACGAACGGGGCGGAAACATCAGCGCGCAAAGCGCAAAAGATCCGACGGCCAGCACCGCAAGCGTTTTCGACAGATGCACGGCGAGCCCCTTTTTAGATTTCAACAGCAAACGAATTGCTCACGCAATTGTGACATTCACATGCCCCGAAAAACCCGCTCTGATGATTGCGACGTGGGCTGATTCTCCGAGGGCGGCACATGCAGATACCCAAAAATAAATTGTTTTCTTACCGACCGTTACGCCTCGGCTGCGCTTTCAATCTTGCGGTCATATTGTTTTCGATCGCAGCGGCGGGCATGACGGCCGAGGCCAGAACGCCGAATAATGGTCATCGCTCCTTGATCATTTTTGCACCTGACATGTTGAGCAAGAGTTTTTCGAAACAATTAGCGGCAATGGCTGGACATCAGGATGATCTCGGCGAGCGCGCGATTTCCTTGATCTACGTCGTGGGGCGAAGCGTCTCCGCGCAGCTCGGATCGGACTCGATTACCCCCGCGGTCAAGCTTCGCGCCCACTTCAAAGTCGGCAATAAAGAATTTCGCGCCATTCTCGTTGCGGAGAACGGCGACGTAGAAATGCTGTCCGATACCCCGATTACGGCGGACCAGCTCTTCCAAACGACCGACGCCGTCCCGGTCGAGCACAAGGCCGAGAAGTAAAGGTTCGGCCAATTCCTAGTCTCGGGCAAATACCCTGACGGTCCTTGAAAATCGCGTCCGAGCCGCGTATGTGAACGCGCAGCAATGAGATGCACGGCGAGGGCCGCGGCCTGTCGCGAAACCCCGAAATTTCAAGGACATGACTTCATGGGCTATAAGGTCGCCATTGTCGGCGCAACCGGCAACGTAGGCCGCGAGATGCTGAATGTGCTCGCCGAGCGGAAGTTTCCGGTCAGCGAGCTTTATGCGTTGGCCTCACGCCGCTCGCTCGGAACCGAGGTTTCCTTCGGCGATACCGTCATCAAATGCCGCGACCTGGAGACGTTCGATTTCAAGGGCATCGACTTCTGTCTGATGTCGGCGGGCTCGGCGGTCTCGAAGGAATGGTCGCCGCGCATTGGCGCCGGCGGGACGATCGTCATCGATAACTCGTCGTGCTGGCGCTACGACCAGGACGTGCCGCTGATCGTGCCTGAAGTGAACGCCGACGCCGTTCGCGGCTTCACCAAGAAGAACATCATCGCCAACCCGAATTGCTCGACCGCACAGCTCGTCGTGGCGTTGAAGCCATTGCATGACGCTGCCAAGATCACGCGCGTCGTCGTCTCGACCTATCAGTCGGTCTCCGGCGCCGGCAAGGACGCCATGGACGAACTGTGGGCGCAGACCAAAGGCAAGTTCGTGCCCGGCCAGGAAGTCGAGCCGAAGAAGTTTCCGAAGCAGATCGCCTTCAACTGCATTCCTCACATCGACGTCTTCATGGAAGACGGCTACACGAAAGAGGAATGGAAGATGCTGGCCGAGACAAAGAAGATCTTGGACCCAAAGATCAAGCTGACGGCGACGTGCGTGCGCGTCCCGGTATTCGTCGGACACTCGGAATCCGTCAATATCGAGTTCGAGAGACCGATAAGCCCTGAAGAAGCCCGCGAAATCTTGCGCGCTTCGCCTGGCATCATGGTGATCGATAAGCGCGAACCCGGTGGCTATATCACGCCCGTCGAGGCCGCCGGCGAATTCTCGACGTTCGTATCGCGCATCCGCGAAGATGCGACCGTCGAAAATGGCCTCGCGATGTGGATCGTCTCCGACAATCTGCTCAAGGGCGCCGCGCTCAACGCCGTGCAGATCGCAGAGACGATCATCAATCAGCGCTTGGTACCGAAGGCAGCCTAAGCGCCGCGTCGCTGAGTTGCGGGGGCGTCAGCAGACTTGCTGCTGGCGCCCTCTTTGTCTTTCAGCCGGTTGAGCGTTTGTACGATTGCGTTCAGATCCTGCAGAAAACGATCGCGCTGCGGCGCCGGCAGGCTGCCGAGAATGCGCTCGTCGACACGGCGCGCCAGCGGATCATGCGTCTTCAGAACCCTGTTGCCCTCTTCCGTCAATTTGACGGCGTAGGCCCGCGCGTCATCCCGCGTGCGGCGGCGCTGCAGCAGGCCCTTCTTCAGCATGCGACGCACCACGTCCGCCAAAGTCGAACGGTCGATACCGGTAAGCTCTACGAGCTGCGTCTGACTAAGGCCTTCGTTCTGCGAGACCGTTAGCAAAATCGCGTACTGCCGGGGGGTCAGGTCGTCACTGCCCAGCTCGGCCTGAAACATCTCAGCCGCACATTGTCCGGCTCTGTGTAGGAGGTGCAAAGGCGACCGTTCAAGGCGGTTGCTTGCAGGTTCTCGTGCCATTCCGTGCCCCAGCGCATTCGCAACCCATCCAAAAAAGACGTCTTTTCCGGACGAATTGACGAAACCGTTTAGTTTAGTTCGCTAATTCTTGACAAGAAACACCACGCGAGGCGGCGCGTCCAGCAAAAACGCTAACGACGTTCAAAAAATTGGGAAAAATCACGGACGGCAAAAAAGCAGGCTAACAAAGGCGGCGTTCACTCCGCCTCAAGCGCAATTACGGAGCGCCCGTGCTGCTACCGGAAGTGGTAGCCTCGTACTTCTTCAGCAAGCCGATCTGCGCCAGCGCAAATACGAACGTGATCGGCATGATGCCAAAGACCTTGAACGCGACCCAAGTATCCGTCGAAAAAAGCCGCCATACAACCTCGTTGAGGGCCGCGAGGAACACGAAGAACACCGCCCAGCGCATCGTCAGGATACGCCAGCCCTCCTCGGAAAGACGCATCACGTCGCCGAAGATGATCTTGAGGAACAGGCGTCCGGAAGCCAAGCCGGCAAACAGAATAGCCGCGAAAAGGCCGTTCACGATCGTTGGCTTGATCTTGATGAAATGATCGTCCTTCAGCCATAGCGTCAGTCCGCCGAATACAAGCACGAAGACGCCCGTAACCAGCGGCATGGTCGCTACGCGACCAAGCAGGAAGTGAGAGGCCACGAGCGACACGAAGGTCGCCGCCATGAAAGCGCCAGTTCCGGCATAGATGCCGTAGTGGCTGTTAGTGATGAAAAACACGAGGAGCGGCCCGAGTTCTACGGCAAGCTTGATGATCTGCTTGCGATCGAGTTGTGGCCCGTCGTTCGTATCCGGCACCTTGTCTTGATCCGACATGTCTCAGCCCTCGTGGACGTGGGCGGGATCGGGCAAGCGATACTTCTGCATGAGCCTCGTGAGGATCCACGCGTAGATCCCCGATACCGGCAGAACGACAGCGACCTTGAACAGGATCCAAACGTTCACGCCGTTCATCTCGTGACCCAGGATTTCATACATCCGGTGCTCGTGAAAAGTCTGGCGCACGTATTCGTTCGCCGCTGCCGTCAGAAAGAAGAATAGCGCAAAACTCCACGTAAACTTGTGCCAGCCTTCATCAGTGTAGTGAAATGTTTTTTCGAAAACGTATTTGAAAAAATTCTGGTTCAGCCACAGCCCGGAAATCAGAAACACGCCGAACAAGGCGTTGAAAATCGTGACCTTGATCTGAACCCACATCGGGTCCTTGGTGATGATCGTCAGCGCCGCGAAGACGACGGTCACGCTCGATGCGATCAGCGGGAAAACCGGCGGCCGGTGAAACATATACAGCATCACGACGATCGCCATCACGGTCGTGATGATCAGCGACCAAGTACCGGTATTGATGCCGAAAAAAGCGTTGACGATAAACATCGTCACCAGCGGCCCGAATTCGCTGAGAATATTGATCGTCTGCTCTGCGTTGAACAGAAAAAAGCGCTTTCGTGCCGGCATCAGTGGAGCATTCCCGATATTTACATCTTGGGTCATGTAGCGTTCCGTTCCCCCAATTTTTTAAATTCCGGCGATGGCGTGTGCGAAATCCGCAGCCGAGAAAGGTTGCAAATCTTCCGCAGTCTCGCCAACGCCAATCGCGTGCACAGGTAAGCCAAACTTGGCGGCAATCGCGACAAGAATACCCCCCCGGGCCGTCCCATCGAGTTTCGTCATTATTAAACCTGTCACGCCCGCACGATCGCGAAACACTTCGACTTGCTGCAGGGCGTTCTGGCCCGTCGTGGCGTCAAGTACAAGGATAACGTCGTGCGGTGCGCTCGGATCGACCTTCTTTAAAACGCGTGTGACTTTTTCAAGTTCTTCCATCAGCACCTGCTTATTTTGCAGACGCCCCGCCGTATCGAGCAAAAGTACATCCGCGCCAGCGACTTGCGCCTGTCTTAGGGCGTCGAAGGCCAGCCCCGACAAATCTCCGCCGACCTCGCGCGCGACAACAGGACACCCCGCTCGCTCGCCCCATACTTTGAGCTGGTCGATTGCCGCGGCGCGAAATGTGTCACCAGCAGCAAGCACCACCGATTTACCTTCGGCCTTGAATTTGGTCGCGAGCTTGCCGATCGTCGTCGTCTTTCCCGTGCCATTGACGCCAACCATCATGATCACGTGCGGCTTATGAGCTGGGTCGACGGCGAGCGGCTTCGCCACCGGCGTCAGCACACGTTCCACCTCCGCCGCCAGGATGCTGCGCACCTCTTCGCCGGAGATTCCTTTTTCGAACCGGCCTTTGCCGATCGCCGCCGTGATCCGGCTGGTCGTCTCCAGACCGAGATCGGATTAAATCAGCAAATCTTCAAGGTCGTCGAGCGTCCCGGCATCGAGCTTCCTTTTGGAAAAAAGATCCGTGATTCCGGACGTGAGCTTTGATGACGTTTTGCCGAGCCCGGACTTCAGCCGTTGAAACCAGCTCTGCTTCGCGGGCTCAGGTTTAGCAACGTCATCGATGGCAGGAGCTTCTGCGATCGCCGCCTTCTCTTCCTCTTCGCTCGAAGAGTGAGACGCGCCTTTGAAAAGGCGGCCGAAGATCCCTTTGCTTTTTTCCTTTGGCTCGCTCACGCGCAAGCCTCGCCGACCAAACGTTGGGTTTCGGCTCGCGTGATCAGTGTCCGTACGACCTCTCCTACGCTGCGCGAACGTTCGCCCAGCATAACGACTTCCGCAAACTGCGGCGTGCGGCCCTTGCCGCCGTTTTCAACCAGCACATCGACAACCTGACCGCACTGGCTTTCGAGATATGAGGTGAGCACCGAGCTTCCTTTGTGACGAAGTTTCGCGGCCCGCTCCTTGACGACGCTCGACGGCACTTGCGGCATGCGTGCTGCGGGCGTCCCACGCCGAGGCGAAAATGGAAAAACGTGGAGATACGTCAGCCCGCATTGGTCGACGATGCTGTGTGAATTTTCGAACATGTCATCCGTTTCGGTCGGAAATCCCGCGATCAGATCAGCGCCGAATACGATATCGGGCCGGAGAGCGCGCGCCCTCTTGCAGAAGGCGATAGCATCCGACCGCAGATGGCGACGCTTCATCCGCTTCAAGGTAAGATCGTCGCCCGCTTGCAAAGACAAATGCAAGTGCGGCATCAGACGTTCCTCTTCGCCGAGCGCGATCATAAGATCCGCATCGGCCTCGACCTGATCGATGGAAGACAATCGCAACCGCGCGAGCTCGGGCACGTGCTTCAGCACCTGGCGCACGAGTCTTCCAAGCGTCGGGCTTCCCGGAAGATCGCGGCCGTACGACGTTATATCGACACCGGTCAGCACGATCTCCGCATATCCGCGCTCGACAAGCTTGCGCACTTGCGTGACGACTTCACCGGCCGCGACCGAGCGCGATGGCCCCCGACCGAACGGGATAATGCAAAAAGTGCAGCGATGATCGCAGCCGTTTTAAATCTGCACATAAGCGCGCGTGTGCGACCTGACGCCGTCGATTATATGCAGTGCGGTCTCGCGCACGCTCATGATGTCGTTGACCTGAACCCGCTCGCTCTCAGCCGTCGACAAGCCCAGGAACGTCTCGGACTTCATCTTCTCGGTGTTGCCGACGACGTGATCGACTTCGGGCATGTCGGCAAAACGCTCGGGATCTATCTGCGCCGCGCATCCCGTCACGATGATGCGAGCATCGGGCCTCTCGCGGCGAAGCCGGCGAACGGTTTGCGCGGCTTGGCGAACGGCCTCACCTGTTACGGCGCACGTATTGACGATGATCGCATCATCGAGTCCCGCCGCGCGCGCGTGACGGCGCATGACCTCGAACTCATACGTGTTGAGCCGGCAGCCAAGCGTTATCACTTCGGGTTCGGACATGAACGTGATCGTCTTCTTTCTGAGAGGCGCCCGCATAACTCGCGCGCAGGGCTAGACAGACACTTTCGCCAGTTTGGAAAAATCGATTGCGCCCTCGTATTCGAACTCGACGGGGCCCGTCATCAGAATGTGGTTGTTGGCTGCCCACTCGACACCGAGAACGCCGCCCGGCAGAGTGACTTCGACCTTGCGGTTGGTCAGTCGCTTTCTAGCCGCACAAACCGTCGCCGCGCACGCCGCTGATCCGCAGGCCAAGGTCAAGCCCGCGCCACGCTCCCAGGTCCTGAGAAGAATGGTGTCCGGCGACGTGACCTGCGCAAGCGATATATTAGCCCGCTCCGGGAAAATGGGATGATTTTCGAGCAGCGGTCCGAACCGCCCGAGATCATAGGCCCCGACATCGTCGACCCAGAAGATGGCGTGGGGATTGCCGACATTGACGACGGACGGAGAGTGCAGAACCGGATCGTCGATCGGCCCGACTTGCAGCTCGATGGCCCGTGTATCGCGGAATTCTTCCGCCAGCGGAATATCCTGCCACGAGAATTTAGGCTCACCCATATCGACGGTAATCGAGCTCTGATCTCTGACGACCGTATCGAGCACGCCGGCGCGCGTTTCAACCTGAAACCGGTCGCGGGTGCCGCCTTGAGCAAGGAACCAGCCAACGCAGCGCATGCCGTTGCCGCAGGCGCCGGCTTCCGACCCATCGGCGTTATAGATGCGCACGAATGACAGGGTCCCGGTGGTTTGAGGCGCGTGCAAGACCATCATCTGATCGAACCGGGATACGCGGTCAGCGGCGACCGCTGCGACCTCCTCCGGGGTGAAAGTCTTGGAACTGTTCCGCAAATCGACAACGACGATCTCGTTGCCGAGGCCGTTCATCTTGAGGAAGGGAAGGGTCGTTGCCGTGTTCATGTCGGCCTATATGGCGAGAAGCGCCCAAAATGACAATCAGAACGCGATTATGACACCGCGGCGAAGCTTTGACTTGAGACCAAGCATCTGGCTCCTTGTTCTCCGGACGGAACAAACTTTCTTGTTCACCCGTTAACAAGGCCACAAAAGCTTGCTTTATCTCATCTAAAGGTGCGTGTTCGAACCCCCGAGAGATCCGTGCGATCCGCGAGATCCCAATGACGCGATATTCGACAACTCGGCTCTTGTTCCGGATTGCATTCACCCGCGGCCGCCCCTGTTATTGTTACGGGTGCATTTGCCTCACGCCGGACGAAAGGGCCTACCAACGCCGCGTGTTTAGGCTGGCCCATGCGTGGGGGCAGCAGTTGAGGCACGACCCAACGACCCAACACTCTCCCAACTAGACCGATCGGCCTGTGTGACGAGAGCGCAAGCCCGGCAGGATTTCATTTCCTCCTACCTTGCCGTGCATGGAAAATCGGCGCACACGTTCAACTCTTGCGGGCGTGGGGGCAGCTATCAGAATGACGGGTTTGGTGCGCACCGCGACTGCAGCTGGTCTCGCCGCCGTTTTCGCCATTGGCGCGGCAAACGGCGCATCGGCCGAAGACATGCTCTATGCGCTCAAAATCGGCGCGCTGGCCCATGACGTGCCTGGCCTTTGGAGCGGCTTCCAGGTCGAGCATGACGCCGTCGACATCAACATCGAAGCCCAGTTTGCCGCCGCCTGGGCACTCCCCTGGGGCGCCATTCGCCCCGTGATCGGCGGCTCGATCAACACGCGCGGCGACACCAGCGACGGCTATATCGACGCCCGCTGGCAGGGGGACTGCCCGTCGGGCTTGTTCTTCGGCATTGGCCTCGGCGCCGCCGTCCACGACGGCGAGATCGGCGGCCCCGGCTCTGACCCGGACAAGAAATGGCTGGGTTCACGGGTGCTGTTCCACATCCCCATGG
The DNA here is from genome assembly GCA_963710005.1 of uncultured Alphaproteobacteria bacterium. Taxonomy (GTDB): domain Bacteria; phylum Pseudomonadota; class Alphaproteobacteria; order Rhizobiales; family Hyphomicrobiaceae; genus Hyphomicrobium_B. Next base: position 44,748 of record CAVPYR010000006.1, read on the forward strand.
AAGTCGGCTACCATTTGGACGAGCACAACGACGTCTCGGTTTACTTCGAGCACATGTCCAACGCCTATACCGAGAAGTACAACGAAGGCATGGACCGCATCGGCCTCCGTTACGGCTACCGGTTCTAGAGCCTGAATTCCGCCCGAAGCCAAAGGGCCCGCACGTGTGGCTGGCTCCGCGCACCGGAGTCGCAGGCACCGACAAGTTGACTTTCCCGCCCCTTTCCCCCATACCCGCGCCATTCCGACGGCCCTGACCTCAGAGCCGCCGCCCTGCGCATGGCTAACTCGTTCAAAAACGAGCCCGGGAGGCAGGGGGGTTAACATCCGGCGGCGCGTGGCGCTCCCGGGTGCTTTTGTGTTTTGCGTGGTCGATCCCATGTCTTCGTCATCCCGGCGAAGGCCGGGACCGAGGCAAAACACAGCCCTTGGATACTTGACTAGGCCCCGGCCTCCGCCGGGGTGACGTAACTGAGGCAGAGGCCGGTACGATACCGGCCCAGAGCAAAGTCTGAATGTTTCAGAGTCTCACAGAGCGCCTCTCGGGCGTCCTCGACAAGCTAACGCGACGCGGCGCGCTGACCGAAAGCGACGTCGTCGAGGCGATGCGCGAGGTTCGCCGCGCCTTGCTCGAAGCCGACGTCGCGCTCGATGTCGTCAAGGACTTCACCGACAAGGTCAAAGCCAAGGCCGTCGGCGCGGAAGTGCTGCGCTCCGTCACGCCCGGTCAGATGGTCGTCAAGATCGTCAACGACGAACTCGTCGCGATGCTTGGCTCTGACGCTCAGCCGATTGACCTTCACGCCGCGCCACCCGTTGGCATCTTGATGGTCGGCCTGCAGGGCTCGGGCAAAACGACGACGACCGCCAAGATCGCCTACCGCCTGACGAACCGGGATCGCAAGAAAGTGCTGATGGCGTCGCTCGACACGCGCCGTCCCGCCGCGCAGGAGCAGCTCCGCGTCCTCGGCGAGCAGACGAATGTCGCAACGCTCCCGATCATCGCCGGACAAACGCCGCTCCAGATCGCGCGCCGCGCCGAAGTTGCGGGCAAGCTCGGCGGCTACGACGTCGTCATCTACGATACCGCCGGCCGCGTCACTGTCGACGAAGAGCTGATGGATGAAGTCCGCGACGTCAAAGCCGCGATCCATCCGCACGAAGTTTTACTTGTTGCCGACGCGCTGACGGGCCAGGACGCCGTCAACACCGCCAAAGCCTTCGACGGCCACATCGGCGTCACCGGTATCGTGCTGACACGTGCCGACGGCGATGGCCGCGGCGGCGCTGCGCTCTCGATGCGCGCCGTGACCGGCAAGCCGATCAAGCTGATCGGCGTCGGCGAGAAATGGGATGCGCTCGAGGATTTCCACCCCCAGCGTATTGCTTCCCGCATTCTCGGCATGGGCGACGTTGTCTCGCTTGTCGAGAAAGCCGCGCAAACGATCGACGTCGAGAAAGCGACGAAGATCGCCGAGAAGATGAAGAAGGGGTCATTCGACCTCGAAGACCTTTCCGATCAATTGCAGCAGATGCAGAAGCTCGGCGGCATGGGCGGCGTGCTCGGTATGTTGCCCGGCGTCGCCAAGATCAAAGGCCAGATCAACGAAGCTGGCCTCGACAAGAGTCTCGTGCATCAGCGCGCCATCATCTCGTCGATGACACCGAAAGAGCGCCGCAATCCGAAAGTGCTCGACGCCAAGCGCAAGCGCCGCATCGCTTCGGGCTCCGGCACCAAGGTCGAGGAGATCAACAAGCTTCTGAAGATGCACCGCCAGATGGCGGACATGATGAAAACCATGGGCCGCAACGGCGGCATGTTGAACAAATTCCTCGGCCGTACTGGCGCCGGTCCCTCCGAAGCCGAGCTGCAATCCATGCAGGCCGAGCTTGCGAAGCTCGATCCAAAAGCGCTCGAACAGCTTCCCGACGATCTCAAGGAACAAGTCGCCCAAGGCCTCACGGGTCCGAGCGGCAAGGGCGGCGGAAGCCTGCCCGGACTTCCGTCGGGTCTTCCATCGGGCTTGGGCCGTGGCCTTCCGGGCCTCGGCGGCGGACTTCCGAGAGGATTGCCCGGCCTCGGTGGCGGAATGCCCAAGTTTCCCGGAATTCCCGGAAAGAAAAGATGATCCCCCCAACCCATTCGATTTGAACAGGAGAAGAAAAGCATGTCAGTGAAAATTCGTTTGTCGCGCGGTGGCGCCAAGAAGCGTCCCTACTACTACGTGGTCGTCGCCCACGGCTCGAGCCCCCGCGATGGTCGTTATATCGAGCAGATCGGCACCTTTGATCCGATGCTCAAGAAGGACGACCCGAACCGCGTGAAGCTCAGTGAGGATCGCGTGAAGCACTGGCTCGGCGTGGGCGCACAGCCGACCGACCGCGTCCTTCGTCTGCTCGACACCATGGGTCTCGCCAAGCGGACCGCCTCCAATAATCCCGAGAAGGCAAAGCCGAAGAAAAAGGCCCAGGAACGCGCCGCCGCTGCTGCCGAGAAGGCCGCCAAAGCTGCAGAAGCAGCACAAGGCGAACAGGCCTGAGCGACAGGAAACCCTGAGCAAGATCAAAACCTCTCGAGTGAAGCTCGAGCGGTTTTTTGTTGCAACTCCGACTGGCCCGAGTTTTGGAGCGCTTTCGACCCTCATCTTTCACAGGAAAGACGGTGCGAAATTGAAGCAAGAAACAACGGTAGATGGACTATTTGAGATCATCAGAGCGCGATTGGGGCAACCTGCACCAGCAACCAATCGACTCATTTTGATATGCCGCGACGGCCGCCTCTTTGGCGCCGATCCGAAAGGCAGGGTTTATACGGGCGAGTTGCAGGCACTGCCGACCCATGCGGTCCGCAAGTCCGCCCTTAAGGGTACCTACGAAATTCCTCTAAAACGCAAATCGCCTCGTGGTTTCGTTCCCCCGGATCCAAGTTTCAGAGTTCCGATAACGGGCGAGCTTGACCCGTTTGCGCGATCTCAGAATGCTACCGTCCTCGTCGGCGGCAAAGAGATCGATATCCAGATTACCTAT
>CAVPYR010000007.1:0-20024 GCA_963710005.1 uncultured Alphaproteobacteria bacterium
AAAGGCGGCGCCGCCGCGCAGCCCTAGACATTCATAACGCATTGCGCACCCAGCCAACTCGCTCTATTTCGGACCGGCGCGGTTGCGCGCCGTTGACTGCCGCGCCGCCAATAGCAGGAATCCATTTTGCAATTTCAGACTCATAGATTTAGCGTCGCCCCTATGATGGATTGGACGGACCGGCACTGCCGCGTCTTCCATCGTCAGCTGACCAAGCGCGCGCTGCTCTATACCGAGATGGTCACGGCGGATGCCGTCATCCACGGCGATCGCCGACGGCTGATCGGGTTCTCCGGAGAAGAGCACCCAATCGCCCTGCAGCTCGGCGGTTCCAATCCAGCGAAACTTGCCGAGGCGGCGCGCATCGGCGCGGAGTTTGGTTATGACGAAATCAACCTCAACATCGGCTGTCCGTCCGATCGCGTGCAGGAAGGCCGTTTCGGCGCCTGCCTGATGGCGGAGCCCGAACTCGTGGCCGCATGCGTAACCGCCATGCGCGCGAGCCAGCCTGTTCCAGTCACGGTAAAGTGCCGCATCGGCATCGATGATCAGGACGCCGAAGCCGACTTGCAGCGCTTCATCGATGTCGTGACGGACACCGGTTGCTCGACGTTCATCGTTCACGCACGGAAGGCTTGGTTGAAGGGTCTTTCGCCGAAAGAGAACCGCGAGGTTCCACCGCTCGATTATCAGCGCGTCTATCGGTTGAAGGCCGCCCGTCCCAATCTCACCATCGTTCTCAATGGCGGCATCGAGACGATCGAAGACGCGCGCGAACATCTCAACTACGTCGACGGCGTCATGCTCGGCCGCGCCGCCTATCAAAATCCCTACATTCTCGCCAACGTCGATCGCACGATTTTCGGAGAGACCACCGCCGCTACAACACGCGGTGAAGCGCTATCCGGACTAATGTCCTACGCAAGTGGTCACATCGCCAACGGCGGCCGCTTGTCAAACATTACCCGTCACGTCCTCGGCCTCTACCACGGCCGGCCGCGGGGCCGAGTTTTTCGTCGCGCGTTGAGCGAGCACGGAACGCATGCATCCGCCGCTGTTGACGTGCTGCGTGACGCCATCGCGCTCGCCGAGTACGGCATCGGCCGCGAAGACCAGTCCGACGCGGCCTGAGACAACCGGATGCCGCCCGCAATATCGACGGACAACCTGATCGAGCTGCTGGCGCTGCTTGCGGCCGCCGGCCTGCTGGCAAAATTTCTGTCCGGACTTCTCGGCATCGGTGGCGGCGGCGTTCTCGTGCCGGTGCTTTATGAAGTCTTCGGGGCCGCCGGTGTCCCGGAAGATGTGAGAATGCACGTGACGCTCGGCACGACGCTGGGCGTCATCGCACCGACGGTGTTTCGATCGTTCTCCGCGTTTCGCGCGCGGGGTACCGTAGATATCGACATCGTAAAGCGCATGGGCCCGTGGATCTTCTTCGGAGTGATCGTCGGTATCGTGATCGCCTATTACGCGAGTAGCGAGGCATTGCGCTGGATATGGGTCATCTTCGGCACGTCGCTCGCGTTGAAAATGTTTTTCGGCCGCGATGATTGGCGCATCGCCGATACGCTGCCGCGGCCGACTTGGCTTGAGGCGGCCGCGTTTGTCATCGGCCCCATATCGACCCTGATGGGAATTGGCGGTGCCACATTCACCGTTCCGCTTTTGACGCTGCACGGTATGCCGCTGCTGCGCGCCGTTGGAACAGCGACAGGCATCGGCACGGTCATCGCGATCCCGGGCATCGCAGGATACATTATATCGGGCTGGGGCGAGGCGGGTCTGCCGCCGATATCGCTTGGCTACGTCAATCTCGGCGCCTGCCTGATCGCGCCGCTCGCCGTCTTCGTCGCGCCCTATGGTGTGAGGGTCGCGCACGGCATCTCCAAGCGAACGCTCGAACTCGCGTTTGCAATCTTCATTTCGACCGTCGTCGCACGCTTTCTCTGGACACTTTTGACGTAAGCCGGGCGTCACCAAATGGATCGCGCAACGACCGCCGAACGTCCGAGGAGATACCATGAGCACGCCGTCCGCGATTGAATATGCCGACGCTTCGCCCGAAGTGCGCGCCGTCTACGATGGCAACGTTCCCGACGTGAACAATTTCTGGAAATACCTCGCGCGCGATCCCGTCACGCTGAAGCGCATTTGGGAAAGCCTCAAGGACGTAATGGCAGCCGGCTGCCTCGATCCTTTGACAAAGGAGATGGTCTATCTCGCCGTCAGTGTCACCAATGGCTGCGCCTACTGCATCGCGAGCCACACGGCGGCGGCGCGCAAGGCGGGCATGACGGAAGCCATGTTCGGCGAGCTAATGGCCGTGACCGACATGGCCAACGAGACCAATCGGCTCGTCAACGGCTACCGCGTTCCGGTCGACGAAGCCTTTCAGAACTAATCTCGCGCCGGCGGCCGGCTCGCGAAACGCGAGTTGCCGGCGCGAAACAAAAACCTTCGCCAAATTAGACTGCGATCTTCTGATTGTATTCGCCGACCTCGGGAAAGCGCGAAAGCTGCTGATCGATGTCCTTGAAGATCGCCTTCATGTTGGCTTCGGACGTCGGGCTTTCGACGACGACGACAAGCTCCGGCTTGTTCGATGACGCGCGAACCAGTCCCCACGTCCCGTCTTCGAGCATGACGCGCACGCCGTTGACGGTGATGAGATCGCGGATCGCCTGACCGGCGATATGGCCGCCGGTCTCTTGCTGGCGCCTGTAGTGCTCGGTGATGCGATCGACGACGCCGTACTTCTTCTCGTCGTCGCAATGCGGCGACATCGTCGGCGAGCCGTAAGTCTTCGGCAGCGCATCGCGGAGATCGGCGACCGATTTACCCGGATTCCGATCGAGCATGTCGCAAACGGCGATGGCCGAGACCAAGCCGTCGTCATAGCCACGGCCGAGCGGTTCGTTGAAGAAGAAGTGACCCGACTTCTCGAAGCCGACGAGCGTCTTGTGCTCGAAATTGTAGCGCTTGATGTAGCTGTGTCCCGTCTTCCAATAGGCGGTCGTCGCGCCGTTGGCGATCAGTACGGGATCTGTCGAGAAAAGGCCGGTAGATTTTACGTCGACGACGAACTTCGCTTTTTTGTAGATCGAAGAAATATCGCGCGCCAGCATGACGCCGACCTTGTCCGCGAAGATCTCATGACCGTCATTGGCAACGACACCGCAGCGATCGCCATCGCCGTCGAACGCGAGGCCGACATCGGCTCCCGTCGCGAGAACCTTGGCCGAAACCGCATGAAGCATCTTCATGTCTTCAGGGTTCGGGTTGTGGTTCGGGAAAGTGTAGTCGAGGTCGGCATTGAGCGGCACGACCTCACAGCCGATCGCTTCCAGGACCTGCGGCGCGAAGGCACCGGCCGTGCCGTTGCCGCAGGCGGCGACGACTTTGAGACGGCGCTTGAGCTTCGGACGGTTGGTCAAAGCCTTGACGTATCTCTCGGCGAGGTCCGGTACGAAGATATATCGGCCGCCCGTTTTCGCCTCGAACTGGCCGCCGAGAACGATCGATTTCAGTTCCGTCATGTCGTCGGGTCCGAACGTCAGCGGCCGCGACAATCCCATCTTGATACCGGTCCAGCCATTGTCGTTGTGGCTCGCCGTCACCATCGCGACGCCTTCGACGTCGAGGTCGAACTGCGCGAAGTAGGCCATCGGAGAAAGCGCGAGGCCGATGTCGTGAACCTCGCAGCCGCCTGCGAGCAGGCCTGTCATGAGCGCTTGCTTCACAGCAGCTGAATACGAACGATAATCGTGACCGACGACAATGCGCTTCGGAACACCGCGGCGCGCAAAGAGCGTCGCCATGCCGAGCCCGACCGCGTTGAGACCCATCAGGTTGATTTCTTCCGGATAAAGCCAGCGCGCATCGTATTCGCGAAAGCCGGTCGGCTTGACGAGGGGCAGGCGCTCAAAGTCAGCGGTATTCGGCTTCAGGTCAGCGCGTGGCTTCGGCAGCATAAGCCTCTCCTCGAACGGTGTTCATTCGGGGAACTTAACGCACTGAAGGCAGCGCGAGGTTCCGACGCGCCGCTCTATCAGCAATGTTATGGGCGGAAAAGTGTTATGCGCACAAAAGTCGAACAATTACTCTTGCAGCACCAGCGTGCCGCCGCGCATCTCGACCCGGGACAACCGCCCAAGAAATGACATGCCGAGCAGCGTCCGCTCCGACGCGCCCCGCTCGGACACGACGGCCTGGACGTCGCGGACGGTGATATCCCCGATGCTGATGCGGGGAATGGTGACGGGTGCAACTCGGGCGATGCCGTTCGCAGTCCGCGCGGAGTGCGTGAAGTCCGATGGCCTGACGAAAAAACCGACTCGCTCAGCATCCTCGTAAGTCAGGGCAACAAGCGACGCGCCGGTGTCGACCATCACGTCGATATCGCGCCCGTTGATCTCGGCGTCCGCTCGGAAGTGGCCGTAATCGCTGGCGGGCAATATCACGGTGCCGGATTGAGGTGCGCTGGCATCCTGTACGTCGAGCACCTCGCTATCTTTTTTCTCTGGCTCGGCTTCGCGCACGAAACCGGACGTCGCCCTGGCGCGATCAATCATGGCGACAAGGAAACCGGGATTGCTGAGCGAATAGGCAAGTCCCGCTGCCCCGGCGGCGGCGATCGCGAATGACGCGAAGAGACTGACAGTTGTCGATGACATTCCGGTCGCCCTCTTCAACGGAGCAGTGCAGAAACTCACTCGACGTCCTATTGCCGGAGCGTCGCGAAATTGCCGGTGACTTGATAGGAAGCCAAACGTCTTAAAAAACTCGTACCCAGCAGGTTCTCGTTAAGCGCCCCAGGACGCGCAACGAGACCTTCGACATCGTCCATCGCCACCTGTCCTATGCGGACGCACTTCAGCCGAACCGGCGCCAGATAGCTCGTTCCGTTGGCAGTCTTGAGCGGCGTATCGAAGACCAAGCCGCTGACATCTATTCCTGCCTTTTCGGCGTCGGACTGGCGCAGGACGACGGTTGCGGCACCGCTGTCGAGCCGCATCCCCATGGCTTCGCCGTTGACCTCGGAGTTGGCGAAAAAGCCGCCGTCGTCACGCCGGCGAATGCGCACAGATGCAGATGCGCCGATTTTGAGCGGGGCGGCGTCGTCGGCCGGCTTTGCCGCGAAGAGATCCGCGAGCACGAGCGGGGAACTTTTATTGTACGCGCCCGCGACGAGTGCGGCACCCGCGATGCAGGCGGCGAGCGTCGGCCATAAAGCGAGGTGGCGTTCGCGCCTGTGGCTCAGGAGAGTAGCCAGATAAAGGGCGATCAGCGTTCCGATGACCGAGGCGGCAGTCGGCAACTCGGGAATAGCATCGAGGCTAAGGCCGCCGAAAACCGTGGCGGCGAGCAGCCCGCCGAGTCCGATGACGATCATGAGAAGCAAGCCGATCATCGCCAAGCCTCAACGAACATCGAAGTCCTACCTCGCATCGCCGGCGACGCGGAAAGGCGTGTCCGAGCCATAGGGAGAGGCGCCGCGCATTCGAGGTTGGCGTGTCGGGCGCGGCGGCGCGGGATCGCGGTGACGTTCCTGACCGAGAGGCTGCAGCGGCGCGATCGCGTGCAAGACGCGCTGGGGCGGCAGCGTGACCGTGACTTCGGTTCCTTTGCGCAACTCCGACTGAAGATCGAACGTCCCGCCATGCAAATGGATGAGGTTCTGAACGATCGGCAGCCCAAGGCCGGTGCCGCCTTCTGCCGTCTCGTGAGCAAGAGAGCCCTGACCGAATGCCTGGAGCACGCGCGGGATCTCTTCCTGCGGGATGCCAGGCCCCGTGTCGGCAACGGTCATGAATTGTCCGCCATCCAGCGTGTGGCCGACGATCAGCGTGATACGGCCCCCCTTCGGCGTGAACTTCAGCGCATTCGAAAGCAGATTGAGACAGATCTGGCGGAGCGCGCGCGGGTCCGCCCAGACTTGGGGCAAGTCCGGCGCAAAATCTTCGACGATGGTGAGCGCCTTGGCGTCGGCCTTGATCTTGACGAGCCGCTGGCAATCTTCCGCGACGTCCGTGAGCCGCATCGTTTCTTCGTGCAGATCGTAGCGGCCCGCTTCGATGCGCGAAAGATCAAGAATCTCGTTGATGATGCAGAGGAGATGATCGCCGCTTTGATAGATGCTGCGCGCGTAATCGCGATAGAAGTCGCAGCCGATCGGCCCTAGCAATTCCTTTTCCATCACTTCGGAGAAGCCCATGATCGCGTTCAGCGGTGTGCGAAGCTCGTGGCTCATGGTGGCGAGGAAGCGCGATTTGGCTTTATTCGCCGCCTCAGCGCGGCGGCGGGCTTCATCCGAAATGGCGCTTGCTTCTTCAAGCTCCGAGATCAGGTTGTCCTTTTCGGCGCGAAACTCCACCATCGCAAGGGCAGTCGAGTGCAGGCCGCGGGCGAGGTAGACGAAGAAGACGTGAATGCCGATCGCCATCGATGCGAGCGCAAAATAGAAGGGGTCGCCGAGCGAGAATAGCCGGCCGGCCACGGCGATCGTCATCGGAACGGTGCCGGCAAGGAAAAGACTTGGAAGCGTCGATGCAAACGTCATCCGGATCGCGAGGACGACCATCAGAGTCGCAAAGATGAAGACGTGCGATGAAAACGTCGCGGGTGAGGCGCTCGCGTGGTCGTGTACGGACGCGATGCCAATCAGGGCGAAAGCCGCTAGGGCAAGCCCGTTGACGAGTTCTATCCGGCTAAAGTGGCGGCGCCACTGGCCGACGTTGACATCCGTCCGCGGAATGGAAAGCAGACGCCGGCACTGATCGAGCATGTAGACGCGTGAGATCGACACGATGGCGATCCAGGTCGTCGCCTCGGCAAAGGACGCCCAGAACATCGACGTGATGTAGAAAATAAAACACAACGCTGGCATTGCGAAGGGCGCGCTCGTTTCGTTGCGCGCAAACATCGTCAGCAGCTCGTATTCGAACTCGGGCTTGTGGAAGGTGCCGTGAGCGAGCTTGTCCCGGAATGATTTAAATTCATCCCCGGAACGGATTCGTCGCGCGGGTCGCGCTCGCCTTTCAGCGGACGGTTCGGCGATGTCGGCGTTGTCGTCCATACCGCGAGCCGTTATCCCATCGATGAAAGTCGCACGGGTTCCGAGCCGAGCGCTGCCCCGTAAAGTGGCGGCAATTCGTTAAAGCAAGACTTAAAGTCTCGCCGATTGGTCAAAAGAGTGAGAAATACAACCAGAGCCTATCGACGACGGCCAGCCTGGCTGAGGCCGCGCCGATTGAGGTATTTAAGGCTCGCATTGATATTAACCATGGCCGCAATCGTGATCTTTTTCGGTCGGAGGCACTGGCTGGGTCAAAGCGACCCCTTCCCCCCCAATGTTAGTGGCTGGGCGAGGCCCATCGATGGTGACAGCCTGTGGGTGGGCCTCAATGAAGTGCGTCTCAAGGGCATCGACGCACCTGAGTGGAGCCAGGCTTGTCAGCGTGGCGGCAATACCTTGAACTGCGGCGAAGCCGCTCGCGGCGAGCTTGTCCGCGCCGTCGGCGGCGAAAGGGTGACGTGTGAGATTAGCGAGCGCGATGTCTATGGCCGGCTCCTTGGACGTTGCGCCGCTAGCGGCCGTGATCTCAACGCCGGCATGGTGCTGGCCGGTATGGCGGTCGCTTATGGTGGCTACACCCGGGAGGAGGCCGAGGCCAAGTCTGCGGGTCGCGGCATTTGGGCGAGCGAATTCGACGAGCCGCGCAAATGGCGCGCGGAACACAATTCCTCGGACGCGAGGTGACGGAAATTGCGGCTCATCGAAACGCATGCAGCTCCGAGCCCGAGGCGGGTCAACATTTTCCTCGCCGAAAAGGGCATCGTCGTTCCGCGTGAGGAACGGGACATGATGACAGAGGATCTTAAAACCAGGCGACTTCGCGAAGCTCAATCCTTGGGCGCGGGTCCCGGTGCTGGTCCTCGACGATGGCCGGACGATCGCCGAGACCGTCGCCATCTGCCGCTATTTTGAGGAAATCGCTCCCGAGCCTCCCTTGTTCGGCGTCGGCGCCATTGGCAAGGCCGAGGTCGAGATGTGGAACAGGCGGGTCGAGCTAGGACTATACAACGCGGTCTTCGCGGTTTTCAGGCATTTGCATCCGAGGATGGCGCACCTTGAGGTACCGCAAGTTGCCGAGTGGGGCGAAGCCAACAAGGAAAAGGTTCTGCACGAATTGCAGCGGTTCGATGCGCGCCTCGCGACAAGCCCGTTTATTGCCGGCGACGGTTACTCGATCGCCGACATCACGGCTCTTGTAGCCGTTGATTTCATGAAACCGGCGCGCCTCGGCAAACCCGAAGGTTTCAGCAATGTCGTGCGATGGCACCGCGAAGTCTCAGCGCGGCCGAGTGCAAAAGCTTGATGGCCCCCCTCGATTAAGCCGTCGCCCCTGTAGTCTCGTCCTTCAACCACCGTCCGCGATCGGCTTGCGCCTCGAGATCATCGCGGATGAGCCTCAGGTCGAAGCCGCCTGCGCGAAGCGAGGAAAGAACGTCATCGACAGGTAGCGTGCGCGCCGTCGCCGCCGCCCAGACGATGGCAGCGCGCTGACCGGATGCGCAGTAGGCGAGGACCCGGCCCCCAGTCGCGAACTCTCTGGCCGCGCGGCTTACGACCTCATCGGTGAACAAGTCGTTTCTGGTGACGGGGATCTGCACATATTCGAGCCCGGCTTCATGGGCGGCTGCTTCCGCTTCGGCGCTCGAGATTTGGTCGGGCGCCTCGTTGTCGGGGCGAAAGTTGATCACCTTGTCGAAGCCGAGCGCCCTGACTTTGGCGAAATCTTCCTCGCCCAGCCAGCCACTTACCGACACATTGTCTGAGATAGTCTTGATCGATGGCATTGAGACGGTCCAGGTTCAATTGTCACGGGGCAGCACCAAACATGCGCGTCCGGTCCTGGCCGATCAAGTTCCGAGAATGCGAATTTTAGAAAAAAATACCAATTCTCTCGTTGACACGGCCATATTAGAAAATATTAATTTCAAAAATGGCAAACTGTGCAAAATCATGTTTCTCGGCGAAAAGGCGATGACACTATGTTGGACGAAATGGATGTCAAAATCTTGCGCATTCTTCAGCAGGATTGCACCCGCCCGGTAGCCGAAATCGGCAAAGAGGTCGGCCTATCGACGACGCCGTGCTGGCGGCGCGTCCAAAAGCTCGAAGAATTTGGGGTCATCCAGCGCCGCGTCGCCATCCTTGACGCCAATCAGGTTAACGCTGGCGTGATGGTGTTCGTGTCGATCAAGACCGACAAGCACTCGCTGTCCTGGCTCGAAAAATTCCACGCCGCGGTTGCCGAGTTTCCGGAGGTCGTCGAATTCTATCGCATGTCCGGCGACATCGACTATCTGCTCCGCGTCGCCGTGCCGGACATCGCGGCCTACGATGCCTTCTATAAGAAGCTGATTTCCCGGGTCGACATCGCCAAGGTTTCTTCGGCCTTCGCGATGGAGCAGATCAAGTACACGACGGCGCTGCCGCTGCAGTTCGCTATCACAGAGCAGCGGTCGGCCAAAAGCGAGAGAGCCGAAGCCTAGCGTCGGCTTCGTCCTTCAGCTTTCCGTCTTACGATGCAGCCGGGCGATCAGGCTCGACGTATCCCAGCGTTTGCCCCCAAGCGCTTGCACCTCGCTGTAGAAGCGATCGACGAGCTGCGCAACGGTCAGGTCGGCTCCGTTTGACGCCGCCTCATCGAGGCAGATCGCAAGGTCCTTGCGCATCCAATCGACGGCAAAGCCAAAGTCGAATTTGCGCTCGTGCATCGTCCGCCATCGGTTGTCCATCTGCCAGGACTGCGCCGCGCCTTTCGAGATCGTCTCGATTAAGGCTTCGACGTCGAGGCCCGCGCACTCTGCGAAGTGAATGGATTCGGCAACGCCTTGCAGAAGTCCGGCGATGGCAATCTGGTTGGCCATCTTGGCGAGCTGTCCCGAACCCGACGGTCCCAAGCGGCGAACGCTCCGGGCGTAGTTCTTGATCAGAGGTTCCGCAGTGGCAAAGGCAGCCTCCTCGCCGCCCGCCATGACCGTCAATACGCCGCCTTCGGCGCCCGCTTGTCCGCCGGACACCGGACAATCGAGAAACTGAAATCCGCCGTTATCCGCTGCCGCTGCCAACTCGCGCGCGACCTTCGCCGATGCGGTGGTGTGATCGATAAAGATCGCGCGTCCACGCATCGACTGAAATGCGCCGTCAGGACCGGTCGTGACGCTGCGCAAATCGTCGTCGTTACCGACACAGGCGAACACGGCATCGCAATCGCGCGCCGCTTCCGCAGGAGTAGCCGCGACGGCGCCGCCGAACTGCTGCTGCCACTTCTCGGCTTTGGCGGCCGTGCGATTGTAGACGACGACATCATGGCCGCCGCGCACCCTTAAATGACCGGCCACGGGATAGCCCATGACGCCGAGCCCCAACCATGCCACCTTTGCCATGTCGCAAATCCCCGTGCGCGCCTCGACCGCTGCGGCAGATGACAAAAAGAAGCGTCGGAAGCAACAGGCGTTGTCCCGGTACGCGCTCAGACCGTCTGAAATGGGCTCTTAATAGCGGCGATCACGGTGCCATTGACCATAGCGGTCAAATCCGCGCACCGGCTGAGCACTGGCAACACAGACGAGACCGTCGCGGCGATCAGGCATGCAATCGACGTGTTTTCCGGCCGCCATGCGCCAGTGAGAAAATTCCGGACCGAAGCGATCGGCGACCTTGCTGCGCCAAGCTTCGATCGCCGCACGACGCGCGTCATGCTCGCGGATTGCATACGGAACGCTTCCGTCCGGAGCGCTGGCGCGGACTTCGACACGGGGTAGATTGCCGTCAAAGTCGCGAGGCGGTGGTCCAACGGCCTCGCGGGGCGGCGGCTCTTGGCCGTCTCGCGGCGGCGGACTATAGGCATCCCCCGGAGGTGCTTCGGCGCGGTCATCTCCGTCGTCTGCGTCGGGATCGCCATCGCGACGGGAATCATCGCGATAAGACGGTCCTCCATTCCGATCTTCGGGCGGCGGCCCGGCGCTCTGATCTTCAGGCGGCTGCCCCGCATTCGCGCCATCGTCACGATCGTCGGCGGGACCGTCTGCGTTGTCGTCCTCAGGCGCGGCCTGACTGCCACTATCGGGATTGTCCTGCGCGCGGTACGGGCCGTACTGGTACTTGCCGCCGGAGGCGCCCGGATTATAGGGGTCAGCCCCGGCCGGATTTGACGCGGAGCTAGCCAGAAGCGCGGTGACGGCGAGCGTCATCATGAAGGGCAGGCGGGCCATGCAATATCTCCGCGGCAAAACATCGTTGAGGGAAGGGCCTCTCGCGCGCCGGCAACCTAGTATCGACCACCTGAGCGGACGCTGAACGGTTTAACGCCCGCGCCCGATTTTCCCTTCGCTGGTTCCCTTTCGGAGGGCGACCGAAGGCAAACCGATTGCCGCTGTGATAAGGAGGGACCATCGATCGAACCTGCCGGAACATAATGACCAAATTAGCGACGCTTCCTACCCCACCGCTTGCCGTTACCTATGGCGACATCTTGCGTGCGGCCGATGCCATCCGTGGCGCCGTCATTCCGACCCGCTTCGAGCCGAGCCGGACGCTGGGTGCGCTTCTCAACGCCGAAATCTGGCTCAAATTCGAAAACTTGCAGTTCACGGCCTCGTACAAGGAACGAGGCGCACTGAACAAGCTGCTGACGCTTTCTGCGGCTGAGCGCGCCAATGGCGTCATCGCGGTGTCGGCCGGCAATCATGCGCAAGGCGTCGCTTACCACGCTCATCGCCTCGGCATTCCCGCGACGATCGTCATGCCGGCAGGGACGCCGACGATCAAAGTCGAGAATACCCGCAGCCACGGCGCTCACGTCATTCTCGAGGGTCAGACCCTGGAGGAGGCCTATGCCTTCGCCGTGAGCTATGGCGCCGAACGGGGAATGACCTTCGTCCACCCCTATAACGATCCGGCCATCATCGCGGGACAGGGGACTGTGGCGGTCGAAATGCTCGCCGTGGCGCCCGAGCTCGATGTGCTGATGGTGCCGATCGGCGGCGGCGGCCTGATTTCAGGAATGGCAATCGCAGCGAAGGCGATCAATCCGAAGATCAAGGTGGTCGGCGTCGAGGCGCAGCTTTACCCGTCGATGCTCAACGCCGTGAAAAAATTGTCGCTCCCTGTCGGGGGCGATACGCTGGCAGAAGGTATCGCCGTCACCGCACCCGGAAGTTTGACCCAGCAAGTCATCGAAGCACTCGTCGATGATATCCTCCTCGTGTCCGAGGCCGATCTCGAGCGCGCAGTCTCGCTTCTGATCACCATCGAGAAGACGGTCGTCGAAGGCGCAGGCGCCGCGGGCCTCGCGGCACTCATCGGAGCCAACAGGCTCTATAAGGGCCGCAAGATCGGGCTCGTGCTCTGCGGCGGCAATATCGACACGCGGCTCTTGGCAAGCGTCCTGACACGCGAACTGGCGCGCGATGGCCGGCTGTCTCGCCTGGCGATCGACATCCCGGACCGTCCCGGGCAGCTCGCCAGGGTCGCCGGCATCATCGGCAAGGCCGGAGCGAACGTCGTCGAGGTCTATCATCAGCGGGTCTTCACCGACGTTCCGGCAAAGGGCACGGAGCTGCATCTCGTCATCGAGACGCGCGACCGGGCTCATCTTGATCATGTCGTCTCGGAGCTCAAAGCTGGCGGCTACGTCGTGATCGTGAAAAGTTCGACGGGCGCAGGCGCACCTTAAACGAGAGGGCCAAAAAGAAAGGGCCCTGCGCCGGTTGGCGGAGGGCCCTAAGTGGATCGGAGGGATCGGAGTGGGATCGTAGGGGAGTAGGATCGAAATCGGAAAAGTGACAAATGAAACGTGACTACTTCGAAGTGGTCGTGCTCGCGACGGGCGTGGCCGGGCCTTGAACATCGTGGGATTGAGCGACCGCAAGCGTGCCGATCAGAAGTGCTCCCGTTGCCAGGAAACAGATCGTCATGCCAGCGCGAGTCAAAAGGTCGGCTCTCGCGTTTTGATCACCTGCCGCCTTGAGGTCCATGTGTGGCAACCCGTGTTCAATCTATTGAAGTAAGGTTCTTGTAACCGACATTCGCATCGTCGTCGATTTTGAAGTCTTGTAATGACTAACTCGCACTTCTTGAATTTAACGAAGTATTCATTCCTCTTAACGGTCGCCAATTTCACTTGCGATAGCGCGCATTTCGGGGTGCGCGAAGCCGATCTAGGCGATGGTCCAAACCGCCACTATGGTGCCGCGCCCTGGCCTTAGGGGAAGCGGGATGGCGACGGTTGGGTTTCCGAGGACGTGCGTTTGAGATACCTGATAAATTTCGCGTGCTTGCTCGCAGGTGCTCTGGGTATCGCGGTGGCAAGCGACCACGTCATAGCTCAAGTCGGCCAGCCGTCCACGAACAACTCATCGCTGGCGGTGCCGCCACGCCCCGACGAACCGCGCGCCGCCAAGGCATATGGCGTCTTCGATACCTATTGCGCCCGCTGCCATCAGACCGGCCGGCTAGAACGGCCGCTTGCATCAGGCGGTCTCGCCAACATCCTGGCGATCGACGATCAGGCGCGCGATCCGGTTCAGGTGAAGCCGGGCATTCCCGACGCGTCGCGCCTCTACGACGTACTCGAAACGCGCCACGCTCCGCTTGATGTTTTCTCGGGCGGAAACGTCGCAGCCGAACCGCAGCCCGACGACATCGAAGCCGTTCGCGGGTGGATCAGAGATCTTACCCCCGCTGAGCAAACCTGCGCTTCGCGTCACCCCATGCGTCCGGAGGATGTCGACAAGTTGATGCGCGACGCCCAGCGTCTCGAGCGCGATCAGGGCAAGGATGTGCGCTTCATCTCGCTCACTCATCTTTACAACTCGTGTGCGACTGCTGCCGAGATGACGGCCTACGGTAGCGCGCTCAACAAATTGATGAACAGCCTGTCCTCGGTTCCGGACACCGCGAAGCTAACGCCTCTCGACGCAGCTGGCACCGTGCTGTCGTTTCGTCTGACGGATTTCGGTTGGGACGCCGCCCGATGGCGCATGATCGAAAAAGCCTATCCGCCGGCGCTCATACACGCGGTCGCTCCCGACGTCGTGAAGACGGCGGGCAGCGAGGCCGTCATCGTAAACGGCGATTGGCTCGCTGCGGCTGCCGGAGAGACGCCGCTTTATTACGCCCTGGTCGGGGTCCCGGCGAAGCTGTCAGAGCTTGCCAAATTGAACGGAACAAATATCGACGCGAACATTCGTTCCGGATCGGTCCGGCGCATCGCGATAAGCGAAAGCGCGGTGACACGCGGCAACCGCCTGATCGAACGCCATCCCGGCAGCAAGGGAGGCCTGTGGCTCGTCTACGATTTCGCGACGAGCACGAGCGAACAGAACGTTTTCGAGCATCCCCAGGGCCCGAAATCCGCGACGACAGCGAAGTCGCCCTTCAGGCCCGACCAAATTCGCGCACTCTTCACACTTCCGAATGGCTTTTACGCGTTCGCACTTTTTGATGCCGACGGAAACCGCATCGACCGCGTTTTACCGGGCATCGAGAAACCCTACGCCGGCGTTGAGGCAGACGCCGTAGAGCCGACGACGAAGTCCGGTATCAATTGCTTCGCTTGTCACACCGAAGCGCTGGTTCAGGCCAAGGACGATTTCAGAGGAGCGGGGCCAGTCGATATTTCGGCGGCACCCATGCCGCCAGAACGTCGCGCCGCGCTGCCGCTCTTCGGCACGGACAGTGAGAACGCCCTATTGATGCTCGGCGGCACCGACCGTTATCGCGCCGCTGCAAAAACCGTCGGCGTCGATCTCACGTCGAGGATTTACGGCGAGGAGTTGGTCTCAGGCCTGGCGCGGCGTTATCGCGAAGGTGCCGATTTCGAAGTTGCGCTGGGCGAAACGGGTCTCGATCGCCAGGAGTTTCTGACGGAGCTCACAGACGCCAAGGGAGCGGCGGCGCCACTCGCGCGGCGGCTCTTGCACGGGGTGCTCTCTCGAACTCAGCTCGAGCAACTCTTCTCGCTTTTGAAAGGCATCGACGCGCCGGGCCAAACCGCGGCCTCTGCCGGTTTTCTGCGCGAAGCCAAGTCGGAGATCGGCCTGTCGATGTGGCTCGACAAACCGCGCCCAGTGCCTGGCGACCTCGTGATGATCAAGGCCGAAGCCGACAACGATTGCTATCTGACGGTCATCAGCGTCGACGCGGAAGGCGTCGGGACCGTGCTCTTTCCGAGCGATTTCCAGACCGATAATCTGCTTTCCGCCAACCAGGCCGTGAGTATTCCGCCTGCCGAGGCGCCGTTCCAGCTACGCTACAAGGCCGAAGGCGCCGAAACGATCCTCGGCCGCTGCTCGACGAGCGCAACGCCCCCTGTGGGCATCGAGCATGATTTTGTGCGGCAGCGTTTCACGGTTCTCGGCAATTGGGAGAATTTTATCCAAGACACGCTGGTGACCGATTGGGAGATGCGCGCCAATCCCGAAAAGGCCGAGCGCGCCCGTATCGCCCGAACGGGAGCCATACGGCGCCAGCGGGATCGGGGCGAACAAATCGCCCTCCCGCGGCCTGATGTGGCGAACGGGAAATCGCTGCGCGACGGACGTGCTGTCCTCGTCCTGGGCAGGGGATAGCGTTCGGGCTTCTGCCGCTCAGGCGCACGTCTCACCTTCATCAAACTGTCTTATGAAAATAGGTGCCGAAAGGCATCGCTTGGCGCGTCAATCGCAACGGTGCTCTCGCCTTGGAGAGAGAATCCGGCAACCCTGGAGGGCGTTTGGGTTCCGAAAGGCTTTACAGCGGGGGCCGAGATACCTAAATGCACCCCTTCAATATAGCATCCAGGGCCGACATCGCTCGGCTGCCGCGCGCGAAACCGGATAGTTCTTCCGCAGGAGGTTCTTTCGCGATGGAGAAGTTTGCCACCGCTCTCGAAATGGTGACCGAGATGAAGCCGGATCTTCCGGTCTTCGCGGCTCGGCCCCATGCGGCAGGTCGCGCCGCCCGGTGGTTTATCAACAACTTTCCAGGCGAGGTTGCCTACGCCTACAAGGCGAATAGCTCCGTCTTCCTCCTCGGCGCGCTCTACGGCGCGGGCATCACGCAGTTCGACGTGGCCTCCGTCGCCGAACTCGAAGATGCGGCGACCATTCCCGGTGTGCGCCTCCACTTCATGCATCCGGTCAAGTCACGCTACGCGATCCGCCGTGCGTATTTCGACTATGACATCAAATGCTTTGCCCTCGACACCGAGGACGAGCTGCAGAAGATCATCGAGGAGACCGACGGCGCGAAAGACCTCGAGCTGTTCGTGCGCATCTCCGTGCCGGCAAAGAACAGCCGGGTGCCGCTCGAACACAAATTCGGTATCTCCGGCCAGAAGGCGCAGCGGCTGCTCGTCAAGACGCGGCAGGTCGCCGACGAGCTCGGCATTACATTTCACGTCGGCTCGCAAACGACGACGCCCGACGCCTATGCGATGGCGTTCGAGGAAGTGAAAAAGCACATCGTTAAAGCTGGCGTCGTGGTTGATGCGATCGACATCGGTGGCGGATTTCCGTCGCGTTATACCGATAGCGTGCCGGCGCGGCTGTCCGACTTCATCGAAGTGATCAAGGCGTCTATGGCGAAGATGCCGGTGACCGAGCATTGCCGCCTGATCTGCGAGCCCGGTCGCGCGCTTGTTGCCGAAGCCGAGAGCCTGATCGTCAAGGTCGATCTGCGCAAATCCGGCAATCAGCTCTACATCAATGATGGATCTTATGGAGCGTTGTTCGATAGCGCCCATCTCGGCTTCATCTTCCCGGTCCGGTTGATCCGCCCCGGCCTCGATCCGAACGAGCCGCTGGAGCCGTTCGAGTTCTGGGGGCCGACGTGCGATTCAATCGATCGCATGAAGGGGCCGTTCATGCTGCCCGCTTCAGTGCACGAAGGCGACTACATCGAGATCGGCAACCTCGGCGCCTATGCGCGAGCGATGGCGACCCGCTTCAACGGCTACGGCGAATACACCGACGTCATCCTCCAGGATGAGCCGATGTATTCGATCTACACGCAAGATCTCGAACCCATCGCTCGCAACGCCTGAGCGCCGGCCTCAATTCGGCGCCTTGGCGACGGCAACAAGCACTGGCTCGGCCCGATAGCTCTCGGGGAAGAGCCGCTTCAGGTTCTCAACCTTTGGCATGTCGTTGATCGTGATGTAGGGATACGTCGGGTTCAACGTTAGAAAATTCTGATGATAGTCCTCGGCCGCATAAAAAGTTCGGCCCGGTTCCACGGTCGTTACGATCGGGTCTGAGAAAATGTGAGCCGCTCCGAGCTGCGCGATGTAAGCCTTCGCGATCCCGGCTTGCTCATCCGTCATCGGGAAAATCGTCGAGCGGTACTGCGTTCCGGAATCCGGTCCCTGGTGATTGAGCTCGGTCGGGTTGTGCGCCACCGAGAAATAGATCTGCAGCAGCTTTCCGTAGCTGACCTTCTTCGGATCGAACTTCACCTGAACGGATTCGGCGTGCCCAGTCATCCCGGTCCCGACGACCTCATAGTGCGCGTCCGTTTGCTTGCCGCCCGTATACCCCGAATCGGCGTTCTCAACGCCTGCAACGTGCTGGAAGACGCCTTGCACGCCCCAGAAGCAGCCGCCTGCAAATACGGCCGTTTCTAAACCTGCATTTGGTGCAATGCGCTCATCCACCAAAGGAGCGGGAACGCGAATGCCTTCCTCGGCCCTGAGGTGCGGAATGCCGAAAACCGCCCACACCAGCACGAGTGCCGCGGTCGCTGTCAGCCAATAAAACCATTGATCCACTCTCGAAGATACGTCGTCCGATGCTTTCGGCGTCATGGCGGTTACTCCTCGTCTCGTGTAGTGGGATAAGCCTTGTTTCGGGATACGGCTCATCCGTGCCGTTCGTTACGGGTTCTCAGAGCTTCTTTCGGACGATTGCATCGATCTCGATATCGACGTCATCGCCGACCATCGCCTGATAAGCCGTCATGTTGAAGGCGCTGCGCTGAATGCGCCCCGTCGCCACGAACTCACGAGCCCCGGCGCTATATTTCAATGCTGGATCGTCGTGAGGATGGAGGGAAACCGTGAACGTGATCGGTTTCGTAATGCCGTTCACCGTGATATCGCCGGTCATCTCGGCCATATCGGTTCCGGTCGAACGGACGCTGCGGCTTTTGAACGTCATCACGGGATCGACGGCGACGTTGAAGAAATCGCTGCCTTTCAGCTCGTCGTCGACGATCGGTTCGCCGGTTCCGAGGCTCGCAGTCGCGACGGTAGCGGTAACGGTGCTTCTTTCGGGCGCGTGCTCGTCGAACTGAAGCGTACCGTTCACTTGGCTGAAACGGCCTTTCTGCTTCGCCAGCCCCATCAGATAAGCAAATCGAACTTCCGTTCGACGCGCGTCGAAAACATAGCTTTCGGCCCGTGCGGTGCTGCTTGCAAAACCAACAAGCACAAAAACAGCCGCCGCTGGCACGCAGCTCATTCGCGATGATCTTCGCATTCTTCCCCCATAGCGAACTTTGGGGAATGCGCCGCTCTTCTTAACCGTCAGGCTGTTCCCTGGGGAACAGCCTGACAAAATCCCGGCAGCGGATTTATTTCGCGATGCGCGAGATCTTTGAGCCTTCGAGCGTCAGATTATACATCAGGCCCGTCGGATCGAGGATGAAGCCGACGACAGGGCTGGTGATCTTGTTGGTATCAATGGAGCCGCCGACGCCGACGGTTATGATGGCGACCGAACCATCGACGCCCACCTTCCAGCCCGCCGTATTGCGAAACTGATCGAGAGCTTGTGGCGTCATGAAAGCGATAATGACGGACCGCGACTGCACACCGATCTGAAATCCGAATGAAGCCGATATGGTGTTATAATAACCGGCGTTGTGTCCGCGAATGAGAAGCGCGCCTTCGCCGTATTCTCCGCCGACCCCAAATCCGGCTTTCACGACGGACGGAAAGACGAGCATGCCGACGGACTTGTTCGCGAGTTCCCGCGCGCCGCCAACTTTGTAGAAAAACCTCTCGAGCGTTTCGTGCACACCAGCGTCAATCTCGCGTGCCGACGCAGCATGGCTTTCCGGCGCAGACACCGCGATTGCGACAAGCGCGAATAGCGCAATGCTCAAATTCCTAATAATCATTTGGATCTCCCTCACTCCCCCGTTTGACGCATGCCGCTGCTTCATGGCCGAATTCCGCATTTGCGGTCAAAATGTTCAGCCGCGGAATTATGATCGGCAATTAACGGTGTTCGCCGGCAAACGCAAAATCGCCGAGGTCGTGCGGAGAACATAAGGGGAGGAGGGCTCTAGCCTGTCGAGGCAGGCCCGACGACTTTGCTCAGTCTAGCGAAAAAGGACCAATATCGACACCATGGCCGTGCCGCCGGAATGATCGACACTGCTGACGGTTTCTTTTAGGGATTGACCCGGCGACCGCATCCGCTCAGCTAAGGCTGTCTCCATCGACCAATGAAGCTCATCAGAGACTTACGAATTTGCGCTCAGCGATCTTCGCCCGGAGGAACGTCGTTTCGATGGCCTTTTCGGCGCTTGTTTTTCCGTGCGTGGTTGGATGCACAGGCGCCGGGCCCAACAACACAAGTCTTCAGCCGGTAAAAGCTGCCTCGTCGGCCGATGTAGCGGTGCGCTCGGCGCCTGTCGTGGCTGGCAGGCGGGCGCGCGTCTTCATCTTCGCCGGGTTGGGAGAGAAGTGTGAGCCGATCGCGGCACCTCAGATCGCGATCACCGAGCCGCCATCGAAGGGTGACGTTACGCTCGTGCCGGGACAGGAAACCACAATCGAGTATTCGGCGCAGGGCACGTGTCTCGGCCGAAAGGCGACGGGCACGGGCATCTACTATACCGCGCGGGCAGGACAACTGGGCGAAGACCACTTCTCCGTTTCCGCCAAGCTTGCGAGCGGCGAGATTGCGAGCCGCACCTTCGAAGTGACGATCGCCGAGTAGGCGAGGGTTTCCAGCGATATCAA
>CAVPYR010000008.1:0-33084 GCA_963710005.1 uncultured Alphaproteobacteria bacterium
TCGCGTTCCGCGAGCCGGCCGCAGCGCGCGGTGATGTTGCGCCGACCTCCGCGGGCGACTTTGTGTCTTCGCCGCAGGCAATGCTTCGAATCCATTCGGCTCCAGCGCGGGTCTTGCCCGAACCTCGGCCGCCAAGAAGCATCCACACGCGCCAGGGGACGTCAGCCGACGCATCCAAAGTTGTCATCCCGGGCGAGCCCTCTTGCGAGACCCGGGACCCAGGGCTGACGTCGGCGTCTGCGCTTGCGGCCCTGGGTCCCGGCGCTCCGCTGCGCTTCGGCCGGGATGACATTTTGTGGGGAGGCGCAAGCTGGTCGTCTCTCGCCCAAAGCTCCCAGTCGTGGGCGATGAACTCAAGCTCGGTCCGGCTCAGCTCATTCAGAACTTCGCTGAGGCGCCCGCTTGCGATTGAGGCGCTCAAGACGTTCCGCAATTTCGCGGCGTAGGTCTTCCGCATGGGCGAGCGCCTCCTTGCTCTTGGCGTCGCCTCCCGTTGGCTTTCTCTTCGTCATGTCGCGTTGCATCTCCACAGCCTTCTCCAGGGCATTGACCATCTGCGATAGCGCGCGCGAGGCGCGCTCGCGATCCTGGGACGTGAGCCCCTTCTGCTTCTCGAGCTTCGTCAGACCGCCGTCGATCGTGTTGTAGACACGCTGCACGAGTGCGCCCGGTCTGGCGCGCGTGCGCGAAGATGGCGGCGCGGCTTTCGTGCGCGGCGCGGTTGTCGTCGCGGGTGAGTTTTCGTTCGCGCTCGCTGGCTTCGGTTTCTTCCCCGCTAGCTGTCTCGTCTTTGGCGCACCGGACGGATCGTCGTCATTCGAAGCCGCCGTCTTCGTCGCGCGGACGCGCGAAGCTGGCCGACGCGCCGTTGAAGCCGCCGCCATGCGCCGCTGACCTTTCGAAATTTCTTTGGGTTGGTCTCGCCGAAGCGCGCCGCGCTAACAGGACGATGAGGCGGCTATCTCTTGCCGGACCCTCTTAGCACCATACGAATATACTGCCTCAGGAGCGTCACGCTGTCAACGGAAAATCGCCATCAAGTCATTGAAAATAATCAGTAAAATATCAATTTGGCGATGAAAACTTACAAGTATAAATCGGCGTCAGACTGCGAGGATAACTTTCAGCCGGTTTTTTTGATTTTGCGGCTGGCCTCCGGCAAATCGGGGATGATGTACTTCCAGTAGTTCTCCTGCTTGACGCGGCGTTCGCTCATAGCGAAGCTTTTCACCGAAATGCCGGCTTGGTGCACCGTCTCGGGCGTGCCCGACACCAAGGGGTGCCACCACGCCAGGTTCTGCCCCTCGCTAACGACGCGGTAGGCGCAGGTTTTCGGCAGCCACGAGAGCTCGCGGGCACGGGCAATATCGATCTCAAGACAATCCGGCATCTTACTGAAACGGCTCGGATAGTCCTTGCAGCGGCAGGTCTTGACGTCGAGCATCGCGCAGGAAAGCCGCGTCAGGTAGATTTCCGCCGTTTCCTCGTCTTCGAGCTTGACGAGACAACAGCGCCCGCAGCCGTCGCACAGCGCTTCCCACTCGTCGCGGGACATCTCCTCGAGCGTTTTCGTGCGCCAGAACGGTGGATCGTTGCCGTCCAACATCAGGTCTTGCTCTTCCCTTGCCAGCGCTGCCGAGATAACCACAATTTCGTCGACTTGCGACGCCTAACGTCAGCAGACTAATTTGCGCGGCGCGTCCGGCTGGAAGCGTCGCGATAGTTGTTGCAAGAATGACTCTCGCCGTGGAGGGCTTAAGCCCACGTTCCACGCGTGACAAGAGCGACGTCGTAAGGGGTGGCGGTTCTTGAACGACTGGTTTCATAAGCAGGGCGGCCGCGACCGCTTCATCGACTGGCTCAGACTCGATTCGCAGATCAACTCTGGGCTCGGCGAAGCGTGGTCGCGCGTCAAGGACTACTGGAACGCTGGGTCGAGTTATTTCGCGCGCTTCCAGCTCGTTGGCTGGCGGCGGCTCCTCAACGAATTCCTCTCCGAAGGCCTGACGATGCTGTTCGGCGGCCTCGTCGTGCTCTACGGCCTCGCGCTTCCCGCTTTCCAGGAGTTCGACGAAAGCAAATTTCTGACCGGCCGCTATGCCGTCAAGTTCCTCGACGTCAACGGCAACGAGATCGGCAAGCGCGGCATCCTGCATAACGATGCGGTGCCGCTCGACGACATTCCGCCCGTGCTGATCAAGGCCACGCTCTCGACGGAAGACCGGCGCTTCTTCGAGCATTACGGCGTCGACGTCTTCGGCACGATGCGCGCGCTGCTCACCAACGTGCAGGCGAACGAGGTCGTGCAGGGCGGCTCGACGCTGACGCAGCAGCTTGCGAAAAACCTTTTCCTATCGTCGGAACGCTCGCTGCAACGAAAGATCAAGGAGCTGTTCCTCGCCTTCCTTCTCGAGAGCCGCTACTCGAAGCGGGAAATTCTGAAGCTCTACTTCGACCGCGCCTACATGGGCGGCGGCACGTTCGGCGTCGAAGCTGCTTCGCAATACTATTTCGGCAAGTCGGTCCGCGACATCAACATGGCGGAAGCGGCGGTGCTCGCCGGGCTCTTCAAGGCGCCGACGAAATACTCGCCGCTCGTCGATCTCGCGGCGTCTCGCGCCCGCACCAATCAGGTTCTCGATAACCTC
The DNA here is from genome assembly GCA_963710005.1 of uncultured Alphaproteobacteria bacterium. Lineage (GTDB taxonomy): Bacteria > Pseudomonadota > Alphaproteobacteria > Rhizobiales > Hyphomicrobiaceae > Hyphomicrobium_B. Next base: position 2,649 of record CAVPYR010000008.1, read on the forward strand.
GTCGACGCCGGCTACTACACGGCGGGCCAAGTGCACTCGGCGCGCATGAACCCGGCGAGGATCGTCGAAGCACGCACCTCGACGAGCCCCGACTGGTTCCTCGATTGGGCTTATGAAGAGGTCCAGCGCATCGCCGACGGCAAGAACCAGTACGTGCTGACGGCGCGGACCACGGTCGATCTGACGCTGCAGCGACAGGCCGAAGAAGCTCTCGCTGCGGCGCTCCGCAAGGAAGGTCGCGACAATAATTTCCACTCCGGCGCGATCGTGCTGATGGAGACGGATGGAAAAGTGCGCGCCATCGTCGGCGGTCCGGATTACGGCGAAAGCCAGTTCAACCGCGCGACGCACGCCAAACGCCAGCCGGGCTCGTCGTTCAAGATCTACGTCTATGCAACGGCGATGGAGAACGGCTACACGCCCGAGACCATCGTGCGCGACGCCTCGCGCTCGTGCGGAAACTGGTCGCCGTCAAACTACGGCGGCGGCGGCGGCTCGGGTGCGCGGATGCCGCTCTGGGAGGCGCTTGCGAGATCGATCAACACGGTCGCGGCGGAATTGTCATTCGCGGTGGGACGTGAAAAAGTCATCGAGATGACCAAGCGGCTCGGCATCGAAGGCGTCAAGAAGACCTGCTCGATGGCGCTCGGCGACGGCGGCATCACCGTGCTCGAACATACCGGTGGCGTCGCGACGTTCGCCAACGGCGGCAAGAGCGCCAGACCCTACGGCATCCTCGACATCACGACATCGAAGGGCGACCTGCTCTATTCCCGCGAGCGCGACGAGCCGCCGCCGCAGCAGGTCGTGTCGCGGCACGTGGCCGAAGAAATGAACACGATGCTCAATCGCGTCGTGACGCAAGGCACGGGCGGCTTGGCCAATCTCGATTTCACCAACGTCGCCGGCAAGACCGGTACGTCGACGGGCCCGAAGGACGCATGGTTCATGGGCTTCACCGGTAAGTACGTAGCCGGCGTCTGGGTCGGCAACGACGATAACCGGCCGATGCGTGCAGGCGTCACGGGCGGCCATCAGGCGGCACCCATCTGGCATGACCTGATGACGGTCGCGCACACGGACATGAACATTCCGAACATTCCCGGCCTTGCACCGCATCCGCGCCAGATCGCCGAGCAGCAACGCCTCGCGGAGGTAAAGGCCGCGCAGGTCGCTGCCGGCATCGAGCCGACCGCTTCGCAATCCACATCGGATTCTTCCAAGCCGCAGAGCATCATGCCGCAGAAGACGCGCGATGCTCTCAAAGTTCTTGTAGCAGCGCTGCGCAAGGCGAACGGCTTTGGTGACGCGCCTCCCGCTGCGTCGACGCCCGGGCCTTCGCATTCCCCGACGGCGCCGATCGATCCGAAAGAGCCGGCGCCGCAGCCCGTCAACCGGCCCGACCGGCGAGCGACGCTTTTCGACATGTCTCACGATGATCTTTCGATTCCTGCAACAGCGCCGCCGCCGGAACAGCAGCCGGCATCCACGGCGCGGCCTTAGACCTCGATAGCAACAGGAAGCTCATCAACGTGGCATCGGTCGAACTTGAGCCAGCGGTATCGTCATCGAGCATCGGTCTGATGCGCGCGGTGCTTGCGATCCTGCTGCGCGCGATTGGGCTCATCCTCACGCTGATGCTCGCCGTATCGGTCGGCGTCTGGTCGAGCCGCTACATGGTCGCGCGTGGATCTCCGCTCTCCGCCGACATGTACGGGCCATGGCAGCAGTGGCGCGACATCGGCCGCGAGAGCGCCGATCCCTATACCAGGGCCCACATGATCACGACCGGGAAGCTTCGGATTTCCGCCGACAGTGCCGGCACTTTCGAAGCGCGCACAGACTCGCAGGGGGCACGACTTCATTCCTCGTGCAACTATGTGCTCGACGGCTCCAATATGCGCGGCCTGTGGTGGAGCCTCGCCGTGTTCGACGCGCGGGGCAACCTCATCGCCAATGACGCCGACCGCTACGAGTTCACGGCCGATACGGTCGCGCCCAATCCGAACGGGTCGTTCGTCGTCTCGCTCGGGCGCGACGCGCGGCCCGGCAACTGGCTTCCCACGAGCGGAGCGGGACGACTGGTGCTGGTGTTCACGGTGCTCGATCCCGCCACGGGTCTTTCGGCCGAAGAGCGCGCCACACGCGATAAGCTTTTGCCCGTCATAACCCGCGAGGGATGCTCATGAGGCTGTTGCAGCGCTTCGATTGGCGGCTCCTGGCAATATTCCTGCTTGTTGCGGGGATCGTGCACCTCGCCGTGACGTTCCTGGCGGTCAATGACGCACGGGGATCGGCGTACTCACGGCTCGCCCGCGCGCTGCCCAAGAATACGATGACGATCACCGGAACCGTGACGCCGCAGCACCAGCTCCTGCCGTTCCTGGCGCCCGACGCGCGTTTTGCGTTCTGTCCATTTGAAACGGCCGACACGACGATGCGGGTTCGTGCGCTACTGCCGGATCTCGGCTGGACGATCGGCATCTACGCACCCGACGGGACGAACCTCTACTTTGCAGCTGCCTCTGCCGACCGCGAAACGACGATCGATCTTGCGATTGTTCCTGGCGACGATCGTTTTCTTGGGCTGCCTCCGTCCGGCGCTACGCAGCAGAGCGTCGATGCACAGCAGATAATCTCCGCTGCCAAAGGTCTGGTCGTCGTGCGCGCTCCCGACAAGGGCGAGCCCTATCGGGCGGACGAGCAGGCTATTCTCGCCAAAGCGTCATGCACCGCGCACGGCGCGTGAGGATTTCAGCCTTCGAGATCGATCGTATCGGGGCGGCGCTTGGATTTTCCTGGCTTCGTCCCGGGCTGTTCGACCTGCCGCTCGTAACGCACGCCCGGAAAGAGCACGATCTCGGCTGACTGATCCGCGCTGTATGCCGCGAGAACGGATGCCGCCGATGGTCTCGGCGCAATCTTGAATTCCAATATCGTCGCCATGCGCAATCCCCCAAAGGCGCGAGCCTCGCTCACGCCATGCGGCACTCCCCGTCTCGAACGCTCCCGCCACATGACCGGGACGCGATACTGAAGGTGGCGTGGATGCGCTGCGGCCGCCAGAATCATCGCATCAATGAATTACAGTCAGGGAGTGATTAACGGAGCGTAAACTCAAAATTCGAGAGGTCGCTTCCGTTGCTATTTCATCAGTTCCTCGCCGAGGAAGTGCCGCCCCTCGCGATCCTCGATCTCGACGATCCAGACGTCGCTGTCGAAATTCGCTTCGCGCTTCAGGAGCACTTCGGCCTCCGCTTCCGGCACGAAAACTTTTTCGAACCGCGACACCCAGCGCCGGTCGACATCGGCATCGTCGAGGCCGGCCGGTGCCGGCGAGAACACTGCCGCCGTCCGATCAGCCCGCACGATTTTTATGAAAATGGCACCGGCGTCGTCATCGCCGTGGCGGGCAACGACGCCCGTTGCACCGTTGACCGTACAACGGCGCAAGTAGGCCTTGACCCATATTTCCGATTTCAGACGCATGAGCTCACGTTAGCAGCAGGGCCAGCAAAATCCCTAATGCTTCGTCGCCTTCGCGACTGCCTCGCGCCGGGCCTTTGGCTCGCTTTGCAGGCGAAGCAGCCGGCTCATCATCGGGCCCGAGATGCGACCGCTTAGCTTGAGCTTCTGGTCGGTTTCGAACTCGCGAATGGCGCGCGCGAACTCGGGCGTCAGGGCGGAACTCGGGACGCCCGTCTGATAACCCAGTGCGGCGAGCTGCCGCTTCACATTGCGAACGAAACTTTCGCCGTCGGCCGTCATCGTCTTGCCGGGGCGCGCAGCGCTCGCCGTCAAGGATGAAGAACCGAGTATCAATTGACTGAGAAGCTGTTCGCTGGGCTGGCCGGTCAACACTAGGCCGTTGTCGTACTCATAAGCAAAGATCGCGGCACGCGTCACTAATCCCAGCACGCCATCGGATTGGCCGGGCTCATAATTGATGTTGCCGAGCTCGCGTTGTATCCCCTTCGTGAGTTCCGCACGATTGGCGTCGTCGCTTTGGCCCGACAGCACCGGCGGCAAGGTGCCATTCTCGGCCGGTTGCTGCGGCACTCCCGGACCCGGCGAGGTCGGCCCGAGCGTGATGCCGGGACCATCGACCCAGGCGGTACGCTCGCCGATACCGCCTGTTTCGATCGCGGCGGCTTGCCGGCCGGTATTCTGGAAGACGAACATGTTCAATGCCACGCTCGTCGTCGCAAGCAGCGATACGATGGCTGCGAGCTTTCGATCCCTCTCGGTCATTTCCGCCGCCCGTTGCTCTTTGCCCCCGGCGTTAAGTATCGTCAACAGCTGTTAAGACCTGCTTAACCGTCACCCTCCCGCGAACGAAACCGATGCGAAGAATTTGATGTAAATCCCATTCAAATTGCACCGCACAACCTAGCTTAGCCTTGATCCGCGGCTGCTATTGGTTGCTCAAGGGGCAAGAGCCTCACCAGTCCGCTTAGCGGTCGAAATCACGATCGGGCAGTCGAAGGTTTGAGTTATGGGTTTGTTGCGTATTGCTACATTTGCCGCCATCGGCATCGCGCTGCTTCCGTCGGACCGCGATCAGCAGCAGCGTCTCCACGACCGCGCCGGAGCCACAGCCAATTGGGTGGTGACTTTCTGCGACCGCAACGCTGCGGTCTGCGCCAAAAGCTCAGAGTTGTGGTCGCAATTCGTCGCGAAGGCCGAGTTCGGCGCCAAGCTTGCCTACGAGATGGCGCGCGAGCGGGCGGCTTCCGGCGCCAGCCCTACCAGCCTCAGCCTCGATGACAGCAAAGGCCGCGTAGCACCCGCCATCCTCGAACGCGACAGCGGCACTCTGACGCCATTCGACAAATCCCCCGATTGGCGCGGGAAACAGGCTAGCAGGAACGGCGTCTGAGAGCCTGATCGCCCCAAGCGATCGCTTCCGGTCTTGCCCTCGGGCTGCCTCGCCACCTATGTGTAGCCTAGGGTCCGACATGTCGCGGACCGAGACTAGGCTTTCCTGATGACTCTTGACGACATTCGCGCCGATTTCGCGCTCCTCGACGATTGGGAGGACCGCTATCGCTACGTCATTGAGCTTGGCCGCGCGCTGCCGCCTTTTCCAGAGGCGCTCCGTACGGACGCCAATAAGGTCCGCGGCTGCGCCAGCCAGGTTTGGCTTGCGACCCGGCGCGTCGGCGACCCCGGCAAACCGAGCGGGACCGACAAGCTCGAAATGCAGGGCATGAGCGACGCTCACATCGTCCAAGGTCTCATCGCGCTTCTGTTCGCCATCTACGACGGAAAAACGCTCGACGAAATCTCGAAGACGGACGCCGAAGGCATTTTCGCGAGCCTTGGCCTCAAAGAACATCTGACGCCGCAACGCTCGAACGGTCTTGCTTCGATGGTGAAGCGCATCCGTTCCGATGCGGAGTCGATGCTCGCAGCTTAGGTCAGATGACCCCCGGTTCGATCTGCGGGCGATAGTCTTCCGCGCCCCAGTGCCGGACTCGCACCGGTTTGTCGTTGCTCGCGGCCACGGCCGGAAGCATTCCGTAATGCCGGGCGAGCTGGCGGAGCGCGATCTGCAGGATGATTTTGCCGGAACGTTGCAGCCAGCCGCTGGCTTTTTCGCTCGCTTCAAGACCTTTCAGATGGCAGCAGACGTCGATCAGAACGCCTGCGAGGTCCGGGCCGACGGCGGTAAGCGCCCGCTTCACGCGCTCGTGCGCCGCGACGACGGAATCGCGAATATCCGGTCCGATGTCCGGCGCGCCCCTCGCTCCGCCGCCTCCGGTCAACAGGAGCGACCAGTTCGCCGTGACCCGCGGCGTCATCTGAGCAAACCAGAAGTCGGCCCGAAGCTTTTCGCCGGCATCGAATTCGGCATCGGTCAGCATTGGCTGGCCGTCCTTGTCTTTGCGGCGCGCGAGCCATGCGAGAGGGCTTTCGGCAAAGTTGCGTTCAGGCGTTTCGAGCCCTTGCCTGCTCGTCACTTTGCGCTCGCGGGACGAACTCACATCCATTCCTGATCCTCGATTCCTGCCTGAGGTTTCGGTGCGTATGGGCTTGCTTCGCGCATCACGAGCGTCGGCAATGCCCAGCCCAGAACGTCGAGCGCACGGTCGAAATTCGGATCGTCGCGCCGGTACTCGACCTTGAGGCAGGCATGGGCGACAGTCGTCCGATCACGACCGAACATGGCTCCGACTTCGGTCAACGACATGCGGCAGCAAACGTGTGCGAGATACATCGCGACTTGGCGAGCCTCTGCTATATCCCTGACGCCGCGCGTGCCGCGCCACAGCGCTTTGCCCTCGATGCCGAATACATTCGATATGGCTAGATCTATCGCGAGACGCGCCTGACGACGGCGCGCCGCTTGCGGAGTCTCGGCAAATGCAGCGTTACGCTGGCGCATCTTCAATGCCGAAGAGAGCGAAGCCCGTAACATCCGTCTATCCCGTGGTCCGAAAATCGTTCGGTCGACGCCGCGGATTACGACGGTGCCATCGGTCAACGTCGAAAGCCCAGCGGTTGTGACATCGCCGAGAAGAATACGGCATTGTTGACTCGCGGGGATAAGTTTTTTCTCGCCGCCGTCATTCACCCTACCGGCAACGGATTGCACAAAAGATATCCCCGCATCGCGTGACTGCACCACAGTCGATGGTCATGCGAGATCGCGTTTCGATACGAGACACTACAGCGCCCACGAACGAGTGGAGCGGCAAGATTCGCAATTCTCGGTCCAGTTGCGGACACGACGTTGCGCAGATCTTGCCGCAGAAGATTTTACCGATTTGGCCGAAAGATCTTATCGACCGAAGTCCGGCCGGCAGAAGAAAGCTGATTGTCGTTATCGAACGAGAACTCAGAAAAGAACGGCGGCGCGGTCGCGCGGGCAACGCCGCTTACGATGTTGCGCGGCACGCTAAGCTTATTCAGATTTTGAGAGAGGAACGCCGAGCGCTCGCGGCATTGAATTTCCGTGATTTTGGAATCCGCGGCGCGTGTGCGCGAGAGTAGCCTCGAAGCGAAATTCTTCGCAGAGCAAAAAATTATTTTTCTCGGCGCGTACCGAGGCCCATTTTCTTGGCGAGCTGCGAACGGGCGTTGGCATAGTTTGGAGCGACCATCGGATAGTCCGGCGGCAGGCCCCACTTCTCGCGGTATTCTTCCGGCGATAAGTTGTAGTGGGTGCGCAGATGGCGCTTCAGCGATTTGAACTTTTTGCCGTCTTCGAGGCAGATGATAAAGTCCGGCATGACCGACTTCTTGACGGCGACCTTCGGCTTCGACTCTTCCCGCTCCTGCTGCACGATCCGGCCCGCTGCACGACTGAGAGCAGCATGGGTTTCCGCGATCAAGCCGGGAAGTTCCGTCGATGAGATCGAATTGTTGCTGACGTAGGCCGCAACGATCGTCGCCGTGATCGTCACAAGCTCAGGCGAGGCTGAACTGTCCATCCGCTTGTCTTCCGCTTCCTCTGCCAGCCGAAAAATCGGCCCCGACCGCCCGTCCATGTCTACAGCCCGCCGTTGTATAGCCGCCGGCGACAAAGATCGCCGGAAGTCTCGACATCATGAACGTAGACAAAGAGATCAACTCGACTTCACTTGCGAAAGCTTTGACTACAGGATGCCTTCATTGTCAATCTCGGCTCCGGATTAGATTACGACATTGCTAATTCTTGCTGTGACGATCACTTCATTTGGTCATTACTCCATCATGGTTGCCGCGTTGACGTCCGGACGGGAGCGGCCGAGAACGATCTCAACACCTTCGCTCCAGCATTGAAAGGTCTGCCGCCAGATGACCGGCCCCAGGAACACGTCTGCCGTTGCCGAGGACGATGAGGCCCTGCTGGGCCCGCCGGTGGCGCAGCGCTCGCCGTTCGTATCGACGTACCACGGCGTCATGCTCAGCGACGACTATGCGTGGCTCCGGGCGGAGAACTGGCAAGAGGTGATGCGCAAGCCGCAGGCTCTCGACGCCGATATTCGCGCTTATCTCGAAGCCGAGAACGCCTACACCAAGGCGACGCTCGCCGACACGGAAGCTCTGCAGGCGACGCTGTTTGAGGAAATGAAGGCGCGTCTCAAGGAGGACGACAGCCAGGTTCCGCAGCCGCATGGTCCCTACGAATACTTCCCGCGTTTCGTCAAAGGCGGCCAGTACGCGCAGCTCTGCCGTATCCCGCGTGGCGGCTCGGTCGATGACGGAGAGGTTCTTCTCGACGGCAATAAGGAAGCCGAGGGCAAGAGCTATTGGGACCTCGGCGCGACGGCGCATTCAGGTGATCACAAGCTGCTCGCCTATGCGACCGACGACAAGGGCTCGGAGCTTTATACGGTCCGCATTCGCGATCTTGCGACCGGCCAGGATCTGGCCGACGAAATTCCCGATACACATGGGAGCCTCGAATGGTCGCGAGACGGCAAGACCGTTTTCTACATCAAGGTCGACGAGCACCAGCGGCCGCTCTTCGTCTACAGCCATGTGCTCGGCACGCCGGCTGCCGAAGACAAGCTCGTCTATGAGGAAAAGGATTCAGGCTTCTTCGTCGGGCTGACGTCGACGCAGTCGCAGAAGTTCATTCTCATCGACATTCACGATCACGAGACGAGCGAAGTTCACCTGATCGATGGGGATAACCCGGAAGCGGGGCCAAGGCTCGTCGCGGCGCGGCGTGTCGGGCATCAATACGCCGTCGAGCACCACGGTGCGCATCTGATCATCGCGACGAACTCGGACGGCGCCGAGGATTTCCGCGTCGTCGCGGCGCCGATCGATGCTCCGGACGAAGAGAACTGGCGAGAAATCGTTGCGCACAAGCCGGGGCGCCTGATCCTCGATGTCAGCGTGTTTCAGAATTTCATAACGCGACTCGAGCGCGAGGATAGCCTGCCGCGTATCATCGTCACGCCGATCAAAACGACGGAGGTCACACACGACGACTTTCTTGATCTCACCGGCGAGCACACGATTGCCTTTGAAGAAGAGGCCTACGCGCTTGGGCTGAGCTCGGGCTACGAGTTCGACACCGACCGCATTCGCTTCACATATTCGTCGATGACGACGCCGGCGGAGACCTACGACTACGATATGGCGATGCGCGAACGGACATTGCGCAAGCGACAGGAAATCCCGAGCGGACATAATCCGGCCGACTACGTGACGCGACGGCTGCTCGCGCCTGCGAAGGACGGCGAGCTGGTGCCCGTCACGCTGCTTTACAAGAAGACGACGCCGCTCGACGGCTCGGCGCCGCTCTTCCTCTACGGCTACGGCGCCTACGGCATCGCCATGCCGGCGTCGTTCTCGACGGGACGACTGTCGCTTGTCGACCGCGGCTTCATCTTCGCAATCGCGCATGTGCGCGGCGGCAAGGACAAGGGCTACCGCTGGTACACCGACGGCAAGATGAAGAAGAAGAAAAATACCTTCACCGATTTCATCGCTGCAGGAGAGCATCTGATCGCGGAAGGTTTCACCCAGCGTGGCCGCATCGTTGCGAACGGCGGGTCGGCTGGCGGCATGCTGATGGGGGCGATTGCCAACATGGCGCCCGACCTCTTCCTCGGCGTCATCGCCGATGTGCCGTTCGTCGATGTTTTGAACACGATGCTCGACAAAGATCTGCCGCTGACGCCGCCCGAATGGCCGGAGTGGGGAAATCCGCTCGCGAGCAAGGAAGACTTCGACAACATTCGCAGCTACTCGCCCTATGACAACGTCGAGGCGAAGGACTATCCGCATATCTTAGCGCTTGCCGGTCTCACCGATCCGCGTGTCACCTACTGGGAGCCGGCGAAGTGGATTGCGAAGTTACGCGCACTCAACACCAGCGATAATCTCGTGCTTTTGAAGACAAACATGGGTGCGGGTCACGGCGGTGCGTCAGGCCGGTTCGACGGCTTGAAGGACACGGCCTTCAACTATGCGTTTGCGGTGAAGGTGGCGGGGCCGGGCTCATGAGCGGATTCTGCCGTCGCTCGGCGCGCAATGTTCTAGTGTCGTCCCAATAGGCCACAAACAGGCATCGCGCCCTTTTGCAAATTCGCGCTCGGCAGCGGCCCCCCTGGCGCGGATCTCTCGACAAAGTTAGGAGAGCCGCTAAATTCCGTATGCTGATTGGAGTTCGATTCTTCCAAGCGTAGGGGCCCGAAATTGCTCGGCGCCAGATCTGGAGGCTAAACATGTCGCGTATTTCGACAGTCCGTTGGCTAAAGAATAAACCAGCCCCCGCTATCGCGATGATCGCAGCGCTGCTGACCGCCGCCGGCGGCATAGCTTTTGCTGCGCAGGACAGGTACACCGTGAAAGTGCCGAACGGACTCGCGTTCTCTGAGTTCAGAGGATACGAAGACTGGCAGACTGTCGGCGTCAGTAAGACCGATCACGCGTTCGCTTTGATCCTCGCCAATTCTACGATGATCGACGCCTATCGGGCCGGTATTCCCGATAACGGCAAGCCTTTCCCTGACGGCTCCAAGATGGCGAAGATCCATTGGAAGCCGGAAAAGAGTGCGGAGGCGCCCGATCCGACGACGGCAGTGCCGGGTACCCTGCTCAACGTTGACTTCATGGAGAGGGATAGCAAGAGGTTCGCGGACAGCGGCGGATGGGGATGGGCCGCGTTTAACTACGACGCCGCGTCCGACACGTTCACGCCCGCCACCGAAGCTGACCAGCCGCCGCAGGCGAACGACGCCAAGTGCGGGTTCGCGTGCCATACGATCGTGCAGACAAAGGACTACGTTTTCACGGCGTACCCCCGAAGATAACGGGAAAAACACGTGCCGTTCTACTCACCGGCGTCTGCTGAAGGTCAAAAGACCGACGCACCTACTCCCAAAACAAAAAAGGCCCGCCGAAGCGGGCCTTTCGTTTCAAGAAGCAGCGCTAGGCTGCAACGGTGCCGAAGAGAGGCGATTTCGTAGCCTCCTCGAGTGCCATGTCGGATTTGAGTGCGATACCAATATACCGGACTCGGCCGGCCACCTTCTCCTTCTTCACACCAAGCTCGGCGAATTCACGTGCAAAGCTCGGAAGTGCTGCGGGTTCCTTGTTCTTGGACTCACACCACGAACAATAGTCCTCGTAGAGTTCAGTAGCCGTAACGCTTGATCCGTCGCGGACCTCGATATTCTCCTTGTAGAAACGCTCCGTGTTGGTCTCCGGGGCAAGACGCCGAACTGGCGCCGCGACCCGGCTCTCTGCAACCTTCGTCTCGGCCTGATGCACTTCTGCGGGCTGAGCTTCGATTGCTCGCGCCGAGGCAACGGGTGCGTCGAGAGCGATCTCGATCGACCGATTGTCGTTGGCGCCTGAACGCGGCTTTTTCGACTGAACGGTAACCGGTGTGAGCACCGGAACCGCCACCGCTGCCGCAGCGGTGCTTCCTTCCATCTGCGCCATTCTCGGCGAGACAGGCATGGGCTGGCGATCATAGAGCCGCCACTGACTGAACGCGACGTACATGCCGAATCCAGAACCGATCTCGAGCAACAGCGCTACAAACAGCGTCAACGCCATCTGCACGTTCTCGATCTTGACGTTCGGGAAGAACGCATTCGCAAGCTCGGTCAGAACCTTTGCCTGCGGATCGGCTTCGGAAAGCGCAGGAGTACCTGCGGTCGCATCGATCTTCACTCTAAGCTGAGCGATACGCGCGTCGGCATCCTTCGCAGAGCTCGCGGATGCGAGTTCGGAGTCGAGTGCCGTCAACTGTTGGCAGAATGTCCTTTCGGCTTTCGAGCTGACTGTCTTACAGCCATTCGACCACTCCCAGGCTTTCTGCATTTTCATGCCGTCGATCTGGCTCTGCACCGCCTCGAAGGGTCGATGCTGAGGAATCCAGCCGGACTGCTCTTCCGCTCGCTTCAGCTCAGTTCTCAGATCCTGATAGGCCTGAGCCGCCTGCTCGCGGTGCCCGGTCGAATCGAAGCGGTTCAACGCTGCGTGTCCGAGCGCGGACGTCATTGAGTAGGCCGTCACGACCACCCAGACGAGCGCGGACGCAGCCGCCTGCGACCAGATTCTATTTCGAAGTGCGGCAAAGAAGAAAAACGGTACCAGAGCCTTCATGCAGTCGGCGGCAGCGGACGCCGCCCCGTAGATTTGGCCATCGAGCTCGGAACGTCCGAGACTGAAGCCAAAACGCCAGTTCATAGCAGCCGACACGGCGAGTAGTACGCCTGCTGCCAGAACCCCCAACACGCCTAAAACGTGTCTCATTCGTGTGCCCTCTCCTGTGAGGACCAGTCTTTCGCTACGCGATACAAGACCAGCCATTTCGGTCTTGTGGCCATGCGCCCGAGGGAGACGCCGGCCAATGCTCCGGAACGCGAAACGGGCGTGACTGCGGATGGCGTCCCCTTCGTTCGGCTGTGAGCTCCGATGTCATCCCCATGACACCGGCAGACGAGCGACTTGGATACCGCGCAACCACGCAAGCCAAGAGCTACCACTCTCCACACAGCCCCGAAGTATCGCCACGATTTCGCCGCAAGAAATCGAAGGTGGATAACTTTTCCCTCAAGGCCAGTGCGAGGGTGGAAAACTACGCGAATTAAACTCCCCTCAACCTCAGCCGTAGCTGAGTCGGATCGCGATGTGAATCCGAATTGATAAGAGAATCATAATTCTAGAATTTCGTGTTCAACGTGACGCGCTCGTCATATGACGGTCTCCACAACCATCGTGGGGCGGTTGAAAAAGAGCGGTTATCAATAGGTTTTGCACCGGTGGCGCAAGCTTGGCATCAGACGCCAATTGTGGCGCTAGTGCGCCAAGACCGGTTCTTTCACCAGCGAGCATATGGCGGCTCGGATGACCCTCATTTCATTGCCGGCATGCGCATTTGCCGTTTACCAAAGGCATCAAGTTGATGCATTCTCACGGTATTGAATTTTCGTGTTTTTAGCCGCGCCCCGTGAGGCGCATCGTCGTTGAACCAGCAGGCGTCATAAGAAACGAAGTTCAGCAGAAACGAAGTTCAGCGCCATTTGCGGTCGCAGCGTCGGTTCAGTGTGGTTGGAGTTTTCGCGTCATGTCGCGTCTCGGTGCATTGCTGCTGCTGACCGCCGGTGCCGCTCTTGGCGGTTATTGCTATCTTGTCCCGGCCTCCGACAACCAAACAGATCTCGCCGAAATCACCCGCATCTCGGCGGCGCCCGATCGCGACTATCGCGCCGATTCGGCGATCCGGACCTTCTCACCGGCGTCGCCCGTCTTCCGCGAGGTGATCCGCGACGACGCGACCGAAGCCGTTTCCGCTTCGTCACCGAAAGCCGGAACGTGGACGACAGTGGTCTCGTCCGAGCAGGCCGTCGTAACGCCGCTCCAATCATCGAGGCGGGGCGATCCCGAAACGCGCGCGGAACTCGCGAGCGATTTGCAGCGCGAATTGCAGCGTGTCGGCTGCTATCGCGGAGAAATTACCGGCACGTGGAACTTGGCAACGCGCCGCGCCATGGCTGCCTTCATGGATCGCGCCAACGCCACGCTCCCCATGAACGATCCCGATTATGTGCTGCTCGCACTGGTGCAGAGCCACCAGGAGATTGCTTGCACCGCCGAATGTCCGGCAGGCCAGGTCATTGCGGAAGGTGGCCGTTGCATGCCGCGCGCTGTCGTCGCCCAAGCCTCGAAAAAATCGAAGCGGCTGGAGGAGCGCCGATTGGCGGAGGCTCGTCTTGCCGGCGATCGCCAGCGGATCGCTACCGCCGAGCCTGAGAAACTTCCCTGGCTTACGAATGACAAGCCCGCCGACGTTCAAGTCACGATACGTCCAGAGCCGCTGCCGGGCCGCATGTCGATTGGCGGTCCCAGCGTAGAGACTAGTCCCCTGCCTCCGTCTGGAAGCGTTGCGACGTCGTCCGAATGGAAGCAGCTTCCGGTTGTCGCCGCACCGCGTGACGGCAGCGGTTCGTTGAACGCCGAGGGATCGGCACGCGCCGAATCTCCGAAAGTTGCCGTTCTCAGTCCCGACGCCGATTCAGACGATCTTTCCGCCGACGCAAATGCGAACCCCGACGCAGTTCCTCTGACCGCCGACGATGTTGACGCCAACGCGCACAAGTCGAAGTCGCGGCACTCCGAGGATCGACCAAGACGGAACTATTACGTATCCGGAGGTCGAACGCGACGCGGCGATCCTCGACCCGGTACGATACGCTACAGTATCGTGCAGGCGCTTGGCGGCATCTATTGACGGCATCATAGCCGTGTACCGCTTCTGACCCAGGCCAGATATTCGGAACTGCCGCCCACCACCGGCACAACGAGAACAGCGGGCGTCTCATAGGGATGATTGGCGAGGATATGCGCAACGGCGCTATCGGCACCTTCGCGCGCGAGCTTCACGATCATGACCGCTTCCTCTGCGGTTTCCGTTTCGCCCTTCCAGACAAAAATTGACGTCATCGAGGGCAAAACATTGATGCATCCGGCGAGGCCTCGCTCGACCAAGTCCCGGCCGAGCGCCAAGGCCGAGGCCCTATCCGGAAATGTCACGTAAATCATCACCACGCCATCTGTTGGCGGAGCGTTGCTGTCTCCGGTATCCCGCGAGGGGGGCTTGTCGTTTGTCGGCACTTGAGCCAGCTTCCCTGCCTTGCTGCGCGCCCCCCATGAATTGAAGGGCCTAGATGCCGAAAGAAAAGCACAAATTCGAACGCATCGCCTTCGTCGCGAGCGAGGTTCCCGAAGCGATCGAAGCCCAAGCGGCGTTGATCAAGCGTTACGGCGAAACCGAACCGACCCAAGCCGATGCCATCGTCGCACTCGGCGGCGACGGCTTCATGTTGCAGACGCTACACCGCTTCATCAACGACAAGATCCCGATTTACGGCATGAACCGGGGCTCCGTCGGCTTCCTGATGAATGATTACAAGGAAGAACAGCTCATCGAGCGGCTCACCGCCGCCGAAATCAGCCGCATCCACCCGCTGTCCATGATCGCGACCGACGCTGCCGGCAAGGCCCACAAGAGCCTGGCGATCAATGAGATCTCGCTTTTCCGCCAGCGTTATCAAGCCGCCAAGTTGCAGATCGCCATCGACGGCAAGGTCCGCCTTGAGGAGCTCATTTGTGACGGCATCCTCGTTTCGACGCCGGCCGGATCCACGGCCTACAATCTGTCGGCGCACGGGCCCATTCTGCCGATCAAGTCATCGCTCCTTGCCGTGACGCCCATCAGCCCTTTTCGGCCGAGGCGTTGGCGCGGCGCTCTCGTCCCCAACAGGGTGCACATCACGATCACTGTTCTCGAGGACGCGAAACGGCCGGTCAGTGCCGTTGCCGATCACTTCGAGACGCGGGACGTCGTCAAGGTCGATGTCGAGCAGGCGCGCGCCATCGAGCTCTTCATGATGTTCGATCGCGAACATGGGTTCGAAGAGCGCGTCCTCGCGGAGCAATTTAGGTATTAAAAACCGACTGGCCCTCCAACGGTGCGGGGAAGCACGCGCAGAGGGCCATGATGTGGTCTAATGTGCTGCATTCTACGTTCCGGCCGGCGGTGCTGATCCCGGGGCCGCGAATTAAGGTTGCAAACACGCATTTCTCGACGATGCGCCACTGGTGGTTAAGGAGGGGTTAACGCCAGTCCCGCCACCCACCGGTTCAGGCAGGCCAGCGCGTGACAAGCGCATCGATTTTCGGTCGCTCGCGCTCTTCCGGTTTTTCCATCGAAGTTCCGACGTAGATGAAGCCGGCGATTTTCTCGTGCTCGCCGAGTGCAAGAGCCTCGCGGACGGTCGGGCTGTAAGCGATCCACTCGCTGATCCACGAGGTGCCGAAGCCGAGCGCGTTGGCGGCGAGACAGATATTGAAGCATAACGCGCCGACCGAAAGCACCTGCTCCCATTCCGGCGCGCCGGGACGTGGCTTCACCGACGAAATCACCGCGATGACCATCGGGGAGCGCAAAAATCGGCCGCGCTCGGTTTCGAGCCGAATTGGCGACGGCGGTTCGCGCTCCTCTTTCTCGCAGGCTTTGGCGAAGATTTCGCCGGCCGCCGCACGGGCGTCACCCTCAAAGATGATGAAGCGCCAAGGCGAAAGCTTCTTGTGGTCGGGAACGCGGGCGCCCGTCGTCAGGATGCGCGTCAATTCTTCAGGGGTTGGGCCGGGCACGGCGAGCCGGTCGGGCTTGACTGAACGTCGTGCCGTAAGAAATTCAAAAAAAGCGGTATTCATGTCTTGTTCCGTACTTTTGCGTGCCCGTCTCGCTATACGAGGCGCATGCCTGTTACAAGCGGCCCGTTACAGTCAGAATCGGGACAACGGTCGGAAAGCGGGGGCGTTGGGAAAAGATGCGCCTGGAATTTTTGAAATTTGTTTTGGGACTTATCGCGGCGGTCGGGTTCGTCGCAGTCGGGCTCGTTGCGGGGGCGGGTCCAGCGGTGAGCGATGAAGCGCCCACGGCCATGCTCATCCTCGACGGTTCGGGCTCGATGTGGGGCCGCCTGCCCCCCGACAACCGCGCCAAAATCGACATCGTGCGCGAAAAGCTCGGCGGCCTTCTGGCGACGCCGTCGTCGACCCGGCTCGGCCTGATCTCATTCGGCCATCGCCGCCGCGGCGATTGCAACGACGTCGAGTTGATCGCCGGGCCCGACAGCCCCCGGGAGCCGGTCCTCGACGGGATCGCCAAGCTCAATCCGCGGGGACCCGGGCCGCTGACCGCCGCGCTGAAGCTCGCAGTCGACGCGATCGGTCAATCGCGGCCGGCACAGATCGTCCTAATCGGCGATAACGCCGACAACTGCCAGCCGGACACTTGTGCCGTCGCAAGCGAATTCGCGAAGACATCGCCTGGTGTTATCATTGAGGTCATCGGCATCGGTGTTCCTGCCGGTGAACGGCCTCGCATGGCCTGCGTCGCCGAGATGACAGGTGGGCATTTCTACGACATCACGGACTCGAACGGTCTCAATGCCGCGCTCGACGAAGCGACGAAGCTTGCCATTCTAACTCCGGGTGCCATCGCCGGAGTCAGTCCGGGCCAAGCGAAGTCAGCCGTACCGGCACCACCCGTCGGCGCGTCGCTTAGAGCGTCAGCCGCGCTTGTTACCGATGGCGCGCTTCTCACTGTTCCGCTCGAATGGCGCATTTACAAAGCAGGCGACACAACGGTGCTCGGTGAAACCGAAGGCCGCGACATCACCGCCAAACTCTCGGCCGGCAGCTACGTCGTCGAGGCGGCGCTCGGCTCGATCAAGGCGCGCCAGGAGGTTACGATTGCGGATGGCGGCGCGCAAAGCATCGTCGTGCCGCTCAATGCTGCGCACCTTGTTGCGCGGGTCGGCGGAAGCAAGGGCGGCGCTCCATCACCGACGGCAATTTTGACGATTTCTTCAGGCGATAAACCCATCGCGATCGGCCGCAGCGGTGTGGTCGACCTCTACGTGCAGCCGGCCGATTATAGCGTAACCGCTGCCGACGGCGCGGCCCGCTCGTCGCAAGTGCTTAGTCTCGCGGCCGGAGACGACAAGCCGTTCGATATTGCGCTTGCGACCGGCCGCCTCGACGTTTCCGCGGCGAGCGCCGACGGCAGTGCTATCCAAGACGTTCTCTACACGATTTCTGCAGACGATCCCGACAGCCCCGACGGCCGCCGCGAGGTTGCGCGATCACGCAATCCGCGCGCGAGCTTTACCCTCCCGGGAGGCACCTACTACGTCAGCGCCCGCTCCGGCAGCGGCGAAGTCCGCAAGCGCATCGCGGTCGGGTCCGGGCAGACGGTCACGGAAACGCTGGCGCTCGCGCTGGTGCCGGTCAAGATTTCGGCCCTCGTCGCCGGCGCACCGGCAAAGGCCGAGCAGAACATCTTTTATCGTGTCGACCGCATCGACGGCGATCAGGCCGGCATCTCGCGGGCTATCGGCCCAGATCTCTCGTTGGACCTGTCGCCGGGACGTTACCGGATCGGCGCGTCGCTTGCCGTCTCTCACATCTCGGCTTCCAAAGAAGTTATCGTCGAGGCCGGCAAGCCCTTAAAGGTCGTGATCGATATTGCAGCCGGTGAAGTGAATTTTGCGCCGCCCGCCAGCGAAAGCGCGATCATCGGCGACGTCTATTGGGAGGTCACGGACGCCAACGGCATGCAGGTGTGGCGTGCAACAGGCACGGCGGCGACCGCACTTTTGCCGCCGGGGCAGTACACGGTGCGTTTCGAGGCGCGCGACAAGCAGGGACAGGCCGCCTTCGAGGTGCGTGCCGGCGAAAGCCAGAAGATCGAGATTGGACCAGGATGACCGACGCGGTGCGGAGAACATACGGATTGCGGCATCAACGCCGATCTCGAAGCATCGGCGGCGTTCTCTTGGCGGCCATAACGGCTGTGCTGCTGTCGCTCGTTGCGGCGACGGCGTCGTTCGCGGAAGAGCCAATACCGGACGGCCCTCCGAGCGGGCCCTGGGGACCCGGTCTCGAGAAGCGCAAGAACACGACCACCGTCGAACGCGGCAAGACCAAAGGTCCGGGCCTCCGGCTTGTCGCCTTGCTGACGGGCGATGGGCAGCAGATCGATCAAGGCCTCGTCTGGCGCGTCTTCCAGACGGGGGGGCAGGCAGGCAAATCGAAGCTTCTCGTTGAGTCTCACGAGGCGAGCCCGTTCGTTAAACTCCAGCCCGGCGAGTACACGGTCAATGCCGCTTTCGGGCGGGCTAATCTGACCCGCAAGATCATCGTCAAGGCCGATGGGCCGCCGTTTGAAGCGTTCGTCTTGAACGCAGGAGGGCTTCGGCTTTCGGCGCTCGTCGGCGGCAAGCCAGCACCGCCCGGCGCCGTGACCTATTCCATTTTCTCCGACGACCGCGACCAGTTCGAAGCCCGTTCGGCGATCATCGGCGGGGCCAAGCCGAACCTCGTCATTCGGCTCAATTCCGGCATCTACCGGGTCGTTTCGGTCTACGGCGACGCCAACGCCAAAATTGAAACGGATGTCACCGTCGAAGCCGGAAAGCTGACCGAAACGACTGTGACGCATTCCGGCGGGAAGGTGACGTTCAAGCTCGTCACTCGTTCAGGCGGTGAGGCCATGCCAGACACGCATTGGACAATACAGACCGAAGATGGCGAGACGATCAAGGAAAGCGTGGGCGCATTGCCGACCCATGTGCTGGCACCGGGCAAGTACCAGGTAACGGCCACTTCCGGCGGCCACCTGTTCCAGAACAGCTTCGAGATCAAGGACGGCGATAACGTCAGCGTCGAGGTCTTGATGGCGACCACGAACGAGGATGGCCGTGTGCCCGTCTCTAGCGGCGCGACGACGATTGCGCCGACGGTGCAGGGGTCGGGCGGCTCGCCGCTCGACTTCAGAAATCAGTAAGCACCCAGTCGGTCGGGCAGCCGTTTTCGCGCATGCGCTTTTCGACGCGGGCATGCTGCTCTGTATCGCCGCCTTGCAGGAAGGCTGTCCGCGCCATCTGCCACTGCTCGCATGCGCTTGTCAGATCGCCAGCCTGATGAGCCGTTTCCGCGAGCGCGAGGCGCGCCGCGGCGTGCGCAGCCGGTGGACCATGGAGGGCACCGTATCCCGCCGCAGACCTCAGCGCCGACATACGGGCTTCGACATTGCCCAAACGCTCGTTACCGCTTGCGAGATCGAAATAGAGGCCAGAGAGCGAGGTCTTCTCACCGCGGGTGAGTGCGTCTTCGATTTTTTTGCTGATGGCGTCGATATCCTCGGCCTTGGTTCGCGGCGGTAACTCGGCCGTCTCGGTGATCGTCTCGTCAGCCCCGGCAGGGGGTTGCGGCATCGCTCGGAAATGTTCGCTTGGAACGTTCGGCCGCGGCGGCAGGACGCCGCGGCGACGGCGCTGTCGTGACAACCACAGAAAAATAAGCGTGAGTAAAACCGCGATCGGGATCACGAAAACGACCGCGTTCAGAAAGCCTTCCAACGTTGCCGTGTCGTTCAATGTCCACCCCGTCGCCTGCAAGCTGCGCTGCCCTGCGCCCCGCGTCGGAGTTTATCAGCGGAATGGCGCTGCGTACATCAGGCCGCCCTTGGTCCACAAATTGTTGAGCCCGCGATCGAGCTTCAGCGACGAGCTTTGGCCGAGGGTGCGCTCGAAGATCTCGGCATAATTGCCGACCTGCTTGACGACTTGATAGGCCCAGTCGCGGGAGAGTCCGAGCGGCGCGCCGAGGTCGGCATCGAGGCCGAGAAAGCGGCGCACCTCGTGGGAGGGAGACGACTTCATCGCGTCGACATTGCTGCTCGAAATGTTCAGCTCTTCGGCGGCGACAAGCGCCATGAACGTCCAGCGCACGATCGCAAACCAGCCGTCATCCCCGACGCGAACTGCGGGCCCGTAGGGCTCCTTGGAGATCAGTTCCGGCAGCATCATCTGGTCCGAACCGCTCGCGAGGCGGCTCTTTTCGTAAGCGAGCAACGTCATATCGCCCGTCAGAACCGTGCAACCGCCATCCGAATATGTCTTGACCAACTCTTCCCAGCGATCCGAGGTGATGAGCTGATAGCGCATCTTCCGCGAGCCGAAGAAATCGGCAATGGCCGCTTCGTCGCTCGAATCCGCCAAGACGCAGATCGAGGCGCCGGAAAGCTCGAGGACGCTGGCGATCGAATGGTTGCGAGGGATGATGAACCCTTGTCCATCGTAATAAAGTACGCCGGCGAAACGGGCGCCAAGCTCGGTATCGCGTGTCAGCGTCCAGGCTGTCGCGCCGAGCAGGACGTCGATCTCGTTGTCCTGAAGGGACTTGAAGCGGTCGCCGGCATTGAGGCTCAGGAATTTGACGGCGTCCCGGTTTCCGAGTACGGCGGCGGCGAGCGCGGAACAGAACTCGACATCGAGGCCGCTCCACGAACCCCGGGGGTTAACTTCGCTGAAGCCTGCGGCATGGTCTGCGACACCGCAGACAACCTTGCCCCTGGCCCGCACCGCATCCAGAACGTTGACCGGCGCGCTCACCGCCTCGGAGGCTAGTCCAAGCCCCGAGAAAAGGAGCAAAAAGGACGCCGCCAAGAACCTCGATATTATTCTCATCTGCACTCTTCCGGCCAATGCTTCACTACAGTCTCTTCGTTTCCTTTTCGACTAGACGAAAGCAATAGCCTCGGGCGCGGCCGCCATGCGTAGCGCGCTCCGCCAGACATCCCGCGTCGGCGCCCGATGGTCAAGGCCTTGACCGAAAACGAAACTTGCGCCACCAGGACCGGGACCGCCCGGAGAAGTTGAAAATGGCTAAAAAAGATAAGAGTTCCGAGAGCGGTGAGCGGCCGGATACGGAAGTCGTCCATCTCGGGCGCAAACCGTTCGAGCAGCACGGCTTCGTCAACACGCCGGTCTACCGGGGCTCGACGGTCCTTTATCCGACACTCGATGCCATCAAAAAGCGGACGCAGCCGTTCACCTACGGCCGCCGTGCGACGCCGACGACCAATGCGCTTGAAGAGGCAATCACGCATCTCGAAGGCGGCACGGCAACGGTTTTGACATCTTCGGGACTTGCCGCCGTTTCAACCGCGATGCTGGCGTTCGTCGAAAGCGGCGACCACATCCTCGTTACCGACAGCGTCTATCAGCCAGCGCGCGCGTTCGCCGACAAGCTGCTGAAGCGGCTCGGCGTCGAGATGACCTATTACGATCCGCTCATCGGCGGCGACATCGCCAAGCTTTTCCGCAGCAACACCCGTCTCGTGTGGGTTGAAGCGCCGGGCTCGCAGACGTTCGAGATGCAGGACATTCCGGCAATCGCAGCGGCGGCCCACGCCAAGAACATCTGGGTTCTTGCCGACAATACCTGGGCGACGCCGATTTTCTGCAAGCCGCTGGCACTTGGCGCCGACGTTTCGATCGAAGCTGCGACCAAGTACATCGTCGGGCATGCGGACGCGATGCTCGGTTCCGTCACCGCCAACGGGCGGGCCGCAAAATTTATCGATACCGCGAAGGAAGCGCTCGGCACCTGTCCTGGTTCGGAAGAGACCTATCTGGGGCTCCGAGGGCTCAGAACGCTCGCGGTCCGGCTTGAACGGCACCAGCGCTCGGGTATCGCGGTCGCCGAATGGCTCGCCGGCCGTCCCGAGGTCGATCGGGTTCTGCATCCGGCGCTTCCGGGCGACACGGGACACGCGATCTGGAAGCGTGACTTCACCGGCGCCAGCGGGCTATTCACTGCGGTCCTGAAGCCGATCCCGGAAAAGGCCCTCGCGGCATTTCTCGATGGGCTCAAGCTCTTCGGCATGGGGTATTCCTGGGGCGGCTACGAGAGCCTCGTGATCCCGTTCGATCCGACGTCCTACCGGACCGCGACGCGCTGGCACGGCCCCGGCCCGGCGCTCCGATTCCACATCGGTCTAGAGGCTGTCGAAGATCTGATCGACGATCTCACTGCCGGCTTTGGCCGAATGAAGAGCGCTTAACCGGCGAGCTGATCAGAAGCCGAGCACTTGGCGGATCAAATCGCCGACTGTGTTGTTGTACTTATTGTATCCGGAGTTGGTCACGCCCATCGGGGCATCGAAGTCGTCCGCACTCCGCTTCTTCTTCGCGTCTGAACTGAAGCGCACCTGCTTCAGCATCGAGGTATCGACAGCTGCAAGGTGATCCTTGCCGACATCGATCTGGTTCCATTTGCCGGCGAGCGCCAGAGCGATGCGCTTCTGATGACCGTACCAATCATTATAGTACTTGGCCTGTCCGTCATCATCGACCCAGACGGTGAAGTAGCCGACGTGGACTGGGATTGGCGTATTGAGCGCGAAGTCGTTGTTCATCGGCCCATTGCGGATGAGCTTCTTGACATCCGGGGCGGCGGTGCCGCGGTCGATGTCGAAGATGCGCTGAGCGAAGTCCTGCGGATTTCTGACGCGCATGCAGCCGTGGCTGTAGAGACGGACCGATTCGTTGAACAGGTACCTCGACGGCGTGTCGTGGAGATAGACGGAATGCTTGTTCGGGAAGAGCAGCTTCACGAGGCCGAGAGCGTTATCGTCGCCCGACGGCTGGTAGAACGTGTATTCGGTGATGTTCGCCTTGGCCCAGTTCACGCGGGTGCTATCGACCGTATGGCCGTTGCGCATCACGATGAAACCCTGCTGCTCGATCGAGCGGCCCGACAACAGCATCGAGAGCTTGATCGAATCGGGAATATTCCACATCGGCTTCAAGACGATCGTCGTCATGTTCTTCGAAAAGATCGGCGTCTGCTTCTCAGCCGTACCGACGACGACGCGCTCTTCGAACACGGTCTTGTCCTTGTCCGTCAGCGCGATCGAGAACGAGGGAATGTTGACGAGGATATGCGTCGCGCCGAGAGAACGCGGCATCCAGCGCCATTCCTCCATGTTGGCGATCACAGCCGCGACCTTGTCGGACGTGGTCCCGGTTGGCTCTCCGGAAAGCACCGCCCGCGTCGCCGGACCGACGATGCCGTCGTCCGCGAGCGATCTTGATGCCTGGAAGCGCTTGACGGCGGCGAGAAGCGGCTCGTCGAAAAGCTGCTCTGATCCCGCTTCGGACGTGATGGCGAAGCGCTGTTTCAAAGTCTCGACGTCGGGACTACGGACACCAATCTGAAGCATGGGCCCGCGGTTCGGTATGACGAAGCGATCGGCCGGATCGGTCGTTTGGCCTCTGAGGCGCGCGAGAAGAGCCTTGAGCTTCAGGAATTGATCCTGCGACGGCTGAAATGAGCGCAGGACTTGATCGGGATTGGGATCGGCAGCAACACGAGCGAGAACATCGGCGGCTCCGGTGATCGTCGGCGTTCGATCCAGATAAGACGACAATTGCTTGTCGGGCTCCGGAATGCGGCTGCCTTCGGCCTGGTGCGCATAGCGCAAGACAGCAGCGGTGTTTTCGAGCTCTGCGGCGGCCGCCTGCTCGGGCGTCCAATGCGTTGAAGGGATGGACTGACTTTCGGCAGTGAGCTTGAAGTCGGAGGCGCGCAGGCCCCAGTCCGCGGCGCGAGCGAGTTCGGCGATAGCACGATTAGCGGCCTGCGTCGGCCCCTGCTCATCAACCCACAGAGGACGGCATTGCCGGCCCTGATAGAACGCTGCGACCGCCGCGCGGTCTTCCGCTTCGAACGGCGCCACCGCCGTGGCGGCCAGCTCGGCGCAAATGACTGCCGGCGTGCCTGTCAGCGGTTGGACGGCTTCTACGTACTCGGCGCCGACGGGTTGGGGCCCAGACACTTGGGGTCCGGCCGCTTGGGCGCCGGACGTTCCTGCGGCGCCGCCGGCGACATGCTCCGCCAGCCCCAGCGTTGGCGCGAACATTGCGGCAATGACGACGCTACATGTCAGCGCGGATCGTTGGTGAAGCGGGGAACGAGAGCGGGAAAAAAAAGATCATTATACGAACTCGCTACATATCGTTCGATGACCGCAATCGAGACGCAACCTAATGGAGTTTTGCTCCACCGCCACCGCTAGTTTTGGAATTGTCGACTGTAGTTAAATGTTGATGACGCGTGCATCTGCAATTTACTCGCAGATGGATATCAATCGCTCGCACGAGCCGCGTGGCGATCCCGGCAGGGGTCGAACCTGCAACCTTCGGAGTCGAATTCCGACGCTCTATCCATTGAGCCACGGGACCATCGTGTGACGCTATTGTGAAACGAGCACAACGAACATTTGCCTCTTTCGCGTTCTCTAGTCGCTCTCGCCGGCAAATGTCGCAGAGCGATTCCATTCGAATGATGGCACAATCCATCTAGTCGCGAAATGCATTCTCGAATGGAACGATCGAAGGCATTTACCGTTAGCATATAGGGTGGGGATGTCGATTTTTCTCTGGGGGAGAATGTCGAGGTCATGACTTTCATCGAACAAAGCTTGAGCCGGCAGGTCACCGGTCTCCGGGTAAGATTTCCTGATCTTTACGACTGGCGCGCCCGGGTCTTTTTCCAAATCCTGCAATATTCCGGATGTTCCGATTCCAGCCCTCGACCCACGTCGTCGGCGTCGATTTTATTTTTGAGCAATGTCGCCGCGGCCGGTGCAGAGGCGTACCGCAACCAAACTCCCGCGCTGTTGGAATGGAAGAGAAACCTAGCCTCGGAGCCCGAATTGCTGCGCCGGAAGGCTGGCGAGTTGCACACCAAAATCGGGCAGGAAATTCGTCTTCATCAAGATATTTGTGCCCGTCTCATCAAGTGGGGCTCTTTACGCGTCCCCTGATGCCCGAGACGTAATTTGGCCATTTAGAACGGGAAGGCCCCGGTTTTTGGCTGGAGCCTTCATGCGTTTGGGGGGCAAGATCGACGCTGTGAAACGTCAGCCCTCGCAAACTTGGTATCGCTGCCACCAGTAGGGGCTGCCTGTCTGAATGGCCCTGCGGTATAGCCATCCGCAATCATCACCGCCGTACCCGTAATCATCATAATAGCCGTAGTAATACGGTACGCTGGCGAAGAAGAATCTCGAGCCACGGCGATGATGCTCATGCCGGTCGCCATGCCAGCGACCGCCATTGAAGTTTGCAACACGACCCGGCCGGCCTCGGAAAGAGCGGTCGAAGCCGGCTACGCGCGGGCCACGGAAACTCTGGTTGCGGAAGCTCTGTCCCCCAATAGCCATTGATATTATTGATGTTTCTCGAACTAGAAACGACTCGTCCACAACCTTGTCCACAAACGCGCGCAGGATTGAACTTTGCGGCTCGCGCATGCAGCGTGCTTACCCGAGGTAGTAGACGTGTCAGACGACCGCGGTATTAGCGAGTGAGCTGCAAGGGGAGTGCGTTGCGATGGTGGCGTTAATCCGCGGCCGCTGGTCCGCAGGCGCTTTAGACGAGTATTGAGGACGGAGATTTGGCATGAGCACTGAACTCACCTTACTTGCATGGTGCTTGGTTCTCGCGGTGGTGCAGGTTTTGATGCCGTCGATCCTGCGTATTCAAGAGACCGGTCCTGAGTACAATGCCAGCCCTCGCGACGTGCCATCTCCTAAGCCCGAGGGTGTTGTCACCGGTCGCCTTCGCCGTGCGCAAGCCAACTTATTCGAGACTTTACCCTTGTTCGGTGAAGTCGACCCGCGCTGACGAAGGCTGTCCGAGCCAGGGTCAGAGCTCACAATTTGGCTGACGGCGACCCCAGATCACGGGGGGAACCGATCCGACCACGAGGACATTCCAATGCAGTTCGATCCCAATGCGCAAGTCGGGCAGCCGCATCGTAGGTCGTATCAAGAAAACTCAGGAGCGCTTGTTCAGGATTATCCGCATTTCTCACTGCGCCGTAAGGCAGAATGAACTCTCCTGCCTTGTCATCGAAAAAAGCTTCGTCCGGTGCAACGAGCTGATCCGAGAAGCCGGGAGGCGTTGGATAAGCGTATGAATAGAAGGCGGGATAGTCGACGGGACCGCCACCTGGCCAAAAACCCGCAGAACTGACTTCGTGTGAATAAGCTTCGCGTGTCACCGCGTCAGGCAAGCCCGGGATGCCTCCCGGATGTCGAGGTGCGGTGCGACCCGAAAATCGCGTTACCGCTAGATCGAAACTGCCCCAGAAGAGATGGACGGGACTGACTTTGCCAAGGAACCCAGTGCGAAAATACTTGAGCACCTGATCAATCTGGACCAAAGCCTGGAAATACCGCTGTACCGCCTCCGCATCATAAGATGCATGCGCGGTATCTTTCTCAAACGGCACCGCGTCGGCAACTTCGTTTGGCGTATCATTGATTATGGTTTGAACGCCAAGCTCATCCGTCAAGGCAAGGAATCGTGCGTAGAAGTCAGCGACCGTCATAGGCTGCAGCGCAAAGCGACCACGCGAGCCGTCGGTGACGGAACCGACGAGCTCGTGACTTAAAAAATCAAAGTCGAACTGGACGCTGCGGCTGCCCAATGGGATTAGGGACGTCGTCAGTCCGCGCGCCGTGACATAGAACGTTGCATGCCATCCATGGTTGACCCATGGGGTGCGCCGAAGACGGTACTTACCAACTATCTGCGTCCAAAGATGTAGCGTGGAGCAGGACTCTTTCCAAGACTCCAAGGGAATATCGGGCCATGCGTCGTTCACGTTCTACCATCTCCTCATGTTGAGAGTACCCGCATGTCTGCATGCGGTGAGAAGCAGAAGTCACCAATCAGTTCGATGATCAAAGTACGCTCGTCTAGGTCCGAAGCCGCTCACATTACCTGTGCTCCAGGAACTTGTGGATCTCCGCCATGGTTGGTCGACGCTGCTCTTCTCCTCGGCCGAATGTTGCTTGCGGGTGGCTCTGCGGATATCTCTCACGAG
Organism: uncultured Alphaproteobacteria bacterium; assembly: GCA_963710005.1. Lineage (GTDB taxonomy): Bacteria > Pseudomonadota > Alphaproteobacteria > Rhizobiales > Hyphomicrobiaceae > Hyphomicrobium_B. The sequence continues at coordinate 29,862 of CAVPYR010000008.1, forward strand.
ACGCTCGGACGGCGTCTTAGGCGTGGTGGATTTTCTGTCTCATGCCAACTCCTCAGGGGTTCCGGCTGCCCCGTCGAGCATGGCCATCGGCCCTGCGGCCCGTCTGGCTCGGACTGTCTCGTCCATAGTCTTCCAAAGAAATTCTGCGTCAGTGAACTCCCGGACCCCGGTGCTTCTCGAGGATCGTCTTGGCCTCTTGGCGCCGCCGCACGCTGTAGAGCCGATTATGGATGCGCATGTGCAGCCGCCAATTTCGAAGCTTGTTGATCATCGCAAGTCTCAGGAAACCTTCTCCGCTCAGCGACCATCACCCGCAACGGTTCGCCCGCCGCTGGCTCGATAAAGTCGTCGTCGGCCAAGTCTCTGGCCCAACGGATGATGTCGAATAGCTTGTCTGTTTTTTTTCGCATGTTGCATTCTACCATGCTTCGGATTCACAATTGCGTGAGCAAGGACCCTCGAAGCACTACGTCGACGACTGCCAAGTCCTGAAAAATGATACCGAGATTAGAGCGCGCGATACGGCGAATTTGGGTTAAGGCTCGTTCGTCGGGTCGGCCGGCCGCGTACAAATCGAGCAGAGCATTTGTAAGGAGGTAACCAGCTCGGCACAGGGATCCCACGCATCCCGCACTCGGCACTAGCGCCTACATCTTCCTCAGACTGAAGAACGCCGAACCGGCTTCGCCCGAAAGACTGACGCTTCCGCTACGGCCGGAAACGGTGATGCGGATCGAGCCGCCAGTATTATATTGCTCGTTGAAGAAGCGGCCTGAGTAGCTGTTGGCGCCGGTCATCGTCAGTTGCGCCGACTGATCGACCTTGGCCGACGCCGTGGCGCAGGACGCCAACATCTCGTAAATCGTCGCGCCCGTCTTCGCGAAATGGGCGCGGCACCGCGCCTTCTCCTTGGAGCCCGAAGCAAAGTTGATCGAACCGTTCCCCGCCCACGATCCGACAAGTTGCGCAGACTCTGCCCGCGCCGCACTGAAGCCCACCAAACTCAATCCCAAGGCGGCGGCGAGCGTCGCACCGAGAGCCGACGCGCGGCTCGCACTCGAAAGTTGGCTCAGGATCATTCTATCACTCCGTTGAGACCAGCCCCTGACGAGAAGCGATGGCCTCATCGCCTCTCGTCCAATCCGGCAACGTTTCGAAGGTCTCGTATGGGGCAATGAAAGCAAGACATTTGCGCAGTTAAGGTTGACCTCAAGCGCACCAGAGCCATGAGCGTCCCTGCCCGGTGCTAAGCAAGGACGCTTGGGCTTGGTGATCACCGCTGCTTCACGCTTGACCCGGCTCTACTTCGCCTTCGGCGTCAGCGCCGACCTTGGCTTCGACTTCTTCCTCCGTCTGCAGCTTCGTTCCGCAGAAAGGGCAAAAGAACAACGGATGGTCAACGAGCGCAGTCTCGTCTCCCTCTTGAGCAACGAGCCCGATGGTCATGTAAATGATTTCGTTCGGTCCGACCGTGAGGCAAGGCTCGAAATCGCCGCCTTCAAGAGCTTCCTTCAGCTCTTCGCAGCAGGTTCCGAACGTCTTCCCGGCTTCCGCCATAAGTTTTATCTCCCGGGAACAAAGATGTCAGGCGTGCACCTGTCCTACGGTGGGTGATCCAAAGCCGATGCGAGGCTCAGCGCTAGCGGACGAGGAAAGCGTAAAGACCAATAAGCAAAAGGACCATGAAGACGAGAAAGTTCCTCACGACCCGAAGCACGCTGCGATAGAAGCGAACATGCTCATCGAAATCGGCTGGGTTTTCGTGAAGCGCCGCGGCTCTATGATCGCCTTGGCGTCGTAGAATCTCTACCGAATTTTCCACCTGTGACCTCCCAAAGATGACGATGCACTTCTAGAAACCGGCTGGAACTCAATCACGGGATTGCTCCCGAGGCGCTCATGCCTCTGGTCCAAGTCTACCATGGACATCTAGAGGTCTTCGACCCTCGCGAGCAGATTCTCGACGGTCGTCGGATACCAATGTTTCATCCGCTCGGGTCCTCGGATCAAATCCACAGTTTGCGTTTCGCGTTGCTGGAGGGCTCGAGGTTGGCGCCGCTTGGCTAAAGACGTAAGGAGGTGCGGAGCACGAATGGATGCAGCAGCATATTCGTCGCGGAGACGTGCCGGCGGAGTTTCGAGGAGCAATCTATGCGGATGTTTGCGGCAGGTTTAGCCGGCGCTGTACTATTGATGGTTATGGCCTGCGCCTGCGGGCCTGCCCGTGCGGACGTCCGGATGACCGGTACGTTCACCGCGACGCAGACGTGTCCGGCCTATCAATCCTTTCGCAAGTCCACCGATCCGGGCGATGTTAAAGTCGAGCCAAACAAGACCTATGCCGTGATAGCCAAGAACAAGCCGGATGCCACGCACTATCGCATCTTGGTTGAAGGTGCCCAGCCGGAAGAACGGTGGGTTAGCTCGTCGTGTGGGCGCGTCGGGGGGACGGATGGGTCAGCGAGCGGACCGTCTCAATCCCCTGCCGCGTCTGCCGCCCCGGTTGAGCCGGGCGACACGTCAGGCGTGCGCGCAACGCACGTGCTCGCCATGGGTTGGGAGCCGGCATTTTGCGACAAGCACAGCGACAAGAAAGAATGCCGCGAACTCACATCAACCGGTTTTGCCGCTACGCACATGAGTTTGCACGGGCTGTGGCCGCAGCCGCGCGGGACGCAGTATTGCAACGTGCCGCCCAATCTCAGTGAAATCGACCGCAATCATGATTGGAACGATCTGCCAGAACCCGATATGAGCGCCTACACGCTTATTCGACTTGCGGCGGTGATGCCCGGCGTACAATCAAAGCTGGAGCGGCACGAATGGATCGTTCACGGCACGTGCTTCGGGGGCAATGCTGAAGGCTATTTTGCCCGCGCTGCCGGGTTGGCCGAGGCGGTCGATGCCTCCAAGGTCTCGCAGCTGTTTGCCGACAACGTCGGACGAAGCTTGTCGGCCGAAACCATCCGTGCCGCGTTCGACGATGCCTTCGGCGCAGGGGCTGGTGCGCGCGTAACCGTTTCCTGCAATGGACATGGGGAGAACCGTAAGATCACGGAACTGATTATCAATCTCGCCGGCGACGTCGCGGGTAGTACGCAGCTCGGTGATCTGATCCTTGCCGCGCAGGCGCTTCCCCCCGGGTGTCCCGGTGGATTGGTGGAACGCGCGCCGTTCTGATGAAGGGCAGGATCTGACCCGGTGTTGACTGTCGCTGATCACT
>CAVPYR010000009.1:0-127814 GCA_963710005.1 uncultured Alphaproteobacteria bacterium
GTGAAAAGTCTGGCGCACGTATTCAGTCGCCGCTGCCGTCAGAAAGAAGAATAGCGCAAAACTCCACGTAAACTTGTGCCAGCCTTCATCAGTGTAGTGAAATGTTTTTTCGAAAACGTATTTGAAAAAATTCTGGTTCAGCCACAGCCCGGAAATCAGAAACACGCCGAACAAGGCGTTGAAAATCGTGACCTTGATCTGAACCCACATCGGGTCCTTGGTGATGATCGTCAGCGCCGCGAAGACGACGGTCACGCTCGATGCGATCAGCGGGAAAACCGGCGGCCGGTGAAACATATACAGCATCACGACGATCGCCATCACGGTCGTGATGATCAGCGACGAAGTACCGGTATTGATGCCGAAAAAAGCGTTGACGATAAACATCGTCACCAGCGGCCCGAATTCGCTGAGAATATTGATCGTCTGCTCTGCGTTGAACAGAAAAAAGCGCTTTCGTGCCGGCATCAGTGGAGCATTCCCGATATTTACATCTTGGGTCATGTAGTGTTCCGTTCCCCCAATTTTTTAAATTCCGGCGATGGCGTGTGCGAAATCCGCAGCCGAGAAAGGTTGCAAATCTTCCGCAGTCTCGCCAACGCCAATCGCGTGCACAGGTAAGCCAAACTTGGCGGCAATCGCGACAAGAATACCCCCCGGGCCGTCCCATCGAGTTTCGTCATTATTAAACCTGTCACGCCCGCACGATCGCGAAACACTTCGACTTGCTGCAGGGCGTTCTGGCCCGTCGTGGCGTCAAGTACAAGGATAACGTCGTGCGGTGCGCTCGGATCGACCTTCTTTAAAACGCGTGTGACTTTTTCAAGTTCTTCCATCAGCACCTGCTTATTTTGCAGACGCCCCGCCGTATCGAGCAAAAGTACATCCGCGCCAGCGACTTGCGCCTGTCTTAGGGCGTCGAAGGCCAGCCCCGACGAATTTCCGCCGACCTCGCGCGCGACAACAGGACACCCCGCTCGCTCGCCCCATACTTTGAGCTGGTCGATTGCCGCGGCGCGAAATGTGTCACCAGCAGCAAGCACCACCGATTTACCTTCGGCCTTGAATTTGGTCGCGAGCTTGCCGATCGTCGTCGTCTTTCCCGTGCCATTGACGCCAACCATCATGATCACGTGCGGCTTATGAGCTGGGTCGACGGCGAGCGGCTTCGCCACCGGCGTCAGCACACGTTCCACCTCCGCCGCCAGGATGCTGCGCACCTCTTCGCCGGAGATTTCTTTTTCGAACCGGCCTTTGCCGATCGCCGCCGTGATCCGGCTGGTCGTCTCCAGACCGAGATCGGATTGAATTCAGCAAATCTTCAAGCTCGTCGAGCGTCCCGGCATCGAGCTTCCTTTTGGAAAAAAGATCCGTGATTCCGGACGTGAGCTTTGATGACGTTTTGCCGAGCCCGGACTTCAGCCGTTGAAACCAGCTCTGCTTCGCGGGCTCAGGTTTAGCAACGTCATCGATGGCAGGAGCTTCTGCGATCGCCGCCTTCTCTTCCTCTTCGCTCGAAGAGTGAGACGCGCCTTTGAAAAGGCGGCCGAAGATCCCTTTGCTTTTTTCTTTTGGCTCGCTCACGCGCAAGCCTCGCCGACCAAACGTTGGGTTTCGGCTCGCGTGATCAGTGTCCGTACGACCTCTCCTACGCTGCGCGAACGTTCGCCCAGCATAACGACTTCCGCAAACTGCGGCGTGCGGCCCTTGCCGCCGTTTTCAACCAGCACATCGACAACCTGACCGCACTGGCTTTCGAGATATGAGGTGAGCACCGAGCTTCCTTTGTGACGAAGTTTCGCGGCCCGCTCCTTGACGACGCTCGACGGCACTTGCGGCATGCGTGCTGCGGGCGTCCCACGCCGAGGCGAAAATGGAAAAACGTGGAGATACGTCAGCCCGCATTGGTCGACGATGCTGTGTGAATTTTCGAACATGTCATCCGTTTCGGTCGGAAATCCCGCGATCAGATCAGCGCCGAATACGATATCGGGCCGGAGAGCGCGCGCCCTCTTGCAGAAGGCGATAGCATCCGACCGCAGATGGCGACGCTTCATCCGCTTCAAGGTAAGATCGTCGCCCGCTTGCAAAGACAAATGCAAGTGCGGCATCAGACGTTCCTCTTCGCCGAGCGCGATCATAAGATCCGCATCGGCCTCGACCTGATCGATGGAAGACAATCGCAACCGCGCGAGCTCGGGCACGTGCTTCAGCACCTGGCGCACGAGTTTTCCAAGCGTCGGGCTTCCCGGAAGATCGCGGCCGTACGACGTTATATCGACACCGGTCAGCACGATCTCCGCATATCCGCGCTCGACAAGCTTGCGCACTTGCGTGACGACTTCACCGGCCGCGACCGAGCGCGATGGCCCCCGACCGAACGGGATAATGCAAAAAGTGCAGCGATGATCGCAGCCGTTTTGAATCTGCACATAAGCGCGCGTGTGCGACCTGACGCCGTCGATTATATGCAGTGCGGTCTCGCGCACGCTCATGATGTCGTTGACCTGAACCCGCTCGCTCTCAGCCGTCGACAAGCCCAGGAACGTCTCGGACTTCATCTTCTCGGTGTTGCCGACGACGTGATCGACTTCGGGCATGTCGGCAAAACGCTCGGGATCTATCTGCGCCGCGCATCCCGTCACGATGATGCGAGCATCGGGCCTCTCGCGGCGAAGCCGGCGAACGGTTTGCGCGGCTTGGCGAACGGCCTCACCTGTTACGGCGCACGTATTGACGATGATCGCATCATCGAGTCCCGCCGCGCGCGCGTGACGGCGCATGACCTCGAACTCATACGTGTTGAGCCGGCAGCCAAGCGTTATCACTTCGGGTTCGGACATGAACGTGATCGTCTTCTTTCTGAGAGGCGCCCGCATAACTCGCGCGCAGGGCTAGACAGACACTTTCGCCAGTTTGGAAAAATCGATTGCGCCCTCGTATTCGAACTCGACGGGGCCCGTCATCAGAATGTGGTTGTTGGCTGCCCACTCGACACCGAGAACGCCGCCCGGCAGAGTGACTTCGACCTTGCGGTTGGTCAGTCGCTTTCTAGCCGCACAAACCGTCGCCGCGCACGCCGCTGATCCGCAGGCCAAGGTCAAGCCCGCGCCACGCTCCCAGGTCCTGAGAAGAATGGTGTCCGGCGACGTGACCTGCGCAAGCGATATATTAGCCCGCTCCGGGAAAATGGGATGATTTTCGAGCAGCGGTCCGAACCGCCCGAGATCATAGGCCCCGACATCGTCGACCCAGAAGATGGCGTGGGGATTGCCGACATTGACGACGGACGGAGAGTGCAGAACCGGATCGTCGATCGGCCCGACTTGCAGCTCGATGGCCCGTGTATCGCGGAATTCTTCCGCCAGCGGAATATCCTGCCACGAGAATTTAGGCTCACCCATATCGACGGTAATCGAGCTCTGATCTCTGACGACCGTATCGAGCACGCCGGCGCGCGTTTCAACCTGAAACCGGTCGCGGGTGCCGCCTTGAGCAAGGAACCAGCCAACGCAGCGCATGCCGTTGCCGCAGGCGCCGGCTTCCGACCCATCGGCGTTATAGATGCGCACGAATGACAGGGTCCCGGTGGTTTGAGGCGCGTGCAAGACCATCATCTGATCGAACCGGGATACGCGGTCAGCGGCGACCGCTGCGACCTCCTCCGGGGTGAAAGTCTTGGAACTGTTCCGCAAATCGACAACGACGATCTCGTTGCCGAGGCCGTTCATCTTGAGGAAGGGAAGGGTCGTTGCCGTGTTCATGTCGGCCTATATGGCGAGAAGCGCCCAAAATGACAATCAGAACGCGATTATGACACCGCGGCGAAGCTTTGACTTGAGACCAAGCATCTGGCTCCTTGTTCTCCGGACGGAACAAACTTTCTTGTTCACCCGTTAACAAGGCCACAAAAGCTTGCTTTATCTCATCTAAAGGTGCGTGTTCGAACCCCCGAGAGATCCGTGCGATCCGCGAGATCCCAATGACGCGATATTCGACAACTCGGCTCTTGTTCCGGATTGCATTCACCCGCGGCCGCCCCTGTTATTGTTACGGGTGCATTTGCCTCACGCCGGACGAAAGGGCCTACCAACGCCGCGTGTTTAGGCTGGCCCATGCGTGGGGGCAGCAGTTGAGGCACGACCCAACGACCCAACACTCTCCCAACTAGACCGATCGGCCTGTGTGACGAGAGCGCAAGCCCGGCAGGATTTCATTTCCTCCTACCTTGCCGTGCATGGAAAATCGGCGCACACGTTCAACTCTTGCGGGCGTGGGGGCAGCTATCAGAATGACGGGTTTGGTGCGCACCGCGACTGCAGCTGGTCTCGCCGCCGTTTTCGCCATTGGCGCGGCAAACGGCGCATCGGCCGAAGACATGCTCTATGCGCTCAAAATCGGCGCGCTGGCCCATGACGTGCCTGGCCTTTGGAGCGGCTTCCAGGTCGAGCATGACGCCGTCGACATCAACATCGAAGCCCAGTTTGCCGCCGCCTGGGCACTCCCCTGGGGCGCCATTCGCCCCGTGATCGGCGGCTCGATCAACACGCGCGGCGACACCAGCGACGGCTATATCGACGCCCGCTGGCAGGGGGACTGCCCGTCGGGCTTGTTCTTCGGCATTGGCCTCGGCGCCGCCGTCCACGACGGCGAGATCGGCGGCCCCGGCTCTGACCGGGACAAGAAATGGCTGGGTTCACGGGTGCTGTTCCACATCCCCATGGAAGTCGGCTACCATTTGGACGAGCACAACGACGTCTCGGTTTACTTCGAGCACATGTCCAACGCCTATACCGAGAAGTACAACGAAGGCATGGACCGCATCGGCCTCCGTTACGGCTACCGGTTCTAGAGCCTGAATTCCGCCCGAAGCCAAAGGACCCGCACGTGGGGCTGGCTCCGCGCACCGGAGTCGCAGGCACCGACAAGTTGACTTTCCCGCCCCTTTCCCCCATACCCGCGCCATTCCGACGGCCCTGACCTCAGAGCCGCCGCCCTGCGCATGGCTAACTCGTTCAAAAACGAGCCCGGGAGGCAGGGGGGTTAACATCCGGCGGCGCGTGGCGCTCCCGGGTGCTTTTGTGTTTTGCGTGGTCGATCCCATGTCTTCGTCATCCCGGCGAAGGCCGGGACCGAGGCAAAACACAGCCCTTGGATACTTGACTAGGCCCCGGCCTCCGCCGGGGTGACGTAACTGAGGCAGAGGCCGGTACGATACCGGCCCAGAGCAAAGTCTGAATGTTTCAGAGTCTCACAGAGCGCCTCTCGGGCGTCCTCGACAAGCTAACGCGACGCGGCGCGCTGACCGAAAGCGACGTCGTCGAGGCGATGCGCGAGGTTCGCCGCGCCTTGCTCGAAGCCGACGTCGCGCTCGATGTCGTCAAGGACTTCACCGACAAGGTCAAAGCCAAGGCCGTCGGCGCGGAAGTGCTGCGCTCCGTCACGCCCGGTCAGATGGTCGTCAAGATCGTCAACGACGAACTCGTCGCGATGCTTGGCTCTGACGCTCAGCCGATTGACCTTCACGCCGCGCCACCCGTTGGCATCTTGATGGTCGGCCTGCAGGGCTCGGGCAAAACGACGACGACCGCCAAGATCGCCTACCGCCTGACGAACCGGGATCGCAAGAAAGTGCTGATGGCGTCGCTCGACACGCGCCGTCCCGCCGCGCAGGAGCAGCTCCGCGTCCTCGGCGAGCAGACGAATGTCGCAACGCTCCCGATCATCGCCGGACAAACGCCGCTCCAGATCGCGCGCCGCGCCGAAGTTGCGGGCAAGCTCGGCGGCTACGACGTCGTCATCTACGATACCGCCGGCCGCGTCACTGTCGACGAAGAGCTGATGGATGAAGTCCGCGACGTCAAAGCCGCGATCCATCCGCACGAAGTTTTACTTGTTGCCGACGCGCTGACGGGCCAGGACGCCGTCAACACCGCCAAAGCCTTCGACGGCCACATCGGCGTCACCGGTATCGTGCTGACACGTGCCGACGGCGATGGCCGCGGCGGCGCTGCGCTCTCGATGCGCGCCGTGACCGGCAAGCCGATCAAGCTGATCGGCGTCGGCGAGAAATGGGATGCGCTCGAGGATTTCCACCCCCAGCGTATTGCTTCCCGCATTCTCGGCATGGGCGACGTTGTCTCGCTTGTCGAGAAAGCCGCGCAAACGATCGACGTCGAGAAAGCGACGAAGATCGCCGAGAAGATGAAGAAGGGGTCATTCGACCTCGAAGACCTTTCCGATCAATTGCAGCAGATGCAGAAGCTCGGCGGCATGGGCGGCGTGCTCGGTATGTTGCCCGGCGTCGCCAAGATCAAAGGCCAGATCAACGAAGCTGGCCTCGACAAGAGTTCTCGTGCATCAGCGCGCCATCATCTCGTCGATGACACCGAAAGAGCGCCGCAATCCGAAAGTGCTCGACGCCAAGCGCAAGCGCCGCATCGCTTCGGGCTCCGGCACCAAGGTCGAGGAGATCAACAAGCTTCTGAAGATGCACCGCCAGATGGCGGACATGATGAAAACCATGGGCCGCAACGGCGGCATGTTGAACAAATTCCTCGGCCGTACTGGCGCCGGTCCCTCCGAAGCCGAGCTGCAATCCATGCAGGCCGAGCTTGCGAAGCTCGATCCAAAAGCGCTCGAACAGCTTCCCGACGATCTCAAGGAACAAGTTGCCCAAGGCCTCACGGGTCCGAGCGGCAAGGGCGGCGGAAGCCTGCCCGGACTTCCGTCGGGTCTTCCATCGGGCTTGGGCCGTGGCCTTCCGGGCCTCGGCGGCGGACTTCCGAGAGGATTCCCCGGCCTCGGTGGCGGAATGCCCAAGTTTCCCGGAATTCCCGGAAAGAAAAGATGATCCCCCCAACCCATTCGATTTGAACAGGAGAAGAAAAGCATGTCAGTGAAAATTCGTTTGTCGCGCGGTGGCGCCAAGAAGCGTCCCTACTACTACGTGGTCGTCGCCCACGGCTCGAGCCCCCGCGATGGTCGTTATATCGAGCAGATCGGCACCTTTGATCCGATGCTCAAGAAGGACGACCCGAACCGCGTGAAGCTCAGTGAGGATCGCGTGAAGCACTGGCTCGGCGTGGGCGCACAGCCGACCGACCGCGTCCTTCGTCTGCTCGACACCATGGGTCTCGCCAAGCGGACCGCCTCCAATAATCCCGAGAAGGCAAAGCCGAAGAAAAAGGCCCAGGAACGCGCCGCCGCTGCTGCCGAGAAGGCCGCCAAAGCTGCAGAAGCAGCACAAGGCGAACAGGCCTGAGCGACAGGAAACCCTGAGCAAGATCAAAACCTCTCGAGTGAAGCTCGAGAGGTTTTTTGTTGCAACTCCGACTGGCCCGAGTTTTGGAGCGCTTTCGACCCTCATCTTTCACAGGAAAGACGGTGCGAAATTGAAGCAAGAAACAACGGTAGATGGACTATTTGAGATCATCAGAGCGCGATTGGGGCAACCTGCACCAGCAACCAATCGAACTCATTTTGATATGCCGCGACGGACGCCTCTTTGGCGCCGATCCGAAAGGCAGGGTTTATACGGGCGAGTTGCGGGCACTGCTGACCCATGCGGTCCGCAAGTCCGCCCTTAAGGGTACCTACGAAATTCCTCTAAAACGCAAATCGCCTCGTGGTTTCGTTCCCCCGGATCCAAGTTTCAGAGTTCCGATAACGGGCGAGCTTGACCCGTTTGCGCGATCTCAGAATGCTACCGTCCTCGTCGGCGGCAAAGAGATCGATATCCAGATTACCTATCTCGGCCCCTTGCCTCAGTGAGCAATGCAAGTCATCACCTCCCGATGCCATCGAATGAAAAACCACGCCGCATTCTTGTAGGCGAAATTGCCGGCGCCCACGGCATCCGTGGCGACGTTCTCGTCCGCACCTACACCGAGAACCCCGACGCCATTGCGACCTACGGGCCGCTGACTGACGCAACCGGACAACGCAGTTTCTCGCTTCGCGTCGTGCGCGTGACGAGCAAGGGCATCGTCGCGCGCGTCAACGGCATTGAAGATCGAAACGGCGCCGAGCCGTTACGTGGCACGAAGCTTTACGTCGAGCGCGCACGCCTTCCGAAAACATCCGGAGCCGAATTCTATCACGCCGATCTCATCGGCCTCCGCGCCTTGGCGGGAGATGGCAGCGTGCTGGGAAACATTGTCTCGGTGCAGAATTTTGGCGCCGGAGATTTACTCGAGCTGAAACCGCAAGACAGCTCCGAGACCGAATTCATTCCTTTTGAAGACCGCTGGGTGCCGAGCGTCGATCTCGAGTCCGGCACGATCATCATCAACCGGCCTGCCGAAACGGTCGATGACGATGGGTCCCCACCGGACGAAGACGACAGGCCTTAAACGGAAAGACCTCGCGCGAGCTTCGGCAAGTCGCCGGTTACGCCGGCGGCCTCGGCGATGATGAGATCTTTTATGCTCGGAAACCGGTCGAGAACGCCGAGTGCGGCTCCTCGCCCTGCCCTGAGCACCATGCTGTCGATAGCGAAGGTGCGGTTCAATCCGTCATAGAGCGTGGCCGACATCGTCGAATCGAAGCGTCTCCAGCGCTGGTAACGCTCGAGATGCGTGCCGTTGCCGAAATCAATCCCAAGGCGCGCAGCATCGGCAAGAACCTCGACCATCGCCGCAGCATCGCGTAGCGCGAGATTGACGCCCTGTCCGGCGATCGGGTGCACACCATGTGCCGCATCGCCGACGAGCGCGAACCTCGGTGCGATGAGCCGGCGCGGAAGCCGCACATCGAGCGGCCAGGACTGCCGTGGCCCGTCGAGCGCAATCGCCCCGAATCGCCCTCCGATTCTTCGATCGAGTTCGGCGAGGAAGTCTTCGTCGTTAAGCGCTGTCATGCGGTCCGCTTCCGCTTTGTCCGCGCTCCAAGTGATGCAGGCGCGGTTGTCTTTGAGCGGCAGGATCGCGAACGGGCCGCCGGGGAGGAAGTGCTGGATCGCAACGCCACCATGCGGCTCTTCGAATTTCACCCGCGCCACGATGCCCGTTTGCGGATACGACCAGCCGACCGTCTTGATGCCGGCAGCATCTCTCAGTTTGGAATTTTTGCCATCGGCGGCGATCGTCAGAGCGGCGCTGACCGTCGATCCATCGCCAAGGCGTAGTTCGCACGCGTGCTCGCCGACCGTCAGATTTTCGACTTCCGCAGGAGCAAACCAAGTAACCGACGGATCATCGGCCACGGATTGGTATAGGGCCGCGGCGAGCGCGGCTGCCGGTACGATGTAAGCCGCAGGCGATCCATCGGCGGTGCGCGCATCATAGGTAACCCGCGCCGGCCGGAAAGCGTCGTCGAGGTCTGAATCCGAAATCTCGATCGAAGTAACCGCTTCGGCGTCGGCCGCGATCGCATTCCATGCACCGAGCCCTTCGAGGATTTTTTTCGTGCCCGCCCAGATTGCGAATGCGCGGCTGTCCGCCACGGCGCCCCGTGCAGCGGGATTGGCGCGGTCGACGACGGCAAGTCTCACGTCGGGACCGAGAGCCTGCACGAGTCCTCGCGCCACGGCGAGGCCCGCAAAGCTGCCGCCCACGATCGCAACGTCAAATTTCGTTTTGGACATCTACCAACCGGCCAAGTTGCCGCTACCGCGACTTGCTTTTCGTGCTCCCTGGGACAGCGTAAGTATCCCAGTCGCTATCTCAACAGCCGTATCTCACTACAAGTTCAATACGAAAGTCCATCATGACAGCATCGCCCCCATCACGCGCGGCCCTGGAAAGGCTTCTGCAGACACTCAGCCTCGAGCGGCTCGAGGACAACCTTTTCCGCGGGCCACAGGCAAGCGAAGGCTGGCAACGGGTCTACGGCGGACTGGTTCTTGGTCAGTCCTTGGTGGCGGCGGCGTTAACCGTAGAAGAGAACCGGCCGATTCACTCGCTGCACGGCTACTTCCTGCTTGCGGGCGACCCCGAGCGAGAGATCGTCTACGACGTCGAGCGCATCCGCGACGGCGGTAGCTTCACGACCCGCCGGGTACGCGCCATCCAGCACGGCCGCGCCATCTTCTCGATGAGTGCCTCTTTCCACAAGCCTGAGATGGGCTACGAGCACCAGTCGCAAATGCCCGACGTTCCCCCACCGGAAAGCTTGCCGAGCGCCAGGGAGCTCATCAGCGCCGCTATGGCGGACTTCCCCGAGAACATGCGCGCCTATTGGCGTCGCGAACGTCCGCTCGACGTACGCATTGTGGATGCGTCCCGCTATGCGAGCCGCGAGCCGAGGTCCGCAATGCAGTCGATCTGGCTCAAAACCAACGGGCCGCTGAGCGATGGCCCTTACATTCACCAAGCCGTCCTTGCCTACGCTTCGGACTTCACCCTTCTCGATACCGCCCTGGTGGCCCACGGCAAGCTGCTGTTCGACAGCGATATCCAGCTTGCAAGCCTCGACCACGCAATGTGGTTCCACCGGCCGTTCCGCGCCGACGGCTGGCTGCTCTACGTCCAGGACAGCCCGAGCGCCTCCGGCGCCCGCGCCTACTGCCGCGGAGCTATCTTCGACCGCCAGGGGCGACTGGTGGCTTCGACGGTCCAGGAAGGCCTGATGCGCCGCAGAGAAACCGCATTTCTGCTCAAATAGCGGTCAAGACTTCCAAATTGCACAATTTTCGTGCTTATTTTGTAGGCTGAACGCGTGCGAAAACCGTTCAGTCGTAAGCTTTCCGTTGTCTAATCAACGTGTTGAGCACGCGGATCCAAATTGGCACGCGTCTTGACTCCCATTACGCGAAGTCTGCGTCCCGGCGTGGGGGACGAGGCTGTTTTGTCGAGCACCCGGTTGCGGCCGGTCCAAAGAGAAAAGGGGGCCCTATGAAGCTCATTACCGCGGTAATCAAGCCATTCAAGCTCGAGGAGGTTCGCTCAGCGCTGACCGACCTCGGACTGCAGGGGATGACCGTCACCGAAGTCAAAGGCTACGGCCGTCAGAAGGGCCATACGGAAATCTACCGCGGCGCCGAGTACGCCGTGAGCTTTCTTCCCAAAATCAAGATCGAAGTCGTCGTGCCGGGCGCACAGGTAGACAAGGCGCTCGCGGCAATCCAGCGCGCCGCGAAAACCGGCCAGATCGGCGACGGCAAAATCTTCGTTTCGTCGATCGAGCACACGGTGCGCATCCGCACTGGGGAATCGGACGACGACGCACTCTAAGCCCAGAAGTTTCGCTTTTCGTAAGTCAATCAGGGAGCACACAACATGGAGTTACGAACTATAGCGCGGTACGCAGGGGTCTTGGGGGCCCTCGGCGTTATTGCGCTCATTATCGACCCGGCTCTAGCCCAGGACGCAGCAACGACCGCTGCCCCTGCGGCTCCTGCCGCGGCAGCGGCAGCACCTCCGCCGCCGGTGCCGAACAAGGGCGACTCTGCATTCATGTACGTCGCCTCGGTCTTCGTGCTGTTGATGACGGTACCGGGCCTTGCACTGTTCTACGGCGGCCTCGTCCGCACGAAGAACATGCTGTCGATGATGATGCAGGTGTTCGCAACGCTCTGCCTCGTGGCAATCCTCTGGGTGCTCTACGGCTACTCGATGGCTTTCACGAACGGCGGCAACCTCAACGATTTCGTCGGCGGTTTCTCGAAGGTCTTCCTGAAGGGGGTCGATTCGAACTCGCTTGCGGCAACGTTCTCGAACGGCGTCTACATTCCTGAATACACCTACATCATCTTCCAGATGACGTTCGCGTGTATCACGCCTTGCCTCATCCTTGGTGCGGTAGCCGAGCGGTTGAAGTTCTCCGCGATGCTGCTTTTCATGACGCTGTGGGTGACGTTCATCTACTTCCCGATCGCCCATATGGTCTGGTACTGGGGTGGTCCGGACGCCTTCGGCAACGCTGCTAAGGCTCTGGCCGCAGCAACTGCCGGTCCGGCGAAGGATGCAGCACAAGCCGCTATGGACGCCGTCACCAAGGACGCCGGCATCGGCTTCCAGTGGGGCGCTCTCGACTTCGCGGGCGGCACCGTCGTTCACATCAACTCGGGTATCGCAGCCTTCGTCGGCTGTCTGATCCTCGGCAAGCGCGTTGGCTACGGCAAAGAGGCCATGCCGCCGCACTCGCTGGTGATGACCATGATCGGCGCTGCTCTCCTGTGGGTTGGCTGGTTCGGTTTCAACGTTGGTTCGAACCTCGAAGTCAACCAGTTTGCCGGCGTTCCGTTCATCAACACGTTCATCGCGACTTGCGCCGCTGGCCTGTCGTGGACGCTCGTGGAATGGATCGTAAAGGGCAAGCCTTCGGCACTTGGCATGGCGTCAGGCGTCGTCGCTGGTCTCGTGGCGATCACGCCTGCCTGCGGTTTCTCTGGTGTCATGGGCTCGATCGTCCTCGGCCTCGTCGTCAGCCCGGTCTGCTTCTTCTTCTGCTCGGCAGTTAAGGGAGCGCTCGGTTACGACGACAGCTTGGACGTCTTCGGCGTTCACTGCATCGGTGGCATCGTCGGTGCGATCGGTACGGGCCTTCTCGTCAATCCCCAGTGGGGCGGTGCCGGCATTGCCGACTACACCTCGAAGCCGGGCGAGCTGACGTCGGGGACCTACGATATGGTTGGCCAGGTGATCATTCAGGCCAAGATGGTCGGATTGACACTTCTCTGGAGCGGCATCGGCTCTGCCATCCTCTTCAAGCTGGTCGATATCATCATCGGTCTGCGTCCTTCGGAAGAGAAAGAGCGCGAGGGCCTCGATCTCGTCGATCACGGCGAGCAAGCCTACCACTACTAAGACACGAATTTCCCGCGGCTCCATCGGGGGCCGCGGGGCATCAATTACTCTCCCGAGCACGCGTCTCCACCTAGACGTGCTCAACTTGGGCCCGGCGCTTCGAGCCGTCGGGCCCTTTTTGTTTTCAAACGAGAACGACGATTTCGCTACACCGCGGCACCACGGAGAGAAGCCGCCGGAGATCTCGCGATCTCAAAGCAATGCACCCTTCCGTCGGCTTTAAGTCCCCACGGGCGATGTGCATGAAGATGGCACTGCCTCGATTGCGAATGCGCGGCACGTCGTTATAGCCAAGCACCACGACGACGTCGTAAAGCCCGTCCGCGCGCCATAGGTGCTCTGCGCTAGCGGGATAAGGTAGTTTGACCGGCCGATTATAATTGCGATCGAAGGGACCGTCGCACCATCCGTCGTCACGCCGGATAGGGCGCAATGCGAGGGCCGTCAGCGGCCGCGAAGTTCCCAGCCGATAGAGAACATGGCGCAGAGGAAACCGCCCCCGCGGCGTCGCACCATCGCCTTCGCGCTTTAGAGCTTTGATGCCTGAGCGCCCCAGTGCGCAGGGCATGCGAAGAGAGCCAAGCTGCAAATGACCCCGCCGTGCGGCCGGTGACAACGCCCTAACGAAGAGTTTGATCGCCGGCTTACGGCGCCAGGCCCTCGACACCGTCATGTAAGGAACCGCCCATCCCCCTTGCCTGTTTGCTTGCAGAGCCTATGTTGCCGACGTCCGCGATGCTAGTGTTCCCACCAAAAGCAGGCAAGAAACCGGAGCCCCGTCCATGAGCACGGCCCGAAAGGTCCTCCTCGTCGACGACGATGAAGATCTGCGCACGTCGTTGAAAGATCAACTCGTCCTCCACGATGAATTCGAGGTTTCGGAAGCCGGAACTGCGAGCAAAGGAATTGAAGCCGCAAAAAGCGGTCGCTTCGATCTCGTCGTCTTCGACGTCGGCCTTCCCGACATGGACGGTCGCGAAGCGGTGAAGCTGCTGCGTAAGTCGGGCTTCAAGACGCCGATCGTTATGCTGACAGGAAATACGTCTGATGCTGATCAGATTCTGGGCCTTGATGCCGGCGCCAACGATTACGTCCTGAAACCCTTCAAGTTCGCGGTTCTGCTTGCACGCATTCGCGCTCAGTTGCGTCAACACGAGCAAAGCGAGGACGCCGTCTTTGCCATTGGCAATTATACGTTCAAGCCGGCGTCGAAACTTCTCATAGATCAGTCGGGCAGCAAGATTCGTCTGACGGAGAAAGAGACATCGATTCTCAAATATCTTTACCGCTCCGGCGATAAAGTCGTTTCGCGGGATGTGCTTCTGCACGAAGTCTGGGGCTACAACGCCGGCGTCACGACCCACACTCTCGAAACGCACATCTATCGCTTGCGGCAAAAGATCGAGAAAGATCCCTCGAACGCCGAGTTGCTGATAACCGAGAGCGGCGGCTACAAGCTGGCTCCTTAGCTACCAGCTGCCTCGGTATTCTGGCTCAACGAGTGACACCTCAAACTCACATTTGAAGCATCCACAGCCCCCTTCGCTGATTCGTATTGCGATTGTTTCAGGCGGCGCCGAGTCGTGTACTTAAACTTTGTTCGCTTATCGGCAACGCGACCGCGTTGCGCCGCTGGCGCGTTTGCTCTGTCTCATGTCAGCTCGGAGTTCTGAGCGATGGCAATCGATGCCCTCGTCAAACCACTTTTGGCCCTACCGCTTTTTCAAGGGCTCACCCCGCTGCAACTGACGGAGATCGTCCGCCGTTCAGAGCGGATCATTTATCGGTCGGGCGATGCGATCGTCGCGGAGAACCAGGAGAGCGACGCCGCAATTGTCATCATCTCGGGAAATTGTATTCAGCTCGATGATAAAGGTGACCCCGCGCAAAAGTCACCGGGCGAGCCGTTGCCCGAAGGCGCATTGATCGCCGAACTCGCAATGCTTATTGAACTCGTCCACACCACAACGGTGATCGCTCAAGGCCCCGTGAAGGCGCTGCGACTTACACGGCAAAAAATGCGCGAATTGATGGAGGAAGATCCCAAACTCGCGCAGCATTTCTCTTCCTGCATCATCGCGCGACTGAAACTGTTGGCAAGAGACGTGAAAGCTCTTGATGCGCTTGTGGATGGACCTACGATTGCCTCGCAGCAACCTCAGATACGCGGCAATATACCCGTGGATGTGCACGCCAGCTGAAGTCTAAATGAAGCACGCGATGTGCCCATTTGAAGCTTCTCGATTTCTGAGGCCGGAAAAGAGTGCGCCCAGCCTCGGGGGGAGAGACTGGGCGCTATGCGCTTGTCGCGCTCGGCACCGGGAGGGAAGCCGGTACCAGAGGCGGCGTCTTCGGCTAGACGGGGGGCACTACCGAATACAGGGTGACGCCGCCTGCATGGCTTGGAGTTAAGCGCAAGCCAGGGAAATTCAATAGGCCCCGCGTGGGCACATCACGAAATTGTGAAGAGTTACCCAGATTTATCCACAGGTTGGGTATTGCATCGCGTCAAATACGCAACAGGCTGATTTGCTTTCAGAATCTTAGTTCGGCGTCGATTTTTTCGGCCCAAGCGGTTGAATTTTAAACAAATCTCCGTCCAAGTCTTCGGTTTTTACGAGCTGCGAAAGCTCGATTCGGGTGTCCTGGCCCTGGGCATCCGTGGTCACCCATTCCTTCAATTCCAACGCCGGCTTGGTCGCCAGGAACAGTTTTATCCGGCCTGGAGAATTCGGATCCTTGTCTTCCATAGTGAGAACGATGAGATCGTCGGCTTGCTGGACTTCCACGATCTTAGCGTCGCGCAGAAGATCGACATCCTTGCGCAAAAGAAGCCGGAAAGGCGTTTGATCGAGGGAAACGCGATCCTCGTTGTTCAAATCGAGATCTTGAATGGCGAGGTTCTCGCCATCCGATACGATGATCTGCTTCGATGGCAGAGAGTAGTCGAAACGAAAGCGGCCGGGCCGCTTGACGAAGAACTTGCCCTTCATCCGCTTATTGTCGGCATCGGTCTGGGTGAATGTGCCCTTCAAATTCTGCAGGGACTCGAAATAATCGCTGACCTGATGGACGATCTTCGTCTGATGCGCGTCGAGCGTAATCCCATCCGGACTATTGGCCGGAGCGACTTCTCCTGCCCAACCATTGGCGGCCGACTTGGTCTTACCGACTGGCGGGTTGACGACGGTATTCGTCGGACCGTCCGGATCCTGAGCCGTGGCTCCTCCACAAAATGCGACGGCAATTCCCGTCGCAATGGCGGCCACGCACAAAAATTCCCTCATGCTTCGTCCCATCGTGGCCCCCCACAGCCCCGAAACCCCATGCCGGGGCTCTGCACGCAGATAACGGTTTCAACAAAGATTGCGTCCAGAACTTGGCGGAAGCAGCATTGCGATTGTTGCGTAGGGCCAATCACCTGTCACAGGCAAGCCGCGAGAACATCCGTCCCGCGATTATCCTCAGCTTCGCTTCCATTTATGGCTTTCAGGCCGCAGCGTCCGTGCCGCCGCTTCGGGCTACCAGGATCTCGCGTCTTCCAACAGAATTCGCCGCTGAGATAAGCCCTTCGCGCTCCATCCGCTCGATCAAATCTGCAGCACGATTATAACCGATGGAAAGCCGACGCTGGATGTAGCTCGTCGAAGCCTTGCCGTCCCTCGAGACAATTGCGACAGCCCGATCGTAAAGATCATCATCGCTCGCCTCCCGGACGCCGGACCCCATATCCGACTGCGGCGGAGTGTCCGTGATGCCCTCGACATATTTCGGTGAGGCCTCCTGCCGCAGGGCCTCGGCAAAGGCGACGACTTCCTCGTCCGAAACGAACGCGCCGTGGACGCGCACGAACTGCCCGGCGCCGGTCGAATAGAGCATGTCGCCCTGTCCCAGCAGTTGCTCGGCACCCTGCTCGTTCAAAATCGTCCGACTATCGATCTTCGATGTCACCTTGAACGAGATGCGGGTCGGGAAGTTCGCCTTGATCGTGCCAGTGATGATGTCGACCGACGGACGCTGTGTCGCCATGATGAGATGGATGCCGGCAGCGCGTGCCATCTGCGCGAGGCGCTGCACCGAAGCTTCGACCTCGCGGCCTGCAACGATCATCAGATCGGCGAACTCGTCGACGACGATGACGATGCGCGGCAACGGCTCGAGATCCATCTTCTGGGTCTCGAAGCGCGCTTCGCCCGCGTTATCGAAGCCCGTCTGAACGGTACGAGACAGCATCTCGCCGCGCTTCTTGGCATTGCGCACACGATTGTTGAAGACATCGATGTTGCGAACGGAAAGAGCGGCCATACGCTTGTAGCGCTCTTCCATCTCGCGCACGGCCCAATTCAATGCCGAGACCGCTTTATGCGGGTCGGTGATGACAGGCGTCAGCAAGTGCGGAATGCCGTTGTAGACCGAAAGCTCCAGCATCTTCGGATCGATCATCAGCACGCGGCAATCATCGGGTGAATGCCGATAGAGCAGCGACAGCACCATCGCATTGATGCCGACAGACTTGCCGGAGCCGGTGGTGCCGGCAACGAGCAGATGCGGCATCCGCGCAAGATCGGCAACGACGGGATCGCCGCTGATTGATTTGCCGAGACCAAGCGGCAGCGTCGCCGTATCGGCTTTGAAGCTTTCGGATTCGAGAATTTCGCGTAAAAGCACCGCTTCCCGACGTGCATTCGGAAGTTCGAGCCCGATAGCGTTGCGGCCCGGCACGACGGCAGCGCGTACGCTCGCAACGCTCATCGATCGCGCGATATCTTCAGCAAGCCCGATAACGCGCGACGATTTGGTGCCGCGGGAAGGCTCAAGCTCGTAGAGCGTCACGACCGGGCCCGGCCTGATATCCTTCACCTCTCCCTTGATGCCGAAATCCGCGAGCACATCTTCCAGCAGCCTGGCATTGCCGCGCATGACGGTCTGCGACAGCTCCGGCCGCGGCTTTTGCAAGCTTGCCCGTTTTAGCATGTTGAGAGACGGCCGCTTCCACTGCGGTTGCACACGAGCGCGTGCAAGACCGGCCAAAAGCCCGTTGCTCGGGGCGGCTTTGGGCACAACCGCTGTCGCCGGAACCCGCGTAGGTGTCGGAATTTGGGGAGGCGCCGTCGGAGCTTTGTCGAACCCCTTCGCAGTAGCCGCCGCGGAGGCCGGCGCGAATCGCTTGGCAATTTCCCGGCTTGAGTTTTCGGTGCTGTCGTCGAATTCGAAACCGCGACCGGCGAAGTCATCGGCGGGATGATCGTCCGCTGTCGGCTCGTCCGCGATGTCAGCACCTGCCGTATCGAATTCTGCCGTCGCGATATGCCGGTGATCGCGCGGAGAAGCGGGCGGCGGCAAGTTGGAGGCCTGCTCTTCATCCCGGCGGTGCGGTCGCGTGGTACGCTCGGGATTGAGATCGAGCGACGGCGTCGGTTCGTCCGAGTACGCGTTGATCGAAGCATACGAGGCCGCCGATTCACCTGCAGCACCAGCGGAAGACCGTGGGAACCAGCTTTGCCTGACACGGACAGCGCTAGCTGCGAACGTTGGCGCAATGGCCGCAGCTTCCTCCCAGCGGCGCTTGCTCGTCGCATAGCGCATCCCTGAACCCAGGGAACGCAGCAGCGCCTTCATGACCGCCTCGGCCTCGAAGCCGATCGCCTTGCCGGAGGTCTGGACGGCAGCCGCCAACAGAACGACACCCGCGGCGAGCGGAGCACGCTCCTCGTTCAACATCGCGAAGAGCTTCAGAACCAAATGATAAACGCCATCGCCCAAGAGGCCGCCGTAGCCGTGACGCAAAGGCCAGCCGGCCATGACAGGAAGAGCGGAAATCGCACCGGCCAAAGCCAGGATCGAAAGCGGATAAAAGCCGAGCTTCAAGCGGCCGTAGGCGATACGCTCGGCGCGCAGCATTTCGATGCCCCAAACGACGGGAGCAATGAGCGCAAGAACCGCCCCGAAACCCAGCATCTGGAAGAGAAGATCAGAGAGAATCGCGCCGACGGGACCAGCAAAATTATGAGCCGATGCTGTAGTTGTATGGGTCAGGCTCGGATCGAGTACCGACCAGGAAACGAGGCTCATCCAGATGAGCATCGTCGAGACAAGCAGAATGGCCCCGCCAAAGCGGCCCACCCAGCCTAAAAGCCGGTCCTCCAAAGACTGCGGCAGCAGCCGCTGAGGATCGATTCCTCGCGTATCTAGCGACATCTCGGCGAACGTACTCTTTAACGCAGCACGGAAATCGTGCGTTCGAGCGCTTCCCGGATCGTCGTTGGATCCTGCACCATGGCGACGCGCACATAGTTCGCGCCGGGGTTGGTTCCGTCTCGTCCCGTCTGAGCCAGAAAGCTGCCGGGAATAACCTTGACGCCTGCGCGTTGCCATAAGGTTACCGCCGCTTGAGCGCCGCCGCCGAAATGACTCGTATCAAGCCAGAGGCAGAAGCCTCCCGCGGGCCGGCGGTAGCCATAGCGGCCGTCTAACACCTTGTCGGCAATATGGAATTTCTTGCAGTAAGCGTTCCGCGAGCGCTCGACGTGGGCTTCGTCCCGCCAGATCGCGGCGGACGCGTGCTGCACGGGCAAAGGCACGGTCGGAGCGCACATGTTCCGAACTTCGCCGTAGACCTCGAGAAACGCCGCGTCGCCTGCACAGAAGCCGGACCTCAAGCCGGGCAAATTCGAGCGCTTCGAGAGCGAGTTGAAAACGACCAGGTTTCGGAAGCGCTCGGGCGTGTCGATCGCCACCTCAAGACCACCGGTCGGCGCCGCTTCCGTGTAGATCTCCGAATAGCACTCGTCGAGGAACAGCATGAAGTCGTGCGCGCGAGCGAGTTCGAGCGCTTTCAGGATGTAGCTACGATCGGCCACCGCGCCCTGCGGATTGGCCGGCGAATTGATGAAAAGAGCAACCGCACGGGCAAGCAATTCTTTATCGTGCGCAATCGCATCGAGATCGGGCAGAAAGCCCGTCGCCTTCGTCGCGTTGAGAAATACCGGATCGGCTCCGACCGCCACCGCGCCCGCCACGTAGGCGGAATAATACGGATTGCACATCAGGATCGCCGGCTGCCCCTTGACCTCCTTGCGGCCAACCGCAGGCAAGCAGGCAAAGAACAATCCTTCCCGCGAGCCGCTGAGCATCAGGACTTCTCGCTCGGGATCGACCGCGCTCGGCAAGCCATAGCGCTTCGACAACCACTCGGAGATCGCATTCCGAGCTTCGTCGGCGCCGCGGATCGGCGGATATTTGCCGTAAAGCGCCGTCGCCTCGTCGAGCTTTGCCGCGATGAAGTCCGGCATTTCTTCGCGCGGTTCGCCGATCGTCAGCTCGATCGGCTTCGCATGGCCCGGAGCAATCCCGGCGAGAAGCTTACGAAGCTGGGTGAAAGGCGAAGAGATCGCGCCGGATGTGAGGGAGGAAAGCGAATAGGTCATCAGCGGGACAGTCGTGCTACGTCTACGCCGCTATCGCACGCCGGACGCCGCATGGGAAGCACGACCGAGAGATTTCACGACCTGACATTCGCAAGGCTCCTCGATGCAGGCGCCCCGAATATCCTGCGAAACTCGTGCGCAAAGTGCGGCTGATCGTAGAAGCCTGCAGCGTGCGCGGCTGTCGTGAAATTGCTGCCCTTAATAACCTCGGATACGGCAAGCCGCATTCTGGCCCACGCCGTATAACGGCTATAGGGAACGCCAACCTCCTGCTTGAAGAGATGCTGGAAACGTGACGTTGAAAGTCCAGCTGCTCGCGCAGCCAATGTAACGGTTAGCGGCGGTCGGTACCACACCTCACCCAGTGTCTCAGCGTCGTCCGCCACTGTTTCGATGGCCCTCTGTACGCGCGCGTCTATGGTCCTCCGGGCCTTCACCGTGGAGAACCCGATGAGATCAGTCATCGCTTCACCGGCCCATCGCGGACTCGCGGGATCTTCATAGAGCGCCCGGATCAAGCCGAGATCGCAGCGCATCCCGATAAGTGCATCCTGCTCCTCGCGTGTCTGCCCAATCAGCGCAGCCAGGCCTTCGGCCGAAGCTTCACTAGGTTCGACGTAGATGACCGCCAGCGGCCGTCCGCCGGCATCGAATTCATAAGCGGTCCCGGCGCTTATGACGGCAGCACGGCAGCTAAACCACGAGCCTCCGCCAATCTTCAAACGAAAGTTTTCGTACAGCCCCGCCAGCAGCACGGGCGCGCTGTGGCTGTGAAGTGCGTTCCGACGCAGGCAACCGGCGAAAAGCATGCGCCCATCTCCGCCGCGGCTTGAGGCTCCGGCTCGGCGTCCCAGCAGGTTCATACAAGCGCGCGTCTTCACCCACGTTCTAACCTCGCCTCCGGTTCGAACATCTTGCCTAGGACGCCGAAATGCCGAAGACAACCGCAAACGAAACTAATCATCCGCTTGAGTTTTCCGCTCTGAACCTCGACCGCCGCAAGCTGCTCACAGCTAGCCTCGGCCTCGCCGCTTTGCCGACACTGAACTTCGCAGCGGCGTCTCGCGCCGAAGCATCCGCTGCGATGCTCGGCGGTTGGCAGCCGAAATTCTACAGGTTCAAGCTCGGGGCGTTCGAAATCATGACGATCTCCGATTCCGAAGCCTTCATCGACGGCCCCTTCCCGCTCATTGGCCAGAACGCTAACGAAGCGGACGTGCGATCGCTAATGCGCGACAACCTGCTTCCCGAGCAGAAATACCAGCCGGGATTTTCCCCAACCATCGTCAACACCGGCAAGGAAATCATCCTGATCGACACGGGCAATGGCTCGAACGGCTTTATCCCGCGTCCCAACGGCGGCTGGCTTGCCGCCCAGCTTGGCCCGGCCGAATTCAAGCCTGAGGACATCGACATCGTCCTCTTGAGCCACGGCCACCCCGATCACATCGGCGGCGTCATCGAGAACGGCCAACCGCTGTTTCCGAACGCGCGCTATGTGATCGGAGGGATCGAACACGACTTCTGGGCGTCCGAAGGCAAATTCACCGGCGACCTGGAAAAGTTCGCAAGCGTCTTCCGAGCCAACTCAAAGCCCGTCGTCGATAAATTCAGTTTCATCAAACCGGGCGACAATGTCGTAACCGGCATCCGCGCCATCGAAGCTTATGGCCACACGCCCGGGCATCTCGCCTTCATGATCGAGAGCGGTGGAAAATCGCTTTTGTTCTGGGGCGACTGCGCGCACCACCAAGTTGCTTCGCTCGCGCACCCCGAATGGTACTGCATTTTCGACGTCGACAACCCGCTAGGAGTCGCGACACGCAAACGCATCTACGACATGGCGGCAACCGATCGCCTCCCGGTCATCGGCTATCACATGCCGTTCCCATCGATTGGGTATGTGGAGAGGATCACTCCCGGCAGCTATCGTTGGCTGGCGCACACCTACCAGCTCAACCTCTAACCGGAACCGTGACAGCTATTCCGGCAAATGCGTAACGGCTTCGATGTTGTGGCCGTCTGGATCGATAACGAAGCCACCGTAATAGTTCGCGTGATAATGCGGCCTGAGCCCCGGCGGCCCGTTGTCCTTGCCGCCCGCGGCAATCGCCGCATCATAGAAAGCTTGAACTTCCTGCCGGTTCGCCGCCGCAAATGCGACGTGTAGCCGACCCTTCAACGCCGATCCTGTGCCGATCCAGAATTGCGGACGCTCTCGGCCAAAACCCGCGTAGCCGTCGTCGTCGTCCTCGGAGAATTTCATCTCCTTGAGAAGGACGATGCCCAACGGGGCGAGCGCCTTGGTGTAAAACTTCAGCGACCGGGCGTAGTCGGTCACGGGGAAGCCAATGTGATCGAGAATGTCTTGCACGGCCGCTCCTTTTGGCAGGATGATTTGATCGAACCAGCCGGATCCTCAGACGCGGCGTTCGACCATCAACTTTTTCAGTTCAGCGATGGCCTTGGCCGGCGACAAGCCTTTCGGGCAGGCTTTCGCGCAATTCATAATCGTATGGCAGCGGTAAAGACGAAACGGGTCTTCGAGATTGTCGAGCCGCTCGCCCGTTGCCTCGTCTCGGCTGTCGATAACCCAGCGATAGGCCTGCAGCAGGATAGCCGGGCCGAGATAGCGATCGGAGTTCCACCAATAGCTGGGACAAGACGCCGAGCAGCAGGCGCACAGAATACATTCGTAAAGCCCGTCGAGCTTCTCGCGATCATCGCGCGATTGCTTCCACTCCTTCGGCGGTGTCGGCGTATCCGTCTTGAGCCAAGGTTCGATCGAGCGATGCTGGGCGTAGAAGTTCGTCAAGTCGGGCACCAGGTCCTTGACGACCTCCATGTGCGGCAGAGGATAGACCTTTACCACGCCCTTGACGTCCTCGATTCCCTTCAAGCACGCGAGCGCGTTCGTGCCGTCGATATTCATGGCGCACGACCCGCAGATGCCTTCGCGGCACGAGCGGCGGAACGTCAGTGTCGGATCGATCTCGTTCTTGATCTTGATCAGAGCGTCGAGAACCATCGGTCCACACTGCTTCTGATCGATATGGTAGGTGTCGATGTGTGGGTTCCGGCTATCATCAGGGTTCCACCGGTAGATGCGGAACTCTTTCCAATCGCCATCACCTTTCGGACGGTTCCACGTCTTGCCTTCGGAGATTTTCGAATTCTTCGGAAGAGTGAGCTGAACCATGAGACCGCCGGACGCCCCGCCTGCATAATGGATTGCGCAATGACAGAAGCTTGAACGTGCCTCAGTGTCAACGGCATGCGGAACGGTCGTGTGCGGTTCTTTGGCCTTAACCGGCCTTCTGGTGTTTCTTGAGCTCCCTGACGAGCGCGATCAGACGATCGGCAATCTCGGCACCTCTATCGACCGCGACGCGCAGAGGCACCCGCGATTGCATGATCTCGTTTAGACGGTCCTGCTGCTCGCCGAAGCCGAAAAAGACATCCTCCGGCGCATCGACATCGCCGTCTTCGATCGCCGTCATGACATCGAAGGCATTCTGGGCGGCGAGCACTAGCATCGAGGCGATATCGTTCATCAGTTGCAGATAGAGCCGTTGCGCGTCGGCGCGGATGCGCTGGCCGTGGACGCCGAACTTGAGGGGCGCCGCGGCCTGCCCGCCTTCACCCGCGAAGACCCGAGGATGCCTCTGGAAGCGTTTGAAAATTTCAGCGAGGCCCATGCAGCAGGTCTCGAGATCGCGTAGCGCCGCGCCAGTCTTGCGCTTTGTCCGCGTTCGCGTCGCGACCTTTCCTTCCCCCGACCAGTTGATGGCTGCAATCGACGCGACGGCCCCAAGCGCCGCCAATGCCGGCAACACCGCCGCGAACGGATCGGGCGACATCCGGGTATCGGTTTCGTCAGTTTCTTCTGAACGGACTTTGCTCAAGTTCTGATGCGCCCTCTCGACAGCGGCCGCACCATAAGCGACTTCCTATGACGGCGCTATTTCTACTCGCGTCGTCCAGAACGGTTCAATAAACTCGGGCCTTGGGCTCGACGTACTTGACCTCGTTGGTCATCGTCTTGGTGTGAACGGGCCTGTCGTCGAGCTTCACGGCCTTCGTCGCGTAATCCGCCCATGCCAGCGTATGCTTCATCCAGTTAACATCGTCGCGCTTCGGAAAGTCCTCGCGCGCGTGCGCGCCGCGGCTTTCTTTGCGGTTTTCGGCGCCGACCACGGTCACCGCGGCCTGCGCGATCAGATTGTCGAACTCCAGAGTCTCGACAAGATCCGAGTTCCAGATCATCGAGCGGTCCGTGACTGAAATATCCGCCGCGTCGCGCCAAACCGCCGCGATCTTTTCAACACCCTCCTTCAGCACCGGCCCATCGCGGAAGACCGCGCAGTTTGCCTGCATGATCTTCTGCATACGCAGACGCAACGCCGCTGTAGGCGTCGAACCGTTGGCGTAACGGAACCGATCGAGACGGGCGAGCGCCGGCTCGTGGGCATCCGTCGGCAGGTCCGGCTGGGAGGCATTTGATTCAATCGTCTCGGCGCAGCGAAGTCCGGCGGCGCGGCCGAAGACGACGAGATCGATCAAAGAATTCGAGCCGAGCCGGTTGGCACCATGCACCGAAACGCACGCCGCTTCGCCGATCGCCATCAAGCCCGGAACGATGTGATCCGGGTCGCCGGTCTTCTTCGTCAGCACCTCGCCATGATAGTTCGTCGGAATGCCGCCCATGTTGTAGTGGACCGTCGGAAGCACGGGGATCGGCTGGCGGCGCAAATCGACGCCGGCAAAAACCTTCGCGCTCTCGGTGATTCCCGGCAAACGCTCGGCCAGAATCTTGGGATCGAGATGATCGAGATGCAGAGAAATGTGATCGGCCTCAGGGCCGACGCCGCGGCCCTCGCGAATCTCGATCGTCATGGAGCGAGAAACGACGTCGCGTGACGCGAGATCCTTTGCGTGCGGTGCGTAGCGCTCCATGAAGCGTTCGCCCTTCGAATTGGTGAGATAACCGCCTTCGCCGCGCGCGCCTTCGGTGATCAGCACACCGGCGCCGTAGATGCCGGTCGGATGAAACTGCACGAACTCCATGTCCTGCAGCGGCAGCCCGGCGCGCAGAACCATCGCGTTGCCGTCGCCGGTGCAGGTGTGCGCCGACGTACAGGAAAAATACGTCCGCCCGTATCCGCCGGTCGCCAGGATTGTCTTCTTGGCGCGGAAGCGGTGGAGTGATCCATCGTCGAGGTTGAGCGCGATGATGCCACGGCAGGCACCGTCCTGATCCATGATCAGATCGAGCGCGAAATACTCGACGAAGAACTCGGCCGAATAGCGCAGCGATTGACCGTAAAGCGTGTGCAGCATCGCGTGCCCGGTGCGGTCGGCGGCGGCGCACGTGCGCTGCGCGGGCGGCCCCTCGCCGTAATCGGTCGTCATGCCGCCGAACGGCCGCTGATAGATCTTGCCGTCCTCGGTGCGCGAGAACGGCACGCCATAGTGCTCGAGCTCGTACACGGCAGCCGGAGCATTACGGCAAAGATATTCTATCGCGTCCTGATCGCCGAGCCAATCCGAGCCTTTGACGGTATCGTACATATGCCAGCGCCAATCGTCCCGGCCCATGTTGCCGAGAGCGGCCGCGACGCCACCTTGCGCGGCGACGGTGTGAGAGCGCGTAGGGAAGACCTTCGTGACGCACGCCGTTTTAAGACCGGCCTCAGCGCAGCCGAGCGTCGCGCGTAGCCCCGCCCCGCCGGCGCCGACGACCACCACATCGTAGACGTGGTCTTGCAGCGGGTAAGCCTTGCCGTTCTGAGACGGCGCTGCAACCGCGCCACCGGCCTTGCCATTCGTAACCGACATCAGGCTCAGGCTCCAAAGCTCAGTTTCAAAATCGAAAGAACGCTCGCGAGCGCGATGAAGATCGCGAAGAAGGTGTTGATCATCAGCGCCACCACTTTAAGACCCTCGCCGTGCACATAATCCTCGATGATCGTCTGCATACCGAGCCGCATGTGAATTGTGCCGGAAATAATCAGACCGAGCAGGGCTACGGAGATCAATGGATTTGCCAGTTTCTGACGCACGGTCGCGTGATCGGCGCCCAGCAGCGACGCGATGAGCCAGACAAGAAAAATGCCGAGGAATACATTCGCGACGGCTGTGACCCGTTGCTTCCAGAAATGGTCGGCGCCTTCTTTCGCGGAGCCGAGATAGCGCACTTTCTTCAGAGGCGTCCGCATCGACTTCATCAGGCGCCTCCGAGCACGACGGCAGCCCAGACGATGGCGGTCAGGATCAGAGATGCCACCAGCGAACCCCATGACAGCAGGTCGATCATCACGAGGTCATAACCGCGGCCGCTGTCCCAAATCAGATGCCGCAACCCGCCCATCATGTGATGCATCAGAGCCCAGGTGTAGCCGAGAAGAATGATCTTGCCGGGCCAGGTAGCGAACCAGCTCAGAACGTAGTTGTAATAGTCGGGCCCCGTGGCTGCCGCTATCAGCCACCAGGCGAGCAACAATGAGCCGAAATACAACGCCGCACCGGTGATGCGATGCACGATCGACATCACCATGTTGATCAAAGGCGAATAGATTTGAAGGTGTGGAGAGAGCGGCCGCTCGGGTCGCACGCCGCGGCCGGATATGGCTTCCATCGGACGTCCTTCTGGTATGCGTGAGCCGAATATGTAGCGTCTTGGAGCGATCGCGGCAATTCGCCAAATGCCACATAGATCTGGAGGTCCAACCCTACGTCAGCGAATTGGCGATCGCCCGCCCGAGCCGGTCGCCGCTTGCGAAGGCATCCTCTGCGAACCTGCCAAGACACCAATCACCCGCAATTCCCGCTTTGTGCTCCGGACAATAGAGATGCGTTTCGCCAAGCGGCTGATCGACAAGCCCCTGGCGCCAAAGATGCGCCGTCATCCGTGATGGCCTGACCGGCGGCAGATCCAGGACGTGACTGACCTCGCTCCAAAGTTCCTCTGCGACATCCTCAGGGTCGGCATCTTCCGCCGCCGAGCTCCAAGTCGGCGAAGCATGGACGACGAGGTTCTCACCGGTTGGGTTGCGTCCCGGCTTCGTATTGTTTCGCGCGACCCAGCGAATCACCTCGGACATATCGGAGAAGACATCCTGGTCCGGGAATATCCTTTCCTCGATGCGTACCATCAGCGCCCAGCAAGGCATCATGCGCACGCGCGGTAGCGGCGCCACGAGAGCATCGACCCGACTGAGAAGCAGACGCGCTTGCGCCACCGGAGCGGCAACGGCAACAGCCTCGAACGGCCCGACGGATGTCTCATCCTCGAACCACACGTGCCAACCGTTGCCCCGTCGCTCGAGGGCATGAACCCGCTTGCCGGTCGTGACGCGCGCGCCCTCCGCAAGCGGCCGAACGGCGGAAGACATTCCGGGTTTACCCACGACCCACGGATCGATTTGTCCATCGCCATGATGGCCGCTTGCTGCCACCCGCGGCATCCATTGACCGGCGTAACCAAGATCAGAAATTTCTCTGAGATAGCTCTGAAATTCCTGCGAGTGCCCGCAGAGGTATTGGGCGCCATGATCGAAGCTATCGCCGCCGATACGCGTTGTCGCGATCCGGCCTCCTATGTTGCGATCCTGCTCGAAGACTTCCACGAAACGGCCAGCACGTCCAAGCGTGCGAGCGCACGACAGACCGGCGATACCTGCGCCGATGATGGCAATCTTGTTTGTCACCTAGTCTCTCTTTGAAGACCTTGAGCGCCTCGGCGATGGCGCGAACCCTAGCGTTCGCGCCCAACGTCTCGACGGCACTTTGTACAGGAATGGTTTGCCGATGGTTATCGAAAGCGTGGCGAGCGAGCCGAGTGATCAACGTACACGTCGCTTTGGCAGACAGGCTACTGCGCCTTGAGCACGCCGCAGGCAATCCGCGTTTCGCCGCCGCCTTCGGGGTCGGTCTGATAATCGTCAGCCTTTTCGTACAAAACGAGCGACGATCCGTCGGTGTCGAAGAGCGTGTCGTCCGTTTCTTTACTCAAGTGCAAATAGGGGCTTAGCACCTCGGCCAAGGCAGTGCCGTCGGCGGCGGCGACGACGTTCGGCAAATCTCCGGCCATCGGGCCTTCCTCATTGAGGAACCCGTGCTTGGCACCGAGCGGATTATAGATTCCGCCGGCCGACGAAAAATCTCCTTCGCACTTTCCGACTTCATGCACGTGCAGCGCATGCGGACCTGGGGGCAATCCTTTGAGGTCGAATTTCAGCATCACCCCAGCCGCGATCTCCGTCAGCGTGATGGTGCCGATGCTGGTACCGTTGGCAAGCATAAGCTCAGCGACCGCCTTCTCCCCCGTCGCGCCGGCCTGATCCGCTGCCGCAACGAGAAGGACCGCTAGCGTTGCGGCTCCGATCGTTCTGATTTTCATGCGCCTGCTCCCTGCTCGCCGCCCCGATTTCTCATCTCAGCCGGAAACGGCTTCACGGTGGCCGAGTGCCGGACCCGCTCAGCGGGGCAGGACAAGCCACGTATCGAGATCGAGGACAACCCCCTCCTCATACTCGCCCGTCGGCTTCTTCAGGGGCAGTGACGCGCAATCCTGGTTTTTGACTCCGACGAGACGAACCCTGAGCGCGCCAACGTCCTTGCGGCCGGGTATTTCGGCTTTTTCAAGCACTTCGGACCACGCGTAGATCGTATCGCCGGCAAAGGTGGGCGCGACGTGGCGGCCGCCGTTGATCGCAGCGAGATGAAAGGCATTGCCCAGGCCGTTATAGGAAAGCGCCCGGACGAGGGAGATCACGACGCCGCCATAGACGATCCGCTTGCCGAACCGCCCTTTGGATTCGGTATGCTGATTGAAGTGGACTTTCGCCGTGTTCTGATAGAGCCGCGTCGCCGTCTGGTGCTCGGCCTCTTCAAGCGTCATCCCATCGACATGATCGATTTTTTCACCGGGTTCGTAATCGCCCCAGCGGTGCAGCGACCCGGAGAGTTCGAAATCGTATTTGCTGATGTCGATCGGAGGTACCGCCCCTGCCAGATCCTGCGGATCGACGCGTTCGGGAAGCTTCGGAACGACCGCCTCCGGTGCCGGCGAACCCTTCGAGCGCTTACGAACCATCACCCAACGGCAATATTCGAGCACGACCTCGCCGTCCTGATTGCGCCCCGTCGAGCGCACATAGACGGTTCCCGTCTCGCCGTTCGAGTTTTCCTTGAGACCAATCACTTCCGATGTCGAGGACAAGGTATCGCCGGGATAAACCGGCTTCACAAACCGGCAATCGGCGTAGCCTAGGTTCGCAATGGCATTGAGCGAGATCTCAGGCGTCGTTTTTCCGAAGACGACGTGAAAGGTCAGAAGGTCGTCGATTGGCGCCTTCGGATAACCAATGGCCTTGGCGAACGTGTCAGCCGATTGGACCGCGAAACGGGAACCGTAAAGGGCCGTATAAAGCGCGACGTCGCCGTCGGTAACGGTCCGCGGCGTCGGGTGATGGATGATCTGGCCGTAAGTGAAGTCTTCGAAGAAATTGCCTGCGTTCGTCTTAGTTCCGGCCATCGTCCCCGCCCTGAATTCGGGAAGCCCAAAGAGCTGGGCTTCGGCTTTTCTAGCCTTTTTCGGGATGTCCACACCCGACCGCAACTCTTTTCGAGCCCGTGAGACGCGATCTAGGGCCGCAGAAGGGTCCGGCGCGTAGCCGCTCCTAAAACCAGGGCTCTTCGACTTTCGAGCGAGCGCTGATGGCTTCCGCGATCGCCGCGACACGCTTCGCCATCACGAGATGCAGCCGCTCGACCATTCGCCCTTCGACGGTGATGACGCCCTTGCGCGCGTTTTCGGGCTCTTCGAAAGCCTTGATGATCTTGCGCGCCCACGCAATTTCGTCGTCGGTCGGCGAGAAGACCTCGTTGCATGGCACCACCTGCGACGGATGGATCAAAGTCTTGCCGTCCATGCCGAGCGTCCGGCCGTGCTCGCACTCGGCGCGAAATCCGGAATCGTCCTTGAAATCGTTGTAGACGCCATCGATGACGTCTATGCCATAGGCGCGGGCCGCGACAAGCGTCATCGCAAGCCAGGGCACGACCGCGAAACGATTGCTGCTCGCCAGCGCCCGGCTTTCCTTCAATAGGTCGTTGGTGCCGAGCACGAAGCAGACGAGGCGATTGTCGGGGTCGGGACCGCAGGCCGCGATCTCCTTCGCGTTGATGATACCCATCGGCGTCTCGATCATCGCCCAGAGCCTGACATGCGGGTCGGCATCCGCCGCCTTGACGACCTTCGCGGTACCCGTGATGTCGCCGGAGTTCGAAACCTTAGGGATAAGGATCGCGTCGGGAACAGCCGATATGGCAGCGTGGAGGTCGACCATTCCCCACGGCGTCTCGATCGGATTGACGCGAAGGACAATCTCGCGAGAGCCGAAACCGCGCTCACGAATAGCGGCAATCGCCTGATTGCGCGCCTTTTCCTTGTTCGTCGGAGATACCGAATCTTCGAGATCGATGATGATCGAATCGGCAGGGATCGTTCTCGCTTTTTCGAGGGCCCGCTCGTTGTCGCCGGGCAGATAGAGGACGCTGCGTCTGGGTCTCATGGCCATCGCATCGACTCCGAAATTGATTAAGACGATTGTGCATTGCACCATCCGCCTTTGCAATATCGACCGTGACGAAACTTTCGAATAAATCGCGAATCCGGTGCTGGGCGCTAATCATGCCGCCTTAATAACCGCCTGGTGATCTCTCCAACGCCATACGATTAGCCTTCATGCGCTGCATCCTCATCATTTCGTCTTATGTCGCCCGCGACCCAGTGGGTTTGACCGCGACCAGCCCGCCTTTGCAGCAGGCGGGCATAGAGGTCGTTGGCTTACCGACGGTCGTTCTCTCGAACCATCCGATACGTGCTCATATCGCCGGCCTGACAGTCGATCCGGCACTGCTCAAAAACATGGTCGCGGCGCTTGAGGACAACGGCTCGCTCGCAACGTTCGACGCCGTCTTTTCCGGTTATCTGCCGTCTGCTCAACACGTTGAAGCCGTTGCCGCCGCGGTAAAGCGCCTCCGCGAGCTCAATCCGGCCATCACCTACATCTGCGATCCGATCTTCGGCGATGATCCCGATGGCCATTACATCGACGAGCGAGCTGCAACGGCAATTCGCGATCTGTTGCTTCCCGTCGCCGACGTTCTCACGCCGAACCGGTTCGAGCTGTCCTGGCTCTCTGGCCTAGACGTCAAATCAACACGCGACGCCGTCGAAGCAATCTCCCGCCTCGGCCGCCCCATGGTCGCCGGCACATCGATACCCGATGGACCTTCCCGCCTCGCGACCGTGCTCGTCGCCGAAAAACGCGTCCTTATCGGCAGAGTAGAGAAATGGGACGACGTCCCGCACGGCACGGGCGACGTCTTTGCAGGCTGCTTGACCGCCAAACTCATGCTTGGCCGGACACCTGCCGACGCGCTCGGCTACGCACTAGCCGGCGTCCGGCAGGCGCTCGAAGTCAGCCGCGGCAACGACCATCTGCTGCCGAATCTGGTGGACTGGGTCAACGGCATCTCGCCGGTCGACATCGAAGCACCTTAGTCGGCCAAATCCGCGGGCAACCTCCCTAAGACTTGCCCCGACTGTCTTTGGATTGCATACCTGCGCCAAAGGCACTGGCGTTGGAGGGGAAACGCAAAATGAAACCAGAAACGAGCGCCAAAGGTGTCAACCGCGAAGCGGCCGCAGGATTGGTGCTGCTGGCCGCCGCCGTGCTGGCGCTCATCGTCGCCAATTCCCCCCTGCGGGACGTCTATGAGCGCACGCTCGCGGCGCACGTCCAAGTCGGCTTCGCGCCCTTGGCCCTGTCGAAGGAAGTGATCCACTGGGTCAACGATGGCCTGATGGCCGTCTTTTTTTTCCTCGTCGGTCTAGAACTCAAGCGCGAGGCCATCCGCGGTGCGCTGTCGAAGTCACAAGCGGCGATGCTGCCGATCATCGGCGCATTGGGCGGCATGATAGTCCCCGCCGTGATCTACGCCAGCATAAATTGGGACAACGCCATCGCGCTCCGCGGCTGGGCCATCCCTGCCGCGACCGACATCGCCTTCGCCATCGGCGTCATGGCCCTGCTCGGCAATCGAGTGCCTCCGACCCTAAAAGTATTCCTTCTCGCGCTCGCCATCATCGACGATCTGGGCACCATCCTGGTCATCGCCCTCTTCTACACGGCCGACCTCTCGTTATCGGCCCTGTCGCTCGCCGCAGCCGGCGTCGCCATTCTGGCTCTTCTCAACCGTTCGGGCGTAATGCGAACTTGGCCCTATTTGCTGGTCGGCGCATTCGTCTGGGTTTGCGTTTTGAAATCGGGAGTTCATGCAACGTTGGCCGGCGTCGCGACTGCACTCGCGATTCCCCTAACCGGCACAAAAAAAGGAACCGACGGCCCCCTTGAGGGCCTTGAGCACAGCCTGAGCCCTTGGGTTAATTTCCTCATTCTGCCGATTTTCGCATTCGCCAACGCTGGACTCTGCTTCGCCGACATTTCGGCCAATGACATGCTGTCGCAAATCCCGATCGGCATCGCGTTGGGGCTTTTCCTCGGCAAGCCCCTCGGCATATACGGCGCCGCACGGACGGCCCTCGCCACCGGTTTAGGGGCAATGCCTGCCGGAGCTTCGCACATGCAGCTTTTCGGCACAGCCATTCTAGGCGGCATCGGTTTTACGATGAGCCTGTTCATCGGCATGCTGGCATTCCCCGAGCCTGAAGCAGGCGCGGAAGTCCGTTTCGGCGTTTTGGTGGGCTCGCTACTTTCGGCGGTTGTCGGCTACATCGTCCTGATCAGAAGTGAGCCGCGCTGATCACCCAGGAGTTAAGAAGATTAATGAGCAGCTTTCCCGAATCACTCACTGACCGCTACCGCCGCTTCAGGCACCGCCATTTCGTCCTCAACGCCGACCATTATGAAGAGCTGGCAACGTACGGGCAGAACCCCGAGACGATGGTCATCTCGTGCTCCGACAGCCGCGTTGATCCCGAGACGATCTTCAGCGCCATGCCGGGTGAGCTGTTCATCGTACGCAACGTCGCCAATCTCGTCCCGCCCTACGAGACCGGCGGCAAATATCACGGCGTCTCTACCGCGGTCGAATTTGCAGTGATGAATCTGCGTATCAAGAATCTCATCGTCATGGGCCATTCGGGATGCGGCGGCATCAAAGCGGCGCTCGATCAGAGCGCGGCGATCCAGACGGAAGCGCAATTCATTTCGCGTTGGATGTCCATGCTCGACGATGCCCGTCTGTCGGTCCTGGCCTCGCACCAGAACAAGCCTCAGGCGGCCAAGCAGGAAGCGTTAGAGAAGGAAGGCATCAAGCAGGCGATCAAAAACCTGCGGACTTTCCCGTTCATCCGCGATCAGGAAGAGCGCGGCCGCCTCTCCCTGCACGGAGCCCACTTCGATATCCGAACAGGAACCCTGACGGTCCTCAATCATTCGCGCGGAATGTTCTACCCGCTCTGACCCGCACCTCTTAAGGGACGGCGGGAGCAACGGCTTTCGCCTTTTCGATGATCGGCAAAAGCTTCGTCGTGAGCGAGTCCGCCGTGATCGGGCCGACGTGCTTGTAGATCACTTCGCCCTTCCCGTTGACGACGAACGTTTCAGGCGTGCCGTAAACACCCCAATCGATGGCGCCACGGCCGTCCGCATCGGTTCCAACCGCCGTAAAAGGATTGCCGAAACGGCCGATGAAGCGACGCGCCGCGGCGGCCTGATCCTTGTAGTTGATGCCGTAGATATCCACGCCCGCTGCGCTCTTGAGCTGGTCAAGAAGCGGATGCTCCTCGACGCAAGGCTCGCACCACGACGCCCAGTAATTGACGACCGATACTTTGCCTTTGGCAAGATCGGCGGAACTGAATCCCGGCTGCGGCTTGCCCCCCGATTCAAGCCCGTCGAGCGGCGGAAAGACCGTCTGCGGCACCGGCTTCCCGATGAGCGTCGACGGCAGAAGAGACGGATCGCCGGATCGCAGCGCCATCGCAAAGAAGCCAGCGAGAATTGCGAAAATCGCAACTGGCAGCAGGCGCAAAAGGCCAGACTTACTTTCGGCCACGGTCATCTCTCTCCGGCGGTCGACGAGCGGCGCTTCACGCCCTGCCGTTCCAGCGCTTCGAGATCAGCGGTCTGCTTCCAGCCGTCGATTATGAGCCAGAAAATGAGCGCGACGACCGTCAGCGCGACGACCGCATACGAAATCCAAATGAACGCCGCGTGGGGGCCGAGATCCATATCGTCGTTACTCCGCAGCGCCTTGTGCCGCGAGCCGATCGCGACCGGCAACGGCGTGTGTCCGGAGCGCCTTCACGCGCCGGCGTAGAATTTCGTTGCGCATCGCCTTGAGGTGCATGGCGAAGAAAAGCAGCGTGAAGCCCAGCGCCATAACGAGCAGCGGCAGCCTCATGCTAGGATCGACCGTCGACGTAAAATCGGTCGACGGCTGGTGCAGCGTGTTCCACCATTCGACCGAAAACTTGATGACCGGAAGAAGCGTGACGCCGACCAGAGCAAGAACGGCGGTAAGCTTCGCCGCGGCACCTTCGTCTTCAAGCGCCGACCTCAGTGCAATCAGACCGAGATAGAGAAAGAAAAGGAGAAGCACGGACGTCAGCCGCGCATCCCACACCCAATAAGTGCCCCACATGGGCTTGCCCCAGAGGGATCCGGTCAGCAGCGCCAGGAATGTGAAGGCAGCACCGAGCGGTGCAGCGGCCTTCGCCGAAACGTCCGCCAGGGGATGGCGAAAAACGAGCAGCCCGAAGCTGGAAAGCGCGATCAGCCCGTAGATCATCATCGACAGCCAGGCGCATGGCACGTGGATGTACATGATCCGCACCGTCTCGCCCTGCTGGTAATCTGCGGGCGAAGCAAAAAATGCCAGATAAAGCCCGTAAACCAATAGGATGGCCGCTGCCGCCGAAATCCACGGCAAGAGGCGCGCGGAAAGCTCCATGAAGCGGGTCGGATTGGCAAGACGTTGCGTTAGGCTCTGCATGGGCGCGATTTAAGCCTTTAATCGAGGCGGTGCAATGAAGGTTGAGGTTACCATTTATTGAAGCTGAGCCCTGAGTGCTGCGGCGGCCGCGATCGGCCCAAGCACGACGGTCACAAGGGAAATCGCCGCCAGAATGAGAAACGACGCGCCGACACCCGAAGGTCCCGCGCCCGCGCTCACGGCCGATATGCCGAAGATCAGGGTCGGGACATAGAGCGGCAACACGATCAGTGCTAACAGCAGGCCGCCACGGCGTGTTTTCATCGTCAAAGCCGCCCCTATCGCTCCGAGAAAACTGACGGCCGGGGTGCCTACGAGCGTCGTGGCAACCAGGACCGGATAGGCCTTTAAATCGAGATTTAAGAGAATGCCAAGCACGGGCGCCAGTATGGCGAGTGGTATGCCGGTGGTGATCCAGTGCGCCAGCGACTTCGCCGCGGTAACCAATTCCAGCGGCAAAGGACCCGTCGCGAGCACATCGAGCGTCCCGTCCTCGTAATCGGCCTCGAAGATCCTGTTGAGCGAAAGAAGAGCGGCGAGCAGCAGGGCGATCCATAAAATGCCGGCTGCGATACGCGCCAGCAGATTGAGGTCCGGCCCGAGCCCTAGCGGCATCAGCGAGACGACGACCAGAAAGAACCCGAGCGCAGTCCCGACCGCGCCACCTTCGCGGACCGCAAGTCTCAAATCGCGATGAAGGAGAGCCCAGAAGCTCTTCAAGCCGCCATCCTTTGCGCCGCGAGATCCAGCGTGCGCGCGCGCTCGAGCGGCAATGGCAAATGCGTCGCGATAACCGCAAGACCACCCGACTTGGTGTGATCGTTGACGGCCGACACCAGTCGTTCAGAAGACGCAGTATCGAGAGAAGCGGTCGGCTCGTCGAGGAGCCAAACCGGACGATGCGCCACGAGAAGCCGTGCCAGGCCAAGCCGGCGTTTCTGTCCGGCCGAGAGGTAGGCTGCGGGAAATTCTCCCAGATCTTCCAGTCCGAAATGGCGGAGCGCCGCCTCGACGCGATCCGCGGACGCCTCCTGGGTATCGAGATACGCATTCCAGAACCTTACGTTCTCGACCACCGACAGGCTCGACTTCACCCCGTTCATATGGCCGACAACATGCGCCTGCTCCCCGACGGTCAGTTCTTTGTCTCCGCCATCGAGCCGGATTGTGCCGCGAAAGGGTCGAATGAACCCGGCAAGCGTCCGAAGCAAAGTCGTCTTCCCGGCGCCGTTGGCACCCGTAAGAACGAGCGCTTCCCCCACCCGGACGGCGAACGACAGCCCGTCGATGATCCGGCGTGTACCGCGGTCTATGACCAAGTCTTCAGCAACGAGCTGCACAGCGATGTGATTCCGTGACTTCAGAATGAGCAACAGCGGTGGCATTTGCGCGCAATTTCGCTGTCATGACGATTGGTGTTTTCTTTTCAGACTGGTTATATAAAAGGCACGTTGTATCCTTCGCTAGCGCAAAAGCGAGGGGTCGC
Organism: uncultured Alphaproteobacteria bacterium; assembly: GCA_963710005.1. GTDB lineage: Bacteria > Pseudomonadota > Alphaproteobacteria > Rhizobiales > Hyphomicrobiaceae > Hyphomicrobium_B. The sequence goes on from CAVPYR010000009.1 coordinate 36,693, forward strand.
GCGGACCGACGAGCTCGTGCCGCGGGACATCCTCGATCCGCCGGCACTCCGGCGGCGCAGCCCTTCGTCTTAATTTTTCGGAGGCCTGACCTTGAGCGCACTTACACCCGTTTCCGACGACAGCTTCAAATGCAAGAAGACCCTCACTGTCGAGGGCAAGTCTTACGTTTACTATTCATTGCCCGATGCCGAGGCGAATGGCCTCAAAGGCATCTCGCACCTTCCCTATTCGATGAGGGTTCTTCTCGAGAACCTGCTCCGCCACGAGGATGGCCGTTCGGTCACAAAAGCCGACATCGTCGCCATGGCCGAATGGCTCGACAACAAGGGCAAGACCGAAAAGGAAATCGGCTTTCGGCCGGCCCGAGTCCTGATGCAGGACTTCACCGGCGTTCCGGCCGTTGTCGACCTTGCCGCCATGCGCGACGGCATGACGAAGCTCGGCGGCGATCCGACCAAGATCAACCCGCTCGTTCCCGTCGATCTCGTCATCGACCATTCCGTTATCGTCGACGAGTTCGGCACACCGAAAGCGCTTTCCGACAACGTCGCGCTCGAATACGCCCGCAACGGCGAGCGCTATAACTTCCTGAAATGGGGCCAGGGCGCCTTCGAGAACTTCCGCGTCGTGCCGCCCGGCACAGGCATCTGCCACCAAGTCAATCTTGAATATCTCTCCCAGACCGTGTGGACCAACGAGATGGCCGACGGCGCAACCGTCGCCTACCCCGATACCCTCGTTGGTACCGACAGCCACACGACGATGGTCAATGGCCTCGCTGTCCTTGGCTGGGGCGTCGGCGGCATCGAAGCCGAAGCCGCGATGCTCGGCCAGCCGCAGTCGATGCTCATTCCGGAAGTCATCGGCTTCCGCCTGACCGGCAAACTGAAGGAAGGTGTCACCGCGACCGACCTTGTGCTGACGGTCACGCAGATGCTGCGCAAGAAGGGCGTCGTCGGAAAATTCGTCGAATTCTACGGACCCGGCCTCGACTCCATGTCGCTCGCCGACCGCGCCACGATCGCCAACATGGCACCCGAATACGGTGCCACGTGCGGCTTCTTTCCGGTCGACAAGGAAACGGTCAATTACCTCACGATGTCGGGCCGCGATTCACATCGCATCGCCCTCGTCGAAGTCTACTGCAAGGCGCAGGGCCTTTATCGCGAGACGGGTTCGGCCGACCCGGTCTTCACCGACACGCTGTCTCTCGAACTCGGCGAAGTCGTGCCCTCGATGGCCGGCCCGAAACGTCCCGAAGGCCGTATCGCGCTGACCGACATCAAGAGCGGTTTTGAAACGGCGCTTGCCGGCGAATACAAAAAGCCGGACGAACTCGGAAAGCGCGCTCTCGTCGAAGGCAAGCCGTTCGACATCGGGCACGGCGACGTCGTCATTGCGGCGATCACGAGCTGCACGAACACTTCGAATCCAAGCGTGCTGATCGCGGCAGGCCTCCTCGCGCGCAACGCCGCGAAACTCGGCCTAAAGAGCAAACCCTGGGTCAAGACGTCTTTGGCTCCCGGGTCGCAGGTCGTCGCCGCCTACCTCGCGCAATCAGGCCTGCAGCCTTACCTCGACCAGATCGGATTCAATCTCGTCGGCTTCGGCTGCACGACGTGCATCGGAAATTCGGGACCATTGGCACCTGAGATTTCGAAGGCAATCAACGGCAACGGCATCGTCGCGGCCGCGGTCCTTTCCGGCAACCGCAACTTCGAGGGTCGCGTCAGCCCTGACGTGCAGGCGAACTACCTCGCCTCTCCGCCCCTCGTCGTCGCCTACGCGCTCGCAGGCTCGGTCCAAAAGGATCTGACCAAGGAGCCGCTCGGCGAAGGCAGCGACGGCAAGCCCGTATTCCTCAAGGACATCTGGCCGACGTCGCAGGAAATCCAGAAGTTCATCATCGAGAACGTCACGCGCGATATGTTCATGTCGCGCTACGCTGATGTCTTCAAGGGCGATGACAACTGGCAGGGGATCGCGACAAGCGGCGGCCTGACCTACGGCTGGAACGGCACGTCGACCTACGTCCAGAATCCACCCTATTTCCAGACCATCGCCCGCGACGCGAAACCGATCAAAGACATCGTCAGCGCACGAATCCTCGGTCTCTTTGGCGACAAGATCACGACCGACCACATCTCGCCCGCGGGCTCGATCAAGACTGCGAGCCCGGCGGGCAAATATCTCCTCGACCACGGCGTGCAGCCCGTCGACTTCAACCAATACGGCACGCGGCGCGGCAACCACGAGGTGATGATGCGCGGCACGTTCGCCAACATCCGTATCAAGAACCACATGGTGAAGGATGCGAACGGCAACGTGAAGGAAGGCGGCCTGACGATTCATTACCCGTCAGGCAAGGAGATGCCGATCTACGACGCCGCGATGCTCTATGAGGAGGAGGGCGTTCCGCTCGTTGTCTTCGCCGGCATCGAATACGGCAACGGTTCGTCGCGCGACTGGGCGGCGAAGGGCACCACTCTGCTTGGCGTCCGCGCCGTCATCGCGCAATCGTTCGAGCGTATCCACCGTTCGAATCTCGTCGGCATGGGCGTGGTACCGTTTGTCTTCACCGAGGGAGCCTCCTGGCAATCGCTCGGCCTCAAGGGCGACGAGCGGGTTAGCATTCCGGGACTCGCAACCGTCAAGCCGCGCGAAGTCATAACGATCACCGTCACGCGCGCCAATGGCCCGTCGGTCCCAGTCCCGGTCCTCTGCCGGATCGATACCCTCGACGAGATCGAATACTTCAAGAACGGCGGCATCCTGCACTACGTGCTGCGGAACCTGGCGGCTTGAATACTTTTCTTCTCCCCGAGGGGAGAAGGTGGCCGGAGGCCGGATGAGGGGGTCGTTTGCGCCCCCTCACGCCGACCATCTCTCCAAAGGGGCGACGGCAACTAGTAACGATTCACCCTCTTACAGCGAATTCCCAAAGGCTCACCGGTTCGTGACAAGGCTTTCGCGCCTTTCACTTTTTCACATTCCGGCCTGGAGCTAAAAGGAAGTCGTGGCGGCGGCCACATCGGCTGTAAGGCAGACCCTCCATGCGTCTTCGCGACATTGTCCTAACCTTTCTGACGGCCCTGGCCTTGGCATCACCTGCGTCGGCGCAGGAGGTCTCACTCTCGGGAGAGCCAACAACGCCGATCAGGGCTGTCATCGAGCTCTTCACCAGCCAGGGATGCTCGTCCTGCCCGCCGGCGGATGCACTGCTCAAAACGCTCGCCGACGACCCGTCGATCATCGCCGTCTCTCTACCCGTCGATTACTGGAACTATCTCGGCTGGAAGGACACCTTCGCGTCTCCTCGCAACACCGAGCGCCAGCGAAATTATGCCCGCGCCCGCGGTGACGGCGCGATTTACACGCCGCAAGCCGTCGTCAACGGTCTCGTTCCGGTCAATGGCGCATCGAAAGATGCGATCGAGAACGCGATCGACACGACCTCCAAGACCGCCGGCCCGACACAAGTCGCGGTGCGGTTCTGGCAGGAGCGCAATACCTTGAACTTCGCCTTGGGAAGCGAAGCGCCGGGGCACGCGCCGCGCGAGGCGACGATCTGGCTGGGCGTTGTCCAGATGTCCGGATCGGTTCCGATCAAGGCCGGCGAAAATGCCGGCCAGACGGTGACCTACACAAACATCGTCCGCGAACTGACCCCCATCGGCATCTGGAAGGGTGAACCGCTCAAGGTGCAATTGCCACGTGCCGCGATGATGCAGGCCGACGTTCAGAAAATCGTCGTGCTCGTCCAGGAGGGCCGCAGCGGTCCCATTATCGGCGCGACGATGGCGGGGCTTTGGTAGCCCCGTATTCTACTTCGAAGCTTACGCGGCCAAACCGCGCTTCTTCAGTAAGCCGTCGATCTTCGGAGGCCGTCCGCGAAATGCTACATAAGCGGCGTGAGGGTCGCGCCTGTTTCCTGCCGAATAGATGAACTCGTGAAGCTTCTTCGCCGTCGCCGGATGGAACACGTTGCCGGTTTCCTCGAACGCGGCGAACGCATCGGCATCCATCACTTCCGACCACAGGTAGCTGTAATAGCCCGCGGCGTAGCCCGACATGATGTGCATGAAGTGCGGCAGGCGATGCCGCATCACGATCTCTTTCGGCATCTCGATTCCGGCCAGCGTCTCGCGCTCGAAACCTTCGACGTCACCGATCGACCCCGCATCCGCTGAATAGAGCGCCATGTCAACGAGCGCCGACGACGTGTATTCGATGGTCGCAAAGCCCTGATTGAAATTGCGCGCCGCGGCGAGCCGCTGCCGCAACACCTTCGGCATCGGCTTTCCTGTCTTGTAATGCAGCGCATGCTTTTCGAGCACGTCCGGCGTCGACAGCCAATGCTCGTAAAGCTGCGACGGCAGCTCGACGAAATCGCGCGTCACCGAGGTTCCCGAAATCGAAGGATAGGTGACGTTCGACAGCAAGCCATGCAGCCCATGACCGAATTCATGAAACAGCGTGCGCGCGTCATCGAACGACAGCAGAGCGGGCTCACCCTCGCCGCCCTTGGTGAAGTTCAAGACGTTGACGATGATGGGCGTCTGCCCCTTGCCGAGCTTGTGCTGCGACCGGAACGCCGACATCCAGGCGCCGGAGCGCTTCGTCGATCGTGCGAAATAATCGCCGAGGAAAATGCCGACATGCGCGCCCTTCTTGTCGAGAACCTCCCAGGCCCTGACTTCCGGATGATAGCGCGGTAGATCCTTGCGTTCCTTGAACTTCAACCCGAAAAGCCGCGTCGCGCAATCGAACGCTGCGCGGATCATGTGGTCGAGCTCGAGATAGGGCTGCAGCTTCGACTCGTCGAAATCGTATTTTGCCTGGCGAACTTTCTCCGAATAGTAGCGCCAGTCCCATGGCATGATTTCCGAGTTGTCGCCGGTGCGCTGAGCTTCGGCCGCAAGCTCGTCACGCTCTTCACCGGCACGCGCCACCGCCTTCTGCCAGACCGCACGCAGCAATTCGTCGACCGCAGTCGGCGTCTTCGCCATCGTGTCCTGCAGGCTGAATTCCGCGAACGACTTGAAGCCCATCAGGCGTGCATATTCGCCGCGAAGCGCCACCGCTTCGGCGACGATCTGGCGATTGTCCGTATCGCCATTGTGTGCGCCTCGGCCAATCCAGGCATTGAAAGCCTGTTCGCGCAAATCGCGCCGGTTCGAATAAGTGAGAAATCCTTCGACACTTGACCGCGCAAGCGTGATCATCGCTTTACCCGGAAGACCGGCATCGGCTGCGGCGCGCTCGGCGCTTTCCTTCAGCGTCGAGGGAAGACCGGCGAGATCGTTCTCGCCGTCGAGAACGAGCCGCCACGCCTGCTCGTCCTTCAAAACGTTTTGCATGAATTGCGTAACGAGCGTAGCGAGACGCGCATTGATTTCCTTGACGCGAGATTTTTCCGCCGACGACAGCCGCGCCCCAGCGCGAACGAACTCGAGGTGATGACGCTCGAGCACGCGGAGATCTTCTTCGCCGAGCTTCAACGCTTCGCGCCGCTCATAGAGATCGTCGACACGCTTGAAGAGGCGTTTGTCGAGCAGAATTTGCGTTTCATGCGCCGCGAACCGGGGCGCCATGTCTCGCGCAATTTCCTGTAGCTCCGGCGTCGAATCCGATCCTTCGAGATTCCAGAAGACCGACGCGATACGCGAGAGCTGCCACCCGCTCTTTTCGAGCGCGACGATGGTGTTGGCAAACGTCGGCTTGGCGAGGTTGCGGGCGATCCGCTCGATTTCCGCCTTATGCTCGCGAAAGGCGGCTTCAAGCGCCGGCTTGAAATGGCGCGGTTCGATCTTTTGGAACGGCGGCATTGCGAATTCGCCGTTCCACTTGGCCGTTAGCGGATTGGCACTGGGCTTGGGACGCGGCTTCGAAACTGCTTTGCGTTTTGCTATCATTCTGAGATCGATATCTGAATTGCCCCTGGATGTAACTTTATATACGCACAAAACCCCTCACCGGCTCAAATGAAACCCTTGCAATGCATAAAAGCCGAAGGACCGGCTTTGGGGGCCGGTCCTTCGCAAGTCTTGACGTTTGGGGAGAGGGGTCGTCTTGGACGGGGAAGCCAAAACGTATCAAAGGAGAGTTGCCTGAGAATCCAACCTCGAAACTATGGCCCCGGGGGGCTGGGGGGCTACATATCCAGAGCCGGTCCTTTGAGACTGGACCCAAAGGCAACGGTTATCTCTATCGCGGTTTAATACGGCAGTTTGTGGCCGCCGCGGAGTCACGAGTTTGTCGGGGTCGCGGTATTTCCGTGCAGTTTCGCCGGTCTTCCATTCGAACATTGCCCAGAAGATTCTCAACCGCTCTCTTGCATTCTGTCGGAGTTGGCGCGATCCTCGGAGATCAACAATGGGCGGCGCCGTTTGAGCGAGACAACCGAACCGATAATTTTTCGCCCGCGTCCAGCGGGCAAACTTGGAGCCTCCGATTCCAACGCGGAGCCAAGTTGGCGCACCACTTTCGATCGCCACGAGCTGACCGCCATTCTAGATCTTTACGGCCGCAAAGTCGCCTCCGGAGCTTGGCGCGACTACGCCATCGACCTCCTCCGCGACAAGGCCGTCTTCTCCGTCTATCGCAAAGCCAGCGAATACGCCCTCTACCGCATCGAGAAAGACTTGCGCCTTGCCCGCAAGCAGGGCGCCTATAGCATCATCGCAGCCGGCGGCCTGATCATGAAACGCGGCCACGACTTGAAGCGCGTCCTGAGCGTGCTCGAAGACCGCCCCGACGTGGTTGGCCTCTAGCCTCAAGTTGATCCGCTCGCGGGAAACAAAAAAGGCCCCGGAAAACCGGGGCCTTTATCAGTTCTGGACGATTGAACTTAATTGCGGTTCGCCATTCCCAGCAGGTTCAGGATGTGGATGAACAGGGTGACGAACGAACCGTAGAGCATGAAGGCGCCGAAGATCGACGAACGCTTCAGCTGAGCTTCACCGCCGTACTGGGCGTTCTCGATGTACATCGACTTGATCGCCTGCGTTTCGAAAGCGGTTATGACCGAGAACAGGAGCACGACGACAGCCGAGATGCCCATGCTCACCGTCTTGCTGGTGCCGGGATCGGTAACGAAGAAGAAGCTCGCCAGCATGACGACGATCAAGCCGATCGACGCCATCGACAGGAAGCCGCTCCAGCCCGTCATGTCCTTCTTCGTCGTGTAACCGACGAGGCTCGTGATCGCGAACATGGCGGCCGCGATAAAGAAGGCCTGGCCGACGAGACCCGCCATGCCCTGAGAGACGTACAAGCTGATCATCGGAGCCATCAACGCGCCCCAGAGAGCGCAGTAGAGCCAGTAGGCGCCCTGCGCCACGACTTCACTGCCGCCGAAGAAAAGGCGCGGCGCAAACCAACCAAGTCCAAGGACGGCTGCGAACACGACCCACTTCATCGGGCCGAGAGCGATTGCTGCCATCACCTGCGGGTTGGCCATGAGAAGCATGACAACGGCAGCCGTACCGGCGACGCCGAGTGCCATGTAGTTGTAGGTGCCAAGCATAAACGAGCGCAGCCCCTGGTCGATCGCGCCAGATGTCCGTGCGCCGCCGTACGGGCTATTCGGTCGCGTAAAAACTTCAGCCATGGTCCTCGAATCCTCGTGTTGTCCGGCCAGACAGCCGGTTCTGCGCAAAGATATGATCCTCAGTTCAAAGCCTTTCAAGAGCCGTAAACAAAAGGCTTATTCTTTTATTCTGAACGTAGATAAGGCACAGCCGGCGCCCTCAGGATGCTCCAAGTGCCGACCCCGCCGAACACTGCAATCATCGCGGCTGCCACCGCCAGGGTAACGAGAACGGCGTTCAGCGAAAACACATAGTCCAGTTCCATGACGCGGGTGACGGCGACCCAGGCGATGGCGCTGCCAAGGAGGATCGCGACCAAGGCAGCGATGGCGGCAAGAAGCGCGTATTCCCACGCGTGAGCCTTGAGGATCTGCCGACGGCGCGCACCGATCGTCTTCAGGATCACCGCTTCGAGAATACGGCGGCGCTGGGCCGTTACCAGCGCACCGGCGAGCACAAGCGCGCCTGCGGTCAAGGTGACGCTGCCCGCCACCTGCACCGCGACCATGATCTTCGCAAAAATCTTGCTGAACTGATCGATGGCGTCGCGAACGCGGATAGCGCTGACCGAAGGATAGGCGCGCCCGAGATCACGCACCATGTCCGATTCTGCTGCCCGCGACGTGCCGGCAGGCAAACGGACCGTTGCCAGCAAATTATGCGGCGCGGCTCTGAGCGTATTAGGCGAGAACACCATGATGAAGTTCAGCGCAATACTCTCCCACTTCACTTCGCGCATGCTGGCGACTTTTGCCTCGACGTTACGGCCGAGCACATTGACGGTCACGCTGTCACCCAGAGCAAGACCGAGCTTTTTGGCAATCTCGCCTTCGAACGAGACCAGCGGCGGACCGTCGTAGTCCTTGCTCCACCATGAGCCGCTAGTAACAGTCGATCCCTCGGGTACCGTCTCGGCATAACTCAAGCCGCGGTCGCCGTTTAAGACCCATTGCGTATCGGCCGAAACCTTCAAATTCTCGACCGGCGTACCCTTCAACGCAACGATCCGGCCTCTCAGCATCGGCGCCTCGATCAGCCCTACGCCGGGCACGTGCTGCGCCATCCGCGTTTTCAACGCATCGAAATCCGACGGTGGAATATCGAGAAGGAAGTAGTCAGGCGCTTCGGTCGGCAACCGGTCTTGAAGGTCGGCCACCAGCGCAGCGTTCGCGAGCGCCACCGCGACCAGCAGCGAGAGCCCGGTGCCAAGCGACAGCACCACCGACCGCGTCAAGCCGTCTGGCGAAGCAATATTGCGTAACGCCAGGGCAAGCTCTGGCCGCGAAGGCCGCGGCAGCCGGCCCGCGAGGCGCGAGAGATAGCCACCAAGCCATCCGAACACAGCCAGCATGACGACCAGCCCTGCCATGACGTAGAGCGCGATCGATCGTGGCTCGGACGTCAGCACCGCTATCGCGAGGAGGAGGCCCGCAAGAATCGCCATGATCGCGAGCAACCCTTTGCGCGGCCTGCCTCCGACAGAATTGACGGAATCGCGAAACAACACGCTGGCTCGCACATTTTCCGCGCGTCCCAACGGCCAGAGAGCGAACAGCAATGCTATGATCGCGCCGTATAAAGCCGCGATGCCGAGGCTCTGCGGCGAGACCTGCACGTTGATTCGGACCGGCAAAAGATCCCCGTAGAACGCGTCGATAATGGCGGGCACGGCAACGCCCAACGCCAAGCCGATCGCGATGCCGATGGCGCTCATCAGCACAAGTTGGACGAGGAAGATCCCCATGATCTGCGAGCCCGAAGCCCCGACGCTCCTGAGCGTTGCGATAACCTTCATGCGCTTGTCGATGAATGTCGAAACGGCATTCGCAATGCCGACGCCGCCGACAAGAAGAGACGCGAGACCGATGAGGATCAGGAACTGTCGCAGTCTTTCGAGAACCCGGGTGATCTGCGGCGAAGGATCGAAGCGATCGCCGCTCGCGAAGCCGCCATCCGGAAGCTTTTCACCGACGCTCTTGCGCAAATCGCCAAGTGCCTGCCGATCGCTCGGCGTCCCTTTCGGGAGCTTAATCGCATAGCGCCAGCGTATCAACGTGCCCGGCTTGACGAGTGCTGTCTTATCGAGGGTCGCAAGAGACACGAAAATCCGCGGCCCGTAAGTCATCCGATCCGCGACGGCGTCAGGCTCGGAGTTGAGAATACCGCCGACGAGCACTTGCGCTTCGCCGATGCGCATCTTGTCGCCGACCTTCAAACCGAGACGATCGAGAAGCATCGCGTCCGCGACCGCACTGTCGCCGGCGATAGCATGATCAAATGAGTCGCCGCCCTGGAGGGTCACCTCGCCCGCGAGGGGATAAGAATCATCAACCGCCTTAAGCTCGGCGAGCGCTTGATCCGACCCGTCGAGCCGGCGCGCCATTGTGCGCATAGTCGCCGTTTCGCTGACTTGGCCGAGGCCGCGAAAAACATCCTGCTCCGGGGGCGTCGCCCGAACGTGCTGGCGCGCGAACATGACGTCGCCGCCGAGAATGACCTCGCCCTGCTTCGTAAGCCCGGCACGCAGCGCGTCGGCAAGCGCACCGACGGCAGCGATGACCATCACGCCCAGCGCCAGGCAAGCGATAAAAATCCCGAAGCCGTCAAAGCCATTGCGCAGCTCGCGGAGACCGAGCCGCAGGATCGTCATCAATCCAGCGCGCCGCGAAGGAGGGGCATTCTCCAAAGCCGTCAACATCGTCACGAGGACACCACATGCACGGCAGACCCGGTACTTTCATCGGATACGATCGATCCATCCGACATCCGGATAACGCGATCGGTCATCGCCGCCAGCTTGTTGTCGTGGGTCACGATCACGAGCGTCGCGTTGCGGCGCTGACGGAGGCCGAAAAGCAAATCTACGATCTGCCGGCCCGTACGCCCATCGAGATTGCCGGTCGGCTCGTCGGCAAAAATAATTTCAGGTGACCGGCTGAGTGCCCGCGCAATGGCAACGCGCTGCTGCTCGCCGCCGGAAAGCTCCGCCGGAAAGTGATCGACGCGCGCCGCAAGTCCGACTTCGTCCAAAAGACCCCGCGCGGTATCGAAGGCTTTTCCATCCCCAGCGAGTTCCATCGGCAGGGCGACGTTCTCCAGTGCCGTCATCGTTGGAACAAGGTGAAACGACTGGAACACGATACCCATCTCGGAGCCGCGGAGCACCGCAAGCTCGTCCTCCGAAAGAGGCCCGATGTCTCGCCCGGAGACCGTGATCCGGCCGCCTGTCGTCCGCTCGAGCCCGGCCATCAGCATTAACAGCGAGGTCTTTCCGGACCCCGATGGCCCGACGATCGCCGCCGACTGTCCGCGCGGTATCGCCAGAGACACGCCGCGCAGGATATGCACGGGGCCGGCCCGGCTCGTCAGCGTGAGATGCACATTGTCGAGTTTGATGATGGGGTCGCTCAAGCTAGGATGCCTTGCGTTGTCGTGGCGGACTTGTGCCGTTCATGTTTCGCCTCTACGTCAGCTCATGAATTGTGTGATGTCTGGGGCCGAAAAATGAACGCTCGTGTTTCCCGCGTTATCGGCTGGAACGCCGCAATCGCGCTTTGGCTCACTATTTTCGCCGGGATTGTCCCTCCGATCTTGACCTCCGCCGCGGCCGCTCAATCAAGACCGATAACGATTGTCGCTTTCGGAGATAGTCTTACCGCCGGCTATGGCGTGAAAACCAGCGAATCGTTCCCCGTGCAGCTTCAGATGGCGCTTGAGGCGAAAGGACACAAGGTCACCATCGTCAACGCCGGTGTTTCCGGCGATACGACCGCCGGTGGTTTAGAGCGGCTCGACTGGGCCCTCGACCCGCAACCCGACGCCGTTATTCTCGAGCTTGGCGCCAACGATGCGCTCCGCGGCATCGACCCGAAGGAGCCGCGCGCCAATGTCGACAAGATGCTCGCGAAGCTGAAAGCCAAGAATATAGCGGTGCTGCTGACCGGCATGAAGGCGCCCAGCAACTGGGGCGCGGACTATGCGAAATCCTTCGATGCGATTTATCCGGATCTTGCCGCAAAATACGGCGTTCCGCTTTATCCGTTCTTTCTCGAAGGAGTAGCGCTTGATAAGGCGTTCACGCAGCCGGACGGTCTCCATCCGACGGGCGTCGGGGTAGCCGAAATCGTCAAGCGCATCCTGCCCGACGTCGAAGCGCTCGTTCAGCGCATCGAGCAAAGCGAAGCGGCAGCAAGATAGACAACATCACATCTCCGCTCGCGAGCAAGGACATTACGATGCCCCGCTTGTTCACTGCCATCGAGGTCCCCGAAGAGATTTGCGAAGAGCTCCACCGCCTACGCATGCCATTGCCCGGTGCGCGGTGGATGAAGCCCGAGAGCTATCACATCACGCTGAGGTTTGCCGGCGATATCGGCAACACCGAAGCGCGCGAGTTCGTCGCCAATCTTGCCATGATCGAACCCGATGGATTTGAGATCAAGCTCTCGGGCCTCGGCGTTTTTGGCGGCGATGATCCGCATGCGATCTTTGCGGCTGTCGACCCACGGCCTGAGCTCGATGATCTTGCGCGCGCTCACGAAAAGGCAGCACGAAATGCCGGCCTGTCGCCTGACACGCGGGCGTTCAAGCCGCACGTCACTCTGGCGAGGTTGAGACACTCGAGCGCCGACGCGGTCGCTCGTTTCTTGTCTCGTTACGGCGGCTATCGCTCGGAGCCCTTCTTTGTTGCGCGAACGCTGTTGATGTCGTCGCGGCCCGGTGTCGGCGGCGGCCCCTACGGCATCGAAGACCGATTTCCCATGCGCGGAATGGAATTCCTCGGAGACGACGGCGAGGTGAGCTGGTAGCTACGTCTAGCGCACCGACTTCTGAGCCCGCGCGTCGGACTCGTAATATTCCCGGAAATCGCTGCGCTGGCCTTCGCGCCTCAGCGGCAGCTTGCCCGGCTCGACGCGCCTCGTCTTCCGCAACAAACCTCTTATGACGCTCTGTGGCCTCTCTGGACCAGGCCGCCGGTTTGCAGGCACACACCCAGGAGCGATTGCCTTGCGGAACGCGAAAGCATGCGGTTCATCGGCATACTTTCGGCCCGCGAGATCGATCATCGTCGCCGGATCGCCGCCGTGGAAGGGAAAATAAAACAGCCGAGCCTCCGCGCCGCATTCCGAAGCACACATTTGCGCATCCCGCTCGAAGTATTCTGGATGCGCATTTTGGCGCAGCAGAAAATAAAAGCCGTCGCACGACCTAACGCACATGGTCGTGTAAGGACCGGCCTCGCTCGAAGGCACAGTTTTGCCGGCCGACGTCGCCTGACCGTTTGAAGCATTCGCTGATTGGACGAGCGGAGCTTCATGATCAACCGTTTGCGCCGGCGCGTTGCCTTCGAGAAGGCAAAGGATGGCGGCGATCGAAACAAGGCGTTGCGGAAACGGGAAAATATCCATTGCACGAAACTCTACGGGCAGCGGCCAATGCACATTGGCCACCGTTGAAAATCGCGTGCAAGATGCGCAAGGAAGACAAACAATCCTTTGAATTCGGCCGAACAAACTGGGCCAAGATTCCTGTTATGACGGTATCGTCAATACGACCTTACCGGTCGCCTCACGGCGCTCCACTACGCTCAACGCCTCGCTGATCTGCTCAAGCGGATAGGTTGCATGGATGCGCGGCACTAAGCGGCCCTCGCCGACCCAACGCAGGACTTGCCGCATGTTGGCACGATGTCCAGCCGCATCTCGCCTCAGCGCTTCGCCCCAGAAAACCCCGACGATCTCCGCGCCTTTGAGCAAAAGCAAATTGAGCGGAATTCTAGGAATTTCGCCAGCTGCAAATCCGATCACCAGAAATCGGCCCTTCCAAGCCAGCGCCCGGACCAGCGGCTCTGACGCTTCGCCCCCGACGCAGTCGTAGACGACATCGGCGCCATTGCCGTCCGTAAGCGCGCGGACCTCAGCCTTGAGATCCGACCCTGGAAACAGGATTGCCTCGTCCGCGCCCGCCGCTTTGGCGATAGCGCACTTATCCTCCGAAGACACAACCGCGATAACCCGGGCACCCATGAGCTTGGCGATTTCGACAGCAGCGTGGCCGGCGCCTCCAGCCGCACCCGTGACGACCACCGTCTCACCCGTCTGCAGCCGACCGCGATCGGCGAGACCGTGCATCGCCGTGCCATAGGTCACCGAGAGCCCCGCGGCTACCGTCATTGGCACGCTCTCGCCGATCGCGATCAGCTTGCCGACATCGACAGCGACTTTCTCGACAGCTCCGCCCCAATTCACATACGCGATGACCGCTTGGCCGGGTGAAATTCCCGCATCGTTCACCCCAAGGGATTCGACGATCCCGGCGATCTCCGCACCCGGCGAAAACGGCAACTCCGGTTTGAATTGATATTTTCCGCGCGTGATCAGCGTATCGGCGAAATTGAGACCGACGGCTTCGACGCGCACGATCGCCTGGCCCGGCCCCGCAACCGGCTCCGGCACAGGCTCGATAACCAGACTTTTCGGCCCGTCAAGGCTCTTGCAAAGAGCTGCCTTCATATGTGACGTCCCACTCGCTGTAGTAACCTCTGACACACACGAGCGGAACGCAATGTCAAGAAAAGCGACCACATGGCCGCCGCACCCGAAAGGCTATTTCGCCATCGGAGCCGAACGCATGTCGAAGTCGCTCAACCTCGGCAATCTGATGCGCTCGGCACACGCCTTCGGCGCCAGCTTCACGTTCACGGTCGGCGCGACCTACAAAGCCATCGAAGCCCACGCCGACACCTCCAAAAGCCAGCTGCACTTACCGCATTACAATTGGGCATCCCTCGACGATATGGCCTTGCCCGGCGGCTGCAAACTCGTCGGCATCGAGCTTATCGACGACGCTATCGATCTTCCAAGTTTCCGCCATCCCCTCCGCGCCGCATATGTGCTCGGACCCGAGCTTGGTTCGCTCTCCGAACCGCTGATCGAGCGTTGTGACTATGTCGTCAAGATCCCGACCGCGTTTTGCGTCAATGTCGCAATGGCCGGAGCAATCGTGATGTACGACCGCATCAAATCTCTGGCACGGTTTGCCGATCGCCCGATCGGCGAGGGGGGACCTTGAATGCAGGATGTGCGGAACATTTCGGCTATTCTTTTTCTCGGTCTCGCAGCTCCGGGACACGCGCTTAGCGCCGAGTCCGTGACGCGCGCCAGCACTTACGGCGACTGGGATCTTATGACCGACAGCAACGCGCCACACCTCTTCTGCTTCGTGACAAGCGAACCGAAGACAAGCGAACCCCAGGACGGACAGCGCGAAGCGCCGCGGGCCTACATCTCGGCGTGGCCGAAGGACGGCATTCGCGCCGAAGTCAGTTTTCGCATGGGCTTTCGGATCAAGAAAAACGCGCAAGGCACCGCGACCGTCAGCCCTGCCGCCTTCAGGCTCTTCGGCTCGAGCGACCGCGCTTATGTGTCGGATTCGACGCAAGAATTGAAGCTTGTCGAGGCCATGCGGAAAGGCAGCACGATGACGGTCGCAATTTCTTCCGACCGTGGCGCGACCGTAACGGACACCTACTCACTCAACGGCATCGGATTGGCACTGCAGAAGCTGCAGGAAACCTGCTTCTGATCTATGCTCGATTTTTCGATCGTAGGTGCACGTAAATGGCGCCTTCGCCGCCGTGCTGGATGGCGGCCGTCGTAAAACTGACCACAATGGCTCTCAAATCGGGCTCGTCCAGCCAGCGCGGGACGTTGCGCTTGAGCACGCCGCGCTCGCGGTCATTGTCCCCGAACTTTGTATTTGGTGTGCCGATCATTTTGCCTTTGCCCGTAATGACCAGAACGAACCGCAAGCCGCGGCTCTGGCAGCTGAGAAGAAATCTGCGAAGCGCTGCGTGAGCTTCGTCCTGGCGCATCCCGTGAAGATCGACGCGCGCTTCAATATCGACCCGGCCGCCACGGATTTTCCGGACGCTGTTGCGATCGAACGTTGCAAGTTCCGGCGTTTTTGCCGGAAGTGCTTTCGGCAGTGAAATCTCCGGAATCGGCGCACTTGAGCGAGACTTAGCCGGGATCTTTTCGGATTCGGCCTGAAGCTTCGGTTTTAAAGCGGCCGCTTTCGCAACATCGCTCGCCGGATGTACTCGCGGCTTGCCGCGCTTCAAGGGCTTGATCGTTGCTGCCGTATGTCGCCAGATTTCGTGATCGTTATCCTCGGCCGATCCCCGTCCTTTGCCGCCGCCGTGCCCGTGGGGCTTCTTCACGGTCCATTGCTCGCGGTCTTTGGATCGGGGACGCCTTCGCCGTCGACAGGCAGCAGCGCATAGAGATGGCCCGGCTGCTTCGTTATGCCCGCCAGTCGGCCCGCTTCGTCTCCGGAGCCGAAATAAATGTCGCCGCGTTCCGTGCCCTTGATGGCCGAACCGACATCATGCGCGATCAGCAGACGGTGAAACCCGCCCGACTTCGTCGCGTGCGTGATTCGGGGCGCATCCACATAGATCGGCGTTCCGATGGAGTAGTAGGTCGTATCGACGGCGAGGCTTCGTCCCGGCTGCAGGGGGATGCAGTTCACTCCCATGGGAGCTTTGGCTTCCTCACCCGACAGCTCCTTGAAGAAGACGTAAGACTGATTTTTCCACATCATGGGCTTCGCCCGCTCTTTGTCAGCCCTCAACCACTGCTTCAAAGATTTGAGCGACATTTCTTCCGCCGTCAGCTGCCCGTCGTCGATGAGGGCCCGGCCAATCGACGTATACGGATAGCCGTTTTTGCCGTCGTAGGTAATCCGCACTTTTTCGCCGTTCGGCAATTCGACCCGACCCGATCCCTGCACCTGCATGAAGAAAACGTCGACCTGATCTTTCAAGAACAGGAGTTCAAGGCCTTGCCCGGAAAGGCCGCCCTTCTCGATCTCGGCACGGGTAAGATAAGGCTCAAGACCACGTTCGGTTTTGCGCTTATGTGTGAAGGACCCGGACTTGGCTCCGCGCTCGCTTTCTGCAACGACATTTACGAGGTCCGGCGGCCGCCGATAGACCGGCACCTTGAAAGTCGCATTGGCAGTGCGCGAGCCCTTGATGAGGGGCTCATAGTACCCCGTCAGCAGCCCCTCAGGATCGCCGCCCGAGATGCGGTGAGGCCGGAAATAGGTTTCAAAGAAATGCCGCGCGCCCTGCCGCGTCTGTGCAGTCTTCGACTTCGCCATTGCGACGGCACGCGAGCAAACATCAAGAAGCGCCTGCGGCGAACCCGCATTTCCCGGCTTCGCCTCACGTGGGCCGATTTTCAGCGCCGGCTTGCACGACGCCAAGAAAGCCTTCCACGCCGCAAGATGATCGTCTTCATTCCAGCCCGGAAGATCGCTGAACGGAATGGGCTGGAAGGAGACGGTGCTCGAAGTCATGCCGGACTGAGATTTGTTCTGAGGATTGGCGGATGTGGCCGCAGTTGCAGCGAGCGCGGTGTCGTGGTCATCGCAGCATATTTGCGCCGCCAGCACCAAAAGCGCCAGCACGACGGCGCGGCCAGCCCCCGAAAATCTCGGGCGATACACATACTCGGTCAAAAGGCGCCCCCAGGTGCCTGACCCACGCGTTACAGTCCGCGTTGCGACGGTTGTCGCCCCCCACGGATAACCCACTACCCACTAATCTTGACTTAATTTGGCGCTTGGGTCGCGACCAACCGCCAGTTCGGATTGCTACGTGTCTTGGCGCTCGAAATATCGCGGCTGAACGTCCAGATGTCCGTGACGTCCTTAATCTTTTGAGCGTCGCCCGAGATAACCTCGCCCGCCTTGTCACGCGTTGCCGAGATGAGTTCGCTGACGAAGCGAACGGTCACCGAGGCGATACCATTCTTGAGTTCCGCTTCCACGATCTCGGCCTTCTTGATGCCGACGAACTGCTGATCGATCGTCTCGCCGCGGGTTTCTCGCTCCGCAATCGCCGCCGTGAAGCCGTCGTAGACGTCTTTGCTCAGAAGATCCTTCAGCGCCTTGCGATTGCCCTCGGCAAACGCCGACACGATCATCTCGTAGGCCCGGCCCGCACCCGCCACGAACGACTCCGGATCGAGAGCCGGGTCGAGCTTCGCAATTTCCAGGAGACCCGCGGTAACAGCGGGATCCGCAACAGGATAGGCTTTGATACGCGCCGCAACGTCCGTAGCCGCGACTTCGACCGCAGCAGCCGAGGGTACCGGCTCGCGATCGCGGCGCGGCATCGAAATGACATCGGCGGACGCAGCCTCGGTAGCCGGACGCTGTGCCGCCTCCCGCTCCCGCGCCTTCAGGCGGTCGACGCGTTGTTCGTCCTCGTCTGTACGATGGCCAAGCACGCTCCTGAGCTTGATAATCGCAGCAACGGCAACGACGAGGGCAATCAGCGTAATTAGATCGAATTGACCATACATTCTAAAGGCCAGCGCCTCCGGTAGGATAGGGTGCCCAAAACAGGCTTCCGCATAGATCGCCCGCTACCTTAACATCGTATCTAAGGCTGCGGACCGGCTATTTGAAGAGGAAACCTATAACACCTTAGGGTTGCTGCGTCTGCCGCTTGTCGTTTGGGCTTATGAAGCCGCACTTACGCCAGGGCAATGTGAATATCGTTGAAACGATGGTCGGGACATCTTCTTGGTTAGTGGCTGCCGGCATGCAACCGCGCTAAGGTGCCGCAAGAGTTTTACGAGAGCTTATGTCTCAACCCTTCAAAATTGCTGTGATCCTAGCCTTTGCGGCCCTTCCGCTTCTGGAAATCGGGCTGCTGATCCGCCTCGGCCAGCTGATCGGCATCTGGTGGCTCGCCGCGATCGTCATCGGCACGGCCATAATCGGCACCTACGTCATTCGCCGCGTCGGTCTCTCCGTCTTCGAGCGGGCCTTGTCGCGATTGGGCTCCGACCGGGAGGGCTTTCCACCCCTCTTCGACGGCTTTTTGCAGGTGCTGGCCGGCATCCTTCTAATCTTCCCGGGCGTCATCTCGGACGTGTTCGGACTGTTTTTGCTCATTCCCCAGGTCCGTCACGTCGTCATCCGGACCGGCCTCCTGAAACTCGTCACGTTGTTCCATTACCAGGCCGAGGTCAGCCGCGAGACCTTCCGCGCCCCTGGCGAGGAATCTCCCGTCGATAGCGACGGGATTGTGATCGAGGGTGAATACGAGCGCGTCAGCGAAAGACCGCTGCATCCAGGCAAGGCGGTGCAGCACCGGCGGTCGCGATCGTGAATTCAGAAATTCTCTGAATTCCGGCAAGCCCTCGGTCCATTGCACACCCGGAAACGACGTGGTAGCGACCCCGCGTCGATCGCTCGAATTTCGAAATGCTTGAAGAGGGCTCAATGGCCGACCAGGGAAGCAACGGAAACGGCTCAGCCGCAGGCCCGAGGGCTGACGGCCAAATTCCCATTCAGGCCAAGATCGTCAATCAGTACATCAAGGATCTGTCGTTCGAAAATCCGAACGTCCATAAGCTGATTTCAGCCGCCGGGGACCAGCCGAACTTGACGGTCGAAGTCAACGTCGGGGCACAGCGGATCGATGGTGATCTTTACGAGACATCGATCGATTTCAAGGCGACCGCGACCAATAACATCGGCACCATCTATGTGCTTGAGACGGTCTACGCAGGATTGCTTAAGATCGAAAGCATTCCCGAAGGTGCGTTAGAGCCGTTTCTGCTCATTTCCGGCCCGGCCATGATCTTCCCGTTCCTGCGCCGCATCGTTGCCGATATCACGCGCGAAGGCGGTTTTCCCCCACTGCTGCTCGATCCCATCGACTTCGGCGCCCTCTATATGCGGCGGCAACAGCAACGAGGCCAAGCGTCTGGAAAAACGTTCGCCTGAGGAAGATCTCAGGCGGGGGTCTCGCCCCAAAACCGCAGCCACAGCGCCGCGGTCTTCATTTTTTCAACGAATGTGCGGTGAGCATCGATATCGGCTTGCGCAATGCGAGAGGGTAGCGGCTCCGGCCGCACGAGTGCAGCACTTCGCCTCACGCCGCTTCGCTGGCTGACACCCGAGTTCCCGTTCGACGTCTGCAGGCCGAAAGTCGCTTGACGTTCCCCGAGCAGCTCGACGTAAACCTCGGCGAGAAGCAGGCTGTCGACCAGAGCTCCGTGCTTTGTGCGCTGGGAATTATCGATCGAATAGCGCTTGCAAAGCGCATCGAGCGTATTGGGCCCTGCCGGATGCCGCCGCCGCGCAATGGCAAGCGTATCGACCACGCGCTCGAAGCTCAAAGGCTTTTCACCGACGAGGCCCAGCTCGTGATTGAGGAACGTGATGTCGAACTGGGCGTTATGAATGACGAGAACGTCATCGCCGACAAAAGCCAGAAAATCGCGCACGACATCCCGGAATAGCGGCTTATCGACGAGAGATTCCGTCGAAATTCCGTGGATCTCCTGCGCTTCCATCGGCACATCCCGCTGGGGATTGATGAAGCGATGGAACTCGCGCCCCGTCGGAATGCGATTGAACATCTCGATGCCGCCGATCTCGATCAGACGATGGCCTTTCTTAGGGTCGAGGCCTGTCGTTTCGGTGTCGAGAACGATTTCGCGCATTTCCGATTTTTCCCTCAGCCGTTAGTCGCGCCAAAATTGGTCGTAAGCCGTGGCGCTGAGTGGCATGAGCTTAGTAATGATGAGGTCGATTTGGCTGTTGCAGTTTTCAACCGATCCGCTGGTGTCCACAACGAAATCCGCACGCGCCTGCTTTTCGGCTTCCGAAAGCTGCCGCGCGATTACCGCCTCGAATTTAACATCCGTCATGCCCGAGCGAGCGAGCACGCGTTGACGCTGAGTTTCAGGTGAAGCTGTGACGACGACGATAGCATCGACGTGCTCGTCGCGGCCGGCTTCGAAGAAAAGCGGTACTTCAAGGACGGCCAGCGATGCGCCGTGCGCGTGTTCTTCCTGCAGAAAGCGCCGCTCGGCCTCGTGAACATGTGGATGCACGATGGCTTCGAGATCTTTGAACCGGTGCGGAGCGGCAATGAGATGCTCCGAAAGCTTCGCGCGATCGACGATCCCTGAACTGACGGTCCCCGGAAAAGCCCGCTCGATCTCCTCGGTCAGGGGACCGGCATAGAGGCGGTGCACCTCGGCATCGGCGTCGAAAACGCCGATACGACGCGCGCGAAACCGCGCCGCCGCAGTCGATTTTCCCATACCGATCGACCCGGTCAATCCAACGACAAGCATCACGCCTCGCGAATGTTTTCAGCAACGAGGGCGTAAAGCTCGGGCGTAACATCTGGCCGGATACCGAACCACATCTCAAATCCGGGAACAGCTTGATGCAGCAGCATGCCGAGACCGTCGACCCCCACCAATCCATGCGTGCGGGCAGACCTTAGAAGCGGAGTCTCCAACGGGACGTAAACAAGATCGGTTAAAACGGCATCCTTACGTGCTCGTGACAGATCGAGTCCTGGGTCTCCGATGCCGTTCATTCCCAGCGTCGTCGTGTTGACCATAATAGAGGCTTGCCCGACGTGATCGTTGCGGACCTCCCACGGCCAGGCTGTGACTTGTGCGCCGAAGTGCCGCGCAATGTCTTGCGCCCGGTCAGACGTCCGATTGAAAACGCGAATATCGTCCCTGCCCGCATCGAGAAATCCGTAGATCACTGCCCGTGCCGATCCGCCGGCGCCAAGTACCAGCACCGGACCCGGCACCTTTTGCCAAGCCGGCGCCGACCGTTCGAGATTGGCCATGAAGCCGTAGGTATCGGTATTGGCGCAAGCGAGCGCAGCCCCCTCGAACCAGAGCGTATTCGCAGCGCCAACAGCGAGGGCCGAAGGATCGCGTATCTCGGCCGCGGCGAAAGCCGCTTCCTTATGCGGCACCGTCACGTTGCAACCGGCAAACCCACGGTCCTTCAGCGACGCGAGAAACTGATGCAAGTCCTCAGGCCGAACCGGCTCTTTCGTATACGAGCCGTCGATCCCGTACTTGCGCAGCCAGTATCCATGAATGAGCGGTGATCGCGAATGCGCGATCGGCCAACCGATAACACAGGCGCGTTTCATGCCGTGATCATCTCTTCTTCGCGGAGGCGTGCGAGGAGCGGTACCAGCGGAATGCCGAGGATGGTGAAATAATCACCTTCAATGCGCTCGAAGAGCTGAACGCCGAGACCTTCGAGCGCATAGCACCCGACGCTCGAAAGAACGCGCTCTCCCATCCGTTCGAGATACGCCCCCAAAAACTCATCGGAGAAATCGCGGACCGCCATTCCGGCGGAAGCCGTCGTCTGCCAATGGACGTTGCCGTTGCGCGACAGCGCGACAGCGGAAATGAGGTCATGCGTCCGGCCTCGCAGCATTACGAGGTGCTCACGGGCTTCCGAAATGCTTCCGGGCTTTGAAAAAATCTTGCCGCCCAGCGCCAGCACCTGATCCGCGCCCACGACGAGCGCATCGGGATGCGCAACCGAAACGACGCGCGCTTTTTCCGCCGCCAGCACGCTCGCGATATCGGCACCCTCTGCGCCGGCAGTCTTCTCGAATATCGCCTCGCGAATGGCGGCTTCGTCGATGTCGGCTGGGATGACGTCGAACGTGAGCCCCGCGGCTTCCAGCAACACCCTTCGTGCAGCACTTCCCGAAGCAAGGATCAAGCGGGTCGCCTCAGGCATTGTTCGGGTCCGCTTCGAATTTCGTCCCCGACTTGCGGTCCTGCAATAGCTTGAGGATCATCGTCGCGGATTCTTCGATCGATCGCCGTGTGACGTCGATAATCGGCCAGCCATGCTGCGCGGCGATCTTCCGCGTGTAAGCGATTTCCGCAGAAATAGTGTCGCGATCGACATAGGTTTCAAGATCGCGATCCGCCATCAGGATCGCGCGGTTGCGGCGAACGTCCGCGATTCGATCGACGTTCGCAATCAAGCAGACGACAAACGCTGTGTGCGGTTGAAGCAATTCTTCCGGCAGTGGCACCTGCGGCACGAGCGGCAGATTGGTCGTCTTGTAGCCGCGCTGGGCGAGATAAAGACTCGTCGGCGTTTTCGACGTCCGCGAGATACCGAGCAATATGATATCGGCATCGCTGAGGTTGTCCGGCAGCCGCCCGTCGTCATGCGCCATCGTAAAATTCATCGCGTCGATGCGCCGGAAATAATCGGCATCGAGAACGTGCTGACCCGCAACCGTCGGCGTCTGCGGCGCACCGAGATAGCTCTCGAACACCTTCATGATGGGCTGCAAAACCGCGAGGCACGGAATCTTGAGTTGCTGACAATGCTGCTCGAGTTCGACCGCCAGCACATGATTGACGACAGTATAGAGAACGATGCCCGGTTCCTGCTCGATGTCGGCAAGCACGCGCTTCAACTGCCGCTGCGTCCGAACCAAGGGATGCACATGCTCGATGGCCCGGATGTTCTGATATTGCACGGTCGCCGCTTTTGCTATCGCCACCAGCGTTTCCCCCGTCGCGTCGGAGACGAGGTGCATGTGGAACAGGCTGGGCAGCGTCATGGTATTGATCTCTTGAAACTGACGTGCGGCAGCTTGTTCAAAACCCGGAGGTTATCCCCGCACCCGGTGGGTTCGCTTCGGGTTGAGAGAACAACCATCGGCTCACACACCGCGATACCCACATCCGGACAAAAGGGAAAGGTGTTGTTCGACAAACGGCCGTGCTGAGAGACAAGTGGCTTCTCCGGCCTTTGTCTCACCGTTCTCAACAGGACGTCCATTTAGGTTGGTATTGCACGTCGGACGCAAGCCATTGATTAACAGATGCCTTAAGCCTCTATTGCACGCCTCGACCGATAAGCTCTATCGCTCGTGCTACACGAACCGGCTGACTGAAACCTTGTGGACGTGGCGTGGACGAACAGCTGATCCCCGAACATCGCTGCCCTAAGAGTTCAAAAAAATAACCTTCAAGAGAACTTATCTGATTTGAAGTGAAGGGAAGAACGACGGTGCGTGAGCGAGATGCCGGACTGCCATCAAAGCGTTTCCTGCTGCCGTTTGCGGGCAAAACCGTCGCGCCACCACCGATCTGGCTGATGCGCCAGGCTGGTCGCTATCTGCCGGAATACCGAAAAGTCCGAGCTGAAGCCGGGAGCTTTCTCGACCTGTGCTATTCGCCGAAGCTCGCCGCCGAGGTGACGCTGCAGCCGATCCGCCGTTTCGGCTTCGACGCTGCAATCCTGTTTTCCGATATCCTCGTCGTGCCGGATGCTCTCGGGCAAACCGTTCGTTTCGAGGAAGGCGAAGGCCCGCGGCTCGATCCCATCAAAACGCTTGAGGACCTGTCCCGACTCGCCCTATCGAACACTCACGACAAATTTGCGCGAGTTTGCGAGACGGTTGAGCTGCTCAGCCGAGAACTGCCGCGCGAAGCGGCTTTGATTGGATTTTGTGGGGCACCTTGGACCGTTGCGACGTACATGGCCGAAGGCCGAGGATCGAGCGATCAAGCAGCGGCGCGGAGCTGGGCCTATCGCGACCCAGGCAGTTTTGCCCAACTCATCGACGTGCTGGCCGAAGCTTCGATCGCGTATCTTTCGGGACAAGTGAAGGCCGGCGCTGATGCGCTGCAGATTTTCGACAGCTGGGCAGGAAGTCTCGCCGAAGATGAATTCAAGCGCTGGGTCATCGCACCGACGGCAAAAATCGTCCGAGAAATCCGCAACCACCACCCGCACGTTCCGATCATTGGGTTTCCGCGCGGAGCCGCGGCGCTGCTTCAAAAATATATCGCCGGAACGGCCGTCGATGGCGTCAGCTGCGACACGGCTTGCCCATTGAGCATCATGCAGACGATCGGAAAAACAGGTAAAGTCGTGCAGGGAAACCTCGATCCCCTTCTCCTCGTCACGGGCGGCGACGCGCTCGATCACCGTATCGATACGATTTGCCAGGCGATGGGAGACCTCCCTTTCGTGTTCAATCTCGGTCACGGCATCGTGCCCGAAACACCGCCCGAAAACGTTGCGCAGCTTGTGCAACGGGTTCGCTCGATGCGAAACTGAAGCATGTCCCAGATTGCGCCGCAGAGTGCACCCCAATCTACCGACGCCAGTTCTGCGTCTCGCCGCGCCGGCATCGCCGTGGGCATCACGGTTGTCGCGGCTCTCGGCCTGGCGCTGCTCTTTGGCGCGGCCGCCTATCCGTGGATCAAGGCCTTACACGTCATCGCCGTCATCTCGTGGATGGCAGGCATGCTCTACTTGCCCCGGCTTTTCGTCTATCACGCCGAAGTGCCGGTTGGCTCGCCGCAGTCTGAAACCTTCAAAGTCATGGAAGAGCGGCTTCTCACCGTCATTACGACGCCGGCGATGACGATCACGTGGATCCTCGGACTATGGCTCGCCTGGCAGAGCGGATACTGGGCTGCGCCGTGGCTGCACGCGAAATTTGCTCTCGTCCTTGCGCTCTCCGGGTTGCATGGCTACCTCTCTGCCGCCGCAAGGGCTTTTCGTGAGGACCGCAACACGAAACCCGCGAGACACTGGCGCATTATCAACGAGGTACCGACCGTCCTGATGATCGGCATTGTCATCCTCGTGATTGTAAAGCCATTTTGACGCTTTTCAGGTCTCAGCCGATCTGTTATACACGTCCCGTCCTCATAGGATTTTGGCAGACGGCACGTTTCGACGTTTTTGATGCGTCAACGCCCGCCGGTACTTGACGAGGCGCCCGCCTCGTCGCCGTCATGCCAGGCTCATTCACCCCTCCCCACCACCCGATGCCGCCCTGATGCGGCGCTCCGTGGAGTTCTTTTTCAATGAAGCAAATGAAGCTCGAGGATTTGAAGCGGAAATCTCCCGCCGAGCTCGTCACCTTTGCCGAAGAGGCCGGTGTCGAGAACGCCTCGACCTTGCGTAAGCAAGAACTGATGTTCGCGACGCTGAAGCAGCTCGCGACCCAAGAGACAGAAATTACGGCGACCGGTGTCGTCGAAGTCCTGCAAGACGGTTTCGGCTTTCTACGGTCGCCGGAAGCGAACTACCTGCCCGGCCCCGACGACATTTACGTCTCACCGTCCCAGATCCGCCGTTTTGCCCTTCGCACCGGCGACACCGTCGAAGGCCAGATTAGATCGCCCAAGGACGGCGAGCGCTATTTCGCCCTCCTCAAGGTCTCGAACATCAACTTCGAAGACCCCGAGAAGGCGAAGCACAAGAGCCACTTCGACAACCTGACGCCGCTCTACCCGACCAAGTGGTTGAAACTCGAAATCGAAGACCCGACCATCAAGGACCTGTCGCCTCGCGTGATCGACATTGTCGCGCCGCTCGGCAAAGGCCAGCGCGGCCTCATCGTGGCACCTCCGCGGACCGGTAAAACGGTTCTGCTGCAGAATATCGCCCACTCGATCGCGACCAATCATCCCGAGTGCTACCTGATCGTTCTGCTGATCGACGAGCGGCCCGAAGAAGTTACCGACATGCAGCGCTCGGTCAAAGGCGAGGTCATTTCCTCGACCTTCGACGAACCGCCGTCGCGGCACGTGCAGGTCTCGGAGATGGTCATCGAAAAGGCTAAACGTCTCGTTGAGCATAAGCGTGATGTCATCATCCTCTTGGATTCGATTACGCGCTTGGGTCGTGCCTACAACACGGTCGTCCCCTCATCCGGCAAGGTCTTGACCGGCGGCGTCGACTCGAACGCCTTGCAGCGGCCGAAGCGGTTCTTCGGTGCCGCGCGCAACATCGAAGAGGGTGGCTCGCTGACCATCATCGCGACGGCACTCGTTGATACCGGCTCGCGCATGGACGAAGTGATTTTCGAAGAGTTCAAGGGTACCGGCAACTCGGAAATCATTCTCGACCGCAAGGTCTCCGACAAACGCGTCTTCCCGGCGATCGACGTTTCTCGCTCGGGTACGCGTAAGGAAGACCTGCTCATTCCGAAGGATCAGCTCAAGAAGGTCTACGTGCTCCGCCGCATCCTCAACCCTATGGGCACGATGGACGGCATCGAGTTCCTGATCGACAAGCTGCGATCCACAAAGACCAACGGCGAATTCTTCCAGTCGATGAACACGTAGCCGCTCAAAATGATTCACGTGAAAAAGGCCGCTCGATTGAGCGGCCTTTTTTGTTTCCGGATTTCGAGGCGGGAGGAATTATTCCGCCGCGTGGAGGACCTGATCGCGGGCTTCCTGCGCGGGTGTCTTGGCGGCAGCCAACTTCTTGTAGCGCTCCGGCTCGCCTTTGCCGGGTTCGTAGACGAACGGCAGGATGAGCTGTTCCACATAGCTCTTCGGGAAATTCGGTAGCTCGTCGACACCCAGGTCTTTCGACGTAATGGGCCGCGGCGGCTTCTCGTTGAAGGTACCAAGCAGCTTGTCCCAAACCGTCAAGAGTAAGCCGAAATTGCAGTCGCCTTCGGTACCCCAATTGACGTGATGGAGATGGTGGACGCGTCCAATGGACAAATGCCCTTGCAGCGGTCCAAGCCGCGCATCGACGTTTGAGTGCTGGACGATCAGCGTCACCGAGATCAGGAAGCCCAGCACCACCGCAACCGGCACCGGCATACCCAGGATCACCAGCGGCATGTTGCCGACGATCATGTCGATGATCTGATGCAGCGGATGGCGGATGACGCCGTTGTACCCATAGAGCCGGCCGACGCCGTGATGCACCGCATGCAGCCTCCAGAGCGGTGCGTAACGGTGGCTAAGGTAGTGCATCATCATGAATGCGAAGTCGGCGACCAGGAACGCGATCAGCACTTGTGACCACATCGGCCAATGCGTCGGCCACAGGCCCTGGAACGGGAAGATCCAGCAGATGAGCGGGATCAGCAGCACGCCATTGATGGACGACATCTCGTAGAGGAGAACGTGGGCGGTATTGGCGCCCATGTCGCCATGCGCATCATGGTCGTTCCATTCGTCGAAGAACGGCGCGATCCGCTCGGCGGCGAATGAAGTTGCATAGGCAATCGCCAATAGCGGCGCGAGCCAGAGATAGGCCCAGGTATTGCCCTGCGCCACGACCAGTTCGCTCACTACCCAGTAGGCGGCGCCGGTCAGGCCGAACATCATGAAAGGGGCATAGCCGTAACGAACGGCCTCACGCAGATATTTCATTCGAGCTGCCTTTCTCAACAACCTCTATATCGCTCCGAGGCTGTCGGCACCAAGCGTTTGAACTCTGAGACGTTTCAACGCGGTAAAGATTGCTCTCGATCAGGTGTTTCGGAGCGTGCGATAAGAAGTTCTTTCCTTAAGGCCTCTGCGTCTTGAGCAGGAGCGCCGCAAACCGGCCCGACGCACACGTAAGCGGTTGATTTACCTTCTATTCTAGTCTTTCCAGCGAGAGCAGACTCATCGCCAACGGCTGGGCTCGTCTCGGAGATAAACTCCACGGCCCCTGGCATCGACATTTGACGCAGTACGGACCGAAGATCGGAGCCGCCTGCGCCAATCACCGCAACTTGAACAAACCGATCAACATCGAGTTCCGCTGCGATGAGGCCGCAATGCCCCGTCGGAGCACGGGCCACCGACCCGGAGAAGGCCGCCGCAAGCTCACGCGCCCGGTCGTCGCATCGAACGTCACCGGTCAATGCGGCGAGGGCGATCAGGTTCGAAAGATGGATGGCATTCGCGCTGGGCACCGCATCGTCGGATGCGCTCTTAAGTCGGACGACGACGTCGCCCGTATCGTCGGCGGCCGTGAAGTAGCCGCCGCTTTCGCTATCCCAATAATGCTGGTCGAGGACATCCGCCCAGTGCCGGGCCTGCAGCAAATACTTTTCTGATCCTGTTGCCACATAGAGCCGGAGCGCCGCCCAAGTCATGTTGGCGTAGTCGGAGGCAGTCGCCGGAGCCTTCGCGAGCCCCCCACGATAGGAATGGAAGAGGCGGTCTCCTCTAGCCGAAAGCTTTGTCGTGACACACGTGAACGCAAGCTCTGCGAGCGCAAGCCATTCCGGTCGCTCGAACACGATCGCCGCGCGCGAGAGCGCAGTGATCATCAGCCCGTTCCAATCGGCGAGGATCTTGTCGTCCCATCCTGGACGGATGCGCGACGCGCGACGCGCGAGTAACCTCACACGCATCTCGGAGAGACGCGCTTCTTCTGTGTCTGACAGCAGTTTGAGCGAGTCGAGACGGTTGAGAATAGTGTGGCCTTCGAAGTTTCCGTCGGGCGTCACGCCGTAGACGCGCGCAAAGAAAGCAGCATCTTCTGCTCCCAACACATCGGCGATTTCTTCCGCACTCCAGACGTAGAACTTGCCTTCTTCGCCTTCGCTGTCGGCATCGAGAGACGCCGCGAAACCATCGGCTTCGCCGATCATCTCGCGCTCGAGCCACGCGACCGTTTCAGCGATGCGGATCTTGAACAAAGGCTCCTGCGTCTCGCGCCAGACCTCCGTCATGAGATCGATCAACAGCGCGTTGTCGTAGAGCATCTTTTCGAAGTGCGGCACGAGCCAGAACTCGTCGACCGAATAGCGCGAGAAGCCGCCACCGAGATGATCGTAGATGCCGCCCTGACAGATATGGCGAAGCGTCGTGACGACAGCCTCTTTCGCATCCTGATCATCGAAGCGGATGGCGCCACGCCATAAGAGCCAGAAGATGTTCCATTGCGGAAACTTCGGCGCGCCCGAAAGACCACCATGCTCACGATCGACAGCGCGCGCTATGCGTTGAACGAGATCGCGAACGTCAGGCCCGGACGCAGCGCGATCGCTCGTAACGGCTTCATCTTTCAGTGAAGCGATGAGCGCATCCGTATTCTTGCGCACGTTATCGCGCTGGTTCTGATAGGCCTCCGCGATGCGCAGCAGAACGGTGACGAACGCCGGCCGCCCGTAACGTGATTCACGTGGGAAATACGTGCCGCCCCAGAACGGCTTCGCATCGCTGTCGAGAAACATCGTCAGCGGCCAGCCCCCCTGCTCGCCCAATCGATGCAGTGCGCCCATATAGATTGCATCGATGTCCGGACGTTCCTCGCGGTCGACTTTGATGTTGATGAAGAGGTTGTTCATCACCTCGGCGGTCGCGGCGTCCTCGAAGCTTTCGTGCGCCATCACATGGCACCAGTGGCACGCCGCATATCCGACTGAGAGTAGGATCGGCTTGCCCGTTCGTTTCGCTTCGGCAAGGGCCTCCGGACCCCACGCCCACCAATGCACAGGGTTCTCCTTGTGCTGCAGGAGATATGGGCTCGTCTCGTATTTCAGGCGGTTTTCGCTCATGCGAGTTCAGCGTGCATTAGGAGGGATTTCGGGATCGAGTTGCGGGAAATGACGTCTACGAGTACGCGAACCATATGACGGACGCTTCAACTATCTTCGCGCTCTCGAGTGCACCCGGAAGGGCAGGCGTAGCCGTCATTCGTGTGTCGGGATCTTCCGTTTCGAAAGTCCTAGAGAAGATGGTGGCGCCGCGGCCAAAGCCCCGCTCTGTGGTCTACCGCACGATCCGGCATCCTCGAACCGCCGAGGCGCTGGACCGTGCGGTCGTGCTCTGGTTCGCAGCGCCAAAAAGCGAAACAGGCGAGGACGTCGCTGAGTTCCAGGTCCATGGGAGTCGTGCGGTCGTTGCCGCTATTCTATCGGCGCTGGGAGAGATCGACGGATGCCGGCTCGCGGAGCCGGGCGAATTCGCCCGGCGCGCATTCGAGAACGGCAAGCTCGATCTCGCCGAGATCGAAGGCCTCGCCGATCTGATCGAAGCCGAGACCGACGCCCAACGCCGCCAGGCGCTCGCCCAAGCCGGCGGTTCTCTCTCGAAGCTCTATGAAAACTGGCGCTCTCGATTGATAGAGATCGCTGCACTGACTGAGGCGGCCATCGATTTCTCGGATGAAGGCGACGTGTCCACATCCGCCTTCGCTGAAGCGCGAAACCGCGCCGTCATTTTGAAGGACGAAATCGCCGCGCATCTTAACGACGGTCATCGCGGCGAGATCCTGCGCGACGGATTCCGCGTCGCGCTTCTAGGGCCCCCGAACGCGGGAAAGTCGAGCTTGTTGAATGCCCTCGCGCGCCGCGACGCTGCCATCGTCTCCGCCGAAGCCGGCACGACGCGCGATGTCATCGAAGTCCGGCTCGATCTCGGCGGTCTCCCCGTCATCGTCTCGGACACCGCGGGCATCCGCGAAGCATCGAGTGAAATCGAACGCGAGGGTATCCGGCGCAGCCTTGCCGCCGCTCGTGACGCCGACTTGGTGATCTGGCTCGCCGAAAATCCC
Organism: uncultured Alphaproteobacteria bacterium; assembly: GCA_963710005.1. Taxonomy (GTDB): domain Bacteria; phylum Pseudomonadota; class Alphaproteobacteria; order Rhizobiales; family Hyphomicrobiaceae; genus Hyphomicrobium_B. Next base: position 67,440 of record CAVPYR010000009.1, read on the forward strand.
GAGTTGATTCCACCGCTTAGGATTTCACGTGAAACAAGTCTTGTAATTCGCTCCAAAGCGGATCTTCCACATGAGTCGGAGTTCGATGGGCTCGCGATCTCGGCCACGACCGGCGCTGGCATGGACCAACTCATTGAAGAGATCGCCCGGCGGGCCAGCCAAGCCGTCGGCTCTCAGTCAGCACCCGCCCTCACGCAAGCGCGGCACCGGCAAGCCCTGGAAAACGCTCTCAAGGATATCGAAGCCTTCCTTAACGGCAGCCCCGATGCGGTCGAGCTTCGCGCCGAGGACCTGCGCCGGGCGGCGCACGCGATAGGCAGAATCACGGGGCAAATCGACGTCGAAGACGTCCTTGACCAAATTTTCAGCCGATTCTGCATTGGCAAGTGAGTCCGGAAAGTTTCACGTGAAATGATTCTCGGATTCGCAAGGTCCATTTTCTCTCCCTCCCGCCCAAAGCGGAGATTCGGGGCGACAAACCGCCTTTTGCCGGTTCGCCGGATGCGGTAGGTCCTGGCCCATGAACAACGCGAGCACCTCGCATGACGTCATCGTTGTGGGCGGCGGACACGCCGGCACCGAGGCTGCGGCAGCCGCGGCGCGCATGGGCGCGCGCACCGCGCTCGTCACCCATGCCTTCGTGACGATCGGCGAAATGTCGTGCAATCCGGCGATCGGCGGCCTCGGCAAGGGCCACTTGGTCCGCGAAATCGACGCCCTTGATGGCCTGATGGGCCGCGTCGCCGACGCCGCCGGCATCCAGTTCCGTCTTCTCAATCGCTCGAAAGGGCCGGCCGTCCACGGACCCCGGACCCAGGCCGACCGCAAGCTGTACCGACAGGCCATGCAGGCCGAAATCGCCGCGATCCCGAACCTCGACGTCGTCGAAGGCGGGGTAGAGGACCTGATCGTCGCCGACGGCCGGGTTCAGGGCATCATCACCGCCAGCGGCCGCGAACTTCGCTCCGGGGCCGTCGTTTTGACGACCGGCACGTTCCTCAACGGCCTCATCCACATGGGCGAGCAGAAAATCCCGGCAGGTCGCGCCGGCGAAGCCCCTGCCCTCAAGCTGTCCGACCGCCTCTACGCGCTGGGGCTGAAGCTCGGGCGCCTGAAGACCGGCACCCCCGCCCGGCTCGATGGCAAATCGATCGATTGGGCCGGCCTCGAAATGCAGAAGGCCGACGACGATCCCGTCCCCTTCTCATTTCTGACCGAGCGAATCGTAACGCCCCAGATCGCCTGCGGGATCACCTACACGACGCCCGCAACGCATGAGATCATTCGCGCGAATCTGGCCCGTTCTCCTATGTATTCGGGCCAAATCGAGAGCGTCGGCCCGCGCTATTGCCCCTCAATCGAAGACAAGGTCGTGCGATTCGCCGATCGCTCGTCGCACCAGATTTTCCTCGAGCCCGAGGGCCTCGACGACGACACGATCTACCCGAACGGCGTCTCGACCTCGCTGCCGGCAGAAGTCCAGGAAGCGTTCCTCAAAACGATGCCGGGCCTCGAAAAGGTCGTCATCAAACGGCCGGGCTACGCCATCGAATACGATTACGTCGATCCGCGTGAGTTGACCGCGGGCCTCGAGGTCAAGCGCCTGCCGGGCCTCTTTCTGGCCGGCCAGATCAACGGCACCACCGGCTATGAAGAGGCCGCCGCCCAAGGCCTTCTCGCCGGCATCAACGCCGCGCAAATCTTCAGTAGTTCATATACAACTGATTCACGTGAAACGGATTCACGTGAAACATTGATCGTTTCGCGCACGGCCGGCTACCTCGGCGTCATGGTCGATGACCTCATAACCCGTGGCGTTTCCGAGCCCTACCGCATGTTCACGTCGCGGGCCGAATTCCGGCTCAAACTCCGCGCCGACAACGCCGACCAGCGGCTAACCCCCGAAGGCATCGCGCTCGGTTGCGTCGGCTCCGAAAGGCGCCGGAAGTTCGAAGTCAAGGCCAAAGCCCTCGCCGACGGGCTAGACTTGCTGAACCAACTCTCCATGACCCCGACCGAAGCCGCCAAGCATGGCCTATCGATCAATCGCGATGGCCGCCGTCGTACGGCCTTCGATCTATTGGCTTTTCCGGAAATCTCTCTCGACCGCCTGAAGGCCGTCTGGCCCGAGATCGGCAATATTGATTCGCCAATTGCCGCTCAGCTCGAGGTCGACGCCGGCTACGCCGCGTATCTGCGGCGCCAGGACGAGGACGTCGCCCAATTGAAGCGTGACGAAGCGATTCGCATCCCCGATGACTTCGATTATGCGGCCCTTCCCAGCCTTTCGGCCGAAGTCCGCCAGAAGCTCGCCCGTCACCGCCCGGCGACCATTGCCCAGGCTGGGCGCATCGAGGGTATGACGCCCGCGGCGCTTCTGACCCTGCTTGCCCGCCTCAAAACGGGCAGGGACAGCAAAAGCGGCCGCCAGAGCGACTACAAGAGCGCCTGATGGCTTTATCGCGGGTCGACACCCCGGATGAATTCCAGGCGCGCTTCGGAATTTCACGTGCAACGCGCGAAAAACTTGAGACTTACGAGGCTCTTCTCAAACGCTGGCAGAAGACGATCAACCTCGTCGCACCGAGCACCCTCGACGAAATCTGGCACCGGCATTTCGCTGATAGCGCCCAGCTTTGGCAGCATAGGCCCGCAAACGCTCGGACCTGGCTTGATCTCGGCTCCGGCGCCGGCTTTCCAGGCCTCGTCCTGGCGATCATGGCCGGGGAAACCGGCGGGACGCGCCATATCCTCGTCGAAAGCGACAGCCGGAAAGCAGCATTTCTCCGCGAGGTAGCCCGCGAGACCCGGGTTGCTGTGGACATTCTGTGCATGAGGATCGAAAGTGTCGAGACTCACGCTAAGGTAGGCGTGGCCGACTGCGTCACTGCGCGCGCTCTTGCACCACTCTCCCGGCTGGTCGAGATTGCGGCACCTTATTTTGCGTCTTCTACGCTTGGTTTGTTCTTGAAGGGCCGCGAGGTTGCGGCCGAAGTCGAGAAAGCAGCTCAAGACTGGCAGTTTGCCTTTGAGCTGATTCCCAGCGTAACGGAAGAGGGCGGCCGTGTTGTGTTGCTAAAAGCGTTGAAGCCTAGGACGGAGGGATAATCCCGTGGCCGGCTACGTATCAGGCGCGGGCGGTGCCAACGCAGGTCCGCGTGTCGTCGCTGTCTCCAATCAAAAGGGCGGCGTCGGAAAAACGACGACCGCGATCAACCTCGGCACCGCATTGGCTGCCGTCGGCGAGCGAGTACTCGTTCTCGATCTTGATTCTCAGGGCAACGCCTCGACAGGGCTCGGCATCGACATCGAGCAGCGTTTCAAGACCTCGTTCGATATTCTGACCGGCAACGCCACGATTCTCGACGCCGTCCTGAAGACGGCGGTGCCAAATCTCTGCGTCGTGCCCGCCAATAGCGATCTCGTCGGTATAGATGCGGCGCTTGCGAGCGATCCGAACAAGGCATTCAAGCTCCGCGATGCGGTCACGGCACTGATCGGGCATCAGCGCGCGCGCGATGCTGACACGCATTTCACCTATATCCTCATCGACTGCCCGCCTTCGCTCAATCTGCTGACGCTCAACGCGATGTCCGCAGCTCACGCGGTGCTCGTGCCGGTGCAGTGCGAGTTCTTCGCGCTCGAAGGTATTTCGCAGCTGAAAGATTCCATCGAGCAGATCCGTGCGACGCTCAATCCGCGCCTCGAAATCCAAGGTGTCGTGCTGACGATGCACGACGCGCGCACGTCGCTCTCAAGAGAAGTCGCCGAGAACGTCCGCGCCTTCTTTGGACCGAAGGTCTACGAGACGGTCATTCCGCGAAACACGCGCATTGCCGAAGCGCCGTCGCACGGCAAGCCAATCCTTCTCTACGATTACGACTGCGCCGGCAGCCAGGCCTACATCCGCCTGGCGACCGAAATCATGGAACGCGAGCGCCGCTATAAAGCCGCCTGACATCGCCGTTCAGCGCGGATTGCGAAAGATAAACTGACAAGCAGGGGACGAAAAAGCAGATGAATTCGATGGTGCCGAAGAGCCGCCTGGGCCGTGGCCTTGCCTCTCTGATCGGAGAACCGGCACCACTCGGACATCGCCTTCCACCCGAAGGCGAGCAGCGCATGGTTTCGATTGCCGAAGTCAAGTCGAGCCCGCTCAACCCGCGTAAAGATTTCCGCGAAGATGAACTCGCCGAGCTGGCGGAATCCATCCGCACCAAAGGTCTCGTCCAGCCCATCGTCGTTCGGCCAAACGGCATGTCCGGCGGCTACGAGATCGTCGCCGGCGAACGACGCTGGCGTGCGGCCCAGAAGGCCGGCATTCATACGATCCCGGTGATTATCCGCGAGCTCAACGACCGCGAGGTTCTTGAACTCGCGATCATCGAAAACGTCCAGCGCCAGGATCTCAACGCCATCGAAGAGGCGACGGGCTATCGCGAGCTGATCGAGCGCTTCGACTATAGCCAGGAGCAGCTGTCCGAGATCATCGGCAAGAGCCGCAGTCACGTCGCCAATACACTGCGCTTGCTGAAACTGCCGAATGGCGTCCTATCCCTCGTCCAGCAAGGTCAAATCAGTGCGGGCCATGCGCGCGCTCTGATCGGTCGCGACGATGCCGAGACGCTGGCGAAGAAGATCATCGACGACGGTCTGAACGTCCGCGACGTCGAAGCGCTCGTCCAGACCTTCGGAGAGGAAGGCCCAAGTGGCAGTCCGCGGCGCACGCGCGACAAGGATGCCGATACTAAGGCCTTCGAAAAGGAGCTGGCGGATCTCTTAGGGCTGAAGGTCGAGGTCCGGCGGGCGTCTGGCGAAAGCGGTACCCTCCTGATCAAGTACGGCAACTTCGACCAGCTCGATTACATCCGCCAACGCCTTGGCGGCGGTTGAGTTTTTAAGCTTTCCGTCGCAATTCTGAAGCCGCCGCTTGACGCTTGCGCCTGCGGCGGCTTGATGCTGTGCGCGCCCTGAGGCTCGACCATCGGGCCCAACCGCACGAGACACAAAATGAGTGAAGTAAATACGTTGGTGCGTCTTGCTGCGCTCATCCGGTCGCGGCGGTCCGATACGAGCGGAAATTCCTATACATCCCAGCTCTTGACCGCCGGGACGGAACGTTGCGCCAAGAAGTTCGGCGAGGAAGCCGTTGAGGCGGTAATCGCCGCGATGGGCACCGATACTGCGGCGTTGAAAGCCGAAGCGGCGGACGTCCTCTATCACCTGTTGGTTCTGCTCGAGTCCCGCGAAGTCGCCTTCGACGACGTCCTGAAAGTTCTCGACGGCCGCATGGGGACGTCGGGCCTTGAAGAAAAGGCTGCCCGGGGCAAGGGCGCATCGTGAAAACCCGTACCGCCAGCACTAGCCGCAAGAAATCGAAGGCGCCACGCGATGACGCTCGGCCCGAAAGCGCGGCCTTCTCCCCCTACCGCGTCTTTACGCGTGAGGAATGGGCAAGGCTTCGTGCCGACACGCCGATGACGCTGCAATCGAACGAGCTGGAGCAGCTCTCGGGTATCATCGAGGAGCTTTCGGTCGACGAGGTCGAGCAGATCTATCTGCCCTTGTCGCGCCTGCTCAATCTCTACGTCGCAGCCGCGCAGAAGCTCCATTCCGTCAGTTCCGAATTTCTCGGCCGCAAGGATACGAAGGTTCCTTTCATTATCGGCGTCGCCGGCTCTGTGGCGGTGGGAAAAAGCACGACCGCACGTGTCTTGAAAGCGCTGCTCGCACGGTGGCCAGACCATCCGCGCGTCGACCTGATGACGACGGACGGCTTTCTCTATCCCAACGCTGAGCTTGAGCGGCGCGGCCTGATGGAGCGTAAGGGCTTTCCGGAGAGCTTCGACACCGAACGCCTTCTCCACTTTTTGGGCGACATTAAATCCGGCGTGGCAAGCGTTGCGGCACCCGTCTACTCGCACTTTCAATACGACATCCTTCCCGGTCAGGAAGTGCTCGTCGAGCAGCCCAATATCCTCATTATCGAAGGCCTGAATATTCTTCAGACGGCCGAAATGCCAAAGGACGGCGGGACGATCCCATTCGTGTCGGATTTCATCGATTTCTCGATCTATATCGACGCTGACCCGGCAATTATCGAGAAATGGTATCTCACACGCTTCATGCGCTTAAGGAGCACCGCGTTCCGCGATCCGGGAGCCTACTTCCACAAATACGCGGCGCTTGCACCCGACGAGGTTCGCCGGGTCGCGCTGAAGCTCTGGCGCGATATCAATCTCAAGAACCTGCAGGAGAACATCCTTCCGACGCGCCGCCGCGCCCAGCTGATTTTGCAAAAAGGCGAAAGCCACCGCGTCGAATCCGCGTCGCTCCGCAAGCTCTAAAGGGAACTTCACTGAGGCGCTTCGCGCAAAAAAATGGGCCGCTTGGGGCAGCGGCCCTGCGAGTGATCACAGGAGATCGCTCAACATCCAAATTGATTGGCTTTCATCTGACGCCGGAGACCCGGCGCCAGCCAAGGGTCTAAAGGATCGAGGGCGTTTGCTCGCCGGCATTTGCCGCCGCGACCGGTGTGGACCCCCGCAGGTCCTTTGAGAGTTCAATACGGGTTCTGAGAGCAAAGACTTTGTATTTATCGCGCAAGCGGCGGATAGCCGACGGATTGGAATATCCCATCAATCGTATGGCGGTCGTCGGCCTCAATTCCGGATGAACACGCAGCAGCTCGTCCAGCCTTGCGATACGGTCATTATCATCGATGCCGGTCCCCTTGGGACGGCCGCGGCGAATGGGAGAGTGAAGCATTTGAGCGAACCTCGAAAACGAAGCGATTCGTTACTTTCGAGATTGCTGGAAGATATTTCGCAATTCCAGGGAGAATAATTATGAGTCCGAATTGGACACGAAATACCCCCTATACATTCTCTATTTGAACGCCGTTCACCATAAATAGGTATATAAAAGCCATTTCGAACAAACGCTTTGCCGCTCTGCTGGGCTCACGAAATAATGCCGTGTTGCCGGGCAAATTCGGAGAGCGAAACGGAAGGCCGGGCGCCGATATGGCTGATGATTTCCGAAGCGGCGAGGCTGGCAAGCCGGCCGGATATTTCGAGATGTAATCCCCTCGCATATCCGAATAGGAATCCCGCTGCATATAGGTCGCCGGCCCCCGTCGTATCGACGACTTCCTCCACGGGGAAAGGTGCAATTTTAATCGACTGGCCTTCGCCGTAAATTTCAGAGCCTTTGCCACTGCGGGTGAGAACAGCGAGTTTCGCATCTTTGCGTGCATTTTCTGCCGCCAGCTCGAACGATTCCGTTTGATAGAGAGATTTGATTTCGGATTCATTCGCAAAAAGAATATCGATTCCGGAGCGAATGAGATCTAAAAATTCGCCGCGATGACGATCGACGCAGAATCCATCGGAAAGCGTGAGCGCTGTTTTACGGCCCGCACTTTTCGCGGCCTGAAGTGCAGAACGGAATGCTTGTTTCGCCTGCGGTTCGTCGAACAAATATCCCTCGAGATAGAGAATTGAAGCGGCTCGTATCATTTCCAAATCGAGCTGCGTTTCCCCAAGGCTCGTCGAAATGCCGAGGAAAGTATTCATCGTGCGCTCACCGTCTGGCGTGACGAGAATAAGCGAACGCGATGTCGGTGCCCCGTCTGCAATCGGCGGCGCAGTAAATGTCACGCCGATTGAGCGAATGTCGTGAGAGAAAATTCTGCCGAACTCGTCATTGGCGACGGTGCCGATGAATGCCGCGCTTCCACCAAATGACGCGACGCCGGCGATGGTATTGGCGGCCGATCCGCCGGAAATTTCGACAGCGGGTCCCATCGTCGAATAGATCTTCTTGATTTCGTCGGCGCCGACGAGGCGCATGCTTCCTTTCGAGACCCCGACCTCGGCAAGGAAAGCTTCGTCACATCGGCCTATGATATCGACGATGGCGTTACCAATACCGATCACATCGTAACGCGCGTCAGTCATTCGGGGTCCCCTTCGAAATGTGCCGGCGCACTATAGGGGCGCAATAGGCGCTCGCAAGCCGCGCTTTAGCGGCCGGCAGCCGCAGTTGCCGATATCGCAGCCATCGAGGCGAGGGCGAGGATCAAGCGTTCGGCAATGACGTCTTCGAGATTGGACGTCAGGCGTGCCGCTTTCGCCGCTTCCGCGATCCGGCGTAACGCCTGATCGAGCTGGCCGCGAGGCCAGCTGCGGACCTGGCGCGCAAAGGCGTCCTTTTGCTTGAAGAACAGCGGTGGCCGAATAGCCTTCAGCGCATCGTCGAGGCGCTGGCCCGCATCGACGTCGCTCCTGACGCGATGAAGCTTCAAGAAATATCTTTGGACGACGGCGATGACCATCTGAGCGCTTTCGCCCGACGCGAGAGCGCGGCCGAAATCGCTGATCGCATTCTTGGTTCTGCCGTCGGCAGCAGCTTCGGCGATGCGCTCGAGCGCGAGGCCGGCAGCGTCGCCGACGAGGCCCTCGACATTCTCAAGTGTAATCGTCGCCCGGCCGAGGCTATAAAGCGCCAGCTTTTCGATTTCGGCTCGAGACAGTGCGCGATCGGCGCCGAGCCGGCTTTGCAGCAGTGTGCGGGCGTCGTCCTCGATCGAGAGTGAAAACGATTCCAGCACCTCGGTAATGAGGTTGTCGATATCGGCAGCGCTATCCGGATAGCACGCGATGGCGAAGCATGAGGCTTGCAACTCGAAAAGAGTACGTAGGCTATCGTCCGATTTGAGACTGCCGGCTTCGACAATAAGCAGACCTTCGAGCGGCCCGGAGCCAAGAAGCGGCTTCATGAGCTGCGCTGAGATGCGTCGTCCTGCGATGGCGCGCACGATCCGCCGACCAGAAAACATCGGGCGTGTCTGGAGCTCGGTTTCAAGGCGTGCGGGATCGTCGTCGAGCTCCGTTTCGTCGAGCCTGAGAATTTCGCCGGCTGGACTTTCACGGGCCGCTAGCGTGTGCGCCAGCGCCGCCGAGCGTTCACTGACGAGCCCCGGATCCGAACCGTGAAAAAGAACGGCCGCCAGACTAGCGGGCGGCGCCTTCATGAAGGCTGCGGTTTGTTGCGGTTTGACGGCGACCATGACGAAGCTCTTATAGGGCAATCGCCCCAAATATCAGAGCCTACGCGTTGTTACTCGATAGAACCGCCAGGAGGCGCGTTCTGAGCTCTTCGCCAACCGAATCGGCGGCCCGATCTTCGGCGCCCTGACGAGCCTCGACGTTGGCGAAAATTGACGACACCCGATCGAAGGAAGCGCGACCGTAGCTTGAGCCTTGAGCGATGACCTTCTTATCGGACAACCTCACGAGGCTGTACGATGCATCAATGCCGAAGATCTGGCTGCCGGCATTGCCGTCGACGGCAACGAGCATCGAGGTCACGGATTCACGAATCGCGATATCGAGACGATATTGGGGAGTCTTCGCAGCGCCGCCGCCGGTCGCCTGGAAGATCAGCTCGTTGCGAATGCGCTGGCCAACCCGCCCCGGAATAGGTGCAATGTCGACAGCGGCGAGACGCTCGTTAACGGCAGCGCCATTGATCAGCGCCGAGCCGTAAAGCGGATGGAACCCGCTGTCGCCGCACCCGCCAAGCGGGGAAACGGCAAAGAGAGCTGACGTCAAAAGGAGGCAACGCGCAGCCGCTAGACCGCTCATGCCCCGTCTCCCAAACCGCCCCTCAGCCAACGACATTCACGATCCTCTGCGGAACGACGATAACTTTTTTTGGGGGCCGCCCGTCAAGCGCACGAACCACCGATCCAAGCTTCAACGCCGCCGCCTCAACCTCCTCGGACTTCGCACTGCGCGAAATCACGAGTTCATCCCGTCGCTTACCATTTACCTGTACGGCAATGGTTACTTGATCGTCAACGAGCAGGTCGGGTTCCGGGGCCGGCCACGGTTCGTTCGCGACCAGCGTGTTGTATCCGAGCCGCGCCCAGCATTCTTCAGCCAAATGCGGCATCATCGGGCCGATCATGACAACGAGCAGGTCGGCGGCCTCCCGCACGGCCCAAGCGATGTCGGCTCCGCTCTTGGATAGGGCTGATTGGAGAACATTGGAAAACTCGTGGATATTTGCGACCGCCACGTTGAATCTCAACCCCTCGATGGCGCGGCCGACCCCGTCCAGAGCCCGGTGTGCGGCCTTTCGGACCTCCAAAGCCTCTGGGCCGAATGATTGCGGTTTCGGACCCCTCTCGCCCGGGTAAGCGTCGGCAATCTCGTCAACGATCCGCCAGACGCGCTGAACGAACCGTCCTGCACCCGCGACGCCGGCCTCCGTCCATATGACGTCCCGCTCCGGCGGGCTGTCCGAGAGCATAAACCAGCGGGCACAATCGGCGCCGTAGTGGGAAATGATGTCGTCCGGGTCCACGAGGTTCTTCTTCGACTTCGACATCTTCTCGGTGGAACCGATCGCAGCAGGCCTTCCGGTCGAAATCTCGATCGCTTGCCGATTCGGGCCTTCGCCTTCGAACCGGACATCGCTCGGCAACAGCCAGAAGCCGTCCTGCGACTTGTAGGTTTCGTGGGTCACCATGCCCTGAGTGAACAGCGCTGCGAACGGCTCGCGCGTGTTCGTTGCAAAAGATAGGTGGCGGGTGTCGCACATCGCCCGCACGAAAAACCGCGAATAGAGGAGATGCAGAATCGCGTGCTCGATGCCGCCGATATACTGGTCGACGGGCAGCCAATAATGCGCCGCCTCGGGATCTACGGGCGTCGCCGCCTCGGGCGCCGTGAAGCGCACGAAATACCAGGACGAATCGACGAACGTATCCATCGTGTCGGTTTCGCGGAGCGCCGGCTCGCCGCATATCGGGCAGGCGACGTGCTTCCACGTCGGATGGCGGTCGAGCGGGTTGCCGGGCTTGTCGAACGTCGCATCCTCCGGCAGCTCGATCGGCAAATCCTTCTCAGGAACAGGGACGACCCCGTGCGTCTTGCAGTGGATGATCGGTATCGGGCAGCCCCAATAGCGCTGCCGCGAGATGCCCCAATCACGCAGCCGGTAATTGATTTTTCGGGTGCCTTGCGGCTCCGACGCGAGCTTCTGCTTTTCGAGGCGGTTCGCGGCCTCCTCGAAGGCGGCCTTCGTCGAGAGACCATTGAGAAAGCGCGAATTGATCAGCGTACCGTCTTCAACGTAGGCCTTGTCCGCCAGATGGAACGTCTCGGCATTTTCGCCTGGCGGCAGGATGACCGGCACGACGGGCAGCTCGTAGCGGCGCGCGAAATCCATGTCGCGCTGATCGCCTGATGGACAGCCGAAGATAGCGCCGGTGCCGTAGTCCATCAGAATGAAGTTCGCGACGTAGACGGGCAGCTCCCACGTATTATCGAAGGGATGCACCGCACGGATGCCTGTGTCGTAGCCGCGCTTTTCGGCAGCTTCGATATCGGCGACCGAGGTCCCCATCCGCCGGCATTCTTCGCAGAACGCCGCAAGCTTGGGATTCTTTTCGGCAGCCGCTTTTGCCAAAGGATGATCGGCGGCGACGGCCAGGAACGATGCGCCGAACAGCGTGTCGGGCCGCGTCGTATAGACTTCGAGCTCGCTAAATCCTTTTGGCGCCGTCTTCTTGTCGAGAGCCCATCGGATCAGCATGCCTTCCGACTTGCCAATCCAGTTCGCCTGCATCAGGCGCACTTTCTCGGGCCAGTTGACGAGCGTATCGAGATCGCTCAGTAGCTCTTCAGCATAGTCCGTGATCTTGAAGAACCATTGCGTCAGCTCGCGCTGCTCGACGAGCGCGCCGGATCGCCAGCCGCGTCCGTCGATGACCTGCTCGTTGGCGAGCACAGTTTGATCGACGGGGTCCCAATTGACCTTCGAGGATTTGCGGTACGCAAGCCCCTTCTTCAAAAGGTCGAGGAACAGCTTTTGCTGATGCCTGTAGTAGCTCGGCGAGCACGTCGCGATCTCGCGCGACCAGTCGAGCGACAGGCCCATCGATTTGAGCTGGCCGCGCATCGTGTCGATGTTGGCGTAGGTCCACGCGCCGGGGTGGACCTTCCGTTCCATTGCCGCATTTTCGGCCGGCATGCCGAAGGCGTCCCAGCCCATCGGATGCAGCACGTTGAAGCCCTTGGCCCGCTTGTGGCGCGCGACGACGTCCCCCATCGCGTAATTGCGCACATGGCCCATGTGGATGCGCCCGGACGGGTAGGGAAACATCTCAAGCACGTAGGATTTGGGGCGCTTGTGATCCTCGGAAGCGCGAAAAATCTCGGCCTTCTCCCAGACGGATTGCCAGTGTTTCTCGCGTTCGGGCGCGTTGTAGCGTTCAGTGGCCATGGGGCCTGTATCTCGTTCAAGAATTCGTCGGAAGGCCGTAAAGAGCCCGAATGGTAAAGCCGGTCAAGTCACCGGCATATAATCGGCTTCTTCGCGGTCGGCAGGGCGCCGACAGTCGTGCTCAATAACCGCTTTTCAGCAGGTTCGAACATGAGGCTCATGTTCAGCTGCTGCTCAAACAATGGCTATTTCACGTGAATCGCTGCGAGGGGGTCCCGGGTCACACGCCATTTTGCACGATTTCAGTGCATGACCCGGGTGACGCTTAGTGGGTTAGCAAGTATGCGCGCTGGCGCCGGCTTCCGCGACGGCCTGGTCCTGAACGCCGGCGCCGCCCGAAACGCCGATGGCGCCAATGACGACGCCGTTCGAGTCTTTCAGCGGAATGCCGCCGGCGAAAATCATGACGCGGTCATGGTTCGAAGCATGGATGCCGAAGAACTGGTCGCCCGGCTGACTGTTCTCGGCGAGTTCCTTCGTCGAGATGTTGAAGGCGCGCGAGGTGAAGGCCTTGTTGATGGAAATATCGATCGATCCAATCCACGCGCCATCCATGCGAATGTGCGAAATGAGGTTTGCGCCCTCATCGACAACGGCGATGTTCATGGGCTGGCCGATCTCGATGGCCTTCTTTTCTGCGGCGTCGATGATACGGCGGGCGTCGGCAAGTTTGAGCATTGGGACTTCCTCTGCGGGGGTGGACGACAAGGCGATGTATATGCTGGAGGCCCCGCACAGAATTGCGACACTTGTTCGCCGAGCGCCGGAATGCTTATGGAAGCCAAAAGGGGATTGAGGAAAGCGTGACGAGCGACGGTTATCATGAAAGCGCGGTCGACAGGTTAAAACGCGTAAAGGACGAGATTGCTGCGGCTGCGAAAGCCGCAAATCGCAATCCGGGAGGCGTCGAACTCGTTGCCGTTTCTAAGACTTTTGACGCCGACGCCGTCCGTCCGGTGATCGAGGCCGGGCAGCGTGTTTTTGGCGAAAATCGCGTCCAGGAAGCCGAGCGGAAATGGCCGCCGCTCCGCACCGAATTACCTGACGTCAAATTGCATCTCATCGGTCCGTTGCAGTCGAACAAGGCGAAGGAAGCCGTCGCGTTCTTCGACGCCATCCACACGATTGATCGCGAGAAGATCGCGCGCGCTGTCGCCGGTGAAATGGCGAAGCAGGGCTGTTCGCCTGAGCTGTTTGTACAAGTCAACACGGGCGAGGAGCCGCAGAAGGCCGGTGTCATGCCGCGCGAGGCAGAAGCGTTCGTAGAATTTTGCCGGAAAGATCTGAAGCTCCCCGTCGCAGGACTTATGTGCATCCCACCGTTAGACGAGGAGCCGGCGGTGCACTTCGCCTTTCTCGCCAAGCTCGCGCGCGAACTGTCGATCGATGGCCTCAGCATGGGCATGAGCGGCGACTTTGAAACCGCGATCGCCTTCGGCGCAACGCACGTTCGTGTCGGCAGCGCGATTTTCGGCTCACGGTAAAACGCTATTGTTGAGACATGCAAAAACCGTGGACAACCACGGGACGAGCATTGCGAGTCCCGGTTGTACCAACAGAATGGAAATGTCTGCGTAACGAGTCGGTATGGGACCGCCCAAGTACCAGCAAGGGCGGCCCCGCGTCACGGAAGCTGAGGTCCAGCCCCGAGACTTTGCAATTGCAGACTCGCACATCAAAGTCGGCAGTCAACGGCGTTGGACCTCTTTTGCACAGATCAAGCAATGGAGGCCAAAGTGGCATTCTACAAATATTCGCAATATCTCTCTCAAAGCAACGATTCCAAGTTCGACGGCACCTACTCGCCGGGAACTCCGGCCCCGTATTCGGGGATTTACCGGTGCGATGGATGTGGCAGCGAGGCCGCGTGTAACGTGACCGACCCCTTGCCTCCGCAGAACCACCACCAGCATTCGATTCAGCAGGGCTCTATTCGCTGGCGCCTTATCGTGTGGTGAGTACCAACTCGACCTAAGGTGAAGGCCGAAGTCTACGCGGCAGAGAAATCTACCGCGTAATATTCATTTCCCACGGCAATTTTTCTCGCCACCACGGTGACGCGCGAACGCGGTGCTACGTTCCTCGAGTGATTCGCTTGAGGTGTGTGCGTTGACGCGCGCGAGGTAATCCCCCCGATGACTGCATCTGCTCAGAAAAAAGATATCGCCGAAACCGAAGCCAACGCCGCCGCTTCGGAAGCCGCAAACGTCGCCCGCGCTGAAGTGCAGGAGCAGGCGAAAAAGGAAGAGACGACCAAAGCCAAGGCTGCCGTATCGAAACTGGAGAAGGTCAGCAAAGACACGACGAAAGCCGCCAGTAAGACGTGGCACGACTTTCAGGTCGAGGTCTGGATTACGCCTTTCAATTCAATCGAGTTCGGCTTCTGGAAGAAAGAGCGCAATCGCGGCAAGTCGCGCCAATTCACCAGCGACATGGATATCTTCGCCGAGATCATCGAGAACGGTCAGCGCACCGGCGTGCTCGGCTACCGCAAGGAGCTTTGGAAAGATGCTTCCGGCATGGACAAGCGTCTCGTCTTCAAGCTTTTCTCCGAAAACCTGAACTGGAAGGCCAGCATGGACATGATGCTCGGCCGGTCCATTCAGCAGACGCTAGCAGCACACGGACTCTCCGTCCCCTCCTACTCCGTCAACACCAGCGACGACGATTACATTGTCTATCTCGAACGTTCGGCACACAAATGGCCGCTGATGCCCGAGAATTTCTCGTTCTTCCTGATGGAAGGCGGCGAGCCCAAATTCTATAGATTCCGGCGCGATTTCATCAATCTCGGCGGCGACTACACGCTGATCGATCAGCACGGCGAGCACGTCGGGCATATCGACGGCGCCGTTTTCACCATCGGCGGCAGATGGCGCTGCAAGGTGCGCGGCGATCACGCCGATCCTCGCCTGTTGATGGTGATGAAGCTCTTCACCGGCATGATCGTCTTCAACGGTGAAGCCCGCCGCCACGTGAAGAGTCTGGCCCGCGATATTCACGACGGACGGTTGAAGCCTGACATCCAGCGTCAGGAAGCCGACCTCTATATGAATCCGCGCCGGATTCGTTGATCGGCAACGCTACTGCTTAGGGCGTGCTTTGCGCAGTCCACCCTGAATCGGCAACACGCCAGATCGTGTTGCCGCCATCATCGGCGACGGCGATCCGATCAGTAAATCGCCGGCACGTACATATCATCGGGAACCGGTTCCCGATTGTAATCGGGATGATGCACGCGTTCCGGCAGCACGACCGGCGCACGCGGTACCTCCTGATAAGGTAGCTGCGTCAGCAAGTGCTGGATGCAATTGAGCCTTGCGCGTTTCTTGTCGTCGGCGTGAACCACCCACCACTTTGCTTCCGGGATGTGAGTGTGCTCGAGCATCGCTTCCTTGGCCTTGGTGTAGTCTTCCCAACGCCGGCGCAACTCGAGATCCATCGGCGACAACTTCCACTGCTTGATAGGATCATGAATGCGCATTTGGAATCGCAAATGCTGTTCGTCGTCGGAAATCGAGAACCAGTATTTGATGAGCGTGATGCCCGAGCGGACGAGCATCTTCTCGAACTCGGGAACCGTGCGGAAAAACTCTTCGAGATCGGTTTCCGTGCAGAAGCCCATGACCCGCTCGACGCCCGCGCGATTGTACCAGGAGCGGTCAAAGAGCACGACTTCGCCGCCGGCCGGCAGATGCGGTACGTAGCGCTGGAAATACCACTGCGAACGCTCGCGTTCGCTCGGCGCCGGTAATGCTACGACGCGCACGACGCGCGGATTGAGACGTTGCGTGATCCGCTTGATCACGCCGCCCTTGCCGGCAGCGTCGCGGCCTTCAAAGACGACGACGACTTTGGCTTTCGTGTTGACGACCCAATCTTGCAATCTGATCAGCTCACGCTGCAGACGGAACAGTTCCTTGAAATAGAACTGGCGATCGAGAAGACCAGCCTTGCTGTCGCGGTCCTGGCCGTCAAGCAGGCGCTCGAGCCGGCTGTCGTCCATTTCCATTTCCAGCTCTTCATCGAAACTGTCGGCGATTTCGGCCTCAATGCGCGCCGTGGCGGCCGCGCGGTCGTTTTTTTCCTGCTCGTCCATCATCGCTCGATCACCCGGTCTCGTGGCTCGCGTTTCATCTCGGCTGGCCGATAGACACGCGAGCGATGTGACAGCGATGTGACAAGCTTGGCCATTGGCCAAGCTTGCGGAATGCGAATGATTTACAGCGTTTTCTACACCGGCGACGGGTTGCGTTCTGCAAAGCCCGACTGATGCCAATAAGGATAGGCCTTGGCCGTTTCGCTGGCGGCATCGAGCTTCTTGATTTGCTCTGGCGTGAGATCCCAGCCGACGGCGCCGAGATTGTCTTTCAATTGCTGTTCGTTACGCGCACCGATGATGACGCTCGAAACCGTCGGACGGTGGAACAGCCAATTGAGAGCGATTTGCGGGATCGTCTTGCCCGTTTCCTTCGCGATCTCATCGAGCGCGTCGACGACTTTAAACACGTGTTCGTCCGGCACCGGCGGCCCCTGCTCGGCCGTCTTATGCAGCCGGCTGATTTCCGGTAACGGCTGACCGCGCCTGATCTTGCCCGTAAGCCGGCCCCATCCGAGCGGGCTCCAAACGAGCGCGCCGAGACCCTGATCGAGTCCGAGCGGCATTAATTCCCATTCGTAATCGCGGCCGATGAGCGAGTAATAGGTCTGGTTCGCGACATAGCGCGGATAGCCGTAGCGATCCGCAACGGCGAGCGACTTCATCAAATGCCAGCCCGAGAAGTTGGAAACGCCGACATAGCGAATCTTACCCTGGCGAACCAGTTGGTCGAGAGTGGAGAGAACCTCTTCCGGCGGCGTCAAAGCATCGAAGCCGTGGAGCTGGAAAATATCGATGTAATCCGTCTGCAGTCGCTTCAGCGAGTTTTCGCAGGTTTTCAGGAGATGAAATCGCGACGAGCCGACGTCGTTAGGGTCGTCTCCGAAACGGAACGTTGCTTTCGTCGAAATGAGCGCTTTGTCTCTCCGCCCTTTCAGGGCTTCGCCGAGAACTGTCTCCGAATTGCCCTGCGAATAGACGTCAGCGGTGTCGAACAAGGTGACACCGGCGTCGAGGCAGAGATCGACCATCCGGCGCGCCTCTGCGACATCGTTGGAGCCCCAGGCGCCGAAGAATTCGCCCGTGCCTCCGAACGTCCCCGCTCCCAAACTCAGCAGCGGAACGGTCATTCCGGACGCACCCAGCCGTCGATATTCCATAGAAGCCCCTCGCTCGAATGTTCGATTTTATGGCGTCAGACTGCGGACAGTCGCCGCAGCAAATGCGCAAATAGGATGCATCCAGCCGTCCGAACAGCGATCACATTTCTCTGCGTTCCGTACGTAAACTTCACAATTTTCTCGCCCAACGGTAGCGGCCGCGCCCCTCCGGGCACTGACCAATTGAGTTAACTTTCTCATAAATCGACTCAAATCCGTTTACGCGCGTCAGTTGTGCGGCGCCCAGACGATATGCCGCGCGTCGAATCCTCCCTTGTTTTCGCCCCATTACGACGATGGATGCGCCCCGTTTGTGAAGACAAGTGAAGGAGAGTAAACATGCGATTGAGTTTGATCGCAGTGGCGATGTGCTTGGCCTGGTTGGCCGGAACCGCATCGGCGGAAGCACGACCGTACTATGGTCACAAGGGTGATCGCTACGAGCGGACGTACGCTCATTCGACCGGGAAGCGGCACTATTCGGGCCGTTCTTATTCGCAGGGCCGATACGCCCAACGTCAGTACTCATACCGCAACTCGGGATCCCGCTATGCCTATCGCACGGGAGTACGACGCGGTTACGCGTATCGTTCCGGAGCGCGTCGCAACTATGCGTATAGCGGCCGCGTGCATCGGCAGTATGCACAGCGTTCCTATGGACGTCGGTACGCCTCTGCCGGGGGTTCGGCTGGTGGCCGTCCGCGCGCTTGGTGCGGTTGGTGGATGCGCACGCAGCTAGGCGGCGGTCCGGAATATAACCTTGCTGCCAACTGGCGGAACTACGGTCGCGCG
This sequence comes from uncultured Alphaproteobacteria bacterium, assembly GCA_963710005.1. Taxonomy (GTDB): domain Bacteria; phylum Pseudomonadota; class Alphaproteobacteria; order Rhizobiales; family Hyphomicrobiaceae; genus Hyphomicrobium_B. Next base: position 85,788 of record CAVPYR010000009.1, read on the forward strand.
AGCGGCCCGCAGGTCGGCGCCGTGGTCGTCTGGCCGCATCACGTCGGCATGATCACTGGCCGGTCCGCTAATGGTCAGTGGATCGTCAAGTCGGGTAACGACGGCAATGCTGTCCGCGAGCGGCCCATGTCGGTCGCTGGTGCTGTGTTCCGCGCCGGCTAAAAAAACGGGGGCAGGTCGAGCGATCGGCCTGCCCATTTCCGAATTCTTTGGGGAAAGGAGGATGAGCTTTCGAAGGGCCGCAAATTATTCGGCCAAATGGAAACCATAAGCTGGAAATTGCAGCGCCCGGCCACCGCGCCATAAATATGGCCGGTGACGCTTATCGCTGTCGACCGGCCATTTTGAAAAGGAAGGGGCACATTCGCGCCCGTTCGTCATGTGCATTTGCGTTCGAAGCCTGAAACGCCCAGTCCAGAGCTTCGAGACGCGAATGGAATTAGGCGGCTTTCTTCTTCGCGACTTTCTTGACTGCCTTCTTCATGGTCTTCTTTGCAGGGGCCTTCTTCGCCACCGGCTTCTTCCGCTTTGCAACTGCCTTAGCCATAGTTTTGATCTCCCTCTAGGGTTCGAAATCAGCTCGAACTCTGCAAACATGAGCAAATTCCAGAAGTTTGTAGACGGAGAAGTTTGATATTGCGGGCAAAAAGGAGTTTATTAACGTGCACCTGTTGCCTAATTGACTCAATTTTTCTTATTTTTCGCTCTCTATTGGTCTTTGGCTCGACTCGAACTCCCGAATTACCGCGTCGCATTCCGATTGTCGCACCTCAATTGGCGAATCTGGAATTCCCCAATTCGCCAATTCTTTGCGCGATTATAATTCAGCTGATCCCCGCACGCGCTTTTGCATATCGAGTGCCGATTGAAGGTACGTCATGCGCTCATCCAGAATTTCAGCGACCCAGGACTGATAGTCAGCGTCCTTCGGAACGATGTCGGCGATGACAGATCCATCCTCCACCTTGAGTTCCGCTCCATAGTGGCGCGCAATCGCCTGCATCTTTGCGTTATCCGGCAGGCAGACGAGAATGAGATGGCGAAGTCCACGGTTGCGCGCGGTGCGGATTACTCGGCCCATGAGCTGAGTTGCGATCCCACGATTGACGAACGGCTTTTCAACCGAGAATGCGACCTCCGCGCCGTCCCGGTGCATCAGAACATCCGGACGCAATTCTGCGACGGCGCGTACTTCGCCTTCGACGAAATAGCCGAACGTGACGTTGCCGAAGTCGCCCGCGCGCGAAGCGTAGCGAGCGACGAAATCATCCGACACGTCATGACCGAAACGCCGATGCCGTGCCTCCGCGTCGAGCCGCTGCAAATGTTCGCGCAGCAAATAGCTTTCGCTCGTCAGCAGGCGGCGGATAAAGCCAAGCTGCTCCTCGGTTGACCCTTGGGCCTCTTTCAACATGTTCCGAACTCCTCTTGTAGCAGCACGCCGCCGGCCGCTAACTAATTGGAACTGCCACTAAAATGGAGGTTAATTTGTGCGGGGCGATAGGATATGCTGCAAAGCAGCAATGCATTTTTGGGCGACGGAGGCGGCTAACGCTTGGATTGGCGGGCGTCAGAGATGAGGCGCGAACGCCACGGCGACACTCGGCCACCCCAATTCGTCGCGGCCATCCGCTGTTGCTTCTCATGCACCGGGGCGACTACCGAGAACGGATCACCTGCTTGGGGGCGCGATGGGGACGATCATCGACGGATATCAGCGGCGGCTCGCTGAGCACGAGATCGAGCTCGACGCCGCACAGGCTGCCCTCGCGACGCGCCTGGATGCCCTGGAAACGCAACTGGCAGCGTACCGGACGAAAACCGGCGTCCTGGCCAAAGTGTTCGGCAAGCCGCCGATAGTGCCGAAAGGACTTTACATCTGGGGTTCGGTCGGGCGCGGCAAGACAATGCTGATGGACTTATTTTTCGAAGAGACATCTTTCGAGCCGAGGCGGCGCGCCCACTTTCACGAATTCATGGCCGACGTGCACGATCGCATCGGCAATGCGCGAACCAAAGTTCCTGGCGACCCGATCCCGTACGTCGCGGAAAGTATCGCGAGAGAAGCCCGACTTCTCTGTTTCGACGAAATGCATGTGACCGATATTGCCGACGCCATGATCCTCGGGCGCTTATTCGAAGCCCTCTTCGCGGCAGGAACGGTCGTCGTCACGACCTCCAACGCCCGCCCTTCCGAGCTTTATAAGAATGGCCTCAATCGCCAGCTTTTTCTGCCATTCATAGCGCAGCTCGAGCAGCGGCTTGAGGTGATCGAGCTCGGTGCGCAGAAGGACTTTCAACTCGATAAGCTTTCGGGAGCCCAGCTCTATTTTTGGCCCGCTGACGCAGCGGCCAAATCAGCGCTCGACGATCACTGGAAGCGGCTGACCGGCAATCATCCCGGAAAGTCGCAGACGCTTGAGGTTAAAGGTCGAAAGGTCACGGTGCCGATGGCATCGATGGGCGTCGCCCGTTTCAATTTCACCGATCTTTGCGACAGGCCCCTGGGCGCGAACGATTACCTCCACATCGCTCATGCCTTTCATACCGTGCTTATCGATGACGTCCCAGTGCTGACCCCGGACCGGCGCGATATCGCCCGCCGCTTCATCAATCTTGTCGATGCCTTTTATGACAATCGCATCTGCCTCATTGCCTCGGCCGCGGCGGAGCCCTCGGCCCTTTATCCCAAAGGCGACGGATCAGACCTTTTCCAGCGCACGGCGTCTCGGCTGACCGAAATGCGTTCGGAAGCCTACCTCGCTGGCCACTCCGGCGGCCGCACCCGCCACTGAACTACGCACGCCGGCATCGAAATATTGGCGCCGACGCCCGAATTGTGCGCACGCGATGAAACTTTCGGCTGAATCTTGCGGCTTGCGCTTGACGGCCTAAGGAATTTGATTAGCAGCAACAACGTCGCCTTTCGTCATCGGCAAAGACAGAAATTTTATTGATCCTGGGGGAGCAGCATGGCGCGCACCAAAATTGCACTGATCGGATCCGGACAGATTGGTGGCACGCTTGCTCTGTTGGCCGGCCTCAAGGAACTCGGCGACATCGTTCTGACCGACATGCTCGCGGGCGTCGCTAAGGGCAAAGCGCTTGATCTGGCTCAGACCGCAGCGGTCGAAGGCTACAATGCCAAGCTCTCGGGCGCGGGCACCGATGCCTATGAAGCAATCTCAGGGGCCGACGTCTGCATCGTCACCGCCGGTGTTCCACGCAAGCCCGGCATGAGCCGGGACGATCTTCTCGGCATCAATTTGAAAGTCATGGAGCAGGTCGGCGCCGCCATCAAGACGCATGCGCCGGATGCCTTCGTGGTCTGCATCACGAACCCGCTCGACGCCATGGTCTGGGCCCTGCAGAAGTTCACAGGCCTGCCGCCGAACAAAGTTGTTGGCATGGCCGGCGTGCTCGATAGCGCCCGCTTCTCTTGTTTCCTGGCTGAGGCCGCCGGCGTCTCAATCGAGGACGTTCGCGCCATGACCCTCGGTGGTCACGGCGACGACATGGTGCCGATGGTCCGCTATTCGACGATCGGCGGCGTGCCGCTTCCCGATTGCGTGAAGCTTGGACTCTTCAGCCAGGAGAGCTTGGACGCGATGATCAAACGGACGCGCGGCGGTGGCGGCGAGATCGTCGCCCTGCTTGGAACGGGTTCGGCCTTCTACGCGCCGGCGGCTTCTGCCATCTCCATGGCCGAGAGCTATCTGAAGGATAAAAAGCGCATGCTGCCCTGCGCCGCCTATCTGAGCGGCGAATACGGCCTGAAAGATACCTATGTCGGCGTGCCGGCCATCATCGGCGCAGGTGGTATCGAGAAGGTCATCGAGCTTTCACTCGACGAGGGCGAAAAGGCGATGTTCGCGAAGTCGGTGGCGTCGGTGCAAGGTCTCATCGACGCCTGCAAAAAAATCAATCCGGCTCTCGCAAGCTAAAAGGGGCGGCGCAACCGTGCAGTCACGCCACCCCCGTTCAGATCAAAGCGCGATATCGGCGTCAGCCGAACTTGAACATCTTTTTGAGATTGTGCGAGAGCGCGCCGCGCTTCTCCTTGCGGGCAACGTCGGCTTCGCTTCTGAGCCATGTCATCTGGACGACGCGGCGCTCGCCGACGAACGGCGTGTGCCCGTGCCAGGAATCGTCGGAGCGCCGGAAGGCAAAGACCGTGCCGGTCAGGGGGCTGATCTGCTCGACATAATCTTCAAAGTCGTGGTCGTTGCGAAGGACCCTAAGACAACCGGCGCCGGTGCCGTCCCACTTATCGTTGAGATAGGTGAGCATGGTGGCGATCTTGGCTTCGCCGTCGGTGTGGATGCGCCCATCCTTAGCAGCCGAAAGCTTGCGAATCGTGATCATCTTCGGCTTGCCGACGAGATCGATGTCGAGCTTTTCCGAAATGATCTTCGAAACCTCGGGGCTCTTCAGATCTTCGAGCAGTTTCTGAAATGCGCCGTGGATGCCTTGTCCGATGTCGGTCTCGGTGAGAAAGCCCGGCTCTTTCAGATCAGGAAAATCCTTTTTCAGCGGCTCGACGACGGGAGGCTGAATGAAATTCTCGCCGACAAGGAAGTTGAATGGATCGCGGCCGGTCCGAGCGGCCTTCAGGCCGTCGATGTTGATGCAGGCAAAGGTCATAAACGTTCCCCGTTATTGACTGAGCTACTATTGAACCCGGATTTACGGCGGCGCCGCCGTCAACTCAAGAGGCGGTCTCAGCGCGCGTCGACAAATGCCCGTGAGCGGCAACTTTACCGACGCAAATTAGGGCATAAAAGCGGCGCGCGACCTGCCGATGCGTGTCATGACAGACTTTTGTCTAGCGGGGCGAATTCATGAACATCCACGAGTACCAGGCCAAAGAGCTCTATCGTCAATATGGGGTGCCGACGCCGAACGGATTTCCGGCGTTTTCAGTTGAAGAAGCTGTGGCGGCTGCGAAAAAGCTTCCCGGCCCGGTGTGGGTCGTCAAAGCCCAAATTCACGCGGGCGGTCGAGGCAAAGGCAAATTCAAGGAGCCTTCGGCCGGCGACAAAGGGGGTGTTCGCCTCGCTAAGTCTCTCGATGAAGTCGAAACCTTCGCCAAGGAAATGCTCGGAAAAACGCTTGTCACCGTGCAGACCGGCGCCGCAGGACGCGTCGTCAACAGACTTTATATTGAAGACGGCTCCGCGATCGCTCGTGAGCTTTACCTTTCAGCGCTGGTGGATCGATCGGCCTCCCGTGTCGCCTTCATCGTCAGCGAAGCCGGCGGCATGAACATCGAGGACGTTGCTCATGACACGCCCGAAAAGATTCACACACTGACGATCGATCCCGCAACCGGCTATCAGCCCTTCCACGGCCGCAAGGTCGCGTTCGCGCTCGGCCTCAAAGGTGATCAGGTGAAAGCCTGTGGAAACCTTGTGGAAAATCTCTATCGCATGGTCGTCGAGAAGGACATGAGCCTGCTCGAAATCAATCCGCTGGTGGTCACGAAGGAAGGCAAGCTCATCTGCCTCGACGGCAAGATGAACTTCAATTCAAACGCGCTCTATCGCCACCCGGATATCGTCGCCATGCGCGACCTCGGCGAGGAAGATCCGACCGAAATTGAAGCTTCGAAATATGACCTCGCCTTCGTCAAGCTGGACGGCAATATCGGCTGCCTCGTCAACGGTGCCGGTCTCGCCATGGCGACGATGGACATCATCAAGCTCTATGGTGCCGAGCCTGCGAACTTCCTCGATGTCGGCGGCGGCGCGTCGAAGGAAAAGGTTCAGGCCGCCTTCAAGATCATCCTGGCTGATCCCGCCGTCAAAGGCATTCTGGTCAACATTTTCGGCGGTATCATGCGCTGCGATATCATCGCTGAGGGCGTGGTCGCGGCGGCCCGCGAGATGCATATCACTGTTCCGCTCGTCGTCCGGCTTGAGGGAACGAACGTCGAGCTTGGCAAAAAAATCTTGAACGAATCCGGCCTGAAGATCATCCCGGCCGACGATCTTGCCGATGCCGCGAAGAAGATCACCGATCAGCTGAAGGAAGCAGCTTAGCCCCTATCTTCGCTCAAACTGAGACTTTCGAAGCGCCTATTGCGTCAGTTCTGCTTGCTGCACCGCAAAAAATGCGCGACATTCAACGCCAAGACGCAAGCCTGCACGCGGGGACGGAATGTCTATTCTTGTCGATAAGAATACCAAGGTCATTTGCCAAGGAATAACGGGTAGCCAGGGAACGTTTCATACCAAGCAGGCCCGAGCCTACGGTACGAAGATCGTTGGCGGCGTGACCCCCGGTAAAGGCGGATCGAAACACCCCGACGCCGAGCTTGCCGATGTTCCCCTTTTCGACAGCGTCGGCGAGGCGGTTGCCAAGACCGGAGCCACGGCAACGTCGATCTACGTTCCCCCGCCCTTCGCAGGCGATGCCATCCTCGAAGCCATCGACGCGGGAGTTCCGCTCATCGTCTGCATCACCGAAGGCATTCCGGTGATGGACATGGTCCGTGTGAAACGGGCGCTCGACGGCTCGAAGTCGCGTCTCGTTGGTCCAAATTGCCCCGGCTTGTTGACGCCCGGTCAATGCAAAATCGGCATCATGCCGGGAAACATCTTCCAGAACGGGTCAGTCGGCATTGTATCGCGGTCGGGAACACTCACATATGAGGCAGTGAAACAAACGACGGATGTCGGTCTCGGGCAGACGACAGCAGTCGGCATTGGCGGCGATCCCGTCAAAGGCACTGAATTCATCGACGTCCTCGACATGTTCCTCTCCGACAATGAAACGCAGTCGATCATCATGATCGGCGAGATCGGTGGCTCCGCTGAAGAGGACGCTGCTGAGTTCCTGATGCGTGAAGCGCAAAAGGGCCGCAAAAAGCCGATGGCAGGCTTTATCGCCGGCGTGACGGCGCCACCTGGGCGACGCATGGGCCACGCTGGCGCCATCATTTCTGGCGGCAAGGGTAAGGCTGAGGACAAACTAGCGGCAATGAAAGCTGCGGGTATAGCCATCGCGCCGAGCCCCGCCGCCCTAGGTCGTACTCTTGTCGAAATCTTGAGGGCGTAACGTGCGCCGCAAATAATGAGCCGAGCGACCGGCGGCACACTTTTTATCCGGTCATTGTCCGCGTCATCCAGAGCATCGAGGCAACGCTCGCGGAGCATGAATAAGGACGAAATTTCATGGCACGAAATAGCCAGAATGAAGCGTTTCTGCGCACTTCCTTTCTGAGCGCTGCGAACGCGCCCTACATCGAGGATATGCAGGCTGAGTACGAGCGCAATCCGGGCGCGGTCAGCGACGAGTGGCGGCGATTTTTCGAAAGCATGAAGGAGCCGCCGTCGTCGGCTGCTACGTATTCCGGTGGTCCCGCTTGGGCCCCGCCGCTTTCCGCTCTCCTCAACGAAAACGGCACCGATCGCGATCTCGTCGGCGCACTGACCGGCGACTACGGCGAAGCCGAGCGTACGATCCGCGACAAGATCGAGCGCCGCGCACAGATTTCCGGCTTCGAGATGACGCCTGCCGCGTCGCTCCGAGCGACGCAGGATTCGATCCGCGCTCTGATGTTGATCAGAGCCTATCGCGTCATCGGCCATCTCGCCGCCGACCTCGATCCGCTCGGCCTTGCTGACCGCCGCGTCCATCGCGAGCTGATGCCCGAGACATATGGCTTCACCGAAGGTGACCTAGATCGTCCAATCTTCATTGATCGCGTTATGGGTCTCGAGACGGCGACGATGCGCCAGATCGTCGGCATTCTGCGGCGTACCTATTGCCGCAAGATTGGCGTGCAGTTCACCCACATCACCGACCCGACTCAAAAGGGCTGGATTCAGGAGCGCATCGAAGGCGCGGAGAAGGATATCCGCTTCACGCCCGAGGGACAGAAAGCCATCCTCAGAAAGCTGATCGAAACGGAGACGTTCGAGAAGTTCTGCGATCTGAAATATACCGGCACCAAGCGCTTCGGCCTCGATGGCGCCGAATCGATTATCCCGGCCCTCGAACAGATTATCAAGCGCGGCGGACATCTGGGCGTTCGCGAGATCGCCATGGGCATGGCCCACCGCGGCCGGCTCAATATTCTCGCCAACGTGATGTCGAAGCCGCTGCGCGCTATCTTCAAGGAATTCAAGGGCGGCTCGTTCAAACCGGACGATGTCGAAGGCTCAGGCGACGTAAAGTACCACCTCGGTGCTTCGTCCGACCGCATGTTCGACGGCAACACCGTCCACTTGTCGCTGACCGCCAACCCCTCGCATCTCGAAATCGTCGACCCGGTCGTGCTCGGAAAAGTCCGTGCAAAGCAGGACCAGGCCAATTGCGCCAGCGGCGATCGGACGCCGGTTCTGCCGCTTCTCATTCACGGCGATGCGGCGTTCGCAGGCCAGGGTGTCGTTGCGGAATGCTTCGGCCTTTCTGGGCTCCGGGGCCATCGGACCGGTGGATCTATTCACTTTATCATCAACAACCAGATCGGCTTTACGACGGCGCCGCATCACTCGCGTTCGTCGCCCTATTGTTCCGACGTCGCGCTGATGATCGAAGCGCCAATCTTCCACGTCAACGGCGACAGCCCCGAGGCCGTCGTGCACGTCGCAAAAATTGCGACCGAGTTCCGTCAGCGCTTCCAGAAGCCCGTCGTCATCGACATGTTCTGCTACCGCCGTCACGGTCATAACGAGACAGACGAGCCGATGTTCACGCAGCCGGCGATGTACAAGCGGATCAAATCGCATCCGACCGTCGTCGACATCTATTCGAAGAATCTCATCGAAGAGCGCGTGATCACCACGTCCGAATTCAACGAGATGAAGGACACCGTTCGTGCCAATCTCGACAATGAATTCGGGTTTTCCGACGGATACAAGCCGAACAAGGCCGATTGGCTCGATGGCCGCTGGTCGGGCATCACCCGCCCCGACAGCGATGACTGGCGCGGCAACACCGGCGTCGCGATCGATACCCTCAAAGACATCGGCCATCGCATTACGACGATTCCGAACGACTTCCATATCCACAAGACGGTCGGCAAGCTGGTCGAGCGCCGCCGCGAGATGATCGATACCGGGCAGGGCATCGACTGGTCGATGGCCGAGCATCTGTCGTTCGCGTCCCTGCTCATGGAAGGCTTTCGCGTCCGCCTGTCGGGTCAGGATTGCGAGCGCGGAACCTTCTCCCAGCGACACGCCGTCTTTATCGATCAGGAAAACGAGCGCCGCTTTTCTCCACTAAAGCACCTGTCGCCGAACCAGGCGCGCTTCGAGATCGTCAACTCGATGCTGTCGGAAGAAGCCGTTCTCGGCTTCGAATACGGCTATTCCCTTGCCGAGCCCAACGCCCTGACGCTTTGGGAAGCCCAATTTGGCGACTTCGCCAACGGCGCTCAGGTCATCTTCGATCAGTTCCTGTCGTCGGGCGAGCGCAAGTGGCTGCGCATGTCTGGCCTCGTTTGCCTGCTACCGCATGGCTATGAAGGTCAGGGACCAGAGCACTCTTCCGCCCGCTTGGAACGCTATCTTCAGCTCTCGGCGGAAGATAATTGGCAGGTCGCCAACTGCACGACGCCCGCGAATTATTTCCATATTCTACGGCGGCAGCTGCATCGCAATTTCCGCAAGCCCTTGATTCTGATGACGCCGAAGTCGCTGCTGCGCCATAAGCGCGTCGTTTCCAAAATCGAGGACTTCGGTCCGAATACGAGCTTCCACCGTCTGCTGTGGGACGATGCCGAACGCGGCTCGTCGACAATCAAGCTGCGGCCCGACGCTGAGATCAAGCGCGTCGTGATCTGCACCGGCAAGGTCTACTACGACCTCCTTGAGGCACGCGATGCTCAAGGCCGTGACGACGTCTACATTCTGCGTGTCGAGCAACTCTATCCGTTTGCGGCCCGCGCTTTCATCCAGGAGCTTGGACGCTTCAAGTTCGCAGAGATTGTCTGGTGCCAGGAGGAGCCGAAAAATATGGGCGCCTGGTACTTCATGGATGCAAATATCGAGTGGGTTTTGAACCATCTCGGGTATATTCACCGCCGCCCGCGCTACGCGGGCCGGCCGGCCTCAGCATCGACCGCGACCGGATTGCTTTCGCAGCATATCAAAGAGCAGACCGCGCTCGTCGCCGACGCGCTCGGATCATAAGAAGGTTGAGAGGGCTCAGATGTCGATCGAGATTCGCGTTCCCGCGCTCGGAGAAAGCGTAACGGAAGCGACTGTTGGCAAGTGGTTCAAGAACGCAGGCGATGCCGTCAACGCTGATGAGCCGCTTGTCGAGCTTGAGACCGACAAGGTCACTGTCGAAGTTCCAGCGCCCGCAGCCGGAGTGCTCGGCGAAATTCTCGTTCAGTCGGGATCGACAGTTGCGGTCGGCTCTCTGCTAGCAGCATTGAAGGACGGCGCCGCTAAGGCCCAGCCCACAAAGAGCGAAGCGAAAGCGTCACCTCCCCCGCCGCCTCAACCGGCTCCGGCGCCCGTGGCGGCGCAAGCTCCTCCAGTAATCGCAAGTGCGCCCCCACCGCCTCCGCCGGCGGCACAAAAGGCGTTGACCGAGGCAGGCCTCGAAGCCTCTGAGGTCCACGGCTCCGGACGGCGCGGACAGGTTCTCAAGGAAGACGTCGTCGCCGCCATCGCATCTACGCCGAGGTTGGCCGCCGCTCCGCCTGTGCACGAGGTCGCGAGCTCCGCGCCTGCAACCAATGTTGTCGCGATCCAGACCGCCCCGGCGCTGAAGGCTGTCCCGCAGGAAGCGCGGCTTCCTTCGCCTGGCAACGATGCGACGCGCGAAGAGCGTGTGAAGATGACGAGGCTCCGTCAAACCATCGCCCGCCGCCTGAAAGACGCGCAGAACACGGCCGCGATGCTGACGACGTTCAACGACGTCGACATGAGCGCCGTCATGGCGCTACGCTCTCAGTACAAGGACATTTTCGAGAAGCGGCACGGCGTGAAGCTCGGCTTCATGGGTCTGTTCGTCAAAGCCTGCATTCAGGCCCTGCGTGATGTGCCCGCAGTCAACGCCGAGATCGACGGCGATGATCTGATCTACAAGAATTACTATCACATGGGCGTCGCGGTCGGGACCGAGAAAGGCCTCGTGGTGCCCGTCGTTCGCGACGCCGATCGACTGAGCCTCGCGGAGATCGAGCAGCGCATCAACGAATTCGGCAAGCGCGCTCGCGACGGCAAACTGTCGATCGAAGACATGCAGGGCGGCACGTTCACGATCTCCAACGGCGGCGTCTACGGCTCGCTGATGTCGACGCCGATCCTCAACGCGCCGCAATCGGGCATCCTCGGCATGCATCGCATTGAGGAGCGCCCCGTCGTCCGCAAAGGGCAGGTCGTCGCCCGGCCGATGATGTATCTCGCCCTCTCCTACGATCATCGCGTCGTCGACGGCAAGGAAGCCGTGACCTTCCTCGTTCGCGTCAAGGAATGCCTTGAGGACCCGCAGCGCTTCATCCTGGAGCTCTGAGGAATGGCCGCGCGGTATGATCTGATCGTCATCGGCACAGGCCCCGGAGGCTATGTCTGCGCCATTCGCGCAGCCCAGCTCGGAATGAAAGTCGCCGTCGTTGAAAAGCGGACGACGTTCGGAGGTACCTGCCTCAACATCGGCTGCATCCCCTCGAAGTCATTGCTCCACGCCTCGCATTGCTATGATGAGACAAAGCACGCCTTCGCCGCGATGGGCATTGGCGCTGACTCCACGCTCGATTTAGCGAAGATGCAGGCATTCAAGCGCGAAGGCGTCAAGGGCAACGTCGACGGCGTCGCCTATCTCTTGAAGAAGAACAAGATCGACAGCTTTTTCGGCGCCGGCCGCATCGTGAAATCCGGTCAAGTCGCCGTGACGTCGCCAAGCGGCGAGACGCAGGCGCTCGAAACGAGGTCGATCGTCATTGCGACGGGGTCCGACGTCACGCGTCTCCCCGGCATCGAGATCGACGAAAAGCGCGTCGTCTCGTCGACCGGCGCCCTCGATTTCACATCGGTGCCGAAAAAGCTTCTCGTCGTCGGCGCCGGCGTCATTGGACTTGAGCTTGGCTCGGTCTGGCGCCGCCTCGGCTCGGAAGTCCTCGTCATCGAATATCTGAACCGTATTCTACCAGGCATGGATGCCGAAGTTGGGCGCTCGTTTCAGCGCATCCTTGAAAAGCAGGGCATCGCATTCCGGTTGTCGAGCAAAGTCTCGGCGGTTGAAACATCCGATGCAGGCGTCACCGCCAAGGTCGAACCCGCAGAAGGTGGCGTGGCCGAATCCGTCGAGGCCGATGCCGTCCTCGTCGCCGTCGGACGCGTCCCCTTTACCGACGGATTGGGTCTTGCCGAAGCAGGAATCGCCCTCGATCCGAAGAAGCGTGTGCTCGTCGATGGCCACTATCAAACGAACGTATCCGGCGTCTTCGCCATCGGCGATGTCATCGCCGGACCCATGCTCGCGCATAAAGCTGAAGACGAGGGAGTCGCTGTTGCCGAGATCATCGCCGGACAAGCTGGGCGCGTGAACTACGACGTCATCCCGAACGTCATCTACACCAGTCCAGAAGTCGCGAGCATCGGCAAGACTGAAGAAGAACTGAAGGCGGAGGGCATCGCCTACAACATCGGCAAGTTTCCGTTCACGGCCAACGGCCGCGCCAAGGCGATCCACATGACCGACGGCTTCGTCAAAATTCTCGCCGATGCAACGACCGATCGTGTCCTCGGCGTGCACATCATCGGCGCCAATGCCGGGGAGCTGATCGCGGAAGCGGCCGTGCTGATGGAATTCAGCGGCTCGGCGGAAGACTTGGCGCGCACCTGCCACGCGCATCCGACGTTCTCGGAAGCCGTCAAGGAAGCAGCGCTCGCCGTCGCGAAGCGCTCCATTCACTTTTAGATCAGTCGAGTGGTGCCCATCGCTTTCCCTCTCCCCTTGGGGAGAGGGTCAGAGTGAGGGCGCCGTTTCGTAGGCGGTTCTATTCGACCGCCGTAACGGCGTAGCCCAACTCTCTGAGCAGTGCGACGAGGCCTGTCGGGCCCGGGAGATGCAGCGCGCCGACGGCGATGAAGGCGTTGCCCTTTTCGAGCAAGGGTATTGCGGCATTGTGCATTTTGGCGTTGCGGTCGATGAGCAGAGTTTTCTTGAAACCGTCGAAAACCGATGCCGGCGTGCCGCTTTCGGCCGCGAGCGCCAGTTGGAACGGCATCGCCGCGCCGATCTGGCGCTTGACGTACATCTGCACCATGGTTTCCATCATGTCGTCGGCGCGATCGATGTACTTGAGCCCGACTTTCAGCATCGCAACCTGCTGGTCATCCGGCACCGCGGCAAGCGCTCCGAGCTGATCCTCGATCGTCTCGAGGCCGGAAACGGAAACGCCGTTCTTTTGCGCCTCCGCTGCTACGCGCAGGTCGAGCACGGCTTTGCCCGCGGCGAGCTGTTTGCGTTCGCAATCCGAGGTGGCGAGCAGCATGCTGACGAGCCACGGCTTCATCATCGCCGCCAACTCGCCGGGCATCCCGGACTTCGTGACGGCTTGCTGGACTTGCTTGTATTCGTCGTCGGTAAGCGCGCCCTTCAACGATTTGCCGTCCGTGTAGACGATGAGGGCCGCAGCCTTCGTCATCGCCGCGGCGACGGCCTTGTCCGATAAATCCGCGACCTCGAGTGCCACAGACTTCGAGTGTGCGATGGCATCTTTGACCGCATCTGGAAGCTCCGAGACACGCGGGTCGCTGAGGTGCATGGTTCCGAAAAGATAGGACGGAGCAATGCCCGGCTTTTCAACCTTCCAAAGGACCGCCTCGGTGTTAGAGAGCGCGGCGCTGTCAGCCATTACCTTATTGTAGACGTCCGGCGATTTGACATGCAGCTCGGCCAGCATATCCGTGCCCTGGCATCGCCCAGCGACATCCTCGGCCGCCACTAGCACGCGCGGAAAAATAAGCATGGCAAACGTCAGCGCGCAAAACGCGCGACCGGCAAAGATAAGTTTTCGTGATGACGTCATGGGGTACTCATGAACAATTCGAAGCGGATATCAGCGCCGCCCCGCCCTCGGATGGGCGTGATCGTAAACCGCAAGCAAGCGCTCACGGTCAACCTCCGTATAGACTTGGGTCGTCGAGAGCGAGGCGTGACCCAAAAGCTCCTGAATTTGCCGTAAATCGGCTCCCGCCGAAAGTAAATGCGTCGCAAATGAGTGACGAAGCGCATGCGGCGACGCCGTTTCCGGCAAATCGAGTTCGCCGCGCAACTTCTCCATTGCAAGCTGAATGAGGCGCGGCGATAGCGGCCCGCCTCGGGCGCCGCGAAACAACGGCTCATCCGGTTCGAGAGGGTAAGGGCACAGCCCAATATACTTCGCAATCGCGTCGGAGACGATGGCTAGCGCAGGGACCAGCCGTTCCTTTCCGCCCTTGCCCGTGATGTGCATGATATCTCGCCCGTCGAGCGGCGCCGTGCGCGGCGTCAGGCTCAGCGCTTCACTGATGCGGAGCCCGGCACCATAGAGGAGCAGCATCACCGCAGTGTCGCGCGCCGTGATCCACTCCGCAGCATCGCTGGCATCTCGTTCGACGAGCGAAGCCGCCCCCTGGACGGTCAGAGGCTTCGGAATCGAATGCGGGATCTTCGGCGCCGTGACCTGCAGAACAGCCCGATTTTTAAGCGTATCTTCGCGTTCGAGCCAGCGGAAGAACGTCCGTAGTGCCGAGAGTGATCGCGCCAGCGACCGCGAGGCCACGCCCGACTTGCGCCGGTTGGCGAGGAACGCCCGGATCGTTCGTGCATCAAGTCTTTCGAGATCACCGAGGCACGGCGGATGTCCGAGATGCGACTTGAGGAAGACGAGGAATTGCCGCGCGTCTCGCTCGTAGGCCTCACGCGTCGCGGCGCTCTGTCCGCGCTCTGCGATGAGATGCGCAAGCCATGCCTCGACGACCCCTTTGAGATCGCCGCTAAGCGGCAGCTCGGCGTCCGCCGTCAAAACTTCATCGAGCGATTGCGCCACCGGCCCCACCGTTTGAAGCCACAACCCTTTCCGGGTTTGGTTAACACTTCGTTAACGCGATCTCAAAGCAACTTGCCGGGATTCAATATGCCTTTGGGATCGAGGGCATGCTTGATCGCGCGCATCATGGCGATCTCGACGTCCGACTTATAATGCTTGAGCGCATCGCGCTTCATCTGGCCGATCCCGTGCTCCGCGGAAATCGAGCCGTCGAGTTCCGTAACCAGCTCGAATATCGCGTTCGACATCGTATCCCAAAGGGCGAGGTATGCGTCGCGGTCCATCCCTTCAGGCTGACTGACGTTGTAGTGCAGATTGCCGTCGCCGAAATGGCCGAATGGCACCGGGCGAGCGCCCGGGCACACACGCTCGACGACTTTCGCCGCGCGTGTCACGAAATCGGGAATGCGCGCGACCGGCACCGAGATATCGTGCTTGATGCTGCCGCCCCCGCCCTTCTGCGCTTCGGAGAAAGCGTCGCGCAGGCGCCAGAAATCTTCCGCCTGCCGCATAGACCGCGCGATAGTGGCATCGAGAATGAGACCCTGGCCGTGCGAAGCCGCCAGCAACGGCTCGATGGTGTTCGCGATGCGCGCGCCGCTTCCACCGTGCGAAAGTTCGATGAGCGCATACCACGGGTAAGCGTCGGTGAACGGATCGCGCAGATTCGGCATATATTTGAGAGCAAATTCCTGCGCCGGGTACGCCCAGAATTCAAACGCCGTCAGCGATTGCCCTGCTTCTGCCTCGGAGAGGCGAAAGAGCTTCAGCGCCGCCGCCGGAGATTCGAAGGCGACGATCGCCGTTTCGCGTTCGGCCGGCGCTGGAAAGAGCTTGAGGCTCGCTGCAGTAATAACAGCAAGCGTACCTTCCGAGCCAATAAGGAGATCGCGCAGGTCGTACCCGGTGTTGTCCTTTTTGAGTCGCCTCAGTCCATGCGAGATGCGGCCGTCGGCAAGAACGGCTTCGAGCCCAAGCGTCAGATTGCGTGCATTTCCGTAGGCGAGGACGGCCGTCCCGCCGGCGTTTGTAGCAAGCACGCCGCCGATCTGTGCGCTGCCTTCGGATGCGAGACTCAAAGGAAAGAGACGGCCGGTTTTTTTCGCCGCGTTCTGGGCTTCGAGCAGCGTGACACCGGCTTCGACGATCATCGTGCCGCCGGCCGCATCCACGTCGCGTACTTTCTTGAGGCGCGCGAGCGAAAGCACGACTTCGTTTCCGTCGAGCGATGGAATCTGTCCGCCGACAAGGCCCGTATTGCCACCTTGCGGAACGACGCCGACGTCTTCGCTATGAGCAAGCGCAAGAATACGCGAGACTTCATCCGTTGAGCCCGGCCGCAAAACGACAGGAGTCTTGCCCGTATAGCGATCACGCCACTCGCGAAGATAAGCGCCCTGATCCTCCGCGCGCGTCAAAGCATTTGCTTCACCGACAATGTCAGCGAAACGCCCGATCAGATCACCGGATAAGTTCTTCGCGCGCACTGTGCCGTGCCTGTCTCACACGATCTTCTGTCCGGTCTTCTTCCAGTCGTTGACGAAGGCGACCAGACCCGCATCGGTAAGTGGGTGCTTCACGAGCGCTTTCAAGATTGCCGGAGGAATCGTGGCGACATCGGCCCCGATCATGGCCGCTTCTTTCACATGATTTACCGTGCGAATTGAGGCGGCAAGAATGTCCGTCGAAAGATCGGGATAGTTATCGTAGATCGTGCGGATCTCGCGAATGACGTCCATGCCGTTGAGGCCGATATCATCCAGGCGCCCGATGAAAGGCGATACGAACGTCGCGCCCGCTTTCGCCGCAAGCAAAGCTTGATTCGCCGAAAAGCAGAGCGTGACGTTGACCATCGTTCCGTCGTCGGTCAGCGCTTTGCAGGCTTTGAGGCCGTCCAGCGTCAATGGCACCTTGATCGTGACGTTCTTCGCGATCTTTCGCAGCACTTCGGCTTCCTGCATCATGCCGGCATAATCGGTCGCTGCGACCTCAGCCGACACGGGGCCGGGAACCACGGCACAGATCTCTTTGACGATTTCCTTGAAGTCGCGTCCCGCTTTCGCAACAAGCGTCGGATTCGTCGTGACGCCGTCGAGCAGGCCCGTCGCCGCCAACTCCTTGATTTCGGCCACGTCGGCGGTATCGACGAAGAATTTCATTTCTTTCTCCTCACCTCGTCCCTTAAGTCTTTGGCCCTGCCTTTGGTGCGCCGCAACTTGGCGGCAAACCTAGCACGACCGATTCTCGGAGGAAGCTTCTAGTCCGTTGAACACCACTTTGGATAGCCTGCTTGAAATCCTGGATAATGGCGCCGAACCGGGCGTCCGCAGCGTCCCTGTGCTGATGCCGGTGGCGCTCGACCAGACCTACGACTACCTCGTGCCGGATGGCATGGATGCAGAGCCTGGGTCCTTCGTGCTCGTGCCCTTTGGGCCGCAGACGCGCATAGGCATCGTGTGGGACGCGCCGCGCGGCGAGGGGAAGCCTGTCGATCCCAAGAAGCTGAAAGCCCTGACGAGCCGTGTTGAGGCGCCGCCCCTTCCCGAGATTTCGATGCGCTTCGCCGAATGGGTCGCGCGCTACACGTTGGCACCGCTCGGAATGGTCGCGCGCATGATGATGAGCGCGGACGCCGCGTTCGAGCCGCCGAAGCACCGCTTTGGCGTCTGTATCGTCGAAGGAGCGACCCCCCCGCCAAAAATGACCCCGGCGCGCGTCCGCGTTTTGGAGATCGCGGCCGACGGCCTCGTCCGCGCGAAATCCGATCTGGCGCATCTTGCGGGCTGTTCGACGGGGGTCATCGACGGTCTTGCCGCTGCCGGCATGCTCGTCGAGGTCGCGATCCCGGAACGAAATTTCCCGCGGCCCAATCCGCACCATGCGGCGACAGATTTCACTGTCGATCAGACGCGTGCGGTTGAAGCGCTGGTCGGCGCAGTCGATGCCAAGAACTTTTCCGTGACTTTGCTCGACGGTGTTACGGGCTCGGGCAAGACTGAGGTCTATTTCGAAGCCGTCGCGCGCGCACTCGACGCCGGCGGCCAAGCCCTCATCCTGCTTCCTGAAATTGCGTTGACGAGCCAGTTCCTCGACCGCTTCGAACGCCGCTTCGGCGCAGCGCCCGTCGAATGGCATTCGGCCTTGAGCCCGGCGGAACGCGGCCGCATCTGGAAAGGCGTCGCACGCGGAGACGTGCGCAGCGTCGTCGGCGCCCGTTCGGCGCTCTTCCTGCCGTTCTCTCAGCTCGGTCTCATTGTCGTCGACGAAGAACACGATCAAGGTTTCAAGCAGGAAGATCGCGTCCATTACCAAGGGCGCGACATGGCCGTCGTGCGCGGCAACATCGGAAAATTTCCGGTCATCCTCGCGTCCGCAACCCCGTCGATTGAAAGTCACGTCAACGCCCTCGTCGGCCGCTATCGCCACGCCATCCTCCCCGGTCGGTTCTCAGGCGTCGCGATGCCGGATGTCTCCGCAATCGATCTTCGCTCCGAAAAGCTCGAACCCGGCAAATGGTTGGCGCAGCGCCTCGTCGCGTCCATGACCGAGACGCTCGAAAAAGGCCAGCAATCGCTGCTATTTTTGAACCGTCGCGGTTACGCGCCGCTGACGCTCTGCCGCGCATGCGGACATCGCCTCGAATGCCCGCAATGCACCGCCTGGCTCGTCGAGCACCGTTTCAAGAAGAAGCTGACCTGCCATCACTGCGGCTTCTCGCTCTCGCTTCCGGAGAAATGTCCGAAGTGCGCGGCGCCGGGCTCACTCGTTGCCTGTGGTCCCGGCGTCGAACGGGTGCAGGAGGAGGTCGCCGAACGCTTTCCGGACGCCCGCGTCGCGCTGCTGTCCTCTGATCTCATTCCGGGCCTGCCCGAAATGCGCGAAATGATCCGCGGCATCGAGGCCCGCGAGTTCGACATCATCATCGGCACGCAGATCGTTGCCAAGGGTCATAACTTTCCGGGCCTCGCGCTTGTCGGTGTCGTCGATGGCGACTTGGGATTGGCGCACGGAGCCGATCCGCGCTCTGCCGAACGCACGTTCCAACTTCTGCATCAGGTGACGGGGCGCGCCGGGCGCACGAGCTTCGTCGGCCGCGGTTTCGTCCAGACTTATTCGCCGGATCATCCGGTGATGACCGCGATCGTCGCCGGCGACCGCGATGCTTTCTTGAACTACGAAGTCAAGACGCGCCAAGCCGGATTGCTGCCGCCTTATGGCCGCTTGGCCGCGATCATAGTCTCAGCGCGCGACAAGGTGCTGACCGAAACCGTCGCTCGCGACATCGCACGGCGCGCGCCTCCGAGCGAAGTCATTTCCGTCTTGGGCCCTTCCGAAGCGCCGATCGCGGTCGTACGCGGCCGGCATCGCTGGCGGCTTCTCGTGAAAGCCCCGCGCGACGTCGATTTGCAGAGCTATCTCAGAGCTTGGGCTGGAATGATTCCAAAACTCAAATCGGACGTCCGGATCACAGTCGACATCGATCCCTACAATTTCCTCTGATTCGAGTTCGTCTAGTTCAAATCCCCATCTGCGGCATGTTTGCCATAAGCCGAAGCGCTTCTGGCAGACTGCCGCACACGTCATTTCGCCAGCCTACCAAATAGTTTAAACGACGATGTGCCGGGCGGCGTACTCGCCGCTTCGCAAATCATCGCAGCGCGGTTTGAAAGCAGTTCATGCCCCTTCGCATTGCCGTTCAGATGGACCCGATCGACCGCATCGATATTCGCGGCGATTCGACGTTTGCAATCCTTCTCGAAGCGCAGAAGCGGGGGCACGATATTCTCTATTACACGCCGCCCGATCTCTCGCTGCGCGGCGGCAAGTTGCTCGCGCGCGGACAAACTTTAAAGGTCGAGGACAGGCATGGAGCGCACTTCGCGCTCTCTGATCCGCGTGTCGTCGATCTGAGCGAGCTTGATGTCGTCCTGCTTCGCCAAGATCCGCCGTTCGACATGGCCTACATCACGACGACGCATCTTCTCGAACGCATTCACCCGAAGACGCTTGTCGTCAATGACCCGGCGCACGTGCGCAACGCTCCGGAGAAACTGTTCGTCCTCGATTTTCTCGATCTGATGCCGCCGACACTCGTCACACGTTCGCTCGCCGACGTGCAGGCCTTCCGCGCCGAGTACAAAGACATCATCGTCAAGCCACTCTATGGCAACGGCGGCGCCGCCGTGTTCCGCATCAAGCCGGACGATGGCAATCTCGCCTCGCTGGTCGAGCTGTTTCAGACCGTCTTCCGCGAACCCTTCATGGTTCAGGAATACCGCCCCGAGGTGAAGGAAGGCGACAAACGCATCATCCTCGTCGACGGCGAAGTCGCAGGCGCCATCAATCGCGTTCCTCAAGCCGGAGAGACGCGGTCTAACCTGCATGTCGGCGGAACTGCAGTGCCGGTCGAGCTCAACGAGCGGGATCGCGAGATCTGCGAGCGCCTCAAGCCGGAACTGAAACGGCGCGGCCTGATCTTTACCGGGATCGACGTCATCGGGCCCTTCATCACCGAAATCAACGTCACGTCGCCGACGGGCATTCGCCAAGCAAAGGCGTTCGGTGGAAACGACATCGCGGCGATGATCTGGGACGTCATCGAAGCGAAAATAAAGTCCGGCGCATGAATGCACGCTTCAATATCGAGGCTACGAAAGGGCCTTTCACGATGAGATCGCTGACCATCGCAAGCTCGGTAGCCGCTCTTTTGTTTTTTGCCGCTGCAATTCCCTTACGCGACGCCGAGGCGGTGACGGCTTCACCCTTCGCACCACTTCTCGGCAGGTGGACCGGAATAGGCATGATTGGCTACAAGGCGAGCCCGCCCGAAAAAATCAAATGCCGCGCAACCTATCTTTTGAGCGACGCGCAGGACGAACTAAAGCAAACGATCCGCTGCGCGACGGCAGGCGGCAGCGTTGAGATCATCAGCAACGTGAAAGAAGCCGCCGGCAAACTCTCCGGCCATTGGAAAGAGACGATCCACAATTTCGAGGGCGACCTGACTGGCGACGTCACGCCGAAGGGATTTCACGTCGTCGTTCAAGGCACCGACGTTTCAGCCAACATGGACATCGACGTCCACGGCGATAAGCAGGCGGTTGAAATCCAATTCGTCAACTCGTCATCCCTTTTGGGAATGACGCTAGTCATGTCGAAGGGTTGAGGCGCTCGCGATCATTGAGCCGGCGCCGTCGCCGCCCAAGGGTCGTAGCTGCCGAATGACCAGACGTGGCCTTCGGGATCGCGCGCTGCGTAGTTCCGTCCGCCATAGCTTTGGTCTTCAGGCTTCATCACGATCTCCGCGCCAGCCGAGGCGGCTCGGGCATGGTGCGCATCGACATCGTCGACGATCACGCACCGGCTTGCGTGCACCGGTCTCCGCAATTGCCTGGCATGGTCATGAACCGCTTGCCGAACTCGCCCTTGCCGGCTGGGCCGATCATGATCATGCCATTTCCGAACGGAGTTCGGCATGCATCACCGCACCGCTGTCGTCCTTATAGACGGCATGCGTTGGAACCCAAACGCCCGTTGTAGCCATTCGACGCACGTTTGGGTCGCTGTAGCTCAGGCAGGAAATCACGTTCACTTTTGCGGATTTGGGCCCGTTCGACATCCCATTCTCCGCTCAAAGATCGAACCAACCATCCGCGCATGCCAAAAGGATATGTTCCTTTTTTGTTCTTGCCCAACGCCCTCCACGCGGTCGGCCTGGGGCTTCCCTACAAGCACATCACCGTCAATCTCGCGCCCGCCGACCTGCCGAAGGAAGGCAGCCACTTTGATCTCCCGATCGTGCTGGCGATGATGTGCGCTATGGAGGCGATCGCGCCCGATGCCATCGCGAATTACGCCGCCATCGGTGAATTGGCACTGGACGGGTCGATCCGCGCTGCCCGGGACGCTGCCTGCAGCGATCGGCGCCGATATGATCGGCAAAGGCCTCATCTGCCCGGCGGCGTCAGGCCCGGAAGCCGCCTGGGCGAGCGAGGACATCGATATCCTAGCCGCGCCACATCTCCTGTCGCTCGATCAACCACTTCAAGGGCATGCAGACCCTGGCGCGGCCGAAGCCGAACGTCCTTCCGGCACAGAGTTACGCTGCCGACCTTCGCGATATCAAAGGCCAGGAAACGGCCAAACGAGCCCTCGAAATCGCCGCCGCCGGCAACCACAACCTCTTGATGATCGGCCCGCCCGGTTCCGGCAAGTCGATGCTGGCCGACCGAAGGAAGCTCCGAGGTCCGCATCCGCGTAGCGGCCGCGCGCGAAAGGCAACGGGCGCGGTTTGTGTCGCTGGGGGCCAAGGGCGTCCGGACAAATGCCGATTGCTCGGCAACGCTTCTCGAGCAGACTGCGATGCCGGATGAGGCTGGCGTTGCGCTGCTCCGCCATGCCGCCGAGACCCTTGGGTTATCGGCGCGAGGCTTCCACCGCACACTCAAAGTCGCGCGAACGATTGCTGATCTCGAGAGTTCTGAAACTGTATCGCGCGCGCACATTGCCGAAGCCCTGAGCTATCGGGGTGAGACGCTGCGCCAGGCGCGCGCGGCATAGGAACCAAAAGCGATGGAGCGAGGCGATGGAGTTCCCAAAGTCCTCGGCTATTCAAGCCGCCGATTACGATCCTGAAGGTCGCACACTCGACGTCACGTTCACGAGCGGCCGCCGCTATACCTATTTCAGCGTTCCCGATTGGGAATTCGACGGCCTAGTCACGGCAACGTCGGCGGGAGAATATTTCAATACTCGTATTCGCGATCAGTATGCTTGCAAGGAACGTCGCCCCGTCGGGCCTCAAAACAAATCCGGGGCCGCGAAGCCCCGGAAGACAATTCATTGAGCAGCCGATCGCGTTCAGGCGAACGCTGATTTGACGCCGGCCTGCATCGCAGCCGCCTGAGCCGCATTCCGCAGCAAGCACGCGATCGTCATCGGCCCGACGCCGCCCGGAACCGGCGTGATCGCGCCAGCAACCTTCGCACATTCTTCATAGGCCACGTCGCCGACGAGCTTCGTCTTGCCGCCGTCCGACGGCACGCGATTGATGCCGACGTCGATAATGGTCGCGCCGGGCTTGATCCAGCTCGCCTTGACCATTTCCGGAATGCCGACAGCCGCAATGACGAGATCGGCACCCTTCACGACGTTCTCGATGTTCTTGGTGCGCGAGTGGGCCACGGTCACAGTGCAATTCTCACGCAAGAGAAGCGCCGCGACCGGCTTGCCGACGATGTTCGAGCGGCCGATCACGACGGCGTCGAACCCCGAAAGGTTTGAATGAACCGTCTTTGCAAGAATGACCGAACCCGTGGGCGTGCAAGGCACGAGCGCCCGTTCGCCGACCCACAACCTGCCGACGTTCACAGGGTGAAACCCATCGACGTCCTTATCCGGGTTGATCGAGTTCAGAACTTTCTCGGAATTGATGTGTTTTGGCAGCGGCAGCTGCACGAGAATGCCGTGGCAGGCAGGATCATTGTTGAGCTTGTCGACGAGGGCCAAGACGTCGGCTTCGGGCGTTTCGGCCGGAAGGCGATGCTCCCAGGAATTCATGCCGACCTCGACGGTCTGCTTCGCCTTGTTCGCGACATAGACCTTGCTCGCCGGATCTTCGCCGACCAGCACGACGGCAAGGCCGGGCTTTATGCCATGCTCTTTCTGGAGCCGCGCGACTTCCGCTGCCACGTCAGCGCGGACCTTCGCCGCAATCTCTTTTCCATCGATGATTTGCGCCACGGACATTCCCGTCGTTCCTCCTCGTTCCCTTATTTTTTCAATTCGCTCATTCGTTCCTGCAATAGCCTTTCAAGCGCATCCGGATCCCCGGAAATCCGCAAGGACTTGAGCCGCGATTTCCCACCGGTTGCGAGCGATACCGAACGCTTCGGCACGCCGAGCCATCGGGCGGCGAGCTCTTCGAGCGCCCTGTTGGCGGCTCCATCCTCGGGAAGTGCGCGGACACGCGCCTGAAAGGCCGGACCGTCGGGGGTTTCAATGACCCCGTCAATCGCCTCTTTGGAGGATTTCGGCGTCAGGCGAAAGTGCGCAATGACGCACGCGCTGCCATGCCGCCAAGCCTTTCCGGCCGGTTGCCCGTCGCCGGAACGCCCCGTCCCAGGCAAGTCACACCACCGCCTTGGCGATATTCGGAAGAACGACGGTCTGTATGAAATAGCAGGCGAGCAACAAAATAACGGGCGAAATATCAAGCCCGCCCATATTCGGCATCGCGTTCCGGATGGGGGCTAGCAGCGGCTCAGTCACGGCGTTCAGCCCCTGATAGATTGAGCGCACCATGGGGTTGTAAGGGTTGACGACGCCGAACGCCATGAGCCAGCTGACGATCACCACGGCAATGACGATGTAGGTATAGAGGGTGATGAGATAATTGATAAAGCCGAGAAGCTCAAGCATTCGCCGTCCCGCAGTTAGGTGTCGTTGCGCCATGTAGCCCCGACACCCCTTACCCTGCAAGTATCTGATCCGACTTGTCTTGGCACTTCCAGGCAAGCTGCGATCATTTTGCCGGTCCGCCGGCGATGCGAACGGTGAAGGTTCACCGCCGAAGAGGAGCCACTCCCACACGGGAACCATGGGCCTTTGGCGTTTGCGGAGCTTTGGGGCCGCTTTCTTGACAACAACGGAAGGCGAACCCTAAATGTCGCGCATTCGGGGCCGTAGCTCAGATGGGAGAGCGCTGCAATCGCACTGCAGAGGTCAGGGGTTCGATTCCCCTCGGCTCCACCAGCACCCGTCAAGTCATTGATCTTGCTGTAAGTGTCTGAAAATGCAGACACTATTAACCGGACTGTTACCGTAGACTGCTACAGTAACGGGATGGCCGGCGTGGCGAACATTGAAGGTCTCGTACAGCGCAAGACGGGGAAAGATTCCCGTACTTGGTACTACCGCTTGTGCGTTCCGCAGGCGGACCGAGACCGCGCCGGACGCAACGAAATTTGGGTCTCGCTTCGCACTCGAGACAAGTCGCAGGCCATAGCCGCGCTTCCCAGCGCGATAAAGGAGGCCAAAGCTAAGCTCGCCAAAAAGCTTCAAGTTGCGAATGGAGATAAAAAGCCGTCCGTGGTGGCGTCGTCGAATCCGGATCAAATCGCGGACGTGGCGGCAAGACTTTCCGATGCGCACTATGTTGTCATTTGTGAAGGTGACAGCATCCGGCGCGACAACCTTTTTCATCTGGCCGCGGCCGATGAACTCGCGTTCTACAAGGGTCAGATCGTACCCCTCCCGAACACGCTTTACATGGCTCACCTAAGTGAAGACCCGGAGACTCCGCTAAAGGAAACGCTTTCCTACTATTGGTGGCACGTCCATGGAGAGCGCGTTGATTTGTTAAAGCGCTCTATCTCGGCCGGTGACTTCTCCGAAGGTGCGAAAGCGCTAGACGCTCTTTCGAACGCGCTGGGCCTCGCCGTCGCGCAGCAGAGCAATCGGCCAATTCTAGCTCGGGCTGTTATGCTGGCGGAAATTCAAGCCCTGACAGATATCAAGAAGCAGGACGACGCGCGCTATCTGGCCATAACGTCCAAGACCGCATCATTGCCCTCGGATGGCGAGAAACAGGATGCCACCAGCCTTCCCGTTTTTTCCGTCGTGGCGCGCAAATGGATCGAGGAGAAGTCGCGCGGTGCATGGAGCGCAAGACGGAAGGACGCTTGTGAAGCGACCATCCGCCTGTTCCTAGAAATTCTCGGCGACCACTCGATTGACACTTACAAAAAAACTCATGCCCGCGAATTTAAGGACGTGCTTTGCGACCTGCCGCCCAACCGGCTCAAATTGAAAGAGACGCGAACTCTCAATGTCCGAGCCGCGGCTAAGAAGAGCGCGAAGTCTCGAATTGCCGCGCATGTCGATTACTAACGTCAATAAGCTCATCACGATCGTCGCGAGTATTTTCGATTGGTCGATTGCCAACTTCGACGGGTTCGACAGAAATCCGTTCATAAAGGCCACGATCCCGAACCGCTCCATCGCGCGCGACGAAAGGGACCCTTTCACCAACATGAACTCATGGCCATTTTTTCTGCCCCGGTCTTTACGGGGTGTGGATCGGAATCAGCCTGGAAAACGCCAGGACACGTCGTGCTTCGCGACAGCGCAAAATTTTGGTTGCCCCTTTTGGGTCTCTACACCGGAGCCCGACTGAATGAACTCTGTAAGCTCAAGACGACTGATGTTCGCACGAACGACGGCGTTACTTATTTCGATATCAATACGGAACGCGCACAGTGATGGCGTCGACCCTCGCCTAAAGGGCTCGGCTTCAAGACGCCAAATTCCGCTTCATGAAGACCTTATCAAATTCGGCTTCATGCACTTTCATGCGACGCGTCGCGCTGCTAAAGCCCAGCGCTTATTCTCGGAATTGTCGGCGGATAAATACGGCAAATTATCTGACGGATTCGGTAAGCACTTCGCCCGCTTCCTAAAGTCTCTCGGCATCAAGAGGGCAAAAATAGATTTCCATTCCTTCCGTCATACGTGGACAGACGCATGTCGCAACTCGAAAATTCAGACGGACATCATTTACGCGTTGAAGGGCGAAGCGCTGAAAGGCACGCTCGCGCGGTATGGCGATGGAAAAACGGACCTCGAGATTTTGGCCGAAGAAACGCGAAAGCTCTTTTTTAAGGGCCTCGATCTTTCGCATCTAGCAATGAATATCGATCCCACGGCGGCCTAGCAAAAACGGCGCAACGCCCGATGCAACGCTTTTGCGTCTGACACAGCCGTGATGTCCGCTTTCGCAGTCAAGGCGGACGTCCCAGGAACCATACCTAGACGTCGGCTACTGATCCTTAGCAGACCTCTTCACCCACATAAGTTATGCCCACTTGCGCATGAGGAGCGGAAGGACCGAGCAACGCTGCGTCCACGTCCGCTTTAATTGCTGAGTATTATGCGTGCGCGATATCCGGTCTCTTCAATGTCAGGGCAATTCCATCTTGCCCTTGAATTGGCCGCCTGCGAGGGCGTCCGTCAGGTTCTCGTACGTATACGTGCCGCTGCCACCGGCGCCCTGGTGTTTGCCGGTGCCTCCGGTGTACTTGTACGTGTACTCCTTAAGGTGCGAACCCTCTTCCCAGGTGGCGGTTACGTGGTCGCCGCCTTTGAAGTTTAAGGTGCAGCTCCCGGTGCCCTTCCAGCTTTCGTCAGGCATGTACTCGTATTTTCCTAAGCAGTCCTCCGTGTACTTCTCTGCTGCGGGATTGTCAGGGACGTCGACGCATCGGCCAGCAAAATCGACCAGCTTGTGCCCTTTCTCAGGCTCCTTCACGTCCCACTTGTCGTTTATGCATGCAAGTGCGCCCGCTTCGTCCACGGACTTGCCGGCGTATGCCACGCCATTGCCGAGACCTAGGAGTGCTATAGGTACGGCGGCAAACAGTATCTTGGGCTTCATAGCGACGTCCTTTTCAGCCAGTGTGGTTCCTGCGTGGAGCTTAGAATGACAGGCCGTGCCGGTGAGCCGTAGTGTGTTACTGTGTGTAACCTCAGGCCCATGCTGGCAGAGATGCCGCCTTTTCAGGCATTTGGAGTTGAGGCGTGACGCAGCTTCCGCTCAATTGCGAGCCCGACCGGAAGGCCGTTCGCGAGCAACTTGACCGCATCCTCAAGAGCGGCCCGTTCCTCCAGGCGCGACGCCGTCAGCGGTTCTTGGAATACATCGTAAATGAAACTCTTGCTGGGCGCGGCGAGCGGCTGAAGGGATACGACATCGCTTTGGAGGTCTTCGGTCGTCCTGACACGTTCGACCCCGTCGTCGACCCTATTGTGCGCGTTGAGGCCGGGCGACTGCGTGAGAAGCTTCGCGACTACTACGAGGCCGACGGCCAAAACGATCCTATTCGCATTGCGCTCCCGAAGGGTACGTACACGCCGCTAATCGAGTTTCGGCAGGGGCCGACACTTGCGCCTCAGCTGGATGCGACAACTCCAGATCAACAACTCGATCCCATGTCGGCGCCGGTCGCACTT
This sequence comes from uncultured Alphaproteobacteria bacterium, assembly GCA_963710005.1. Taxonomy (GTDB): domain Bacteria; phylum Pseudomonadota; class Alphaproteobacteria; order Rhizobiales; family Hyphomicrobiaceae; genus Hyphomicrobium_B. Next base: position 113,791 of record CAVPYR010000009.1, read on the forward strand.
ACGGACACGCGGCCCCCATCGGCGCGCCCTTGGTCTGACCGCTTCACGCGATGGCAGTCAGCCGCGCCGGCCTTCGCGCTGATCCTGGTTCTGGCCGCAGTCGGCGCGTGGCTCTACCGCGACCTTCGGGTAGCAACACCCGAAGCAACGGGTAAGGACCCAGCGCTCACCGTGCTTAACGACCCAGCGGTTGCGGTACTACCCTTCATCAACTTGAGCGGCGACCCGAAACAGGACTATTTCAGCGACGGCTTGACCGAAGACATTTTGACCGCGCTGTCGCGGGCGCGCGACCTGCGCGTGCTCGCGCGGAACACCACCTTCCAATACAAGGGCCTGGCAGTGGACGTATCCAAGCTCGGACGCGAGCTCAGGGTGCGCTACGTGCTCGAGGGCAGCATCCAGCGCAGCGGCGACCGCCTCCGCGTCACGGCGCAACTCATTGACACTGAGACCGGCTCCCACATCTGGGCCGACCAGTTTGATCGTGAGATGGCCGACATCTTCTTGGTCCAGGACGAGATCGTCAGTCAGATTGTAACCAAGATCGCCGGCGGCTACGGCGTCATCGAGGCCACCGAGTTTAACACGGCGGTGCGCAAGAGCCCCGATCAAGTCCAGGCCTACGATCTTGTTTTGCGCGCACACTACCTGATGACAGATGTCACCCGCGAAAACTTTGGCTTGGCGAAAGACGCGTTACGCCAGGCAATCGTCCTCGATCCGTTGAATGCGCGAGCCCACCGCGAGGAAACTTGGCAGAATGCTATGGGCGCCGTTATGCATTTGGAAAAACCGCCGGTGCCGCTGCATGAGATAGCGGCGCAGGCGGCGAAGGCAGTTCAGCTCAACCCCGCCGACGCGCGGGCGCATATGGTGGCCGCATTCGCATACTTTTTTGATAAGCAGCATGACCTGTTCGAACATGAAGCTGAGCAGGCGATGGCGCTAGCCCCTTATGATGCCGAGATACTGGCGACGCTCGGGGACTTGATCGCCAGCTCAGGAGATTGGCAACGTGGAGTGGCCTTGGTGACAAAGGCGAATGCGTTGAATGCTGACGCCGCTAGCGGATGGTATCAGTTTACTATGTACAAAGATTACTACGTGAAAGGCGACTATGAGCGGGCGCTGGAGATCTTAAGGCAGGACCCCGAAAAAGGGTCGATATTCAAATATATTTACTACATCGCGGTTTATGGCCAGCTCGGCCGCAAGCAGGACGCGCTCGAAAACTGGCGTAAACTGCGCACGGACGAGCGAGACTGGACGGCCGCAAGTTTCGAGAACTGGTACCGCATGTGGAATATGCGCGACCAGGACATCGCCAAGATGATGGACGGCGTCTACAAGTCCGGCGTGCTCGGAGTGGATGCGAAGTCCGGCCAATGACCGGGCCGACTCGCATGCTCAGTGTGAGGTCCGCTTTTGGGGCGAAAGTCGACATTGAGTGGAAAAGCCTCGAACGTTGGCTAATGGCCCATAGCTGACCTCTGAGACCCCTGCTTTGAACGGATAAGCAGACATCGCCCGAGCGACCTTGCGTAGTCTGCCACTGACCCGCTGGCGTTCGCGATGACGAATTTCTAAACTTGGTACGACGGTCACCATCTAAAAAAGAGTCCAGTGGCATTGCGTCGTTCGCAGCCAGGCGGACAGCAGAAACGTGGGCGACGGGAGATCCAAGACCGAGGGTCAGCTACTGCCTCAAACTCGCGCTACGGGCGACCGACGCTCAATGAATTACAAATATGATACTTGCCATATTTCACTATTTCCGCGGTGCGCGATTTCCGCGGTGCGCGCAAAAATCGGGAATTATGCAAATGAAAGCGAGCAATAAAAGCTATTTGGAAAATAATTGAGGACATAGCCTGCAAGGTGCGACAGATTGCATCGATTATCACAATTGCCCCCATTAGCAATTGCGCAGAATTCGAATTTCGCTTTATTGATATCTTAATGCTCATGAAACGGTATTTCTGTTTACCGGGGTTACGCACCCGAGCACACCGTTAGATCGCACGGACGCGATACGCCAGCCGAGGCGCATGTCGGAATCCATAACTAAATCGCCGTCACGCGCACTCGTGCGCTGACTATCGTCCGTCTTCCGCGCGCGGGAAACAAAACTCCCGCGTCAACGGCCCTGCAAGGCCTCGGCGGGAATCGATTCAACTCAGAGGGCACCCTAGCACAAAACGGGGTGCGTGTACATTCGTGCGTAAAAATCTCGATATCAAAGCAGCGTCGCAAGAGCTGCCGAACAAGACGGCGGCCAACAACGATGTTGGATCGCAATACGACCATCATGAACGTCTCCTTGAGACAGAGGAAGACTTCATCCAGTGGTCTATAGCGTGTGGCGTGCCCGAAGACATCGCACGCAAACAAATAGAAATCGCATTCGGCGTAGGTCCGAAGGGCTTAGAATGGACGACGATGTCGATGCCGTTCGCTGCTTTGCATCAGCGATATTTCTTTAAAGCACAAAGTCGGCAGGAAAGAAGGCCACGCACTTATCCAAGGTGCATTGGTCGATCCCAACGGATGTGAGCGGAACAAAATCAACGCGACGAAAAATTATCTGGTATTCGCAGACACCGATAGCGGCGACACGCTTGATGAAACCGAAGAAAAAATCCGGTCGCGCGGCTTATTCGCAATAATTCAGACGACGCATTCGCATAACAAAGCTGTCTCAGAAATCAATCAAACCGCACTTTCAGCGTTCGTGAAAAAGAGCTCTGAACAGGCTCGCTCGCGGTCATGGAGAGGAACTGATTGTTCAGTGCATTGCTTATCTCCGAGATATAAAAAAATACCATCCGCGAGTGTTCAAAGGCGCCGCTTTGTCGGTCAGGATGGAGCATGAAGAGGACAAAGGATCTGGTGTACTTCGTCACTCACAATCCCATGGCACGAACTCGAATTGTGTTCGTACTGGACGAGCCGTTCGACTTCGTAAATCGAGCCACAGAAATGGCCGAGGCGCATAAGGAGTGGAGCAACCGTCTTCGCGGCTTCTTCGAAGATTTGGACATCGCCTGGGACCAAGCTTGCGCCGATCCAACTCATCTCATGTATCTTCCTCGGCACGATGCCGAGGCGAGTGGCCATGAGATTCGCATCGTGCCGGGCAGGGCGCTCCGGATCGAAGAAATGCCGCTTTACATGCCCGCAGAGAAAAAAGCGGTGGCACGGCCCAGTAAAGCGCAGATTGCGCAACGGACCGGTGAACCGGCGTCTAACCGGGAAAGGCAAGACGCTCCTTTTGCGACGCCTAACTTGATTTCCTTCGTAGGAGGATACGGTCACGACTTCGAGATATCAGTACTTCTGGAGGAACTCGGCTACGAAGACCGCGGCGCTGCTTCGAATGGCGGTCGTACGTTCGAATGCCCCAATGAAGACAATCACTCCAATCCCAACGAAGGACGCAAACGGTTCTTCGTCCGCGACGCCTCGAAAAATAACGGCGCGGGGTTCGCAATTCATTGTGCTGGAGATACGTGCGGTCGCCAATTTGCGAGCGCAAAAGATCCGAGCAAGCAGGACCGTGCCCGGTGGTTAGACTTCATCTGCCAGAAGGCCGATATCCGGGATGCTATGGAACTCACGCGTTACTGTCCGAATGCGGATGATGTGGATGATGAGGCGGACGATGCCCACCTTCCGGAGGGATACCTGCTTCGCAACGGCGAGATACTGAGAGGCAGCGACTACGTCTGCGGCGAACTTGAGATCGTCGGCGTTGCGCGTGATCAGACTTCTGGGACATGGTCGAAGGCAATTTCGTTCAAAAATCCCGACGGTGTGATCAAGGAGATCTTGGTTGCGAATGCCGACCTTTATGGCGACTGCGAGCGAGTTGCTCAAAAAATTCGCCAACGAAGGGCTTGCAATTGGAGTAGGCCCGAAGGCGAAAGCCGCGTTCTTAGATTTGCTATCTCGTTTGACCAGCGACCGCAAAATTCGTCGTGTGCAAAAAACTGGTTTCCAGCCGAACGGTGTATTCGTACCGCCTATAGGGCCGGCCATCGTCCCGCCCGATGTAGAGGGCGCCGAGGAATACGTATGGGCCAACCGACCGAGTGACTTCACAGCAGAACCGGGCGGGACTTTCGAACGATGGCAAGAGGCGGCGCGTGAAGCGCTGACGTCCGCGTCTCCGCAGATTGGACTAGGGCTGCTGCTCGGAACTTGCGGGCCGATGACGCACTGCCTCGACATTGAGCCTCACGGCCTCTTTCTGATCGGCCCGACATCACGGGGAAAGAGCACTGCAATGATCGCGCAGGTCGGTGTCTGGTCAGACCCACGAATTGGAAAAGGTCTTCGGCGGTCGGCGCGAAGTACCGGGAACGCCCTCGAGACTTCTTTCGAGTGCTTCAACGGGACAACAGGCGGGATCGACGATCTACAAAACGGTGGCGAGGGCCTGGCGCAGGACGCGGTGTACATGGCATCCAATGGTCAGGGGCGACAACGCTTGACCAGGGAAGCGGACGCGAGAGTGGTAAGGGCGTGGGGTGGTTTCACGTACGCACTAAACGCCGAATTGTCCCCTTCTCAATTACTGAGTGGAAAGAAAACGGAAGTCGCGGGCGCTTATGCGCGGTCTCCGGTCTTGGATTTGTCAGAAGCTCCTTTGATGGATCCACAAGCTTACGACGCCATGCTCAAGGGATTTGAGAGCAACTACGGTCACGCGGGCAGTCGCGTAATTAAAGAGTTTCATAAGCGTGGTTGGCACACCGATGCTAGCGAACTGAGAAAACGCTTCGACGACGCATTAACAGGACTTGCCGCCGGCATGCCGTCCGCGCAGCGTCGGGCAGGGTCGGTGTTCGCGATGATGCTGGTTATGGGAGAATTGCTGCGCGAGACCGGCATCATTCCCCTTGAATGCGATGTGAAGGGTTGCGTCGACTGGGGCTGGCGCCGCATTCAGACGAGCGAAGAATTTCGGAGGCTCGCCGTCGAGACCAACTCCGTGGAGAGACTGCTTGAGTGGGCTGAGACATCAGGCGATGTCTTCGACATTGTAGCCGACATTCCACCGGGCCGGACGCCTTTGGCCTACAGGTGCCGACAAGACCACATCTTGTACCTTCCCGAGAAAAGTCTGCCCCTGATTCCAGGCCTCGGATCAACACCGCAGGCGGCCGTCAACGGTTTAAAGAAAACCGGCCGCTTGCTGAAATGCGGTGATGATCACTGGTACTGGAAGCAGATACCCGGTGGGCCGAAGGTGAAACACTTGCGGGTGACAGGCGTGTTCGTTCCCGACGAAGAGATAGAGGAAGGCGGCCTGGCGAAGGCGACGAAACGGGCTCACGGGTTGTGACAAGGGCGCGGGAAGACCGGCGGTGTTGAACCAAAAACACCGCCGATCCCGGCATCCCGGTGTGGTCAATAAAAACGGGACTGAAAAGAAATGAGTTAGAACAATAAGTTGCTAATGGTGATCCCGGAAATCCCGTAAATTCCGATTAGAAACTTCTTTCTTGTTTTTTCATTTTCTCTCTCTCCGCGGGCACCCCCCAGTTCCCATCCGCTTGATTGCGGAATTACCGGGATTTCGGGATTTCGGCCGAAATTACTAGGAAATAAGCGGGATTTTTGTCGGGATCTCCGACGCTCAGGAGACGGGCGCTCCGGTGTCGCCACCTTTTTTGGTTGGTACACCGCGCACCCGTGTCGCACCTGCAACTCGGCGGGCGTTAGCTTTAAAGGAAATTCCGATATTCGCCATTCCCGTATTCGCGTAGTTTCGGCAAAAAACTCGAGTTTTGCTGGTCATTTCACCGAAATGTCCTACGCGCGGCATCGGCCAGTGGACACGGCAAAACAGTTAGTCGGTCTGTAACCATGGCGCTAAAGATCCCCCTCCAAGCTTCTGTTTCTGAGCCAAAACGAAACCTACATCTCCAGTATTGGCGGGCATAATTGGCCCAAGGTTTCGAATTTGGAGGCGAGTATTGCGACTGGAAAATAATAAAACGAAAGCTCGAGGGGCGATGCAACCCTTCACGAAGGCTGATGTCGGCGTTATTCGCTCAAAACTCGTTGCTCGGGGCAATTCCCGAGACCTGGCGCTCTTCGAGACCGCGATCTCGTCAATGCTGCGCGGCTCGGACCTCGTTCGCCTGACGGTCGCTGACGTCACAGACCGCGATGGCAATGTCGTCCCGACCATGCAGACGCGACAGAAGAAGACGGGTCAGCCCGTATCCGTGCATTTGTCGCAGAACGCCCGTGAGGCGCTCGCGGCCCATATCGCCCGACACCGCCTCACTCCGACTTCTTCCTATTCCAGCGTGACGATCGTGCCGCAGGCACGTCATCGGCGCCAATCACCACGACGACGTATCGCACCCTGGTCAAAGATGGGCAGATCTCGCGGGTTACACCGACACATCGAAGTTCAGCGGTCACAGCACGCGCCGCACCAAGGCAACGATCATTTATCGAGAGACGCGTGACATCGAGGCGGTACGCAAGCTGCTCGGCCACGCAGCCTGGCACATACGGCAGCCTATCTCGGTGTGGGCAGCGACGAAGCGCTGGCGCTGGCAGCGAGGATCGACGTCTAAGACTTTCTCTCGCTCACAACTGTTTAGATATTTCGCTTGAGTTGGTCGTCGCCCACAGTGCGAATGTGATCTTGCTAGTCGACGTCGTGATCATTGACGCTTGCCAAGTTCAACATCGCTTCTTTGAGCTTCTCCAAGGTCCGCGCTGATGTTGCTGTCGAAAATTTCATCGACCCCCCATAGGGGACCCAACGGGGTGTATGCCCCCGGGCTCGAAATTCGCGCTCTTGGTGCGCCGCTCGAATTTACGAAAACACAACAAGGCTGACGCTTGAGATTTGACCCGCACGAAATTCAAGCTGACGTGCTTTCGTTGCCAATTTCCCGGCCGAAAGCAGAGCTTCACATCATAACGATATTTCAATCTGTCCATGGCACTCTGGCGCCACTGAAACACAACCCGGCACTTATTCTCGCGTACGTCGGGTGTGTTAGTTTTTTTAAACGACCACACGTCACTAGCGCCCTCGGTGCCCCCGCACCGGGGGTTTCCTATTGGGAACAATTCCCCGATCCTGAACGTCTCTCTTGAACCAAAGCTGACGAGGCTAATGCGGCCAGCGATGGTAGAAGGGCGTTCGCTTCTTTAGCCGAAGGCAGCGAGCGCTCTTCCTTTGCTGCCTTGCTAACCCCATATAGTAGCGGTGCTGCGCAAAATCCCATTCATCAAGCCCATGGCTCCGACACTGGCGAAGACCCCGCCTTCCGGCGATGAGTGGTTGCATGAAATCAAGTTCGATGGATTCCGCGCCCAAGTGCACGTCGAAGGCGGCAGCATAGCAATTTACAGCCGCAACGGCGCCGACATGACAAAGCGGTTTCGCCGACTGAAAGACGCGCTGTCCGCGATGCCGGTGGATAGCATCATCCTCGATGCTGAAGTGGTAGCTTGCGACGAGAGTGGCCAGCCGAACTTCCGAACGCTGATGAACGGCGCGAAGGATTGTGATCTCTGCCTATGGTGCTTCGACATACTCGCCTTTGACGGCAGAGTTGGCGATGATGTTGCCGCTGTTTCAGCGCCGTACCGCGCTCAACGAACTTTTGAACGAGACGGATGAGCAGGGTCTGCAATTCTCGCAGTCGTTCGATGACCCAATTAAGCTTCTAGCGGCTGCCGAACGGATGGGCCTTAAGGGTATTGTGTCGAAGCGCAAAACTTCGGTTTACCGATCTGGCCCGTCGAAAGATTGGATCAAGGTCAAGACGGCCACTTGGCGCGAGGCGAACGCCGAACGCGGCGAGCGGTTCGCTAAGAAGCGGCGGGCTTAGCGGCCGACCAGAGGGTCTCGGCCTTGAGCATCGCGGCGGTCTGACCACGAATGAATTCGTCAGCGTCAGGGGAAGCCGAAAATTTTTTCATGCGGGTATAGTTGGGCCGCCAGCCGTCGCCCGTCCAGTTCACCCCGGATCTGTCGGGAAAGATAATTTCTGCCGCTAAGCTCGAGGGCCCCGATTCCCAATTACCAAGGCGGCAACGAAGTAACCATCAAGCAGTTCAACGCTTCACCCACGTTCCTCGCCAAAGCTCCGTACCGACGGTTGGCGGTCTGGCCTTTCCAGCTCATCAACGCCGACGCTCGAGCGGCTCAATTTTAGCGTAGGACGGCGATCTAAAGCCTAGACCATCTGAAGATAGCCAAGGCGGGCAGGCGAAAATCAAATCCAGGCTGATTGCAAACCGCGATCCTGATGACTGCGACCTGCCGCCCAAGTCGAGATTGATGCGCACCTACAATCGACATGTCCATCGGTCGATACTCGCCGAGCAATCGCCCGAACCTCGATCCCAGAGCAGACCCGTCTTGTGAATTGCATTAATGTTGGCGGTATTGCCCTTGCGGCGCACTTATCCCCACCCGAACGTCAGTGCACGGCTCAAATAGGCTTGATCCCCACGAAGCCTCTGCGATACCAACCATCCCATATGGACAGGAAGTTGCCGTCGAACCGCAGTTTTGGTCTGTCGTTTTTCGCGATCTTCGCGGCATGGGTCGCGTACTCGCTGTTTCGACATCATTACAATTTGTCTGTCGGCGTGGCCGCCTTTGCTGCCATGATATTTTTTATCTTGGCAATCGCGGCGCCAAACACGCTTTATTCATTGAATGTGGCATGGTTCAAGCTCGGGGAAGTATTGGGAAAAGTTGTGAGTCCGGTGATCGTCGGAGGCATCTTCCTCTTCGTGCTCACCCCCGTGGCAGTGCTTTTACGTATAGCGGGTCGTGACGAACTTAGCTTGCGGCCTGCGACCGTGAAGTCGTGGTGGATTGATAGGGGGCAGCCGGAATCATTCCCGTCGGATGGTTTTAAGAACCAGTTTTGAGGTTTCTATGGCAGGCTTTGCAGCTGAGTTATGGGCATTCCTTCGGAGTTGGAAGAAGCTGTGGCTCGCGCCAATTATCATCGTAATGGTGGCCTTAGGCGGATTGCTCATAGCGGCACAAAGCTCAGTCGTCGCTCCGTTTATCTACACGCTTTTTTAAGCGATGAAGATCCTTGGCATCTCGGCTCTCTACGACGATTTAGCGGCTTGCCTCGTTGTCGACGGAGAGATAGTTGCTGCGGCTCAGGAAGAGCGGTTTACACGGCGAAAGCATGATGCCGGGTTTCCTGTTCGTGCGGTCGATTTTTGCCTGCGATCTCTAGGCCTGCGCTTGCGGGACGTCGATTGGATCGTTTTCTACGAGAAGCCCTTCGTCAAATTCGAACGACTTATCGAGACGTATCTTGCTTTCGCTCCAAGGGGGCTGGCGAGCTTCGCCACTTCCTTGCCGATCTGGCTTAAAGAGAAGCTTTTTCAGCGCCGGCTTATTGAAAGCAATCTCATCGATTACTGGGGTAAAGATAGCAGCGTGGCAGGCAAACTGCTTTTTTCAGAACATCATCTCAGCCATGCCGCCTCCGCACTTCTTCCCGTTCCCCGTTCGATGAGGCGGCTATTCTGACCATGGACGGGGTCGGAGAGTGGGCGACAACATCGTTGGCTATCGGAGAGTTGATCAGACATCCGAATTCCGTCCGAGATCAAGTTTCCCCACTTCTCTGGGCTCTTGTACTCGGCTTTCACGTACTACACCGGGTTCAAAGTAAATTCTGGCGAATACAAGGTGATGGGGCTTGCACCCTACGGCCAGCCCAGGTTTGCACCCCTAATAAGAGATCACCTAATCGATATCCGAGACGATGGCTCGTTTCATCTCAACATGGGGTACTTCGATTTTTGTACCGGGCTCACGATGACCAACGAGAGATTTCCACGACCTCTTTGGCGGTCCGCCTCGCGCAACTGAATCACGTCTAACCCAAAAAGAAATGGATCTGGCGGCTTCCATTCAGGCGGTGACCGAAGAAGTCGTCCTAAAACTGGGGAGGGCGATCCGGAAATCTACAAAACAGCGGAACCTTTGTCTTGCCGGCGGGGTCGCGTTGAACTGCGTGGCGAATGGAAAACTTCTGCGAGAAGAAATTTTCGAGAATATTTGGATCCAACCAGCCTCCGGCGACGCGGGTGGGGCGCTAGGCGCTGCCCTAGCGATCCATCACATCATGCTCGATCAGGCCCGGGCCACGAATGGCAAGGACGCTATGAGGGGCTCGTATTTGGGCCCTGAATATAGCCAATCCGAAATCGAGCAAAGTTTGACGGCGGCTGGTGCAGTATTTACCGTGATGAACGAGCAAGAAGTAATAGATCACACTGCACAGGCGATAGCTGGAGGCGAGGCGGTCGGTTGGTTTCAAGGTCGGATGGAGTTTGGACCGAGGGCATTGGGAGCGCGCTCGATCTTGGCTGACCCTCGTTCGCCGACAGTGCAGAAGCAGCTCAATTTGAAAATCAAATTTCGGGAGTTGTTTCGCCCGTTCGCTCCAAGCGTCTTACGGGAAGATGTCAGCGACTGGTTCCAGATTCGATCAGACAGTCCCTACATGCTTCTCGTCGCCGATGTCGCGGCAGGAAAGCAAATTCCCATGACCACGGATCAGCAACACCTCTTTGGAATTGAGAAGCTCAACGTCGCTCGATCAACCATTCCTGCGGTAACGCATGTCGATTATTCGGCGCGCATACAAACGGTTGCCGACGACACGCATCCGGAATTTTACGCCCTTATAAAGAGATTCAAGGAGATCACCGGCTGCCCCTTGCTGGTGAATACGTCTTTCAACGTCCGCGGCGAGCCAATCGTATGCAAGCCCGAAGATGCTTTTCGTTGCTTCATGGGCACGGAACTCGACAGGCTCGTCATCGGCAATGCAGTGCTAGAAAAAGCGAAACAAGCAAAGGGGCTCGCACGTAACTATGAGGTCGAGTATGAGCTCGATTGATCTTCTGAGTTATGTGGGCTTGCGGCGTCCCTACGATTTTTCAAAGGCACTACCTTTTCTACTCGACGTATTCTTCATTCTCGTAACGTTTTGCATGGGGTTCACCTATTTCTTAACCGGGGACTTAGACCCGAAAAGTCCCGGATTCTGGTTCGTTTGTTATTTGCTTCTCCTTTTTTCACTGTCTATTGCGCTGCTTAAGTTTCCCAGGGTGTCCGTCGCCTTGCTGATGCTTGGGAGTGTTGAGTTCTGCTTAGCGGCCGTGACGCATATTGGATTCGTGGCGGGAGTGGTGGCGAACGATCTCTTTCCCGAAGACAAGATTTTTGTCGGCAGTCCCTTCCGTTACCATCCTCTTCTGATGGGGGTGCCTCGCGAGAACTACCGCTCTCCGTTTGGACTGGATGTAAGGCACAACAGCAATGGATTGAGGGGGCCCGAAATTAGAATTTCCGCAGACACATTTCTTATCAACGTCTATGGCGGCTCGACGACATACGATATTGGCGTGGCCAACGGGTTCACGTGGCCGGAGCAGCTCGAGAAGCGCCTGGGTGGCGTCTACGCGGTAGCAAACCGCGGGGTCGATGGCTATAGCACGGCCGAACATATTATTCAGACGGCCTTTTACGATGACATCTTGGGTGTGCCCCCTAAATGCTCCGTCTACTATATCGGGTGGAACGACGTCAGCGGCGCTCATATCCCGAACCTCGATAGTGGCTATGCGGATTTTCACTTCTTGGTGCAAACAGACGCGATCACAGTAAGGGCCGTTCCTTTGTTCCCCTTTTCGCCAACGTATCGAATCATAGCGCGCTTTTTAAGTTCGTTTCTCGACACGATTCCGTATGCTCCGCCCTATCGTACCCTTCGGCCCGGGGAAGGTAGTGATCCCCGATTAGAAGCCATCTTTTTGAAGAACGTCCGGACTCTAATCGCTTTGAATGCAAGTAGAGGTACTGAGATTCGTCTTTATCGGCCAGCTCTTGAACCCGGCTAAGCTGACGTCGGACGGCGTTAGTCAGTGGAATGCGCGAAGTAGAGATAAAGATCTTTGGCCATTGCAGCAAAAATTCAATCAATTGCTCGAAGCACAAGCACGGCAGCTTCGGGCGGGCTATATTGGGCTGGACGTCAATGCATTTACGCCATCCGATTTTGTCGATGAGGGACACTTCTCCGTGCAAGGATCCGCAAAGTTCGCGTCTCTCATTGCGGACGACATAAGAAGGGATTGCCAGTAAGAACTTGGCGGCAGACGGCCCCCGTGAAGTGACACCAGGCCGATTGAGAAATTCCCGCTATTTCCAAGCTCTGCTGAATGGAATGGCACGGAAGCGATTTACGACAGAGCAGATCAACGGACTTCTGCGGGAAGCGGAAGTTCATTAATCTGATCTGGCGGACGCTCGCCGCAGTTGCCACCCGAAACCGCACCCCATCGATTGTCTGCCAGTGATAGAGCGGCCGGAGACCGGGCCATTTTGACATGACGGCCGGGGCCCTAGGGCAGGAACTATACCGCGCATTGGGGTCGACGCACGCCATTGCTCTCAATCCGATCCAGAAGCGCCGCGAAGCCCGCACGTGTCTCGATAGGGTCGGCACCGGATACCACCGCGTCACACGCCGGCGTCTTCAACATTTCGCCTGATCGTCACAACTCAACTCCATCAGAGTCAAACAGTGAAGTGAAGAAGGGTTTTCAGGGAAGTGGGTCCGATCTCGGGGTCCGGCGCGCACCTCGGACCCTTGGAAGGCACTGTTGACGCGATCGGTCCTGGGCTGACCTACACCACAGTAGTCGACAAAACGCTGTATATACTCAACGCTCGCTACTACCAAGAATTCAACGCCGAGAACCGCTGGGAAGGCAGCACGTCCATCGTCTCGGGTACTATTCGCTACTGACGACGCGACGTATCTGAGACGATCGCCGCAGCGAACCCAGCTTCGTTTGTCAGCGAGCGTCGTATGGCACGTTGAGTTCTTTGATGCGCTGATCGATTTTTTCGGCAAGGCATCGCCATACCACACCATCCGCGCCGAACCATCACTTGCGCCGACAACGCCCCAGCACTCGGCATCGCGATCCCCATCCGCGCGCACGAACTTCGGATATTCGCTGTCAGCCTTTCCGTAGGTATTGGCGCGGTTGTTCTCAATGGTCGTCGAATGCGAAGGGCCTCGACGATGTCCCGAACCGACTGCTACAACTTGATTACGTAACAGCGCAGTTTTTACATGTAATTTCAATGTACTAGGACGGACGGCCGGGCTTCCCCTTCAAAATCAACATTCGTCGCCGCAATGTCGGCCAACACAAAAAAGGGAAGCGAATGCTCAAAGAGCACGCGCCTCCCCGCTAGGACTGGTGTCAGGTGCGGATCAGTCTTGGGTGAGTCGAGCAGACAGTCGAGCACTCAAGCCCGTCGAAACTCTCTTATCCACGTCAGCCTCCATGCGCTCTGCCAACATCATTCGACACGCCCCGGTAAGCTCAAAGCCTCCAAGGTGTGCCAAACCTGCTCTGTCAGTTACTGCTGCAACTGAGGCCAGTCGAAGAAATTCCCGACGTTCCGTTGCCTCCTTCATTGATTATCGGCCTCAACCAAAAACAAAGTGCCACCGGGCGTCACGCGCTGCACTTCTTCCAATTCCTCCCGAGAGAAACTTCTGGGCATCGGTCATCAAAGAAGTTCATCTCGTTGTGTCCGTAGGTCGCCAGGTCTCAAGATGCTTTCCTTCTGGCGGTGGTTCGAGGGTCACAACTTCCAATCCGCCGAGCTTATATTGCGTGAGGTCGCCGAGCATTGGACTATTCGCCGTAAAGACTACCGGGACTTTCAGCGCCTTGGCAGCATCGTAAAAGTCCAACGTCTCTACCTCGACGTCAAACTCCACAACAACTGCGCCTGCCTTGCTTGTTCGCATAAAAGCGAGTGCCGGTGCAAAGGAGCTGAATGCGTGAGCGACATTTCGTTGGTGGGGCGCACCTCCGCGCTGCGTTCCGTAATCGCTTGGACGCTCGACAATGACGATTGCTTTGAAGCCGCCCATGATGGGTACCCATAAGCCTCTCGGCTCTCAGTT
>CAVPYR010000010.1:0-292575 GCA_963710005.1 uncultured Alphaproteobacteria bacterium
GAGTTAAGACGGCCATGCAAGCCTCACTCTTGAACTTCGAGGGTCTCTTTAAGCTGAGCTGACAGTTATTTTGCCACTCAGCATATCGGGGGCGAAGTCCTTAGAGAAGCCCTTATATATGCCGAGGGCTACTGACGGCCTCGGGGGACGATCTGACGGCGAGCGACGACCCGACGCGAAAGATGATGCGCCAGATCGCCGGGGCCTTCGCCGAATACGAGAAGGCCCGTCTGGTCTCCAAGCTGCGCCACGCCCGCGACAGCGCGTCCCCTTCGCATGTTGTCTGCTCGGGCAGGTCCACGATCGTTATCTACCGCGCGAGCAACGCCCGCCAACGACGGAACACGAAGCGCGCCACCCGAAACACCGAGGACATAACGTAGACCGCAACGAACATGCGAAAGAGCAGCGTGTAGTAGACGAAGGCAGTGGCGCTCCGGTTGATCGTGATGGGCGATACCGAGCGCTGGGTGTGTTCCATGAAATCAAACAGCGCGCCTCTCAGCATCAGATCCAGCTGGTAGAGCAGCACGCTGGTGGTCGATACCCGTCCCTGGGTGAAGATGGTGTCGCTCACGCGCGACCAGGCCAGGATGCTGATAAAGAAGCACACGGCGGTGAGGGCGAACAGTGCGCCCAATTGCTCGACGAAGCGCACGACCAGTCGCCGATAGAGGCGAACCTTAACCTCCGGGGCGATGAACCTGAGGATCACTCGCGACAGCAGCGGCGCGGACAGGCTGCCAAGCGGGATGGCGGTAGCGACGTACTCGGCGAGAGGCGCGAGCAGATCGCGGCGCGGCCGGTCGATACGTTCCATGGCCGCAGCTATGTCTGGCTGCGGAAACGACAGCACGCCGCCCGCGTTGATGTCGTCCCAGTAGGACTTCTCGACCAGCGCGATCGATTTGGTCCTGACATTGCTTATAGCGGTACCGACCTGCTCTCGGACGCTACCGAGTAGCGAGTCGTCCGCCTCTCCATTCCTGGTCGGTGCCTCGCCAAGCTGGGCATCGATCCTGTTCTCCAGCCGAAAGAACAGCCGGTCGATGTCCCACAGAAAGACGGTCCAGCCGCAGATGGCAATCATGGCAACGGTGAGCAAGCTGAAGACGGTGAGGAGAACTGCGTCGAAAGTCGTGCTCGGCGGCCCGATCCAGTTGCCGACCAAGGCGAGGGCCGCCAGGCCTGGCGCGATGTATTGGGCCAGCATGCGGACAACCCGTAACCAATCGATGGAGCGCATGATTCCTGGGTCCCATTCAGGTGAGCCAAGGTGATATTAGTGACTACAAAACGGGATTGCTGGCGTGAGTGTCTCTACGATGTTCGCAGTCATCGTTTTTACTTTCCGTGCCGTGTTATTGTGGACAGGGAAATTTCGTTGCCAGCACACTAAGCGCCAGCGGCAGAAAAGGCTCGTTCCACCTCTCGGGCGTTTTGGATAGCTCGTTAATGACCACCGCTAGTTCTTGGCCCAACGTCACATTACGTGCTGGGCAATTGAGCTGTTGCCGCCTGATCCGGTGCCGCACCATGAGCAGGCCGAATTTCTGAAGCTGTCGAATGGCCCGAGGTATCGTCTCACGACACAGAGCGCAGTGACGCATCAGTGTGCGGCCGTTTCGTTAGTGACAGCAGGTTCCTCCGATATTGGTCTCCCCGCGACCTTGCGAACCAGCCCATCGAGGCGCTTGCGGTCCAACGGCGAGTAGCGCGGGCTCTTTCTGTTCAAGCTCTGCCAATCGTACGGGATGTCTGTGGCAGACCTTGTGTGCTCGCCTAGCGCATATGCGACGTATGCTGCGAGAGGAGCGGATGCGAACACCGCGACAGCGAGCCCTAGTGGCTTCAGCATGATGACCTCCACTCTCACGACGCCAATGGAAAGCCGACCAAGTCGGCAACTTATGTCGAGAATTCGTGGCGTTCTCTTGTTCCGCGTCCAACTCGCGTTCGAGCGGTCTAAGGCTCTGTCGGTGCCGTAGCCGCAGGCCGAGAGCAGATCGCGACGGCTAACGCCGATCTCGACGCGCCCGTCAGCAACCGGTCAAGCGATCTGGCCTCGAGAACAGCCGAGGCTGAGCAGCGCCTGACGCAACTGATGAGAGACATCTCGAGGGACTTCGTCAGCGACTTGTGCAGCGAACGCCGCCTCGCACATGCGTGACCTCTCCTTTTCACCACGGAGGGAGTGTGCGTGCTGTGGCCCACGCTTTACCGGCAAAAGGGCCTTAGGTTTCACCGTGCGGCAAATTAGGCGCACTGTGAGCTTTTCGTGACAAGATCGTTAGACTGACCGGCCGCTAGACCGAAGGTTCGGAAACTTCGATCTCCGTTACCGGTTAATAATCAGTGTAGGAGCAGGAGGATAGCAGGATGAGATGGACCGCAAACGGCAGACACCTCTTCGTACTTCTGGCCCTCGCCTCGAGCGGTGTGTGGGCGACAACGGCGACCGCCGAAGACGTCACTGTCGACATCCGCAGCGTCACCGACGCCGGTGTCGGTGACAAACTAGGCGCGATTGTCATCAAGGAGAAGGACAAGGGACTGTCGTTCAAAGTCGACCTCACGGGGATTCCAGCCGGCGAGCACGGGTTTCACCTGCACGAGAAGGGCGACTGCGGTCCTGGAATGAAGGATGGAAAGCCGACGGCCGGTCTCGCGGCGGGCCCCCACTATGATCCTGCCCACACGAAAACGCACGCCGGACCAATGGGCGAGGGACACAAGGGCGATTTGCCGTTTCTAACCGCGACGGACAAGGGCGTGAACGTGGTCGTCACTGCGCCGCGTCTCAAGCTTGCAGACGTTAGCGGCCGCGCGCTCGTCATCCATGTCGGTGGTGACAATTACACCGACCGTCCGGAGAACGGCGGCGGCATGGGACGCATCGCCTGTGGAGTGGTACCGAAGGAATAGATCCAATGCACAACGCGATTATCTTATTGCGGTCGATCTTCGCCGCCGCCCTGATGGCTGTCTCGCCGGCAACATCATTCGCCCAGACGCCGCCGTCAGCTCCTGAAAACGCCAAGCCGGAGGCCGCACCAACGCCTGAAGGCAAGTCGCCCGACGAACCGCTGAGCAAGAAGCTCGACGACAGCGAGGGAGTGCTGAAGCCGCCGGACGTCGATCCGAAAATGAACAAAGGGGCGCCTCCGAAAAGCGACGACAAGATGCCGGTGATCATCCCGCCCGGCGAACCGGGCGGAGACCAAAGCGTTCAGCCGAAGTGATCCGGATTGGCTCGAACTTGTCGTTCTATAGCGCCTCCGCACGCTTGAACTCCTGCGGTAGTCGGTGACGGCCTTGTAGAGGTTGGCCTCGGCATCGGAGAGCTTGTAGGCCACCGTTAGATGCAAGGCGATCGGGAAAGAGGGGCGTCGCGTCGAACTTGAGCAAATTTTCCTTGACCATTCGACGCATGAGATCGCTGACATCCGATGCATGGACGCCATCGCAAAAATGGCCTGCCTTTTTGGGCCCCAACAGTTTGACCAACGTCAAGCACCGATTGTGGAGGTGCACCAACGAGCGGCCAAGCGCATCCGCTTCGGCTTCTCGGGGAATGGCTCCTCGTCGAACGCCCCACGTAAGCCGCCGACGCGCGCCCGGAGTTTGTCGGCCTCGTTGATTGCCCGCTCGTAGCAGGGTTCGTATTGGCTCGAGTAGTGGAGCCCGTGGCAGGTCCTGCAGCGGAAGTATTGTCCCCCGTAAAGCACCCCGACGCGGCGGCGGCAATGCAGGCACGTCAGCCAGTGCCGAATGCCGCCGAAGTTGGTTCGCGACGTCGCGAAGGGCACGAACTCCTCGACGTCTGTTTTGGTCCCATCCCCAAGCGTGAGCTTCGCGTACCATTAGGAGATGATCCTGAATGCGAAGACGTTCGGCGGGCTCCTGATCCTTCTCGTCTTGGCGGCGCTGTTCGCCGCGACGCTCGCCCGCATCGCGGTCTTTTATCCATTTGCGCTGTTGCCGCTCTCATCGGCCTGAGCGCCGTTACGATCGAAAGGCTTTTGGGCGGCGGATTTGCCGAGGGAGCAGCATTCTTGGGTCCGTGGCTCATTTCGCCATTGGATAGTCGGCGTGGCCAGGGCGGCCCAGAGTTCGACTTGGCTGTGCTTAGGCAGAACAGAGAGCCCGAAGCTGATGGTGCCGTCTTCCCAGATCACCGTGCGGCAGCGTTTGCGGTCGCCAGGGTGATACGTGTCCATGATGAATTGGCGGCCTCCCGCAGGATCCTTCAAATACGCTCTCGCCGAGAGATCCCCTCTCGAGCCGTCCTCGAACGCCCGGCGCATGAACCAAGTTCCTCAGTCGTGATGCTCAGGGACTTCGGTGGCAACAGGGACGCCTCCTACTTAATCCACAATGCAGATTTCCCGAAGACTGTCTCCCGTTGTTCCAGCATGTTTCAGGAGCGTCCAGCGGCATAGCCGTGCGCATTCCGGCCGTTGATCTCGATTTAAAAATCAGTACGACCCCAAAAATGCCAGAGCAGATTCGCTCGTTGTCGGCGCGTTGCTTCTCACTTTGAATTAGCGCCGCAAGGACAACGCACATGCGGAATGAACGGCACGCCAAGGGCAATGGCTATTTTCTTTTCGGTGCCATCGTCCTTGCTTTCATGGGGTTGTCGCTCGCCATCACGGCAACCGGTACTGCGCGCTTCGCGGTGGCAATGGGGTATCGAGCAGAGGTGGGCTACGCCGTCGGCTCCGTTTTCGATTTTGCCAAGGGTCTCTTGCCTATCGCGTTACTCGTACTTTTCGCCCGGCGCGCATTTCTCTTGTTCGTCATTGTCGGTGTCGCTTGGACAGGACTCGTAATTTATAGCGCCCTCGCGACGGAGGCGACGGTGAGCACAGCCATCGCTGCAATCGAACGGAATGGGTCCTCCAAAACGGAAGCCAGATCCGGCGTAAAGGCTGAGTTGGCGGCCGTTGAGAAACGTCTGGATGTGCTATCTCAGCCGGCGCCGCCGCGGCCGACCAAGTCGCTCGTCGAAGCCCTTGCCGTCGAAAAGGTGCCCCCCGGCGTCTGGCGAGACAGTCAGGAATGTCAAAGCATTCACGACAGCAGATATTTTCAATCGGCCTGCACCAAGGTTCTCGAATCTGCGTCGCGAGCTGGCGGCGGCCAAGGATTATGAGCAGCTTGACGCTCAGGCCGGTAAGTTGCGCCAGGCGCTCGCGACGGATGCCGCTGGTAGCAACGTCCGATCCGCTCCCGGAGGCGTTCGCTGCTACGCTCGGCCGTCTGCTGCCGCTCGACGGCCGCGTCGGCGTTTCCCTCCTCCTCACGTTCGTCATCGAAATCATGAGCTGCTTCGGACTTGCTGCGCTACGGGCGGTCGGGGACGAGAGGACGAGGGAGGCTCAGTCCGCTCAAAGTCGTTTGCACATCGGCGGCGATCGAGGGATAGCGAATAGGGACCTTGATCGCGCCACGGAGAAGCTCCCTCAGGGACCGTCGCGGATCATCCCTGGATCGTCCCTCACGGCCGCCAATGGCGGCATTTCTTCGGATCGCCACCCGGTGAGAGACGAGCGCGCCGAAGGTCCCTCGAATATTATCCCATTGTCGGTTGCAAGAAGCAGGGAGCCTCGCGCCAGGGAGGGGACGCCAATGTCCCCAATTTCGGGGAGGAGAGTTTTGGGGACGATTGGCAATCATGTCCCTGAGTTCGTCCGGCAGTGTTTGAAGTCCGCTCCTGGAACATCCCTCGGGGCTTCAGAACTGCGGGCCAGCTACGAGGCGTGGTGCGCAGACCACAATTATGAGCCGCTGTCTCAGCAGAAGTTGGGCGCGGAACTGAGGGATCTCGGGTTCGCGAAATGGAAGTCGTGCGGTCTGATCCGCTATAGAGACCTGCAACTTGCTGCCTAAACGCGCTGATCGCTTCTAGACACGTAAAACCAAGGCAACCGAAAGAGGTTGCGGGTCAGCATCGCGGGACATTCAGACCTCTTGACTGACAGTGTGCGGACCATGCCTCCATCAGCAACTTGCGCTCTTCGAAGAAATCCGTTCGCAAATATGCAGCTTTGACCCGATCCTTAATCGTGTGAGCGAGGGCGGCCTCCGACACCTCGTCACGCACCCTTGCCGATTCAGAGCACCAGTTCTTGAAGGCTGATCTAAATCCGTGCGCGGTCGCACGATCGCCCAGTCCTGCGTCGCGCAGCAACTTTGTAAAGGTCATGTCAGACAGCGGTTGGCGTCGCTTCGTGCCCTCGAAGACCAACATACCGTCGGAGTTCAGTGCCCTTGCTTCTCGCAAGATTTGAAGACAGCGCGGGCTCAATGGCACGCGGTGAGCCCTTCGCGATTTCATGCGTTCCTTGGGGATCTCCCACACCGCGTTATCGAAGTCGAACTCATCCCAGATGGCGTTGCGAACTTCACCGCTGCGAGTGGCCGTCAATATCAGAAACTCGAATGCCAACCTCGTGGCTGGGCCAACCCCTTTTGCTCGTCGCCCGGAGATCGACAATAAATTTTGGCACCTCTTGCCATGGCAGAGCAGCATGGTGGTCTTGCTCGCGGTGGCGCGTGCCGAGGTGATCGGCAACGCCGACGCAAGGGGAAGCCTTCTCGCGCGAGCCACGAAGAATTGCCGACTTGAAAACAGCCTCAATGCGCTGGAGGACGCGCTTCGCCGTCTCAGGCTTGCTAAACCAGATCGGCATCAGAGCTTCGAGAACGTTAGCGGTCGTGACGTCCGACACCGGCACATCACCGAAGAACGGGAATACGTATGCCTCCATCGTGCTCGGCCATTGCACGAGGTGTTTGGCGTTTGAGAGCTGCTGGCGCTTCACACGGAAGTAGTCCGCAAAAGCTTGGCGGAATGTGAGTGCGCGCGCTCGCTGAAGCACCTGTTGAGATCGGAGATCGACGCCGTCGCGAGCCGCCTGCTTAATTCTCTCCGCCTTATCGCGGGCGTCCTTCAGACTGATCTCGGGATATACGCCGAGTCCGAGCTCTCGCTTCTTACCGTTTATCGAAATCCATAACTCCCAGCGCCTAGCGCCCCGCTCTGTAACGACCAACCTCAGGCCGCCACCGTCTTTATAGAGTCCGGCCTCCGTAATTGCCTTCACCTTGCGAGCCGTCAGCAGTTCCTTCGCCATCTCCAACCCCACCTTCAACCCCACCTTTGGGCTGAAACTTCGAGGTACACACTGATGGAACGAGGATCAATCGCGCCGGCTTTTTTAGTTGTGGACCAACGAGTTGTGATGCATTGAGGCGCAATGAGCAACAACGGATTGGCGGAGACGGAGGGATTCGAACCCTCGATACGCTTTAGGGCGTATGACGATTTAGCAAACCGTTGCCTTCAGCCACTCGGCCACGTCTCCCCAAATCAATGGGTAATGTGCCCCTATAGAGGCCGGGCCAACGCAATGCAAGACGCGACCAAGTAGATGACAACCTTGTCTGGTCGCCGCCCCAAAGTCGTCCTAGTCTCTTGTGAGCAATAACCCACAATCGGAACGGAACTGCCGTGAGCGAGCGCTTCAAATCGCTATCAAGCACCGGATTTTTGGCGCTTATCGCCGCGACCTCGGCGAACGCGACGGAACTGTGCGTCAAATGCACTGGCCCCGATGCGAGCTATGCCTGCGTTATTGGCGGCAATTCGAACGCGACGATCGATACAGTAGCCAAGCTTTACTGCATAACGGCGCTCGCTAAGTCGGGATCACACGCCAGCTGTTCCATAGACAGATCCGCAACGCCACCGTGCCGGGGCGAACGCAAAGAACTACCCATTCCAACGTTTCTCGATGATTCCGGCTCCGGCGAGCAGCCGGAGGATACGCGCGCTCCAGGCAAAGACAAAACGAGCGCGGACTCGCAACAGGCAAAAACCCCGCAACCTCCCTCTCCCGCTACTCAACCAGGATCGGAAGCGCTCCGGCCGCAGGAACAGCCGCCCGCCCCGACTGCGAACGAGCCACCTCCGAAAACGGTGCAGGAAATGGTCGAGAAAAGCGCGAAGTCGGCTGGCGCCGGATTGAACGAAACACAGAAGTCCGCTGGGGAAGCCGCAAAATCAGCGAGCACCGCACTCGAAAAAGCGGGGTCGGCAGTCGGCGGTGCCGCGAAAAATTCCTGGAAGTGCCTTTCGTCGTTCTTCTCGAACTGCTGATGCTACGAAGAACGAAGCAACACGCATTTGAAAAACTGTTCGCAGTCGGCGTCAGTGGACTGACGCAAGCCACTCGCGAGCCAATTTTTGCGCTCGGATGATCTCGGCTTTGCTCATGTCGCTCGCCACTTCCGACCGATAGCGCTTCGCTTCATCGTTGCCTCGGATGGCAGCGATGTTGAACCACTTATGAGCCTGAATGAGATCGACCGTCCCGTCGCGTCCAGTGCAATAGCTCAGCCCGAGCTCGAAAAGGGCGTCCGACTGATCACCCTGAGCCGCGTACTCCGATGTCTGACGCGACAACACGTCCATGCGTGCCATACTAGCATACTCCAAATCGGCCGGGCATTGCGTACTTGATGTCGAATGCGGCCAAGCTATGCGCCTCGCAATTGTTGATGAGACGCACCTGAACAATCGCAGCCGTTGGATGAAAACTGGTAAAAGGCCGACAAAAATTGCTGTAACTGCTGGATAAACTCGCTTTACATTTGCCTACTCACCGCCCGGGTTCGACGCATTTTTTCCACAACGCGACATATGGTGACCTGCGGTTAAGAGGGTTGCCATCATTTGCTAACCATGCTTGAAAAAGACCTCCCCGCATGCCGCTCGAACGACGGGATTCGACAGCGTTCAGCCGGGGTTCAGCCAGGGGCTGGTAACCATAAAATTGTGGGTCGGGAATCGGCCTTGAGGAGGGTTCGGGCTGCCCGCGGCCCGATGAGGGACAATGGTTCACTCGATAGTGTGCCGCTCGCTAGCGGCTGCTGGATTTCTCGCACTAGCAGGCTGTGCACAGGACAGCGGGTCACACCCGGCCTACCTCGGATTATCGGACCTGACGGGTATTGGACTCGCTGCAAGCCCGGCTCCTGCCGATGCCGATGCCAATGAGACTTCCGAAGCGCTGCGGCACGTACAGTCGAACAAGGTGCTCGGAGCGATGGCATTTCAAAAAGTCACCGGGCAAACGGTCGATCCCGATAGCCTGATCGGCCGGGGCGAGTAACAGCCCGATTTGCGCCTCTACCCTTTTTTGACCGCCAGGCCTTTGACGACCGCAGGGCGCTCGCCGATGCTGGCGAGCCATCTCTCGACGTTGGGAAACTTGGTGATGTCCTGGGCAAGCGTCTTCCAGGTCCGAGCCCACGGAAAGCTGGCGATGTCGGCAATCGAATATGTACCCGCAAGATAAGGCCGGTCACTCAGACGCTTGTCCATCACGCCGAAAAGTCGTTCGACCTCTTTCGTATAACGATCGATGGCGTAGGGAATTTTCTCAGGCGCATTGAGGCGGAAATGATTGCTCTGCCCAGCCGTCGGACCGAGCCCCCCCACTTGCCAGAATAACCACTGATCAACGTCGGCTTTGGCACGTTCGCTGGAAGGATAAAACGCACCGAATTTGCGCCCGAGATATTGCAGAATGGCGCCTGATTCAAAAAGTGCCAACGGCTGACCGTCGGGCCCGTCCGGATCGACAATGGCGGGCATCTTATTGTTGGGCGAGATAGCCAGGAACTCCGGCGCGAATTGCGCACCCTTGCTGAGGTCTATGAACTCGAAGCGATAGGGCACGGCAAGCTCTTCGAGCATGATCGAAATTTTCAAGCCGTTTGGCGTAGGCCAGAAATAGAGCGTAATCGGCTCTTCTTCACCGTCGTCCTGCATATCACTCCTTAGGGAACGAGAATGATGGAGCCCGTCGTTCGTCGTGCTTCGAGATCACGATGCGCCTCCGCGGCATGGGCGAGCGGGTATCGATGATTGACGCTGATCCGAATTCTTTTGCTCAGCACCATCCCGAAGAGTTCAGCAGCGTTCTGCTCTAGATCCTGGGTTGCCGCCGTATAAGCCAAAAGCGACGGGCGCGTGGCGAAAAGGGAGCCTTTGAGTGCTGTTAGCTCGAACGGCGGAACTGGCCCCGACGAATTGCCGAACGATACCCAGAGCCCTTTCGGCTTCAGACAATCGAGTGATTTCGGAAACGTGTCCTTCCCGACGGAATCGTAGACGACATCGCACCCTCGCCCTTCGGTCAACTCACGGACGCGAGCGACAAAGTCATCACGCTTCGTATTGATCACGTGCGTGCAACCGTTCGCCTTGGCAAGTTCCGCTTTCTCGTCTGAACTCACCGTTCCGATGATCGTTGCACCGAGAGCATGCGCCCATTGGCAGGCGATAAGACCGACGCCGCCGGCAGCGGCGTCCAGCAGCATCGTGGTATCGGCGCTAACGCGATACGTTTCTCGAAGTAGATAGCGGACCGTCATGCCCTGCAGCAGCATAGCCGCGGCCGTGTCGTAGTCGATTGCGTCGGGCAGTTTGACAAGCCGGTCGGCCGGCACGAGGCGTACTTCGGCGTAGGCGCCGATTGGCCCGGCATAGGCAGCTCTGTCGCCGACCTTGAATCTCTCGACCCCGGGGCCGACGGCGATCACGTCGCCCGCCCCCTCCGAACCAAGCGTCGCTGGAAAGCCCGCCAGCTTATAGAGACCGGTCCGATGATAGACATCGATGAAATTGACGCCGATCGCATGCTGCCGAAGCAGCACTTCCCCCGGACCTGGATCGGCGACCGGCACATCCTCATATATCAGGGCCTCCGGCCCCCCGTTGGCATGCACACGAACTGCGAACGGCATGAGATGGGCTCCCTTTCGGATGATCTGTGGATCTAGAGATGCCGTTTCGGAGCGAATCCCGCTAGTGGCTTGACATGGGACCACATATTGGACCGCCGTCCGCCACGACCCTGCCACGCTGGCTTTCTACCGCCAGTGGGAAACAGAAACGGGAATTGCCTTGAATAGCCCCGAATATGCGCCGCGCACCGGAAAGTCGAATGCCGCTGTGGCGCTTCTGCTCGCTTTTGCAGTGGCCGGCTGTGCGGGCAACGAAGCGGCATTGGGAGACCCGGCGCGCGGACTAAAGTGTGTCGACGACAGCAACGTCTGCATCAGTCAGCGCAAGATGGTCTATGATTCTTATATGTCAGACCCGTCACGGTCTTGGGTGATGCAACCGGCCGGCCCCCATGAATACGCTTCCGGCGTGCGTCTTATGGCACTGAGCAAAAAGCGAAAAGAACTGACCTGCAACGAGTTGGCGCATGGCAAGCAAGAAGCCGATCACGGTCCTTCCGCGCTTAGCGGAGGAGCCTATATCGGACTGACATCGGGACAGGTTGCCCGCGGCGCGATGCTTTCGCGCGAAGTCTCCCGTGAACTCGCGCAAGAAATCGCGCGCCGGTGTCGCTAGACTTGAACCTCCGATTTCGTTTTCTTATCTGGCCGGGACAGGGCACGACGGCATTGCGATCTTGCACGCCTATAATAATTTCAATCTGAAAGTTGCCAAATGAGCGTGCATGACTTCGTCGATGCCATTGTCACGTTCGTTAGAGCGAACGAAGGCTGGGCCGCTCCCATCGCGTTCGGTGTCGCATTTCTGGAAAGCTTTTGCTTTCTCTCCATTCTTTGGCCCGGCACGGCCATTCTGATCGGAATTTCAGCCCTGCTCGCAAGAAGCGGCGTGGAATTGAACGTGCTCTGGCCCGCCATTGTTGCCGCCGGCTTCGGGGGTTCCTTGGGCTACGCGCTCTCCTATTGGATCGGCCTCTACTACAAGGATGGCATCCGGGAACTCTGGCCGTTCAATCGCAATCCGGCGATGATGAACCGCGGCCAGACCTTCTTCGACAAATGGGGCGCCCTGAGCGTCTTTTTTGGGCACTTCTTCGGCCCCGTACGCGCGATAATACCAGTCATCGCGGGCATGTACGCAATGCCGCAGTGGCAGTTCCAGATCGCCAATATTTTCTCGGCCTTCATTTGGGCGGCGGGCGTTATCGCGCCCACGTATTTTGGCCTGAACTTCCTGCTGGGCTGAGCCAAAAGGCAGCTTTCGTGCTCGGAATGAAGCCCATACTTGCACCGAGATGCGCGATCCCGTAGAGGATCGCGTTCCGATGCCGCGCCGAGGCGCAGCGATCACCCCGTCATTCTAAGCCACCGAGGCTACTTTTCATGTCAAAGACGTCGCTGAAAAACATTCAAAAGCAGAAGAAGAAGGCCCGCCGCGCCATTCCCCGCCCAACGCAAACGCGCATCCAGGGAAATACGGCCGGCGTTCGCAAGCGCCTTAAGAAGCTCGCTGGCCAGGCTCGCGCGAAGAAGGCGTCCGCCTAGATCACGGCGCAGTCAGTCACTACGTACTCCGTCAGCCGGCACAGCGTGTTGACGTGAGCAAATGAAATGATGACGACTGCGCTCTACCCGCCGCGGGTCATACCATCCTCGCGGCCTTTGCCCCTGCTTCCATTCCTAGGTCGGTTCGTCCGCAATCCGCTGCGGGCGATCCCGTTCTCCGTCTACAACGAGCCGGTCGTCACATACGGCAGGAAGCGCCCGCTTATCGCCTGGGTGACCGATCCCGCGCTCGTTGAGAATATCCTCCTCAAGAGTGCTGAGCAGTTCCCGAAGACGCGTCTCGATCGCCGCGTCCTGAAACCGATCATCGGCAACGGACTGCTGACGGCGCAAGGCGAGAGCTGGCGCTGGCAGCGCAAGATCGCGAGCCCGCCCTTCCGGCACGCCGAGCTTTTGACCAACGTCCCGACGATGGTCGAAGCCGCTGACGACTGCGTGGCGAACTGGAAGTCTCGCGGCTCCCAACCTTTCGTCACCAATGTCGAAGCGGATATGACGGAGGCAACGTTCGCCATTATCGCGCGTACGATATTGGCAGGTGTCAGCAAGGTTGACGGCGACGCCATAAAGCGCGCCGGCCGGGCGTATCTCGACCCGATTTCATGGGAAGTTGCAGCTTCGCTCCTGCAGCTTCCCGAGACGATGTGGCACCCTGGAAAGGGCCGCATGCGTAGAGCCGCCATCGAGCTGCGGTCGATCGTGCACCGCCTTGTCGCCCAGCGCCGGGAGGAGGACTCCGCCGGTGCCGACCTCGTTGCACGCATGCTCGCGGCGAGAGACCCCGATACGGGCGAGCCCATGTCCGACGAAATGATCGCCGACAACCTCGCAACGTTCTTGTTCGCAGGACACGAGACGACGGCAAAGCTATTGACGTGGACGCTCTATATCCTCGCCCGCGCGCCGGAATGGCAGGAGCGCCTGCGCGAGGAGCTTTACGCCACAATAGGTTCGGGCCCGATAGACGCCGGAACGATCGCGAAACTTCCGATCATGTCGCGTGTGCTGAAAGAGGTCATGCGCCTCTACCCGCCGGCGCCAGTCATGACACGAGTGAATGCCGAGGACGTCGAGATCGGCGGTAAACAACTCCCAAGCCCGACGCTGGTCGTCATCCCGATTTTCGCGATCCATCGCCACAGATCGTTGTGGCAAGATCCCGACCGGTTCGACCCCGACCGCTTTCTCCCCGAGAACGAGGCCCGATACCCACGCACTCAATTCATGCCCTTCGGATATGGACAGCGCGTCTGCATCGGATCGTCCTTCGCCATTCTCGAAGCGACGGCAATTCTTGCCACCTTATTGCAAAGCGTCCGCTTTGAATGGGACGGCCGTCATGCGCCCGAGCCCGTGAGCCGCGTGACGCTCAGACCCAAAGGCGGAATGCCGCTGATTATCCGGCCGTTCTGACTCTCGGTCCGCTTTCTGCAGCGTTAGCAATTCATTCACCTCGTCTTACCAGCTCGCAAATTTCGACGACGAATTTGTCGGCCACGCGTGAGCGGAGTTGAAAATAGTCAGTGCTATGATTTGTCGCATGAGAAAAAACTGCCTCCAAGGAGAGGCCAATGACAACGACAAAAATAGCTTACGTGGTAGCAGCAATCGTTCCGTTCGGTTTGGTCGCATTAGCGTGCTACGGCATCGCGCACGTCGCCTGGGTCGGCTTGCGCGAGCGAAAGGCCAAACGTCTGGCTTTGCAAAAAGCCTGACGCCGCCGCCAACGCGCGTCAGATCCCGAGTTTGGTTTTCAAGATCTCGTTGACGGCCGCCGGGTTGGCTTTGCCGCCCGTCGCCTTCATCACTTGACCGACGAACCAGCCGAGCATCGAGGGCTTGGCCTTCGCCTGCTCGACCTTGTCGGGATTGGCGGCGATGATGGCATCGACGGCCTTTTCGATGGCGCCGGTATCCGTCACCTGCTTCATGCCGCGCTTTTCGACGATTTCCGCCGGGTCGCCGCCCTCGGTCCAGATGATTTCGAAAAGATCTTTCGCGATCTTGCCCGAGATGGCGTTCGATCCGATGAGATCGACGATCGCGCCAAGCTGCGTCGCAGAGACAGGGCTGTCCTCGATCGCCTTGCCTTCCTTGTTCAAACGGCCGAAAAGCTCGTTGATGACCCAGTTGGCAGCAACCTTGCCATCCCGCCCCTCGGCAACGCTTTCGAAATAGTCGGCGGAAGCCCGCTCGGCGACGAGCACGTCGGCGTCATAGCCCGACAGGCCGAAAGCCTTCATGAAGCGCGCACGCTTCTCGTCGGGAAGCTCCGGCAGTCCCGACTTCAGATCCTCGACATAGCTTTGCGTAAACTCGAGGGGCAGAAGGTCCGGATCGGGAAAATAGCGATAATCGTGGGCTTCCTCTTTGGAGCGCATCGAGCGCGTCTCGCCCTTCACGGAATCGAAGAGCCGCGTCTCCTGATCAATCTTGCCACCGTCCTCGATGATATCGATCTGCCGGCGCGCCTCGACCTCGATCGCCTGCCCGATGAAACGGATCGAGTTGACGTTCTTGATCTCGCAGCGCGTGCCGAGCTTATCGCCCGGCTTGCGCACCGAAACGTTGACGTCGGCGCGCAGGTTACCCTTGTCCATGTCGCCGTCCGACGTGCCGAGGTAGCGAAGGATCGTCCGCAATTTCGTGACGTAAGCTTGCGCCTGCTTCGAAGACCTGAGATCGGGCTTCGAGACGATCTCCATCAGCGCGACGCCCGAGCGATTGAGATCAACGTAAGAATAGTCGGGATGCTGGTCATGCAGGGATTTGCCTGCATCCTGCTCCAAGTGAAGCCGCTCGATCCCGACCGTCAACGTCTCGCCGTCGACGTCGATCTTGACCTCGCCTTCGCCGACGATCGGCTGCTTGTACTGCGAGATCTGATAGCCCTGCGGCAGATCCGGATAGAAATAGTTCTTCCGGTCGAAGACGCTCCTCGGATTGATCTGCGCCTTGAGACCAAGCCCCGTGCGGATCGCCTGCGCCACGCACTCGCGATTGATGACGGGCAGCATTCCGGGCATCGCAGCATCGACCAGCGAGACATGGCTGTTCGGGTCAGCCCCGAAACCGGTCGACGCTCCCGAGAAGAGCTTCGAATTCGAGGCTACCTGGGCGTGCACCTCCAAGCCGATGATGACTTCCCAATCGCCGGTCGCACCCGCAATCAGATTCGTGGACTTCGGCTTTTCAGCGACTTTCTGAGAGCTCATTTCTCGCCTCCAGTCCGGCCCTTCAACGCATATCCGACACCCGCATATAGGAAGCCGGCAACAAGCGAGGTTATGAATACCCCCACGACAGCCCGCGCGAGCGTAGGCGCATCCCATAGCCGCAGCAAAGTCACGAGATAGAGAAGCGCAACTCCGGCCACCGCGCCCCCAAACGCCGCAATCATGATCTTGGCTTTATCATCTGCTCGCTGGCCGAGCATGAATGCAACAACGATGGTCGCGGGATTGAATACCCCATAAAGCAACACCTCGATCAGCGGCACGTCCGGCTGGAAATCAGGTCCCACCGTTCGCTCCCGACTTCTCGGCGGCGTCCTGCGCCTGTCTCAGCTTTTCCTCTTCGAACTGAACGAACCAGCCGATCATGTTGCGCCATTGCGCACCGACCATCTCGATCATCTCAGGCGGCATGTTCTTCTCCGCCGCGCGCCCTTTCACCCGATCGATGACCTGTTGAATGCGCCATTGCACGACAGCGCCCTCGCGCGTCGTCATCTTGAGTTGCCAGGCACGATCGACATAGCCGTAACGCTCGGCAATAAGATCAACGAGAGTGTCATCGATGCGATCGATTTCACTTCGCACCTGGGACATGTCTGCGCATTCCCAGGGCCGTTTGGGGTCCATGATATCAGCCCTTCATCCACCACGCCTGCGGCACCGGAAACCGGCCGGCGGCATCTTCAATGACCTGAGCGGTCCGGAACAGAGTTTCCTCATCAAACGGCTTGCCGATGAGCTGCAGCCCAAGCGGCGTCCCTTCCGAAGAGAGACCCGCCGGAACGGACATACCCGGTAACCCGGCCATGTTCACAGTCACCGTAAATATATCCTCAAGGTACATTGCCAAGGGATCGCCGGACTTTTCGCCGAATGCGAAGGCAGGCGACGGCGTCGTCGGCGTCAGCACCACATCGACCTTGTTCCACGCCTGATCAAAATCGCGCTTGATGAGCGTCCGCACCTTCTGCGCCTTGAGATAATAGGCGTCGTAGTAACCGGCGGACAGAACGTAGGTGCCGATCAAAATACGACGGCGCACTTCCTTGCCGAACCCGGCTGCGCGGGTCTTCTCATAGGTGTCGGTGAGATTATCCCCGTTCACCCGCAAGCCGTATCGCATGCCGTCGTAGCGCGCGAGGTTCGATGAACACTCGGCAGGCGCCACGATGTAATAGGCCGGCAGCGCATATTTGGTGTGCGGCAACGAGATGTCATGGATCGTCGCACCAGCCGACTTGAGCCATGCGATCCCATCGTCCCAAAGCTTCTGGATTTCCGGTGACATCCCATCGACGCGATATTCCTTCGGGATGCCGACGCGGAGGCCTTTGACGCCCTTGCCGAGCACCGCCTCGTAATCCGGCACGGGGGCATCGACCGAGGTCGTGTCCTTTGGATCATGGCTCGCCATAGCTTTCAGCATGATCGCTGTATCGCGCACCGTCTTCGCGATCGGTCCCGCCTGATCGAGCGATGACGCAAACGCGACGATTCCCCAGCGCGAACAGCGGCCATAGGTCGGCTTGATCCCGACGGTACCGGTCAACGCCGCGGGTTGGCGGATCGAGCCGCCGGTGTCGGTCGCTGTCGCAGCGAGACAAAGCCCTGCGGCAACCGCCGAAGAAGAACCACCCGATGATCCACCGGGCACCAACTTATCCGTCGAAGTCTTGCCGTCCTTGCCCTTCCGCCGCCAAGGGCTGACGACGTTGCCGAACGCACTCGTCTCATTCGACGACCCCATCGCAAACTCATCGTTGTTGAGCTTGCCCAGCATGATCGCGCCGGCATCCCACAAATTCTGACCGACGGTTGACTCGTACGTCGGCTTGAAATCGTCGAGAATGTTCGAGCACGCGGTTGTGCGGATGCCTTTCGTGCAGAAAAGATCCTTGTTGCCGATCGGCAGGCCTTCGAGCGGACGCGCCCTGCCCGCCGCTATCCGCTTATCGCTGTCCTTCGCCTGCACGCGGGCATGGTCCGGCGTCGGGAGAACGTAAGCGTTCAGCGCGGGATTGGCCTTCTCGATTGCGGAAAGAAAAGCGTCCGTCAGCTCGAGTGCAGTGAATGTCTTTTTCGCGAGGCCTTCTCGCGCTTCGGCCATCGTCAATTTCGTAAGATCCGTCACCGCTCGACTTTCCCCTTCAACCCTTTGCAGCGCTCGTAAACGAGGGACTCGGTTCCGCTCGCGACCTTGATGCGGTCAACGTCCAGCCGAGTAAACGTCACCGTTTCCGCGTACTCGTCAGCTCCTTCGGAGCACTGCATTTTGCCTTCGAATACATTCGGCTGCACTTCGCGGATCGACTTGAAATCGCAGCCGCCTTCCCAGCTTCCCGTACCCTCGCGCGTCAACGTCAGCGGATAGGTTGAGATGTTGGGCGTCGCCTTGCCGTTCTGAATGTCTTCGAGCTTCTTGCAACCGGTCGTCGGCGAATAGGTGCCATTCCCGACAAACGACGCATCGAGCTTGGCTTCATCGGCCCAAGCAACATCGGAAACGACCAGCACGGCAACAGCGGCAAGAAGCGCGTGAAACATCCACCTACTCCACGACCTTCGGCACCACGAAGAAATGGTCCTCGGCAAGCGGCGCGTTCGCGATGATCTGATCAGCGATCTCACCATCGGTGACGACGTCGTCCCGCATCTTGAGTTTCTGGTCGACGACGCGCGTCATCGGCTCGACGGCAGAGGTATCGACCTTGTCGAGTTGCTTGACCCAGTCGAGAATGCCCGAAAGCTCCTTCTCGAGACCTTTGGCCTCCTCGTCGCTGACCTTGATCCTGGCGAGGCGCGCGATACGGCGAACGGTCGCTTCGTCGACCTGCATGGAAAGTCCCTTCAAGAAATCGGGGGATGTTGCGTTGCTCTCATAACCGCCCTGGCGGCCCCAATGCAACCAGCGGTACGGCTTAACGCAACTTCGAGCGTCAAATGATCCGGGAAGCCCGGCTCGGAGCGGCCGACGATGCCAATTTGCCGCCGAAGCTGGTAGAGGCAGGGTCGCGATCCGCCACATCACAGATCAGGCATACTTTAATGAGCGAGCCGGCCGCCCCGCAACCACCGGGCCGCACGACCGAAGACCAGAAGGAATTCCGCGATGCAACGCCGGAATCGGGACGTCTGATCGGCATAGACGCAGGGACCAAGACTCTCGGCCTCGCGCTGTCCGACGTCAGACGCATGATAGCCTCGCCCCTCGAGACCATCCGGAGAACGAAGTTCAAGGCCGACGCGGAACGCTTGTTGTCCCTCGTCGCTGAGCACAACGTTATCGGGCTCGTCCTCGGCCTACCGCTCAATTTGGACGGCTCGGAAGGGCCACGGGCGCAGGCGACACGGGCGCTGGCTCGCAATCTCAACAAATTATCACCGCTTCCGATCCTGTTGTGGGACGAACGGCTAACGACCGCGGAAGCCCAAAGAATGTTGATCGACGCCGACCAGACGCGCAAACGCCGCGCCGAGGTTATCGACAAGCTGGCGGCCACAATCATCCTCCAGAGCGCCCTGGACCGCTTCAATCATAAGGCGTAGCGCGGCCCGCGAAATGAACTGGCTGGTTCGCCACAGTTGCATTACAGGCTCCGTTAAGCGCTTTGCGATTGAAGAAGCGTCCCACGCTTGCGGCCCCGCAAGACTCCCCCTATAGAAACGCCTTTAATGACCGCGAAATCGAATTCCAACGCGCTGAAAGTTTTTCCGCGCCGCCACCTGCTGACCTGCGAGGGTCTGTCGGCAAACGAAATCAATTTCCTTCTCGACCTCGCCGACAGGAACGCCGATCACATCCGCAACAACGGCCGGAAGCGCGACGTGCTCGCCGGGCGGACGCTGATCAATCTCTTCTTCGAGTTGTCAACTCGCACGCAGTCGTCCTTTGAGATGGCGGGCAAGCGCCTCAGCGCCGACGTGATGAACATGAACGTCGCGACGTCTTCGGTGACGAAGGGCGAGACGCTCATCGACACAGCCGTCACGCTCAACGCCATGCGCCCGGACATAATCGTTGTGCGCCATCACGCGGCGGGTGCCGTCGAGCTTTTGTCCCAGAAGGTCGATTGCTCGGTCATCAATGCCGGAGACGGCGCGCACCAGCATCCAACGCAAGCGCTTCTCGACGCGCTGACCATCCGCCGGGCGAAAGGCCGTGTCGCTGGGCTGACGGTCGCAATCTGCGGCGACATCCTCCATTCGCGCGTCGCGAGGTCCAACATCAACGTGCTGAATGCCCTCGGCGCTCGAGTGCGTCTTATCGCCCCGACAACCCTGTTGCCATCATCACCCGAGCGCCTTGGTTGCGAAGTCTTCACGGATATGTGGAAAGGCATCGAAGGTGTGGACATCGTCATGATGTTGCGCCTCCAGCGCGAGCGTATGGACGCGTCTTATGTCCCGTCGAGCCGCGAATTCTTCCATTTCTTCGGCCTCGACCACGAGAAGCTTGCCCGCGCCAAGCCCGACGCCCTCGTCATGCACCCGGGCCCGATGAATCGCGGCGTCGAAATCGCCTCGACCGTCGCCGATCACTCACGAAGCGTTATCCGCGAACAGGTCGAAATGGGCGTTGCCGTACGCATGGCCGTTCTCGAAGCGCTATCGGCGCACCTCCCCGGCTTCGCGGAGGACGCCCGATGAGAAAGCCGATCGAAAAGCCGAAGAGCCTCGGCACGGCGACCGTATTTATCAATGCCCGCCTCGTCGATCCGGCTTCGAACCGTGACGAGCCGGGCGGCCTTCTGGTCAAAGACGGTCTCATCGTCGATCTCGGCGCGCATCTGCGCCGCAACGCGCCAGAAGGCGCAAACGTGATCGACTGCAAGGGCAATGTCCTGGCACCAGGCCTGATCGACGCGCAGGTTTTCACTGGCGAGCCGGGCTACGAGCACCGCGAAACATTGAAGACGGCGAGCCATGCCGCGGCGGCAGGCGGCGTCACAACCATCGTTGTTATGCCGGACACCAATCCGGTGATCGATCAGGTCGCCCTCGTCGACTATATTCAGCGCCGCGCCCGCGACAACGCCCTGGTTCACGTCCAGACGATGGCCGCGCTGACGAAAGGCTTGCAGGGCGAAGAGATGACCGAGATCGGTCTCCTGAAGCGGGCCGGTGCCATCGCCTTCTCGAACGGCAAATCGAGCATCGTCAACACGCGCGTGATGCGCAATGTTCTGAGCTACTCCAAGGATTTCAACGCGCTCGTCGTCCACCACACCGAAGACCCTTATCTCTCGGGCAGTGGCTCGATGAACTCGGGCGAAGTCGCCGCTCGCCTCGGGCTTCCCGGCATATCGAAGATCGCTGAGACGATCATGCTGGAACGCGACGTTCGCCTCGTCGAAATGACGGGGGGCCGCTACCACGCCGCGACGATCAGCTGTCAGGAAAGCCTCGACGTCATCAGAAGCGCGAAGGCCAAAAAACTGCCCGTCAGCTGCGGTGTCTCGATCAATCACTTGACGCTCAACGAGAACGACATCGGTCCCTATCGGACCTTCTTCAAAGTACGCCCTCCCTTGCGGCGCGAAGAAGATCGCGTCGCCATGGTGCAGGCAGTAGCGAACGGCGATATTGATGTCATCGTCTCAAGCCACGATCCCCAGGACGCCGACACGAAGCGGCGCCCCTTCGCGGAAGCGGCCGACGGCGCGGTCGGCCTCGAAACGTTGCTTTCGGCAGCGCTCCGCCTCGTTCATGCGGGGGACATAACCCTCGCAGCAATGTTGAAAGCTCTGACGATAAATCCCGCGCGCCTGTTGGGTTTGCACTCGGGCCGCCTGGCCAAGGGCGCCATCGCCGATCTCGTCCTGTTCGACCCAGGCGAGCCCTGGGTCGTGAATAAAGACCTACTCCGCTCCCGCTCGAAGAACACACCCTTCGACGAAGCCAAGATGCAGGGCCGTGTGCTGCGGACCATGGTTGCCGGCCAGACGGTCTATGAATACGCTGGCGTCGAGCGCACGTAAGTTTTACCCCTCCGCAACGCCCAATCGCCTGCGAAAGACTTCGGTCATGAGCTTCTTGTCACCCTTGGCTATGCTGACGGATGCCGGCTCGTGGCCGCAGATCACGACCGCGCTCGTCCTCGGCTATGTCCTGGGTTCGATTCCGTTTGGCCTGCTGCTGACCCGCGCCGCCGGGCTCGGCGACATCCGCCAGATCGGCTCAGGAAACATCGGCGCAACCAACGTTCTAAGGACCGGCAACAAGGGTCTCGCCGCTGCGACGCTGCTCCTTGATGCCGCCAAAGGCGCCGTCGCCGTGGTCGTTGCCAGATACTTTTTGGGCGAAACACCAGCGATGTTGGCAGGCCTCGCCGCGTTTCTCGGACACGTCTTTCCGGTCTGGCTTGGCTTCAAGGGCGGAAAAGGCGTCGCGACGTATCTCGGCGTCCTGCTCGCGCTCGCGTGGCAATTGGCTGCTATGTTCGCATTGATTTGGCTCGCGATCGCGGGCCTTACCCGTATCTCCTCCCTTGCCGCCATCGTTGCGACGATTGCCGTGCCGATCGCCGCATGGATTTGGGGCGGCAGCGACCTCGCTATCGTCGCTACGGTGATGAGTGTGATCATTCTCATCAAACACCGCGCCAATATCGAGCGTCTGATGACTGGGGAGGAGCCGAGGATTGGTTCCAAGACCTGACCAGCCACAGCTTTTCCGCGCCGCGCCGCTTCCGACCGCCGAGCTTTCCGATGAGGAACGGCTCGCCTGCCTGAGATTGATCAGGTCGGAGAACGTCGGGCCGGTGACATTCCGCGATCTCATCAATCACTACGGCGGCGCGACGAGAGCGTTGGAACCTCTCCCCTCACTCTCTCGGCGAGGCGGGTCGGGCCGGCCCATCAGGATCTGCCCGAAAGCCGATGCAGAACGTGAGCTCGAAGCAGCGAAGCGCGCCGGCGCCGTCCCGCTGTTCACGATTGAACCGGATTATCCCGCGCTTCTCGCACGCATCGAAGCACCACCGCCGATGCTCTACGTCAAAGGCAATCGTGAGCTGCTGAACGTTCCAGCCGTCGCCATTGTCGGATCGCGGCAATGCTCGGCAGCGGGCGTACAATTAACCAAGCTCTTCGCAAGCCAACTAGCAGACGCGGGATTCGTCATTGTTTCAGGACTGGCGCGCGGCATCGACCGGGCGGCTCACGAGGCAGCCTTGAAAAGCGGCACGGTCGCTGTCGTGGCAGGCGGCATAGATTGGATCTATCCGCCGGAGCACGCCGAATTGCAGGCACGCATCGGAAGCGAGGGATGTCTCGTCACCGAGCGGCCACCCGGGCTGCAACCGGGAGACAAGGACTTTCCGCGGCGAAACCGGATCATTGCCGGGTTGGTCTACGGCGTCGTAATCGTCGAGGCCGCCGCACGCTCTGGCACACTCGTTACCGCCCGCTACGCCAACGATCTCGGCCGCGAGGTATTCGCCTCCCAGGTCATCCCCTCGACCCTCGGGCCGAAGGAACGAACCGCCTGATCAAGCAAGGCGCGACCCTGGTCACCGAAGCCGCAGAGGTCGTCGAGGTTCTCCGCCCCATTCTCGGACTTGAGGAACGCCGCATCGATTATGGGGTGGCCGCCGAGCCATCCACGCCTGAACAACCGCCAGCGAAACCGGCGACACCCGACTTCACAGCCGAAGATGTAATGAAAGCCGTTCTTTCGGCGCTCGGCCCGGCTCCGGTAGCCGTCGACGCGATCGCTCGCCAGACCGGCCTCAACGTCCAGGCCGTGCAGGTCGCCCTGCTGGAGCCCGATCTCGCCGGCCGGATCGAGCGGCAGGGCTACAGTCTCGTTGCCCTGAAGGGCGTTTAGCCGCCCCGGCCATGCGCTTCACGCACAGCCTCCGCGTGCGAAATGGCGAGCATGCGCGAGAGCTTGCGGCACCCCTCCTTCTCCGCCATCCGCTGCAACTGGCCCAACAAATCGGCGAGATATTCTAGGTGCTCTCGCCTCTCGCCGCTTGGATGACCCGAGCATCCGCTATCGTGCAAATCGTCCATCGCCCTTGAGAACAGCCCCGCTAATTCCATATGCTGTATCTAAACCATTCACCATATGGTAGCAACATTATTAATTGTACAATCTTTGGTCGTAGAAACCAGGGATTTGACAGTGCTGCGGCGATCAACCATGTTCCCGGCCCGCCGCGCGGCAGCAGATGAAGGCGCCGCATATCCGCCGATTTGGCGGATGTCGCGGGCCAGGAGCGAAATCGCCAGATGAATGTCGTCATCGTCGAATCCGCCGCTAAGGCCAAGACGATCAATAAATATTTGGGATCGGGTTACAAGGTCATCGCGTCCTACGGACACGTGCGCGACCTGCCTGCAAAGGATGGCTCCGTCGAGCCCGACCACGATTTCATGATGCACTGGGAAGTTGACAGCAAGTCCCAGAAAATCATGCGTGAAATCGCCGATGCGGTCAAAAAGGCCGACAAGCTAATCCTCGCAACCGACCCTGATCGCGAGGGTGAGGCCATTTCCTGGCACATCCTCCAAATCCTCAATGAGAAAAAGGCACTGAACAAGAATACCGAGGTCGAGCGGGTCGCGTTCAACGCCATCACCAAGCAATCGATCCTGGCTGCGCTTAAGGAGCCGCGTCAGATCGACGAACCTCTGGTTGACGCCTATCTGGCGCGCCGGGCCCTCGACTATCTCGTCGGCTTCACGCTGTCGCCGGTGCTCTGGCGCAAGCTGCCCGGTTCCCGCTCCGCGGGCCGCGTCCAATCGGTAGCGCTGCGGCTTGTCTGCGACCGCGAGGCCGAGATCGAGGCGTTCAAGACCGACGAATATTGGACGATCGAAGCGCTCCTTTCGACCGCGAAGGGCGAGGACGTCAAATCCCGCCTTGTCGCCATCGACGGAACGGCGCTCAAGAAGCTCGACATCAAGGACGAAGCGACGGCAACCGCGATCAGGAAGGCGCTGATCGGGCAGGATTTCCGCGTCGCGTCGGTCGAGAAGAAGGCGACCAAGCGCAACCCTTACGCACCGTTCACGACTTCGACGCTGCAGATGGATGCGTCCCGCAAGCTCGGCTTCTCGGCGAAGCAGACGATGCAGATCGCCCAGCGCCTCTACGAGGGTGTCGACATCGGCGGCGAGACCGTCGGCCTTATCACCTATATGCGAACCGACGGCGTTCAGATCGTTCCGGAGGCGGTGAGCCAGATCCGCGACGTCATCTCGGCAGAGTTCGGAAAGAACTACACGCCGTTCGCCCGCGAGTACAAAACCAAAGCCAAGAACGCCCAGGAAGCGCACGAGGCGATCCGCCCGACCGACCCGCGCCGCAAGCCTGAGCAGGTCCGCAAGCATCTGCAAAAGGACCAGGCCGCCCTCTACGACCTGATTTGGAAACGCACCATCGCCAGCCAGATGGCCCCTGCCGATATTGAGCAGACGACCGCCGAGATCGAGGTCAAGGGCGGCGACGGCAAGTCTTACGGAATGCGAGCCAACGGTTCTGTCTTGATGTTCGACGGCTTCCTCAAGGTCTACGAAGAAGGCCGCGACGATCGCGTCCGCACCATCGAAAAGGGTAAGGACGATCCTTCCGAGGACGATGAGGAGAACCGCCGTCTGCCGCCGCTCGCGGTCGGCGATCGCCTGAAAGATAAAGAGATCAGCGCCGATCAGCATTTCACGCAGCCGCCGCCGCGCTTTTCCGAGGCCACGCTCGTAAAGCGCATGGAAGAGTTGGGCATCGGGCGCCCGTCGACCTATGCCTCGACGATGGCGGTGCTGGTCGACCGCGATTACGTTAGGATCGAGAAGAAGCGCCTCGTCCCCGAGGACAAGGGGCGCCTCGTGATCGCGTTCCTCGAAAGCTTCTTCAAGCGCTACGTCGAATACGATTTCACGGCCGATCTCGAGGAAAAGCTCGACCTGATCTCAAACAACGATCTCGCTTATAAGGACGTGCTCCGCGATTTCTGGCGCGATTTCATGGCGGCCGTCGGCGAGATCAAGGACCTGCGCGTCGGCGACGTTCTTGAAGCCTTGAATGAAATGCTTGGACCCCACGTCTTCCCGGACAAGGGCGATGGCAGCGATCCGCGCCTTTGCCCGAAGTGTGGCTCGGGTAGATTGAGCCTCAAGATTTCGGGGAAATACGGCGCCTTCATCGGCTGCGGAAACTATCCGGAGTGCAACTACACGCGGCAGCTCACGCAGACAAACAACGGCGATGCTGCGCTCGATGGAAAAGTGCTGGGATATAATGACGACGGCGCCGCGGTTTCACTGCGCACGGGCCGGTTTGGACCCTATGTCCAGCTTGGCGAAACCGAAGGCGACGAAAAGCCGAAGCGCTCGAGCATACCGAAGGGCATCGACGCCGCAACTCTCGATTTCGAAAGGGCGATGCAGCTTCTGTCGCTGCCGCGCGAAGTCGGTGTGCATCCGGACGAAGGTGGCGTGATCACCGCTGGCCTCGGCCGGTTCGGACCCTTCATTGTCCATGAGAACGGTGAAGCCAAGACCTACGTCAATCTCGAAAGCATCGAGGACGTCTTCACGATTGGCCTCAATCGCGCGGTCACGCTACTCGCCGAAAAGCGTGCCGGCGGCGGCAAAAGCCGCTTCCAGCGCAATGCACCGAAAGTGCTCAAGGCACTTGGCGAGCATCCGAGCGAGGGCGGACCCGTACAAGTGCTTGAAGGGCGTTACGGCCCTTACGTCACGCACAACAAAGTCAACGCCACGGTGCCACGCGCTAAAAACCCGGCCGAGCTGACAATGGACGAGGCGGTGGCGCTTCTCGCCGAGCGCGCAGCAAACGGCGGCGGCAAGAAGTCGAAAGCTGCAAAGACTGCGAAACCGAAAGCGGTGAAAGCCGCAAAGTCGGACAGCGCCGCGTCTCCCGCCGAGCGCAAGGCGTCGAAGAAGCCGGCGGCCGCAAAAAAGACGTCCGCGGAGACCGCTCCGCCTAAGAAACTCGCAAGGGCAAAGGCCTGACCGCAAAGACAAGAGGCGCACAGGTGGCCCGCAAATCCAGCGCGACGCGAGCCCCCACCAACGGAGGTCTGCCGAGCAAAGAGCAGATCATCGAGTTTCTAAATTCCGCCCAAGGCAAGGCCGGAAAGCGTGAGATCGCGCGAGCCTTCGGTGTATCGGGCGGTGCGCGGATCGCACTGAAGCGTCTGCTCGCCGAGATGTCTGAAGAAGGCTCGCTTGCGGGCGACAAGAAGCACCTTCGGGAGAAGGGCAAACTGCCGCCCGTTACGGCGCTTGAAGTCACCGGGCGCGACAAGGACGGCGACCTCGTTGGAAAGCCGCTCCAATGGGAAGAGGATGACGGCAAGCGGCCGGTCGTTCGTATCGTCATGGCAGCCCACGGCCGCGACGTCGAGATCGGCATCGGCGACCACATCTTGGCGCGCCTTGAGAAACTGCCGCGCGGAAGCAGCGGCGGCGTGTCCTACGAAGCAATGCCTGTCAAGAAGCTGCCGCGCGAGAAGCGCCGTCTCCTCGGCATTTACCGCACGTCGAAGCGTGGCGGCGGCACGATCGAACCCATCGACCGCAAGGAATTGAAAAGCTGGTCGATCCTTCCCGACGACACGGGCGGAGCCAACGACGGCGATCTCGTTCGCTTTAAATTGGCGCGCGGGGGACGCTTCGCGACACCGCGTGCGGAGATCGTCGAGAGCCTCGGCAATCCGGATGACCAGCGAAAGATTTCGCTCATTGCCATCCACGCGCACGGCATTCCGGAAGACTTTCCCGAATCAGTACTGCAAGAGTGCGAGACGCTCTTACCGCCAACCATGGAAGGCCGCACCGACCTCCGCGCCATCCCGCTCCTCACCATCGATCCAATCGATGCCCGCGACCACGACGACGCCGTGCACGCCGAACCCGACCCTGACGGCAGGAACTCAGGCGGCTTCGTGGTAACCGTCGCTATCGCCGACGTCGCCCAGTACATCAAGCCGGGTTCGAAGCTCGATCGCGAAGCGCAACTCCGCGGCAACTCGGTCTATTTCCCCGATCGCGTCGTGCCGATGCTGCCGGAAAAGATTTCCAACGATCTCTGTTCGCTGCGCGAAAGCGAAGAGCGGCCCTGCCTCGCCGTTCGCATGGTTTTCGACAAGCATGGCGAGAAGCGCACCCATACGTTCGTGCGCGGCATGATGAAGTCGGCTGCCAAGCTTTCGTACCAGGAAGCGCAAGCCGCCATCGACGGCAACCCGTCCGAAAAATGCCTGCCGCTGATGAACAGCGCGCTCGAGCCGCTATGGGAGGCCTATCGAGCTGTCGCCAAAGCCCGTGACAAGCGTGGCCCGCTCGACCTCGACCTGCCAGAACGCAAAATCCTCCTCAATGCCGAAGGCAAGGTCGATCGCGTGGTGACGCCCCAGCGACTGGAAGCGCATCGGCTGATCGAAGAATTCATGATCCAGGCGAACGTCGCGGCGGCTGAGACGCTCGAGGAAAAGCGCCTTCCCCTGGTCTACCGCGTGCACGACGCGCCAAGCCCGGAAAAACTCAAAGGGCTGCGCGATTTTCTCGAAACGCTCGACATGAAGGTTCCGCACGCGGGAGCGCTGAAACCGGAAGCTTTCAATCGCGTGCTCGAGCAGGCGAAGGATCTGCCCGTCCCCGATCTCATCAACGAGGTGATCCTGCGCTCGCAATCGCAAGCCGAATACAATCCGAAAAACATCGGGCATTTCGGTTTGAACCTCGTGCGCTATGCGCACTTTACGTCCCCCATCCGGCGCTACGCCGATTTGATCGTGCATCGCGCGCTGATCCGCGCCCTCAATCTCGGCTCGGACGGACTGACCGACGAAGAAATACCGCGCCTCGCAA
Organism: uncultured Alphaproteobacteria bacterium; assembly: GCA_963710005.1. Classification (GTDB taxonomy): domain Bacteria; phylum Pseudomonadota; class Alphaproteobacteria; order Rhizobiales; family Hyphomicrobiaceae; genus Hyphomicrobium_B. The sequence continues at coordinate 28,463 of CAVPYR010000010.1, forward strand.
GCATTGCGAAAGCCATCTCCGACACCGAGCGCCGCGCAATGTCCGCTGAGCGGGAAACGACGGATCGTCTGATCGCCGCGCACCTCGCCGACCGCGTCGGCGCCACCTTCCCCGCGCGCGTCGCCGGCGTGACGCGCTCCGGCCTGTTCGTGAAACTCAAGGATACCGGCGCCGACGGCTACATTCCAATCTCCAGCCTCGGCAATGATTACTACCATCACGTCGAGGCCGCCCATGCCCTGATCGGCGCGCGGTCGGGGGCTGGCTATCGCCTCGGCGATACGGTCGAGGTCCGCCTTCTCGAAGCCATTCCGTCTGCCGGCGCCCTTCGCTTCGAAATGCTGACGGAGCCGTCGCGCGGCAATTTTGGATCGGGAGTTGCTCGAAACCGCGACAATTCCGGAAAGCGAAAGTTCGGCAAGTTCCGCGGCCGCAGTCGATAACGCCGCAGGGGAACTCCCACTTCTTGACCGCGGCGTCCCGACGTCCCATCACCATATAATGCCTGAAACGCCCCATATAACACCGCTTGCCGACGACGGCGCAGACCGGAACATCCGGCAGGCAATGGGGCGTGGCTGGAGACAAAAGTGCCCCAACTGCGGGACCGGTCGACTTTACGGCAAGTACCTCAAGGTCAACGACCTCTGTCCGGATTGCGGTACCGAGCTTTTCCACCAGCGAGCCGACGACGCACCACCCTATTTCGTCATGACGATCACCGCCCACGTCATTGTCGGAGGCATCCTCATTACGGAACAACTCTATTCTCCGCCGACGTGGGTTCAGCTCGTTATCTGGATGCCGGCACTCGTGCTGCTCAGTCTGTGGCTGCTGCCGCGAGTTAAAGGGACTTTGATCGGCTATCAGTGGGCATTGTGGATGCACGGTTTCGGTGATCCGAGCTTGGATGAGCCAGAGAAATGGCCTCCAGTTCCGCCCGAAACGGCGACCTGATAATACTCTTGCGATGTCCAAAGCCGGCAAAAGCCAATTAGCGGCAACCCCGATCCGCGATGCCGCGTGCCTTCTCGTCATCGACACCACTGGAACCGAACCGACATTGCTCATGGGCCGGCGTCACGCCGACCAAGTCTTCCTACCTGACAAATGGGTGTTTCCCGGCGGCCGCGTCGAGGACGACGATCGCGCACTTGCTGATGGGTTCACAGGAGCTTTCGCTCCAACCGACCTCGTGCACGAGATCAAACCGTTTGCGCTTGCTGCCGTTCGCGAGCTTTGCGAGGAAACCGGTTTCATCATCGGTCGCAAAGACCCGTTCACGAATGCGAGCGTGACCTGGGGGACATTTGCGGCGACAGGACATACCCCGGCCCCGGCGCATCTTCTTCCGCTCGCGCGCGCCATTACACCGCCCGGACGCGTGCGCCGCTACGACACTTGGTTTTTCATGGCTAACGCCAACGCCATATCGGGAAACCTTGCGATGACCGACGGGGAGCTACTCGATCTTGGCTGGTTCACATTTTCAAAAGCCAGCGATCTCGATCTGCCCCACATCACGAGGCTCATCCTCGGTGATGTCGCTACGCTTTTTCAGGAAGCGCGGGCATTCAAGCAATCGGCAGACTTGCTACCCTATTATTATTCCGATCAGTCGGCCTTTCGCCGTGACCTGATATCATGTAAAGTCGCACCTCCCGTACCTTGACACAGCAAAGTTGGCGCGTATGTTGCGCCCTCCTTGGCCAAGGTCCCTTGGCGTTTTTTCACTTAAGGCCACGACATGGCGAAGCCTGTTACACAGAAAATCAAATTGCTGTCGTCCGCCGGTACCGGCTTCTTCTACGTCACGAAGAAGAACCCCCGCACGTCGACTGAGAAGCTTGTATTTAAGAAGTACGATCCCGTTGCTCGTAAGCACGTCGAATTCAAAGAAACAAAGATAAAGTAAGTCGTCGTTCGACCTTGTTGGGTTGAACTTTAATACCATCGATTGTGCTGAAGCGGACTCTGGCTAGAGCATGTGGCCAGGGCCTAAAGCAAACTCGGCAGCGGGGTAAATCGTTCCGAGACAGCTTCGCGACCCTGGCCACGACCGGGCGAGGTTCAAAGAGGGCGTTGTTCCTCACCCAGCTTCGCGATCGACCCTCTGCAACCGTTCGAGGAGGCCACTCGTGTGGTCGCTCGGTTCGATCATACCCACTCTATCAGGCTATGCGGCGGGCCCAATAGCGCGGGATTTCACGATCGCCACCCGACGGCAAACGCTCGCAAGGGTGACGTCTGATTGGCATAATTCCCTAAGTTATCCCCATTTGATCGCGCAAATTGGTGCCAGAATACGGGGCGGAAAGCAACAACTGCTTTACTGTGTCGTCCCAGCAACGATTCGACGGTGCCGTTTCGCGCCGCCCAAACCAATCAAGTTATTGAAAAAATAAAGAATTATAGTTGTAGGTGCGAGCTATCCGTCCCAGGATTGCCGCAATTGCGCAGCGGCAACGCCCGTCTCAGCCAGAGTAGCATTTACGCCGCATCGGCTACAACCCGATTTCGTCCGCGTCTTTTCGCAATATAAAGAGCGCTATCGGCTCGCTTAAACATTGTCTCCGGGGTGTCGTCGGGGCTTTCCAGCGTTCCGATGCCGACACTGGCCGTCACGCGGATATTTCTGCCGTCACCGATCGCAAACTCATCGGACGCCACGCAGGCGCGCAATCTCTCCCCCACCTGATAGGCGTGGGTGATGTCGGTGTCCGGCATGATGATAACGAACTCCTCGCCCCCGAGCCGGCACGCGAGATCAACACCGCGCGTGTTCCGCCGCAGGCGCACGGAAAATTCCTTCAGAACCGTATCGCCGGCATCGTGTCCATAAGTGTCGTTCACGTTCTTGAAATGATCGATGTCCGCAACGAGCATGGACAGACTGCGGCCGGTGCGGATCGCCTCCGAGACCAGCGTCTTCAAATGCCCTTCCATATAGCGGCGATTGTGAAGCCCGGTGAGCGAGTCCGTAATGGCCAGCTCGACACTTTCGGCCAGTCGATGCCGGAGGAAATCCGAATGCCGCTTGCGCTTGATCTGCGTTTTGACGCGCGCCAGGAGCTCGTGACGATCGATCGGGCGCATCAGGTAGTCGTTGACGCCCATATCGAGTCCGCGCAGCAGCCGCGCCTCGTCTCCGGGTTCCACGAGCATGATGACGGGCAGATGCCGTGTGCGTTCGAGTGAACGCACCTGCGAACAGAGCCTCAATCCGTCGGCGCCCTGCAACGACAGGCTGACGATGAGAAGATCGAAATTATTCTCCGCGAGCCTCACGAGCGCGGTCTGCGCATCTCGCTCCGCGTAGGCGTCATTGGCCTTCGATAGGACTTCGAGCAAGCGCGCGGCCGAGCGCGGATGGTCGTCAACGAGCAGAACGCGGCCTGACCTCGCCGAAAGCGCGCGCGCAAGCGAGCCATCGTCGGGAATGCCCATCTCCTTACCCGTCGACGCCCGCATGATCATTTCGTCGTTCAGCATCTTGAGACGCGCGAGATTTTTCACGCGGGTAACGAGCGCGATGTCATCGACCGGCTTGGTCAGGAAATCGTCGGCACCACTTTCGAGCCCGAGAACTTTATCGGAAGGCTGGTCGAGCGCCGTGACCATGACGACCGGAATGTGATGGGTCGTGTGGCTGCCCTTGATATGGCGGCATGCTTCGAAGCCATCCATGCCGGGCATCATGACATCGAGAAGCACGACATCGATGCTTTCGCGCGCCAGGATATCGAGCGCCTGCTGTCCGCTATTCGCCGTCAGGACTTCAAAATACTCCGCCTGCAGCCTCGCCTCGAGAAGCTTCACGTTGGCAAGAATGTCGTCGACAACAAGAACGCGGGCGGTCATGGGTCACAGGATCTGCGGACGGAATTACGACTTCGAAGGGCCGATGAACTTTCGAACGGTATCGAGAAACGTCATCACCGAAATCGGTTTTGATATGTATGCCTCACAGCCACCCGACCGAATCCTCTCCTCGTCCCCTCTCATCGCAAATGCGGTAACGGCGATGATCGGGATTTGGCAGAGGGTGTCATCGTCCTTCAGCCACCTCATCACCTCAAGGCCGGAAACCTCAGGCAACTGGATGTCCATCAGGATAAGATCCGGACGGTGCTTGCGCGCCAGCTCGAGCGCCTCGAAACCGTTTCGAGTTTGGATCGTCTTATAGCCGTGCGCCACGAGGAGATCATTGAAGAGCTTCATATTGAGCTCGTTGTCCTCGACGATCAGAACAGATTGCACGGCGCGCCGGACTTCCGGCACGCGACGCTCGACGTTTGTTCTGGATTCCTGATACGTCATAGCAACCGCCCACTCTCCATCGCGGCCGTTGTGCACCGATTCTCGCCTAGACCATCGCCCGACTTTGCTCCCGAAAGCGGTAACCAACAGTTAACGACACCCGGCAATGAGGGAACGCGATGGCCCCACCCAAATCCAAGCTCTCTAAAGACGAAGCCGAGGCTCTTGCGTTGCAGGTGCTGGCGTTTCTGCTGTCCGATTCAAAGCAGATTTCGCGCTTTCTTGCGCTGACCGGGATCGCACCCCAAGACCTCCGGGAAGTTGCCACATCACGCGATCTGCAGGCGGCAACCCTCGAATATCTTCTGTCCGACGAGGGCCTGTTACTTACGTTTTGTCAGGAAGCCGGCGTCGATCCCGGAACCGTCGCGCCCGCCCACGTCCTTTTGACGGGACCCGTTGCATACGAGTAGCGAGGCAATATCGAGTGCCGCTTACGAGCGACAGGCCCCGAAGTATCGAAGGGTCCAAAAAGCAACTTTGCGCGGGGATCGTACTTCCCGCTAATGCGTGTCCTTGGTCGCGGGACACTTGCCCGGATCAAGGAAGGTCAACTCCTTGAGTTCACCCTTGATCGAGAATTCGCCGTAGTCGATTTTCAGATCGCTGGTCACGCCATTCTCGAAATAGCGGAACGACAATTCGTAAGCCGGCGTCTGATCTAGCTTCTCTTTGCCGGCTTCAAAATAGCTGATCGTCATTGGCCATGACTCGACATTCGCCAATTGGTCCGCTCCCTTGAACGAAGCAGAAAACGCTTTGGACCCGGTGTCGTATTTTTTGCCGATGACGGTATTGGTCAAATAGTACTTTTCACCCTGCTCAGAGCCATCATAGAGATTGGCAGCAAACATCTTCACGCCGCTCTTGGCTGCCTGAACTAACGTCGACGCATGCTGCATTGGGAAATAAATATCGGTCGGCAACGAAACGCGCTTTTTCGCCGGCTTCACGAGGTCGACTCCGACAACCGGCGTCGCGCCCTTGGAGCGCGCGGCATCCCCCTGGCTCGAATCCGCAAGTTGATCATTTTGATATTGCGTCGATGAGAACGTGAGCTTCTTTGCGTCGGCCTCTTCCCAGCTCGAGTTTCTGAGATCGCTCAGCGTCTCCGTACCTTCCTGGTTGGTCATCACGGTCACGAAGCGCATGTTCTGCGTGTAGCCGTCGCACGCCGAACCCTTCAGTTCGTAGACCATCCGGCCGGTGACGCCTGTCACGCCCGAGCCCGCCGTCGAGTCTCCCATCGAAAGCTCGTAGACGGCGCGGTGCGGAGCGAACGGCGCAAGATCAACCACCGCGGCCGGATCAGCTGCCGCAGGATCAATTGCCGTCGCGCCTGCAAGGGTCAGAAGCGCTAACGTAGCGTAGCCTTCACGCGTGATCATCGGCTTTAGCTCGCTCCCGGGACGGATATGGCTACAACTACAGTAGTCTAATTGGCAGATAAAGCATTGCAAAGAGGCGGCGGCGCGGCCACAAGCTGCCTCGCAACCTAAACATCGGGTAATATGCCAATGACCGCTATCGAGCAAAGGCTTTCCGAGTTGGGCCTAAAACTTCCGGAAGCCCCGCAACCCGTCGCCAATTACGTGCCTTTTCTTCTATCCGGAGATCAGCTTTTCATTTCGGGACAGATTTCAAAGGATGCGACCGGCCGTGTGCTGGCCGGATCGCTCGGCGGGGGCGTCTCCATCGAAGATGGCCAGGCGGCTGCCCGCCATTGCGCGCTTAACCTGTTGGCACAGGCGAACGCCGCGCTCGGCGATTTGGAGCGCATCGTTCAAGTCCTGAGATTGACCGGTTTCGTCGCTTCAACCCCCGATTTTACCGATCAGCCGAAAATCATAAACGGTGCTTCGGACTTGCTCGTCGCCGTTCTTGGTGATGCCGGCCGGCACACACGATTGGCCGTCGGCGTCGCCAGTCTACCGCTTGGAGCGTGCGTCGAGATCGACGCGATCCTGAAAGTCCGTTGACGCCATGCTCGACCGCGCGGCCTTCCTTCGTCCGATCGCGCACCGCGGACTGCACGATGCGAGACAACGGATCATCGAGAATACCGCTCCCGCCTTCGAGGCTGCGATCGCGGCGGACTACGGCATCGAGTGCGATCTGCGCCCGATAAAGGGTGGCGTGCCGGTCGTCTTTCACGATGCAACTTTAAACCGGCTCGTCGAAGGACGCGGCCCTATCTCGGCCGTCAAAGAAAGCGGACTGAAAACGCTTCGCTATCGCGCCGGCGGAACAACAATTTTGACTCTCTCTGAACTTCTCGATTTGGTCGCCGGCCGCGTGCCGTTGCTCATCGAAATCAAAAGCGAGTGGCATCCGCCGGATCGGGATTTCCTCGCCAACATCGCACTGCTCGTGTCGGCTTATCGCGGCCCGATTGCGCTAATGTCGTTCGACCCCGCGGTTATGGCAACCGTTCGAAGCTTGGCGCCCACCGTTCCACGCGGTATCGTTTCGGAAAGATATGCAGGTGCCGGATGGTGGTCGCGCAAGATCAGCCGAAAGCGCGCTGCAGGGCTTCGCGACCTCCTGGAGTCCGGTCCTGTGGCACCCGACTTCTACGCTTATCAAGTCGATGCACTGCCGACGCCTGTCACCGAGTTTGCGCGGCAGGTCTGCGGCCAGCCGCTCTTTACGTGGACGGTCCGAACGGCAAAGCAGCGGCGGATTGCCGAAGCCTGGGCTGACGCGATGATATTTGAAGGTTTCAGACCGCAATAGAACCGGCGCCTGGGCCACGACGCCGAACCCGCTGTGACATCGCCGCGCTCAATGCAGATCTGCGCTGCCCTTCTATCGCTTTGTTCTTATATGAAGGAGTTGCATAGACTTGGGTCTCTCGCAGCCGCAGTTCAGATGCCTATATTTCCCGACGCCGCAGTAAATCTCGTCCCCTCTATCGCCGCACTCGATGCGGAACAATGGGACGCTTGCGCCAATTCCGATCCCGCGACCTACAATCCATTTGTCAGTCACGCATTCCTGAAGGCGCTCGAAGAATCCCGCGCCGTCGGCCGCGCGAGTGGTTGGATGCCGCGCCACCTCGTCATCGAAGACGAGTCAGGAGCGATCTCTGCAGCGGCGCCCGCATACGTCAAATCGCACAGTCAGGGCGAATACGTTTTCGATCACGGTTGGGCGGACGCCTACGCGCAAGCCGGCGGCCGCTACTACCCGAAGCTTCAGATTGCGGTGCCGTTTACGCCCGTTCCCGGACCTCGTCTCTTAGTCAAACCCGGGCCAAAGGCTTGCGCCGACGAACAGCTTCTCGCCGCGGCTGCGATCGAGGTCGTGCGCCAAGGCGGCCTTTCATCGGCGCATCTGACGTTTCTAAGCAAAGACGTCGCCGCGCGCTTAAGTGCACTCGGCTTCCTGACTCGAATTGGACAGCAATTCCATTGGGAGAACCAAGGCTACAGTTCCTTCGACGATTTTCTCGCAACTCTGGCCTCGCGCAAGCGCAAGGCCGTGAAAAAAGAGCGCCAAGCCGCGCTCGCGTCCGGAATAGAGATCGAGCATGTGGCTGGCAGAGGCATCGGTGAAGCCCATTGGGATGCGATGTTCGCGTTCTACATGGACACCGGAAACCGCAAATGGGGCCGCCCCTATCTCAATCGCACGTTCTTTTCGCTGCTCGGCCAATCGATGCCCGAACGCTGTTTGCTGGTCTTTGCCAAGCGGCATGGCCGCTATATCGCGGGCGCCCTGAACCTTATCGGTGGCGATTGCCTTTACGGCCGCTATTGGGGCGCGATCGAGCAGCACCCCGCCCTTCACTTCGAAGTCTGCTACTATCAGGCAATAGATTATGCGATCGCGCACAAGCTTCCGCGGGTCGAAGCGGGCGCCCAAGGGGAGCACAAACTCGCGCGCGGCTACCTGCCCGTCGAGACGTACTCTGCCCACTGGATCGCCGATCCGTCGTTACGCCGGGCGGTCGAGCGCTTTCTCAACCAGGAACGCGAAGCGGTCGCCCAATTCAATGCCGACTTGACCGAGATGGGCCCCTATCGCAAAGACGAGGCCTGAAGCGGTCCCCAGTCGAGGGCACCGTAGACCTGGGCCAAGCGAACATCATGTCGTACGACAGCAGCAATATTTTCGCGAAGATCCTGCGCGGTGAAATTCCGTGCCACAAAGTCTACGAGGACGCCGACGCCATCGTCTTCATGGACGTGATGCCCCAATCACCGGGCCATGCGCTCGTCCTGCCGAAGGCAGCGTCCCGCAACCTCCTCGATGCCAATCCGGCAGTGCTCGCGAAGATCATACCACTCGTGCAGAAAGTTGCGATCGCCGCCAAATCAGCCTTCAATGCCGATGGCATCAGCATTGCGCAATTCAACGAGCCTGCCGGCGGCCAAACCGTCTTCCACTTGCATTTCCACATCATGCCGCGATACGAAGGCCAACCGCTGCAATTGCACGCGCGCAAAATGGAAGATACGGCCGTGCTCGCAGCCAATGCCGAGAAGCTCAAAGCCGCATTGGCTGGCTAGGCAAAGCCGTGAGGTAAGTATTGGCCCTTATCCTTGTTATCGGAGCAAGCCACGGCATCGGGCTCGAGACCGTGAAGGCCGCACTCGCGGCCGGACATGATGTCCGCGCCTTCGCACGATCCGCTCAAAGCATTCCGCTGGCGCATCCGAAGCTTAGCAAAATTACCGGAGACGCACTGAAGCGGGCGGATGTCGTCGCGGCGTTGCCGGGCGTAGACGCCGTAATCCAGTCGATCGGTGCCAACGCGGTGACCGACCTGATCTTCGGCACCAAACTCTTTTCCAACGCAACGCACGTCATGGTCGAAGCCATGCAAGCGGCCGGCGTACGTCGTCTGCTGACGGTGACTGGCCTAGGGGCAGGAAACAGCCGCGGCCGGATCAACTTTATTTATGACAATCTGATCTTCCCGGTCGTGCTGCAGCGAGTCTACGACGACAAGGACATTGCCGAGGACATCGTCATGAAAAGCGGTCTGGACTGGACAATCGCCCGTCCGGGTCTCTTGACCAATGAGCCTGCGACGGGCCGATATAATGTACTTACGGAGATGAGGGATTGGCGTGCCGGCTCGATTTCGCGCGCCGATGTGGCCGACTTTCTCGTCAAGCACGTTGACGATAAAACACTTTTCGGTGCGACGCCGCTGCTGATCGATTGAAAACCAAACCCTGAAATGAAACGAGCGCAGGATCAGATCCAGCGCTCGTGTTCAAAGCGATTGCCTATTTATGCGGTGACTACTCTTCTTTTTTCTTTCGCGGCACGCTCGGAACCGCGCCGGAGCCGTTCGACTTGTCGCCCTTGTCCTTGGGACCGGGCAACGCCTTCTTCGGTGTCGCGTCGGCGAGAACCGGCTGCGGACCATCGTCGTCCGTCTCTTCATCTTCCGGTGTCTTCATCTTCTTCGAAGGATCGAGCGGCAGGAAGTCGAACGTCAACGCCCGATCCTCGCCTTTGCCGGCCACCAGAACTTTCACCGTTCCACCGTTCTCGAGCTTGCCGAACAACAACTCTTCCGCGAGCGGCTTCTTGATGTACTCCTGGATGACGCGGCCCAAAGGCCGGGCACCAAACTTCTCGTCGTAGCCCTTTTCCGCCAGCCAGCGAGTAGCCTCGTCCGACAGCTCGATCGAAACGCCGCGATCCGCAAGTTGCGCCTCGAGCTGGAAGATGAACTTCTCGACGACCTGCGCGATGATTTCCGGCGGCAATCCCGAGAACGGCACGATGGCATCGAGACGGTTGCGGAACTCAGGCGTGAAGAGCTTCGTCACCGCTTCCGTATCCTCGCCCTCGCGCTTCGTCCGGTTGAAGCCCATCGGCGGCTTGGCCATGTCGGAGGCACCCGCGTTCGTCGTCATGATCAGCACGACGTTGCGGAAGTCGACCGACTTGCCGTTGTGGTCGGTAAGCTTGCCGTGGTCCATCACCTGCAACAGGATGTTGAACAGATCCGGATGCGCCTTCTCGATTTCGTCAAGCAACAGCACGCAATGCGGATGTTGATCGACGCCATCTGTCAGAAGACCGCCCTGATCGAAGCCGACATAGCCCGGAGGCGCGCCGATGAGACGCGAAACCGTGTGCTTCTCCATGTATTCCGACATGTCGAAGCGCAGGAGCTCGACGCCCATGAGGTTGGCGAGCTGCTTGGCGACCTCGGTCTTGCCGACGCCAGTCGGGCCCGAGAACAGGTAGCAGCCGATCGGCTTCTCCGGCTCGCGCAATCCCGCACGCGCCAGCTTGATCGCGCTGGACAGAGACTCGATTGCCTTGTCCTGACCGAACACAAGCCGCTTCAGATCCCGACCAATATGGGCGATCACCTCGGCATCGCTCTTCGTCACTGTCTTCGGAGGAATGCGCGCCATGACGGCAACGGTCGCCTCGATCTCCTTCGTGGTGATCTTCTTCTTCCGCTTGCCTTCCGGCAGCAGCATCTGCGACGCACCCGTCTCGTCGATCACATCGATCGCCTTGTCGGGAAGCTTCCGGTCGTGGATGTACTTGGCCGACAGCTCGACCGCCGCCTTGATGGCTTCGTTCGTGTACTTGAGCTTGTGATAGTCCTCGAAGACCGACTTCAGGCCTTTCAAGATCTCGATCGCATCTTCGACGGTCGGCTCCTTCACATCGATCTTCTGGAACCGGCGAACAAGCGCCCGATCCTTCTCGAAGTGCTGACGGTACTCCTTGTAGGTCGTGGAGCCGATGCACCGAAGCGTTCCGGACTGCAACGCCGGCTTCAGCAGGTTCGAGGCGTCCATAGCTCCGCCCGACGTCGCACCCGCACCGATGACGGTGTGGATCTCGTCGATGAAAAGGACCGCGCCTGGGAAGGCTTCGACCTCCTTCATCACGGCCTTGAGCCGTTCCTCGAAATCGCCGCGATACCGCGTGCCGGCGAGCAACGCCCCCATATCGAGGGAGAAGATCGTCGCGCCTTTGAGAACGTCCGGAACGTGGCCGCCGACAATCTTTCGGGCGAGCCCTTCGGCGATCGCCGTCTTGCCGACGCCCGGGTCGCCGACTAACAACGGATTGTTCTTCTGGCGGCGACACAGCACCTGCACGGTGCGCATCACTTCCTGCTCACGGCCGATCAAAGGATCGATCTTGCCGTCACGGGCTTTCTTGTTGAGATTGACGCAATAGGTGTTGAGTGCGTCGCCCGGCTTTTTCTCTTCACCCTCGGTCGCGCTCACGTCGTCATCGACTCCACGAACCGTCCGCGGCTCGAACATGCCAGGCCGCTTGGCAATTCCATGGGCAATGTACTGTACTGCATCAAACCGCGTCATCTCCTGTTCTTGCAGAAAATACGCAGCGTGGCTTTCCCGCTCCGAAAAGATGCCGACGAGCACGTTGGCGCCGGTGACTTCCTCGCGACCCGACGTCTGGACGTGAACGATAGCCCTCTGGACGACCCGCTGGAACGAATTCGTAGGATGCGCGTCGCGCGCCGACTTCGACACGATCGGCTTGAGCTCAGTATCGAGATACTCGATGAGCCGAGCGCGAAGTTGCTCAAGATCGACGGAACAGGCTCGCATCACGGCCGCGGCATCGCGATCGTCGACCAGCGCGAGCAGCAGGTGCTCGAGCGTCGCAAATTCGTGATGGCGTACATTCGCGTACTGCACCGCCCGGTGCAGCGAGGCTTCGAGATTTTTGGAGAGCGATGTCAATCGAGTCCTACTCTTTCTCCATGGTGCATTGAAGAGGGTGGCCATGCTGCCGCGAAAAGTCCATGACCTGCGTCACCTTGGTTTCGGCCACCTCATACGTATAGACCCCGCAAATACCGACGCCTTTGTGGTGGACGTGGAGCATGATACGGGTCGCATCCTCTTGTCCTTTGTTGAAGAAGCGCTGCAGCACGAGAACGACGAACTCCATCGGTGTGAAGTCATCATTCAATAGGAGAACCTTATATAGGTTCGGCTTCTTCGTTTTTGGACGGGTCTTCGTTACGATGCCCGTCTTGGACTCGCCATCGCCATTGTCGCGGCGAGGTCCATCAGGCGGATCATTGTTCGCGGCCATGCGGGAAGCCGCCAACAAGGGAAAGATTTGCACCTTCTTCATCGTGAGCCTCGGGTGAAACCCGAATCCATCAGAGCTTCCAAAGCTATCCCGCAACCGCGGCATGGTGGCGGCAGAAAAGTAACGCCCGCTCCGCAATTGCGTGCCCGACCGGGCACCCATCGTTCTCGCCAAATGTTCACGCTAACACCCGTGTCCGTTCAAGCCCGTAATATAGGCACGCTGACGAGCAAAAAATAGAACGAGCCGAGTGACGCAGCCGGTGTTCCCCGGTAGATCAATGTCATCAGCCCGTTCCGGGGTTCCGGCGCTCGACAATATGGGCGATTATGACGGAGCTCTCCAGAATCGGCTCCGATCGATGGCGGTGAGGGAACAGCCTCTGTCCCTCACTCCACGGCAGCCGCGACCACAAATCCAACCTGACAGGATAAGACAGCAAACAGCTCGCCTTAGCGAGCGAAATTGAGACGCCCGAAGACCCGATTTTTACCGCTTTCTTTAACTCTACCTCAGTTCTCGAACCCTACACTCAATTCAGCATCTGCGAGCGCCAAAGGACCCCTTTGACGCCCAAAAGGTGCCTAAAAACAGTGCTCTTCCTTTCAGAATTGATTGGTGGGGCCGCTCGCGGGAGCCGAATCGGCGAACTCGCGGGACTGGGATGTCAAAAACAGCCGTCCATTATGGGCGGTAAGAGGGAAAAAGCGTCGTGTTTCGACGGGCGTTGGCGTATGCGCCGACATTTGTGGTTGTGTTTGGCGTGTTCCTGACTGGCGCAAGCGCCCGGGAAGACCGTCACGCAGCGCTGATCCTCGATGCCAACACGGGCGCCGTTCTGCACGACGTAGACGGCGACGAATCCCGCCATCCGGCGTCTCTCACCAAGATGATGACGCTCTATCTGACATTCGAGACGCTTCAATCCGGGCGCCTCAAGATGTCGGACAAGCTCACGATCTCAGAAGCTGCCGCCAGCGTCGCTCCCTCAAAACTTGACCTCGATCCGGGCGACGAAATCGCGGTTTCCGACGCCATCCGGGCAGTCATCACCAAATCCGCCAACGACATCGCCGTAGCGCTCGCTGAGAAAATCGGCGGCTCGGAAGCCAATTTCGTACGCCTGATGAACGCCCGCGCTCGCGAAATCGGCATGTCGCGGACGCACTATGAAAATGCGTCCGGCCTTCCCAACGACGATCAGATTACCACCGCCCGCGACATGGCGACCCTGGCTCTGCATCTCCAGGACGACTTTCCAGAATATTATCCGCTCTTTGCTACCCGCGTTTTCTCCTACGGCGGAAAATCCTTCCGCAATCATAATACGATGCTGAATAGCTTCGCCGGTATCGACGGCATCAAGACCGGATACACGCGCGCCTCCGGCTTCAACCTCGTGACCTCGTGGCATCGCGGCGACCGTCACCTGATCGGCGTCGTCTTTGGCGGCGACACCGCCGGCGAGCGCAATGCTGAGATGCGCGTTCTGCTGATGCGAATGGCGTCTCGTGCCTCCTCCGTGAAAACCCGCAGATCGATGCTTCTGGCGAGACTGAAGGGCGAGCCCAAGATGGCCCAGCGGCCAGCAAAGCAAAGGCCGGCGCCGCTTGAGGTCGCGGAAGCAGCGCCCGCTGCGGCTCGCCAACCTGGCACTCCGCAGCCACCAAATTCTTCTAATGAAACGGCTGAAACGCCCGTCCATATCTTCAAAGTCCATGCCGTTCCGATGGTGCCGAGAGCCCGCCGCGCACCTGCGTCGCCCGACGAAACGACGGACATGGAAGATGGCGATCGCAATTTGGACCGTGCACCGCCGCCATCGTTCGGTACGGCGTCGAGAACCGATCTTGGCCGTGTCGCCGAGGCTCCCAGGCAAAATGCCCCGGCGGAGGATGTCGCCATTCATCCCTTCGCCCCTGCGAACCTGGGTGCATCAGACCAGACGCCCGCGGCGGACCCGAGTTTAACCGAACGCCGCGAAGCATCGGCCGGCAATCGCATCGCCATGCTTGGCGCATCCGACGCGCCACCGGTAGCAGCGATGGCCCGGGAAGCCGAAACACCGGAAGTAGCACCCCTGCCCCGCGCTCGACCGGCTGTTCGGACCAAGACGAAAGCAACCAATGCAGTTCCGCGTCCGACTCCGGTCACCCGCGGACTGCCGCCCTCGACCCTTGGAGCGCAGGCGAACTCGCTTCGCGGCACCTCAGGACAAGAAAACTTCGAACCCCGCCGCAGTGTCGCGCAGGGCCCGGTCGGACGATATGCGGTGCAAATCGGCGCCTACGTCTCGATCGACGATGCTCAGCGCGCTCTTTCCAATGTCCAGGGCCGTGCCGGAAGACTTCTCGCCGGTGTCTCCTCAGTCACGAACCCGGCGACGAAAGACGGTCATCAGGTATACCGGGCTCGTTTCACTGGTTTTGACGCGACGCGGGCTACCTCGACTTGCAACGCGCTTCGCCGCCAGTCCGTCGATTGCTTCGTGATGGCCGGAGACTAACGGCTTGCTCGCCGAGGCAGGCCGGTCGTAGCATTGCGGGCATCTCGAAAAATGAGGCTCGCCCGTGCCGGCTCAAGCAGAATTTCCCAAGCTTGTTCTCTTTCAAGGCGTTCTGCCACCCGGAGAAGTCTTTCGGCCGGCTGGAGACCGAATCGTCGCCGGCGATCCGGTCCAATGCGCACAGACCCTCTTTCATAGCCCTGACGGGCGCTTCAGCAGCGGCATCTGGAGCAGCGAACCGGGAACCTGGCGTGTCGTCTTCTCGGAGAGCGAGTTCTGCCACATCCTCGAAGGCGTCATCATCATCCGCGGCGACGACGGCTCCGAGGCGACCTTCCGCGCGGGCGACGCTTTCCTGACGCCCGCTGGCTTTACCGGCACATGGGAAATCGTCGAGCCGTCAAAGAAGTTCTACGCGGTCTATGAGTAACACCGTCATCCTCGGCGATCGCCCAGCCTGCGCTTGCGGCCGGCTGCGGGAAGCGCAGTCGCAAGCGCCAACAAAAACTCAACCCTTCCCGCTCAGCAGCGTGTAGTTGCCGCCCGTCGCCGTGATATCGGTCGAGCGCGTGCGCTCGGTGGCAAACCGCGCCAGATAATTGGGTCCGCCAGCCTTCGGACCGGTGCCGGAAAGCCCCTCGCCTCCGAACGGCTGAACGCCGACGACGGCCCCGATCTGGTTGCGGTTGACGTAGAGATTGCCCACACGGGCGTTCTCGGCGACGTAGTCCGCGACGCTCTCGATACGGCTGTGGAGGCCGAGCGTCAGCCCGTAGCCCGCGGCGTTCAAGGCCGCGATGACCTTGTCGAGATGCCCGCGCTCATAACGGACCAAATGCAGAATAGGCCCGAAGACTTCGTGGTCGAGCCTGGAAAAGCGATCGATTTCATAAAGCGCCGGCGTGACGTAAGTCCCCGCGCGGCAGGCTTCCGGCATCGCGAGATCGATGATCTCTCGCCCGTCCCGCTGCATGCGGACCTTGTGGCTTTCCAAAACGTCTTGCGCCGCTTCGTCGATGACAGGACCGACGTCCGTCGCATAATCCAACGGATCGCCCACATCGAGCGCTTCGATGGCCCCCGCCAGCATCGACCGGATACGGGGCGCGTTGTCGTCCTGAACGAAAAGAACGCGAGCCGCCGAGCACCGTTGACCGGCACTGTCGAACGCCGAGCGCACGGCATCGCGCACGACCTGTTCGGGCAAGGCCGATGAATCCGCGATCATCGCATTGATGCCGCCCGTCTCCGCGATGAACGGCACGATGGCGCCGCGGCGATCGGCGAGCGCGCGCTGGATAGCCCAGGCAGTTTCGTTTGAGCCCGTAAACGCCACTCCTTGAATGCGAGCGTCCTTGACGAGCGCTTCTCCGAGCTTGCCGCCGCCCGTCACGAGCTGCAGCGCGTCGCGAGGAACCCCCGCCTCGTGCAGCAATTTGACTGCGAGAAAGCCCGCAATCGGTGTCTGCTCGGCCGGCTTCGCGATCGCGGCATTGCCCGCTGCGAGCGCCGCGGCAACCTGGCCGACAAAGATCGCGATCGGAAAATTCCACGGCGATATGCAGGCAAAAACCCCGCGCCCCCTGAGAGAGAGCGTGTTTTCCTCGCCCGTCGGGCCTTTGAGGAAAATGGGATCGGAGAACAGCCTCCGCGCCTCGGTCGCGTAATAGCGCAGAAAATCGACCGCCTCGCGCACCTCTGATTGCGCCGCTTCGAGTGTTTTCCCGGCTTCCCGAATGAGCGCCGCCGTCAACACCGCGCGATCCCGCTCGAAAATATCTGCGGCAAACTCAAGAATTCGGGCGCGTTCGGAGGCTTCGGTCCGCTCCCAGCGCGGCGCCGCACTCACGGCGGATGCGATCGCATCTTCGAGATGCTGCGGCGTCGCGAGACGTACGGTGCCGATCCGATCGCGATGATCGTGGGGCGAAACCGAAATCGCAGCAACGTCTCCACCGGCGGTCACGATACCGTTGACGATCGGTCCGGCCGCAAAGGGCGTCTTCAATATCTTAGCGATATCGGCCTGGAGCGCCCCGCGCACGCTCCCCTCGACCAGCGCTAGACCGGCACTGTTCTTTCGCTCCGGCAGAAAAATGTCGCGCGGCCGTGCAATCAGGGTCACGCGTTCGCCGGAGTTGAATTCGCGGTCGGCGATCTCGACCGGATCGGCGATGATCTCGGAAATCGAGGTTTCCTCATCGCCCAGCCGATTGACGAACGACGTATTGGCACCGTTCTCGAGCAACCGCCTAACGAGATATCCGAGCAAGTCTTCATGTCCGCCGACGGGCGCGTAGATCCGGCATGAGCGCCCGAGCTTGCCGTCTCCAACGACTTGCTCATAGAGCGCTTCGCCCATGCCGTGCAGCCGCTGGTATTCAAATTCCACCGCTCCGCCGGCAACAGACGCTGCCGCGACGGTGTGTGCGTTATGGGTCGCGAACTGCGGATAGAACGCGACCGGATCAGAGATCAAAAGCCGCATCGCCGCGAGATAGGAAACATCGGTGTGCAGCTTGCGCGAGAAGACCGGATAGTCCTCGAAGCCGCGCTCCTGCGCCCATTTGATCTCGCTGTCCCAATAGGCGCCCTTGACGAGGCGTACGGGGATGCGCTTGCCGGTCTGCTCGCTGAGGCGCCGCAGCCAGCGCAGCATCGGAATCGCCCGCTTGCTGTATGCCTGCACGGCAATGCCGAGACCATTCCAACCATCGAGCTGCGGGCTGATGAACGTCTCGCCGAAGAGGTCGGCCGTAATGTCGAGCCGGTCCTGCTCTTCCGCATCAACCGTAAGCCCGAGCCCCTTTGCCCGCGCCGCACGCGCCAACGTCAACAGCCGCGGAGCAAGCTCGGCGCGAAGACGCTTTTCCTTGCCGGGTTCGAAACGCGGATGCAGAGCCGAAAGCTTCACGGAGATCGAAGGCCGCGTGAAAATCGCATCCGCATGCGTCGTCACAAACGATCCAGCATCCGCGCCCACCGCATCGATCGCTGCCATGTAACGTTGGAAATAACGTTCAGCGTCCTGTTCGGATCGGGCCGTCTCCCCGAGCATGTCATAGGAGAAGCGGTAGCCCTTTTCTTCGAACCCTCTAGAGCGTGAAAGTGCGCTTTCGATTGTCGAACCGAGAACGAACTGCTCACCCAACAGCCGCACCGCCTGTCGCACGGCAAGCCGGATGGTCCCCTCGCCCGAGCGCGCAACAAGGCGCTTCATCGCCTGCAGCGGATTGGCACCCTTGGCATCTTTCAGCCGCATGATGCGACCCGTCAGCATCAAGCCCCATGTCGACGCGTTGACGAAGAGACTATCGGAATGGCCGCGATGCTTCTCCCACGCGCCGCCCGAAATCTTGTCGGCGATGAACGCGTTCGCCGTCTCGGCGTCCGGAATGCGGAGGAGCGCCTCGGCGAGGCACATCAGGATCACGCCTTCGTCGGTGGCCAATCCATATTCGTGCATGAACGCATCGACGCCCGCATGACCGGCTTTGTCGGCGCGCGCCGTATGCACAAGCCGCCGAGCGATATCCGCGGTACGCCGACGCTCGTCTTCGGTGAAGAACGCGCGTTCGATAAGGGCTCCGACGAGCCGCGGCTCATCCATCAAATATTGCGCGGCGAACTCGTCCCGGGAAGGAAGAACTCGTTGTGTCACGCTATCCTCACGCCGCAGTGTCGCGACCATGCCATTCTCGCAAATATAGGGCGCCCGATGCGATTCGCCCGTCGACTGATATTAGCAGATCGAGCGTCATGCATCTCTGGCCCGAAAACTTGGTGCCGTCTTATCCCCTTGACGGCTTGCCCGTAATCCCGGCACCACTGCCCGAAATTTGCACCAGGGCCTGAGCTTTGTCAGAGATCATCAAAGTCGTTCGCACCCTTCGCGACCTGCGGAAAGTCACCGCTAAATGGCGCCATCGGGGCCAGACGATCGGCCTCGTGCCGACGATGGGCGCCCTGCACGCCGGGCATCTCTCGCTCGTCAAGCTCGCCAAGAAGAAGGCCGACAAGGCCGTCGTTTCAATTTTCGTCAACCCGACCCAGTTCGCACCGAACGAGGACCTGTCGCGTTATCCGCGCGATGAGGCTGGCGACCTGAAAAAGCTCGACGAAGCCGACGCCGATCTTGTTTGGGCGCCGACCCTCGAAGAAATGTACCCTGAAGGATTCTCGACCAATGTCCAAGCCGGGAGCACGGCAAAAGATCTCGAAGGCGCATTCCGACCGCAACACTTCAACGGCGTTGCGACAGTATGTGCGAAGCTCTTCAACCAGGTGACGCCCGATTTCGCGATATTCGGCGAGAAGGACTTTCAACAGCTTACCGTCCTTCGCCAGATGGTTCGCGATCTCGACATGCCCCTGAAGTTGATCGGCGCTCCGACGAAGCGCGATTCCGACGGTCTGGCGCTTTCGTCCCGCAATGCCTACCTCAGCCTCGCCGAGCGCAAGGTTGCCCCGGCGCTCTATGCGGTGATTTCGGCGCTCGCCGAAGACGTTGCCAATGGCGCCGACGTGCCGGCAGGTACCGCCAACGCCAAGCGCAAGCTCGGAGCCGCCGGGTTTACGAAAATCGACTACGTCGAGGTTCGTGACGCCGAAACGCTTGACCAGGCGTCGAGTTCGAGCGGCCGTCCGCTGCGCGTTCTCGCCGCCGTTTGGCTCGGCAAGACACGCTTGATCGATAACGTCGCAGTCTGAAGCATTTGTCGAGTTGCCGAGCCGCCACAAGTCGCAAACGCGATGGTGGCGGCGGCCCGGCTCGGGCTATAAGAAGCCCTCAAGATTCGCTTCAGCGGCCTTGCCGTCGTGCGTCCCGCCGCTTCGTTCCGAACGCGTGGTCACGCAACAGCATGACTAAGGGCTGCACATGAGCCGATCTCAGACCGACCTTTTTCCGGAATTCGATAACGAAATGACTGAAAAATCGTCTCGTGCCCGTAAGCCCGCCGACAATGGCGGCTACAGCGAACACGATATCGAAGTGCTCGAAGGCCTCGAGCCCGTCCGTCGCCGCCCAGGAATGTACATCGGCGGCACGGACGAGAAGTCAATGCACCACCTCTTCGCCGAGGTGATCGATAACTCGATGGACGAGGCCGTTGCAGGCCACGCCACGTGGATCGAGGTCGAACTGGCGGAAGACGGGTTTCTGAGCGTCACCGATAACGGCCGCGGCATTCCGGTCGGTCCGCACCCGAAATACAAGAACAAGAGCGCGCTCGAAGTCGTGCTAACGGTGCTGCACGCTGGCGGCAAATTCAATTCAAAGGCCTACAACACGTCGGGCGGCCTGCACGGCGTCGGCGTTTCCGTCGTCAACGCGCTTTCCGAAAGCCTCGAAGTCCAGGTGGCGCGCGACCAGCAGCTTTATCGCATGGTCTTCTCGCGAGGCGAGCCGCAGACCAAGCTCGAAAAGCTCGGCTCGATTATGAACCGGCGTGGCACGAAGGTGCGCTTCAAGCCGGACGAGAAGATCTTCGGCAAGGGCGCCGCTTTCAAGCCGGCCCGCCTCATGAAGATGGCGCGCTCGAAAGCCTATCTCTTCGGCGGCGTCGAAATCCGCTGGAAGTGCGCGCCTGAGCTCATCAAGGACGACACGCCCGCAGAGGCGGTATTCCACTTCCCGGGTGGCCTGAGCGATTACCTGACTTCGTCGATCGAGGGCCAAACTCGCGTTACCAAGGACATCTTTTCGGGTCGCGTCGAGAAGGAAAAAGGCCACGGCTCGGTAGAATGGGCGGTCGCCTGGATCGCCGACGAGGACGGCTTCTCGTCCTCCTATTGCAACACGATTCCGACAGCCGAAGGCGGCACGCACGATAACGGCTTACGCCAAGCCCTCTACAAGGGTCTCAGAGCCTACGGCGAACTGGTCGGAGCGAAAAAAGCCCAGCAGATAACGTCCGAAGACGTGATGGGGACCGCCGCGTCGATGCTGTCCGTCTTCATCCGTGAGCCCGAGTTCCAGGGCCAGACGAAGGACAAGCTTGCGAGCGCCGAGGCGACCAAGATCGTCGAGACCGCCGTGCGCGACGCCTTCGATCACTGGCTCGCCGACAGCCCGCAGCAGGCGACGAAGCTCCTCGAATGGACGATCGACCAGTCGGAAGAGCGCCTGAAGCGCCGCCGCGAGAAAGAGGTCGGCCGCCAATCGGCAACCCGTAAGCTGCGCCTTCCGGGGAAGCTCGCCGACTGCTCGATCCAGCAAGCCGCAGGCACGGAAATCTTCATCGTCGAAGGCGATTCGGCCGGCGGCAGCGCCAAGAGCGCCCGCGATCGTGAAACGCAGGCGATATTACCTCTGCGCGGCAAGATCCTGAACGTCGCAAACGCGTCCTCGGCGAAGCTCTCCCAGAACCAGCTTCTCGCCGACCTCATTCAGGCGCTCGGTGTGGGCACCGGCGCCAAGTATCGCGACGAAGACCTGCGCTACGAGCGCGTGATCGTGATGACCGACGCCGACGTCGACGGCGCCCATATTGCGTCGCTGCTCATCACGTTCTTCTACCAGGAGATGCCGGAGCTGGTCGAAAACGGCCACCTGTTCCTGGCTGTGCCCCCGCTCTACAAAATCTCGGATAAAGGCGACGTCGCCTATGCGCGCACCGAAGCCCATCGCGATGAACTTCTGGCGACCCACTTCAAGAACAAGAAGCCGAAGGTCACCCGCTTCAAAGGCCTTGGCGAGATGGACTTCAAGGATTTGAAAGAAACGACGATGGACAAGAAGCGCCGCACGCTTCTTCGCGTCTCCATCGGTGAAGCCGAGCGCGGCGGACTGGCTGAAGTCGTCAACGCGCTCATGGGCTCAAAGCCGGAAGCGCGCTTCCGCTTTATCCAGGAGCACGCGGCCTTCGCAAAGGATCTCGATATCTAGGCGATCGAGGGGGAGCGCTCGCGCTTCCCCGTCTTTCCTACTCTCGCCGCCCCGATGCCGCGTCCTCACGGGCAATCGCATCCGGATCACGGACCTTGGCGTATTCGAGTGTGTTGGTGTCGATGTAGACTTCGCCGTCAGCTGTCTTCGGCGCATATTTCTCGCCAAGAACCTCGATGACGGTCGGGTTGCGGTCTTCCACTTTGCCGTGCGGCGACTGGAAATAACCCTCAACGACGATGCCTTTTTCCTTGTACTCGGCGTCTTGCAACAGAAGCTCGTGCAGACCCTTGAGCTTGTAATGCGGCACCGACGCGTAAATGTGATGCGGCAGATGGTAATCCATACCGAATGGAAACACCGCGTAGCGAATGAGCGGATTGACGAGGAATACGCGTGAATTCGTGAAACGCCCGCGGTCTGCATTGCCGTGCTGCACCCACTGCCGCATGATCATGAACAGCGGGAATGTCGTGAAGAGCGGGACGACCCAGAGCAGCCCGAAATAGTCCCAAGCCGGTGCCCAGCCCGCAACCTGAATGGCCGTCAAGGCAAAGTACACGATCGCTATGTAGACGACGCGGCTGATATTCGTCACACGGTGAGAAATCACCGTGTCGACGTGCGAATGCGGCAGCTTATTTTCGTCGAGAAAATAGAAATATGCGACCACGACCGCAGTCAACGCACCAAGGGCGACGAACGCCCAGTTTCCATGGCCCGTCTGCGTCAGGATATTGACGACCGTTGGGACGACGACTGCGTAAATGATGCCGGCCGTCGTCGGCAACTTTTCGCCACGGCGTTCGCGGTCGACATAGGGATTGTTGACCGTGCCAAGCGCGCTGTAGCGGGCGCGAGCCAGCGTGTACCGGAAAAGGTTCGGCAGCCATAGCTGCTTCAGCAGCGCCTGCAGCATTTCGACATGCGTGATCGGAAAATCGAGATCGTGGCCGCTATCGTGAAGCTGCGCAAAATCCGGATCGCGTACCGGATCGTTGATGTACTGATGGTGCGCTAGATGGTGCAGGCGGAAATGGAAGGTCGACGTATAGATCGGGAACGCGGCCAGCCAATCCGAAGCAAGCTCATTGAGGATTTTGTTCTCGAACAGAATGAAATGCGTGCCCTCATGGATGATGCCGCCGAACTGGTGCTGAGAGGCGCCCACCACCGTAATGCACAGAAGCGTCATCGGGATGTTCCACCACCACCCGAGACCGGCGTCCGCAACTAGCCCGTAGCTCCAGATCGTCAGGCAGATCGAGGCGAGGATGACGAGGTAAACGAACGCGATATGGCCGAAGTTCGTGTAGTTGTCGCGCTTCTTGAGTTCCCGAATGGCTTCCCCGCGACGCACGCCTTTCGGCCGCGCGTCAGCGGCCGGAACCGCAGCGTCGCGTGCAGCGGCGAGACCCGCATTGCCCACCACAGAACCAACATTCACCGTCATCGATCGAGATCCTCACGAATTTCAGCGGCGCTTGCGCGTCGGTAGCTGGCAAACGCGCAGCTCAGGCTGGCGTTATCGACTTCTAGCGAACAATTGTATCGCGCCGGCATCAGCGCCGCCGCGCCGATATCTACGGCATTGAATGTCGATCAAAAAGTCAATTCCGTTGATACGACAAATAAGCCCTTCTTGGCTTGTGACGGTTCATTAAGGTTTTTTCAAGCGGACCTATTGCCCACCCCTGGGTACGACCGGCCGCGCCCCGTAGTGATTCGTCCGGTCGCAGGTCAGTTGCCCCACACGGTAAACGCGAATTTCAAAAAATAGAGGGACACAGGGAATTTTCCGCATGAACAACAGAGCACTAGCCGCCGAAGCATTCGGCACATTCATGCTTATGTCGGCCGTATTGGGCTCCGCATTCTATTCCTTTGGGGCGCCGTCCGGTGCCGCAGGCATTCTCGGAGTAGCCTTCTCTATCGGTATAACGGTCATGGTGACCGCCTTTGCGATCGGCCACGTTTCGGGCGGCCATTACAATCCGGCTGTAACACTCGGTTTGGTTGCGGGTGGCCGTTTCGAACTCGGAAAAGCGCGCTACTATATTCTGGCGCAGGTCATCGGAGCGTGCGCTGCTTGTGGGATCTTCTCGCTTGTAGGGCACACCAGCGCGACATTCGCGGCTAACGGCTATGGCGAGCTTTCGATGCTCAAAGCGAGCCTATTTGAGGTATTCATCCTCGAAACCGTGCTGACGGCATTTTTTCTCGTTGTCATCATGGGCGTGACCAGGGCAAACGGACCCGCCCTTCTCGCCCCGGCAGCCATCGGCCTGACCCTGACCGCGATCCATATCATGTCGATCCCGATCTCCAATACGTCGGTCAATCCGGCCCGGAGCCTCGGACCAGCCATCTATGCTGGCGGACTGCCTTTGTCGCAGGTCTGGCTGTTCTGGGTGGCACCCATCCTCGGCGGCGTCATCGGAGGTCTTTTCGGCAAATGGCTGGTCGAAGAATGACGGTTGCGTGACGCCTGTTGGGCGGGCGCATGATTCGCTCGCCCAAAGCCTCACTGTGACAGAACCCCGCGGCCTTAGCGGTCGAAAACCATGAGTTTTTCTTGCGCTTCGTCGGGATGTATGCGAGCACGCGGACGTGCCGGAGCGCAGGGGATCGATTTGCGCATTTTTTAAATGCTTTTTTGATCCGCACTCCTATTCGGCTTAGGTCCTTTCGGCACCCGTGTCCCCCTGCGCTCTCGAAAGACTGTCTGGTGCCTCTGCGCCGGACCATCCGAGCTGTGCAGATGGAGATACCAACTTTTGGAAACCAAGACGTTCGCTGACCTAGGGCTATCGCCCAAGGTTCAAGCAGCCATAACGGCTGCGGGTTACGTCACCCCCACCCCGATACAAGCCGCTGCCATTCCGGTCGCCGTCACAGGCCGTGACGTGCTCGGCATCGCCCAGACGGGTACGGGCAAGACCGCATCCTTCGTCCTTCCGATGATTACGCGCCTCGAGACAGGCCGTGCGCGAGCCCGAATGCCCCGCTCGTTGATCCTCGCTCCGACGCGAGAGCTTGCCGCCCAGGTGGCGCAAAGCTTCGAGAAATATGGCGTCAATCACAAGCTGTCGCTTGCGCTGCTCATCGGCGGCGTTTCGATGGACGATCAGGTGAAAAAGCTCGACCGCGGCGTCGATGTTTTGATCGCCACCCCCGGCCGCCTGCTCGATCATTTCGGTCGTGGTCGCGTCATGCTGATGGGCGTCGAAATCCTGGTCATTGACGAAGCTGACCGCATGCTCGACATGGGCTTCATCCCGGACATCGAGAAGATCTGCAAGCTTCTGCCGCCGCGCCGTCAGACGTTGTTCTTCTCGGCGACGATGCCGCCCGAGATCACGCGGCTCGTCAATCAGTTCCTTACCAATCCGGAACGGATCGAAGTCGCGAAGCCCGCGACGACGGCGAAGACCATCACCCAGCACTTCGTTTATAGCCCGAACGGCGAAGACTGGGCCAAGCGGGAAGTGCTCCGCGAGCTGATCCGCAACGGCAACGTCAAGAACGCCATCATCTTCTGCAACCGCAAGCGCGACGTTGCCGTCCTTCACAAGTCGCTGACGAAGCACGGCTTCAACGCTGGCGCCTTGCACGGCGACATGGAGCAGTCGGCACGTACCGAGACGCTCGACAAGTTCCGCGCCGGAGAGATCATGCTGTTGGCGGCGTCTGACGTCGCGGCTCGCGGCCTCGATATCCCCGAAGTCTCACACGTCTTCAACTTTGATCTCCCGTGGGCGGCGGACGACTACGTGCACCGCATCGGCCGCACTGGCCGCGCCGGTCATGAGGGTCACTCCATTTCGCTTGTGAGCCCGGACGACCTGAAATTCGTGAAGGACATCGAAAAAGTCACCGCCGAAACGGCGGTATGGCTCGGTGATCCGCCGAGCGAAGAAGATATCGCCGGAGCAGGCAAACGGCGCCGCGGCCGAGGCGGCCGGACACACGGCGCAGCGCCCGAAAAGTCCGGGAGACCTCATCGCGGGTCGCACGGCGGCAATCGCGAGCACAAGCCTCAATCCGGGCGATCGAGCGAGCGGACAGCGGAGCGGCAACCCGAGCGGTCCAAGTCTCCGCCACGGCCTCGCGAACAGGATCGTCCGCCTGCTCCAAGCCAAGCCGAACAGCAGGATCGTCCGCCCGCTTCAGCTCGCGCCGAACGTCAGGACAGGCCCGCCCGCCGTGAACAACCGCGACGCCAGGCCCCGCAACGCCCGGCCCCGCGGGAGCAACCCGTCGTCGACGCGTGGACGGACGAGCCGCGGAGCGGCCGGCACAACGATCGTCCGGCTGAAAAGCGTGAGACGGCAAAAGAACCGCCACGCAAATCACCGCCGCCGCAGCAGCACAAGGGCGACGACCGTCTTGGCTTTGCAGAGAACGTTCCTGCGTTCATGCGCAAACCGCCTCGCCCGATGAAAGTCCCGGGCCGCGGCTGAGGCCTTAGCTAACGGCCTTTCATTTTGGGTTTCCGTTTCGCCGCCGTTCGCTTCGGGCTTTCGGCGGCGGAATGCGAGGGCTTCGATCTGCCCACGGCCTTGCGCCTCTTTTCAAGCGCCACGTCGCGGGCCGCCGCGACCGACGCGCGGGCCCAATCATGCAACTCGTCCGTGTCGTCCAAGAGCCGCTCGGGAAGCCGCCAATAGGAGCGCAGCTCGGCCAAGCCAGTCTTCGTCATGTACGAGAAGGCGCGCGAGCGCTCGGCCTCGAACGCCGGCCGCGTCTCGTCCGATGTCTTGAGGTAGATCGCGCCGTCGTCGATAAGGGCGAAGAAAATGCCGTCGAAGTAAACGCCGACGCCGCCGAACATGCGCCGGCCGCTGATCGTTCCGATACGGCCCAGCGCGTCTTTTAGAATTTCCAGAAGCTCTTCATTCGCGGACATGAACGTCCTTGCCCGCGCTTCGCTTCAGCCTACGGGCGCAAATCCTTGCGGCGTTGCCGGCTCGAGATTGACGCTCTCGCCACAGCCGCACGCGCTCTTCTGGTTCGGGTTGTTGAACACGAACTGCGAGGAAAGCTTGTCGGTCTTATAGTCCATCTCGGTACCGATCAGGTACATGATCGCCGCCGGGTCGATCAGCACCACCGCGCCCTTGTCCTCGACGATCTC
Organism: uncultured Alphaproteobacteria bacterium; assembly: GCA_963710005.1. Lineage (GTDB taxonomy): Bacteria > Pseudomonadota > Alphaproteobacteria > Rhizobiales > Hyphomicrobiaceae > Hyphomicrobium_B. The sequence goes on from CAVPYR010000010.1 coordinate 55,379, forward strand.
GTCGAACTTCCCAATCTCCTCGGCCCAGGTCATGGTGTATTCCATGCCCGCGCAGCCGCCCTTCTTCACGCCGATCTTGAGCGCCTTTACGCCCGGCTTCTGCGCGATCAGAGCAGAAACTCGCGCCGCGGCGGCATCGCTCAACGTCATGACTTTTGGCATTATTCTAAGCGAGGGCACGCGGGCCTCCGTGTCTTGGATATTCGACCAGTATATGGGTGTTCGCGCCAGAAAAGCGAGAGCCTGCTAGAACATGCCGACAGCCAGACGGGCTTCGTCCGACATGCGGCTTTGATCCCAGGGCGGATCGAACACGATATTGACCTTCGTGCCCGCAATGCCCGGAACCGCATTGACGGCATTTTCGACCCAGATCGGCATCTCGCCTGCGACCGGGCAACCCGGCGCCGTCAACGTCATGTTGACCACGACGTTGCGGTCATCGTCGATCTCGACCTTGTAGATCAATCCCAGTTCATAGATGTCGGCCGGAATCTCAGGATCGTAAACGGTCTTCAACGCGGCCACGATTTCGTTCGTCAGCCGCTCGATTTCCTCGGGCGGCAAAGCTGAAGCCGTAGAGCTATCCTTGGATTGCTCATCCGATGCCGCGATCCCAGGCGCCGGGTCCGGCGCAACGCCGCCGTCCGGTGGCGAAGTCGGCGGCGCGTCAAGTGCCTCAACCGCCGCCTTAACCGCTTCGCGGTCTTCAATCTGCTTCCCGTCCATGCGGAAGCTCCTCAGGTAAAAAGGTCATGCGCCTTGGTGAGCGCCGTTATCAGCGCATCGACCTCGGCCTTCGTATTGTACAACGCGAACGAGGCGCGGCAGGTTGCAGTAACCCCGAGGCGTTCCATCAACGGCTGCGCACAATGATGGCCGGCGCGGATCGCGACCCCCGACCGGTCGATGATCGTCGACACATCGTGGGGGTGCAGTCCATCGACCGTGAAGGAGAAGATCGCCCCTTTGCCGGGCGCGGTCCCGTATATCTTCAGCCACGGCAGCTCGGCCAATCGCGCGGCGGCATAATCACCAAGCTCCGCTTCATAGCGCGAAATCTTCTCGCGGCCGACCTGCATCATGTAGTTGAGCGCGGCGCCAAGCCCGATGGCCTCGACGATCGCTGGCGTTCCCGCCTCGAACCTATGCGGCGGCTGGTTGTACGTGACGTTGTCGAGGGTGACGCTCTCGATCATATCGCCGCCGCCCTCGTAAGGCGGCATCGAAGCGAGGAACTGGCGCTTCGCATAAAGCACGCCGATGCCCGACGGGCCGTAGGTCTTGTGTCCCGTAAAGACGTAGAAATCGGCATCAAGATCGCGAACATCCACGCCCATGTGAACGGCCGCCTGACTGCCGTCAATGAGCACCGGCACGCCCTTCGCGTGCGCGATCCGAATGATTTCCTTCACCGGATTGATCGTGCCGAGCACGTTCGACATATGCGTCACTGCGACGATCTTGGTCCGCTTCATGATCAAGCTGTCGAGCTTGTCGATCATAAGCTCGCCGCTATCTGTCATCGGCGCCCACTTCAGGACGGCGCCCTTCCGCTCGCGCAGAAAATGCCACGGCACGATATTGGCGTGGTGCTCCATGATCGTGACGAGGATTTCGTCGCCTTCGCCGATCCTCGGCTCGCCGAACGACCGCGCGACGAGATTGATGGCGCTCGTCGCATTGCGCGTGAAGATGATCTCGTCCGTATGCTCGGCATTGAGAAAGCGTCGCGCGGTTTCGCGCGCCGCCTCGTAATGCTCGGTCGCCGTGTTCGAGAGATAATGCAGCCCACGATGCACGTTCGCGTATTCGAAGCGATAAGCGTGATCCATCGCCTCGATAACGGACAGCGGCTTCTGCGCCGATGCTCCGTTGTCGAGATAAACGAGCGGGCGATCGTTGACCTCGCGAAAGAGGATCGGAAAGTCGGCGCGAATCCGCTCGACATCATACGGCGCGCCCGTCAGCCCCGCCTGCGAGCCCGCACTTCTCGCGACAGCAATCGTGGTTTCGCTTCCCATTTGTCCTATCCGCGTGGTGAGCGGCCGAGCCACTGCATGGCGTACGCAGCAAGAGCGGTCCTGAGCCCCTCGTGCTCGACTTTTTCGAGCGCTTCTCCAATAAAGGATTCGATCATCAGCGCCCGCGCCTCTTTCTCGGGGATTCCCCGGGAACGGCAGTAGAACAGAAGATCGGCGTCGAGTTCCGCAACCGTCGTGCCATGGCCGCAGACTACATCGTCGGCGAAAATCTCAAGCTCGGGCTTTGAATCGAACTCCGCATCTTCCGACAGCATGAGGGCTTGCGACATCTGCTTGCCGTCGGTCTTCTGCGCGTCAGGGCGCACGATGATCTTGCCCTGAAACACGCCGCGCCCATGTCCGTCGAGAACGCCTTTAAACAACTCACGGCTCTCGCAGCGCGGCACCGCGTGATCGACGACGAGGGTCGTATCGATGTGCTCGGAATGGCGCGCGAGATACGCACCCGAAAGATCGAGCTTGCTGCCTTCGCCGTCGAAAATGACGTTGATGCCGTTGCGCGCCAAGCCGAGACCGGTCGAAAATTGGAAGCCGAAGTATTTCGCGTCGGCGCCGAGCGTCACATCGCAATTGGAAAGATGGAGCGACTTGCCTTCATCGACAGCGACTTTGGCATGGTGCAGCGTCGCGCCATTGCCGACCGTCACTTCTGTCAGCGCGTTTACCTGAGCGTCGCGCGCGGTGCCCGGCAGAACGACATGCGCTTCGATAACGATCGCCATCGCACCGTTGCCGATCGTAACGAAATTCCTCACGGCAACGGCATTGGCATGCGAACCAGCTCGGACAAACACGATCAGGAGCGGCTTCGCGACAGCCGCGCCTTCGGCGATGCCCACGATTGCGCCGTCGGTCATGAACGCCGTATTGAGCGCCTCGATGGCGTCACCGCCTTCAGGCGTCGAAGCTAAGCTTGCGACCAGATCTTCGGAAGCTGAGGCAAGCGATTCCCCGAGCGCCGCGATCTTCAGGCCCGCCGCATCGGCGACATCGTCAAGCGCTGCCCGGTGATGGCCATTCACGAATACCACACGATGCGCGTCGACGTGCGCCAGCGGCCCGAGCGCAACGAGCAGCTCGGCGATGGTCAACGGCCTCTTGTCATCCACCGCCGCGGGCAGCGCCTCTTTAAGGTTGGCGCGAAGGTCGGTGTACTTCCATTCCTCGACGCGCCGGTGCGGCAGTCCGAGGCCACTGAACGCGCCGATAGCCTGGCTGCGCCGCGCCTTGACCGCCGCGCTTCCCGGAAGCTTTTCGGCAACCGCCTCGAAGCTCTCCGAGATGGCCTGCTCGGCCTTCGTCTTCATGACTGCTACGTTCATGTCATGCTGCCTTATGAGTATATTCAGCGTAGCCGGATTTCTCGAGTTCCAGCGCCAGCTCCTTGCCGCCGGTCTTCTGAATCCGACCGTCGGCGAGCACATGCACATTGTCCGGCACGATGTAATTCAGAAGCCGCTGATAATGGGTGATGACGACGAACGCCCGGTCCTTGGAGCGGAGCGCATTGACGCCGTCCGAGACGATGCGCAGCGCATCGATATCGAGACCGGAATCGGTTTCGTCGAGCACGCAGAGCGTCGGCTCGAGAAGCGCCATCTGCAGGATCTCCGAACGCTTCTTTTCGCCGCCCGAGAACCCGACATTGACCGGCCGCTTCAGCATGTCGACGTCTATGTTGAGCTTCTGTCCCTTCTCCTTCACGAGCTTCAGGAAGGCAGGAGTTGTCAGCTCGGCTTCGCCGCGCTTCTTCTTCAGCGCATTGAGCGCCGTTCTGAGAAACGTCAGCCCCGCCACGCCCGGGATTTCCATCGGATACTGGAAGGCAAGAAACACGCCTTTGGCAGCGCGCTCATCAGGCTCCATGTCGAGGATCGACTCGCCGTTCCACAGGATGTCGCCATCCGTGACTTCATAACCGTCACGGCCCGCGAGCACATACGCGAGCGTCGATTTTCCCGAACCGTTCGGGCCCATGATGGCATGCACTTCGCCTTTCGGCACCGTCAACGAAAGTCCCTTGAGGATCATGCGATCCTCATCCGCGAGCTTCACGTGCAAGTTTTTGATCTCAAGCATCTCAGCAACCGTTCCTACAAACTTCCATTCGAATTTTTGCCCCAGCGCCAACGCCAACGCCACTCGCTGCTCGTCTTCGTTTTCGCAAACAAGGAAAAGACGACGACGACAGCGACCCCGAGCGCCAGACCTAGACCGACTTCCCAAATCGAATGCGGAGCGCCGTCGGGAACCGGCAAAACAAAGAGCCGGAACGCCCCGAGCACCACCACCACCGCAACCAGCGACGAAGCCCAGCCCTTCCAGTTGATGGGCGTTGCGTCGTAGCCGTAGCTCTTCGGCTTGAACCAGTATTCGGTCATGGCATCACCCAACACTTCCTTCGAGCGAGATGCCGATCAGCTTCTGGCTCTCGGCCATGAACTCCATCGGCAGCTGCTGCAGCACATCGCGGACGAAGCCGTTGACGACGAGCGCCACCGCTTCTTCCGACGAAAGCCCGCGCTGACGGCAATAGAACAGCATGTCGTCCGAAATCTTCGACGTCGTCGCCTCGTGTTCGAAGTGCGCGCTCGAGTTCTTGGCTTCGATGTAGGGCACGGTGTGCGCGCCGCACTTGTCGCCAATCAGCAGCGAGTTGCAGTTCGTGAAGTTCCGCACGTTAGTCGCCTTGCGATGCGCCGAGACGAGGCCGCGATAGGTGTTCTGCGAATAGCCCGCCGCGATGCCCTTCGAGATGATCCGGCTCGACGAGTTCTTGCCGAGATGAATCATCTTCGTGCCGCTGTCGACCTGCTGATAGCCGTTTGAGACCGCGATCGAATAGAACTCGCCGCGCGAATAGTCGCCGCGCAGGATGCAGCTCGGATACTTCCACGTGATCGCCGAGCCGGTCTCGACCTGCGTCCACGAGATCTTCGAGTGATGGCCACGGCAGTCGCCGCGCTTCGTCACGAAGTTGTAAATCCCGCCCTTGCCCTGACTGTCGCCGGGATACCAATTCTGCACCGTCGAATATTTGATCTCGGCATCATCGAGCGCCACGAGCTCGACGACCGCTGCGTGCAACTGATTCTCATCGCGCATCGGCGCCGTGCAGCCCTCGAGATACGAGACGTAGGCACCGCGATCCGCAATGATCAGCGTCCGCTCGAACTGTCCCGTCTGCTTCGCATTGATGCGGAAGTAGGTCGAAAGCTCCATCGGGCAGCGCACGCCTTCCGGCACGTAGACAAACGAGCCGTCGGAGAACACCGCAGAGTTCAGCGACGCATAGAAGTTGTCCGACTGCGGCACCACCGAGCCGAGGTACTTCTTCACAAGCTCGGGATGCTCACGAACGGCTTCCGAGATCGAGCAGAAGATGACGCCCGCCTTCTTCAGCTCGTCCTTGAAGGTCGTGACGACCGACACGCTATCGAACACGGCATCGACCGCGACGCGCGACGTTGTCACGCCCGCCAGAATTTCCTGCTCTTTCAGCGGGATGCCGAGCTTCTTATAGGTCTCGAGCAACTCCGGATCGACGTCGGCGAGGCTCTTCGGCCCCTCGGTCGATTTCGGCGCCGAGTAGTAATAGAGGTCCTGAAAATCGATCTTCGGATAATGGACCCTGGCCCAAGTCGGCTCCGTCATCGCCTTCCAGCGGGTGAATGCCTCGAGCCTCCAATTCAGAAGCCACTCGGGTTCGCCCTTTTTGGCCGAGATGAAGCGCACGGTCGTTTCATCGAGGCCTTTCGGCGCCGTGATGCTCTCGATCAGCGTCTCGAAACCATACTTGTACTGGTCGACATCGATCTTCCGAACATGATCGATCGTCTCCTGAACAGCAGCCATTTCTTCGTCTCTCTTTCAACGCGCCGCCAACAGCGACACTTCAAACCAATTCCTTCAAGCAGCGAGCGCCGGCTCACCTACGATCGTCTTCCACGCAGCCAGAAATGCCGAGATATCGTCCTTCGTCGTCGTCGGTCCGAGACTGATGCGGATCGTGCTCGCCGCGATGTCCTGACCAAATCCCATCGCTTCCAGAACATGACTGGCGCCGACTTTCCCGGACGAGCACGCCGATCCCGCGCTCACCGCTATGCCCGCAAGATCCAGGCGAATGACCAGCGTCTCCGCGGGTTTGCCTGGAAGCGCCAGCGCCGTTGTGTTGGCGAGGCGCGGCGCACCTTCACTGATGATGACGGCGCCCGGACTGATGCGTTTGACATCCGCTTCGAACTCGTCCCGCAACGCTCTGATTGCAGCCATTGCCTGCAGATCGCGAAGCGCCGCTTCAGCCGCCGCCCCGAAACCGGCAATCGCGGCGACATTCTCCGTCCCAGCGCGCCGACGCCGTTCCTGGCCGCCGCCTCTGACGAACGGCACAAGGTCCAAATGGTCGCGAATGACGAGCGCACCAACCCCTTTGGGGCCACCGAATTTGTGTGCGGAAATCGCGAGCGTATCGACCCCGAGAGCTGCAAAATCGATAGGCATCCGGCCTGCGGCCTGCACGGCGTCCGTATGCACCGCAACCCCGTGGCAGCGCGCAAGCTTGGCAATTTCAGCGACCGGCTGAATGGCGCCCGTTTCGTTGTTTGCCAGCTGCAGCGCGAAGACCGCTGGACCAGCAAAACTCCGCGACGATAAATATTCGGCGACGTCTTCGACTCTCACAACGCCGTGCGGATCGATTGGCAGCATCACGGCGGCCGCGCTCGAGGAGCGCACCGGCGCAAGCACTGAATGGTGCTCGATACCGCTCGTCAGAATAGTCGTCCAAGGCTGCGCGATCACCCAGTTGTTCGCTTCAGTCGCGCCGCTCGTAAAAACGATCTCGGATGCCTTCGCTCCGACCAGCCGCGCCACGCTCTCCCGCGCACTTTCGACGATGGAACGGGCGCGCCGTCCTTCGCCATGAACCGACGACGCGTTGCCGATGACATCGAGTCCCGCGACCATAGCGGCTTTGGCTTCCGGCCTCAGCGGTGCCGTCGCGTTGTAATCCAGGTATGTCCGCTTGCCCGCTCCTCTTGGAGGAAAGGAGGTTAGCCCTGAGCGCGCCGAATATCTGCCGCCCATGATGACATCGGCCAGGCTGACGGAGGACAGAAACTCTCCCGTCGTCTCGCTGAGGGCGTTCCAAAGCCCGTGCGTGACGCAAGGCGTCGCCGCGGAACACCGAGGATCGTTATGCGAGCAACGGGTGAAGCGCGTATCTTCCTCGACCGCCGCCATGATCGCCGCCACGGAAACCTGAGCCGCGGGCTTGGCCAGCCGGTATCCACCAGACCGGCCACGAGCGCTCTCGACGAGACCTGCACGCCGGAGCGGTACAAAAAGCTGTTCGAGATATGCAAGCGGGAGGCTCTGGCGCTCCGCGACGACCGACAGCGCTATGGCACCATCATCGGTATGACCGGCAAGATCCGCCAGGGCCATGACCGCGTACCGGCCTTTGGTCGTTAGTTCCACGTCTCAAATCTCCGGACTGTCGTCGCCCCAAGCGGCGGCGGAATCCAAACTTGCGCATCCTTAGCTTGCATCCGGCACCCCGGACTGTGCTAAGAGAGCCGCCCTATCCAGAGGCCCTGTCGTTAACCAACCGGGGCCCCTATATTTCGAACGGTTCTAAAGTTATGGAAATCCTGAGCGCTGGAGTCAAGGATTGAGAATTCGACCCACGAGGATTTGAACATTTGGAAGCCGCGCGCCGGCTTCCCGCAGTCGCCCCAAACCCAATCACACGAAACCGAGTAAATCTCTTATGCCCGAACTAATTATCAACGGCCCAGGCGGTCGCCTGGAAGCCCGGTACCATCACGAAGCCAATAGCGACAGCCCGATCGCGCTGATCCTGCATCCGCACCCGCAATTCGGGGGCACGATGAACAACCAGGTGGTCTACAACCTCTATCATACGTTCGCAGCGCGTGGATTTTCCGTCCTGAGGTTCAATTTCCGCGGCGTTGGCCGCAGTCAGGGCGTTTGGGACGGTGGTCCGGGCGAGCTTGCCGATGCGGCATCCGCCCTCGACTGGCTGCAGCTTGTCAAACCCGACGCCAAGACGTGCTGGATCGCCGGCGTGTCGTTCGGCACCTGGATTGCTATGCAGCTCCTGATGCGACGGCCTGAGGTCGACGGCTTCATCTGTGTCGCGCCGCCATCCAATCTCTACGACTTCTCGTTCCTGGCACCCTGCCCGTCGTCGGGACTGATCATCAACGGCGACATGGATCGCGTCGTTCCGACGGCATCGGTCGCCGAGATGGCGGTCAAGGTGAAGGTCCAGAAAGGTATCAAGATCACGCACGAGATCGTACCGGGCGCCAACCACTTCTTCGAAAACAAGACCGAAGAGATGGGCAATATCGTCGGAGCTTATCTCGACGACCGCATGATCCAGTTCGAACAGGATCGCGAGCGCAACAAGGAGCGCGAGCGCGAACGTGAGCGGGAACGCCAGCGCCAGCGCGAACTCGAGCGGCTCGAAGCGCAAGCCCCCGCAGCAGGGGCTGCTGCAACTGCCGGCGACGACGACAGCGACGACGAATAGAGCCTTCGACGCAAGGTGTTAATGGACGACGTGAGCGGTGGGATCTGCGCGAAGGCCACCGCTCATCGGTTCCGCAACCCCCGTCGTCCCTGGAAACGTGATCGGCAGTCCACGGATGGAGCGGACTGCCAGATAAGCCCAAGCCTCCGCCTCCAGGCTATCGCCATTGAGACCAACGGCTTCAGCCGGCACGACGGCGTGGTGAACCTGTTCGGCCAGCATTCGCATGATTGTGCGGTTCCGGCGCCCCCCGCCTGATATCACCCAAAGCTCTGGTTCGTCGGGCATGTGCTCCCTCGCTTTGGCGATCGCGCGAGCAGTGAAGGCCGCCAGAGTTGCTGCTCCATCTTCGACGGGGAGGTGATCGACGAGGTCGGTAAAAAACGTATTTCGGTCGAGGGATTTCGGCGGGATTTCCGCAAAGAAGCCGTGGCTCAGAAATAAGCGGACCGTTTCCTCGTCGACCTGCCCTTGGCTGGCGGTAGCTCCGCCGGAATCGAGAGGCGTGCCGACTTTCCGCGCCATCCAATCATCGATCAGCGCATTCCCCGGCCCAGTATCGAATGCGATAAGATTGCCGTCGCGGCCGATCCAGGTCACGTTCGCAACACCGCCGACATTGACGATCGCGATCGGCCGTTGCGGCAACTTTGCGGTCAGCGCCCTATGATAGGCGGGAACGAGCGGAGCGCCTTGCCCACCTGCTTCGACGTCGGCAGCACGGAGATCATAAACGACGGGACAGCGCGTGAAATTGGCGAGGAGCTCGCCTAATCCGAGCTGCACGGTTATCCCAACATCGGGCTTGTGAAGCACGGTCTGTCCGTGAAATCCGATAACGTCGATCGACGACCGATCGATGCTAGCGTCTTTAATAAATTGGGTAACCGCTACGGCATGGCGTTCGGTCAAGGCAGTCTCGGCATCGGCAAGCGAACCCGGACGATCATCCCGGGATTTGACGCCCTGTGCGTCCGCGATGGCATTGACCAGCACACGCCGCACGACATCGTCATAAGGATAGGTCATCGCCGGACCCCGCAGCACGATGTCCTCCCCGTCCGTTTCGAGAAACGCGACATCGATCCCATCGAGCGACGTTCCGCTCATCAGCCCGATCGCCCGCATCAACTTGCCCATGGACACCTTCCCGTGCATGGTGCCGCCGCCCGCGGCAAGACCCCATAAAAAAGCCCTGCGACGACCGAAGCGAAAGCCCAGATTTGCAATGACAACACCGAAATCCGAATTTCTCAAGACTATGGCCGAGCGCGACTTCGTGCACCAGGGCTCGGACCTCGAAGGCCTGGACAAATTGGCGAGCGAAGGCCGTGTCGTGGCCTATGTCGGCTACGATTGCACGGCGCCGTCGCTTCACGTTGGCTCGCTGATCTCAATCATGATGCTGACGTGGCTGCAAAAATGCAGCAACAAGCCGATCGCGCTGATGGGCGGCGGCACGACCCGCGTCGGCGACCCCTCTGGAAAGGACGAAACGCGCCAGCTTCGCTCGGTCGAGGAGATCGAGGCGAACAAGGAAGGCATCAAGCAGGTCTTTGCGAAATTTCTTCATTTCGGAGATCAGAAGACCGACGCACTGATGGTCGACAACGCCGAGTGGCTGGCCCCCCTGAACTACATCGATTTCCTGCGCGACGTCGGCCGCCACTTCTCGGTCAATCGCATGCTGACGATGGACAGCGCGAAGATGCGCCTGGAACGCGAGCAAGAACTCTCGTTCATCGAGTTCAACTACATGCTGCTGCAGGCCTATGACTTCGTCGAACTCAATCGGCGCTACGGCTGCAATCTGCAGATGGGCGGCTCCGACCAATGGGGCAACATCGTCACCGGCATCGACCTCGGCCGCCGAATGGGCGTCAAGGAGCAGCTTTTCGCGCTGACGTGCCCGCTGCTGACGACGGCCTCCGGCGCCAAGATGGGAAAAACCGCCGCCGGCGCTATCTGGCTCAACGAAGCGCAGCTTTCCGCCTACGACTACTGGCAGTTCTGGCGAAACACTGAGGATGCCGACGTATCGCGCTTTCTAAAGCTCTTTACGTTTCTACCGCTCGACGAAATCGCCAAGCTCGAAAAGCTTTCGGGCTCCGAGATCAACGAAGCCAAAAAAGTTCTTGCGACGGAAGCGACCGCACTTCTTCACGGCCGGGACAAAGCTGATGCAGCCGCGGAGACCGCACGAAAGACCTTCGAACAGGGAACGCTTGCCTCCGATTTGCCAACAATCGAAATACCGGGCGCCGAGCTCGCCACAGGACTCGGTGTCCTGACGGCTTTCGTGAAGGCAGGGCTCGTCGCGTCGAACAGCGAGGCACGGCGACAAATCCAGGGCGGCGGACTGAAAGTCAACGATGAGGCCGTCACGAACGACAAAGCCAGCATCACCGCGGCCGATGCCAGCGCAAACGGCGTCATCAAGCTTTCGCTCGGCAAAAAGAAACACGTGCTTCTGAAGCCGGTCTGAGCCCGGAACTAGTGGTTGGTGGTCGACGACCAACCGTCGACCGCCTGAGCCTCGGCCTTAGGAGCTGTCTTTTTCGCCTTGGCCTGCGTCTGCGACTTCGATTTGGATTTTGGCTTGTCGCCCGGGCTCGGAGGCGCTGCGCGAACGCCATCTGCAACAGGCATCTGCGGAGCGTTATCGCGAACCTGAATGGTAGGATCCATGGACGTCATCTGGAATATGTCTCGGAAAATCCCCGGAGCGACCAGCGAGAACGGATTGACGACGACTTGCGGATCGGAGGTCGGGCCCTGGACCGCAAAGGTCATCCCGAGAATTCCTTCGCCCTGCGTGCCGGACAGGATCTGACCGAGCAATGGAATATCGCCGAGCGCGCCGTTCAACCCCTGAAGCGGAATGTATGTGCCCCCGATATTGACGCGCTTCGTCTTGAAATCGACTTTGCCACGAAGGGTGGCTCCAAGTAGCGGGCCTTTCATATAGGACTCCTGCAGCACGAACTGCCCGTATCCGACCGAGAACGGCGCCCTCATCCGGCTGAACTCGAAAACCTCGCGCGTCACGTTGCTGCGGTTTCCGCCGATAGCGGGCCGGCCGTCATCGGCACTGCTGACAACCTCGGTAACAATCGGATCGCCGAGAATCCTGAAATCGTCGACCACGAGAGTGCCGGTCTTTTCAGCCGGCCCGGAACCGTCGAGGCCCACTTCGAGACGCATACGTCCACCCTGCATGTTCGGGTAGAAGTTCACGAGCTTCATCACCTGGCCGGCGTCATTCGAGGTAACGACCAAACGCCGTGAGCCTGCACTCTGGTCGAGTTTGGCAACAAGCGGCGAATTGCCGTCAAGCGTACCCTTGGCGTCGAGGCTCGAAAGACTCCCGTTCCGCGTTTCGATCTCCATCTTGAGATTGCGCAGCGAAACGTCGGAGCTGCCGATAACATTCGCGAGATCGACGGAGATGTGCGCGCCGCGCGACGCGGGCTTGTCTTTGCGGTCCGGACCGCTGCCGACGTTGAACAGGGACCGGAAGAAATTTCTTCCGTCGAAGTTCGATCCATTGATGTTGATCGACCAGATGTCGTCCTTGTTTCGCGAGCCGTTGACGTCAAGCCGCGAGATGACGTTCAGGTTGAGCCCAGGGAAATCGAATTCTTTGATCTTGTTATCGGTGCCGACCACGATCCGCCCCTCGGCAGCGATATCGTCGCTGATGACTTTGAAGTTCTGCAATTCCGTGTCGCGGCCCGGAGCGCTGACGATGTCAGTGTCGACGCTCGCGTCGCGGCCGGGAGGCTTGCGCCATTGCAAATGGTCGAGAGTGATCTCGGCATTCGTCAAATCCGCATGCACCTTGATAGCGGGCTCTGGCCGATCCCCTTTTTGGAGCGAGACTTCAATCGGGACGGCACCGTGAACGATATCGTTGACGTCGAGGCCGAGTTGCGTGCGGTCGGCTTCGTCGAGCTTTGCGACGATCTTGATCGGTGGCTGCTGGCTTGCGTCTGTGTTCAGAAGCCGCTGCCCGACGACCTTTGCGGGGACGCCGTTGACGAGCAGGTCACCCTTCGCGTCCAGCGACGTGTCCGTAAGATTGAGATCGAGCGTGAAGCCTTGGACGTCGAAGCGACCGGCGACCTTTCCAAACCGTCCGTCCGAAATTCGCGCTTTGCCAGTAATGGCCATGTCGTCCCCGGTGACGCCCGGATAGAGCGGCAGCTTGATCAGAAGCTGCGCGTCGATCTTTCCGTCGCCGGCCTTCGGCAGCGGCGAAGCATCGCGCACCGCTTTGACGGGTAGCTGCCCGATCGCCTCGACGAATGGACCAAGGTCACCGGTAGCCGAAAAGCCTATTTCGCCGTTCGGGCGCGGCGACATGATATTGTCTGCACGCATCGTGCCGTTCTTCAGCGGCAGCTGCCGCCCATCCGGCAGCGCGACGGTTCCGGCGGGCATCGTGATTTCGAGTGCATTGTCGTTGACACCGATCGACGCGTTCGGCGTCGAGATCACCGGCATTCCGGGCAGCGGTGTGAACACTGCATCCGTAGCTTCAAAGCGCGCGGTGGCGCGCTCCAATACTGTCGAAACCGTGCCCGGCTCGATTCCGCCGACGTTGCCGTTCGAAAACTTCAGCGTTCCACCCTTGAAATTGACGGCGGAGACGTTCTTGCCGACCCAATCACGGGTCCCCGTCGCCACCGCGCGCGGCCAGAGCGCTTTCAAGGTACTGAGCGGCATCGGCGAGACGGAGAATTCGGCCGCCATGCTCTGCCCCTGCGGCCCCGCCTGAGTTGTCGCTTTGACCGTCGCTTCGCCGCCGCCGCCGGCGAGCCGGAATTCCGAGAGGTCGACGAAACCGCGGCGCGGAATGATCGTGCCGCGCGCCGTCCAGCTGTCGATCGAAACGGGTGGCACATTGAACTCTGGCGCCTCGAAGACGCCGTTCTTGCCATCGACAGCGAAGCGCCATTGCGGGGGATCGCCGCCCTGCGAGACGTCCGTCATGTTGCCCGTAAACATGATGGTCCCGTCGGTCCATTTGACAGGGCTCGGCTTCAGCTCCCAATGCTTGGCCTTGCCATCGAACGTAACCTTGAACAGGCCCGCGGTGACCTGCATCGGCTGAACCAGATACGGCAGCCTCGCGCGTCCTTCACCAACTTCCAGCGCAAGTTCGCCACTTTCGACGTCGCCGGCCGTCGACAGACCCACCGTGGCATCGCCCGAAATGGGAAATTCGAGGTTGCCGAGCAACGCCAGCGGCGGTGCAGCCGCAGCGAGTGTCGATGGAACGAGATCGCGAACGGTCGCCTTGACCTCCAGCTTGCCCGTCTGGTCGCTTTCATCGGTCAAAAACGATACCGACCAAGGCCCTCTTTGCGACGCCACGGTCGCACGCCCCGATATGACGCTGCGCCTCGAGGCATGATCGAAATCGACGCTCGCCTCGTCGATCCGCCAGGAACTGCGTTGCCCTTCGTAGTCGACGACGACGGTCGCGTTGGAAAGCCCGAATTCCGTCAGGAATGACGTCGCGTCAAGTCGTTGCCGGGCACGACGCGATGACTCGCTCAGCATTTTCGTTAGATTGACCTTCGTTCCAGCCGTAGCCGTACGTTGGGTCACCACCGTCGTTCCCGGCGCGCTGGATGGCGGGAGTTCAGCGGGCCCCCCATCAGGATGCACGGGAGTGGGTTTGGGGACCGCCCGTTCGAACACAAAACCAGACTGTTCCGAATAGGAGAGCGCGATGATTGGGTCGATCAGCTCAATGCGGGCCGGAACGATTCGGCCGCTCATCAGTGCCGCCATAGAAATGTTGACGGCGGCGAGCGGCGAAGAAAGCACGACGTCGCCGCTCTGCTCGAGCACGCTGACGTCTCTAAGCCGGAATTCCAGCTCGCCAGTCGGGCCGAACCTCAGCTCGGCACCATCGATCTTGACCGAGCTCGTCACGAGCTCCGCATTGATGCCGCGTTCGATCGGAGCAACGACGAAGTCGAAGGCAATCGGACCATGCCGTAGCCGCACGTACAAGATGCCGGCCGCCATCAACGCCAAGAGGGTCAACGGCATGGCACAATAGAAGAGGACGCGGCATCCAGTAAAGAAATGCCGTAGGCTGCGCGTGAACGGCGCATGATCGTCGTGGGAAAGCGCAGGCATTGCCGGAGTCGCACGCTGTGGAAGCGCCGACAGACGTGGCGGAGCGTTTTGTTGCGCAATTTGGTCGACGTTGCGCCTTGTCGGAGGGCGCCCGCCGGTTGCCAGGTTCGTCAACTCCGCTCCTCAAAACCCCCACGGACCATTAGCGGCCCGGTCACCCCGTGCTGTAGCCGGGAACGGATAGAAAAACGCTTTCGGAAGAAAGTCTAAACCCTCTGGCCTCCGCTCGGCTAAGGTTCCAGCTACAGGTTGGAAAAACGACAAAAGAAAGGCACTTTCAAGATGGTCGACGACGGGAAAAAAGCGCCTGACTTTACGCTGCCCGACGATGCCGGCGGAGAGATCCGCCTTTCAAAGCTCAAAGGTCACCCGGTGGTCGTGTATTTCTATCCAAAGGACGACACTTCGGGTTGTACACAGGAGGCGAAAGATTTCTCCTGCCTTGCGGACGAATTCGCAGCCGAAGGCGCCGAAATCGTCGGCATCTCGCCCGACAGTGCAGCGAGCCACAAGAAATTCAAATCCAAACATGGCTTGTCCGTCCGGCTGCTCGCCGACGAGCAGAAGGACATCGCGACCGCTTATGGCGTGTGGGTGGAGAAATCGATGTACGGCAGAAAATATATGGGAGTAGAACGCTCGACCTTTCTCATCGACAAGTCCGGTAAGCTTGTCAAAAGCTGGCGCAAAATCCGCATCCCGGGACATGCCAAAGAGGTGCTGGCAGCAGTGCGCGCGCTCAAGACTTGAGCTTTTTCCGCCCAAACATCAGCCACCGTTGATCTTCCGCCACACTTCTTCGTCAACAATATCGCTGCTGCGTCAATGCAGGGGATTTCCAGTGGAAATTCTTTGGCACTACGGTGGACGGGGGCAGCAAAAGTGCTACGCGAATCGGACGCACTCGTCGGAATTTTCTTGTGATGCGTTGAGGCTGCTCCGGCTGCGGATTGTTGCTTAGGTTGTGTCAGAGGGAAGATCGATATGTTGCCTAATTTTCGCCGTTCCGAAGCCGATACGCCAAGGTCTCAAACGACTGCCCCCGCCAACGAAACAAGCGTCACCCCGGCCTTCCAGCCGCGGCCATTCTTGACAGTCCCCCGCCCCACCGGCGATGGCCCGAAGTCCGTCTCCGTGATCGGCACCGACCTGACGATTGTCGGCAACCTCATTTGCAAGGGCGAAGTTCAGGTCGACGGCATCGTCGAAGGCGACATCCAAGGCAGCAACGTCGTCGTCGGCGAGGGCGCGACCATCACAGGCAGCATTTCGGGTGAGGAAGTCATCGTGCGCGGCCACGTCGTCGGATCGGTGCACGGCCGCCGCGTCATGCTGCAGACGACGAGCCAAGTCGAAGGCGATATCTATCACCAGTCGCTGTCCATCGAGCAGGGCGCAATGTTCGAGGGCAAATCGCGCCGGACGACCGAAGATCCGCGCACGATCGCGCACAAGTCGGAGCCCATAGGCTTCGTTGTACCTCCGCGGCCGCCCGAACTACCGAATTGAGAACTACCGAATTAAACGTCCCCCATAACCCCCAAGGCCTTTCCCCCAAAAGGCCTCAACTCAACCTTTCCGGTCGCCAGTTTGTAACCGTCAGTCGGCGACCGGGGAGGATTTCAAATGCTCTCTCCCGGCATGTCAGCAATATGATTTGGGGTACGCCGCTAGCGGCCGCGAGTTCCTGGCACACTGCCGCAAGGCGGGCATCGTCGGAGTAGACCAGCGGATCATCGAGCACCAGCGGCGCCGGTCTGCCGCTCTCCGCAAGTATCTCCGCGAAAGTCAGCCGCACGAGAATGGCAAGCTGCTCGCGCGTTCCGTCCGAAAGCGATGTCACGTTCTCGGCCTCGCCCGCACGGTGCAATGCATCGACCGCAAAATCATCCCGGAATGTCAGCTCCGACGCGCCGAACACGCGCTCAAGGTGTCCCCCGAGACGCCGCGAGACCGGGGCAAAGTAAGCCGTCTTTGCCCGGCCCTCGATTTCTGTAAGGGTTCGTTCCAAGAGCCGTAGCGCTTCGGCTTCATGCCGAAGCCTCTGCACCTCGGCCTCGGCGCGTTCGAGATCGCCTTCGCGGGCTGCAAGCTCGCTGGCCCGGCCGCTCTCGTCGATGGCTTGCTGCGCGCCTTTTGAGTGCGCAAGATCATCTTTTAAGCGACCGATCTCGCTTTTGCGGCTTTCTTCGTTCTTCCGAGCTACCGCGATCTCGCTATCGAGCTTCCGGAACGTATCGTCCGGCATCGCCTGTGCGCTGATGGCGTCAAATGTGGCTCGTGCTTCGAGCGCGACCGACTTCAAGCGCTGAACATCGCCTTCCGATAAAGACGCTTGGCCCGCAGCTTCGAGAGACGCCTCGGTATCCGCGATGTCCTTCGCAAGTCCGGCGAGTCCACGAGGAGCAAGATCGGAAAACCGCGCGCGAGCAGCGACCAATTCCGCGCTCCTCTTCGCACGCCCTGCCGCGCGCTCACGAGCCCCATCGACCGTCGTGACGCCTACGCGGCTCAGAGTAGCTTCAATTTCATGCGAAACTTCTTCGCTCTTCGCCCGAAGCTCTGCGCCTCGCGCAGCTTGCGCCGTCGAAACAGTTATCTCGGCGATGCCTTCGATACGAATATCAAGCGGCTCGACGACTGCGAAGCGGCGGCTTGCATCCAGCGGCGAACCGCCGACCAGGACTTTCCCTTCACCTCTCTCTTCGATTTTGATATCGACCGTTGCCGCGTGCCCGGAAAGCTCCGCCTCGGCGACCGCGCGTTCTCTATCGAGCGCAGCGAGGCGATCGATCACCGCCTGGGTCGCCGGATCGGATTCAATTTCCGAAGTCCAAGCTTCGATCTTCTCGACGAGCTCGCGAGCATCCGCATGCGCCGCTCGTTTCGCTTCGAGCGCCTCCTCGAGTTTCTGACGTGACGCCAGCGCGCCAAGCGCGGCGGCGTGCTCCGCCTCTCGCGCCCGCATCGTCTCGTGTGCAAGGTCACGGCGAGACCGCGTATCAATCGCAGCCGTACGTCTGGCTTCAAGCTCAACGAGATACGAACCGGCCGTCGCATCTGATACCGTCCGGCCTTCGAGTTCCGCAAGCCGGGCTGTTATCAAAGCAATTTGATTGAGCCTATTTTCCGCCATCTGGGCGATCACCAGCGTCTCGTCGCGCTTCGCTTTCGCTTCGTCCCGAAGCTGATGGGCAACGAAAAGCGGTCCGTCCTTTTTTATCCCTCCGCGCGACGGCGTCAGCAGCGGATCGAGCGCTCGCTTCGTCCGTTCGCGAACACCGTCGAAAGCTGCGTCCGACGCCGCCGCTTCGATCGAGCGACTGATCACCTCTCGCAGAACGGCTTTCTCGCCGCGAGCTTTCTCTTTGCCCGGATTGTCAGGATCGAGATCTGGAGTTGGCGGCAACAATGCCCGCTGCTGACGAACCCATACGAGACCGAGCCCGCCAGGGAGATCATTGCTCCTGCCGGTCAGCGACGCTAAGCGCTCTTCGGCTTCGGCGTTTCGCGCGATGACCGCCCCGGAATCGAGAGCGGTGAGAAGGGCGCCGGCTCCCCGCCCGAACTGCTTGCGAATGCGCCAGCGGCGCCCTTGGGCTTCGAAATCGACTTCGACGAGGGGCTCACCGCCTGCATAAGGACGCATGGCGTCGAGTGCCGCCCCGGTGACCTTGTGGCGAGTCAAGAATGCCGCTTCGAGCGCGTGAAACATCGTCGACTTGCCCATCTCGTTCGGCCCGCAGAGAACGTTCACGCCGTCGCTGAACGCCTCGATGGCAGCCGGTCCGGCAAATCGTCTGAAAGCCGCGACGCGGAGGGAAAGAAGCTTCACGAGGCCGCCCCACGCCGCCCTTCGGCAGCAAAGCCCGCAAGCCGGAGAAGAGCGGTCGCAGCAACGTCGCGTTCAGGATTTGCCTGATCGGAATTGATTGCCGCCAAGTGGCGCGCGGCGTCCAACAGCGGCCCCGCGAGGCCGAGACTCTCGAAGTCCGTGGCACCGGATGTGACTGTCAGCGCTTTGTCGTCGATCTCGAGGCGTCGCACGCGTGCGCCCCAATCCTCCCGCCAGACGTCGAGCGCCGCGCGATCTGTCAGAGAAAGATGCCCCGCGAGCGCGAGACGTACGAGTGTTTTGCCAAGCGCTTCTGCTCCACCCCGGATGTCGCGCTCGATCGAACCGAGATCCGCCATAGCGTGAAGCGCCCTATCGAGCTTCAGCCAGGTAAATTCGGCCGTCCGCACCTTTTCGACTGAGACGAGCCGCGAGCTGTCGACGGTGACCGAAAGCGCAAAGCCCGGCTCATTGTCGGGATATTGATCAGGCTCGGGCGTACCCGAGTACCATGTGTCATCCGATACGCGCGCGGCCCCATGCCAGTCACCAAGCGCCAGATAGGCGAGCCCCGCATGCTTCGCGCGGTCTGGAGCAAGCCGCAGAGCCGCATCGTCATCACTGCCGAAACCGCGAACCGAACCATGCGCAAGGCCGATCCGCGCGACGCCAGCAGGCGTGATCGCCGCGTCCATCCATTCGGTGACATCGCGACCCGGATCTTTCGACGTCAGCGGAGCCGGCAGCAGTACGGCCTCGCTTCCGAGCGCATAAGGCGCAGCCTTATCGAGCACAAAGACATTCCCGGGAAGGCCAATACGCGCGACCTGATCCCAGACGCCGCTCAAGCGCAGCGGGTCGTGGTTTCCTGGCAGCAGCAGCCAAGCCAAGTCGCGTTCCTCCGCGAGGTGCGCCAGAGCGCGCCGAATCTCGCTCGTCGCGACCAGTTCGGAATCGAAAACGTCCCCCGCGACAAGGATGTGCCGGGCGCCGCGCTCGCGCGCGATCTTGGCGATGCGAGTAATGATCCCGAGCCGGGAAGCCGCGAGCTCGCCGGCAAGCGCCGGCTCGAAACGACGAAATGGCTTTGCGATGTGCCAGTCGGATGAATGAATGAAACGGAACGTCATGGGCGCGAGGTTTCGCCGCTTCGTCCGTCAAGTTCAAGGCAAACACTGGGGACAAATCGATCCGGATCGATTTTTGTCATAGCCGGCGGCCCAGAAATACGAGCTGGCCGCCCTTCCCGGCACGCGCGATCTCCGAAAATCCATTCCGGTTGTAGAAGCTAACATTTGGAGCGCCCGCGCTCGTCACGACGTGGACGCCCGGCGCACCAGCGGCTTTCGCATCCGCGACAAAGCGATCAATCAATCGGCCACCAATGCCCCGATTTCGAAACTCCGGCGCTATGTTCACATGCAGATGCGCCGGAAACTGTTTTGTCAGCTCGCCGAGCACCGCAAAATATTCAATATCGGCGAAGCGAGACGCCAATGCCGGATCGTCGACGGCTCCAACGAGATAGCCCACGACGTCACCACCGGCAAAAGCCAGATACGCATATCGAGGGTCATGCTCCAGATAACGGCCGAGCCATCGCTCTCGAAAAGCCGCACGCGCAACTTCGCTCTCGAACGACTTCTTGTTGCTCGATTCAAAAAATATCGCGTCGATCTGCCCCTGTAGCCCAGGCGTCGAAGCGACTTCGAGATAGGGGCGGACGGTCAACGGTTCGGACATCCGCACCGCTTATCACGCCACTCAAGCATCCGCACGGTGCCTAACCGGCTGCGTCCACGGCCGCCGCGAGTCGCCTGCGAAACGCAGGCGGCAGATCGTCAGGAATGGGCGGCTTCGGCGACGCTGCGTCGTTCGAAGCCCTTACGGTAGGCGAAGCGGGAACAGTACCTGCCGGATTGGGGCCACCGTAATTGCGGCTATAGGGCTGCGAGGGATCGTCCGGCATTTGCCGGATACGCACAGGCGGCGCAGCTTGCGACGGCAGTCCGTCCGCTTCCATTTGCGCGGCCGGACCTTGAGCAACGTAGGCCGGCGGCGACGCGCTGCCGTAATAAGGATTGTTGTCAGCAGCGCAGCCAGCCACACTCAGCGCGGCAGCCGCGACCATCATCGGTGCAATCGCCACCCGCACGGCTCGAAACGGCCGGCAGCCGACAGAAAACGCAAACATCGGTTACCTTCGGCAACGCTACAAACTCTAGGGAAACTCAAGAACTGTCCGGGATTGAAACACCGAGGCGTTAAAGACGCCCTAATGGATGGCCGCTTTCGGAAGGGCTCTGACCCGGCTACGAAAGCTTCGTACCGCCCGGAATAAGCCCCGACGCAGCGATGCCATTGAACAGCGCCTGCACGGCGATCGCCGCCAGCAGAATTCCAAAGACGCGAATAAGAACGCGTTGCGCCGTGACGCCGAGAACGTGATTGAGTTCGTTCGCGAGGACGAGAAGAATGAGCGTTATCGCCATCACCGCCACCAACGCACCCGCAACGACGGCAAGACCCAGTGGCTCGCCATGCGCATTGGCTGCGAGCAGAATACCGGCGCTCATTGCTCCGGGCCCCGCAAGCAGCGGCGTCGCCAACGGAAAAACGGCAACGTCGTCCCGAGAGTGAGCCTCGGCCCCTTCCGGCGCCGAAAGTTTGATCGAGCCTTCCGGCCGCGCGAAAATCATATCGATCGCAATCACCAAAAGAATAACGCCGCCGGCAGTCTGCAATGCCGCGATCGAGACGCCGAGCTGATTGAGGATCGGTCCGCCGAGCAACGTGAAAAACGCAAGGATAGTCGACGCGATCAGTGTCGCGCGCATCGCTATGGCTTGGCGCTCCGCGTGTGCCATCTTCGGCGTCAGCGTCGCAAACAGCACGGCCGCTTCGATCGGTCCGACGGTCGCGAAAAAGGTCGTAAAGCTCTTGAGCGCGGTCTCAAGCATTCGCGTACGCTCCCAATAGGGCGAGAACTCCCGGCGCGGAACCTATTCCTGCATAGCAAAGCAGCGGCGCGCTCAGCGCTACGGCAAAAACTGCAAGCACTCGATTCGAGCGCTTGCTAACAAGCTCAATTCGCAATTCTTTTTATAGACAAGGAACGAATCTGGCTTGATCATCGTCATTTCGGGGAGGGCGCCCAATCACCTAGTTCAAAGGAGATTGCTACGTGACCGAACGGGAAATGTCTTGCGATAATGGCTTTAAGGCTCAGCTTGCTGGCTTCAGCCTTACGACCGCGGAGATTCTTTATCGTCTTCCGGACCATCCATCGCTTCTCCAAAGCTACATCTGGCAGGAATACGATTCCGCGCCACGTTTTCCGAAGCTCAAATCCTTCCTCGATTTCTGGATCGAGCAACTCGAAGGCAAGCTTTTCCGCGTAACCGTTGCCCACTCGAAGCTGATCCGCCCAGCAGAGCTCAAACTGATCGGCACCGAACTCAAGCTCCACTAGCTCGATTCATTTCCGATCCAAGCGCCGCGTCTGGCCCCCTTTGGCGGGTTGAATCTCCGCTCGTCAAAAATCGTCGGCCTTATCGACGATCGCGGCACTGAGTTCGGACACAGGGGATTGCAGCCCTCGTCGCGCGCACAGCAAGACGAATTCGACGTCGCCGAGCTTCGGCAACTGTCGCGTCTCTCTGCATTCTATCAAACCCTTCGGCATCAGCTTGCCCGCTGCCTCATGTGATGATTCCGTAACGGACGACTTTACAAAAGGGTAAGTACCTGTTCGCGACAGCTTCAGTTTAGTCTCCGCCCGTCTACACAAGCACATCGCTGGGTGGGATCAATATCTGCCTACGGCACCGCCAAGGTCTGGACAGAGAAAGACCTCCTCGATTCAGAGGGACCCTTGGAGGGCGCCGATGGCTCGCTCGAGGAGAAAAATATGAAATCGTTGTTGGCTGCGACCGCTGTCGCCGCACTTGCTTTTGGTTTTGCTGAAGCCGCAAACGCTGCTCCTGCAGTCGGCGGCGTCAACGGCGTTCGCGCCGGTGAGAGCACGAACCTCGTCCAGCAGGCAGCCTACTATCATCGTCATCGCCACTGCGCATGGCGCCATGGCCGCCGTGTTTGCTGGTGGCGTTAATCAGTTAGGTCACTCTTAGGCCCCAAAACTGAGGCGGTGCATTTTGCGCTGCCTTTTTTATTTCACCGTCTTCACCGGGATCGTTACGACAACCGCCATGCCCTGCGAACGCGCCTCGACTTCGAGCTTGCTGCCGAGCTGCGCCGCGAGCATTTGCATCAACCGATTGCCTATACCGCTCTGCCCCGAAGCAGCGCCCTGCCCCACGCCGTTGTCCGCAACGACGAGCTTGTAAGCTTCGCCCGCTCGCTGGAAATTCACCGTGATGCTTCCCTGCCTCTGATCGGGAAACGCATGCTTGGCCGCGTTGGTCACGGATTCGTTGACGATCAGCCCAAGAGGCACCGCTTTTTCCAGGCTGATCGAATGGCTCTCGGCATAGCAATCAATCGCGATGGGCCGCATCGCAAGGCGCGACAAGCGCAAATCCGCGCACAATTCGCCGATATAGGATTTGGTATCGACAACGACGTGGCCCTCGCGAAGCTCTAGCCGCCGGTGTACGCGGGCAATCGTCTGCACCCGCTCGGCCGCGGAGACAAGCGCCTCTTTGGCTTCCGCGTTCGCTGAGCGCGCCTGCAGGTTCAGCAACGTAACGACATTCGCGAAATCGTTTCGCGTCCGATGCGAAAGCTCATTGAGCAGCAGGTCGCGATCCCCCACCGCGGCGTGCGCCGTTTCCTGCTCGATCGCCAGCTCCACCAACCCGTAGTGCAGCGCCTCCACCACCGCCGAAATCGCGAAGCCGATCACGACGAACAGCAACAAAGCCGCCTGATCTGCAGAGTTTACGACCGACAGAGAGTAACGGGGATAAAGAAAATAGTACGAGCAGGCGATCGCGCTCAGCACGGTTGCGAAGAAGCCGTTGCCACGATCGAGCAGCGCGCCGCAAACAAAAATTACGGGAATAAAAATCAGGAACGGATTGCGGTCGGCGGCTTCGCTGCCCCACATCATCTGCGCCGAAACGGTCATCGCCACCAATACGACCGTTATCACGTAGCGCAACGCGACCGGCATCGATCGCGAGGTTAAAGCAGTATTGTGAACTGTCGAAACCCACCTTTGCATGCTCCGCCAACGCAGAAGGAGCCGAATTTGTTCAAAGCGCGTTGGCGGAAGGGCGGACACCCGTTGATCGCGAAAGCTTTTTCACCGCTCGTAACAGCACTCTCGGCCGAATGCGCAGACGGAACAGGTTTTCGAGGTGGACGAACGCGCACATTCGGTCACGCGCCTCGCAACCATTCGAGGTTCGCGCGCGTTAACAACCCCCTTTTCGTTGAACACGTGCAAGAGCAAACTCGACCTCTCAGCATGCGGACGCCTTGCAAAGACGGCATGACTTGGACATTTCAATATTTGTTGTATTATAAAAGTATGGACGATACCCAGGCCGCCACCTGCCTCGCTGCACTGGCCCATCCGCAACGACTTCGCATTTTCCGCCTTCTCGTCAGAGAGGGACCTAGCGGCTTGCCCGCCGGGGACATCGCCGAAGCCGTAGGGGCGACGCCGACCGCAGCGTCCTTTCATCTTAAAGAGCTGGACCGTGCAGGCCTTATCAGCGCAACACGCGACGGGCGTTTCATCCGGTACGCCCTTCATATCGACGGCATGCGCCACCTCCTCAGATATCTCACAGAGGATTGCTGCAAGGGGCGGCCGGACCTCTGCGGACAAGTATTTAAGAAATCCCGTTCGCTTTGCTCGGCCAAGGGAGACTCGAAGTGACAGGCACGCCGTCCCTTACACAGAAGATTGGCGCTGAATTCCTGGGCTCGGCGCTTCTCCTCGCAACCGTCGTCGGTTCGGGCATCATGGCCGAGCGGCTCGCAGGCGGAAGCGCAGCTCTTGCTCTCCTTGGCAACACGCTGCCGACCAGCGCTATCCTCATCGTTCTGATCACGATGCTCGGCCCCATATCAGGCGCGCATCTCAACCCCGCAGTAACACTGGCGTTTCTGCTGAAACGGAGTCTGGGCACGGAAGAGGCGGCCGCTTATGTGGCTGCTCAGATTGCGGGGGCACTGCTGGGCGTCTTCCTCGCGCACGCAATGTTCGATTTGCCGCTCTTGCAGCTCTCGACCAAAATGCACACAGGAATAGGCCAGGGCCTCTCGGAAGGGGTCGCAACCCTCGGCCTCATCATCACCATCCTTCTGACCACGAAGGCCCATCGCGCCGCGGTTCCGACATCCGTCGGCCTCTACATCGCTGCCGCCTACTGGTTCACCGCTTCGACATCGTTCGCCAATCCCGCAGTGACGGTCGCCCGCGCGTTTTCCAACACGTTCGCTGGAATTCGGTTGTCGGACGTGCCGATATTTCTGATGGCGCAGGTGTTCGGTGCTCTCTGCGCTCTTTGGATCGTCGACTTCCTTACCAACGGCGGTATCCAAGCTGAGACAGCGCACTCTGCGACGACGGAGTAAATCATGTCGATCACGATCTATCATAATCCAAGTTGCGGAACGTCGCGCAACACGCTCGCGATCATCCGCGAAAGCGGCGAGGAACCGCGCGTTATCGAGTATCTCAAAACGCCGCCCAGCCGCGACAAACTCGTCGGCCTTATCGAGGCGATGGGGATCTCACCCCGCGATTTGCTCAGGCAAAAGGGAACGCCCTACGACGAGCTTGGCCTCAACGACCCGAAGTGGACGGACGACCAGCTCATCGATTTCATGCTGGCACATCCGATCCTCATCAATCGCCCGATCGTCGTGACGCCGCTCGGCACGCGCCTCTGCCGGCCGTCGGAAGCAGTGCTCGATATTCTCCCCAACGCCGAGATCGGAGACTTCACGAAAGAAGACGGAGAAGTCATTCCAGGGAGAAAAAAGTAAACACGCCTATCGCATCCCAACAACCGACGCTAGCTCTCGGCAAGGTTCGAGTGTCGGAATGGACACCGCGTCGATTCGCGTCTCGGACCCGGGACGAAGGCGCCAAGTGGAGACGCCGATGAATATCATCCAGATAGATCGCAACTCTGGAAAGTCTCCCAGTCAGATCTTGGCAAAGGCAATGGACCATCACGCGGCGGGGGAACTCCTTGACGCGGAAGCGGAATATCTCGCTGTTATCGCGCAGGGATATCGGGCGGTCGATGTCCTGCCGCTGCTCGCCGGAATTTCGACTGCCAATGGCGACATTCAAATTGCGCTCGATCGCTGGACACAGCTTCTAGACCTTCAGCCGTCGCATCGCTTTGGATTGATGGAGAAAGGGTCGCTCCTCCATCGCTTAGGCAGATGGTCGGAAGCCGTCACGTTTCTACAAGCCGCCGAGCGGATGGATCCGACTAATCCAGCTCTGCTTCTGAACCTTGGCGTTGCATTGGTCGATGCCGGACGTGGGTACGAGGCGGTTGCCGTTCTGCGGCGCTTGACGGAACTGCGACCGGGAAATCCGCTGGTCGACCACCAGATACGGCGTATTTCGTCGGCGCTCGTGCCATTCTGGCATATCCCAATGCTGAACGATCAACCGCGCAACGATGCCTTCGAAGAGGGTATTAAGCAGGCGATTGCGGCGCATGGAAGTGCCGCCCGCGTATTGGATATTGGCGCCGGCAGCGGCCTCTTGTCGATGATGGCTGCGAGGGCCGGCGCACAAAGCGTTGTCTGTTGCGAGAGCGTCGGGATCATTGCAGAAGCGGCGAAAAAAATCGTGTCGATCAACGGCTACGGAGATCAGATACGAGTGGTGCCAAAAAATTCAAAGGATCTCGTTGTCGGTGAAGATCTCGACAAGCGCGCGGACGTGTTGGTCTCAGAAATTCTGTCATGCGATCTTTTGTCCGAAAGTGTGTTGAGCACTTTTGAGGATGCAATCGGAAGACTCGTGCACGACGAAGCAACCATTATACCGCGCGCAATCACGGCCCTCGGGTGCCTCATCGAGAGCGACGTCCTCGCCAAATATGCGTTCGTCGACCAAGTTTCCGGCTTCGACGTTTCGCCGTTCTCGGAACTCGCATCAACGAGGCTACCGGTCCACGGGAAACTGACCTCGTGGCGAAGATTGTCAGAAGATCACGATCTCGTCCAAATTGATCTTCGGGCACGTAGGCACGAGGCGACTTATCAAAAGCTTTGCATACCTGTGACCAGCGACGGGACCGCGGTCGGCATCATGCAGTGGATCCGTGTCGACGTGGCCGACGGAGTCGAATTCTCAAACCCACCCGACGACTATTCGGATGGCGGTTGGCTGCAAGTCGTTCACACCTTCTCGCGACCAATATGCGTCCGTGCCGGAGATCAGTTTGAACTCCTGGCCGGGCATGATCGGACAAGTTTGATCCTGATGCCTGCGTAGCCTCCCTTGTTGGCGCTCGGGACTCCGCGAAGCGGAGCCGGCAGCAAGCGCAGACTCCCCGCGCACAACCGGCCTCCCAACATCTAACGCGATCACTTTCGTCATCTTCGAACGGGTGAGCAACGCGATCTCGGGGACCCAGCGTTAACGTCGAGATATTCCGCTCCCGCGTCAACGGAGTTCCCGCGCCGCGTGATGGTCCATTGCCTATGCCAAGATCTGAATTCGGGTTGGGGTGTCCGAGAACCGCGACGCAGCGACGATTGCAATTGACGGCGCGGCGCATTGAGCAGAGTTTCGCCAGCGGATGGGAATTTACCACCACGTGTTCCGGGGGGACCGGAGCGATGCTATGCCGATTTTATTTTGGCTAGGTTATCCTCGCGTCGGACAACAGACGATATCCATCCCATTTCTCCTTTTTCTTCCTTTCAAAAATAGCCGCCGGCACCAGGAGATTTTCCATGTTCGCTCTACGGCCATCAGCTAAGATCGCGGGGCTGCTCACAGCCGCTGCTCTCACTCTTCCATCGCTCTACGCTTCCGCAGCGCATGCCCAATCCCAACCGAACATCGTCGTCATCATGGGCGACGACATCGGCATGTGGAACATCGGCGCCTACCACCGGGGCATTAATGGCCGGACGTACGCCGAACCTCGACAAGATTGCCAAGGAAGGAATGCTGTTCACCGACTATTATGCCGAAGCAAGCTGTACGGCGGGTCGGGCCAATTTCATCACCGGTGAGCTTCCGATCCGCACCGGCATGACGACGGTCGGCCAAGCTGGAGCGCCGACCGGCCTTCCGGCGGAGGCCGTTACAATCGCGACGGCGTTGAAATCTATGGGCTACGCCACCGGGCAATTTGGCAAGAACCACCTTGGAGACAAGAACGAGTTCCTACCGACTGTCCACGGCTTCGATGAATTCTTCGGCTACCTGTATCACCTCGACGCGATGGAGGACCCGGCTCATCCCAACTATCCGCAGGATCTGTTGAATGTCGTCGGCCCGCGCAACATGGTCCACAGTTGGGCCACCGATACTGACGATCAGACCGAAATGCCGCGTTGGGGCAAGATCGGCAAGCAGAGGATCGAAGACGCCGGCCCGCTCTATCCAAAACGCATGGAAACGGTGGACAACGAGATCCGCGACCTCGCCATCAACTTCATGGATAAAGCCAAAAAGGACGGGAAGCCCTTCTTTGTCTGGCTTAACCCGACGCGCATGCACATCGTCACGCATCTTTCCCCGAAATATGAAGCCATGCGTAATTCAGAGAATGGCTGGTCGGAAGAGGAAGCCGGCATGGCGCAGCTCGACGACGACGTTGGGCTCGTGATGCAGAAGCTCAAAGACATGGGCGTCGACGATAACACCATCGTCGTCTTCACCACCGACAACGGCACCGAACTCTTCACGTGGCCCGATGGCGGTCAGACGCCGTTCGCACAGTCCAAGGGAACGGTCTTAGAAGGCGGTTTCCGCGTACCTGCGATCCTCCGCTGGCCTGGTCATGTGGCGGCAGATACGGTGCAGAACGGCATCTTTTCCGGCCTTGACTGGTTTCCGACGTTCGTGGCCGCCGCCGGCAATCCGAACATCACCGAAGAATTGCTGAAGGGTAAGCAGCTCGGCGACCGGAC
Source organism: uncultured Alphaproteobacteria bacterium (assembly GCA_963710005.1). Classification (GTDB taxonomy): domain Bacteria; phylum Pseudomonadota; class Alphaproteobacteria; order Rhizobiales; family Hyphomicrobiaceae; genus Hyphomicrobium_B. Next base: position 84,069 of record CAVPYR010000010.1, read on the forward strand.
CTACAAGAACCATCTGGATGGCTACAACCAGTTGGACTGCATCACCGGCAAGGGCCCCTCCGCGCGTCACGAGATTTTCTATCTCGGCGAAAGCACAGTCGGCGCGGTGCGTATCGACGACTATAAGTTCCGCTTCATCGACCAGCCGAATGGCTGGGTGGGCGAAAAGACCCACCCTGATGTCCCTTACATCACGAACCTGCGCCTCGATCCCTTCGAGCGCACTGGCTGGCCGAACAACGGAACGAAAGATGGCGGACAGCAATACTTCGATTGGTTCAAGTACCAATTCTGGCGCTTCGTGTTTGTTCAACAGATCGTCGGAAAGGAACTTCAGACGTTCATCGATTTCCCGCCGATGCAGCGGGGCGCCAGCTTCAATCTCGATGCAGTCAAAGCGGAAATGCAGAAGAGGATGGCCGAGGCCGAAGCTGCAAGCAAAGGCACTGGCCAGTAATTGAGCCAGTAATCGAGACGGACTCAAAGGCGGGCTGTCCAATATAGGACCCCGCCTTTTCAACACCTAGCACTCTTGGCAAATTCGGATGCTTGGGCCTCGCCGGCAACTTCGCTTTGGATCAATAGCTGAAGTAACAACTAGCCCCTATCCCGTCCCCACCACTCAGCCCCCCCTCCACACACCCACTTCTTGCCCTCCGTCGTCACGCGCCTCCGCCAGCTCCACCGCGCGCTTCGCAAAGCGCCTCCAAACTTCCGCACACGAGCATGTAAGGCTTCAACCCGCCGTCCGGATCGGCGCGCTCAAAGCGGGTCGCACAGCATCGGTACATTCATCGATAGTCGGACGATAGAGAACCGTTCGGGATGCCGGTGCACGATGAACCATGTTTGTTCAGTCTGGCCCAAGACTGAGCGCGCCGTGAGCACCAATATTACAGTGTACTGATTACCGCGCGCGGGGGTGGGCAGATATATTGAAAAAAGGAGTTTGCGTCATGAGAACCCGAAAATTTTTTGCATGCATTCTCACGATTTTTGCCGCTCCGGCTGGTCTCGCCCACGCGACCGACCAAGGATTCGATTCCCGCCGCGGCTGCACCGGGCTTCCCAACGTTTCGGTCCTGAGATCGAGTCTGATTTCAGCCGCCACGAACCCAAAAGCATTGAACGGGCTGCAACTGCTGAACTGGGCAACGGTCGTTAATCGCGACGGCATCGTCTGCGCCGTCGCGTTCCAAGGCGACAACCGCGGAGATCAATGGCCGGGAAGCCGCGTGATCTCGGCGCAGAAGGCCAATACAGCGAATGCGTTCAGCCTCAACAAGCTCGCCCTTTCGACCGCAAACCTCTTCTCGGCCGTGCAACCTGGAGGAAGCCTTTTTGGCCTGCAGGAGAGCAATCCCGTCAATACCGCGGTCGCCTATGGCGGTGATTCACACCTGATCGGCACCTCTTCCGATCCGATTGTTGGCGGCAAGATCGGCGGCGTCAACGTCTTCGGCGGTGGTCTTGCTCTTTACGACAGCAGCGGGACGATCATCGGCGGACTAGGCGTGAGCGGAGACACGTCCTGCCGCGATCACTTCGTCGCCTGGGAACTGCGCCACGTGTTGAAGCTCGACTATGTGCCCGGCGGCGTCTCCGGCGATGCAAATCGGCCGGACAACATCATCTTCGACATACCGACCTCGCAGGCCGCAGCGCCATCGCCGGTGCCGGGCCCGAGCACGGGCGGGTTCGGCCACCCGAAGTGCATCAACACCGGCAACCCTGCCGCTTTGGATCCCATCAGCCACGTTTCAGTCGCTTCGGCGCATTGATTGTTCGAACACGAGAGAGGGCAGCGGGCGGTCCGTTACGAAAAGCGGCCGCTCGACTTTTTCGGCGCCGCCCTTTCTACCCCATCCCGACCACTCACCCCACTCCACACACCGACCTCCGTGAGGCCCGCTCGCGGGCCAGCGGCGGGGATCCCCACGCGCGCCGATATCGCTGGCGGCCCGCGAACCCCACGCTCGAGTTCGCACCCTCGCAAGTCACGGGGATAAGTTTGAACGCGGATATTTCCGCACAAAGTAAAGACGCACGCCCAAACCTGTCGTACCGTTCGACACGCTAACGACGGCGGCAACTCTTCGTCATCCTCGAACGGGCGAGCGTAGCGAGATCGTTTGGGGATCCAGCGTTAGAATCGTCGAAGACACCATATTGCTTTCGCGCCTTCGGCAACTCTCACGCTGGATCCCCTGCCTTCGACGCGGAGCCGCCGCACTCGGCCGAGGATGACGAAGGACAAATGCGATCGGCGGCCGGCGTGAAACAGATTCGGCGCAGCCGGCCGGCGCGCGGAACGCGAGTCGGTTGCGCCAAACAAAGGAGGCTCATCACATGGATCTCTCGCACTGGATCTGGCTCGCGACCGCCGCCTACGGCATCCACGCGTTCGAGGAATTCGAGCTCGATTGGCGCAACTGGGCGCGCGCGGTGATCGGACTGCCGGTCGAATGGCACGACTTCTACGTCGTCAACTTCCTGGTGATCGTGCTCGGCATCGCCGCGGCGGAACTCGCGCACGCGGCACCCGGAGTGGCGCTCGCGTTCCCGGCGTTGATGCTGATCAACGCAGTTTTCTTCCACATCGCACCGTTCTTCGTAACGCGCGGACGCTTCTCACCGGGGTTGGTGACGGCGGTTTTGCTGCTCATCCCGATCGGGACCGTCTGCTTCATCGTCGCGAACGATAGGGGCGTGCTCGACACCAGCAATCTCGTCGGATCGTTCGTGCTTGGTGCGCTTCTGATGGCCACGCCGATCGTACTGCTGCGCGTGAAGTCGAAGCCGTATTTCAGGCAAGATCGTCCCTGAGCTGAACCCCATGATCGAGTTCGCGCCTTGCATGTCACGGCGGGACGAGAGGGAGTGTGCGGGAGGTGCGAGAGGCGGGATAAGTTTGGGGGCAGATGTTTGTGGGGACGGTTAACTCTCCACGGCACCGTCGGGTGCCGATCTGTGCGCGCGGCTCTGTCGTACCGCAATCTTCGACACAAGTTATTTTGTTCAGACGCCAGCGCGTGACGTCACTCGATGATTGCTAAGCGACCTCAGCTTGTGACTCTGAGCGCGCGGTATCAAAATTTTGCACCTCGGCGGCCGGCAGCGGCTTCGAGAAATAAAATCCTTGAAAGCTCGCGCAGCCCATTCCTTGCAAAAGCAGAAGTTGTTCGCCATTTTCGACGCCCTCCGCAGTTACGCGCAAGTCTAGACTGTGACCGAGCTGCACAATGGCCTGCGCGATAGAAAGGCTGTCCTTGATTTCGTGCATATCCTGGACGAACGAACGGTCTATCTTTAGTCGGTCTATCGGGAAGGTCTTCAAGTGCGTCAGGGAGGCGTAGCCTGTTCCGAAGTCATCAAGAGCAATTTCTACACCCATGGCGCGAAGGCGACGGAGCGCGTCAGCGACGTGAGCTGATCCGACCCCAAGAAATACGCGCTCTGTAACTTCAATGCACAGCTTGTCGGCGGGCACACCGAAGCGCTTCAGCTTTAGCTCAAGACGCGACGCAAAACGCCCAAATGAGAAATCGGCCGACGTAACGTTGACCGCCACACGCCCAAACTCCAGGCCCGCAGATAACCAGCACTGCGCTTGCTCGATCGCCAGATCCAAAACGCGATCTCCTATCGCCAGCACGAGTTTAGGCTCTTCTAGAACCTCCTCGAAACGTTGCGGCGAGATCAGACCATGAACGGGGTGTTGCCACCTTAAAAGCGCCTCGTAAGAAACCGGTTGGATCGCGTCCAAAGAAATGACCGGCTGGTAGTACAGGACGAATTGATCGGCCTTGATAGCTTCGAGCGCTTCCTCTTGGATCTCGACCTTCCTACGCAGCGAGCTCCGGAGTTCCGGCACAAAGAATTCGGTGCGGTCACGCCCGCGCGACTTGGCGCGGTAGAGAGCGAGATCGGCGTTCTTGAGAAGATCGCCTGCCAATGTTCCATCCTTTGGAAACATTGTGACGCCGATGCTGGCAGAGCAAGTGCGTCGCGCGCCGCCGACGTAGAGCGGCTCTTGCAGAGCGCCATCTATCGCGCTGACCGCAAGTTTGACCTGCGCTTCGCCGCCCTTGATTAATATGGCGAATTCATCGCCGCCCAGCCTGGCGATGGTCCCAAAATTGTCCAGTGCGTCTTTAAGGCGTAGCGCTAGAACTTTCAGCGCCTGATCACCTGCATCGTGACCTAGCGTGTCGTTGATCTCTTTCAGACGATCTATGTCGAGAAGAGCCACTGCAAGCTGATTATTGGAAATATTCGCCCATTCGAGTTCATTTTGCAGCAGCTCGTTGAATGACAATCGATTTGGCAGCGACGTCAGTGTATCGAGCTTTGCCAATTTCCAGAGTTTATCGCGTATCTTATTGCGTTCGGTGATTTCCTCTGTCATCATCATCATGCCGCCGATGCTCTTGTCGGCTAAATACCACGGCCGGACTTCCCATCGTATTGTATTCTCCGAGCCGTCGGCGCGAAGAAATTTTTCCTCCTCACACGACTCGGTAGCACCGGCCAATATCCGTTGGTGCTTTTCCTTCCAATGTTGAGGAATTTCGGGAAAGACGTCGTAGTGGCCGCGCCCGATCAAAGACGTTGGTTCCAGCTTATAGTCCTGAAGCCAACGGTCGGTATGGGCAACATACCGCATCTCACGATCGAACATCGCAACTGCGGCGGGAGCGTGCTTGATAAACGCTTCGAGACGCGCGTTTAGGACTTTGAGCTCCGATTCAGCGGCTCGTTGATCCGTGACGTCAACGCCGATCGTGGTGAGAGATTCAAGCTCTCCGTCGGCGTTTCGCCACGGCACAACAATCGCCTTCATCCAAACGAGAGACTCATTCTTGGCGACGTCGCAAAATTCCCCACTCCAAATGCCGCCGGATTGCACAACAGACCACATCTCGGACAAGTATTCGGAATCATAATTTCCCGAGCACAGCCCGCCTTGAGGCTTGCCTATCAATTCCTCAAGCGAATAGCCCGTCTGGCGGAGGAAATTTTCGTTTGCATCGCAAAATCGGCCTTGCCGGTCCGATTTCAAAACGAGAAAGTAGTCTTCGATTATTCTGTCGAATGATTGTGCGCGATGCTGCGCTCGGCGCGCCTTCATATTTTCGCTTTCAGCAAGCGAGATGCCCCACAATGCCGCCGCGACGAGGATCACAGTCGTCACACCGGCGCCAAGAGTTGAGAAGCCGGATGCTCGCGCGTCGAAGAAAGCGATTTGCGCCCCCCCTATCGCTACCGCACCAAGCCGTAGACCCGTAAAAACTCCGGCGTCGGCCCTGAGGCGCTCCACAAGGGCGCTGAGCCGTCGATTAGCGGTGGCACGCGTCGAATACATGATTTGAAAGCAGCGATTTATCGTTCAAAGATTATTTATTAATCGCAGCTTAGGACAGAATGTTTAAATTTCCCGCAAGCGGAAAGCTCATATACCAATCAAAATCTCGGCCTATTGAATAACCGATTTGGCCGATCGATGCCGATATCCGCTTTTTGCGCTTCTGGCAGCGTAATTTGCAATGCAGCAATTTCCAGATGTTTCCCGCCTTGGGTCGTCTGCGTCACCCCATGCCCCACCACGCGCCCCCGCTCCACACCCCGACCTCATCCCCGCCGCCGTCGCGCGCCTCCGCCAATTCCACAAGCTCCGCATAGACCGCGCGCGTCGCCAGCGCCTCCAATCTCCCGCGCACGAGCACGTAAGGCTTCAACCCGCCGTCGGGCCCCGACTTCTCGAAGCGCAACGGGTGCTCGGCGTCGACCGTCACGACATCATCGACGTTGGTGCGGAACGTCAGCCGCTGATTGCGGCCGCGCCCTTCGACCGCCATCTCGACGGCGAGGAACGGTGCATCCTCGACATCGACATCGACCTTCTCGGCCGGCGTCACGAGATAGGTCTTGCCGTCGGCGTCTTTCCGCAGAATCGACGCGAAGAGCTTGACGAGCGCGATGCGTCCGATCGGGCTGCCCTGGTACATCCAGGTGCCGTCGCGGCGAATCTTCATGCCGATGTCGCCGCAGTAGGGCGGGTTCCATTTATCCACCGGTCTCGCGCCCTGTCCTCCGCCCTCCGACGCGGCGCGCATCAGCGCTTCGAGGTCCGAGGCCTGTGCGGCAGAATTGTCGTTCAGAATAGGAACTTGATGTTTTTGATCCGGCATTTTCGCCCGCGCGATCCGGCGGCCTTAGCAGCACTCTATCCTAACGTAACATTCACTTGACCCTATGAGGGCCGGGCAGGATCGTCTAGGCTTATACCAATGCCGGGAACGCCGCTGCTCGGCCATTGTTTTCAATGGCGTTTTCCGCCGCCAAGAATGACAAAAAGCTGCTGCGCGAGGCTTCCTGAATGAGCACTGTCGTCGAGACCCATACGGATATCGTGCCGCGACTTGAGGCCGCCGCCGAGCGCGTGCAGCGCGCGCACAAGGCGGCCGCGACTATCATATTCGGCCAGGACCAGGTGATCGAGCGGACGCTGATCACGATCTTGTCCGGCGGACACGCGCTGCTGATCGGCGTACCGGGCCTGGCGAAAACGTTGCTCGTCGAGACGCTGGGCAAAGTCTTGGGCCTCGACGCCAAACGCATTCAGTTCACGCCCGATTTGATGCCGTCCGACATCATCGGCTCCGAAGTGCTCGAAGACGAGCCGGGCCGCGGCCGCGCCTTCCGCTTCATCAAGGGCCCTATCTTCACCCAGCTTCTCATGGCCGACGAGATCAACCGCGCGTCACCGAAGACACAGTCGGCACTTCTGCAGGCGATGCAGGAGCATCACGTCACCGTCGCCGGTCTGCGCCACGATACGCCCGCGCCGTTTCACGTGCTCGCGACTCAGAACCCGCTCGAGCAGGAAGGCACCTATCCGCTCCCCGAAGCGCAGCTCGACCGGTTTCTTCTTCAGGTCGATGTCGGCTATCCCGACCTCATCGCCGAAAGGCGCATGCTCTACGCCACGACTGGCACCGAGACACCGAAGCTCGATTCCGTGCTTTCCGCTTCCGAGCTGATGGCGACGCAGCGCCTCGTCCGCCAGATCCCCGTGCCCGATAAAGTCGTCGAGGCGATCCTGAAGCTCGTCCGCTCGGCCCGCCCCGGTACGGGCGCCAATGCCGAGACCGACCGCTTCGTCGCCTGGGGCCCAGGCCCCCGCGCAAGCCAAGCCCTGATGCTCGCAGTGCGCGCGAAAGCCTTGATCGATGGCCGCCTCGCACCGTCGGTCGACGACGTCATCGCGCTCGCCGAACCGATCCTGAAGCACCGCATGGCGCTCACGTTTGCCGCCCGCGCCGAAGGCGAAGACCTGACCCATATCATCGCGCGTCTCGCAGCGGCCGTGGAGTAGGTCGGAATGGCGGGCCCTTTAGGGCGGAGCAATGCCGGAACTGAAGGCCCAAGCGCGGAAGGCCGGCGCATTCTCGCGCTTGAACGCGAAGCCGTCTCGCTCGTCGACCGGATGCCCGAGCTTCTGATGGAAGCGGCACGCATTGCTTCGACCGTCGCGCAGGGAATTCACGGACGCCGCCGCGCCGGTCCGGGCGAAACCTTCTGGCAGTTTCGGCAATATCAATCGGGCGAGAATGCCAGTCTCGTCGATTGGCGCCGCTCGGCAAGCTCCGATCACCTCTACGTCCGCGAACGCGAATGGGAAGCGGCTCACACGCTCTATCTCTGGCCCGACGTCTCGCCGTCGATGGACTTCAAGAGCCACCTGTCGAAAGTGACGAAACGCGAGCGGGCCCTGGTCTTGGCGCTGGCGTCCGCCGAGCTTCTTGTTCGCGGCGGCGAGCGCGTCGCACTTCTCGCTCAGACGATGCCGACCGCCAACCGCAACGCCGCGACGCGCATCGCCGAGACGATCGTCGCCAACGCCAAATCCGAGCATATTCAGAAAAGTCTCCCGCCGAATGCCGGGCTCAATCGTTTTTCGGGCCTCATTCTCTTCAGCGATTTCCTCGCCCCCGTGCACGCGATCCGCGAGCGCCTCGAAGGCTATGCCGGGAGCGGCGTCGGCGGCCATCTCGTCCAGATCATCGATCCGGCAGAAGAAACGCTGCCCTACCACGGCCGCACCGAGTTTCTGACACCCTCCGGTAGCCAACGCTGGGTCGCCGATCGCGTCGAAGCGCTCAGGCCCAAGTATCAGGCCCGCTTTGCCGCGCACCGCGCCGAGCTTGCCGAGATGACGAAGCGGTTCGGCTGGTCGCTTCTCACCCATCATACCGACCGGCCAGCTTCAGAACCGCTGCTGTCGCTTTTGATGCGGCTCAACGGATCCGCCGCCGGCTATCGCTGGATCTCATCGAGTTCGGACGCCATCAGTCCCGACGTCAAGGAGCGCGCGCCATGAGCTTCGGCCCGCTCGCCTTCTTGAATCCCTGGCTTTTGGCCGCGCTGGTGACGCTTCCCGTCATCTATTGGCTGCTGCGCGCCGTGCCACCGCGCCCGACGCAGGTCGAGTTTCCGCCGACCCGCATTCTCGTCGGCCTCGAGAACGACGAGAAGACCTCCGAGAAAACGCCCTGGTGGCTGACGCTGATCCGCCTCCTCGCGGCGACGCTCGTCATCCTCGCGCTCGCCGAACCAATTCTCAATCCGTCGAAGAACGCCGGCCTTGCGGGCACCGGTCCAGTCGTTGTCTTCGTCGACAATGGCTGGGCCGCTGCCTCGCGCTGGTCCGAACGCGCAAGCATGATCGAACGCATCATCACCGAAGCCGAAAGCGGCGGACGCCCCGTCGTCATCGCGCCGACTGCTGCCGCCAGCAAACTACCAACGGTCAAGATCGAGCCGCCGGGCGAAGCCCGCAGCACCGCCGCCGCTCTCACGCCGCAGCCCTTCGAACCCGATCGGGAGGCCGCTTTCACCGCCTTGCAGGCGGCCTTGTCGGCGGCAGGCGTGGCGAACCCTTCGATCGTCTGGCTTCACGACGGCATCGATCACAAGTCGACCGTCGCCGACGTCGCGAAGAAGCTCCAGGATCTTGCTGGCAAAGGCACCTTCGCCGTGCTGGACGAAACGACCGGCCGCGAAGCGTTGGGTCTCGTCGCGGGCCTCGCCGAGAAAGGCAAGCTCGAAGCGATGGTCCTGTCGCCGGGCGGACCGGCGCGCGAAGGCACAATCAACGCCTATTCCGGTCGCGGCGAGCGGCTTGGCGAAGCGCCCTTCAAACTTGGTGCGGGCGCGACATCGGCCAAAGCGAATTTCGACCTGCCGCTCGAATTGCGCAATCAGGTTGCGCGCATCGAAATCGCGAGCGAGCGTTCGGCCGGCGCCGTGAGCCTCATCGACGCCATGACGCAATGGCATCGCGTCGGCTTGCTCTCGGGTGAAAGCCGCGAAGAGGCGCAGCCTCTGCTGGCACCTCTGTATTATATTGAGAAAGCACTGAAGCCTTATGCCGAGGTCGCTGTCACGAAAGATTCCAACGTCGCGCAGGGCCTCGATTCCGTTCTGAAGCAGAACGTCTCGGTTCTGATGCTTGCCGATATCGGTACGCTGAACGGCGAAGCGGCGGAGAAGGTCGCAGACTTCGTGAAGCGCGGCGGCCTCCTCGTTCGCTTCGCCGGACCGCGGCTCGAGAAAGCCGGCGACGATCTTCTTCCGGTGGTGCTCCGTACGGGCGGCCGCTCGCTCGGCGGCGCGTTGTCCTGGTCGTCGCCGCAGCCGTTGGCGCCGTTCGACGAGTCGAGCCCCTTCGCCGGACTTGCCATTCCGAAAGACGTCACCATCAACCGGCAGGTGCTCGCCGATCCGGCCGAGCTGACGCCCGACGTCGAGATTTGGGCGCGCCTCAAGGACGGCACCCCGCTCGTAACTTCGACGAAGCGCGGTAACGGCCGCTTGGTGCTCTTCCACGTGACTGCGAATTCCGACTGGTCGAACCTCCCGATCTCGGGCCTCTTCGTCGAGATGCTGCGCCGGCTCTCGACCATGGGAGCGATCGGTGCCGCGGGAGACGGCACGAAGACCGAGAAGACGGACACGACAACGGCAAAGACGACAAACGACGCCAGCGTCCTCGCACCACTCAAAACGCTCGATGGTCTCGGCGCCCTGGTATCGCCGCCACCGACCGCGGAACCGCTGAAATCGTCCGACCTTCAGACGACACGGCCAAGCTTCGAGCACCCACCCGGCTACTACGGACAATCCGCAAGCCCGCGCGCACTCAATGTACTAAACCCGAAGAGCGTCCTCGTTCCGTTTCCGGATTTGCCCGCAGGCGTCACGCGATTGAGCTACGATAACGCCGCAAGCACAGCGCTGAAGCCGACATTGCTCGCTCTCGCTCTTGGCTTGCTCTTCGTCGATATCATTGCCGTGATGTTGCTGCAGGCTGGCGGCATCGGAGGCCTGTTTGCGCGCCGTCCGCGGTCACACGCCCGTGGCGCAGCGAGTGCGGCCATGATTGCATTCGCTGTCCTGGCTCTTGCTGGCACGCGGGATGCGAGAGCCCAGGACCTTCCGCAGGACTTCCGCGACAGCATCCCTCAGCTCGACAATTTCGCGCCCCTACCGGTCACACCGTCGGGGCCGGTGATCGTTACGCCGCCGAACCTCACTGCTGCCGACAAGGCGGCAATCGCCGCGACCGGCAAAGTAACGCTCGCTTACGTCATGAGCGGCGACCGCGAGACCGACGAGACGAGCCGCGCCGGATTGCAAGGACTTGGCCGCGTCCTGCAAACGCGAACCGCCGTCGAGCCCGGCGAACCCGCAGCGGTGGACATCGCCAAGGACGAGATCGCCTTCTATCCGGTTCTCTATTGGCCAGTCCTCGAATCCGCGGAAGCGCTTCCCGACGCGACAATCGCCAAGATCGACGCCTACATGAAGGAAGGCGGCCTCATCATTTTCGATACGCGCGACTACGGCCAGGGCGGCGCCAATACGCTGCCGCTTGCCGGGCGCAGCGGCACGGCGTTGCAGCGGCTCTTGAGCAAGCTCGACGTACCTCGCTTAGAGCCCGTTCCCGAAAACCACGTCGTGACGAAATCGTTCTACCTGCTGCGCTCGTTCCCCGGCCGCTGGGATGGCGGCCAGCTCTGGGTCGAAGCCACTAACAATGACAACAACGACACGCACAAGGCCCGCGTTTCCGACGGCGTGACATCGATCATGATCACGTCGAATGACTTCGCGTCTGCCTGGGCGCTCGATGATCGCGGCCGCCCGCTCTATCCGGTCGTGCCTGGCGGTGAGATGCAGCGCGAGATGGCATTCCGTGGCGGCGTCAACATCGTCATGCACGCACTGACCGGCAACTACAAAGCCGATCAGGTTCACGTACCCGCTCTCCTCGAAAGATTGGGTCAGTAGAGGCATAACTTTTGAACTGGTCGATTACGTTCGCGCCCCTCATTCCGCTGCCGGTCCTCATCGGCCTGGCGGCGTTGGCCTTGGCGCTCGTTATCCTGATGATCTTCCGGCGCTCGCGCGGCGCCCTTCTCCGGGGTGCGGCCCTCGCTGCGCTGATTGCTGCCCTCTTCAATCCGATCCTCAAGGAAGAGCAGCGCGAAAGTCTCGCCAACGTCGCGATCGTCGTCCTCGACGAAAGCCCGAGCCAGAAGCTCGCGGATCGCACCAAGCAGATGGACGCGATCCGTTCCGACCTTGAAACCAAATTCGCGAAAATCCCGAATCTCAACATCAAATGGGTCACAGGCGGCGTCCCGTCTGAAACCGCCGCTGCGGGGACGAACCTCTTCACCGACCTCAACGCCGCGCTGAACGACACCGCGCCCGACCGTATCGCAGGCGTCCTGTTCGTGACCGACGGTCAGGTCCACGACGTTCCGAAGTCGGCTGCGACACTCGGCTTTGACGCGCCCGTGCACACCTTGCTGACGGGTAAGCCCGACGAGTTCGATCGCCGCATCGAAGTGATCGAAGCGCCGCGCTACGGCCTCGTCGGACAGTCGCGCTCGATCGAGATCGCCGTCCGCGAAACGGGCAGCGCCCCGTCCGCCAATTCCGGCGCCGCCACGCTCAAGGTCCGCCGCGAAGGCCAGCCCGACGAGACTGTCCGCACCGAGATCAATCGCAACGTCAAAATCGATATGCCGATCCCGCACACCGGGACCAACATCGTCGAGATCGAGCTGCAGCCAGTCGACGGCGAGCTGACGACCGCGAATAACCGCGCCGTCGTTGCGGCGGAAGGCGTTCGCGAGAACCTGCGCGTGCTGCTCGTCTCCGGCGAACCGCATCCCGGCGAGCGCACTTGGCGCAACCTCCTGAAATCGGACGCCGCCGTCGATCTCGTGCACTTCACGATTTTGCGCCCGCCCGAGAAGCAGGACGGCACGCCGATCAATCAGCTCTCGCTGATCGCGTTTCCGACGCGCGAGCTCTTTTCCGAGAAAATCAACGAGTTCGACCTGATCATCTTCGATAGGTACGAGCACAGGGGCATTCTGCAGCTTCTCTACTATGACAACATCGCCCGCTACGTGAATGATCACGGCGGCGCGCTGCTCATCGCTGCCGGCGACGATTACGCGAGCGCGTATAGCATCTATAAAACGCCGCTCTCGCCGGTGTTGCCCGCCGCACCGACTGGCCGCGTCCTCGAAATGCCGTTCAAGGCAAGGGTGACGGCCGAAGGACAGAAACACCCCGTCACCAAGGACCTTCCCGGCTGGAACGCGGCACAGGTGGCGGACGCTTCCCCCGAGCCGTCATGGGGCAAATGGTACCGTCAGGCGGAGGTAACGCCGCAGCGCGGCCGCGTCGTCATGAGCGGAGCCGAGGACAAGCCGCTTCTGATCCTCGACCGCAAAGGCAAAGGCCGCGTCGCGCTTCTGACGTCCGATCATGCGTGGCTCTGGGCGCGCGGCTACGACGGCGGCGGCCCACACACCGATCTGCTGCGCCGCTTGTCGCACTGGCTGATGAAGGAACCGGACCTCGAAGAGGAACGGCTGATCGCGTCGGCTAAGGGCCTCAAGCTGACGATCGAGCGCCGCTCCATGGAGGACAAGGTCGGTCCCGTGAAAATTCTTGGTCCGGGCGGCGATACCTCTAACATCACACTCGATTCCGTGCCCGTCGAACCGGGCGTGTGGCGCTCGGCAATCGATGTGAAGCTTCCTGGCCTTTACAAGGTCGAAACCGACGGTCCCAGCGGTGCTTTGACGGCGGTCGCCAACGCCGGCGTCGAAGATCCGCGCGAAATGAGCGAAGTAACCGCGACCGACCAAAAAATGAAGCCCATCGCCGACGCGACGGGTGGCGGCGTGTTCTGGACGAAGCCATCCGGATTGCTCGCGTCTGCAACCGATATCGACGTGCCGCGTATCTCTATGATGTCGGCGGCCAAGGTGATGGCAGGATCCGGCTGGCTCGGTCTCAAGGACCGTCAGGCTTTCTTGACCCGCGGCGTGAAGCTGACGCCGATGTTCACGGGTCTTGCAGCGCTCGCCGCTCTGCTCGCCCTGATCGCTTTGGCTTGGTGGCGCGAGGGACGATAACGACACGCGCGAGGGCAATATGGGCGAAGCTCTGAAGAACCGGCCTATCTGCGTCATCGGCAATGACGAATTCGGTCCGGCGATTGCCGAGCGCATTGCCGCCTGCCGCTTGCGCACGCTCTACACCGCGTTGCCGGGCTCGCCGTCACCTATCTACGGAGATATGCTCGAACCGCTGCGGACGCCTTCCAACCTTGCGCTGGACTGCCCGATCGTGCTCGCTGCTATCGAAGACACCGAAACGTTCCGGATGCTCTTTGTCGACGGCGCGAAGTCGGACTCCGGCGTCCCGCTGCAGCCCGGTTCCGTGCTCGTCGACCTCGGCGCCCGCACCCCGGACGAACTCCAAGCACTGCTCGGACTTCTCGAAGCGCGCGGCATCGCGCTGGTGGATGCCGCATTGATCGGCGGACCCGAGGCGGCGGCGGAGGGACGCGCCAAGATCCTCCTGGGCGGCAACGAAGCCGCGGTTGTGGTCGCCGAAACCGTTCTTTCCCTCCTCGGCCACGTCGAACGGACAGGCCCGCTCGGCAGCGCCCACGCCGCCGCCGCGCTGATGGGCTACATCGAAGCCGCGCATGCCGTCGCCCGCGAAGAGGCGATCGCGCTCGGAGCCGCCTGCGGCCTGACTGCCGAAACACTGACACGCGTGTTGTCCGACGAAACGCTGCCGCACGGATTGAATGTCGTGCAGCTTGCGCGACGCGCGGCGCTCGCCCGCCGTATCGCTCGCGACAAGGGCGGCAGCGCCGATATCATCGACCTCGCTGCCGCGCGAAGTCGCCGCGAAAACCGTTGATGACCGCCACCATCCGCCCCAAGACAATCGAGCGCGGAGCGCGACTCACGTAGACATCGGAGGCTTTTGCGCAGCCTCCGAGGCCCCGATGTCGCCGCTCCTTCGAATTGTCTATGCCACGCACGCCAATGGCACCCATCACAAGCTGGCGCTCGACGCGCTCGAGGCGATGGCGCGCAAAGACAGCGAAGACTGGACGCGCCTCTTCCTGAAGCATGTCGAACGCTACCTCGAAGGCTCGAAAGCGCCCGACGTCACTTTCAAGGACTTCAAGAACCACGTCCTGCACGTGTCGGAGAACTATTGGGGCGGCGCACCGGAAAAGGTCCAGGAATGGTATGACCGCACCGTCTTCGAACTCAAATCCGAGAACTGGCCTGAGGCCGTCTATTCCGCGGGCGTGCTAAGCCACTACTTCACCGATCCCGTCATGCCGTTTCACACCGGCCAGACGGAGGCCGAGAACGCGATCCACCGCGCCACCGAATGGAGCATCAACCGCTCTTACAATACGCTGCGCGCGCTCGGCGAAAATCGCTTCGGCGGTCTGAATGTGCCGGTTCCCGCCGGGCCGAAGTGGCTTTCAGAATTCGTTTGTGACAACGCCGAATTCTCGCACCGCTACTACGAGAAGCTGATCGCGCATTACGACATTCACAAAGGCGCGACGCGCCCCGAGGAAGGCCTCGACGACATCGCAAAAGACATCGTCGCCGAACTTTTGATCTATGCGTCGACGAGCTTCGGTCACGTTCTCGATGCCGCGATTACGGAAGCCGGCGTGGCCGCGCCAGAAGTGACTCTGACGTCCGAGACGTTCCTCGCCATGACGCAGATCCCGCGGAAGTTCATCGAGAAGCGGCTGACAAATGCTGAAGACCGGAAGCTCGTTGCGGCGATCTACGATGAGCTGAAAGCCACCGGCCGCGTCGAGCATTCATTGTCCGAGGACGACAAGACCATTCGCGATCTGCACAACGCCGAGGTCCTGGCGCCGAAACTTGCCGATCGCAGCCAAGCGCGTGCCGTCAGGATTGATGGCAGAGACGATACCCCGCTTGAGCTGGCCGTCGCCAAATCTGCGGTGCCCAAGGCGCAAATATCGCAACAGCCGCCGGCGCTTCCGGCAGCGCCGCCGCCAATGCCGAGGATAGAACCAGCAACAAGCATTGCTTCGCGCATAGAGCACGTTCGCGTATCGGCGCCTCGTCCGGCTCCCCAGCCTCGTCAATCGGACGAGCGCTCCGCCGAAATCAAGACATACCTTTTCGAAAAAGACGATCTTGAAGCGGCGCCCTCCATCGGGCCGAAGATCGCCGATCGCTTCGCGGCAATCGGAGTGCACACCGTCGGCGAATTCCTCGCGCAAGATGCGGAACATCTGGCCGACCTCCTCGACGATCCGCATTTCGACTCCGAGACGCTTCTCGACTGGCAGGATCAGGCGAAGCTCGTGATGACGGTGCCGGGCTTCAGAGGCACGCATGCACAATTGCTCGTCGGCGCGGGCTACCGAACGGCGCAGGCCGTCGCCGATGCAGACCCCATCTCCCTTTCCGCCAACGTCCTGAAATTCGTGACGACCTCTGCGGGCAAGCGCGTGTTGCGTGAAGGCCGCCCGCCAGACATCGAGAAAATCAAAAGCTGGGTCGACGTCGCCAAACAAGCCGTCGCGGCTTAGCCTCGTTTTCCCACACCAACGTCATGCCGGCGCAGGCCGGGATGACGGTGTGATCGATAGAGAATTGAAGGCTTGGAGCCGACACTTTTGTGGCTCTCTCGCCGCTTGCCATTCCTACCCATTCGCGCAACAATGACACCGTTTCCGAGGGGCGCCGGTAGTCCGGCTGAGATCGCGCGAGGAAGCGCGAGCACCCTTAGAACCTGATCCGGATCATGCCGGCGAAGGGACGGATAACGAAGTGGCACGACGCCACCATTCCGCACCTTTCCCGGCGAGTCTTAGTTTGCGCATGCCTCATCGGCAGCGCATCCGTTCGCTCCGCTTCGGCCTCGCGCGCGAAGAGGAAAAGGGAGAGTTGCCATGAACAAGCCTACCCGCGCTTCTGATATCCAGGCACCGAAAGTCACGGTTGGTCCGATCAGGGCTTCGACGAAGGTCTACACGTCACCCGCTGGACACGATGATGTCCGCGTGCCGTTTCGCGAGATCGCGCTGACCGACCCGGCCGAGCCTTCATTTCGCGTCTACGACCCATCCGGCCCCTACACCGATCCGAACGTGACGATCGACGTCGCAAAGGGACTGCCGCGCATTCGCGATGCTTGGGTCATCGAGCGCGGCGGCGTAGAGTCCTACGACGGCCGCTCCGTGAAACCCGAGGATAACGGCAACGTCTCGGGCGACCACGCAGCACGCGTATTCCCCTCCGTCCATAAGCCCTGCCGCTCGTCGGGCTCCGAACCTCTTACGCAATTCGAATACGCGCGCGCCGGCATCATCACGAAAGAAATGATCTACGTCGCCCATCGCGAAAACCTCGGGCGAGAGACTGCGCTCGCGCGCGCCAAGGAGGCGTTGGCCGACGGCGAAAGCTTCGGCGCTGAAATCCCCGAGCACATCACGCCCGAATTCGTCCGCAGTGAGATCGCCCGTGGCCGCGCGATCATTCCCTCGAACATCAATCACGGCGAACTCGAGCCGATGATCATCGGCCGCAACTTCCTCGTGAAGATCAACGCCAACATCGGCAACTCGGCCGTGACGTCCTCGGTCGAAGAGGAAGTCGAGAAGATGGTCTGGGCGATCCGCTGGGGCGCCGACACCGTGATGGACCTCTCGACCGGCCGCAATATTCATACGACGCGCGAGTGGATCATCCGCAATTCGCCGGTTCCAATTGGAACCGTGCCGATCTATCAAGCGCTGGAAAAATGCGGCGGCGATCCCGTCAAGCTGACGTGGGAGCTTTATCGCGACACGCTCATCGAGCAGTGCGAGCAGGGCGTCGATTATTTCACGATCCACGCGGGCGTGCGGCTGCCTTTCGTTCCGCTCACGGCGAACCGAGTCACCGGCATCGTCTCGCGCGGCGGCTCGATCATGGCGAAGTGGTGCCTTGCACATCACAAGGAAAGCTTCCTCTACGAGCGCTTCGACGAGATCTGCGATCTGATGCGCAAGTACGATGTCTCGTTCTCACTCGGCGACGGTCTGCGCCCCGGCTCAATCGCGGATGCCAACGATCGCGCGCAATTCGCTGAACTTGAGACCCTTGGCGAGCTGACAAAGATCGCCTGGGCCAAGGGCTGCCAGGTCATGATCGAAGGCCCCGGCCACGTGCCGATGCACAAGATCAAGGCCAACATGGATAAGCAATTGAAGGCGTGCGGCGAGGCCCCGTTCTACACGTTAGGCCCGCTGACGACCGACATCGCACCCGGTTACGACCACATCACATCGGGTATCGGCGCCGCGATGATCGGCTGGTTCGGCACCTCGATGCTCTGCTACGTCACGCCGAAGGAGCACTTAGGGCTCCCGAACCGCGACGACGTCAAAGTCGGGGTGATTACGTACAAAATCGCTGCGCACGCCGCGGATCTGGCAAAAGGACATCCAGCGGCGCAACTTCGCGACGACGCACTCTCGCGCGCCCGCTTCGATTTCCGCTGGCAGGATCAGTTCAACCTGTCGCTCGATCCCGACACCGCCCTCGCCTTCCACGACGAGACGCTACCGAAAGACGCTCACAAGGTCGCGCACTTCTGCTCGATGTGCGGCCCGAAGTTCTGCTCCATGAAGATCACGCAGGACGTCCGCGACTACGCGGCGACGCTGAACGATAGAGAAGTCGGCATGGCCGAGATGAGCGAGAAGTTCATGGAAATGGGCGGACAGCTTTATGTGGACGCGGAAACGACCAAAGGTAGCCCGTAAACGATGCGCGTTTGGGCCTTCCTGGATGTTGAGCACCCACCCGTCGCCTGGGCAGTAATGCGGGGGACATTAGTGGCTACCGAATCCCTGCGAGAGCCTTCTTCATTCGTATCGTTCATGTTTGCCGGCATAATACAAAACCAAGCTAATAGGCGCTTGGCGAACGAAACAGTTATAGAGAGCGTCCGGACCAAGCAGTTTCCGAGGCTAGTCTCACGAATGCGTGGGATGTATTTTTTCGAAGAGCGCGCTACGGCACGCGCGGCAATCGAACAAGACTGGGGTGCCATTTCACAGAAGAGAATCTAACCGAGCTCGATCTTCAGCCGGCCGGCGAACTTACACGAGTTGACGCAAACTGGATAACCTCAGCGCCAAGACATTCGAATGGATTGTTAGAGACGTCAGATTGGATCACCGATTATTGGGCTGGCCGTCCCGCGGGTTCAGCACCCACTTGGGAAATAATCTCGAACGGTTATGCGATCATCCCGAACATCGAAATAAGAAAAAGAGCATACGAAGTCGTGCAACGTGCATTCCCTCAATGTTGGATTTTCATGGAAATGTCCCGCATAGCGGGAGAAGCGGGCGCGGACGCAGGCTTAATCATGCCATTTATAATGAGACGCGATGCCCAACTGCACACGTTGGCCTACTTGCTCGACGATCAAGACTTTCATGACGAGGCCGTCGTAAAGAAGATGTCCGCACATCCGGACTTTGGACGGTTTGCACATCGAGCGCGCCAAGAGCAAGCCTGGACCCTGCCAGATTTCCGACCATGGAATCTCGATTTTGTGTTCGGCGTCCAGGGAGTCATTAGCCAAGAAATTCCAACTTTCTCCAGCCACGCACCAAGCCCACCCCATTTGGATGGCGATGCACACCAACAAGTGTAAAGGTAATCTGGCACTCTAAAGAGAGCCGCATAAGTCGGTTTACTCATGCTCATGCTCTATTCCTACCCGACCCTTTTCGGTGTCGCCGACAACAACGGTTACGGCCTGAAGGTCTTCGCCTTCCTTCGCCTCACCGGCGTGCCGTTCCGGCATGAGCACATTTTCGATGCGTCGTCCGCACCACGCGGACAGCTTCCCTATATCGTCGACGACGGCGAGACGATCGGCGACAGCGAAGCGATCATCGCGCACCTGAAGCGCAAATATCACCTGACGATCGACGATGGGCTGACCACCACCCAGCGCGATACCGACTTGCTGATCACGCGCATGCTCGACGACCTCTATTGGGTGATGTCGTATTCCCGTTGGAAAGACGAGCGCTACTGGAGAGAATTCCGCGACGCGCTTCTCCGCGAGCATCCGCAATTGACCGAAGCCGGCTTGCTCGCGGCAAAGGAGTTCAATTCGAAGCGCTACTACTTCCAGGGCATCGGCCGCTTCGAACCCGATCAAGCGATGGCGCGCGGCCTTGCCGATCTTCGCGTATTCGCAAACCTTATTCCCGCAACCGGATATGTCCATGGCCCAAAGCCGACGAGCATCGATGCCGGAATCTACGGCTTCATCGCCAATATCTATTTCTACGACATCGACACGCCGCTTAAGCAATTCGTCGTAGCGCACGACAACGTCGTCCGTCACTGCCGCGCCATTCACGAAGCCGTCGCCATCGCGTAGCGCGCTCGCATTGGCGACGCCAGCACATCGCGTCGGATGTAAGCTCGTCGAACTGTGGTGATACCGAAGGCGTGTGCTTTCGATGATGTTGAGAGGTTGACGACATGCGCAAATTGTCGATCGTGCTTTTCCTTCTTTCGTCGCTTGCGGCCTCGGCCGGTCACGCCGAGCCCGTTAAGCAGAACGGCTTCACAACGATTTCGCCGATTTTCAGCCAGCTCGTGATGTTCTCGCTGCCGGCGGAATTCACGACAGTGAATGAGCAATCGAACGATCACCAATATATCCGCGAAGCCGTATTGAAGGGCGAGACGGTCGACCAGTGGTCGCAGATGATCACTGTGACCGGAGCGAAAGGCCTCGCAACTGAACCCCAGATGTCCGCGCAATATTTCGCAGCCCAGATCGCCGGCGGGTTCCAGAAAGCCTGTCCCAATACATTCTCCGTGAAACCGATGGGCGAGGTGAAGATCAGCGAACACGACGCGTTCGTTGCCGTGGCCAGCTGCGGAAAGGTCGACACGAGCGCCGACAAGCACAGCGAAACGGCGTTGATCGTCGCGATAAAGGGCGTCGCGGACGTCTATACGATCCAGTGGGCGGTGCGCACGCCATCGTCCGCAGAGAACCTAACGATCGACGAAGCCGTCTGGAAACAGCGATTGGAGAAGCTCACGCCGATCCACGTCTGTCCGATCATACCCGGCGAAAAGCCGCCCTATCCAAGCTGCGTGAATAAATGACGGCTGCGACAGCGCGCATCAACGAACGATCAATCGGCGCAGGTTCAGACCAAGGCGACATTCGACACACGGATCTCGTTACTCGAGGCGCTGAACGCTTCCCCAGACAGGATCAAGGGCGCCGAAGCGGACCGCGACAAGACGCTTGGCCGGTTCCAAACGGCTGACGCGAATATTTCCGACTTCATGATCGAGAAAGAACGGGTCGAGGACTATTTGCAGCTCATCGTCCTTGCGCTCTTCGCACTCGGAACCTTTCTCGCCGGTTTTGGCCGGGCGATGGAAATGCGAGCCCACCGCCATGGCTAGACTTTGCGCAAAGCGGAGCAAAAATCGTTTCGACCGAGGCCAGAGACACCTCACCGCAGGGGCTTTTCAAAGCCCGCGAACAGTGCCAGCTTATGTTCATCTTTCAACAACCGAGAGGAGGTGATCCGATGTCGAGTGGGATCTTGAGGCGGACGATGTCGTGGTCGCTCAGGCTTGCATCCGGAACTCTCCTGGAGTGCATCTGAGACCTAAGGCGGCAGACATTTGCACTCCGCTTTCAGAACGATGATCTCACGGGGCCGCTCTCATTGGAGCGGCCCTTTCTTTTTCTCGCGAGAGGCACGATCCACAACAAGATGCACAGCATGCGGACAATTCGTTTCGTTGTATCTGGGACGCCACACCTGCCTGGATTCAGAGCAAAGTGATTCGTTTTCTGTGGAAGATGCTCCCGGCGTGAACTAGCCTTTAACTCGTGGGCAGTCGATCGGGGGATCGATTGGGGGTTCAGCAAGACCCACGTGATGCCGGAATCGCTACACGTCGATCATCAGCGTTGGCCGTAGCGAACGCCCAAGGATAAGCCACTGCGCTGTCGTGCGCTCGGGGCAAAATACTTGGTTTGCGGCGGGCCCGGGGGGGCCTTACAGGGCGTCCAGAAAGAAATGGGTGGTACACCGTTGCCACCCATTTCTTTTTTATGTTCTCACCGCTGCTGCTCGGCTTTCAAGCCCGCACTACTCGCCGAACCAAAGCTGCCAGGTTTCCTTGAAGCGCTGTGAAATCGATTTTGACGGCCGAGCTGCTGCCTCGCTCTTGGCCGGAGCCTCGGCAGAAGTGCTCGCCGTTGTAACGGGCCCCGACCCTGAAACGGTTGTGACTGGAGATACTGTGGAAGCCGGAATACTCGCGGCTGCCGTATGCGTCACCAGCTCGGAAACCGGCCCGGGTGTTACCGGGGGACTGACCGCCGCACTCGCAACAGGCACGACCGGAGGCGGCAGCGACTCCGCGGAGGACTGCTTGCCCGGAACGGGGTTCGCTGGTGCAGCAGGTGTCGTCGGAAATGCGGGCAGCGGTGGCGTTGCCGTAGCGGCCGGCGATGACGCGCCGGATGAAGGCTTCTCCGAAGCGGTAGCAGACTCAGGCGCGGGCGGCGCCGGCAAGCCTTCCGGCTCCCCGCCGGTCGAAGAAGACTCCTCGACAGGCGCTGTCCCTCCGACTGTCTTGACGATGCTCGAAACCGGTCGCTCGGCGCCGATCTGCGGCAGGCCTTTGGCTTCCTTTTCGATGGCCTGATCGTATTCCGCGACGGTGGTCACCGGCGACTTCGCCGTCATGTGAACGATATTGTAGCCCTTTGCCTTGAGCTGGGCGAGGAGCATCGGCAGCGCCTTCGCCGTCGTCTTATGGATGTCGTGCATCAAGAGAATGCCCTTGCCCCTCTTGTCGAGTTTCTGCAGCAGCGACGTCACGAGATGATCGGCCGTTTGCGGCTTGAAATCGAAGCTGTCGATGTCGGTCGAGAATATCGCGATGTTGCGCTTGCCGAGATAGGCGACGGCTTCCTGGGTATCGACGAGGGTCGGAAAACGGAAGAACGGTGCGATAGGGCCACCGACGGCGCGATGAACGGCGCTGACGCCACGCTCGATTTCGTCCTTGGCCTCATCGAACGTTTTGAGTTTGGCGATCGCCTTGTGGCTCCATGTGTGGGTTCCGACCGTATGACCGGCCTTGGAGACCTCGCGAATGATTTCGGGATAGCCGAGCGCCATTTTGCCGATAGAGAAGAATGTTGCCTTCACGCATTCGTCGGCGAGCGCTTTGAGCACGGCTTCTGTCGTATATTTTTGCGGCCCGTCGTCGAACGTCAGCACGACTTCTTTGTCCTGGAGGAAGTCGTAAGCCTTGTAGTGCTCCATGCCGAAACCTGGGCCGCCAGTCGTGTCGATTTCGACTGTGCGCGAGACCCCAAGCGTACCGGCCCGAGGGCAAGTTCCCTCATCCGCCGCATGCGCAAGGGGAACACCGAGAAGTGCCGTCAGAAAAAAGGCGAGCCCCACCCGGCGAATGACCATGTCGTCCTCCCCTGCTTTGTTAATTAAGTCTAGCAGACTCCTTTTGCCGCTGCAGCCCGTGAGCGAAAAATTCGGCCGGGTACGTCGCATTGGTGCTTCACTGCTTGGCTCGATTTCAGCACAAGTGTCGCACGAGTCGGGCATTTGCCGCATCCGCGGTTGCGAACCAAAGGTTAGCTGCCTAGTTTCAATGCCGTAGGAACAGAAACGAAAAGAGTATCTCATGACCGCATTTTTTCGTCCCCCAGTAGCAATCACGGCGGTCATCGCGTCGTTTTTTGCCGCTGCTTCCGCTGCCGACGCGACGCCAATGGTGCACCCGTCCGCGGGCGGCGCACCGTCCAATCTGGTGAAGGCTCACTACGATGGCGAGGGCTACTGGTATCACGATCGCTATTATCACGGCCGGCACGTCGTGCATGCACCGTTCACCCGCGTCGAAACCGGCCGCCGCACGGTCGTGGATGCACCCTTTGTCCACGTTTATAGCGGTCGCCACGGAAATCACATCGTGGCGCCGTTCGTAGATCTCTGGCGCTGACGCGAGAGCAAGTGTTGGGAGTTTGGCGGGCCGCTTAAAACAGGCGGCCCGCTCGTCTTTTAGGCAGGGCGACGCGCCTTAAAAAACCTTCCTCGAAAATCAAATTTGCGCCGCGGGCGAATCGATGCTGGCGCGTTCGCCGACTTGGCCATAATGTGCCCAAAGTACAGTGTTTAAGCTGCCGTAGCGGGACGGGCGACAGCAGTTTTATTTTGGGGGTAATCAGATGTTCAACCGCGTAGCGACGCCGGAACCTCGCGCCGCAGAGCCAGCCAAGACACTCGCGCCGCAACCGACGGCAATGCCGTCGATGAAGGCCCCGGCTCCGCCGCTCTTCGGCTCGCCGATTCAGCAGCACACGACATCCGCCATTGACGCCCCAACGTCCGTCCTCGGTCAGGACATTACCATTTCCGGGCAGCAGCTCGTCATCAAGACCAGAGGCTCGCTCCTTATCGCTGGGCATATCCAGGGCGATGTCCACGGCGAGTCGGTGACCGTCGGCGAGACCGGAAGCGTCGTCGGCACGATTACGGCTCGCACGATCACGGTTCAGGGTGAGGTCAGCGGCGCCTTGAAAGGCACGTCGGTCAACCTCAACGCTTCGTCACGAGTTGACGGCGACATCGTCAAGCAGACGCTGTCGATCGACGAAGGCGCACAGTTCGACGGCAGCGTCCGTCGCGCCAAGGACGCGAGCGAAGTTACGCCCGATCTCAGCTGAGATCAGCTACTCGGCTAAATAGCCTCGACAGAGATTCTGACCTGATGCTCAGTGATATTCGCCACGCGCGAATATCACCGCATTGCTGCTGGCGTTCGCTGTTCGAGCTAGAACCGCCCGCGCACGCTCGGGCTCACCTCATCGCACGATTCCTTGATGCGAATGTCCTGGCCTATGAACCGGCACAGGTGCTGCTTGAAGAGAGGGTCGTTGCGAACCCTGTCCGGCGAGGCTGAAAAGCCATACTGGTGAGCGACATCAGCAACGTATTCGTCCTGACAATAGGGCGTCGCCAACCACGAGCCCTGGACCATTTGAAATCCCTTGTTGCAGACTATCTTGGCTTCCGCAGGTGCGCTGAGGCCCACCGATAAAAGGGCACCGCTGACACCGATCAGGACCGTCAGTCGTGGGGACATGAAGCGCTCCTTTGGAACTGCATTGTCATACTTGACTTGTCACCGCGCAACAAACCTGACGTTACGAATTTTAGATGTTTGGCAGACTTGTCTGCCGGCGGCCGACGTGAAAAGGCTGATCGTCGGTCAGAGCTGCGCTAGGTCTCGTTTCTCGGCCGTTTTTGTTCACGCGCCGCAATGCGTTACATGATCCAAACATGATCCAAAGAGGTTAACGCCAATGATAACGGTCTATGACGCCGTCGGCGGCAAGCTGGTCCAGCGTTCAGAGCCGGGCGACGTCTCGACGAGCGTCTGGATCGATCTCGTCAATCCCGGCGAGGACGAGGACAAATCCATCGAGAAAGCCCTCGGCATCGAAGTCCCGACCCGTTCCGAAATGCGCGAGATCGAGGCATCGAACCGTTTCTATACCGAGAACGGCGCCTACTACATGACGAGCATAATCCTGCACAACAGCTCGCAGGAGGTGCCGATGACCTCCGTCATCACCTTTATTCTTTCCGGTCCCCACCTCGTTACGGTGCGCTACGCCGAACCGCGCGCCTTCCCCGTCTACGTCGCGCGAGCCGCAAAGGGCGACGCCGACTGCGTGACCGGCGCCGGTGTCATGATCGGCCTTTTTGAAATGCTGATCGAAAGGGAAGCGGACCTCATAGAGCGGGTGCAGGACGAAGTTGAAAAAATCGCCCCTCAGGTGTTCGGCCAGAACGGCCAGACGGCGCGTCGTCTCGACATCCTTTTGAAAACCGTCGGCAAGGAAGGCGACGTGACGGCGAGAGCCCAGGAAAGCGCTATGTCGCTGCATCGCCTCTCGCTCTATTTCGCCAACGCCGCCCGCGAGCGCAAAGATGATCCGCGCGTGCTCGGCCGTATCGAAGCGGCCAACCACGACATCCTGTCGTTGATGGAAAGCATGCGTTTTCTCTCGGCCCGCACGAGCTTCCTGCTCGACGCGACCCTGGGCATGATTTCGACCGAGCAGAACCAGATCATCAAACTCTTCTCGGTCATGGCCGTGATGCTGATGCCGCCCACGCTGGTCGCCTCGATCTACGGCATGAACTTCCACAATATGCCCGAGCTTAGTGAAACGTGGGGATACCCCGCGGCCCTTGTTCTGATGTTCTTTTCAGGCCTCATTCCTTATCTCTACTTTAGGCGAAAGGGCTGGCTGTGATCTCAGATCACGAACGCCAAGATGAGCGACGCCGTTGCCGAGGCGGCGAGCGTCGGTAGGATCCCGGCACGCATCATGAAAAGCAGCACGGCGGCGAGAATACCCAGCGCCAGGGCGACAAAATTGATACTGGCAATCTCGGGCACCTCGATGCGTAACGGCCCGGCCGCGATCTCGAAGCGCGACCGAAAAAGGACGTGCAGCGCGAACCACAACGACAAATTGAATATGACGCCGACGACTGCCGCGGTGATCGCCGACAGCGCTGACTTGAGTTTCGGAACAGACTTCAGCCACTCGACGTAGGGCGCTCCCGCGAAAACCCAGAGAAAACAGGGCGCAAACGTCGCCCAGAGCGTGACGGCAGCGCCCAGAAGGCCGAACAACAGGGCCGGCTCCCCGCCATGACGAGCCGCAGCGAGAAAGCCGACGAATTCCGTCACGAGGATCAGCGGTCCCGGCGTCGTTTCCGCGAGCCCGAGCCCGTCCAGCATCTCGCCCGGCTTCAACCAGCCATAGGTTTGGACGACATCTTGCGCCATGTAGGCCAGAACCGCGTAGGCGCCACCGAACGTGACGACGGCGAGCTTGGAGAAGAAAACCGCAAGGTGCGTGAGGACGTGATCGAAGCCAAAGACCAACGCGACCGCCAGCAGAGGCAGTATCCAGACTGCAAGCCAAATCCCGGCTGTCCGCACGGTCGACGCCAGAGGCACCGGGACGGCCTCCGCTGACAGGTGTGCTTTCCCTTCCGGCGCCGACGCCCCGCGCCAATACCCAACGAGTGCGGCACCCAGGACGATCAACGGGAACGGCACCCTGAAAAAGAAAATCGCGACGAACGATGCTGCCGCGATCAGCCATTCGGTCCGGCCCGAAAGCGAGCGCCGGGCAATTCGTATCAGCGCCTCGATAACGATGGCGAGCACTGCCGCTTTAATGCTGGTGAAGATGGCAGCGACGACCGGCACATTCCCGAAATTCGCGTAAAGCGCAGCGAGCACCAGAATGACAAGCGCTCCTGGCACGACGAACAGCAGGCCCGCCGCGAGGCCTCCACGCGTGCCGTGAAGCCTCCAGCCGGCATAGGTCGCCAGCTGCATGGCCTCGGGACCCGGCAGCAGCGTGCAGAAGTTCAGAGCCAGTAGATATGTCCCCTCGTCGAGCCATTTCTTCTGTTCGACAAGCACCTTGTGCATCATCGCGATTTGACCCGCCGGACCGCCGAAGGAGGTCAGCCCGATGTAGGCCCAGACCTTCAGAGCTTCGGCAAACGTGGGAGAAGCGGCGTCGCCTTTCAGGTGGGCGGACGCGGATCGATCGTCAGCCATCGTTCCCTATGCCCAACATCGGCGACTGCGAAATGGGCGACATTAATCACCTTCGGGCAACGGAAAACAGATGACGGTCGCGAACGGCTCCCGCCAAAAGGAAGATCGGATCGTCCACTCTCGCGGCAATGCTAAAAGCGAGCAGTCGGGACCTCAAAAAGCCGTATGCGGACGATGATTGCCGATGCATCGTGATACGCGATTGAAAGGTAAACAAATTACGACCAAGGGCCTGTTAAGATTTTCGTTCCCTGAATGAACGTCAAATTCTGCGACCTGGCGTCGCGCAACCTAAAAGTGCACCTAATTTAAGTGATGGTTTTCCGACACTTACGAATTATGGTCAAAAAGTGGTAGCAGCAATGGGTTGACCGAATACCTCTCGGATGCTGCTTGGGCAGTGCCAGGACGGGGGTGACCCCAGTCAGCACGGGCAGCAGGTACGAACTGGGTTCTGGAGTTCAGTTACGGGTCACACGGGATTTTTCTTCACGGGCTACTTCTCCCAACATTAACGACGGTGCCGCCACCGAGGCGGTTGTCCCGAGGTCGCTTGATCTGACCGCGGGCGGGGGAAACCGCTCATTCGACCCGAAACCACTGCTGCTCCTTGGATAAAGGAGTGCACTATGCGTTCAACTATCGCAGTAGCCGCGTTCGCGTTCGCGGGAATGATGGCGGCAGCTCTGCCGGCAAACGCAGCTTGGAAATGCGAAGGCGCTGGATACGTTTGCGGCTCGTCGCATCACAAAACGACCTATCGGAAGGCTTCATATCAGAAGTCTTACAAGACCCATGTTTCCTACCATAAGGCATCGAAGTCCAAGTATGCCTATAAGGCATCGCGGAAGCACTACGCCCAGGCCCCTGTACGCAAGCGCCATTATGCATCGTCGTATAGCGGCGGCGGCTCCGGCGGGATGGCATCTTACTACTGGGAAGGCCAACAGACCGCTTCGGGCGCCCGCTTCAATCCTGACGGCCTGACCGCTGCCCATCGCTCTCTGCCGTTTGGTACGCGCGTTCGCGTTACCAACCAATCGAATGGCCAGTCCGTCATCGTTACGATCAATGATCGCGGCCCGTTCGTCGGCGGCCGTGTCATCGACCTGTCGCGTGGCGCGGCACGGGCGATCAACATGACCGGCGCCGGCGTGGCGAGGGTTTCGCTGGAAGTTCTCGGCCGCGGCTGAGGCTTATGCTCGAAAAACGACATCGGGAGGCGTTGGAAAACCAGCGCCTCCCGACGTTTTTCGGCCATCCGAATCGTCATAGTCAGCAAGATTAGGGGCGAGTTCCGGGGGGAAAGTGCGTGCGCCGATGCACTCGTGCGGCTTGTGTTGCCGTCTTAGTTAGTCTGGCCGTTGTCGCCGCGAGCGGCTGGTCCAGCGCCCAATCGCTGACTGATGCCCTATCGAGGCCCGCGAGCAAGGTTGCCGCGGCCGGCGACTGGACGACCGTTACAGTGGTGCCTGCCCCACCGAAGTCCGAAAAGTTCGACCACTGGCAGGCGAAGATTATCCTTTCAAAACCTACTTTCGGCCGCTCCAAGCAGGCGGCGACGCCGGCTGCAGCGCTGACCGAACATCCCTATGCCCTTCACGGTCCTGAGCCGACGGGCGCAGGCCATGCGCTCAACGGCCTCGCATCTTATTATGGAAAAGGCGAACGGACGGCGACCGGGGAAGCCTTCAATCCGAACGACATGACGGCCGCTCACCGGACGCTTCCCTTCGGCACCCGGGTACGCGTGACAAGGGTCGATAACGGCGACAGCGTCGTCGTGCGGATCAACGACCGGGGCCCATTCAAACCCGGCCGGGTGATAGATCTCTCTCAGAAAGCCGCCGAGAACCTTCGCATGACCGACACGGGACTGACCGCGGTCAAGCTTGAAGTTCTCGACAGCGGAGCTTCCCCGCAGGCCGAAAACGTAGCTCAGCGCTCGCTGCGCCGGTAAGCCTGCTGAAGACGGGCTTCGAGAACGCTGATCTGGTCGAGGTAGGCACCTTTGATGCATTCTGCGTCCCGGCCGCAGCTATCGCGGGCGTCGAGAAATTGCCGCTGATAGGCCTTCAGATCCTCGCGCCGGTATCCGCGCCCATATGCCTCTTTGAGATCGGCGTAGAGCGAGTTCATGCGCTCGTCGAGCGCCGACAACTTATCGCTTCCGCAAATCATCCGCTCGGACGCTACATCCGCCTTTCGGCAGTCGAATTCCTGCGCGGCAGCCGGACGGACGGCACCCGCGAGCGCGACGAGCGCCAAGAGCGACCCTGCTGAAATTGCCGCCGCCAACTTCAA
Organism: uncultured Alphaproteobacteria bacterium; assembly: GCA_963710005.1. Lineage (GTDB taxonomy): Bacteria > Pseudomonadota > Alphaproteobacteria > Rhizobiales > Hyphomicrobiaceae > Hyphomicrobium_B. The sequence goes on from CAVPYR010000010.1 coordinate 113,513, forward strand.
AGTGACCGTGTCCGACATGGTGCCCATCTCCTCGTTTCGCCCTTAGGGCGTGATGTCCACCCCAGCGGCGGACATCGCGACAATGCGGAAAGCGCCCCGGAAACGTGAGCCCGTTAAGCCCCACTCGGCGGCAATCGGTGGAAGTCTGCTTTTCGCCTCGGATTCCGGTTGCCTCCGGCCGGCAAAAATCGGTAATTTCCCGCAACGGCGGCTTTCGTCGCCCACGCCCTCAGATCCCGTGGTCCATGAAGAAAGCCGCCGCACACACTGCGCCCGCCACCACTCGCCCGGAGGCGCTCGACCGCATCAAGACCGCTATGGTCGAGAAAAAGCTGACGCAGGCAGAGCTTGCCGACGCTGCCGATTGTCACGAAAAGACAATTCAGAACCTTCTCGGCGGCCGCTCGGTACGCGATCAGACGCTATTCGACGTCTGCATGGTTCTCGGCCTCGATTTTCACGGACTGAGGGACGCCTGGCACGGAGAATCCGTTGCCGTCGAAAGCGCCGATGGGCCGCTAGTGCTCAAAGGCAACGGCGGAGGCGTCGCGCCGATCTATATGGGCGCCTACACGCAGGCCGCCGTCGACCACTACATCGGCAGCTATCTGACGCTCCGAAGATCGTTCTCGCTGCCCGACACGATCGTCGCCTATCGCACAGACATCAGCTGGGACCCGGATTGGCCGAGCCTCCTGTTCCAGGAACGTGACCGGCCCGACGCGCCCTATGCCCATCGCGGGCGCCTCTATATTCCGGCGTCGTCGAGCTTCATTCATCTCGTCTCGCTAACGAAAGGTGCGATGCGGATGGTCGTCGTCTCGCAGCTCGATCGCGCCGGCGAGATGCGCGGCATCATCACGACGCTCAACAAGCAGCGGGCGACTTTTATTCCGGTCGCGACGCCGATCCTCTACGCCCAGCGCGAAAAATTCGATGCCGAAGCGTTCGGAGAGGTGACACCCAAAAACCAGGCATACGCGGAATACAAGCGCTTGCTCGATGAAACCATCGCCGAAGGTTACGCGCGCCTCGTGAGCTGATCGCGTTTCAACGACGCCGCGTACGGCACGCCATAATAATTACTTCGCGCGTTTGCCGCCAATACCGCGCTTCTGCACCGGCCGCTTCGCCACAACCGGCGGACGAAACGTGACACCATCTTCGATGGGCGGGAAAAAATACTTCGCGAGATCGACGGTTTCGAGCCGCCCGACAGCCGAGCGCGCGACGGCGAGCCATTTTTCGGCATGATCACGTCCCGCGCCATGCAGATACGTGATGATGTCCCAATCGGGTTTCAGAGTCGTCTCGGGATTGAGCGTTCCGGTAATCGGACCGCCATCGATCAAATGAAAGCGATGCCGGCAGATCGGTGCCAGGCGACCTTTCGCAAGCAGTGCGCTCGACGTTTCGCGCACTGCCGTCACGACCTCGATATCGCGCAGAAGCGGCGCATTGAAAGTCAGACGATTGGCATGATTTGAGATGTCGCGTGCCGTCGTCGGCAGCTTCGCATTCACGCGCGGCGACACCATCACCAGCAGCGTGTCGCCGACCGGGCTTTCGCTCGCCAGCGTCACGAGATCGGGATTGGCGGAAAAGCCGCCGTCCCAATAGGCCGCTCCCTCAATCTCGACGGCATGATGCATCACCGGCAGGCAGGCCGAGGCGAGCACGGCGTCAATGGTGATCTCGTCCCTCCGAAAGAGGCGGGCCCGGCCTGTCGCGACGTGCGTTGCGGCGATCAGCAGATCGACGGGCGACTTCGCGCGAATAAGATCGAAATCGACATGATCGGTGATCAGCCGGCGTAACGGGTCGAAGCCGAGAGGATTGAATTCGTAGGGTGACAGCATCGTCGCAAGATGCGTGGTGAGCTGTGACGGACGCACCAGTCCGTTTAGAAATGGATTGAGACGCGTCAGGTCCGGAACGCCCGCCTGATGGATGGCGTGCCAGATCTTGTACATCTTCTCACGCGCTTTCGCGCGCGAACCCTCCGCCAATCCGGCAGCAAGCGCGACGGCGTTGACGGCGCCAGCGCTCGTCGCGCTGATCCATCCGAATTCAAGAGTTTCATCTTCTAGCAGACGATCGAGCACGCCCCACGTAAAGGCGCCATGCGCTCCACCGCCCTGAAGGGCCAGATTGATGTCGACAGATTTCGCCAAAATAGCATTGCTCCCCGCAGGCCAATAAGACACGAAAGCCAGCGTGATTCCATATCATTACCGCTCGCGGCAAGCTTATGTCATCGGTGCCGCGGCAGAACGACTGACCTTTCGGCCACGTTGGTGATTAGCGTGTGAATGTTACACGCGCTCGTCACACGTTTTTGTGCCCAAGCTATGTGCGCTCATGACATCTGACTTGCTCAGAGCCTAAGCATCAACTTGTTTTCGGCGATAAGAGAGTGCGCGAATGCGTCGCCGCGGCCTCACAACTGTGCAGTTCGCAAAACGCGTGGCATTTGGCCGCTACGCACGCAGTAGATACAAAAAATCGTTTCCGCTCACGTTGTCGCAGTCAGAATCGCTTCACTGATTTTTTTGACTGGCGCTTCCGGTGCATCGATTCCGCGCACGGTGTGACGGATACGAAGTCCACTCTCACTCTTGAAGAACGTGAAAAGATTATAGCTCGCGAGCGGCTCTTGGCCATGCGTGACAGATGCCGACGCCGACGCGACGCCCACAAGTGGAACGGCCTTCTTGCGTGATGGCAGCCAGTCCACACGCGTTTTGTGGTTGTGACCGTAAAGCACAAGCTCCGCGCTGCCACGCTCGAGAAGATGGGCAAGATGGGCTGCGTCCCTCAATCCGCGCCGCGGTGAGGCGAGATTGGGAAGCGGCGGATGATGGATCAGCACGACGCGGATGACCCCTTCTTCGCCGAGAGCTGCAAGTTGTTCGGCGGCGATCTCCAGCTGATGCCGCCCAAGCTGCCCGCTGGCAACGAACGGAGGCGTCTCGACCGCAGAGTTCAATCCGACGATCGCTATCGGCCCGACGCGCCGCACGAAGGGGAAGGCCAGCGTATCGTTTTCGCCTCCCATGTATTCGGCCCACCTCGCGATACCAGGGTCGCCGTGGAGGCTCGAATAGACGTCGTGATTTCCCGGCACGACAGTGACGTCCGCAGGCGAACCTATGCCTCTAAGCCAACTAAGCGCCGCCTCGTATTCGGACGGCAAACCGAGATTGATGAGATCGCCCGCGATCGCGATATGGTCGGCGCGGAGCGCAACCGCATCCGCTATCAGCTTATCGGCTGTCTCGGCCTGGTGAACGCGACGCCGCTTTCGAATCCAATTGGCATAGCCAAGCAGACGCTTCGCATTCCAATACCGCCATGCGGTACCAAAAACAGGTGGCAAGTGCACGTCGGAAAAGTGCGCGAGCGTGAAAGTCTCGGTCATGTTGGGAAATAAGGCATTTGCTGCGATGACGCTTAATCTAGCACATTGTGACAGCTAGCATATGCTTTGGGTCCAACCGGGGAAATGCGCCGTTGAGGGAAGATATATTTCTGCTGGGTCCGCTCGCTGCCTGCGTCTTCCAGCGCTATTGGCGCATGACGCGTGGTTTGCGCCTTGCCGTTGAAGCCTGCGTCATTGACGAGGCAGGGCGAGCCCTTATGGTGCGTGACGGAGCAAGCAGCGGCTGGAGATTGCCCAAGGGGGCTGTCCATAAAGGCGAAGCGCTCGGAGCGGCGCTGCGGCGCGTACTGCAGGACCTCGCAGGTATCGAGGTTAATTCGAAACCGGAATTGTCCTGCTTTTATGCCGAAGGCCCGGATCAGCAAACGGGAATATTCGTCGTCCGCGATTGGCAGCATCTTTCATCTCCCGCTTCGCCGGAGATAAGTTTCTTTGGTCTCGGCTCCCTGCCCCCCGACGCTGCACCGGAGGTGGCCGAGCGAATTCGCCGCTCAGCCGAGGGTCGCACTATTTCTGAAGTGTGATAGAAGCCCCGCCTGCCGTCCGTTACCGGCTTCCTCAAGCTTCCAGATGTCTGCGCATGTCTCCCTCTCTCACCATCCGCAAGGCGCTCGCCGAAGATATCGCCGAGATATCCAAGTTGCATGCGCGCGTCTTCGGTCCTGGACGTTTCGTTCGGTCCGCTTATCGGGTGCGCGAGGGCAAAGGACATCTGTCGCGGTTTTGCCTTGTCGCATGCCTCGGCAAGGAGATCATCGCATCGATCAGAACGACGGAGATCGCCGTCGGCGGCACCAAGGGCGCGGTGCTGCTCGGACCGGTTGCCGTGGATGCCGACCATCGTAGCCTTGGTCTCGGCAGCAAGCTCATAATAGCCGCGCTGGAAGCCACCCGGACCGCTGGCGCCAAGCTGGTCATCCTCGTAGGCGACCACCCCTATTACGGCCGCTTCGGCTTCAGACCCGTACCCCCGGGCCAGATCGTCTTTCCGGGCCCCGTCAATCCGTTCCGTATTTTGGCGTGCGAATTGGAGACTGACGCGCTCTCCGGCTACCGGGGGCTTGTGGCGGCCGAGCCGGCGTCAAAGAACATCTCCTAAAAAATGCGGCTGACGACGGAGCGGCGACCGCAATCGTAACGTCATCGTAACCCGAATCTGTCGACCATTCCGTCCGGCGCAGGCTGAAAGCGGGCGCCCGAGCGGTCGAGTTGTATCCTGCCCTTCCGAAGCCGAGGCGCCCAATTCGGCAGGCCCGCGCAAGGTGTTGGATCCATATTCCGCGCACCGAAAGTCGACAGAAGCAGAAGGCCCGCGATGATCTCAACCTATCTGCTCTATAACACCTACGCCTCGAACCTTCCGAAGACGCTCGCCCGCGTTGGAGCTGAGCCCGACGTTTCGAAGGCCGCCCAGTATTACCAGGCCAATATCGGCAAAGTGACCTCGGTCGATGATTTCCTGAACAATTCGCGGCTGTTTTCCTATGCGATGAACGCTTACGGCCTGAGCGACATGACGTACGCTCGAGCTTCGTGAACAAGCTCACCGATCCGCGCTTCCTGACTTTTGCGAAAGCGTTTCAGTTCTCAACCGACGGCACGGTCGCTGCCCAGCCGGTCATCGCGCAAAATTCGACTGAAGAAGACGATACGGTCGAAGCCTACACGCAGCAGCAGGTCAACAAGGGCACGGCGGCATCAGACGAGGCGACGTACTATCAGGCGAACATCGGAAATGTGACGTCCGTCGATCAACTGATGTCCAATTCGCGTCTCTTGAAATATGCGATAACCGCCTACGGATTGAATCCCGACATCACGTCGAACACGACGATCAGAGCCGTCCTGACGAGCGATCTCTCCGACCCCAACAGCCTTGCGAATACGCTGACGAACTCCGGCTACAAAGCCTTGGCGTCGGCATTCAACTTCAACACGGACGGCAGCGTCAACGGAACCGCGCAGTCGGCGAGCAACATCGCCACCACAGTTTATCAGTACTACAACGCCACCGGCACCAGTGCGACCCCAGCGGCGGCGGCATACAAAACCCAATATTACAAGGCGACCATTTCAGGCGTAACGTCAGTCGATGATCTGCTTGCGAACAACAGCCTGCTCGATGTGGCCGTCACGGCATTCGGCCTTGACCCCAACCTCCAATCGAAAACTCTGCTGCGGCAGATCCTGACCAGCGATCTCTCGGACCCGAACAGCGTCGCCAACCAGCAAAGCAACACCGCATACCAAAAGCTGGCGGTGGCATTCAACTTCAACGCGGATGGCTCGGTCAACGGCTCGGTTCAGACCACCGATCAGCTTAACAACGTCACCAGCCTTTACTCGTCGGATTACGGCGACACCCAGCAAACTGCCAACGATGACGCGACGAGCTCCTATAAGGACGCGATTGCCGGCATCACGACCGTCAACGACCTGCTGCACAGCACCGCCTACAATTACATCTTGAGCGCCTACGGCTTGGATCCCGATAATACGTCGAAATATTTGCTGACCCAGATCCTGCAGAGCGATCCGAGCGATCCGAGGAGCTTTGCGAACCAGTCGCACAATGCCACCTATATAGCGCTGGCGTCGGCGTTCAATTTCGACTCGAATGGTAACGCCAAGACCGCGAGCGTCGCCCAGACCAACACGAATTTGACCGCCACGGTGACGGCCTACACAATCCAGAATGGCGGCAGCCCAGCGAGCGGCGCCACGCCGACCCAGCAACAGACGTTGGCCACGACCGAGAGCACCTATTATGCGACGACGATCGGCACGATCACGAACGTCGACGATTTCCTGAAAGACCAGCGCCTCGTCAATTATGCGGTCAACGCATACGGCCTGCAGAAAGCCGGTCTTTCGAACGACGATTTGCGCAAGATCCTGACGAGCGATCCGCTCGATCCGGCGAGCTATATCAACAAGCCGGAGAATGCCAAATACCGCCCGCTCGCCGTGGCCTTCAATTTCGGAACCGACGGCAAGACGCTCGACGTCCCGACAAAACAAGTCCAGGACCGCAGCCAAATGGTACCGACATCGGACGGCTACGTTGAGCAGACGATGGAAACGGAAGCCGGCGATCAGAGCACAGGCGCCCAGCTCGCGCTCTACTTCCTAAAAAACGCACCGAGCATCACCTCCGTCTTCCAGATCCTCGCCGATAAAGCCCTCCTGCAGTTCACCCAAACGGCGCTCGGTTTGTCGGCGAACATGTCGAACGCTGATATCGACACCCAGGCGTCGATGATCACGAAGAAGCTCAACCTCGCCGACCTGCAGGACCCGACAAAGCTGAACAAGCTCATCTCCCAGTTCTCAGCGCTCTATGACGTCAATAACTCCGACGCCAGTCAGACTTCGCCGGTCGTCCAGATCCTGCAAGGGAACTCGAACTCGTCTGGCATCATCACGATCGACCCGATTACTGTTCCGATCTCGACATAATCCGTTCATTTGTTGCGCCCCCTTAACATTTGGGGTTCTTTTTTGAGCTATGCTCCGTATTCGCGGCTTTTATCGCTACGGGGGTAGATGGGCGGATGCCCGGTTTGCGCCGCGTGGACGGGGTGGCACCTAATTTGTGCCTTTAAAGCAGCAGCCGGAATGATAAGGCCAAATGGTCTTTTCCTTGTCGGCGACCAGGATTAATCTCGGGTTGTATCGTTCATACCACGGTCGGGCACCGGTTCTCGGAACACGAAGGGCAGCCAGATGGGACGTCATGTTTTCGCAGGTGCCATTGCAGCCGCATTGTTGCTGCCGCTTGGAGCAGCGGGAGCAGAGCCAATCTCTGGTTCTGGTCCACGAACCGCCAGAGGCGGCGTAGAGGTCGCGCCGGTCGATCGATTGGGCCCGACCCTGCCGCCGGACCGCATGCTTCTTCCCGACTCTGGCTGGAACGGCAGCGGCACCGCGGGCACGTCGGGACCCAATTATACGATGACGCAACCGTTGTTCGGGCCGCCTCTTCCGACGCTGCCGAGGCATAAGCCGCGCATCATCCTCGGGCAGTGACGCCGAGGAGAATTCCTCAAAAGCTTCCAAATTTGAAACGGGCGGGGACATACGTCGCCTTCTTCACGAAGGTCGAGGACACGCAGGCGAGTTCCTGGTCAGGCCCGAACGCGATGCCAATGCTCAGGGCCCAGGAAACAGAGCGGCACTTCGGTCCGAGAGCCAGTACGCGAAGAGCCCGATCCACTCTTTGGCAGCGAGATCGGTGCGCTCCAGTCCTGCGGCGATGCTGTCGAAGGGGCGGAGCGCATCCCTTCGGCCACGCGTCCGGAAGTCCACCGGATAAGGGATGACGTCGAAGCCGACTTTGCGAAACACGCCGACCGACCGCGGCATGTGATAGGCCGACGTCACGAGCAGCCAGCGGTCCTGAGGCGTCGGCTTGAGCAGCGCTTTAGTCAGCGTCGCGTTCTCGTAGGTATTGCGCGAGTCATTCTCGATCACGATACGGCTGGCCTCGATGCCCGCATCCACGAGAAATTTCCGAATATCCGCGCCGATCCCCTCGCCCCCGAAGAGCGATCCGCTGCCTCCCGTGAAGACGACTTTTGCGTCTGGAAGCGCGCGGGCGAGGCGCAGGCTCTCCGTAAGGCGTTCCGCAGATTCGTTCAGGGCCAAGCCGCCCCGGCTTTCCGTGACGGAGCCATCCTCGAAACCGCCCAGCAGAATGATGCCGCTGATCTTCTCCTGCGGTACCGGCGGCACGCGCGACGCAAATCGCTGCTCCAGCGGCAGCACCAATACGTTCCCTCCCGGCAGGAACCCAAAGAAAAGGATGATGCCGAAGCCGAAAAGCAGGAAGAGCCGTGCCAATCTTGGATGCCGGTATCCAAGCAGAAGGGCAAGCCCGAGCGCGATGAACGCTAAGCTCGATGGTTGAATACAGAAGAAGACGATCTTCGATGCGATAAAAAACATGGAGATCGGTTTCCTCGGGGCCGCGTATCGGAAAGCGCGCTTTAAGTCCTGCCGATCAGATAAAGGGATCTTTCATCAGGATCGTGTCATCGCGCTCCGGGCTCGTCGAAAGCAGCGTGACCGGGCATTCGATCAATTCTTCAACGCGGCGAACGTACTTCACCGCTTGCGCCGGAAGATCGGCCCAGCGCCGTGCGCCTTGCGTCGATTCCGACCAGCCTTCGAAGTCTTCGTAGATCGGCTCGATTTCAGCCTGCGCGGTGGAACTTGCCGGCAAGCGATCGAGACGCTCACCATTGAGCTTGTAGCCGACGCAAATGCGTATGGTGTCGAAGCCATCGAGAACGTCGAGCTTCGTCAGCGCGATGCCGTCGATGCCGGAAACCTTCGCGACCTGCCGGACGAGCACGCTGTCGAACCAGCCGCAACGCCGCTTGCGACCCGTGACGGTGCCGAACTCCCGGCCGCGCTCTCCGATCTTCTCGCCGACAGCGTCAGTCAGTTCGGTCGGAAACGGACCCGATCCGACGCGCGTCGTATAGGCTTTGGCGATACCGAGAACGTATCCCACGTGGCGCGGCCCGATCCCGGAGCCCGTCGCCGCCTGCGCAGCAACGGTATTCGACGATGTAACGTACGGATACGTCCCGTGGTCGACGTCGAGCAGAGCACCCTGCGCACCTTCGAACAGAATGCGCTTGCCCTGGCGACGAGCCTGATCAAGAAGCTCCCACGTCACATCGGAGTACGGCAGAACTTTCGGCGCGATCTCGACAAGCTCCGCAATGAGCTTGTCTTTCGAGACCTCGGGCTGCCCGAGGCCGCGACGCAGCGCATTGTGATGCGCGAGCAGACGGTCGACTTTCGGCCCGAGCGTCGCCGGTGACGCCAAATCCTGAAAACGTATCGCCCGGCGGCCGACTTTATCTTCATATGCCGGCCCGATACCGCGGCCGGTCGTCCCGATCTTCTCCGTTCCGGCGGCGGCCTCACGAACAATATCGAGCTCGCGGTGCAGCGGCAGAATGAGCGTCGCGTTTTCTGCAATGCGCAGATTGTCGGACGTGATCGAGATACCCTGTTGCGTGAGCCTTCCGATCTCGTCGACCAGCGCCCACGGATCGATGACGACGCCGTTGCCGATGACCGAAAGCTTATCCGGCCTCACGACGCCCGACGGCAGCAGCGACAGCTTGAACGTCTTACCGCCGATGACGAGCGTGTGCCCGGCGTTATGGCCGCCCTGGAAACGCACGACGACGTCGGCGCGCTCCGAAAGCCAGTCCACGATCTTGCCTTTGCCCTCGTCGCCCCACTGGGCTCCGACCACGACGACGTTCGCCATTTCAATTAAACCTTCTCAGCCTTTTCATGATTTGGCCCCGGCGTTAGCCAGGGCCTCGCGGCAAATCCGCTGACTATACCCTAAGACTCGAAGCTCTAACGCCTCAAGGTCCGTAGGTGATCGACTTCGCAGCCGGCCACGTGACACGATATCCATAGTCCAAGATCTTCTCTTCATCCGGTTCGAGCCGTGCTGCGAAAGCGATCACGCCGCGCTTGTCGTCGACGTTTTGCGTCGTCGGCGAAGCGTGCCCGGTCAGCTCCACTTTGATATAGTCGTTCTGCGAGACGGGTACTCGATCGAGGACGGTTACGTCGATCGGCCGTTCGTGCATGTTTTTGACGCTTACACGGAAATTCCGACTATCGACATGCGATGTCGAGATCAGCCCTGTCTCGCCGCGCTTTTCTTCGAGCACCGCATGCTTGACCTTGACCTGATCATCGACGCCGAACCCGAGATCGTAATCCTCGCCAGGCGAAAGAAGAGGCAAGTCGCCGGTACCGACGAATGTACCGTCGCGGAACAGATAGACGGTGCCCGGCAGCAGCGGCGTACCTTTCGCAAACTTGATCTTCGCATAAAGATACGCATTGGTGTCGAGCTTCGGCACGGAGCGAGAGCTCAACGCCGGCTCGATATCCTCCGATGACAGAAGCACCCGCTTTGCTTCGCCGGTGCTTGCGACCATAGCACGGCCTGGAACCGCGAACGTCGCCTCGAAAGGCGCACTCTGAAGCTGGGCAATGGTTTCTTCGGCTGGCATCGGCTCCCTCGCCTCCTCGGTGATGCCACCCGCCACGGCGTCCTGCGCCTCTCCTACCCCGCGTTTTGCCATTGCAAGCGGAGCGGGTGGCGCCGGCGCGGCAACCGCCACAGGCTTCGGCTCTTGCTCGAAGTCGACGATCTGCGTATCGATCTCCGGCGCCGACGAACCGTCCGATGGACGAGCCGTCGAAAGCTCCAGCGACACGCTATCCCAATTCTCGCCGGAACGCTGCGTGACCGCCGCACGCCGGTCGAGCGAAAGTTTCGGCGGCTCGGTTTTCGACCCCGTCTCCAGGCGCGCATCGTAAAGCGGAGCCCAGTGCGCATCCGGAACCTGATAGCGAATGCTCAAGTCCGCATCGAGAGGACTTTGCGCGATGACGTGAACCCTGACCTCCGTCTGCTCGGTCCGCGGCGGAGCCAATGCGGAGAGCCGATTATCCGCGTCTGAAATCTGGCGGTCGATATCGCGGGTCTTCTGCTCGGCATCGAGCGCGAGCTTGCTCGCGTCAGTCGTCGCCTGGGCGATAAGGGAAAGGACCTTCGGCCAGTCGTCGATCGGCGATGCCGCCGGTGCCGATTGCGAAGAAGGGCGCGTCGGAAGCTGCGCAAGATTGGCGATGAGTTTCTTTTGTGTCTTGGCCGCCAGCGCCTGCGCTTCGACCGTCGTCTTCTGATCTTTCAGCGCCTGGATCTTGTCTTCCAAACCCTTGCGTTGCGCATCGCTGGCTTCGCTTTCGGCGTGCTGCAGAAGCTTTTTTGAGGTATCGACGGAGCCGATGTCGAGCTTACCCGTCGCCTTGCCCTCGACGCGCACCGATCCCGGTACGGCACTCGCCGGCACGTCGCCGATGACAATCGTCTGCTCGCCTTTGTCGAGATGAACCTTGGCGATGCGCGTCACTTCCGCGCCGGAGAGGAACACGGTCACTGCATCAACCGCCGATGTCGCCGGAACCTCCGCCGCAAACGCGTCGAACGGCATGACGGCCAAGAAAACCGCCGCAAAGACAAAACGCATCTCGCTGTGACCTCTGGTTGTTTGGTTCTGGTTGTTTGGTTGTGACAAGTCGGGGAGGCGACGGCCGTCCCGGGCTGACGGGCCCACGCGATTATGGCCGATGCCAGGCTCGAGAAAAAGGCATTGACAGGGTGGGTTTTAACCAGAACGCGCGAAGGATTTGATGAATTCAGGCATGGACGCCCGAACGAGCCTCCGCATACGCCCATTCGAGCCACGGGAGAAGCGCCACGATGTCCGCGGTCTCGACCGTAGTGCCGCACCAAATGCGAAGCCCCGCCGGCATGCCGCGATAGGCCGCAACGTCGAATGCCGCGCCTTCCGCTTCGAGCAACCGCACCATGTTGCGCATGACATCGAGACGCATAGTCTCGCTCGCGTTCGCAAGCGCCGGCTCGGCAAAGCGCATCGCGACCGACGTGTGCGAGCGGGTGCCGGGGTCGACGGCAAGCGGCGCAACCCACGTCGTCCGCGAGATCCATTCGTAAAGCGCGGACGAGTTGGCGCGAGCGCGCGCGATGGTCGCATCGAGACCGCCGATACTTTCAGACCAAGCAAGCGCGTCGAGATAATCCTCGACGCAAAGCATCGACGGCGTATTGAGCGTCACTCCTTCGAACACGTCGCGGAGAATGCCGTCGCTATTCGTCAGCCGGAAAAGCTTCGGCACCGGCCACGACGGACGGTAGCATGCGAGGCGGTCGAGCGCGCGAGGCGATACGATCAGCATGCCGTGCGCGCCTTCGCCGCCCAGCGCTTTCTGCCAGGAATACGTTAGCACATCGATCTTGCGAAGTTCGATCTCTTCCGCGAAAAGCGCAGAAGTCGCATCGCAGAAAACGAGACCTTCGCGATCGGAAGGAATCCAATCGGCATTGGGGACTCTGACGCCCGTCGTCGTACCGTTCCAGGTGAAGAGCACGTCTCGCGAGAAATCGACTTTGCCGAGATCCGGCAGATGCCCCGGCTCCGCTTCGAACGTGCGCAGGTCCTGAAGCTTCAGCTCCGCCGTCGCGTCGCGCAGCCAGTTGCGGCCGAACACATCCCACGCCAGCGCATCGACGCCGCGCGAACCCAAGAGATTCCACATAGCAAGCTCGAAGGCGCCGGTGTCGGACCCGGGAACAATCGCGACCACATAGCCTGCCGGCAAACGCAGGACGTCGCGCGTCCGCGTGACCGCGAGCTTCAGTCTCTCTCGCCCCTCGGCAGAACGATGCGAGCGGCCGACGAGCGCCCCCGCCAGCACATCGGGACGCCAGCCCGGGCGTTTCGCACACGGACCGGACGAGAAGAATGGGGTTTTCGACTTGGTTTTTGGCTTTTCAGGTTTGGACATCGGCGCCTCTTAGCACGAGGCGGCCCCAAGAAAAAAGGCGGTCGCCAACGACCGCCTTTCGGCACCAAAGCAACACAAGGGTGCACGCTTTCTAATCGAATTTGATCCGAAGGCCGGAGCGGAACTGCTGCAGCACGGCATCTTTGTAGACGATGCGATTGTCGCCCGCGGCAGACGCCGCCGACATACCAATGCTCCCGCCCTCCCAGAGCATCTGCCAGCCGTTGTCCCAGATGATCGATTCCGTGAGATTGGTGGCGATGCCGGCCTGCACCGCAGCAGCAAAGTCGATTTGGTTCTTGCTGTCCGATCCCGAGATCGTACCCGGGGATGGAAGGGGGGAATTGGTAGCGCATCCCAGTGCGAAGGAGTCGGTTGCCGAATTATACGTATCGCGACAGCCTGAATTTTCCGAAAAAGATCTGCGGAGTCTTCTCCAAGTAAAGCCGGCGCCGCCACCGATATACGGCGTGAAGCGGGTGCCAGTCGGAATATCGTACAGCAAATTGAACAGCGCCGTCGTCCGTGAAAGCTTCACGGTATCTGTCCGGGCGATGTTGTAAAAGTTCGTATCAAAGCCGCCGCTCGGCGATAGACTTGGCGCGGAGTTCGCCGCAACGTAGCCCAACGTTCCCCCAGGCGTGATCCGCGTGTCCGCTGTGTAGTCGACGGCAACCTCCCATCGCAGGGACGGCGTAATGTAACGGCCGAACGTCAATCCATAAGTCGCCGTAGCGGGGACGTCTTCGCCCCCGAATGCCCCTGGGCTGCTATTCCCAAGATAATCCGTATCCGTATCCGTGACCTTCGAACTCTGCGAGATAGTGCCGCCGAGCATCAACCCGACGTACCAGTCGGAATCTGCGTCAAAGGTCGGCACCGGCGCGGGAGCCGGAACCGGGATCGGAACACCGCCGCCCATATCCTTGACGCCGCCCCAGTCGGCAGCCATCGCAGGCGCCACACTCGCGGCAAGCAGAAAACCCGTTGCAATCCACGTTTTCGCAGACTTCATAGCCGTCTCATCCCTCATGTCGAAGGCGCGGAAACACGCGCCACTCAAGACTCTGCTCAACGCTACACGTGCGCTAACCGAGCCTAGGAGGGAAAGACGGGTTCGGTTCGGTGTCCTGTGCGCTCCTCAATCAGAGGAGCGCACTACGCTTAACGAGGACACTCGAACGCGAAACACCGCACAACAAACCGCACCTTGGGCATTACGAGAACAGACGCAACCGCCCCTGATCTCAAATTTTCTTCGACGAGCGCCAACGGCGCCCGAACCTAGTTCAAGTCGTAACGAAGACCGACACGGAGTTCGTTAGCTATCAAATCCTTGGCTTTCGGAGTGACTGACTCGCCCGCCAATGGGACGAAGACGCTCCCAGTTTCTGCTTGTCCGAGGTAGAGGAAGCGATACCCAAAATCGAGATAGAGCGCGTTGCCTTCGCTGACGGCCACGGGTCGGTCTTTCAGACCACCGACATAGGTCGTGCCGCCGCCGCGGATGCGCCAAGAGACACCAGCCATCGCAGCTGCCGCAAAACTGTTGCTAGACTTGCCATCATAACCGGCCGTGCAGCCGCACGGGTCAGTAAGTTGCACAGACGAAGTTTCATTGTGTGAGAAACCAACGCCGCCGCCGATATACGGATTGAAGCGGCCGCCGCGGTTGAAATCATAATAGAGGTTGGCAAGCACAACCGTGCTGCTGACGTCGAACTTTGTAGTGCCGACAACCGTGCAGCTGCAAAGCAATCCCGTTTGCGCTTCCGCATCGAACAAATGATCGACGGTGATGTCACCGCGGAAGCCCCTGCCGAAGTAGTAACCGAGACCGCCGCCGACGCTCCAAGCGCCGCCCATCTTGGAATCAGGCGTTCCCAAATCGCCAGCGCTGAAATCCGGCGTCATGAACCAATTATATCCGCCGTCGACGCGTGCATACCAACCAGCCGAAGCAGCAGGCATCGGTTCCATGACAGGAGCGTCCTTGAGACTACCATTGCCGAGATCTGCCGCCGACGCACCCAGAGCACTGCCGAGAACGAGGGCCGCGCCGAGAAGCAGAACGTTACGCGTAAAGAGCATGTCATTTCCCTATTCGTGTCGGCTCAACGCAACGAAGCGCCGGACCGATACTGATTCCGGCCACGAATATTATCGATAACGCTTAAGGGACGCTTAATCGGCGTCGAAATCTGACACATCGGAGCATTACCGATTTACTAACGACACGTTAACGGCAACAATTCCGCGGCTATGCGCTCCTCGGCGATCCGCAATCTGAGCGCCTGAATATGCTGCTGGGGAACGCCGGCACTCTCTCAGCACTTTCATCCCGGCGCAGGCCGGGACCCAGTCAGCGTGCAGTGGTCCTAGTATTTGTGATCGGCGCGAACTCGCAGTGGCTCAGTGGCCATCGCAGTAACTTGTCTTGTGCTGAGGCCTGTCTGGGTCCCGGCCTTCGCCGGGATGACGATGTGAATTGAACATCGTGCTACCGCAACCATGTCGTCCTCGGGCCCGTCCCGATCCTCGGAACAAGCCCGGGGATGACACCAACTACGCGGCGGCCGCCGATGTCACCGCATCGACGATATCGCCGACAATGCTCGAGACGACGGTCTCGTCGTCGCCTTCGGCCATGACACGGATAACAGGTTCCGTGCCTGACGGCCGGATGACCAGGCGGCCGTTCTCGCCGAGCCGGGCCTTCGCGCTTTCAATCGCCCTGACGACGCGCGTGTCCTCGAGCGGATGTCCGCTCGCGTAGCGCACGTTGCGCAGGATCTGCGGCAGCGGCCGGAAGCGGTTGCAGATTTCCGAAACCGTCTTCCCAGTCGCGACCACAGACGCGAGAATTTGCAGCGCCGAGACCAGCCCATCGCCGGTGGTGGTGAAGTCGGAAAGCACGATATGCCCGGATTGCTCGCCGCCGACGTTGAAGCCGTGCTTGCGCATATGCTCGGTGACATAGCGATCACCGACCGGTGTACGCGCCAGGGTCAGCCCGATGGTTCTGAGGTAGCGCTCAAGGCCGAGGTTGCTCATCACGGTCGCGACAATGCCGCCGCCTGCAAGCTTGCCCGTCCTATGCCAGCTCTCCGCGATCACCGCCATCAGCTGGTCGCCATCGACCAGCTCCCCCTTCTCATTGACGATCACGACGCGATCGGCATCGCCGTCGAGCGCGATGCCGATGTCGGCGCGAAGCTCTTTGACCTTGTCGACGAGCGTTTGTGGCGATGTCGAGCCGCAGTTCAAGTTGATGTTGAGGCCGTTCGGCTCGACGCCGATCTTGATGACCTCGGCACCAAGTTCCCAGAGGGCTTCAGGCGCGACCTTATAGGCTGCGCCATGCGCGCAATCGATAACGATGCGCAGACCCGCGAGCCGCAGCTGCTTCGGCATCGTGCGCTTGGCGAATTCGATATAGCGCTCCTGCGCGCTTTCGACCCGCGTCGCGCGGCCGATGCGGTCGGCGTCGACCAGCAGCGTATTGGCGTCCGCCTCGATCAGATCCTCGATCTGGTGCTCCATATCGTCCGAAAGCTTGTAGCCGTCCGGATCGAAGAGCTTGATGCCGTTGTCGTGTGAAGGATTGTGGGAAGCCGACAGCATCACCCCCAAGTCGGCCCGCAGCGACCGCGTCAGCATGGCAACCGCTGGCGTGGGCATCGGACCGAGGAGGAACACGTCCATTCCGACGGAAGTGAAACCCGACATCAGCGCCGCTTCCAGCATGTAGCCCGAAAGACGCGTGTCCTTGCCAATGACGACGCGGTGGCGATGAGTACCGGCGCGGAACACGGTGCCCGCAGCCATGCCGACCTTCAGCGCGATCTCCGATGTCATCGGATGCCTGTTGGCGAGACCGCGAATGCCGTCGGTCCCGAAATAGCGGCGTACCATGCTAACCTCCCGTCGTGTCGGGATCGGCGACTTCGCGCAACAAGAGCGAAATCAGAGATCCAGAAATAGCAGCGAAGTCTTGGTCGATGGCGTTCGGCCAGCTTCCCCCGCGCCCCTAGAGACCATAGATGCCCGAGCCAGCGCTAGCATTCCATTCCGATGGTTGAATGAATGGAATTTTTTGCACCGCTTTCCACTGAGGGTTGCAGGCGCATATCTCACATTTGCTGTTTATAGTGCATCGCGGCGAAGGCTGGTTAGGGTCACGGAATCGGCCCATAGCTCGGCTATTGTTGAGGCGCGCGCTGCAGAGGGCAGAATTGTGCGGCGTGCGCAATCTGAGGGGTAACAATTATGGCAGTCTTTCTGGCGGTCGCGAACCGCAAAGGCGGCGTCGGCAAATCTACCGTCGCGGTGATGCTGGCTCATGGCCTCAGCGTCTTCGGAGGCAAGCGCGTCCTGCTGATCGACCTCGACTCCCAGTGCAACGCCTCGCTGATCCTGATGGGCGGACAGGGCTGGAACGATGCGCGCAAAGCCGGCAGGACCATCGCCGACTATTTCTATGATCTCTTCGACGGCATTCCCGCCAATGCCCGCGATTACGTGGCGAAGAACGTCGGCGACGTGGCCGCCGCGAACGGCAAGCCGGCTTCGATTTCGCTCGTCCCCGGGTCGCTTCTCCTCGAGGACATCCAGGGCGAGCTCTACCTGAAGCAGGCAAGCCAAAGCAACGTGCCTGAGGTCGTCGCGAACCGCGTTCGTGGCCGCATGGAAAGCCTCATTCGCCGCTTCGAGGGCGACTACGACGTCGTCATTCTCGACTGCGCGCCGGGCCTGTCGTTTGCGGCGCTCGCAGCCCTCAAGACGGCCGACAAAGTCATCGTGCCGTTCCGTCCGGACTATGTTTCCCAGCTCGCGGTCGATCGCGTCGCCATGCTGATCGAGGACATGCGCAACCTCGACGATCTGGCCGCGATGCCGAACGAGGATCGACGCTACGTCTGCCTCGCAAACTACGTGCGCAATGACGACCGGGACTATATGATGATCGAGGAAATCAGCCTCGTGCATCCGGTCCTCGAAACGTTCCTGCCGCAGCGCAACGGTATCGCCAACGCCTTCGACTACATCGGCCAGTTGCGGCCGATCGACGTGAAATATTCCGATGCCGCCGGCGACGTAAAGGAACTCCATCAGGAGATCGCGCGCCTGATCGACACGGTCGCCGCGAAAAAGAAAGCAAAAGTCGCTGTTTCTTAACTGTTGAAGGCGAGAAGACGTCGATCATGAGCAAAGGCAAACAGCTCTGGCCCGGCGATGAGATGCTCGCCTTCTTCCGTGCCCACATCCGGCGCGAGACGGCGCTTGAGGGCGAAGCAGCCGAACGGCTTGCGGCGGCGCTGACCAAAGCCGTCAACCGAATGCTCGTCTGGGAGATGCCGGAAGAACCCTCCGAGGAAAAGCAAGAGACCAAGAAGGTCGAGGGTCCGGTGGAGGCTCAAAATCGTCACGACCGGGCCGAGAACTTCAATCCTTATCTCTTCTCAGCCCTCGTCGCGCTATCGAAGCATGGCCGCGAAGGCCTGATGACGCGCCTGCAAGACATCAAATCGGCTGAAAATCTCCGCGCCTTCGCCGAAGCGCAGCATGTCCCTGTCGACGCTTCTCTGAAGCGGACAGACGACATCCGTAAAGCCATCGTCGCCGCCGTCGAGCGCCGCCTCGCCGACCGCAAAGCCGCGGCAAGCTGACGGGCTTGCAGTCTTGGTGCCGGAGAAACGACGTGGCCGCCGAAGTAACGAGCGACGGAAGCCCAAGTCTCCGCCGCTCCATTGGAACGACCCAGCTCGCGCTTTACGCCCTCGGCAGCATGGTCGGATCCGGGATTTACGGTCTCATCGGCAAGGCGGCGGGTGAAGCCGGTTCGGCGGTATGGCTGTCGTTTCTTGTCGCTCTCGTTGCGGCGCTGCTGACGTCTCTATCTTATGCTTCGCTCGGCTCACGCTATCCGCGCGCCGGCGGCGCTGCATACGTCACCGAGCGCGCATTCGGGCTTCCGGTCCTAAGCTTCACGATCGGGCTGGCTCTCGTCGCCTCGGGATTGACCTCGATTGCAACGCAGTCGAAAATCTTCGCCGCCATTATCGCCGACATCGCGGGACTTGAAGCGCTGTCGCCGACCGCTATCGCAATCGGCTTTCTGCTGATCCTCGGCGGCATCGTCTTCCGCGGCATCCGCGAAAGCATGTGGGTCAACGTCGTCTGCACGCTGATGGAAGTCTCGGGACTTCTATTGGTGATCGCCTCAGGCCTCTCCTACTGGGGCACGGTCGACTACTTCGAAGTGCCGCCCGAACGCGCCGACGCCGGGCTTGCGCTCATCGTGCTGCAAGCTTCGGTGCTGACGTTCTTCGCGTTCATCGGATTCGAGGACGCGGTCAACGTCGCTGAGGAATGCCGCGATCCTGAGCAAACGATCCCCAGGGGCCTGATCATCGCGACCTTGGCCGCTGCCTTCCTCTACGTCGCCGTCTCGATAACGGCCGTCTCCGTCGTCCCCTGGCGGGAACTCTCCGCCGCGCCGAGCCCGCTGACGGCCGTGATGCAGCGCAGTTTGCCGAGCTTGCCCGCCGAGGTGATGAGCTTTATCGCGCTCTTCTCAGTTGCGAACAGCGCGCTCGTCAATTACGTGACCGCCTCCCGAATGATCTACGGAATGTCCGGTCAGGGGCTTCTACCGAACTTCATCGGGCGCGTGCACGAGACACGAAGAACGCCCCACATCGCGATCGGGGCTCTCCTCGGATTGCTATTGCTTCTCGCCATAGCCGGTCAGATCGCCGATCTCGCAGCCGCTACCGTCCTGTTGCTGCTCGTCGTGTTTATTACCGTGAACACCTCGCTCGTCGTGCTGAAGCGCCGCCCGGGCGAGCCTCGTGGCCGCTTTGAAATTCCAGTCTTTATTCCGGTCGCCGGTATCGCTGTTTGCGCGATTCTCCTGATCACGCGTCTCTCAAGCTCCGACTGGCGTGCCCCAGCACTGGCAGCCGCCCTTCTCGCCGGCATCCTCGCGATCTACGCCGCGCTTCGGATGGGCAAGTCGAACGTCCGCTGACGACCGCTTATTGCGCTACCGCATCCTTTCGCAACCGCACATTTTCAGCTTCGAGATTGGCAATGCGCGTTTGCAGACGTCCGATCGCGGCCGCCACCTCGTCGAACGATAGCATCCGCGGGATGTGCTGCGGACAGTTCCGGTCCCAGGCTTCGAGCGTGAAGACGATCGCGCGCTCAGGCGACGCGCGATAGCCCGGATCACTCAGCTTCGAAAGAAGCTCCTGGTCACCTTCAACGACCTTGGCCGTGCCCCAAAGCTTCACGCGGCGCTGATGCACATAGTCCATGATGAAGATGTAGGCCTTCGGGTTCTCCGCGAGATTGCCGGTCGTTATGTACTGCTTGTTGCCGCCGTAATCGGCGAACGCCAGCGTCTTGTCATCGAGGATTTTGAGAAATCCCACCGGTCCGCCGCGATGCTGGATGTAGGGCTGACCGTCAGCGCTCGCTGTCGCCAGATAAAACGAGCGGGCATCCGCAATGAAGGCCGCAAGGTCGGGCGCAATCGTCGTCGGCCAACCTTTGAGGCGCTCCATCCGCTCGTATTGGTTCCGGGAGCCACGCCGGGCCTGCTCAGCCTTGACGGACGGCGTGAACGCAACGTCGGAGGCTATTTGAGCCATGGCTCACCTCTCAAATCCCAGGCATCCCGATGAAGCCCGGCAGCTTGCTCACGCGATCGATCCATCGCTGGATCGAGGGATAGGGTTCGATGGAAACGCCGCCTTCATGACTGAGCGCGACGTAGGGCATGCAGGCAATGTCGGCGATCGTCGGCCGGCCGAGCGCGAGCCAATCGTTGCTCGCGAGATGCGCATCCATAACCATCAGCACCCGTCTTGCCTTGTCGCGCGCCAGCACGATGTCGAGGTCGTCGCCAAACTTGTCGTGGAGCCGCGCATCGTTCGGTCCGCGCGCTATTTCGTTTTCCGCAACCATCAGCCACTGCGCCACCTGAGCCAGGGAAGCCGCATCAAGGGGAAGCCAGGATTCGCCGCCGAACTTGCGCGCGAGATAGATCAATATCGTTTGGCTATCGCGAAGAACGACGTCGCCGTCCTCGAAGATTGGAATCTCGCAGAACGGATTGAGGTCGGCGAGTGGAGGCACTTTGTGCGCGCCGGCCAGAAAATCGACGGGCGAGACCTCTAGCAGCACGCCAAGAATCGAGCATAGAAGCCGGACCTTGTAGCAATTGCCGGACAATTCGAGATCGTAAAGTTTGGCGGACATTGGAATCCCTCGGACCTGTTTGAACAACAGAGCGTCGAGGTAAGCGCTTTCGCCAGACGGCAGTAGAATGCAACTTTGGCAATCACCCTTCCGAATTTTGGAAGGCACAAAGATTATCCCGCGAACTCTTCACATTGTGGCAGATCATCGGTGATCGTGAACCATGGCGCCTTCGAGCCGACGAAGATGTGCTTGCTTGGCCGGATGGACGGCGTGTCCACCAGCGTACCCATGGTGACATGGACGAAAGCACCGTCGCGCACGACCGAATAGAGAAGCGAACCGCACGCCTTGCAGTGAGCGTCATGGCCGGTCTCGTCGCCGAAGGTCATGAGGTTGCCCTCGCCCTCGGTGATGCGAAGCTTCTCGCGCTCGATGCCTGCAAACGGCTTGAATGCCGAGCCGGTCGCACGCCGGCAATTCGAGCAGTGGCAGTTGGCGGCGTAAAGAAATTCATCGGCCACCACGTATTGAACGGCGCCGCACAGGCACTTTCCGGCCAGCGTACGCATGCTCATCTCCGCAGTCAGTCCAGCCCCTTCTCAGTCCCGGCGGCACAGGCACGCCAAACCTCGACGGCCTGCTTCGTCTCCTTGACGTCATGGACGCGCACGATCTGCACGCCCGCCGCAACACCGGCGATCGCGCAGGCAAGCGAGCCGGGGACGCGATCCGCCGCATCATCGACGTCGCAAAGCTGGCCGATCATCTTCTTGCGGCTGGCGCCGAGGAGGATCGGCACGCCCAGGCCATGATAGAGAGACAGTCCCGCCATCACGGCGACGTTGTGGTAAAGATGCTTGCCGAAACCAATTCCGGGATCGGCGACGATCTTTGCCTTGGGAATACCGGCCGCGACGCACGCCTGAATGCGGCTTTCGAGATAATCGAAAACATCGAGCACGACGTCGTCATACCGTGGATTGTCGTTCATCGTCTTCGGATCGCCCAGCGCGTGCATCACGACGATCGGCAGCCCCGTCTCGGCCGCGACCGTCAGCGCATCGGGATCGTGCGTGAACGCCGAGACGTCATTCAAAACGTCGGCGCCCGCCGCCGCCGCACGCCGCATCACTTCGGACTTGCGCGTATCGACCGAGATGACCGCGTCCGTCCGGGCGCAAAGACCTTCGACAACGGGAATGACTCGGCGAAGCTCTTCATCGGCCGCGACGTAATCGGCATTCGGCCGCGTACTCTCGCCGCCGATGTCGAGAATTTCGGCGCCTTCCTCGACAAGTCTGAGCCCGTGTTCGATCGCGTCCTTGGTCGTCGCGTGCTGGCCGCCGTCCGAGAAGCTATCGGGCGTGACGTTGACGATGCCCATGAGGCGCGGTCGATCGAGCGACAGCCCCGCAATCCGCGCTCTGGGACCAGAGAGCTCCTGCAGAATGTCGGCAGCAGCCAAAGCTTCGCGACCCCAATCGCCGCTGAACGCATCGCCGAGAACGACCGTCCGCCGTTTCGTTGCCGGCGAAGCCCGCGTCAGAACATCGAGCGCCGCGAACGACAGCCGGCCACCGGCGAGCGGCAGCCCTTTCCATTCGGGAACTTCGACTTCGTCGATCGCGCGGCGTTCGCTCCGGTCCCAAAAGATCGCGGTCGGTTGCAGATAGATCGAGCGTTTCATTGCGATGGCGGTCCGGCTCATGAAAAAGCGGCCGCGAAATTATCGCGACCGCTCTGAGATTGATAGCGGACCATCGGGCCCGCAACACTTGACGACTACTGCGGCTGCGGCTCGGGCTCGATGTCGATGCCGCCCGTCGGCTCGCCGCGCGGGCGCGGAGGCTGCCGGCCTGCGGACGGAACGGCCGAGCCTGCCGGCCCCTTGCTGCCGTCATCGTCGCTCGGACGCACGATCTTCTCGCCGCGCATGATCCCCTGGCACTCGTCGCCGTTGATCGTCTCGTACTCCATCAGCGCCTGCGCCATGGCCTCGAGTTCCGCCTTGTGCTGGGTCAGCACTTCCCAGGCGGTCTTCTCGCCGGTGGTCACGATGCGCCGTGTTTCCTCGTCGATGAGCTTGGCGGTTTCCTCGCTCATGTTCTTCTGCTGCGTGATCGAGTGGCCGAGGAACACTTCCTGCTGGTTCTCCGAATAAAGCAGCGGACCGAGCTTGTCGCTCATGCCCCACTCGGTCACCATCTTCTTGGCGATGTTCGTCGCCTGGCTGATGTCGCTCGAAGCACCCGTATTCAAGTGCTCGCGGCCATAGATGATCTGCTCGGCGACACGGCCGCCGAACGCCATCGCGATCTTGCCCTCGCACCACTGCTTCGAGTAGCTGAGGCGATCACGCTCCGGCAAGCTCATCGTCACGCCCAGCGCACGACCGCGCGGAATGATCGTCACCTTGTGCAACGGATCGTTGCCCGGCACGAGGAGGTTGACGATGGCATGACCTGCCTCGTGATACGCGGTCGCAAGCTTTTCTTCCTCCGTCATGGCCATGGTCTTGCGCTCGGCGCCCATCATAACCTTGTCTTTGGAATCTTCGAACTCTGCTTGCGTGACGAGCCGCTTGTTGCGGCGTGCCGCAAGCAGCGCTGCCTCGTTGACGAGGTTCGCAAGGTCGGCGCCCGAGAAACCGGGGGTGCCGCGTGCGATGACCTTGGGATCGACGTCGGGCGCCAGCGGTACTTTCTTCATGTGCACGCGCAGGATCCTCTCGCGGCCGATGACGTCCGGATTAGGAACGACGATCTGCCGGTCGAAACGGCCGGGACGCAGCAACGCCGGATCGAGCACGTCGGGACGGTTGGTCGCCGCGATGATGATGATGCCTTCGTTGGCTTCAAAGCCGTCCATCTCGACGAGCAACTGGTTGAGCGTCTGTTCGCGCTCGTCGTTGCCGCCGCCGAGACCGGCGCCACGATGGCGGCCGACGGCGTCGATTTCGTCGATGAAGATGATGCACGGGGCGTTCTTCTTGGCCTGCTCGAACATGTCGCGCACGCGGCTCGCGCCGACGCCAACGAACATCTCGACGAAGTCGGAACCCGAGATCGTGAAGAACGGCACGTTGGCTTCGCCGGCGACCGCGCGTGCGATCAACGTCTTACCGGTGCCCGGAGGACCGACGAGCAGACAGCCGCGCGGAATGCGTCCGCCGAGGCGTTGGAATTTTTGCGGGTCGCGAAGAAATTCGACGATCTCCTCGAGATCGGCTTTCGCTTCGTCGACGCCGGCGACGTCCTCAAACGTGACGCGGCCATGCCGCTCCGTCAGAAGCTTGGCGCGAGACTTACCGAAACCCATCGCGCGCCCGGACCCGGACTGCATCTGACGCATGAAAAAGATCCATACGCCGATGAGCAGCAGCATCGGGAACCAGCTCAGAAGAATGCTTGTGATTGATTGCACTTCATCCTCGGCGGGCCGCGCTTTGAATTTGACACCCTTCTCGCGTAGGCGGTTGACGAGGTTAGGGTCTTCCGGGGCGTAGGTTGAGAATGCGACATCGTTCGATGCTGCATCTCGTTTCGTGCCCGTGATGCGGTTGCCGGCAATCACCGCGTCCGACACAGTACCTTTATCGACGGCGTCAAGAAATTCAGAATATTGAATTTCGTTGGTCCGGCGCGTCGTGCTCGGATTGCTGACGAGATTGTAGAGGGCCAGCAAGAGGACGAACAGCGCCGCCCAGATCGCAAGTTTCTGATAATTCGGGTTCATCTTTTTCCTTGATGGTGCCAACGGCACCAAAACGGCGCGTGCTCGGCGGCACGGCTGCCCCCAAGCGAGAGCTTAACATAGGAGCCGGTCCATCGCCGCACAAGTTTGTGCGTTTACTAACCTTCAAGCCCCAACGATAAGCCGAAATCCTTAACATGCGAAAGAGGTTGCCAAAGGATTGAGGTCAAAACCCGCCGGATCGAGCGGCTGCGAGTTCGGGAGCGCGAAGGGCGCAAGAGATGGCGCTGCAATGAACTCATCACCCGCCCAAAATGACGGAAGCGCTTCGGCAGCGCGCGTCGGTGGTCTCCGGCCCTGGACGAGCCGCGGCATGATCGCCGCATAGGCCTTTGCGCCCAATGGCTTGACGCTAATGCCGCTTGCCGCTGCCGTCTGTGACAGACCCGTGCTTTCCGCAGACCAGCGAAGCAGGAAACGACGGTCCCAGACCCGTACGTCGCCACGCCCGAGTTTGATTTCCGCCTGATCGAGCCGGCCCGCCTCCCGCCAGACACGGATGAAGCGGGGTCCGCACGAGATCATGGCGCCGCCCAGTGTTGCAGCGCACTTGCCGTCGCGTTGAACGCGCGCCGCCAAAGCCTCGATCTCGGAAAGCTGCGGCTCGGGGCTGGCGCCGCCATAACGGCGGATGAGACGAGCCATCAACTTCTGTCGCAAATACGCTGGACCATCATCGAAGGCGCGACGATCGAGCGTCGCAAAAACTTCATTGCCGTAGGAAAGATTAAGAGTCGCACGGAAGCGCTCGTCCGCATAAACGAGCGCGTCGCGCGCATCGCCTAGGCGGCGCGCCGATGTGGAGAGCGCTTGCGCCGACAACCCCGCGGCATCGAGATCGGGCAACGCCGAACGCAGCCGCGCCCGTTCGTAGCGATGATCGGTGTTCGTCAGATCATCGGCACAAGCAACACCACGGGCGGCGAGCGTCGCGACGAGGCGCGCCTTCGGAAGCGCAAGCAGCGGTCGCAATAGCGCGATCGGCGATCCCTCTTGCAGTGATCGCTCGGCGCGCATCGCAGAAAGTCCATCGATGCCGGCGCCGCGGGCAAGGCGCATCGCGAACGTTTCCGCCTGGTCGTCGAGATGATGCGCCGTGGCGATTGCGATCCTGCCAGCGGGAAGAGAGCGTGCGTGCTCGTCCAACAGGCGATAGCGGGCTTCGCGCGCCGCCATCGGAACGCCGGTGCGAGGCTTGGGGCCCTCCCAGATCAGAATTGCGTGCGGCAAACCCAATCGAGCGGCTTCGTTGCGCACCAAATCCGCTTCGGTGAGCAATTCCGCACGAAGACCGTGATCGACGGTCGCGACCGAGAGTGTCGGCACTTCGGACGTCGAGCGCGCGCACCATTCAGCCGCGAGAACCATGAGCGCCATGCTGTCCGGACCGCCGGACACGGCAAGAATGACGTGATCAAATCGCCCCAGGCAATCGAAAGCGGCATCCGCTTCAACGTCCATAACCGGCGGCGGCAAGTCTCTTCTCACGGCTCTTCAGCATTCAGTCGGCCCGCTTCGACCGACTGCTCCTCTATTGGCAACCTACCCGCTGGCGCTCGCTCTGGGCACGGGCCTTCACACTTTGCGGTGCGCTCGGAAATTTCGTCGAAAGCTCGGCATAAGACGAGCACGCGGCATCCTTTTGACCGAGCCGATCGAGCGACATCGCGAGCTTCAGCAGGCTATCAGGCGCCTTCCCGCTCTGCGAATACGTCTGATAGCCCTTGAGGAAGGCACCGGCTGCCGCTTTGTATTGGCCACGCACGAAATAGGTTTCGCCAAGCCAGTATTGGGCATTCCCCGAGAGCGAGTCGTTCGGAAACTTCTTCAGGAAGTCGCCGAACGCGGTTTCCGCTGAGCCGTAGTCGCGCTGCAGCAGGTAGCCATATGCCGTCTCGTAGAGCTGCTTTGGATCGTTGCTGGTCTCGCTCGCGGCGGGGAGTGCCGCCGTCGCAACAGGCGAAGGTGATCCGGCCCCACTGGAACTAGGAGGTTGGCCGTCGCCGTTCAGCAGGCCGCCTATGGCATCGTTGCCGGATGATACCGTCGTCGATCCGAATCCGCCCGCCGCGGCCGCCGCCGGCGCGGCCGCTCCTCCCGCATCTGCGCGATCAGTAGACGGCTCCGGGCCGCCCTGAATTTCAGAGCGCCGCGGCGTGCCGCCCATGCTTCGAATCTGATCCGAGAGTTGCTGCACTTGAGCGGACAGCGCACGAACCTGCGTTTCCAGTCCGTCGACGCGGGCCGAATCGGCCCCTCCCGCTGCGCCCGACGAAGGGAATGGCGCCGGCGCCGAGCCGCCATTCTTGGCGAGCGACTCCAGAGTTCCAACAACGACTTGCATGTCCACGAGCTGCTCTTCGAGAGCTTCGACCCGCGATTTGAGGCCTGCGTCTGCCGATGACGATGCCGCCGCCGCTGCCGCCCCGCTTTTCGCCGGGCGCGCGTCGTTCGATTGCGCCAGCGCCGGAGCGGCCGTCAGCGCTAACGCCAGCGCGACGGTCTGAAATCGCAAGCCACACCGATCGATCTGCGTAAGCTTGGCCATACCCGGCTCTACCCCCTAGAATTCATTCAAACGTTAATTGCCAAGGTCAGGATTGTCGCCTTGATGCGGCGATAGCTTACCCTAGGGCCTCATGCGCCTCCACCTACGCCGGGTCGCAGGTCGCATTCAACCCGTCCATGGCGATTATTGCGAAAACTGATCGGCCGAACCGAGCTGAGGCCGGGTGATTAGGCCGGTTGAAGCCTTGGCCGGCATCCCCGGAAGCTGCTGGCTGGATTGCCACCCGCCGTCCGGACGCCAATCATTGATGAAAACCTCGGCATTGCGGTTCTGGGCCTCACATGACGGGCCGTCACACAGGGCCAAGCGATCCTTATTGCCGACGGCCCTGATCTCGATGCGATTCTCGGCTAACCCCGCCGCGACGAGGCGGTCGCGAACGGCCTGGGCACGTTGCTGAGAGAGATCTCGTACAGCACTTCGGTCTCCCTCACCGTCGGAACGACCGATCACCACGACGGTCAGATCGGGCCGGGCACCGAGCCATCGCGCCTGATTCTCAATGATGCTTCGCGCTCGCCCGCCCAAAGCCGCACTGTTTTCCGCGAAGAAGACGCGATCGCCCACATCGACCAGGAAAGCCCGCCGATATTCCGCGGTACGCTCGGCCTGGTCGGCTTTGATCGCAGCACGATCGTCCGGATTGGCATCACCGCGATCAAGCGCGGCCAGCGCGCGTTTCGCCCTCAGAGCTTCTGCCGATCCCGGGTAGTTGCTGATAACCCGTGCCAACAGACGACGGCCGGACTCATCCGCGTGCTCCGAAAGAGCGTCCAATCCATCTTCAAGAAGTTCTGCGGCCGTCTCGCCTTCCGCACCTTGGTCCTGGGCGCCGGCACGCGGGGCGAGCGCGACCATCAGGCCGAGAACGCCGCACAAAACGCCGATCGCAACTATTGAAGTCCGCAATTTGAACATCGAGCACTGGCGCCGCAACAGAAGAAGTCCGAGCGACGTTATGCGAGTCCAATTGGGCCAAACTTTGCTTAATCCAGACTAGGCAAAAGCAATATTAACGTGTGGCCAATTTAAGCCAACCGTAGCAAACAGCTCAAAACGTCAGCATCCGGTGCCGCAACGATCAGCGCTGGCTAACAACGCCGCCGCTGTTGAGCACCGTTTGGGCGCGCCGATTTTGCGACCAGCACGAGATATCGTTGCAAACGGCAACCGGGCGCTCCTTACCGTAGGAGATGGTCCGGATACGTGCACCGTTGACGCCGTGCTCGGAGAGGAAATTCCGAACCGTCGTCGCGCGCCGTGCACCCAGTGCGATGTTGTATTCGCGCGTGCCACGCTCGTCGGCGTGGCCCTCGATGGTGATCGTGTACTGTGGGTACTGCTGCAGCCACTGCGACTGCTTGGTGAGCGTCTGGCCGGCTTCCGGCGTCAGATCGACCGAGTTCGTCGAGAAGTAGACAATATCACCGACGTTCTGGGTGAAGTCGCGCTGAGAACCAGGAGTCGCGTTGCCATACTTGCTGCTCAGCGAGTTGGGCTGCATGTCCTTGTTGGCACATGCACCGAGCGTGGCAGCAAGTATCGAAACGGCGGCAAGGCGCAGACCCAAGCTCCGCGCGAACGTGGCCATCATTTCGCTAATCCCCTTCGTACCGATTTCGCCTCTCGCGCGCGAGCCGCACACGCGTTCCGTCTGCATCGAGAGATAGCTTTTGTTCCATCTCCGCTTAGAGAACCGTTCAGCCCAAAATATGGCCGATTCCACCGCGCCCGCTCTGATATCCTCGGCAAAGTTGGCCAGAATACCGATGCTCCACGATCATCCCCGCCCCGACTTGTAGCATCGGGATTCGAGGTATGCGTGCGACTAATTCGATTTGTGAGCACTTTTCTCTATGTTTTTCCCGCAATTCACCGCGGCGAACACAAAGTCGATAACGCGCAATAGATCCGATAAGCCGATCAGCGGATGCCCGCTCGCGCCTCTCTCGATTAGATCCATAAAAAAGCTCAAGACCGAGATGGTGGCGACGAAATCGCCAACAACTCGGCCTTGAAGATTAGGATGAAAAACGCAGTACTAAGAAGTCAGGCAGCGCTTAGTGCGCAGCCTGCTCCGCAGCGGCCGGACCGCCGAGCTTCAGCGGCTGATGCTCGACTTCTTTCCGGCATGCACCGAGAGCAACGGCAACTAAAACTGTAGCGAGAACGAATGCGCTTTTCATGTGTAGTCTCCTTTGAAAACCAAACTACTCGCGATTAGCGAGCAACCTGGTCGCTTGCGGTCGGACCGCCGAGCTTCAAAGGCGTATGCTCAGCTTCGCGGCGGCATGCGCCGAGGGCAACAGCCGCAACTACTGCTGACAAAAGGATCAGCCCCTTCACACCCTGCATGGTCATATCTCCTGATACGATTCCGGCAAAAGCCGTACTCTGGGGTACCGGGAGGGCGCGCGACGATCAAGAACAGAGGCGACAAATCCTAAGTTTTCCAACCCAATAGGTGCGAAAATGCAACGGGGCTTAGTGGGGAAAAGTCAACACTTTTCCGGTCTCGGTTAAGATGAGTAAGCCTCTATTTCTGAACATTTTTTTCATTGTTCGCGGACCCCGCGTTAATAATTGCGAACGCCGTTTGTAAATAGGGTGTTAATTCAGGAGCGGCGACCAGGCAGGGTCGGAAGCGAAGGCCGGAGTGTCGACCTTCCGCTCATTGTAGCCCGTTATATCGACAGAGAAGATTCGGGGGCCGCCGTTTGCTCCCTGAGACTCGCGGAAGAACATCAACACCCGCCCATTGGGAGCCCAGGTCGGCCCCTCGTTGTGAAATCCCTCTGTCAGAGTGCGCTCGCCCGAGCCGTCCGGCTTCATGACACCGATGATGAATTCGCCTCCCGCCTGCTTCGTAAACGCGATGTAGTCGCCGCGCGGCGACCAGACCGGAGTTGAGTAGCTGCCATCCCCCGCCGAGATCGGATGCTGGTTGGAACCGTCGGAGTTCATGACCCAGAGGCGCTGAGCGCCGCCCCGATCGCTTTCAAACACGATCTGGCTGCCGTCCGGCGCGTAGCTCGGGCTGGTGTCAATGCCATCCGATTGGGTCAAACGGCGCGGCTGCCTCGATCTAAGGTCCATCTCATAAATGCTGGAGCGTCCGTCGGGCGTGCCGAGACTCATGATGACCCGCTGCCCGTCGGGCGAAAAGCGCGGTGCGAAGGTCATGTTCGGAAAGTCGCCGACGATCTCCCGGCGCCCGGTCTCGAGGTTCATGATGAAAACCCTCGGCTGGTCGCTGGTGTAGGACATGTACGTGATTTCCTGGTTCGTCGGCGAGAACCGAGGCGTCAGCACCAATTCCTGACCTTGCGTCAAAAGACGAACGTTGGCGCCGTCCTGGTCCATGATCGCGAGCCGCTTGATGCGATGCTCTTTGGGACCGGTCTCGTCGACGTAGACCACCCGGGTATCGAAATAGCCCTTTTCGCCCGTCAGCCGCTCATAGACGCTGTCGGCGATCAGATGGCCGATGCGGCGCCAATTGCGTGCGGCCGTCGAGAAGCGCTGCCCCGCAAGCTGTTTGCCGCCCGCGACGTCCCACACCCGAAATTCGGCGCCCACCTTGCCGTCGCCGCTGTTGACGACGCGGCCAATAACGAGCGCGTCGGCTTGTATAGAGCGCCAGTCGCCGAAGCGCGGCGCCGCGTTGACATCCCTCACCTGCTCGAGGAACGACGCATGATCGAGGGGCCGAAATAGCCCCGAACGCTCGAGATCAGCCTCGACGACCCCGGAGATGTCGCTCGCGAGTTGCTGATCGTCGCCGAGAAACGTTGGGATCGCGATAGGGATCGGCGCGATCGTGCCTTCGGTTTGCGTGCCTTTGAGCTGCGCCATCGCGGGCGTTGCAAGGGCTGGGATGAGCCAGATGCCGGCAGCGACGAGGGTAGCAACGGAAAACAGCCTTTTGAGGCGGACTTTCAAGGTCATGAATGCTCTCTCATGCTTCACGGCGGCGATTCGGAATTCTCAAGGCGTTGTTTCGCTTCGCGGTCGAATGAAGCAACTTTTGGGCGATTACAACATTTGGCGCGGATCGAAAGTCCAGTCGATATACTTCCACCCGCCTTCGTACTTATCTGGGGGCAGATGGAAGGGAGAGCACATCCTCACGGCTCTAAGTGCCGCTTCGGAGTAAACTTGGCCGGCCGCTGTCGAAGGCGCGGACGTCACGCGAGGCTCGCCCGCAAGCGTTCCGTCGGGATTGAGCTCCCAATGAAGCTCGACGACAGGAACCTCTTCGCCGCCGCCTGTTCCGGGTGGACGCCAGCAGCCGTTGAGCTGCGACTTCAGCATCCCTTTCAGGAGATCCTGTTCGCGAGCCGAGAGAACTGTGTCGGAACCGGTTGCAGTACCCGCCTCCTTGCCGAAGTTCGCTGAGTCCGACTTTGAGCCCGACGCCTGCTGCCCCTTTTTCCGCTTGTCCTTGTCGAGAAGGGCCTTCGGCGGCGCGTCGTCGGGCGACTTCTCGAGCAGAGACGCGATCTTACTCGGGTCGAACTTTTTCTTGGCAGCCTCGGCTTTCTTCTTCGCTTCTTCTTGCTTTTTCTTTTTTAATTCCGCTGCTTTCTTCTTCTTGGCCTCGTCCTCGGCTTTCTTCTTCGCGTCCTCTTCGGCTTTCTTTTTGGCCTCTTCCTCAGCCTTCTTCTTCGCTTCGTCGGCCTGACGCTCTTCGTCGAGCTTCTGTTCGAGAAGCTTCTTCTCGTCAGGTGTCGGACCGGGCGCGGGCTCCGGCGGCGGCGGTGCCGGAGGCGGCTCGTCGATCTTCTTTGCTATCGGGTCCGGCGCGGGCTTGGCCGCCTCCGGTGGTGGAGGCGGAGGGGGAGGCTCGGCGGCCTGAGGCGGTTCGGGCGCCGGCGGCGGCTCAGCCTTGGCGACCTGCTCCTCTGCTGGCGGCGGAGGTGGCGGCGGCGCGTTGCTGGGCTTTGGCGTATCGTTCTTGCTGTCGTCGGGATTGGGCTTGTCGTTTGCCTTCGTCTCGAGGTTTTTTGAATCCTCGCTTCCCTGCTTCAGACGCAAAAACTCTGAAGGCGTGATGAGCTCCGCCGAAATCGCTGGCGTGTCCGGCGACAGCGGCGGCGTAGAGCGCATGGAAAAAAGCACCCACCCGAGGAGTGACGCGTGCAACAGGAGGGACAGAACAAGTCCGAAGGGCACGGTTCAGCACCCACAATCAATAAAAGGCGATGCGTCTGATCGCCGAAACTTGCAACGGTCCGGCAAGAGCGGAGCGCAGACGGAAGCTCCCGCTACGGACAAGCCTCGCGACGAACCGGTCTTCAGAGGGCGCCGAGGCGCATCCATGTTCGTCATACGTATCGTCCCTTAGCGGTTTTGGGCGCTAGGTGCCTCCCTTCTCCCCATCGAGAACGAACGACAGCTTCTTGAAGCCGCCTTGATTGATGCGGCTCATGACTTGCATCACCGTGCCGTAATTCACCCCTTTGTCGCCGCGCACGAAAATCATTTCGTCATAGCCGTTCTGGGCAATCGCCTTGAGTTTCGTCGCCAGTTCGTCAAGCGGAACCTGAGAATCTCCGATGTAAACGTCGCCATTGGCCTTCACAGTCACGGCCAGCGGATCCTTCTTTGGCGTCGGAATTTGCTGCCCCTTGGCGTCCGGCAAAGTGACGTCGATACCCGTCTGCAGAAGCGGCGCGGCCACCATGAAAATGATGAGAAGCACGAGCATCACGTCGACCATCGGCGTGACGTTGATCTCGCTCATCGGCATATGCTTGCTGCGACGCCGACCCCGACCGCCGCCTCCGCCGCTTTTGACACTCATAGCCATCGGCTTAAGCCCTCACGTCGATCTGGCGCGACACGATCGCGGCGAATTCATCGGAAAATGCGTAGAGACGCTGTGATATGGCAGCCGAATCCGCCGAGAACTTGTTGTAGAAAATAACCGCAGGAATAGCGGCCATCAGCCCGAGCGCTGTTGCGAAGAGCGCTTCCGCAATACCGGGCGCCACAACCGAGAGCGAGGTGTTCTTCGACACCGCGATCGACTGGAAGCTCGTCATGATGCCCCAGACCGTGCCGAAGAGGCCGACGAACGGCGCCGTCGATCCGACCGTTGCAAGAAACAGAAGCCGCCTGTCGAGACGTTCCATCTCGCGGCTGATCGTGACGTCCATGACTTTTTCGACACGGAGCTGAATGCCGCCGAGCGCGCGAATATTGCCCTCGACGGAGCGCTTCCACTCGCGCATCGCCGCGACGAACAGCGCCGCCATCGTGATCGTCCGGCCCCTCGACAGGTTCGCATAAAGCTCGTCGAGCGATTGCCCCGACCAGAAGAGTTGTTCGAAGCGGTCGCTTTCGATCCGCGCGCGGCGGAAAGCCAGAAGCTTCTCGAAAATGATCGCCCATGACCAGATGGACGCAAGCCCAAGGCCCGTCATCACGATTTTGACGACGATGCTGGCTTGCATGAAGAGTTCGACAAAGGAAAAACCTGCCGCGCCTACCGGGGCAACGGCGGTTTGGGCGACATCCGCGGGATTCATTTCACCATCCATGTCGAAGAACTGCGATACCCGTACGATCCCGCACGGGCCTTGAAAGTTCGGCAGCATTGGGACGCGCCCGGCGCGGGCCCGATGAAGATTGCGTTTGACGGCGTAATGACGTCCACCCCGGCAGCAAGCGCCCCCCGCCCCCTGCGCTCGATAGCGCTTGAGAGCTTTTGCCGCCCAATATGACCAAACGAGGGCTTACTGTAGCCCGCAACAGCGACGCATCATCGTGTTTATCCACGAAAAATGCCGCCGTTGGCCTCGCGATGAGCCATGACGAGCGGTGTAAAGAATGTCAATCGGCGTCTGGACGCTATCCTCAGCCCGCGGCAAATCTCGCTTTTGTGACTATGCCGGCGGATTTTTCACCGCTTCGCGTGCGCCTTAAATGCTTCGCGGACAGTGTCGCTCAAGCGCAGCGGTTTTCCCGAAATCGAGATGAGGACAACAACGATTTCCGCCGAGACGAGGCGCTGGCCGTCGCGGCTGATGGTCTGATCGAGCGTGACGCTCGCCGCTCCGAGTTCCTTGACGCGCGTCTCGACTTCCAGAAGATCGTCCATGCGTCCTGGCCGGGCGAAATCAAAGCTCATGCGCCGGACGACAAAGGCCGCCGGCTCTCTGCTGTCGGACCCGTCAATGAGACGCCGGGCGTCGGTGCCGAGCAACCGCAGGAAATCCGTGCGCCCCCGCTCGGCAAAACGAACGAATGAGGCGTGATAGACGACGCCGCCGGCATCGGTATCTTCAAAATAGACGCGCACGGGAAGAATATGCCGCTGACCACTGTCGTCGCGAATGATGCGGCCCGCAAGATCCGGCCACTGTTTTTCCGTCAAACCCCGCCCCCGCGCTGACCGCCAAGCTCGAGGACGACGATCTCAGGCGGAGAGCCGAACCGGATCGGCAACGACGAGCATCCAAGCCCGCCGGAGACGATCAGATGCCGGTCGTCTTCGATGATATGGCCATAAACGTAACGTGATCCGTAACGTGACGGCACGAACGGGGCATAGCCTAAGATGCGAACCTGGCCGCCGTGCGTGTGACCGGAAAGGGTCAATGATACTCGTGCCGGCACTTTGGGAAAAATATCCGGCTCATGCGCCATCAGGATAACCGGAGCATCGTCCGTAATCTGACGGAGCGTTCCCGACAGATCGTCGATACCGTGGTAGGCGACTTTACCTCCACGCACGAACTCGTCGTATTCCTCGTCTCGCGGCCAGAACGCCCACTGATCGCCCAGGCCCGCAAGCCAGAACGCGTGGCCTTCCTTTTCGAGCCTCAGGACATTGTTCTCATAAACCGGAATTCCGACGGCCTGCAGTGCAAGGCCCGCCGGCGTCGGACCTGCTCGCCGATCCTGCACCTCGCGCGCTTCCCACCAGTCGTGATTGCCCAGCACGGCATGGACACCAAGCGGTGCCTTCAGCTTTGCAAGAACCGTCGCCCACGCGCCATTGCTGACCCGCGCGGAATACTTGCCGAGCCCGTGACCGACGACATAATCGCCGAGAAGCAAAATAGCGTCGGCGCCGAGGCCGTTCGTCTGCTCGACGATGCCCTCGAGCCGCTCGATCGACATCCACGGCTCGCAGACATGAAGGTCGGCCAGAACGGCGAGCTTCAGTTCGAGGCCCGGCGTCCAATTGGCGGGCGTCAGCATGTAGGAAGTGACATTTTCTCGAAAGGCCTCGGCGACCGCGTAACCGCTGAGCGCCGTCGAGCCGATGCCCGCGACGCCGGTCAACTTCAGCAGATCGCGGCGGCTGATCACGGCAGTTCCCTTGAATTGTGAAGGAGCTAACGACTTACAGGACAATCATCAAAAAAAGCTGTCCAAAACGTGAATTTTGCCGACTGGAGGCAGACAGCGTCGTTAAGTCCCGTCCCCGTCATCTTCGAAGATGGGCAGCTCCGGCGACGCCGTTCGCGCGGGACCGTTAACGCCTAGGTGACGATAACTTTTGAGGGTCAAAACCCTTCCCCGCGGGGTACGGCCGATGAATCCTTGCTGCAGGAGAAAGGGCTCGACGATTTCCTCGAGCGCGTCGCGCGGTTCGGAAAGCGCCGCAGCGAGCGTCTCGATGCCGACCGGCCCGCCTTCGTAATTTTTGAGGATGCAACCGAGATAGCGGTGGTCCAATGCGTCGAGCCCCTCGGCATCGACCTCAAGCATGGTCAGCGCCTTGTCGGCGACCTCGGCATTGATGACCACGGCACCATCGACGGCCGCAAAATCGCGAACGCGGCGGAGCAAACGGCCGGCGATGCGAGGCGTCCCGCGTGACCGTTTGGCGATTTCTCGCGCGCCGTCGGACGACAGCTTCGCTCCAAGCACACGGGCGCAGCGCGAAACGACCAGTTCCAGCTCCGCGACCGAATAGAAGTTCAGCCGCACCGGAATTCCGAAGCGGTCACGCAGCGGATTGGTCAGAAGCCCCGCCCGCGTTGTAGCGCCGACAAGCGTGAATTTGGGCAGGTCGATCCTGACGGATCGTGCCGCCGGGCCTTCTCCGATCATCAGGTCGAGCTGAAAATCCTCCATCGCCGGATAAAGAATTTCTTCGACAGCGGGATTGAGCCGGTGAATTTCATCGATGAAGAGCACGTCGCGCTCTTCGAGATTGGTCAAAAGCGCCGCGAGATCACCAGCCTTCGAGATCACCGGCCCTGATGTGGCGCGAAATCCGACGCCGAGCTCCTTGGCCATGATCTGCGCCAGCGTCGTCTTGCCGAGCCCCGGAGGACCAGCGAAGAGCACGTGATCGAGCGCATCGCCTCGCCCGCGCGCCGCCTTGATGAAGACCCTGAGATTGGCGCGCGCCTGCTCCTGGCCGATGAACTCGTCGAGCGACTGCGGGCGGATCGTCGCCTCGAAGGCGTCGACATCCTTTCGCGCACCGCTGACGAGCCTGTCGGTCATGGTTTGTTCGTGAGGCTATTCGGGGGCGTCGTCAAGTCGGCGCCCCAAAACGTCGGGGAAAGGTCAAGCTTTTGGCGCGTCGCGCAGAATGCCGCCCATGATCAGCATCGCCCGTATGCCGATCGCGATTAGCCCCGCGATGAACGCAAGAAACGGCAACGCCCCGCCCGCCGCGAACGGGAAGATGATGGCGCCGACTCCGAAGCTCAGAACACCAGAAACCGCGGCCTGCAGCCAGCTATATGTCCCATGTTGCAGGACGAACGGGGTCAGACCCAGCGCCGCGACCGTCGCCGGAAGCGCACCCCAAGCAAACGCATCGACTGCAGCCTCACCGAGAGTTTGCCCACCGCGCGGCGGCAACAGGAAATCCAGGGCTGGGCTCAAAAGGCTCAGCGCAACTTCGATAAGGCCCGCAAAGAACGGAGCGGCCAGAGATGTGATCAGCACCATCCAGAGCGCGCGTTGGGCGTTGCTCAACGTGTTCTTTTCCATCGCGGCGATGCGTTCCTAATTGAAATGAGCCGAGGCTCGCGCGTCAGCGCGCCAGCTCTTTGAGACTGCGCTTGATGAGACCCGCAGTGTCCGCCGCCCCCCCAAGCTCTTGTGAAGCGACCGCCACGGCGGCATTCGCCTGCGCCGGGTTGTAGCCGAGATTGGTCAGCGCGGAGATCGCTTCCGCGACCGCCAGCCCGCCAGGTGTGGAATGCGCGATCGCCGATGCAGCGTCTCCGGTGGAAATGTGTTGCCCGCCGATCGACAACGCCGGTTTCTTGTCTTTGAGCTCGGCGACGATGCGTTGCGCGAGCTTCTTGCCGACGCCCGGCGCTTCCTCGACGGCCGCCGAATTGCCGAGTGCGACAGCGTTTGCAAGATCTTGTGGCGCGAGCACTCCGAGAACGCTCAACGCAACCTTGGCGCCGACACCCTGGATCGTCTGCAGCGTCCGGAACCAGCTCCGCTCGAATTCGCTCTGAAAACCGAAAAGCCGGATGGCGTCTTCGCGCACGTGCGTATCAATCGTCAGCGCGACGTCGTCGCCCGGCTTTAGATTGCGCAGCGTTCGCGACGAAGCCTGCACTTCGTAGCCGACACCGTTGACGTCGATGACGAGATGGCTTTCGCCGACCGCGTCGACCTTGCCCTTGAGCTTGCCGATCATGTCTCGGCGACCTTCGGAGCGAAGTCGGCAAGCCGCTGCCGGCTGACGCGGAGGTGCGCGTGCGTTATCGCGATCGCCAGCGCGTCGGCTTCGTCGGCGCAACCGAACGTTGCCTTCGGTAGAAGAAAGCCGATCATGGCCTGGATCTGCTGTTTTTCCGCATGCCCCGTGCCGGTCACAGATTTCTTAATCAGGTTCGGCGTATATTCGGCGACGCGAAGCCCAAGCCTTGCAGGCGCAAGCAGAACCGCACCTCGGGCCTGGCCAAGCTTTAATGTCGAGCGCGGATTCTCGTTGACGAAGGTCTCTTCGACCGCCGCCTCCGACGGACTGAAGCTCTTGATGACGCTTGTCACGGCGTCGAAAAGAGCGGACAGCCGATAGGCGAGATCATCGTCCTTCGGTGGCGTGATGACGCCCGACGCAACGTAGACGAGCCGCACGCCATCGCTTTCGACGACGCCCCAGCCGGTGCGCCGAAGGCCGGGGTCGATACCAATGATGCGAATCGCTCGTCCATTCATACCTTCCGCATAGCACGAACCGCGTAGGACGCCGAAGGCGTCGCTGGTGGCGGCGGCAGCGGTGGCGGCTTCGTGGCGTCGGCAACCTTGCCGGTCAGGATAGCATCGAGGGCCTCGGCAACGTCGGGCTCGGTCCAATAGCCCGTGTGTCCGCCGATCCCCATCACGTGATTGTCGACGCGCAGCCCTGGCGGTGGCGTGATGCGCCCGCCGATATAGTCGTCGACCCGATAGAGATTAATCCAGCACTTCAACCGTGCGGCGATGCCGAGCGGGACGGCCTTCGTCGCATGGTACTCGTGAAAATACTTTTGATAGAGGGTGCCTATCGGTGAGCCGAACGTCAGTAGCGCCGGTGAAGCATCACCGAGCCGCGTGTAATGCGGACCATTGTCGCGCAGGTAGTCATAGACGATGACCGAGCCCTGGCTGTGGGCCAGGAAGATGACGCCGTCATATGCCTGGTTCTGCACGAAGTGCTCGAGGACCAGATTGAGCCGCCCCTGAATGCGCTCGCGTCTCAAACGCCGGAACCGCGCGCGAAACGCCGACGGGATGAAATACGCCGCCGTTTCCTGCCGCGGCTGATAATGGTGGTCGATCAGGTCGCGCGCGATATGCACGACGTTGGCGATCCGGCGCCCGAAGAAGAACGGCAGCACCAGCGCCACGACAGCCGCCACGGGAAGGATATAGCCCCTGAGCGTCACGAACACGCGGTTGCTGTCGAGATAGGGCTGGATGAAGACAAGGGCAAAGACGACGACGAACGCCACGATCAGCAGCCCGACCAGGACCGGATTGAACAGCAGCCTCGGCATATTCCGAGCCGTTTGCTCGAGATCCGAGAGGCCTCGTCGCGCCCGCCAATGCCTGAGTTCGATCAGCAGCCCGCCGCCGAGAATGAACAGCATCACCGTCAGCGCGGCAGCGGCATAGATGAACTTGAACCGCCCGATCCAGTCGAGCTCGATGTTCGGGACTTGCACCAGCTTTGCGACAGCACTTTCTTGATCGATTTGGTGCGCTTCGATCGCATGTTGGATAAACGGCTGCGCCTCTTTGAGCGTCGTAATCGTCTCGGCGCGATTGAGGATCGGATAGATCGCGCTGACGACAACCGTCGTCCAAAGCAGAAACTGCATGATCAGAATGGCGATGCTCGTCGAGATGGTCGCAAGACGCGAGCGATCTCCGGTCATTCGCGCTCGCCCGTAAGCAATTCCGAGCAGTGCCGTTGCGAACAGCAACAAGCCGCCCCAGAACCGCCAGCCCCAGATGATCACCTTGTAAAGACCGTTGATGTAGCAAGCCGCCGTCGAAGCCCCAACGGCACAGCTCGAAGCCTGCGGGCCGGTTCCGCGTTGCGGTCCCATTTCGAGATCCGGGACGTGCTTGAGCAGCGGCAGCAGCAGATCGTAATACGTCAGCAGAAACACCGACAGCGCCGCGACGCCGAGCCAGAACACGGTGTCGTACCAAGAATAATCCTGCTGTCGGGTGATCCGATAGAAAACGTAAAGCGACCCGACGAATATCGCCGCCGTCACGAGCAAGACTTGCGATTTCACGTCCATGACCTCGGATGTCATGGTCACGGGCTCGAAAAGAAAAAGGGCGCAGATAACCGACGTCACGATCGTCAGCGCGGCGCTCGGCCCCCTTATGAGCCAGCCTGCAACCCAAAGGATCTTGCGCAAAATCCACGATGTCACGTCCCGCGTCCGGTCGAGCATCGCGTCAACGAGGTGATGGGATTCGAAGATGACCCGGAAGAGTTGCAGCAGCGTGTTGACGCGACCGGGCTGAACCTCCGCGAGATCGGCCCAATGCAGTTCCACGGCTTCGATTTCGATGCCGCTGTTATGCGCGGCGCCTCGGCGAATGACGGGAAACACCGGAGGCGGCGTATCGATCTCGGGCTCCGGCATGCGATTGTATTCGTTGGCGGGCGACACGCTGTAGCCGGGCCTCGTCGCCGCAAGCGTATCGAGAACTGCGTTGACGCAATAGCCGGGCTCGGTTTCGCCCACGCCATGGACGACGACCAGCCCGACACGAACCCGGCCCCTTCCCCCCGATGGTCCGTCCGCCGACATGCCTACTCCCGTACGCCGTGCACGCCCTAATCATAGTGCCTTTTCGCCACAAAGCACGATCCCTCGCCTCGTAGCCCTAGCAGGCCTCGTCAGAACCTAAGATTTCGGCTTTAGTGTTGCGGCTTGAGCCGGAACTTTGCAACCAACCGCGATCGATGAGGAATTGATGGACCCGACCTTTGCTCATCCGCATTGGATTGTGGCAGGCGTATTGCTGATCCTTGTCGGATTCTGGTTATTTCGCTGGGCACGGCGCAATAGCGCCTCCGCCGAGCTCGCAGCCGCGACGACCGAAACCGCCGTTAACAAGATTCTCAAAAATTCCGCGACCAGAGTCCCGGCGGGGGCGCCGACGGCGGCAAAGAAGCGAGCGGCCGCGAATTTTCGCAACGCCATGTCTCAGTTCTTCGGCATCGTCGGCTTCTTGATGATCATCGCTGGCCTCGTCGCGGTCGTCTTCGGGATATTCTATTCCGGAGGATAGTCACCGTGCTTCACTGCGCCGGGTTCACGCCGCCGTCAGCTTCTTCATGACTTCGTCCGACATCTCGAAGTTCGCATAGACGTTTTGAACGTCGTCATCGTCTTCGAGCGCCGACAGCATTTTCAAGATCGTCTGCGCGTTGTCCTCGTCGACCGTCGTCGTGAGGTTCGGCTTCCAGATCGCCTTGACGCTTTGCGCTTCGCCAAGCTTCTTTTCGAGTGCAGCGGCGACCGTGCCTAGGGACTCGAAGGCAGACGTGATGACGTGACCGTTGGCGTCCGACTGAACATCGTCAGCCCCAGCGTCGATCGCCGCTTCAAGAACAGCTTCAGCCGAACCGGCGCCCGCCTTGTAAGTGATCTCGCCGATGTGATTGAACATGTGGCTGACGGAGCCGGTGGCACCGAGATTGCCGTTAAATTTCGTAAACACGCTTCTGACCACGCCACCCGTGCGATTGCGATTGTCGGTCAGAGCTTCGACCATCACCGCGACACCGCCCGGCGCGTAGCCCTCGTAGCGCACCGCCTCGTAGTTCGCGAGATCGCCGCCCAGCGCCTTCTTGATAGCGCGTTCGATGTTGTCCTTCGGCATGTTCTCGGCGCGCGCTTCCTGGATCGCCAGGCGAAGCCGAGGATTCATGTCGGGATCGGGCGTTCCGGATTTGGCAGCAACCGTGATCTCGCGCGCGAGCTTCGCAAAGAGTTTCGAACGCATGGCGTCCTGCTTGCCCTTGCGGTGCATGATGTTCTTGAATTGCGAATGGCCGGCCATGCTCGTGCTCGCTTGCCCTGAGGAATTGCGCTGAGCCCCGTCTTTTGCGCAACGCTCGCGCGGCGGTCAAGAGATGCGAGGATAAAGACCCGCAGCAGCGCTTGACGGAGGCTCAGTCGGTCGACCAGAACTCCGGAACCGCCGGCGCGAGGTGCGGACCGAGCCGCAAGGGTCCGGCTTTCACCGCAAGACCCGTATTGTCGTCGATATCGACGGCAAACCCCGAAATGGTTCCCGGACCGACAGCCGGCTCAAAACGGCTGCGGGGAATCCTCGTCAGGAAGCGATTGATCGGCTCATCGGCGTCCATGCCGAGCACAGAGTTGTAATCACCGCACATGCCGGCGTCCGACATATACGCCGTTCCCGATGTCAGTATTCGCGCGTCGGCTGTCGGCGTGTGCGTGTGCGTCCCCACGACGACACTGACGCGTCCATCGAGAAAAAAGCCCATCGCCTGCTTTTCGCTCGTCGCCTCGGCGTGAAAGTCGATCAAAACCGCGTCCGCACCTTGCTTCAGTGCACAGGCGGTCAATTCATTGTCGATGGCGCGAAACGGACAATCGAGCTCCGTCATGAAGACGCGCCCCATGGCATTAATGACGAGCACGTCGGCGCCGCTCTTTGCCTTTAGCAGCGTCGCGCCCTTGCCCGGCGTGCCTTTCGGATAATTGAGGGGACGGATCAGCCGGTCGTGGCGTTCGATGAAGACCAGCGCCTCCTTCTGATCGAAGGCATGATTGCCAAGCGTTACGCAGTCGGCGCCGGCATCGATGAGATCATTGACGATCGCCTCGGTGATACCGAAGCCACCGGCGGAATTTTCGCCGTTGATGACGACGAAATCCAATCCGTAGCGCTTGATGAGGCCGGGCAGCGCATCGCAAACCACCGTTCGGCCCGCGCGACCGACGATATCGCCGAGAAACAAAAGACGCATGAAAAAAGTCCGGATTACGAAACGAGGCAGCGCTGCGGACCCGACGGCGTCAGGACCCAATCGAGTTTTTCGTCATAGCTTTCGGCCGGCACCGCGTCGACCTTTTGTTCGTCATAGGCGAGGCCTACTGCAACGATTGGCTTCAGCTTCCTTAATCTCTTGAGAGTCCGGTCGTAGAAGCCGCCGCCATAGCCGAGCCGAAAACCACGTTCGTCGAAAGCCAGGAGCGGGACCAGAACGACGTCCGGCTCGACGGTCGGCTTGTCATCGAGAGGTTCCGCTAT
Source organism: uncultured Alphaproteobacteria bacterium (assembly GCA_963710005.1). Lineage (GTDB taxonomy): Bacteria > Pseudomonadota > Alphaproteobacteria > Rhizobiales > Hyphomicrobiaceae > Hyphomicrobium_B. Next base: position 156,646 of record CAVPYR010000010.1, read on the forward strand.
CCCCCACGCGGCGGGTGCCATCACGTCACCCGGCGACCAGGATCGCATCAGAAGCGGTTTGTCCCGCCCCTGCATGACTGGAAGCGCCAGCCGGAACCCTTCCGCCTGTAGCCACGTCATCAGCGGCGCCGGATTGATCTCGTCACGGATGGCCGCAAAGCCCGAGACGACGGCATCGGCTTTTAGTCCGAGAAAATCGAGGCCCTGAGCCGCAATCTTCCGGCTTGCCTCCGGCCCCTGGTGCTCGAAGGCCGCTTTCCGCCGCAGAAGCGCTTCGGCGCGCAGCTCTTTTTTAGCGTCCGGCATTACCTCAGCAGTCAAACGCGATCACCCGGTCGAACGAAGTCAAATGCCGCGAAGGCCGTTGGGACGATGAACCCGCGTGGTCCCTACGAGCGTAGGTGGGCGCCATGTGTCCGAAGCCACGGCTCCGGTCAGGGACAGCACCCGTGCGGATCTTATAGGCCCCCGGGTCATATTGTCCCTGACGAGCCCCGCAGCGCCCCATGATTTATGTTAGGTGACGCGAAAAATCCAGGGCTACTGGAGGATTCTGCACTAACCCTTGGCGCGGCGCTTTACCGGCTCGGCATCCTCGTCGGCCTCGAGACTGCGAATTGCGGCCGATCTGATCTCTGCGGTGCTGCTCTCGAGCAGCTCATCGACGTCCGCTCGCGCATCGAAAAGCTCGTCCGTGACCATCAGGGCAGCCATCAGGATCAACCGTTCGTCGCCGACGGCCCCGTGCTCTTGGACCAGTCCGTCCAGTTTCGCGCTGAGATATTCAACTATATCCGTCAGACGCCGGGCGTCGTGCTCGTCGCACATGAAGCGGTATGTGCGCTGATTGAAAGTAAACGGGACCTCAGCCATCCTGCCCCGCAGCTCCGCGGTTCTCCGCTTGAACGACGCTCACTCGCGCAGACTATGAAGCGAATCGAGAACCCAATCAATCCGGTTCAACGCGTCGGCAGTGCGCTGCTCAAGCTCCGCGATACGCTGCTGAGCGGTCGCCAGCTCGGCCCTGAGCCGCGCGTTCTCCGACCTCAACTCGACATCGCTTGCGAGCTTGCGGCCAGACTTGACGTCTTCCGCGCGCTTTATCTTAACGGTGTTGCGTTCAGTCATGGCCTCTTATCGCCCTTTCGGGCGACACGATTGACGCATCGATCACCAGTGCTTGCGATCTACGTTACGTGGCGAAGGTAAACGTCGTCAATAAACGAGACCGTGTTTGCACCCATTTGAACGAAAAGAATTCGGCGAGCGTAACATGAACCGGCGGGCTTGCCTGATTGACACGGCCCTACCAACTGACGTTAAAGACCCGCAAAACCTAAGCGCGGCGGCGATGAGAACGTTATCTCATCAGCGTCCTGGTATAATTTTCTCACCCCGGAGGATCCCCAAGAATGACTGTGAAGGTGGCGATCAACGGTTTCGGCCGCATCGGCCGCAACGTGCTGCGCGCGATCATCGAGAGCGGTCGGACCGACATCGAAGTCGTCGCCATCAACGATCTCGGCCCCGTCGAAACGAACGCGCATCTCTTGCGTTATGACAGCGTGCATGGCCGGTATCCCAAGGAAGTGAAGGTTTCGGGCGACACCATCGACGCCGGAACCGGACCTATCAAGGTCACCGCGATCAAGAATCCGGCCGAGCTTCCCCATAAGGCTCTCGGCGTTGATATCGCACTCGAGTGCACAGGCATCTTCACGTCCAAGGAAAAGGCCAAAGCGCACCTCGATGCAGGAGCCAAGCGCGTCCTCGTCTCGGCACCAGCCGACAACGCCGACCTGACCGTCGTCTACGGCGTCAATGACGACAAGCTTTCGAAGGACCACCTCGTCGTCTCGAACGCATCGTGCACGACCAACTGCCTCGCACCTGTTGTCCATGTGCTGCATGACGCAATCGGCGTCGCGCACGGCTTCATGACGACGATCCACTCCTATACGGGTGATCAGCCGACCCTCGACACGCTGCACAAAGATCTCTACCGCGGCCGTGCTGCTGCTCTGAACATCATCCCGACCACGACGGGCGCCGCCAAGGCCGTCGGCCTTGTCATTCCGGATCTCAATGGCAAGCTCGACGGCGCCTCGATGCGCGTGCCGACGCCGAACGTCTCCTTGATCGATTTCAAGTTCGTCGCCAAGCGGAACACCACGGCGGAGGAAGTCAATAACATCATCATCGAAGCGTCGACGTCGAACCGCCTCACGGGTATCCTGACGACAACCGCGGAAAAGCTGGTGTCGATGGACCTCAACCACGATCCCGCGTCCTCGACTGTTGCGCTCGATCAGACCAAAGTGATCGACGGCAACTTCGTCCGCGTCGTCTCGTGGTACGACAACGAATGGGGCTTCTCGAACCGCATGGCGGACACCGCCGTGGCGATGAGCAAGCTGATCTGACGAAATTCTGACGGGCGCCATGAACGGCGCCCGTTTTTGCGAGTATTGATTGGGAAACGGCCTGCGGAGGCAAAAATGAGCGAAAGACTTGAAGATATCGCCCGCGCTCTCGTTGCGCCAGGCAAAGGCATTCTGGCCGCCGACGAAAGCACGAGCACTATCAAGAAGCGTTTCGACACGATCAAACTCACCTCGACCGAGGATAGCCGCCGCGATTATCGCGAGATGCTGTTCCGCGCGAACGAAGGCATGAAGAATTACGTCTCCGGCGTCATCCTCTACGACGAGACGATCCGGCAAAAAGCGAAAGATGGCACGCCCCTCGTTGACATCATGACGGCGGCGGGTTCGCTCCCCGGCATCAAAGTCGACATGGGCGCCAAACCGCTCCCCGGCCCAACCGCAAAGATCGAGACCATCACCGAAGGTCTGGACGGCCTGCGCGAGCGCTTCGCCGAATACTATAAGCTCGGCGCCCGTTTCGCGAAGTGGCGCGCCGTCATAACGATCGCCGATGGCTTGCCGACCTGGAATTGCGTCAAGGCGAACGCTCACGCGCTTGCTCGCTACGCTGCACTTGCCCAGGAAGCGAAGATCGTTCCGATCGTCGAGCCGGAAGTCCTGATGGACGGCGAGCATTGCGGTCACGATATCGACGAATGCTATCGCGTGACCGAGTGGACGCTGCGCACGGTGTTCCGCGAGCTCTACGACGCTCGCGTCAATCTCGAAAGCATCGTCCTGAAGCCGAACATGATCATAGCCGGACAGAAATCAGCAAAGCAGGCGAGCGCGGCCGAGGTTGCGGAAAAGACGATCAAGTGCCTGAAGGCGACGGTGCCGTCGGCGGTTCCGGGGATAGCGTTCCTTTCCGGCGGCCAGTCGGACGAAGCAGCGACCGCGCACCTCTCGCTCATGAATGCTTCGGGTCCTTTGCCGTGGCCGCTGACCTTCTCTTATGGCCGCGCACTTCAAGCGGCAGCGATCCAGGCGTGGGGCGGCAAGCCGGAGAACGTCGCCGCCGGTCAGCGGGCGTTCACGCACCGCGCGAAAATGAACAGCCTTGCTGCTCTCGGCAAATGGAACGAGACGCTCGAAAAAGCTGCCTGACGACGAACGGTGCCCGCGAAATAATTAAGGGCGGATCTTCGAGATCCGCCCTTTTTCTTTTCCGGCCTATGACGGCTCAGTTCAGGAAGATATTCGAAAGCGCATCCTGGATAGTTCCGCCCGGGCCACCGGGCGGCTTCTGCTTCACGGCGGCATTTTTCTTGCTGTTCTTGCTTTTCTTCGCCGGTGGCGGAGTGTCCTGCAAATCGTCCGACCCGGCATCGCCGACGGACGAACCATACGGGCCGTTAGAATCTCTGGACGCGCTCGGCGCATCCGCTGACGGGCTCGGTTCCTCGGTCGGATCCAACGCTTCCGGCGCGGTGTAGCGAACCGGATGGCCGCGCAGCGCTGACATGATTCGATCGTCGTGGCCGTAGATGTCGGCAAACGTCGAAAGATGGCCGTCGTCTTCGACGCGAGCCGTGAAGTAGACCAGATAGACCGGGATCTCTTTCGAGAGCGTCACGCTGGCGCCGCTGTCCCACAGCTCGCCGACCTTTTCAGTCGAGTACCCTTTGTCCTCGGCGAGAATGACCTCGGCAGTACGCCGTGGCTGCTCGACCCGCATGCAGCCGTGGCTCAACGCCCGGAACGTCTGCCCGAAGAGACCGCGCTCGGGCGTATCGTGCATGTAGACGTCGTGGCTGTTTGGGAAGCGGAATTTCACGAGGCCCAGCGGGTTATCGCCACCCGGCGGCTGCGTGAAACTGTATTGCCTGATGTCGGCCGTGTTCCAATTGACCGAGTCAGGATCCACCCGCTGGCCGTTGCGATAGACTTGCAGCTTATAGGCTTCGAGCACGCGCGCCCCGCCGCCGCCGCCGAAGAGCTGGTCGAAGAAACCGAAGCCCGAGCCCGAGGCGCTTCTGAGACGCGGCAGAAGCTCTTTGGCCTTGATGCCATCGGGCATGCCCCAGCTTGGATGGAAGATTACGAACTGCATCTTCGCCGCAAGCACCGGCGTCGGCCACGACGGCTGACCAACGATCATCTTTTGCTTAAGCGCAAGCTCTTTCCCCTTCCAGAGCTCACTGGTGAACTCGGGGATGTTGTTCATCACATAGAACGAACCGAGGTCCGCCGGCAGCCAGCGCCAACGCTCCATATTGACGATCAGCCTGTCGACATTGCGCTTCGGGTCAGCCTTCTTCGGCTCACCCGCTTTATTCAGCACCGCCCGGATGCGATTGCTCAGAACGCCGTTGGCCTTGAGACCGTTGTCCTGCTGAATGCTGCGGACCGCGTCGACGAGCTTGTCGTCATAAACGCGCTCGTCCGCCGGATTTTCGGCCGGCATCTTCAATCGCTGGCGCAGCAGTGAGATCTGGTCGTCCTCGGCGCCGGGTTTCAGCTGCTTGCCATCCGGCAGCTTGACCAGAAGTGCCGGATCGATCGGCTCTTCTTCTTGCTTCGGACCGCGGGCTTTGAGCAGCGCCTGACGCAGACGTTCGAAACCCGCATGCTTCGGATTGAGGCCGCGCAAGTAGGCATCGGGCTCCGACGCATTCGTCAATTCAGTCAGGACCACCTTTGGATCTTTGACGGGTGGCTTCATATCAAGAATGTTGCTCAGCGCCACTGGATCGAGACGGCCACCGCGGGCAAAACGCGCATATTTCAGCGCGGCCAATGTGAGCTTGGCCTCCGCGGCACCTTGGACCTCCGCAGTCGCACCGCTCGCGAGTTCCGCGACGACGAAATCCGAAGGCTCGAGACCCCAATCGTCCGCGCTCCTCAGTGCAGCGATGATGGCCTTCGCCTTTTGCGTATAAGCGCCATCCTTCACCCACACGGGCTCGGCCCGGGCGTCGTAGAAGTCCCGCGCGCCAGCGACGTCCTCTCCGAGATTATCGCGGCCAACGAGGGATTTTTCTGAGAGCTTCGCGCGCGTCGCTTCGACAATGGGGTTGACGGGCGGTGCAACGGGGGCCGCAACAGCCGGTGTCGGCTCGGGTTTTGGTTGAGCGGCGGTGTCGGCCGCGGGTGCGGCGGCCGGAGCTGCCGGGGGCTGCGGCTCGGCTGGCGGCGGCGATGCAGGTGCAGGCGTTTCGCTGGCCGGCGGAGTTACGGCCGCTGTCGCGGGCGATGGTGCGGCGGGTGCAGACGTTGAAGCGGCGGCGGCATCTTTTGCTGCCTCGGAAGCAGGAATTGCCCCGGTCGTCGTTGACGTCGTCGTCGGAGCGGAGGTCGCTGTGCCGGACGGCGGAAAATACGTCGTCGTCCCGCTTGACGAACTCTGGGACGCCGGTTCTTCGGCCATAACGGCCGGAACGACGCCAGCCCAACAAACCCCCAACAAACTGACGCCGAGAAGGCGAAGAGCGAAAAGCTTGATCATTCCCCGTTTGGCTCCGATAGACGAAGGGCGCAACAGTGCCAGCGTTGCCGACACTACGTGAGCCCTCAAGTTGGCGGAAAAACGCCTAAACTAAGAGATGGGCGACCATGGCCCGTTCCCGCAGGCTGGTAAACTGCACGACAACGGAAATCCGGCGAAAAAGCCCCTCTGTGACCGGGAAAACCCGATTCGCCTTGAGTATAGACACATTTGCTGCAACGCAGGGCGCCAAACCAAGCCGATTGACGACCCTTCTTGTTTCCGCCGCAATCGACTTTGAAGAGCGAGCAAAAACCGGAGCCCTATCGCGTGCCAAGCGCCACTAATCTGTACCTGGATTTCGAAATCGACGGGAGCCCTCCCGCGCGGGCGCTTAGCGTGCTCGCAGCAGTGATCGAAGCAGCGGCGATCGCGAGCGTCCTCATCCGGCCCGCTCATGACGTTCCGCTGAACGTTGAGGCCAGCCGCGCGATTATCGCGGCCGTTCAGAAGAATGGCATCGCCGCACTCGTTGCTTCCAGTGTCGACGACGCTTCGAAACTTGGCGCCGACGGCATCCACCTGCCATGGTCGCGCGATATCGTTCCCCAGTTCAAAACATTGCGCCATTCGGCACCTGCCGGAACGGTCATCGGAGCTGACGCCGGGCGCAGCCGCCACGACGCTATGGAGCTTGGCGAAGCCGGAGCCGATTACGTCGCCTTCGGTGTTCCGCCCCACGTTGAAGACCGCGAGAAAGCAGCTGAACGCCAGCTCGATCTCATCGCGTGGTGGAGCGGTCTATTCGAGGTTCCCTGCGTCGCCTTCGATGTTCCCGACGCCGGCGCCGCGCATCTGCTCTCCGAAGCGGGCGCTGACTTCGTTTGCGTGCGATTGACGTCCGCGGATATCGAGGCGGACGCCATCGCACGGATCAGCGAATTTTCGGAGGCTTTGCGCATGCCCGAGCCCGCGAAATGAGAAACAGCGCCTCGAAGATCTGTCTCGGGCTTGCTCTATCGGCATTCCTTGGCGTTTGCGCTGCGGCCCCGCTCGGAGCCGACACCAGCTCCTGGTTCACACGAGATAGCGAGACGCCGCTGCCGAAGCTGGCGCCGTCGCCGAAGAAGCTCCCGCCGCCCGCAGTTTCTCCGGCCGATTCCGGAACGTCCGAAATTCGGAAAAGCATCCAGTCGACGGTGCCCGCGACTGGCGACGATGCGGCCTATACAGCATTCGACCAAGGCCAATACCTGACCGCCCTGAAGCTTGCGGAAGAAGCGGCGGCGCGCGGCGAACCCCAGGCGAATACGCTGATCGCGCGGATCTATACGGAAGGTCTCGGCGTCCAGAAGGACGACAAAAAAGCCTTCGAATATTATCAGCGCGCTTCCGATCTTGGCGATATCCAAGGGACGTTCGCGCTCGGTATCTCATACGCCGAAGGGCGCGGCGTGAAGAAAGATCGCAAGATCGCCGCCGACTTGTTCGAGAAGGCGGCGCTGACCGGTCACGCCGAAGCCAACTACAATCTCGGCATTCTCTTCCTCAAGGGTGACGGCAAGCCCGAGAACCCGATCCGGGCTTTTCAGCACATCCGCTACGCCGCCGAGAAAGGCATACCCCAGGCGCAATACGATCTCTCGGATATGTATCAGACAGGCACCGGTGTCGATGCCAATGCGCTTGAAGCTGCGCGCTGGCTGTCTCGTGCCGCCGAGCAGGGCCTTGCCGTTGCACAGTACGACTACGCCGTGAAATTGCTTCAAGGCTTCGGACTGACAAAGGACGAGCCTAAGATCCCAGTGCTGATGAAGGCCGCCGCCGATAAGGGAATTGCCGGGGCCCAGAACCGCATGGCCTACATCTATCTCGAAGGCATCAAGGTCAAAAAAGATCCGGTCGAAGCCGCAAAATGGCGCCTGATCGCCAAAAAGAGCGGCGTCGAGGATAAATCGCTCGACGATACCATTGCCAAAATGCCGAAAGCGGACCGTCAGAAAGCAGTGGCGGAAGCCTCCGCCTGGGCGGACCGCATTCAAGTCGATCCGGCGATGACCGCGGGCCCGTAGCCCTATCGGCCGCCTTGCCACGTCTTTCAAGAGCCGTTAGAGCCCGACCCTCCCCTTTTTCGCCTGTCCCGGACCCCGCGAAATGAACAACGTCTCTCCGACCCTCAACGTCATGATCTCGGCTGCGCGAAAGGCAGGGCGCAGTCTCGTCCGCGATTTCGGCGAGGTAGAGCAGCTGCAGGTTTCGATCAAGGGACCGGCCAATTTCGTTTCGGCCGCCGATCACAAGGCCGAGGACATCATCTTCAATGAGCTGTCGAAGGCCCGTGTGGGCTACGGTTTTCTCATGGAAGAGCGCGGCGAGATCGTCGGCGCCGACAAGACTCATCGCTGGGTCGTCGATCCGCTCGACGGAACGACGAACTTTCTGCATTCCAACCCGATGTTCGCGGTCTCCATCGGACTTGAGCGCGAAGGCCAACTCGTCGCGGGCGTGATTTACAATCCGGCCAGCAATGAGCTTTTCACGGCCGAAAAAGGCAAGGGCGCCTACATGAATGATCGCCGCCTGCGGGTCGCCGCGCGCAAGACGCTGGGCGACGCGCTCGTGACGACCGGCATTCCCCATCGAGGCCGCGAAGGGCACCCGCGCTTCCTCAAAGAGATGGAATTGCTGATGGGAGAGGTCGCGGGCATCCGCCGGACAGGCTCGGCGGCTCTCGATCTCGCTTTCGTGGCAGCCGGACGGTTCGACGCTTACTGGGAGCACAATCTGCAACCGTGGGATGTTGCGGCGGGTATCGTCATCGTCCGCGAAGCCGGTGGTTTCGTCAGCGATCTCGCCGCCAGCGACAAAATAATGGAGAGCGGCGACGTTCTCGCGGCTAACCCCCACCTTCATAAAGCTTTCGGATCGATCCTGTTCAATAAAGCCTGAAATCGTGGCGGATCACCCCGGAAGCCTGGACTCTGGCATGATGTTGCCGGTTTTCGATGTGAGAGCCTTGCGCTAAGGTCTCGCAGTGGGACAGCGGGGACGTTCCGGAGACGCATAATGGCCAAGATTCGCCCGGGCGACCCCGCGGCACTCGCACCGGTATCGCGGCGCCTGACACCACCGGGTGTCTTTCTGCTGCGCATGACGATTTTTCTGACGCTTGTCGGCTTTCTCGCCGCCATTCTGTTCGACCAGTTGCAGCGGTCGTTCCTCAATAACCCGGGCCTCAACGGCTTGATCGTCGGCGCGCTGCTGCTCGGCATCATTTACGCCTATCGCCAGGTCTTCCGGCTTTACCCCGAGATCCGCTGGGTCAATGCCTTCCGCATTTCCGATCCCGGCCTTTCGATCAGCGCACGGCCGGTGCTGCTGGCGCCGATGGCGACCATGCTCCGCGATCGAACAGGCACCATTTCGCTATCGACCGCAGCCATGCGGTCGTTCATGGACTCGATCGGCTCCCGTCTCGACGAAGCCCGCGACACCGGCCGCTATCTCGTGGGCTTGCTCGTCTTCCTCGGCCTGCTCGGCACCTTCTGGGGTCTCCTCGAAACGATCCAGTCGGTCGGCGCGGCCATCGATACTCTGGACAGCAAGGCGACCGACAACGTCCAGCTCTTCAGCGATCTCAAGGCTGGACTCTCTGCACCACTCAAAGGCATGGGCACGGCGTTCTCGTCATCGCTCTTGGGTCTTTCAGGCTCACTCGTCCTCGGCTTTCTCGAGCTGCAGGCGAGTCACGCTCACAACCGCTTCTATAACGAACTCGAGGAATGGCTGTCGGGCATCACCGAGCTGTCGCCGGCCGGCGGCGCGTCCTCAAGCGACTACGTCAACCGCCAGCTCCTGTCCGCGGTCGTCGACATGCAGCGCTCGCTCGAAGATTTCACGAACCGGATCGTCGACCAGCCCGCCATTTCGCAAAAAGCTGCGGCGCCCCAGTCGCAGGAGGAGGTTCGCGACTTGGCGCGCGGCGTCAACCAGCTCGTCACTCAGATGCGGTCGGAGCAGAAAGTCGTTCGCGAATGGGTCGATGAGCAAGCCCAGCAACAGGCGGAGGTCGCCAACATGTTGCGCAGCCTCGCTGACGCCATGAAGCGCGGGGTCTAGCGACGATGGCGCGCGGACGCACCCGTCGCAGCAGCGAGTACGGCGAATTCTGGCCGGCCTATGTCGACGTCCTCTCGACGCTGCTCCTCGTCGTTACCCTACTGATGTCGATCTTCATGATCGCCCAATACTTCTCCGCTCAAGAAGTGACGGGCAAGGATTCGGCCCTTCAACGTCTGACACAGCAGATCAGCGAGCTGACGTCGATTCTGGCGCTCGAAAAGGGCAAATCGCAGTCCGCACAGGATGAGCTCGCATCCCTGCAGGCTTCCCTCTCCTCGCTCAAAGCCGAGAACGAGAAATTGACCGGCGTAGGCCTTGGTGCCGACGAGCGCGCGAAGACGGCGGAGGGACGGGTCTCTGGCCTCAGCGCCGACCTCGAAAAGCAGAAAAGCATCTCGAACGAAGCGCTGTCGAAAGTCGATCTGCTGAACCAGCAGCTCCTCGCCCTGCGCCGGCAAATCGCCGCCTTGAGCGATGCCCTCGATGCCGCCGAAAAGAAGGGCACTGAGAGCGACAAGACCATCAAGGATCTCGGCGCTCGTCTCAATACGGCGCTCGCCCAGCAGGTGCAGGAGCTGAAGCGCTACCGTTCGGATTTCTTCGGGCGCCTGCGTGAGCTTCTTAAAGACCGCCAGGACATCCGCGTGGTTGGCGATCGCTTCGTCTTCCAATCTGAGGTTCTCTTCCCATCGGGCTCGGCCACGCTGACGCCGGAAGGCACGGCCGCAATGGATCAGATCGCGGAAGCGATCATCGAGCTTCAGAAGGAAATTCCGGGCGACATCGACTGGGCGCTGCAGATCAATGGACATACCGACGCCCGGCCGATCTCAAGCTCACAGTTCCCGTCGAACTGGGAGCTATCGACAGCGCGCGCTGCCTCGGTCGTCAAATATCTGGTATCTCGTGGCGTCGCGCCCGAGCGCCTCGTTGCCGCCGGCTACGGCGAGTTCCAGCCGGTCGATGCGGGCAACACGGAAGATGCCTTCCAGAAGAACCGCCGCATCGAGCTGAAGCTGACGAACAGGTAGCGCTTCTCTCTCTCGTTAGATCGTGCACGGCGTCCGGTTCGCGGAAAGCGAGTCGCGCAAAACCGCGCGCAATCAAGAGGTCCCCAAGAGGGACACAAGCCAATGGATCGTCTCGCCGTTATTGTACGAAATATCGTACGCAAAGCAGGCAAATAGAACGACAATGACCGTCAGCCCTTTCATGGGACGGATATTCTGTATGCAGATATTAATACCACGTTAATTGGTACATCGGACTTTCGGCCTATTCCGCCGCTTCGCGTCCGAATTGCAGCTCGGCAAGATGCGCGTAAATACCGCCGCGGCGAACGAGCTCGTCGTGCGTTCCAGCTTCAACGATCCGGCCGTTCTCCATGACGAGAATGCGATCGGCTTTCTGCACCGTCGCCAGCCGATGCGCGATGACGAGCGTCGTACGCCCCTTCATCAGACCTTCGAGAGCGCGCTGCACGGCACCTTCGCTTTCCGCATCGAGCGCACTTGTCGCCTCGTCGAGCAAAAGGATCGGCGCGTTCTTCAAGATCGCACGAGCAATGGCAATCCGTTGCCGCTGGCCGCCGGAAAGCGACGTACCGCGCTCGCCGAGCTTCGTATTGTAGCCGTCCGGAAGACGACGGATGAACTCGTCAGCTTGTGCTGCCGTCGCCGCGCGGCGGACTTCCGAGAGCGTCGCGCCCGGCGTTCCATAGCGAATGTTTTCTGCAACCGTATCGGCAAAGAGTGCGACGTCCTGCGGCACGAGTGCGATACGCTTGCGAAGCGCGGCAAGGTCGGCATCCGCGACGTTCACCCCGTCGACGCGAACGACGCCTTCGTCGGGATCGTAGAAGCGAAGCAGCAAGTTGAAGATCGTGGTCTTGCCAGCGCCCGAAGCTCCGACGAGCGCCAGCGTCTCGCCGGCGTTGGCGCGAAAGGACACGGAATCGAGGGCCTTCTCGCCTTTCCGTGCCGGATAGGAAAACGTCACGTTCTCGAACGCGATGTTGCCGATGGCAGGTTGCGGCAACGGTGTCGGATACTCGGGCGAACGGATCTTCGGTATCGTCGCCATCATTTCTGAAAGCCGCTCGGCCGCGCCCGCGGCCTGGCTGATCTCGCCCCACACTTCCGAAAGTTCGGCCAAAGCGCCGGCAGCAAAGAGCGCGTAAAGGACGAACTGCCCGAGCCGTCCCCCAGTCATGTCGCCCGCTATGACCGCGGAGGCGCCGTACCAGAGCACGCCCGTAACGCTTGCGACGGTGAGAAAGATCGCGATGCCCGTCAGCGCTGCCCGCGCCCGCATCCGGCGCCGGGCCGCGCCGAACGTCTTTTCGACGGCGCGCGCGAAGCGATCCGAGACCGTCTTCTCGTTGACGTAGGCCTGCATCGTCCGATACGCGGCGAGGTTCTCAGAGGCGTATGCCGAGGCTTCCCCGAGCGTATCCTGCGCTTCCCGCGACAAGCGGCGCACAAGGCGGCCGAAGCCGACAAGCGGCAAAACGATGAGCGGGATCGCGAGTAGCACGAGAGCTGACAGCTTGGGGCTGGTCACGAACATCATGACGAGCGCGCCGATCAGCATGATCAGATTGCGCGCTGCCTGACTGAGCGCGGAGCCCGCGACGGCTTTGATCTGCGTCGTATCCGCCGTCAGGCGGCTCATGATCTCGCCCGAATGGTTGAGATCGAAATAGGCGGGACCGAGCTTGGCAAGTTGGGCGAAAACCTTAGCCCTCAGATCCGCAACGACGCGCTCACCCATCCAGTTGACGAAATAGAAACGCGCCGGGCTCGCGATTGCGATGATGAGACCGATGCCGATGAGCGTCAGGAAGTAATTGTTGATCAGTGCTGAATCATTACCGCCGAAGCCCTTGTCGATCATCCGGCGCACAGCCAGCGGCACCGAAAGCATTGCGATGGCCGAGACCACAAGCGCGATGATTGCGCCCCAGAGCGCGCCCTTGTGGGCGAAGATCAGCGGTTTCAACGTCAGAAGAGGCTTGAGCGACAGACGCTGTGGTTGCTGCGTATTTTCGTCCGCTGGCTGAGCCCGTGCCGGGCCATGATCTGCAATGTCGCTGCTGCTCATTGGCTTTTTCTGATCCAACGCTTGGGGAAACAAGATGTTTCAACCCTAAAGCCGGCACGGACCATGCCCGAGGAGAGTTTCAGGCTCAAGAGGCAATGGGCCGCTGTTTTGGGCCGGAAAGCTTACAAATTCCACAGATTGGACGGGTTGTCCGGCCTTGTGCGGCGCGCCTATCTCGGCTAAAGAACCCGCCAATTCAGTCCCCATTACATATAACCGGGGCCGGGGCTCGTGAGAGCTTCGCCGTGAAAACGCATTTACCAGACGGACCTAAGGCCATGAAGAAAGATGCCGACCTTCACCCGGATTACCACCAGATCAAGGTGGTGATGACGGACGGAACCCAATTCACGACATATTCCACCTACGGCAAGGCCGGCGATACGCTGACCCTCGACATCGATCCGAACACGCATCCGGCCTGGACCGGCGGCGACGCGAAGTTGATGGACCGTGGCGGCCGCCTGTCGCGCTTCAAGAAGAAATTCGAGGGCATGTTCTGATCGCCGCAGCGCGCCGGAACGAGCTTCCCGTAAAAATCAAAAGGCCCGGTCGACTAACCGGGCCTTTTTGAATTTTCGCAGTAAAATTAAATTCAGCTGAGCTTCGCCGAAAACGCCCGTTCCAGCAGGCCAACCTGCTGCGCGACGGGATTGATGACCGATTCCTGTGCGTCGGCGGCGGAAGGCCTCGTCAAGACGCGATCGAGCTGGGAAATGCGATCGTGTAGAAGGAAGCTTTCCTCGATCAGATTCTGCAGACCCTGCGGAAGCTCGCTGTAGCCTTTGACATGCGACGGCCTGCCGAATGCCTGCAGCTTGACGCGACGGCGTTTCTTCTGCGCCTCTTCCTCGGTGATCTCGCCTTCGCGCAAAGCGCGGCGGATCAGAAGCCACGAAGCAAGATCGAGGAGCCGCGTCGTCAGCCGCATGCTCTCTGTTGCATAGAGCACGCCCACCCCGCCCGCGAGATCCTTCGCTTCCTTGCGTCCAGGACCATCAAGGTAGCTCGCCGTACGCTCGACGAGCGCCATGCCTTCCCTGAAGATGTGGTCGAACTGCTCGGAGGACTGAAACCGCTCTCCGAACGAGACCGTCTTGGCGCTGCCCGACGGCGCGCCGTCCACGCGAAATACGTTACTCATGACCCTCAACGATACAAACGCTTACCCGTCCGCAACTGCTACCACGAACTGACAGTACCGCACCATAGTTAACAAGAACGCCCAAAACGGGGCACCCTCATTCCTCCTGTGGACAGTGCAAAAAAAGAGCCGCCCCGAAGGAGCGGCTCGAAAGTCAACAGGGAGGCGTCAAACGAAGCGGCAGAGGGGCCGCTTCAAATCCAGATGGCCTGGATTGACGCTCAAAATGCCGCCATATGCTTAAAGTTCAGTTAAGTACGAACTCGGCCGGACGGCCTATGCGTTAGCTTTCGACCCGACGCGACACGGATCTCCGAATCTCAAAATCGAACGGCATCGAGCGCATTTCAAATAGATGCTTAGAATTTGATTCACGATTTGAACAATGCGCGCGCAGCGGCTTCGTGCTGGCGCTTGCGATCGAGTTCGACGCGAACGCGCGCGATTTCAGCTTCGAGGTCCGTGATCCGCTTTTCGAGTTCCGCGACCGATAGCGTTTGGAGATTGTCTCCGATCGCCGTACCGCTCGGCTTTTTTGGCGGCAGCAGATCATCGAGGTCCATGGCAGTCCTCCAAGTCTCTTTTCGCTCAGTCTATTTGAGCCCCCTCGCGCGGTCGAGATCAGATGAGCGCTCGTGCCGCTGTTGTGCCGTCTTGCCCGGATCGCCGACGCAATGCATTCCCTTCGAAATCTCAGAATTCGGAAAGCGAGCGCAATGAGCCTCCCCACGACGATGAAAGCCGTTGTTATCAAGGGGGCTGGCGGCCCCGAAGTGCTCACGTTAACCGACGTGCCGGTGCCCGCGCCGAAAGCAGGCGAGGTCCTGATCAAAGTCGCGGCGGCGGGGGTAAATCGGCCCGACGTTTTGCAGCGACAGGGACACTATCCGCCACCGAAAGGTCATTCCGAGCTTCCAGGCCTCGAAGTCTCGGGCGAGATCGCCGCGCGCGATGAAGGTGAAGATGCGAAGCGATTTTCCGTCGGAGACGCCGTTTTGGCTTTGGTCCCGGGCGGCGGCTACGCCGAATACGTTGCCGTCTCCGAGCTTTCCTGCATCAAGAAGCCGGACGCGATTTCCTTCACCGAAGCCGCCGCGATCCCAGAGACGTTCTTCACCGTCTGGTACAATGCCTTCGAGCGCGGTCACCTCAAGGCCGGCGACAAATTTCTCGTCCACGGCGGCACCGGCGGCATCGGCGTCACTGCCATTCAGCTCGGCAAGGCCTTCGGCGCGACCGTCTTCACGACCGTCGGATCCGAAGAGAAGTGCGAGGCGGCGCGCGCCCTCGGCGCCGACATTGCCATCAACTACCGGACGCAGGATTTCGCTCAAGTGATCAAGAGCGAGACTGCGGGCAAAGGCGTCGACGTCATTCTCGACGTCGTGGGCGGCGACTACATCGAGAAGAATATTCGCTCGCTCGCCGACGACGGCCGCCTCGTCAACATCGCCTTTCAGAACGGCTCGACCGCCACCATCGACTTCATGCGCGTGATGCTGAAGCGCCTGACGATCACCGGATCGACGCTGCGCATTCGCACGCCCGAGGTGAAAGGCCATATCGCCCGCTCCATCGAGGAGCACGTTCTGCCCCTCATCGTTTCGGGGAAGATCAAGATCCCGATCGACAGCACCTACCCGATCGCTCGCGCGGCCGAAGCGCACGCGCGCATGGAGAGCAGCGCCCACATCGGTAAGATCGTTCTGACCGTCTAGGCCGCAGCGAAGCGAAGAGTCGGGACCCAGAGCAACACCTGAGGACCCGGCTTTCTGGGTCCCGGGTCTCGCAAGGGGGTTCGCCCGGGATGACAATAAAAACTACCAGACAAAGTCCTTCATGACGGCGACCGGCTGGAGCGCGCCTGCCGGGAAAAGCCGGCCCGCGGCGTCGCTGATGGATTCACCCGACCGCACATAGACGCCGCTGGCGATGAAGACCGAGCGAGTGCCGAAGCCTGCCGCGCCCGCGATGTCGGTCGCGACGCCGTCGCCGATCGCGAGGACGCGTTCCTTGCCGACAGGAGTTCCTCGCAAGTCAGAGCCCGTTCGAAGCGCCAGCTCATAGATCGGCTGATACGGCTTCCCCGCGTAGCTGACAGTTCCCCCCAGCGCCGAATAGGCCGCCGCGATGGCGCCCGCGCAATACACGAGGCGGCCGCCCCGCTCGACCTTCAAATCCGGGTTGGCGCAGATCATCGGCACATTCCGCGCCCGGAGCTTCTCAAGCAGCGCCGAATAGTTTTCCGGCGTCTCGGTCTCGTCGTCGTAAAGGCCAGTGCAGACAGCCACGTCGGCATCGTCTGCCGATGCACCCGGCTGCGCGCGAAGACCGGCAAAGATCGGCAGATCGCGCGAGGGACCGATGTGGAAAATTGGCCTGCCCACCCACGCTTCGATGAGGCTGCGCGAAACATCGCCCGAGCTCACGATGCCGTCATAGGACTTTCGCGACACTCCGATGCTGTCGAGTTGCCGGGCGACGCTCTCGCTGGGACGCGGCGAGTTGGTGACGAGCAATGCGGTACCGCCCTGCTTTCGAAAAGCTTCGCAGGCAGCGACCGAAGACGCATACGGCCGTACGCCATTGTGCATGACGCCCCAGATGTCGACGAACCAGAGGTCGGACGTACCCGCAAACGGGGCGATGGAAGATAGAGCAGGGATCGCAGTCATGGCGGGCTTTCAGCGAAGTCCGCGGGGTGCGGCCTCGATTTTCGGCCCCTATAAACGAGCTGGCGCCGGACTGTCATCCGGCGCCGTCGTCACAGTCCAATTCCGGTCATCCAGATATAGTGTTCGGGTTAGGCCGCCGCCGACTGATCTGTCGGTCCGCCACCGTCCACGTTGACCGGCCGCGCCGCACCGAACAGCGGTCCCTGGCCGAGCAGGATTCCAGCGTCCAGCAGCCGTCTCTGTGTCTCGGCATCCGCAATGCCGACGGCGATGATCGACAGACCCGCCAGCGTTGCCCGCTGGATGATCTCGTCGGCCGGCACGAAGCGATCGGGCGTCGTTATTCCTTCGAGAAGCGCCTGCGCGTCGAACCTAACGAAACGGAAGCCGGACCGTTGCAGGGCCGCGAAGTCCGTTCCCATGTGCGCGACCTTATCGAGCGCGAGGCGGAACCCGAAGGCGTGCATATCCTGGACGGCCTGCCACGCGGACGGCGTGAACGCATCGATGCCGCGCTGAGCTAACGTCAGTACGAGCTGCGCGGAAATCCTCGGCCGTGCCTCGTAGGCATGGGCGAACGCTTCGAGGAATGCCCTGCTCGTCATCGACGAGCCGAAAAACTCCGCCAGCAGAGAGCCATCCCTATCGCGCGCGTCCATGCGAGTCGCAAGCGCGGCAGCGCGATTGAGCCGTGCGATATCGAACTGGGTATCGAGTTCGCCGCCGATCACAGCGAAGTCGTCCTCGAGCGCGTCGAGCCGCTCTCCCGAACCCGAACGCAAGTTGGCCGTCATTTCATAATGGCTGACCGAATGTTCGGCGAGCATAACGATCGGCCCGAGCAGGATGTCCATCCTGTCGTCCTCGACCGCGCGGGCAATTGCCGCTGGACGTGGCGGCAACTCAGCCGCCGGGGCTGAATTCGCCGGGAAATCGAGCGTTGGCAAATCGGGAAGAGGAGGCAACGCGATACGGGGAGATGGCACATCCCGGTTATGTCCCGAATCGGAACTCACCGGAGCTGCAGGATCGGAACCCGCGATACGTTCCGCCGTAGCGGGAATAATAATCTCTCCAAATCCTTGATGCGGCTCGGGCATGGTCGGCGACGGCGGTGCGAAAGCCGGCGTCTCGCTCTTCGGAACGAAATCGCCGAGCGAAGGACGAGCGCGCATGTTGCTTGCGGCGGCCCTGAGCGCGCCGATGGAATCTTCAAGCGCATTCCCCGTCGACTTTGCACGCGGAGCGGGACGAGCAGGCCTCGGCGCCCGCAAGGATTCGGCCGCGTTCACTTCATCAGCGAGCTCTTTGATCTTGCGCTGAACGAGTTCGAGATCGCCTTCGATCGTCGTCGCGACGCCGCCCCTCTGTGCCCCTCCGCTCGAACCGGCAGGAGCGCCCGAAGTGGCCGACGCGTCGTGAACGGATGCCTGAGCATCGGCGCGCGGCCGGAAAGACCACTGCTCGCGTACGACCTCGCCTTTTGGCGCATGAATTCCGGCAGGCGCCGCCTCGACCGCAGACGCCGCGGACCTTGGAGATGCTGCAGGCATTTCCGCCGCCTGTTTCGCCGCAGCCTCGGCGGACGATCGCGCAGCGGCACGTGACGCCTGCCGCGCCGCTCGTTCGGCAACGAGTTCAGACGCAACATCGCCCGACGGGAAAGAACGCAGAGCTGAGAGGTCAGACGCTACGGAAGCAGCCTGCGCCCCGGCAGGGCCTGGAGCCACCGGACCGGAATCGGCCAGCGGGACCATATTGCCGATATCCCGGCTGAGTTCGCGGATGCGCGCCTCTGCAGAAGTCGGAGCACTGGGCGTCGCAGAAGGTGCCGTCGCCGGACGCAGCGGCGCAATTTTCGGCTTCACGCTTTGCCGCGTTTGCGCAAGTTCCGCTTTGAGCTGAGCGATCTGTGCCGACTTCTGGACCTGCTTATGAATGAGCATCAGCAGCGACAAGGCGACGACACCCGCGGCCAGAGAAACGGGCAGCGACACACCGAGCTGGGAATAGCACATCATTGTTATCGCCGCCGAGACGATCAGGATCGAAGCGACGACAAGCCCATCGCGCGATCCCTGATCGCGCGGCGTATCCTTTGCCTGAGCATCCGAAGGCACCGCAGGCCCGCTTGCCGGGGCTGGTCCAACAGGGGCGGTTCCAGGAGCAGCGGCCCCAAGAGCAGCCGACGGCGCAGCCGTGTCGCTCCGAGTGTCACTCGCTTGTGGCTTTGGTTTGTCCTGTTTTGTCATCGTGTTCCAGGCTGCCAATCGATTCGTCTGCTTTAACCTTCGCAGACGCATGAAAAGGGAAGCAATGCAGCGGCACCGACCTATCACCAGCTTTTTGCACAGCTTACCCGCAACCACGCAGATCAAGCCACCGCCGGGGCGCGGGGGTCACAGCATTAAATCGCAGGCTGCAGTGCACAGCCGCAAAAGCGCCCTTGACTGGTCTCCCCCAAACCCGAATCGGCTGGCTGTTTAGGTCTCGTTAGGCGAATCGGCGTGCTATCGTGCATCCGACGGCGCCTCTCGCGTTCGCCGGTTCAGCGTGTTGTCAGGAGGGGAAGAGCGCATGTACATGGATCGTGTAGGTACCAGCGTCGAAGGCGGAGTTTCAAGTGAACTTGCACGGGCGCGCATTCTGATCACAGGGCTTACGAGCATCGCGGGCGTTGACGTTGCGCGCGCCTTCGCGGACGTCAAAGGCCGCCTCGTTGTCCATACGACCGATCTTTCCCCTGAACTTGTCGAGCTGGTAGCGCTTCTTTCCCAGAGCGCTAGCGAAATCCGCTTGCACACCCTCGACATTTCGACCGCCGACAACGCTGCAAAATTCGCGCAAACGTCCGCACAAGCTTTTGGCGGGCTTGAAGCAGCCATCAATATGGCAACGATCTCGTCCTCGGAAATCGAGGCCATCCGCGAGGACGGCGATCTCGAATCCCTCGTCGAGGCCAAGCTTGCGCCGCTCGCGCAGCTGACGCGCGTTATCGCCAATCGCATGTGCGTCGTGATGAGCGAAGGGCTTGTGCTGAACGTCCTCAAAATGCCTGAACCCCGCGATCGCCGCACATCGGCCGTCGCCGGTTTTGCCCGGACAGCCCTCGCCGCCATGACTTCAACGGAAGCTCGATCCTGGGCCGATAAGGGCATCCGCATCAATGGCGTTGGACCGCGGGCCTTTTTCGACGGCAGTGCGTCGGGCGCCTATCTCACAAACGAGCCGGACGTCGCGTCCCTGGCTCTCCACCTTGCTTCTCGCAAGGGCCGCTCGTTTTCGGGACACGTCTTCGATGCCGGCGGCCTCGACTGCTGAAGCTGCCACCCCAAACAGCCTTCGCATTGTGCTAAGCGGGGCCTAGAGCGGGCCCTTCCATTGCATTCGATCGTCGAAACCTCGATGATCGGCCCTCTCTCGGGAGAGAGAGACGAATGGACATTCGGCAGCTTCAGTATCTCGTCGCGCTCGCGAGGGAAAAACATTTCACCCGCGCCGCCCAGGCGTGCAACGTCACGCAGCCGACGCTCTCGGGACGCATTCGCCAGCTCGAGCTTGAACTCGGCGTCCCGATTGTCGAGCGCGGACAGCGCTACCAGGGCCTGACCCAGGAAGGCGAGCGCGTCCTCAAATGGGCTCAGCTCATCCTCAACAATTGGACCTCGATGCATCAGGAGCTGGCGCATCTTGCGATCAGCGATTTCGGTTTGACGGGGCGGCTGGCCCTCGGTGCAATACCTTCGGCACTACCGATGATCCCCTACCTGACGCGCGACATTCAACGCCTGCATCCGCAGATAAACTTCACGATCATGTCGATGAGCTCCGAGGAAATCCTGCGCGGGCTGAATGATTACTCGATCGACGCCGGCATCACCTATCTCGACAACGAACCGATCAATGGCCTCTTGGCGACGCCTCTCTATATCGAGCGCTATTGCCTCTTCATTCCGGACGGCCATCCGCTCGCCGAACATGAGCGGGTCACCTGGCATGAAGCCGCCGAATTGCCGCTCGGACTGCTGACGACGAACATGCAGAACCGGCGCATTATCGACCGCGCTTTCAAAGCCGCCGGTTGCCACCCGGAGCCGGCGCTGGAGACCAACTCCGTCATCAACCTCTATTCGAACGTAAGGCTCATGGGGCTCGCGAGCGTCATGCCCCATTACCTGCTGAATTTGCTCGGCAGCGACCCCGGCCTCAAAGCCATTCCGCTTGTCGAACCCGAAGTCGCCCACAGCGTTGGGTTGGTGATACAGGACCGCGATCCTGTCGCACCCCTCGTCCGGGCTTTCAGGGACGCCGCAACGACTTTCTCAGCGAAAAGCATTTCGTAAGACGACGCTGAGACTTAGTCCGTATAGTTCGCCTCAAGCTGCGACTTTCGCCTTAGTTATTGCGGCGCGCTATCGACGGCGTCTATAATGGGATCGGCCATATCGATTTGAACCACGCATCGGAATGACACATTAAAGCGCTGCGGCAAAGTGCGCGTCCCGACGACGTGGTATGTGGCATATCGGAGCCGCCATCAATACCGAGGAAACGCCAAACATGGCGAAAAAAGCCGGCAAACAACCAAACGGCTCACGAGCGGACCACTCGCCTGCCCCGACTCCAGGTGAGATCGCGGCGCTGGCGGCATGTGCCCGCCACGGCAACAAGCCCGATGAGCTGCTTGAGATCTTCCACGACTTGCAGCACCAGCTTGGCTACGTGCCGGACGCAACCCTGCCGGTGATCGCAAAAGCGCTGAACCGCTCACGCGCCGAAATCTATGGTGTCCTGACCTTCTACCACGAATTCAAGCGGCACCCTGTCGGCAAACACGTCGTTAAGATCTGCCGGGCCGAAGCCTGCCAGTCGATGGGAACCGACGCACTCTGCCAGCATGCGGAGCGATCATTGCGCACGCCGCTTGGCGGAACGACGGCAGATGGCATGATCACGATCGAGCAGGTGTTCTGCCTAGGCAACTGCGCGTTGTCTCCCGCCATCATGATCGGCGAGAAGCTTTACGGCAAAGTCGATCCGAAGCGGTTCGATGAGATCATCGGCGGACTCGAGAAGGAGGCCGCGGAATGATCAAGGTATTCGTTCCCAGAGACGCCGCCGCGCTATCTGTCGGCGCCGATGAAGTCGCCGCCGCGATCGCGTTCGAAGCGAGCAATCGCAAGATCGACGTTGAAGTCGTCCGCAACGGCTCGCGCGGCATGCTTTATCTCGAGCCGCTCGTCGAGGTCGAAACACCGAACGGCCGTGTCGCTTATGGACCCGTTGCGGTCAAGGATGTGACCAGCCTTTTCAATGCCGGCTTTCTCGAAGGCAAGAAGCATGAGCTGAGCCACGGCCTGACCGAAGAGATCCCCTATTTTAAGAAGCAAGAGCGGCTGACGTTCGCGCGCTGCGGCATCACCGATCCGCTCTCCATCGAAGATTACCGCAAACACGGCGGCTTCGAAGGATTGTCAAAAGCCCTGCATATGAAGCCGATCGACATCGTCACCGAAGTGACGACGTCCGGCCTTCGCGGCCGTGGCGGCGCCGGCTTCCCGACCGGCATCAAGTGGAAGACGGTGCACGATCTCAAGGGCGCCGAGAAATACGTCGCCTGCAACGCCGATGAAGGCGACAGCGGCACCTTCGCCGACCGCATGCTCATGGAAGGCGATCCGTTCTGCCTAATCGAAGGCATGACGATCGCAGCCGTCGCCGGCGGGGCCACGAAGGGCTACATCTACGTCCGGTCCGAATACCCGCACGCCGTCCACGTCCTGCGCGAAGCCATCGAGATCGGACGCCTGGCAAACTGGCTCGGCGACAATATCCAGGGAACGAATTACTCCTTCGATCTTTTCGTACGTATGGGTGCCGGCGCCTACATCTGCGGCGAAGAGACCTCCATGCTCGAAAGCATCGAGGGCAAGCGCGGCATCGTTCGCTACAAACCGCCAATCCCCGCCATCGAAGGCCTCTTCGGCAAACCGACGATCATCAACAACGTGATGAGCTTCGCGGCAGTGCCGATCATCATCGCCAAGGGCGGCGAATTCTATCGCGACTATGGCGTCGGACGCTCGCGCGGGACGCTGGCGTTTCAGCTCGCCGGTAACATCAAACAGGGCGGCTTGGTCGAGAAAGCCTTCGGTGTCACGACGCGCCAGCTCATCGAGGATTGGGGCGGCGGCACGGCCACCGGGCGTCCGGTACGCGCGATCCAGGTTGGGGGCCCGCTGGGCGCCTACATTCCGGAATCGAAGTTCGACGCTCCGATGGATTACGAAGAATTCGCCAAAGTCGACGCAATGGTCGGCCACGGAGGCCTTGTCGTTTTCGATGACACGGTCGATATGGCCAAACAGGCGCGCTTCGCGATGGAATTCTGCGCGATCGAGAGTTGCGGCAAGTGCACGCCCTGCCGCATCGGATCGATGCGCGGGGTCGAAGTGATCGACCGCATCATCGACGACGTCGAGCGTAACAAGAATTTGGCGCTTCTCGAAGATTTGTGCGTGACCATGGCCGACGGCTCACTATGCGCGATGGGCGGACTGACCCCGTTCCCGGTCATGAGCGCGTTGCGTGGTTTTCCCGAAGACTTTCACAAGCCCTCGCCGAATAAGTTTCTTGCAGATGCCGCAGAGTAGATTTCCAGGATCAGCCGACCTCAAAGAGGACGCTCGATGAACCACCACGTTAAGCCGATGACCCTCATCAAAGAGACGGACTACGGCACCCCGAGCCCCGAAGTCACCGACGCCACCAAGATGGTGACGCTCGAGATCGACGGGCTCGAGATCACGGTTGCCGAAGGCACATCGATCATGAACGCCGCGATGCAGCTGGGCGTCCTGATCCCGAAGCTTTGCGCGACCGACAGCCTCGATGCCTGGGGCTCCTGCCGTCTTTGCCTTTGCGAAATCGAAGGCCGCAGGGGCACGCCTGCGTCTTGCACAACGCCCGTCGCACCGGGCATCAAGGTGACGACGCAGAATGCGCGCCTCGCCAACATCCGCCGCGGCGTCATGGAGCTTTATATCTCCGACCATCCGCTCGACTGCCTCACCTGCGGCGCCAACGGCGATTGCGAACTGCAGGATATGGCCGGCGCCGTGGGTCTTCGCGAAGTTCGTTACGGCTACGACGGCGAGAACCACGTTTTTGCGAAGAGCAAGGACGGCGTCGAGAACGACCGCTTCAAAGTCAAGGACACATCCAACCCCTACTTCCAGTTCGATCCCTCGAAGTGCATCGTCTGCTCGCGCTGCGTCCGTGCCTGTGAAGAAGTCCAGGGAACATTTGCGCTGACCATCGACGGTCGTGGCTTCGCTTCGCACGTCTCTGCCGGCATGGACGAAGAATTCCTGGCCTCCGAATGCGTGTCCTGCGGCGCCTGCGTCCAGGCTTGCCCGACCGCAACGCTCATCGAAAAGTCCGTGCTCGACATCGGCCAGCCCGAGCACTCGCTCGTGACGACCTGCGCCTACTGCGGCGTCGGCTGCTCGTTCAAAGCTGAAATGCGGGGCGAAGAAGTCGCGCGCATGGTGCCCTACAAGGACGGCGGCGCCAACGAAGGCCATTCCTGCGTCAAGGGCCGCTTCGCGTTCGGCTACGCAACACACAAGGATCGCGTGCTGACGCCGATGATCCGAGAGAAGATTACCGATCCCTGGCAGGTCGTATCGTGGGACGAGGCCATCAATTACGCCGCGAAGCGCCTGAAAGACACGCAAGCGAAATACGGCAAGGATTCGATCGGCGGCATCACCTCGTCACGCACGACGAATGAGGAAGTCTATGCCGTCCAGCGCATGGTCCGCGGCGCCTTCAACACCAACAACATTGATACCTGCGCGCGCGTCTGCCATTCGCCAACCGGCTACGGTCTGAAGCAGACGTTCGGTGAATCTGCCGGCACACAGGACTTTAAGAGCGTTGACAAGTCGGACGTGATCATGGTCGTCGGCGCCAACCCGACCGACGGCCATCCGGTCTTCGGCTCGCGCATGAAAAAGCAACTCCGCGAAGGCGCCAAACTGATCGTCATCGATCCGCGCCGCACCGACATCGTTCGCTCGCCCCACGTCGAAGCGGCCTACCATCTGCAGCTTCAGCCCTCGACCAACGTGGCGATCATGAACGCGATCGGCCATGTCATCGCGGCCGAGAACCTCATCGACCGCAAATTCGTAAAGCGCCGCTGCGAGCCGGCAGATTTCTTCCGCTGGGAAGAATTCATTAAGCGGCCGGAGAACTCTCCGGAAGCAATGGAACCGATCACCGGAGTTCCGGCACAGCTCGTCCGTGAGGCGGCGCGCCTCTACGCGACCGGAGGCAATGCCGCCATCTACTATGGCCTCGGCGTCACCGAGCACAGCCAGGGTTCGACCATGGTCATGGCGATGGCCAACATCGCAATGGCAACCGGCAACATCGGTCGCGAAGGCGTCGGTGTGAATCCGCTGCGCGGCCAGAACAACGTCCAGGGCTCGTGCGACATGGGTTCATTCCCGCACGAATTCCCTGGCTACCGCCACGTTTCGAATGCCGAGGTTCGCAGCATCTTCGAAAAGGAATGGGGCACCAAGCTCGACGCCGAGCCGGGCCTTCGCATTCCGAACATGTTCGACGCCGCGTCCGACGGCTCGTTCATGGGCATCTTCATCCAGGGCGAGGACATCGCCCAATCCGATCCGAACACCCATCACGTCGAGCATGCGCTCGAATCGATGGACATCGTTGTCGTGCAAGATCTGTTCCTGAACGAGACGGCCGCGTTCGCCCACGTCTTCCTGCCGGGTACGTCGTTCCTCGAAAAGGACGGCACCTTCACCAACGCCGAGCGGCGCATCAACCGCGTCCGCAAGGTCATGCGCGAGAAGCAGGGCATGGCGGAGTGGGAAGTCGTTTCCCGCATCGCCACGGCCATGGGCCACCCGATGCACTACAATTCGTCCGCCGAGATCATGGACGAGATCGCCCGCGTCACCCCGACGTTCGAGGGCGTATCGTTTGACCGGCTCGACGAGCTGGGCTCGATTCAGTGGCCGTGCAACGAAGAGCATCCGACTGGGACGCCCGTCATGCACACGGAAGAGTTCACGCGCGGCAAGGGCCGCTTCATGCTCACGGGCTTCGTGCCGACGGCAGAGCGCTCGAACCGCAACTTCCCGCTGATCCTGACGACAGGCCGTATTCTGGCGCACTACAACGTCGGTGCCCAGACGCGGCGTACAGATAACGTCGCCTGGCATCCCGAGGACATTCTCGAACTCCATCCGCACGACGCCGAGGTTCGCGGTATCAAGACGGGCATGAAGGTGTCACTCGCGAGCCGAGTCGGAGCGACGACCCTGACGGCAAAGGTCTCCGATCGCATGCCGCAAGGCGTCGTCTATACGACCTTCCACCACCCGGTGACCGGCGCCAACGTCATCACCACCGAGAATTCGGATTGGGCGACCAACTGCCCCGAGTACAAGGTGACGGCGGTGCAGGTGCATGTCTCCAACCACGCGTCCGAGTGGCAGGAGGAATGGCAGGAGCGCGAGTTCGAGAACAAGCGCATTTCGAAAGAAAAGAAGCTGGAGCCGGCGGAGTAAGCTCTCCGCCGTTCAGCCTGGAGTCCGATTGCGATGAACGTCGTGCCGAAAGGCGTATCTCAGCCGAAGGGTGGAGCGGAGCTTTGCTCCCGCCCCGTCACGGGCGAGCTGACGTCTGCTTCCGGCACGCAGTCTGTGACGTGGCAGCTTCCCGAAGAGACGCCGGTCGCGCTGCAGATCAACTCCGAGCCCTATACGGTCATGATGTCGACGCCGGCGGATCTCCGCGATTTCGCCGTCGGCTTTCTCGTCGGCGAAGGCATCGTGCCCGACCCGAGCAAGATCCAGGGTATCCTCGTAATGCCGGTCGACGGCGGCATGGCGATCGACGTCGCAGTGCCCGAAACCGCGGTCGAAACATCGCGTCTCGCCCGGCGCGCCATGGAGGCCCGCACGGGTTGCGGCCTTTGCGGCGTCGAAGATATCGAGTCTGCGGTCCGGCCACTTAAGCAACTCGACCGCTCCTGGTCGCCAACGCCCGAGGCCCTTCGACGAGCCGCTCAAGGCCTCAACGAGCACCAGCCGATGAACCGCTTCAATCGATCGGTGCATGGCGCAGCCTGGGTGTCGAAGGACGGCGAGATCCAATTCGTCCGCGAGGACGTCGGCCGCCACAACGCTCTCGATAAGCTCATCGGCGCTCTCTACACGAACGGCATCGACCGCAAGAATGGCTTCGTGCTGATGACGAGCCGTTGCAGCTTCGAGCTGGTGCAGAAGAGCGTTACGGCGGGCATCGGCGCCCTTGTGACCGTCTCCGCCCCGACCGTTCTCGCACTCGAGCTCGGAACGAAAGCCAATCTCTTCTTGGCCGCGCTCGGGCCCGGCGGCCCCGTCGTCTTCAATCCCTGACTTTCAGATCAATCCAAAACAAATCGGTCCAAAGATGCAAAGCTCCGATCT
Organism: uncultured Alphaproteobacteria bacterium; assembly: GCA_963710005.1. Lineage (GTDB taxonomy): Bacteria > Pseudomonadota > Alphaproteobacteria > Rhizobiales > Hyphomicrobiaceae > Hyphomicrobium_B. The sequence goes on from CAVPYR010000010.1 coordinate 184,053, forward strand.
CGTCCGCATGGCCAATCAAATCGCTGCGTACTTCGAGCCCTATCCGAAGCAGGAAGCGCTCGACGGCATCGCGATGCACATTCACAATTTCTGGGAACCGCGGATGCGCAACGAGCTGAAAGCCTATGTCGACAAGGGCGGCGACGCTCTTTCGCCGCTGTTTCTGGAATCGATCACCGCCTACTTCAAAGGCCCCAAATCACCGGTCAAAGCTCCGACCGCTGCCGCTAAACATTGAATTGAGCGCCCGCCAGCGCCGAATGCTCTCCCAACGTCATCCCGGCGCAGGCCGGGACCCAGACAAGCATCAGCACAGCGGATCGTTGCCTGGGCGCCGACCTTCGTCGGCATGACGGAATTCGGGGTCGCGACGCAAAGTTATTGCGCCAACTCTGCGGCCATTACGATTTGAGAAAAGGCGGCGAATATTTTCGTCGCCCTTTGACATCTTCGGTCGCGATCAATCACTCACTCCGCCGCGGCCCTGCTTGCGGCAAGCACCTGATCTCTCAACCGACCCGTTACCTCGGAGAGGTGATCGAACCCGAACGTGAAGGAGCCGACGCCGGCCGTCGCCGATCGGAGGTCGATGATCAGGTTGTCCATCTCGGCTTCCGGAATATGCGCCTGGATCAAGTCCCAACCCGGCCAGCCCGGACGAGTATCGAAGCCCAGAATCTGCCCGCGCCGTTGCGAGATGATGCTGTTGATGCGGGCGTTGGCTTCCGATGGCACGGCAATCATAACCCCCATGATCGGCTCGAGCAGCACCGGATTGCACTTCGGCATTCCCTCCGACATCGCCAGCCGCCCCGCCTGCCGGAACGCCATGTCGGATGAATCCACCGAATGAAACGAGCCGTCGGTCAATGTGACGGCAACGTCAACGACCGGAAAACCGAGCGGCCCTTCGCTGAGGTAATCGCGGACGCCGATCTCGACCGAAGGAATGAAGTTCTTCGGTATGGCGCCGCCCGTGATCTTCTCGCCGAAGGTTATGCCACTGCTTCTCGGCAGCGGCTTGATGTCGAGCTTCACGTCGCCGAACTGACCATGACCGCCCGACTGCTTTTTGTGCCGCGCGCGAACCTCTGTCGCCGAGCGGATCGTTTCCTTGTATCCGATGCGGCGCTTCTCGCGCAGGACGTCGATGCCGTACTTGCGCATCAATCGTTCGAGCACCACGCGCAAGTGCATCTCGCCCTGCCCGTGCAGCAGGATTTGATGCATGTCGCCATTATGCTCGAGCGTCAGTGACGGATCTTCGTCCACGAGTTTCGCAACAGCCGACGACAGCTTCACCTCGTCCTTGCGATCCTTGAGCCCTAGCCCGATCGCGAGCGCTGGCTGCGGCGCCTTGGGCGCGGCGACTTGGGCGCCCGCAGTCTTGCCGACCGCGATCGTCCCTCCCGAATGAATGGAATCGAGCCGTCCGAGCGCCACCGTATCGCCAGCCTTGGCGGTGCCGCGCTTTACAGTCTCCTCGCCGCGAATGTTGAAGATCCCGGCGACACGTTCCTCCTGACCATCGCTGCCTGTCACCGTCGCGCCATCCGGGATTTCACCGGCGAACACACGCGCGAACGAAAGCTTGCCGCCAGCTTTGGTATGCACGCTCTTGAAAACGTAAGCGGCCGACTTGGCGCGATCGAGCTTGAGCCGTTTCGCCGTATCCTCGACTGCGGGGCACTCGTGGCGGAGCGCTTTCAGGAGGCGAAGAATGCCGTGGCCGTGCTCCGCCGAGCCGATCAGCACCGGGCAGATCAAACCGTCGTGCAGTTCCTTGGTGAGATCGTCGAAGACGCGATCATTCGGCGGCGGAATGTCGACGAGCAGTTGCTCCATCAGCTCATCGTCGTAATCGGCTAGCTTCTCGAGCATCTGGAAACGCGCTTCTTTTTCGCGCGCCGCAATAGCTGACGGCAGCTCGATGATCTTGCTCGATGCATGCTCGCGATAGACGTACGCGCGCTCGGAAGCGAGATCGACGAACCCTGTGGCGATGCCGTTCTCCCAGATCGGAATTTGGCGAAGCACGAGCGGCTTGGCGCTCGCTGGCTGCAGGCTCGGAATGACGTCGTGCACCGGAATGGGCGACGTATCGATCTTGTTCAGGAAGAGAAGATGCGGCACGCCCGTATCATCGAGCTGCTTCAGGATGACTTGCAGCGCGGAAACGCGTTTCGGATCGGCCTCGCAGACGACCACGGCCATATCGCAGGCCGGAAGCGCGAGGGCGCCTTCGTGCGCAAACTCGATCGAACCCGGACAATCGATGAATGTGAAATGATCCCCGAGGAATGTGGCGTCCGCAACGTTCAGTCCGACGCTCATCACATGGTCGCGGGCCTCCGGCGTATTATCGCCGATGGTCGACTTGGCGGTTATCGAACCGGCCCTCGAAATGCTGCCTGTGCGGGCCAGTATGGCCTCAAGAAGTGTCGTCTTACCGCTGGCGAAGGGTCCGATGAGCGCAACGCAGCGCGCGCCCCGGACCCCTACCCTGCCACTTTGAGTGCCGTTTCCGCCCTTTGGGCTATCTGAGCTTGTCATGATTGCCTCCGATTGCGAGGCGCGCGACCTTGTTTGGCCGCACCCCGCACCTCGGAAGGGAGCGGCAACGGGATGCTCGCTCCAAAGCCGTACCCGCACAACGGGATTCGCCACACGGTTTCGTGAATTTGATCTATTGCAATGCGGGAGAACTACTGCGCGCTCAAAAAATTATACTGCGCTGCCGAACCTATTTTCGGCGTTAGTATGTCGAACGCGGTTCTAAAGGCAAAAATAACTTGAATAACTTTAAACTTGTCGCATTGTGAACTCTTCCGGTGTTTCGCGCGTTCTTGGGGTACTGGCGAGAAAAACGGAATGAGTTGAGGGAATTGGCTCAGAAATGCGAGGCTGGGTTATGAGTATCGAAACACTGATGTCCGCGGCAAACGCTGCCGGATACGTCATGGCCGCCGAAGAACAGCTACCCGAGACCTTTGGCGCCGAACCGACGGTATTTGAATTCAAGGCGCAGCCGGCGACTGCAATCGCCATTTGGCGTCCGGTGGTACCGTCCATGGACGGCAAACCACTCACGGGTCATATCGCTCACGCTTGGGATTGGTTCACGGACCGGTTCGTTCATCACGGCGCCACGCCGGCTTAATAAGCCCGGGCAATGCCGTTATCGGATTTGAAAGCGCGCGATGCCTGTCGCGCGCTTTTTGTTTCTCAGGTCAAGTTTCCGCAGAAGCGTTGAATGCGCGTGCAGGCGTCCTTTAGGGATTCGGTCGAAGCCGCATATGAGACGCGAAACGACGGCGAGCCTTCGAACGCGGCGCCGTGGACGACCGCGACGCCCTCTTCCTCGAGCAAGGCCGTGACGAAATCCTCATCGGTCTTGATCGCGGTGCCGCCTTTGCTCGTCTTGCCGATCGTCGCCTTGATGCTCGGATAGACGTAGAATGCGCCCTGCGGCTTCAGGCACCGAATGCCCTTGGCCTGGTTGAGCATGCTGACCACGAGATCACGGCGCTCGACGAAGATCTTGTTATTTTCGGCGATGAATGCCTGCGGGCCGTTCAACGCCTCGACACCCGCCCACTGCACGATCGAGGACGGGTTCGACGTCGACTGAGACTGCAGCTTGCGCATCGCATTGATGAGCACCTCTGGACCTGCCGCATATCCGAGACGCCACCCGGTCATGCAGTAGGCTTTCGACAGCCCGTTCATGGTCAGCGTGCGATCGTATAGCCTCGGCTCGACTTGCACGGGCGTCGCGAACTCCAGCCCGTCATAGAGCAGATGTTCGTACATATCGTCCGTCAGCACCCACACATGCGGGTGTCGCAGAAGGACGTCCGTCAGCACCTTGAGATCCGCTGCGGAATAGGCGGTCCCGGTCGGATTCGACGGCGAATTGAAGATGAACCACTTCGTCTTGGGCGTAATCGCCTTCTCGAGCGCATCCGCCGTGAGCTTGTAGCCGTCCTCGAAAGTTGTTTCGGCGAATACGGGCTTGCCACCGCCGAGGAGCACGATGTCGGCGTAGGAAACCCAGCATGGCGCCGGAATGACGACCTCATCGCCCGGATTGAGCGTTGCAAGCAGCGCATTATAGAGTACCTGCTTGCCGCCGGTGCCGACTGAAACCTGGCTCGGCTTATAGTCGAGGCCGTTATCCCGCTTGAACTTGGCAGCGATTGCCGTCTTGAGCTCCGGAATGCCGTCGACGTCGGTATATTTCGTCTTTCCTTCATCGAGCGCACGCTTCGCAGCATCCTTGATGTTCTGCGGTGTGTCGAAATCAGGTTCGCCCGCGGACAACGAGACGATGTCCCGCCCTTGCGCCTTGAGCTGGCGCGCTTTCGTCGAGACGGCGATCGTCGCGGAAGGTTGGATGCGGTTCAGACTGTCGGCGATGAAACCCATGATGCAAGCGGCCTATTATCGGAACTGAGTTTTTCTATTTCGCATGGGCGAAATAAGCGGGGCGGACCCTAATTGCAATGTTTCCCGGCTGCAAGGCGGGGATTTTCCGATCCTTCCGATCGTCACCGATAGACTGTGATGCGACTGCGCAACAAACGCGCGCGAATTCTCGCGCAATCGCATTTGATCCACTCGCGCCACATTCCGAACCCATCCCCGCCCAAAGCGCAGATCAACTTCCTATTAACGGGACGTCATTACCAAGTGGATGACGAGCGAGAGGAATTGACACGATGCCAGTCAGCGTTCAGCCAAAGGCTCATGCGCATCGGCAGACCTGCGCGGTCCGGCCGAAGTATCGCCGTCTTGTGTTGCGTCCGCTGATGGACGCCGCGATTGCCGGATTAGTATTCACGCTGGTCTCGACCACTCTGATGTGCAATCACGCCAGGGCGGGCACAAACCCCGCGGCGTTTGCAGGTGTCGAACGCGCTGCTGTTCCGGCCGCCGTAAAGGCCGTGGCCGAACCCGCCCCGCTGCCCGTCATCGCGATTGCAACGGCCAGTTCTCCCGCCGACGCGATTTACCGCCGAACGAGCGTGAGCGCTGCCTGGGCACTACTTGGAGTTGCATTTTCGCTGATGGCGGCCCTAAACTTAGCCGTTTTGAGGCATTTGAAGCGCGCTTACGCAACCCCTATCCGTCGTTTCCCCCAGGCGAAATAGAGTTATTGGCCGATGTGGCGAGCAGCGCTATTGAATTGCCTCAATCTCGTTTGTACGTCTGATGACAGCAACCCGGTTTATCCGAGCCGGTTTGTGGACCTGATAGGAATGCTGGAGGCCGAAGCATGACGAAGCAGGAAGTAGGGCGCCCCTTTTGGTTGGGCATGACGGCTGGTGCAGCTGTCGCTGCCATCGCAGGCGCATTGCTGTTCGCGAATAGCGAGACCCTCCTTCGCTCGAGCTTCCAAACGGCCCTCGACCGCACAAACCCACCCGCCAAGGAATTGGCTTCCGCGGCGGCACCTGTTTCTGGATCGGAAGATTTCTGGCTCTCCGCCATGCGCGATGGCACGACGCCGGTCAACAAAACAGTCTCTGTCGGCGATCAGATCTCGCTCAATCTCGGCGGCGTTCATCGCACGCTCGAAGTCGCAACCGTGTCGGATTTTGCTCCTCAGATCACACAGATCGATACGTCTGCGGGACCGAGCCACTTCGTCCTCGTAACCGCGCGTGACCCAAACGACTCGGCGGCTCGGCCGATCCGCTTCGTGATGGAGATTCAGCAGGGCGGTGCTCCCGTGCTCGCTGGACGCGGCGGCCGCACACTCTGATTTTTTCGTCTCCCTTATGCCGCGCGCACAGCCCTCACCAGGGCTGTTGCTTCCTGTCCTGAAAGAATCCGCTCGTTGGCCCATTGCTGTCGAGCATAGCAAGCCATACCGCGGTTTCCGCGCCCTCCTCGGGTGAACGCGAGGCGTTCGGCCCGCCCATGCCAGTCCTGACCCAGCCCGGTGAACACGCGTTGACTTTTACGTCGGCCTTGGACGCCACCGCTTCCGCCGCAGCAATCCGCGTCAAAGCATTGAGCGCAGCCTTCGAAACGCGATAGGCCGGAAACCCCGAGCCCATGCCGCTCAGCTGCCCGGCGAGCGACGATACATTGACGACACGGCCGTACCCGCGGCCGATCATGCCCGGAATCAAGGTGCGCATCGTGGCCATCGGGCCGAGGACATTGGTTTCCCACGTGCGGCGGAAAACATCGTCGGTCATCTCGAACAGGCTGGCATTAAACCCGCCCGGACCGTCGATCAGGATGGCCGCATTGTTCACAAGCACATCGATCACGCCATGTCGCAGCTCTATCTCCGCAAGAGCTTCAGGCACGCGTACTGCGTCCGCCACGTCGAGAACGACCGAGGTGACGCTCACACCCGCTTTGCTGAATTCAGCTCCAGCCTCAGCCGCCTTCTCCACCGACCTTACACCGGCGAGCACGCGGATGCCGTGAGACGCAAGCTGACGCGCGATCTCAAAGCCAATACCGCGATTGGCACCAGTAACGAGCGCAGTTTTTGGGGACTGACGGTCTGCCATTATGTTTCTCCGGCCACCAAGGTAACGCGCACCAACGGTCACCATAAGAAAAACCCCGCCGGGAACGACGGGGTCTCTCACTTAGACGTGAATTGCGACGAGTTATTACTTCTTCTCGTGCTTCATCTCGTGCTTGCAGTGCTCGCGGAACTTCTTGCGTTCCTTGCCGTGCAAGCCCTTCGCATCGGCCTGCTTCGAGCATTCGATCGACTCGGGCGAACGCGCCTTCTCATCGGCGATTGCGGCGCCTGCACCCATAACGAACGTGGCGGCGACGGCAGCAGCAATCAATCTGGTCGTGATCATTATGGTCTCCGTATTTCACAACTTGGGCCTATGTCCGACGGAGTCATCCGAACTCAAGCTCGAATGGCGCTATCGTCCTCCCAAAGAGCCAACCGGGATAACGCACGTCATCCTCAGTTAGTCCCCGTTTCGCTATCACCCCGTTGAGCACAGCCGAACTTACTCTTCCGTAAGGGGGCCTTACTGGCCCAACTGCGGGGATCGCGACTTCGTACTATTGCCGGGGCGTGACACTGTGGCGTCAAAACAGCATTTATGACTTAGGTCGCCTTACCTATATTTCTCGCTGTGTCAGCTCCAACAAAACCGACCGGACCCAAAGCCCCCCGCCCTTCCCGCGGCAAGTCGGGAAAGCCCTCGCCCCCTCCGAACGAAACGGAGGCCGGTACGCCGGGCTTTGGCGAGGCGGGCGGCTATTTTGCGCCCGTGGACTTTTCGCCGAAGTCGGTCGGAGGTCTTCCTAGCCTCCCAGCGCTTCGGGGAGGCGCGCCGCGTCCACCGATGGGCGGTGAAAGCCTGACGGATAGCCTTACTGCGCTGCTAACCAAACCGGCAGAACGTTCCGAGCGCGCCAAGGAGCTTCTTTCCCGCCAGCCTTTGATGGCAACCCACCCGATCGTCTCGGGCGGCATGCCGACGTTCGTCCCGCATCGGCCGGAGCGTCCGGAGAAAAGCGAAGGCGGCGTTAGATTCAAAATCTCTTCCGAGTTCGAACCCAAAGGCGACCAGCCGCAAGCCATCACCGAACTCGTCGAAGGCGTGAGCAAGCACGAGCAAAATCAGGTGCTGCTTGGCGTGACGGGCTCCGGCAAGACTTTCACAATGGCGCACGTAATCGAACAGACCCAGCGTCCGGCGCTCATCCTCGCGCCAAACAAGACGCTCGCGGCCCAGCTCTACGGCGAGTTCAAGAGCTTCTTCCCGGAAAACGCTGTCGAGTACTTCGTCTCGTATTACGACTACTACCAGCCCGAGGCGTATGTGCCGCGCACGGACACGTACATCGAGAAAGAAGCGTCGATCAACGAGCAGATCGACCGTATGCGGCACGCTGCGACCCGCTCGCTGCTCGAGCGCGACGACGTCATCATTGTCGCCTCGGTCTCGTGCATCTACGGTATCGGCTCCGTCGAAACGTATACTGCGATGACGTTTGCGGTGCGCGCAGGCGAGCAGCTCTCGCGCGACCAATTGCTGGCCGACCTCGTTGCTCTGCACTACCGGCGCAACGATCAGAATTTCGTCCGCGGCTCGTTCCGCGCCCGCGGCGATACCGTCGAAGTCTTTCCGGCTCACTTGGAGGACCGCGCCTGGCGCTTCTCGATGTTCGGCGACGAGATCGAGAGTATCGTCGAATTCGATCCGCTGACCGGTGCGAGGACCGACGAGCTTGCGCTGGTGAAGCTTTACGCCAACTCGCACTACGTTACGCCGAAGCCGACACTTCAACAGGCGATCAAGTCAATCAAGATCGAGCTGAAGCAGCGCCTCGAAGAGTTGTATAATTCCGGCAAGCTTCTCGAAGGCCAGCGCCTCGAACAACGCACGACCTTCGACATGGAGATGATGGAGGCGACGGGCTCCTGCGCCGGCATCGAGAACTATTCGCGCTATCTCACGGGCCGCAATCCCGGCGATCCGCCGCCGACGCTGTTCGAATACTTGCCCGACAACGCCCTCGTCTTTGCCGACGAAAGCCACGTCACAGTTCCGCAGATCGGTGGCATGTTCCGCGGTGACTTCCGGCGCAAGGCGACGTTGGCCGAGTACGGTTTCCGCCTGCCCTCCTGCATGGACAATCGTCCGCTTCGCTTCGAGGAATGGAACGCGATGCGGCCGCAGTCGGTCTTCGTGTCCGCGACGCCCGCGAGTTGGGAACTCGAACAGACCGGCGGCACTTTCGCAGAGCAGGTCATTCGTCCGACCGGCCTCATCGATCCTGTCGTCGAAATCCGTCCCGCAAAATCGCAAGTCGACGATCTCCTCGATGAAGTTCGCCAAGTGTCGAAGAAGGGCTACCGCACGCTCGTCACCGTGCTGACGAAGCGCATGGCCGAAGATTTAACGGAATACATGCACGAGAACGGCGTGCGCGTTCGCTACATGCACTCCGACATTGAAACCTTGGAGCGCATCGAGATCATTCGTGATCTTCGCCTTGGCGCTTTCGACGTTCTGATCGGCATTAACCTGCTGCGAGAAGGCCTGGACATTCCCGAGTGCGCGTTCGTCGCCATTCTCGACGCCGACAAGGAAGGTTTCCTCCGCTCGGAAACATCCCTCGTGCAGACGATCGGCCGCGCCGCGCGCAACGTCGACGGCAAGGTCATTCTCTATGCCGACCAGATGACCGGCTCGATGGACCGCGCCATCGCCGAAACCAACCGCCGCCGTGAGAAGCAGGTTGCCTGGAACGAGGCCAACGGCATCACGCCGGAAAGCATCAAGCGCAACATCCAAGACGTCATGCAGTCCGTCTACGAGCAGGACCACGTGACGGTCGATGCCGGTCTCGCCGACGGCGAGAACGTGCAGGTGCTCGGACACAACCTGCAAGCCGTCATCGCCGACATGGAGCGGCGCATGAAGGAAGCGGCCGCCGATCTTGAATTCGAAACCGCAGCGCGTCTGCGCGACGAAGTCAAACGGCTTCGGGAAACCGAACTCGCGATCGCCGACGATCCGCTCGCACGCCAGTCGGAGATCGAGGACAAAGCCGGTAGCTTCAAGGGCGCGCGCAAATATGGCGCCAGCGCCAACGTTCCCCCGCAGCCGGCGGCCGGCTCGCGTGTGAAAAACGAATATGAGCCAGTACAGCCGACCTACGCACAATCGACATCACGCATAAAGAAGCCGTCCCTCGACGACATGGGACCGGGCACCGACCGGCCCGTGCCCGCGCGCACGCAGCACGTCGATAGCCGCGTGAAAGCCGGCGCCTTCGGCGAGAAAATCGCAGGGCCCCACAAGCCGACGCTCGACGAGATGGGCCCGCATGCGTCGTTGCCCGTGAAGGCCGGCGAAAAGCCATCGCGCATAACTATCCCGACAACAACGCGCGAATTCAATGATGCATCACAAAAGAAAAGCCGCCGCGGCCGCCCGAAAAAGACGGGAAGGCCGGGGCAATAGATCCGTCGCGAATTGCGCTGCTCCTGCTCCGCATACAGGTCTAAGATCCATCGGAGGCGGGGAGCGTCACCGCAACGGAGGCTCTCATGGCAACATACGTCATTCTTGGCAACTTCACGGACAAAGGTGTTCACGACGCGAAAGACACCGTCAACCGTGCCGACAAGTTCAAGGCTATGGCCCAGAACGCCGGCGTCACGGTCAAAGAGATGTATTGGACGATCGGCACATTTGACGTCGTCACGATCTGTGAGGCCGCAGACGACGAAGCGGCGACGGCGCTGTCACTAAGCGTCGCCACGCGAGGCAATGTCCGAACTCAAACGCTGCGCGCCTTCACGGAGACTGAGATGTCGAAAATCCTCGGCAAAATGGTTTGACGAACGGCGCGATAGCGGAACCAATATCTGCACTCATCCCGAAGAACTCCGGACGCGCAGACACGTCCGGCGAGATCGCAAATTTTCGCTGAAAAGACGCTTTCAATAGGTGATCGCGACGCGGGGAACCTGCAATCCGATCAGTGGTTTTTTCTGATCCACTCAACTGCAGGAGAGTCCTTCGGCGTGAAGCTTTGGATGGCCGTCTCAAAGGGGCGGCCATCTGCATGCTCCCCGCTTTGACACCCACCTGAAAAGCGGTCAGCCCGTGAGGGCGCGCGGAGGTTTTCTCCGCGACGTTTCGAGGCTCCGCAACATCATGAGCAGGGTTTGGCGGACGGCCTCGTCGACCGTCTCCACGATATGGCCAGGCTCGGTAAGGTTCGCAGGCACCCAGACGAGTTGGCTGTCGACATTCCGCCAACTGCCGAAATAGTTGCGGCCCTTGAGCACCGTGACGCCGGTCCCGGCAAGGCCCTCCCTAACGGAGAAACCGCTCAGCGTGACTTCCGGAATGTCCGCGAGTTGCTGTAGCAGTTCGCGATCGGGAGTTGTCCATTTCATGGCGTTATCGCAATTCGAATCGATAAGAGCGGCCTTCTTCGCCGAAATTAGGCAACGAAGGTTGCACAAGGGTTGACGACATGCCGCGTTTTGAACGGACCGGATACCGCGCTCGTCCGGCACATGGCTCTTTTCCGTAGGGCCGGTTAAGTCTTTGTGCGATGCACGCGGCCGGGGCCGCGCAAAGAAAGGGTCTCGCGTCCATGACGGTCCAGAAGCCCGGCGCCGAACAACACCGTACGGCGCCGCATTTGCCCATGCCGACCGGCGACCCCGTCATCCGCACGATAGCCATGCCCGCCGACACCAATCCCTCGGGCGATATTTTCGGCGGCTGGATCATGTCGCAGATGGACCTTGCTGCCGGCAATGCCGCCGCCCGGATCAGCCAGGGGCGCTGCGCGACCGTCGCCGTCGAAGGCATGAGCTTTCACAATCCGGTCAAGGTCGGAGATGAATTGACGGTCTGGGCACGGATGATAAAGCGCGGAAGATCGTCTATGACTTTCGACGTCCAGGCATGGCGGCGGCCGCGCGACCGCGAGGCCCAGACACTCGTTACGCGCGCTCACTTCACCTTCGTTGCTCTGGACGATAACGGGCGGCCGAGGCCGTTGCCCGACGCACGCGACGGCGAGACTTGGGTCTAGCTCGGTTGGAGTGAAAGACATGAAACGTTTCTTCGCTTATCGGCACATTGCCGCGACGCTTGTCCTGCTCGCGAGCATCGCCGCGGTCACCTTCGGCGTCGACCTGCCGACAGACACGACTGGCGGCCAGCGCCTCGGTTTTCTTGCTCTCGGCATTCCTAGCATCGGCGAAAGAACTACGTGCGTTCTCTGCAAGCTGGCTCGCGAGCAGGCCAGCGACTACGCGCCTGTCCAGCATTTTATGGGCGGTCCGAAGCGCATCATCCTGATGCGTCACGCCGACAAGAACGACGGCGATACCGAGGACCAGGACTTGTCGGACGCCGGAATGGTGCGCGCAAGGAATCTCGCGACCTACATCCCGCAGACGTTCGGCAAGCCCGACTACATCATCGCAACGGCGCATTCGAAGCATTCGAACCGCCCGAGGGAGACCGTGGAGCCGCTCGCCGACGCACTCGGAATGAAGGTCGAGCACGATTTCGAGAACGACGATTTCGCCGACCTCGTCGACGAGATTTTCAACAACCCGGACTACAAGGGCAAGACGGTCGTCATCTGCTGGCATCACGGCAAGCTGCCGGCAATCGCGGCGCTTCTCGGCGCACCGGCCGGCAGCTATCCCGATCCGTGGCCGGCGGAGGCGTATAACCTCATTCTCGATCTGCAATACGATCCGAACTCGGGCAGCCCGCCGACTGTCGCGCGCGTCATCGAACCGTTTTGATGATCGTGCGACACAGCTAACGAAGTCGGTGCTCCGCAAAAATGTCAGCATTGACCGCAAAGGAATGCCCGACTAAACGCGGGCGCTCGGCTGCGCGGACGCGCTGGCAAACGGGACAAGACGGCACTGCGGAAGGGGCATCACTTGGAAAATTCTTCGGGAGCCAGCCGGGGCATGGGGGCGTGGCTGTGCTCGGTCGCGAAGTCGTTCTGGTCGGCCTTGTCTGGCCGCGAGGAAATCACCGCCACACATCACCCTGACGGCGGCCCGGCTCGCATTCTGCTCATGCGCCATGCTGAGAAAACCGGAAAGACCGACGATATTTATCTATCGGCGGAGGGCGTGAAACGCGCCGAGCGGCTCATAAAGTACATCCCGCAAACGTTCGGCCGGCCCGACTTCATCTACGCCGCGGCGCGCTCCAAGCGATCCATCCGCTCGATCGAAACCGTAAAACCGCTTGCGGCGGCTCTCGACCTCGAGGTGCAATATCATATCGAGGACAAGGACTTCAAAACGCTCGTCACGGAAATTTTTTCAAAGCCCGAGTATCGCGGCAAGACGATCGTCATCTGTTGGCATCACGGGAAATTGCCGGAGATCGCTGCACTTCTCGGTGGCCAGAAAGGCAACTACCCGGAGTCCTGGCCGCAGGACGTTTTCAATCTGATCCTCGATTTCCGCTACGATCCGAAATCGGATAAGCCGCCGATCGTCGCTCAGATCGTCGAGCCGTTCTGACGAGCAGCAACTTCGGCTCGGCTCAGCACTTCTTCAGCGTCGCCGCCAATTCGCGGAATACATCTGGGTTGTGCGGCAGAACCTTCACCGACTGGTCGCAGCCTTGCCCGGCAACAGCCATGTGCGCTTCGAAGAATTGCCCCGAGAGCTGCACGTCGAAACCGTCCGCCGTCACGACCCCGGCGACCGTGCCGCCGATCTCATTGATCTTGTCTTCCCAGGCGCCAGTGAGCTTGTCGCCCTCGACCGCAAGATCGGTAGCGGCGTGAATTTTGAAGTTTGAGCCGTCCTCGCATCTGAGCGTTTGGCGCATGCCATGGACACCGTCTTTGCGCGGAACATAGGTGACGACGCATTTGAAGCTCGACGCAGGTCCGGTATCCGAGGTCATTGTCGCCATGCCGACCCAGCGTCCAGCGAGATTTGCCAGCGGATCAATCGGCGCTGCCGCCCGGTTCTCGGTTGCGAAGAGACTTGAAATAGTTGCAACGGCCACATACGTGGCAGCGCGGTAAGACCCGCCCATGACTTGTACTCCCTCACCATGCCGAAAAGGCCCTGGCGTACCCCCGTTTCCCCCCGCGGCAAATGCCGCTGTTTTGATTCTTTGCGCCGGCCAATGCCGAACGACTGTGAAAGCCGATCGCGACTCTTTGCGGGCCACATTGGGGTAACTCGCGGGCCCGCGCACCCCGTGGTTGCCGTAGCGGCCCCAAACGAAAGGTCCGGAGCAAGGCGTCTCCGCAGGTGCCGGCGGCATGCTACTGTCGCCCGGCGGCAACACGTTCAAACGCGCAGCTGGGAGAGAGCCATATGGCTCGCAAATTGGCGAACATCAGACGATAATGCGCGCCGCCTAGGGGGCCGCAATCTGGAAGGAAGATTTTGGTGATGCGCAGTCAGAAACTTGCAGCGTCAATATCGGCGTGGGCCTCCGCCATCGCGATGGGCTTGGCCCTTTCCGTCGGTCCCGCAGGCGCCGCCTCGGACAATCCGTTCGTCGAACTGGCAGGCACTTGGAGCGGATCCGGGACAGCACGCTTCGACGGCGGCAAAACCGAGAGCCTGCGCTGCCGCGGTTACTACACGAACAACGGAAACCCCCAAAGTCTTGGCCTTTCGATACGATGTGCCAACGCCTCGGCAAAGGTTGAACTGCGGGCCAATCTCATGAATTCCAACGGTGCGGTCAGCGGCAGTTGGGAGGAGCGGACCTATAATCAATCGGGCACGGTGTCGGGACGCGCGACACCCAACAGAATGAACCTCTCGATCACCGGCGGCATCAGCGGCTCGATGACCGTCGCGATCTCGGGCGGCTCGCATTCAGTGACGGTCGCGACGAGCGGGCCGTCGTTCAAGGGCGTCAATATTTCGATGTCGCGTTGACGGTAACGGCCAAGCTTCAAAAGATGGAGATCTCAATGCGCGCAAAAATGTTGGCGACCATTCCGGTCGTCGCCGCATTCCTCACCGCGGCAATGGCGTCTCCTTCCGATGCAAGCTTTCGCCGTCTGAGATCCAACTACGAGCCGGGCGAGGTGGTCGTCGCGCATAGTCACTATGGTAACGGTTCGATTAAAAGCGTCGTGAGGCCCGGCCGGTGGGGCTGGCAAGTCCGGTTGCCTGGTGGCGCGTGGACGGACTGCCGTCGCAGCTGCGAAGAAACGCTTCGCGTTCAGACCGTCGACATCTTCGGCGACGGCGACAGCTCGCTCGATAGTGGCGGCTATGGCACGCTTACCCGCGAGTGCGGAGTTCTGGGCTGCCTTCATTGGGAATATTCATTCTAGCCGGTCGATCTTAGACCAAAAACGGATTGCTGAGCCGTTCCTGGCCGAACTGGCTCGGCGGACCGTGCCCGCAGATGAAAGCGATGTCGTCGCCGAGAGGCAAAAGCTTCGTCTTGATCGCCGATATCAGCGCGTCATGGTCGCCGTACGCTAAATCCGTTCGGCCGACGGAGCCGCGGAAAATCACGTCGCCGACGAGGGCAAATCGCTGCCTGCGATCGAAATAGACGACGGAGCCCGGCGAATGTCCCGGGCAGTGAAAAATCTCGAACGTGTGTCCGGCAACGGTAACTTTGTCTCCGTCGTCGAGCCAGCGATCGGGCGTTACATTGCGAACACCAGGAACGCCGTACATCTCACCCTGCTTCTCGAGCGCTTCGAGCAATACGGCGTCGTTCCTGTGCGGCCCCTCGATCTTGACGCCAAGCTTGTCGCGCAGATCGGCGGCGCCTCCTGCATGATCGATATGGCCATGTGTCAGCAGGATCTTCTCGACTGAGATCCCGGTCTCCTTGATTGCGCTTTCGATGCGATCGAGGTCGCCGCCCGGATCGACAACGGCCCCAACCTTCGTCGCTTCATCCCAAATCAACGTGCAGTTCTGCTCGAATGGCGTGACACGTACGATCGCGGCTTTGAGCGGAGATAAAACTTTCGCGCTCGCATCGCTCATGATTTTGCTCCGTGTTGCTCCCGCGGTCTTAACGCATCTTCCGGTACGCCGCGAAGCGTCGCGTTGGCGCGATTCGCAATCACCAACTGTGCAGCATTCCAAATCGAATCATTTCTGCGAACGAACTGACCGAGGTGAATGTTATGGTTACGTTTATAATTACTGTTCATTTCTGCCCGTTATCTAGGCGCTCAGATCGAATCGTCCAATAGTCCGCGCAAATTGAAATTGCTCTGAGCGGGAATAATGAAAATGTCCAACAAGCCGAGAATCGCAGCGCTGATGACTGCGTCAGCCTTCGCGCTAGGAGCGGTCTCGAGCCAGGCCTCCGCAAATGACTGGGAAGGATTTTCGCTCGGCATTGGCGGCGGTTACGGAATGGCGAACAACGAGCTTAAAATCGGTCCCGGTCCTGAGGAGACAGGAATTAGCGGAGGCCTCGATGTCAACGGGCTCAGCGGCACGGGCGGATTTTTCACGCTGGGCGTGGGCTACGACCACGTGCTTTTCGGGCCGCTCGTTGTCGGCGCCTTCGTCGACTATGACTTCGCGGACATTGAGAGCAAGGCGTCGCTTGGCATTCCGCCTTTGGATAATCTGAACGCGACCGCTAAATTCAAAATCGATAATCAGCTCTCGGTCGGCGCAAGGGTCGGATATCTCGTTTCTCCGACGACGCTCTTTTTCTCGACGGCGGGCTATGCACACGTCGAGACCAGCGATGTCGACGCCTCGGTCACGACGAGCGGCGGAGGCGGCAGCGGGACGCTCGCAAGCGTCGGCAGCTTCAACGGCTATTTCTTCGGCAGCGGCGTCGAAGCGATGATCGGGAAAGGGTTCAGCGTCAAGGCTGAGTACCGCTATACGTCATTGCAAGCCGAAGACGCGACGATACTCCCCGGCTCCGGCATCAGCGATGTCTTGTCTGCATCGATAAAACCGCAAATTCAGACGGCGCGCCTTTCGCTCAACTACCGTTTCGGGGACGGCAAGCAGGACGTAATCGACAATTCCATCCCGCCGATTACGAGCAGTTGGACCGGACCCTACATCGGCATCGGCACCGGCTATAGCGTCGCCAACAATAAGGCGACGCTTCAAGATCGCTCTCCATCTCCGGGGTCGATCTTCAATGTGGTAGTTGATGGAATTGGGAGCGATGGCGGATTTATTTCCGGAACCGTCGGCTACGATTTCCAATTCAAACCGAAGTTTGTGATTGGCGCGTTTTTCGACGCCGACCTCTCAAATCTGCACCACTCGAATAAGCTCAACCTTTCGGGAGGAGGCGACAGCCTTGGTGCGAGCAGCAGCACCGAATTCGATAATATCTTGATGATCGGCGGGAGGCTCGGATATCTCGTTACGCCCGATACGCTCCTTTTCGGAAGCGTCGGCTATGCCAACGCCGGAATGGACGAAACGGATCTGCATATCGGCATCAACGGCGAAGGTGGATCCTTTACACTGATCGACGGAAATCGCTTCGACGGCGTCTTCTTTGGCGGCGGTATCGAAACCAAGATTTGGGACTCGCTCTCCCTCAGAGCCGAGTACCGTTACGTCGATCTAGGCAGCCAGAACATGACGTTGTTGCCGAACGAGCTGCCCGAAATAAATCAGGTCGTATCGACCAAATTCGATCCCACAATTCAGATGGGTCGCCTTTCGCTCAACTACCGGATTAGCAATCTTACAGACACCGCAGCGCCTCTGAAGTAGCGCGAACTTTGCCTGTCCCGTCAAAACACGACAGGGGCCTTCATGGCCCCTGTACGCGTGAATAAAATCAATGAAGGCAGCGATCAGGCCGCTTCGGATCCCTCATGACCCGGATCGCGCAGCACGTAGCCGCGTCCCCAGACTGTTTCGATGTAGTGCTTGCCACCGGTTGCCGCCTGAAGCTTCTTCCTGAGCTTGCAGATGAAAACGTCGATGATCTTCAGTTCCGGCTCGTCCATCCCGCCATAGAGATGATTGAGAAACATCTCTTTCGTCAGCGTCGTGCCTTTGCGGAGCGAAAGAAGCTCGAGCATCTGATATTCTTTGCCCGTCAGATGCACGCGCTGGTTATTGACATCGACCGTCTTGGTATCGAGGTTGACGCGAAGGTCGCCTGTCTCGATGACCGACTGGGCGTGCCCCTTCGAACGTCGCACGATCGCCTGAATGCGGGCGACCAGCTCATCCTTGTGGAAGGGCTTCGTCATGTAGTCGTCGGCGCCGAAGCCGAGGCCACGAACCTTGTCGTCGATACCCGCCAGACCTGACAGTATGAGAATCGGCGTTCCGACCTTCGCGACGCGAAGCGTCTTCAGGACCTCGTAACCACTCATATCGGGAAGGTTCAAATCGAGAAGAATGATATCGTAATCGTAAAGCTTACCGAGATCGACGCCTTCTTCGCCGAGATCGGTCGTATAAACATTAAATCCTTCCGACTGCAGCATAAGCTCGATGCTCTGCGCCGTGGCACTGTCGTCTTCAATGAGTAGAACCCGCATGACCGTCCCTCTGGTGCCCTATCCGATCCGTGTCCGCGCTATGTCTGCTCTTTGCTCAAAGTGAACGCACAACTGTCGAGCTAAGCGATCGTTAGGAAGTTAGCGACGAGAGGTTAACAAACCCTAATCCGCGTTAGCTATTTCACACTGCTGTTGCTTTGCTGAAATACTTCAGCGAAGCATTGCCGGTGACATGGCTTCCGCGCACGGGATCATGCCGCTGCCGCTCGCGAGGTACAATATCCCCGTTCGCGCCAGAGTATGGCCCGTTATAGTCTCAAAATATTAGAACTGCGCCCCTCTCAACCGCCGACAGACCCCTCTGCGAAGCACGTCCCCAGGGCGCCCACCCCGTCGACTGACCTCTCCGATCGCTTTGCGACCTGCATTCGGCTCGAATCAAGAGCTAACAGAATTCGCTGCTTTGCCCTAGACCGGGTATGGCTAAAATCTGCCCCCAAACGGAACGTCTCATCAGAATTAGTTACGCGTTGCTTTACCGCAACTTAAGTGCAGTATGTTATACATAGTATTCAGGGTTATCGGACGTTGCAACGCAGCAGCCAGCCGGACTTAACCCATTTCTTCATGGTTGCTATAGCAGCAAACGCCTTATCTTCGATTTGGCACGCTTCTTGGGTACCCTGGGGAAACGAGTTCGAATGTGTTTGGGGTATCGAACGATGAAGTCTCGTGACACGGCCATACGGCTGAAGCGTCGTGAAGTAGAAGAGAAGTCCAGAAAGGTTGACGATCTGGAGCGGATTATCCGCGAATTCGATCAGATGGCTGCTGACCTCGAACGCCAGATTCAACTTGAGGAAGATCGCACCGGCGTCCGCGACCGGGCGCACTTCTCATATTCGACATTCGCCAAGGCCGCCGCGCAGCGCCGCGACAACCTCCGGCAATCGACCGAAGGGCTCCGCGACAAACTGGCGGCCGCCGTTCGCGAACGCGACGATACGGTGGAGCAGTTCTCCCGGGCCGCCCAACAGGCCGCCAATCTCGAAGATCCCCGCGCCGGCCGCCGCGACCGGCCGTTCGGCATCACAGCTCTGCGCTGAACATCCGTAGGCTGGGCTCTCCGCTCGGAGCCCACGTACCACATTTTCCGTTTTGATCCCGGCGCCCGAAAGGCGCCGCCTTTCTCCCCCCAAATCCTGTTGGCTGCACCAGTTGATGCGCTTGTGACCTCTTGCCCAAATCGGGCGCGGCGGGCACGAGTTGCGCCAGTCATCTATATGCGCGTGACGAGTTTGCGCTGCCATCCGGGGAAAAATGTCCGTCCGCCATCCATCAAGCGTGGTCCCGGCGCTGCTCATCGTGGCGGCTCTATCGGGTTGCGCTGGCAACGGACCGGAATTGCAGTCCCTAAGCGTCCAGCCGACTTCTGAAACCGTCACGACGGTTGCCGCCTCGCCGGATGCGGCAGAGGCAAAGGGTATTCCCATCACGGGCGCGACCGGAACGGCAACGGACATTTATGCGCGCTTGGCACGTGGCGCCATGGGATGCTGGTTCGCCGTTGGAGGTCCACTCAAGAAAGACTACATTTTCCACGCGACCGCCGATGCTCCCTCTCGAGGCGGCAAAGCTGAAGTCGTTATTCACCAGCGCGATCCGACGCAACCCAATCCGCGCGGGGCCAAGGCCTATGTGATTGAGATCCAACCGACTGGCGAATCTTCCGCAAGCATCACGGCCGAAAACAGGAAAATGCCGGACGCCTTCGCCGCCGCCATGACGGACGACGTTTCGCGCTGGTCTAAAGGCGAGGAGGGATGTATCGGCGCCTCGACAGCAGCCGGCTGGGCACCGGCGCCGCCCGAACCGGCTGCGGCACCAGCGGCGAAGAAGAGCAAGACCCAAAAAGCAAAACTCAAGGCTGCCCAGGCTAAACCAGCCCAGCAACCCTGAACTCAGCTTGATTTATCGGCCGACAAGATTCGTCCGGCGGCTCACACTGTGAACCACCTGCTTTATCTTCGACGAACAAAAATCAGTCGCGATAGTCTTGTAATCGCGTCGCGCGTAGGCCCGGCAAGCCATGCTTGTCGATAGAACGCTGCCACGACAGGAACTCGTCGACGGTCAACGTATATCGCTCGCAAGCCTCCTCGATGCTGAGAAGACCACCGCGAACTGCGGCGACCACCTCAGCCTTGCGGCGGATGACCCATCGTTTCGTATCCCGCGGGGGAAGATCGGCGACCGTGAGCGGAGACCCATCGGGTCCGATCACGTAGCGCCCGCGCGCTCTCATCTGCTGTTCGGTCATGATACTCAATACACACTCTCTGACCACGGGTTAGTTATATCCGGCTGCGATTAAATTAGCACTAACCCATTGAGTGAAAAAGGCTTAAACGGGCGTGCCAATTCCACATTGCCTCCACTGGATTAGGGCGCTGTTGAGGCGATCCGTCCCAAATTGAAGCAGCGTGGTAACCTTGAGCTCTCTAGAGCGAAAAATGGGCCAACCGGTCCCCGGACGCAGAGCCGCCTTGCCGACGGCCGATTTGAGAATTATTGATTAGAGACCGCCGAGGTTGGCCGAGTGCCCGGCTGCGCCCCTGTAGGGCAATTCTCTGAATCTCTTGGATCTTTTGAAGGATAGTGGCATCGGGTTATTGTTGTAGGAACCTACCCCAGGGTCCTTGCTACTCGCCCGAGCCCCCCATTGACCGCATGAGTCAATTCGAAACGTCATCCGCCGACCGCATCGCGATGCGCGGTCCAGCCGTCGCCGCCGCGTCGGGAAAGCGCGTGGTCGTGGCAATGTCCGGCGGGGTCGACAGCTCCGTTGCTGCGGCAATCATGAAGGCCGCGGGCCATGACGTCATCGGCGTCACGCTTCAGCTTTACGATCACGGGACCGCTTCGGGGCGCAAAGGCAGTTGCTGCGCCGGGCAGGATATTCACGACGCCCGGCGGGTTGCTGAGGCCCTCGATATTCCGCACTACGTTCTCGACTATGAGACTCGCTTCGCCGCGAAAGTGATCGAGACGTTCGCCGAGAGCTATGTCGCCGGCGAAACGCCGATCCCGTGCGTCACCTGCAACAACGAAATCAAGTTTCGCGATCTTCTGGATACGGCCAAGGATCTAGGCGCCGAAGTGCTGGTGACCGGCCATTATGTGCAGCGGCTTGATACTGAAGACGGCCCGACGCTCGCCCGCGCCGTCGATACGGACCGCGATCAGAGCTATTTCCTTTTCGGGATTACGAAGACGCAGCTTGCGTCGCTTTGGTTCCCGATCGGCGGAATGCGCAAAGCCGACGTACGCGAACTGGCGCGCTCGTTCAATCTGCCGGTCGCAGATAAGTCCGACAGCCAGGACATCTGTTTCGTTCCGACCGGCAAATACACCGACGTCATAGAGCGGTTGAAGCCGAACGCGCTCGATTCCGGCAACATCGTGCACCTCGATGGCCGCATCCTCGGACGACACGACGGCATCGTGCACTACACGGTCGGCCAGCGGCGCGGCATCAAAATTCCCGCCGCCGAGCCGCTTTATGTCGTTCGCCTCGACGCGTCCAAGAACGAGGTCATCGTCGGACCCCGCGCCGCGCTGACGACCACCGGACTTATGCTGCGAAACGTCAATTGGCTCGGGGAAAAACCGCTCGCGGATATAGCGGCCGGTGGCTTACCTCTCTATGTTCGCATGCGTTCAGCGCAGACGCTTCGTCCTGCTCTGCTTTTGGTCGAACAAGACGGCATGGTCAGAGTTGAGCTTCACGACGGTGAGGAAGGTATTGCGACCGGCCAAGCGTGCGTGTTTTATGCCGATGCAGGGGCGGAAGGACGCGTCCTTGGCGGTGGGTGGATTGCAAAAACGATCAAGGCCACGAATGCCACCGAGCATCGTGTCACGGACAAGACGATGGCCGAACTCGGACGTTAGGCGCATCGCGAGAAAAGATTGCGGACTGATGGAGACCGGCAGTGAGTGATAACAAGCCTTCGAGCTTCCGCACCTCGGCGGTGCAGTCGGGAGCACAGAAAAGGCGCTCCGAAGCGAAGGTTTTGCAGCTCGACGAAGGCCAGGTGCGCGACGCCTACCGTCGTTGGGCGCCCGTATATGATTATACCTTCGGCGCGGTATCGACCGCCGGCCGACGCCACGCGGTCGAGATCATAAACGCCGGCTCCGGCCGCGTGCTTGAGGTCGGCGTCGGCACCGGCCTCGCACTTCCCGACTACAAAGAGCATCTCGACATCGTCGGCATCGATCTCGCACCCGAGATGCTGGAAAAGGCCCGCGAGCGCGTCAAAGCCGAGCAGTTGACGAACATCTCCGGCCTTTACGAGATGGATGCGAGCAACCTGCGCTTTCCGGACAATACATTCGATACCACCGTCGCGATGTATGTGATCACGGTCGTACCCGATCCCCAGAAGGTCATGCTGGAACTCGCACGCGTCACCAAACCGGGCGGCGAAGTCATGCTGGTCAACCATTTCAGCCAGGAAGAAGGCGTGCGCGGCTGGGTCGAACGGCAGATGGCGCCATTCGCCGATCTCGTCGGCTGGCACTCCGTCTTTGACGTGTCACGCGTCATGGTCTGTCCGGACCTGAAGCTGATGGATCGTAAGGCCTTGCGGCCGTGGGGCATCTTCACGATGATGCGCTTCCGCAAGGACGAAGGGGCAGTGAGCCAGCGCCCGGTCGCGGCGGAATAACATCGGTTCGCACAGCGTTTTTCGAGGTTTCATCAACTCGGAACAGGTAGCATTCGCGGCCGGGGCGGTGCGTCGTGTTGACAGAAAGCTGCGGCGCTCCCTATAGACGGTCGCTCGGCGACAGCTTGCTGGCCGGTGTGGCGGGATAGCTCAGGTGGTTAGAGCGAAGGTCTCATAATCCTTAGGTCGGCGGTTCAAGTGCGGCAGAGGCTGTTGCATACTGAAAACCTGTGGGCCTCCGTCAGACCAAAGTTCGAAGCTGCCGACGCAATCAGAATTCACGAAAACTGTCACATTTTCGAGCACAGCGTACGACGCGCGTTGTCGAGTTCATGCTCAACCTGAAACTAACCCGGTAGTTTTATCTCACAGTGTCGATGTCGGACATTCGCTTTTCCATGAACGTCAGGCGCAAGCAGTAATATCAGCAGACAGCTAGAACTTCGCCGATAAGTGGCGCTCATCACTGAATGCGCTGAGCGTGATGCTGACATAAGTGCCGGAGAGGCCAAGACCTATACAAAATTGCGAGATCATCGATGACGATTATTCGCTCGTCTGTGCGTGCCTCAGTGTCACCGGTAATGCCACCAGTGCGGTCTGTAAGCGGCTGCTATGCATCTGGGAATTGAGCCGAGTTGGGAGACCCAACACTGAAAATTTGTGCCATCGAGGGCTCGGTCACAGTGGCTTCATGACATGCTCGGGCTCAGGTCTTCGAGATAGGCGAAGAGCATCACGGTTGCGGTATCGGCATCCCAAGTCGCGCGCTCAAGTGTCTATCGCGTTGCCGAGAGAGTGATACGTGCACGTCGGGAAGAACGCGAAAGATTGCTTGCGAGTGAATGATCGTCTGCGCATCAGGGCCATTCGCTCGCAGCTGGCGAACTGGGGTCCATCTACTCGTCCGCTTTCGAGGGACAAGCAGTCACAAACTTCGCCACGCCTATTGGTCCGCTATTGACCCGAAGCGGTCACTGGATAATCCCATGGAAGCATCATGAAGCGGTTGGCTGAAAGGCAGCCGAGGGATTGCGCCGACAGACGGATTTCAAACTTCGCAGGTCGTTCCCCATCTTTCCCGCTCGAACACGATAGTTCTGTCGGCGATCGCGGCGTTAAGCTTGAGTGTCCAGCCGTTCTGGACGTCCACAAGGGATTAAGGCGCATCGTATACGACAGTGAAGACTAAACATCGAAGGCATCAGGGCTTTTCGTCAAAAGCGCTGGCCCATTTTCGTGGGACGCTAAAGGCGACTTTGGGTCAATCTCATCACCCGTCGGAAAGCCATCATCACCGTATCCCGTTGTGCGGGGAACCGCGTGCAGTCAGCGGTTTCTTCGATTCTTCCGGCGACAGATGGGGACTGGCTGAAGGCCAAAACGACATGCTGCCAGGTTGCAATTTTGACCTTTTGGGAAATGATTCACAAATGTGCCATGTGTCGTTGACCATGAACCACTAAATTGTGATTGCCATTGGCATAGCAGATTAATCTCAGGCTCAGCTCAGAGCTAAGAATCACGGCCCATAAGCGGGACAGATGGCGCAAATTGCCTTATCGAGCGCTCGTCAATTTGCTCCTTGCGTGGATGTTTGCAACGGCCTGTTCAGGGCAAGGCGTGTCCACAACGGACGCGGCGGGAGAACCTCAAGCGGTCTTCAGGGGATTACAAGATTATTTCCGCAGCCACCCGATTGAGTTCCAAACTTCGTTCAAGGCTTATAACGATACGCTCGGAGACTCGCGAGGGTCGGCGCATTTTTTGACTGGATGATGATCCAAAGACGATTAGCGGCGTCGCTCAAAAAGGGGAGTGAGCCCCGAAGCTCAGAAATATGCCATTGCTTCAGGGCTCAACGAGCTGCTCTTAGAAGGCGCGGGGGACTGCCCAGGGCACGGGGAATACCAGGGGCGCAAGAGCAACTATTCCGTTCTTATTCCGTGCAACAAGCGATGATCGAAGAGGCAATCCGATTGGGCCAGATCGATCAGGCTGACTTTCGCCAAGGTACCAGCATCGACACACGGTCCTTATAGCGGCGGTATTCGTCGCCGAAGAGATCGATCAAATCGCGCTCTTCCAACATGATGCCAACGAAGATGTATGCTGTCGTCCCAGCCGCGAACAACAGGTGGCCAACAGTCATCGTCGGCGCCGCCCAGAACGCGATGATCAAACCGAGGTAGAGCGGGTGCCGCACGAACTTGTAGAACAGCGGGGTCAGAAAACGTGGTGCCGCTGTCGGGTGGCCGGCGAGATTGCTGGTCACTTGATGCAGCCCGAACAACTCGAAGTGGTTGATCAAGAACGTGCTGGTCAGAGCGAACACCCAACCTGCGAGCGATAAGCCTATCACTGCCGCTGCGGTCTGCGGATCTCCGATCTGCCAGACCACTGCCGGAATTGGCTGCCATTGCCAGAGCAGCAGGGCAAGCGCCAGACTGGCCAACAACACATAAGTGCTGCGCTCGATCGATTTTGGCACGAATTGCGTCCACCATCGTTTGAACTGCGGGCGTGCCATCACGCTGTGTTGGACGGCAAACACCGCCAGAAGCGACATGTTGGTGATAATTGCTTCGGCCAGCGGGGTCACGTCACCGGTATCGATAGTCTTTGGCACTACGAGTCCGTCAACAAAGCCTATGGCGTAGAGAAAAGTGATCAAGAACACGGCATAGGCCGCAACTCCGTAAAGGAAAGAGATCGCCCGACTAAGGACGCCTCTCTTGCCGGCAAATGTTATGTGCTTTCCCGATTCTTGCGCGAGCCCGTCGTGAGATTGAATCATTGTTTGCTCCATTTACTTCGCATCAGTTGCATGATCTCAGGCAGTGGCGTTTGCCTCTACCGGGTCGTTCAGGATGACGACGGTGTTGACGACCGGGAAGATCTCATCTCCCGGCATGCCGACGCGCCGGGCATGCTCGCGGATCGATTCGGGATCTTTCGCCTGGTAAATGCAAAACGATCCGAGCCGTCCGTTGGCCTCCTTGACGATATAGCTGCGGATCCAGCGGACGCGGTCGGGCATCTCTTCGTTGCCGATCTTGGCTGATTTGACGCCAGCGGCTTCGAGTTCAGCCAAGTTTGCCCATGCGCTCGGGCGGCGAATGACATAGAGATCCATGATGTTTGCTCCTATCTTGGAGGCGATCGCGACGTCGGTTTCCTAAGGAACATTGCAGCGAACGCGAATGACTAGGCGTCCGCGATGCTTGACGCGGCGTCGGAAATCTCAGCGTCTTTTGATAGGGCGTCTTGATCAGATGCTCGGGCGTCTGGCGGAGATAGAATGGCAGCTGACGCGTTATCTGATGTCTTAAAGACGGTTCGGCTTACCGGCGCGACGTTCTTTGACGTTGTTGCAGCGGCTCCTTGGGTCGCCGAGTCGCCGCCGCGAGAAATGATCCTGCCGAAAATCTTGCCGGGTGCCGAGCATCTGATCGCGTACCATGTGATCACCGAAGGTCGTTGCTTTGCCAATATCGTAGGCGAGGAGCCGATCGCAATCGAAGCCGGCGAAGTCATAGTCTTCACTAAAAGCGATCCGCATATCCTATCTAGTAGTCCCGGCATGCGGGCCCATCGCGTCGCACCCGGCGCGCTCGACGCGCTCGATGCTGCGGCCGCCGGCCAATTGCCGTTCTTCATCAACTACGGCGGCGACGGGCCAGTCTCGGCTAAGTTCGTCTGCGGTTACCTCGCCTGCGACGCCCAGCCATTCAATCCGCTTCTCGAAAACCTTCCGTCGGTCATCAAGGTCAGAGGCAAGCAGGGTGACGACGCAAACTGGCTCAGCCAGTTCATCCGCGTGGCGATGCTCGAATCGGCGAACAAACGTGCCGGCGGCGAAAGCGTGTTGGCCAAACTGAGTGAGTTGATGTTCATCGAGGTGGTTCGCCGGCATCTGGAGGCCCTCTCGCCGGAGCAGGCGGGATGGCTCGCAGGTCTGCGCGACCCGTTCGTCGGCAAAGCATTGTCACTGATCCACGCAAAGCCGGCATGGAACTGGACAATCGAGGAGTTAGCCAAAGACGTAGGGCTATCGCGCTCGGTACTGGCGGAACGCTTCGCCGACCTCGTCGGCATGCCACCCATGTACTATCTCGCGAAATGGCGGATGCAGATCGCTTCGGGACTTCTGAGCGGTGGGAACACCAATATTGCGGGCGTTGCTGCCGAAGTCGGCTACGGGTCCGAGGCGGCCTTCAGCCGCGCATTCAAGAAGATGGTGGGGATACCACCCTCGGCCTGGCGTCGCCGTCTCGATGACGACGGATCGCGGCGAAACGTCGGGCCACTTTCCCCGAATCCTCGGAGTCAGAGACCATAGCATTGGGGCTGGTTCCTGCTCTCCAGTGTCTAACTGGAAAAAACCCACTCATGTCGGCTGTTGGCCCGTAGCAGAACGTTCTCGTGCTAAACTTCGGGTCCGCGTTTGGGGTAAAAGCGGACGTCTGGCCTAAGTCCGTCCTGCGTCAGCCGTTCACTGCAACTTCGCGGGACTAATTTTCATCCCGTCGCCTTAGCCCAACTTTGCGAGAGCTTCGTTGGCCGCGCGCATAAGCTCGGCTAGACCCCGGCGTCCGGCTTTCGCTTCTTGCGTATGCCCGCCATGCCGGTAGGCTCCATTAGCCTTGCCCTTCGGCGCTCCTCCGCGAGCTCCGTGGCAACGGCACACTGTCCAGCCCCGGACTGCAGGGGCTTGGCAAGGATGGCGTGTGCGTTTCGATGTGGCTGAGCAGCGGGGCGCGTTCCGGAGTCGCTCCACTGGGTTCAAGAGGTTGCCCTCCGTTTTTTTTCATATCCCCCTCCCCCGGCCTGCACATTGCCGACGATGGCTTGGCCGCCTGTCGTTGACTGTCACGGCTGCACCTTGAGTTCTGTTCGCCCGATGATCGGTATTTTATGAGGACGGCTTCGACGCCTGGCTCGCGGCGGGCAAGCCACCGGTCGTGAGGAATGACAAATGGCGATCTACTGGCGGAACGGCTGGGCGTGGGGGCGGAAGCAGGTTGACGGTGTCGATAGGCGCGTCCGGCTTGGAACGAAGTTCTAAGAGAGAAGCTGAGGCAGCTCACGCGCGGTGGCTCGGGGACCTAGATAAGCGGGTCTATGGCTCTCGCAGTGGCCCTCTCGTTACGACGTTTCGACAAGCCGTCGACAACTATATTGAGAACCATTTCCCGACGCTCAAGCCGTCGGCGCGGGTACGCTATCTGCAAAGCCTCTTGATCCTGAGCCCGCATTTCGAAGGAAAGAAGCTTCAGCAAATCGGCAAAGCGGATATCGGCACGTTCGTAACTGAGCGTCGCAAGGCTGGCGTCACAAAGGGGAAACACAAGAGGCCGATCAAAGACTCGACGATCGTTCGCGATCTTCAGTGCCTATCTGGCGTCTTCACGATTGCTGCGGATTTTGAATTGTTTGATGACGCGAACCCAGCTGCCGCATATCTGAAGACACACCAGCGTAGGAAGACTCTTCGCAATAGCAAGCCACGCGAAAAATACCTTTCGCACCGGGAAGAAACCTTGGTGCTTGATCACGCCTTGTCGCAGGCTATGGCGCCAGCGGCCATTAGGCGCGCCGAGAAGGCGATGATTGCTTGCGCTATTGCGCTCTACATCGATCTCGGGTTCCGGGCCCAAGAGCTTCTAAACGCGCGCCGCGCGTGGGTGAACCTGGATCGTAACGAAATCACGGTGCCTAAGGAATTCAGCAAGACCCGCGAGCCGCGAACGATCCCGCTCTTTCCGAGGGCGCGGCGCATCATCGAAATGCTCCCCATCAATAAGCACACTGACCTGCTGCTCTGGCGGTGCAAGGTCGGCAAGAGGTTTGCCGACTTGAACAAGACCTTTCAGAAGCTAGCGACGGAAGTCGGAATAGCCGCCGTCGAGATCCATGACCTTCGCAGGACGTGCGGCTGTCGGCTTTTGCAGGATCGTCGGATGACCCCGGAAGTTTCGCGCTACCTCGGTCACGCGTCTGTCGAGCAGACGGAAAGCACATACGCTTTCCTTAAGGTGGAAAATCTTCACGACGCAATCGGCGGACGAGTGCTCGAACACGCGGCGCGTCTGCGGCTCGCGGATATGTTCCAGATGCAATTCCTCGACATAGTCGGCACAAAGGACGGCACACTTAAATGTGTCACCTATGAAAACGCTATAGAAATTGAAATGCGACGGATAACTCATAATCCTTAGGTCGGCGGTTCAAGTCCGCCTCCCGCTACCAACGTTTCCATACGATTGCAGTCGCAGCGTTCGCCCGGTGCCAAGCCGGTTCTCCGAGCGTCCGACGAGCCCCTTGCGGCTTCATCCTGCATCCTGCGAGCGGCCCTGGCACGTCAGCCTCGTGATAGCCCAGCTGGACTATGTTCACTGGCAAAAATTGAGCCTCAAAAAACGCCGCCGAAGATACCAACGCGTCAACTCGTTTTCCTGCATGACCCCTAGGAGATCGCATGTCCATTTCACCCGTCGGCAATTCAGACGCCTACGAACGCTACCGTCAGCAACAACTCGATCTACTGGCTTCATCAACCCAGGCGAGCACGCAAAACGCGCCGACCACCAGTCCGTCGTACGTTGTGCCGGCGAGTTCCGCCGATCAGACATCGTCGAACCCGTTCGCCGCGAAGTTTAAGGCGGACTTGACGGCGCTGAATTCGCCGCGGGATGGCGCCTCGGGCTCGCAAGGCGCGCACGGTCACCATCACCATCACAGCGGCGGTGAGGTCTCCAACACCCAGACCAATCTGATCGATCCGAACAGCACCGCGGACACAACGGATACTACGTCGACCACCGATCCGTTCAGCCTGGCTCTCGATCAGTTCGCCGACGTTGTGAAAGCGACGTCCGACTCCGGAGCTGCCTAACTCGCCGCCCGTTGCGGAATAACGACGAATTGCGTGGAGCTGCGGCGCACGATCAATCGAGATCGACCTTGCGGCTCCGCATCTTTTTCACTCGGCCGCGCACTGCCTTGGCTTTTATGCGTTCCTCCCGCGCGCCACGTGAGGGCTTTGTCTTGATTCGCAACTTCTGCCGCACTAGCGCTTTCTCAATAAGCTCTATCAGCCGCGCCCGCGCGTCGGCTCTGTTTTGCTCCTGACTGCGGAAGCGATCGGCCTGAATAACAATAACGCCGTCCGTTGTCAGACGGCGGCCGGCAAGACGCTTCAGCCTCTCACGCGCGTAATCGGGAATAGAAGTATTTGCCTGAAGGTCGAAGCGAAGCTCGACCGCTGTCGAGACCTTGTTGACGTTCTGACCGCCCGGCCCCGACGCCCTCACAAAGCGCTCGTCGAGTTCCGCCTCGTCTATGTCGAGCGCGTTGCTCACACGCATATCGGCGTCAGCCCTGCTTCTGCGGTGAAAAGAACATCAGACGATTGAAGAAGGGATCGATGACTTTGATTTCGCGCGTGCCCCACGGCATGACATCGATACCGCGCCGCATATACTTATAGCCCTTCCCCGTGATCTCTGCGTGATAGCCATCGATGTCGTCGACGGCAACTCTGACCGCGCTTCCGGGCGATGCGTCTCCGTGGTGCTCCGAGAGATGTATGACGCACTCGCCCAATGAAATCTGCGCGTAGAGCGGCATATCAGGCTCGAAGCGATGCTCCCAGTCGAGTCCGAAGCCAAGAAATCCCAGATAAAAATCCTTGGCTTTGGCCTCGTCGAAGATCCGCAATATCGGCGCAAAGGCGCTGAAACGCATTTAGCTACTTCCTTGAACGCCTTAGGGGCCTTCGATCATCCAATCAGCGCAATCCGGGATTGCCGTAGCGCAGACCTAGCACGCATCTGGTTGTGGAGAAACCATACGACAAAGGCGCGCACCGCCACGAAATGGTGCCATTTGCGGGAACCTGCTGGTGCCCCAGACGTAGTGAAATTCGTGCGTAGGCTGAACAAGGTACATTTTCGCGAAGTTCGGATCGTCCGCTTTTGATCGTAATCGTTTACCAAGTGTTTAGCGCCGCTGCTTAGCCTCGTATGAGCTGATCCGCATTAAGATTTTCAATTGGCCGGCATCTCGTCGAACGGCCTGGAATCGAGCTTGAGCGCCATGCGAACTGTGACGATAGCGACGATCCCATCATCCCTCGATACCGCTGCTCCGCACGCGACGCAGGGAAGACGCTCCGCGCGCCTCGTTGGTCTTGCGATTGCCTCGCTTGCTCCGGCCATATTCTGGAGCGTTGTCATCGAGATTGTGGCGCATTGGCTCGGGACATCGGTGTCTCCGGCCACTGTCGCGATCGTCGGCGCAACCGTCGCTCTGTTTCTTTTTGCGGTCTGCGCGCCGCTAATGTTGCGCAATTCTGGTGCCGACCGCCACGAAGCTGTCGCGGCACGCACCAGTCCCAACGATTAACTGCCCGCCCACCCACATTGTATTTGTTCGCAGAGACGCCGCTTCGCGCCGCCGATGCTGCACGGCGCTGGCACGAATCGGCACCTCAAGCATGAATAAGACGACACGCATCCGCGCCAGTTGCCGCCACGCCTGAAGTTACACGTCACAATGGTCTGGCAATCCCGCTGCAGACTAGGCGCGCCACCTGGATTCTCTTGCGCGCAAACTACCTCGGCACCGCGAAGAACGGTGAACAGCATCACAGAGACGAGAAATGCTTTCGCCATCTTGGGCACGCATACACATGCCCCCGTGCCGTGGCGAAAGCATCAACCTGTCTACTCCCCGGCGCAAGCGGAAAAGCCCCGAAAGAGGCTGCTACTCTGCAGCGGCCCGCTTCTTCGGTTTGACCAACTCCATATAGTCGTTCAGCAGCGTCTCCGTGATCTTGCCCGGCTTAAACTTGTGTTCGCCGATCTCAGAGACCGGCGTGACTTCCGCCGCCGTTCCCGTGATGAAGCATTCCGTGAAGCTACTCAGTTCTTCCGGCATGATCGCACGATCGACAACCGTAATACCGCGCGCCTTGGCGAGATCGATGACCGTGCGCCGCGTGATGCCATCCAGAAAACAGCTGGCGTCCGGCGTGTGAATGACGCCGTCCTTGATGAAGAAGATATTGGCTCCAGTGCACTCGGCAACACGTCCGCGCCAATCGAGCATCAGGGCATCGGAATATCCGGCGCGTTCGGCGCGGTGTTTCTCGATCGTGCAGATCATATAGAGGCCTGCGGCCTTGGCCTTCGACGGCGCACAGGCCGGATCCGGCCGCCGATAGACGGCATTCGTGATCCGGATGCCTTTAAGGCGCTGCTCCATCGGGAAATATGAGCCCCAGTCCCAGGCCGCAACAGCGAGATGGATCTTCGCGAATTGCGCGGAAACGCCCATCTGCTCGCTGCCCCGCCACGCGACCGGACGCACGTAGCAGTCCGACAGTTTGTTCGCCGCGATGACGTCACGGCAAGCCTGGTCAATCTCGGCGACCGAGTAGGGAATGGTAAAATCCAGGATACGAGCGCTTTCCACCAGCCGCTCAGTATGCTCGGTGAGCTTGAAAATCTCGCCCTCGTAAGCGCGCTCGCCCTCGAATACCGAGCTTGCATAGTGCAGCGCGTGGGTCAGCACGTGGACCTTCGCGTCGCGCCAGGGGACGAGGGAACCGTCCATCCAAATCAATCCGTCGCGATCGTGAAAGGGAATAAGGTCGGCCATGCCAGTCTAGTCCTTCCTGGTCTTTATCGTTGGCGAATGCGAAGTGCCGGTGTATGTCGCTCGGTCTTATATAGGGGCTTGGCAGCCTGAAAAGCTCGGACAACGTTCGTTTCAGTGCGCCACGCGCAAGAGCAGAACCCTGCGGGACAAGCCAGCAATTTGGCTTGCAACAAAATACAATCGAGGCCAATAAGTCAACATGACTGACATAACGTCAGAAGGCCCGCCCGAACGCCGTACCGCATCTGGACACCCGTCCCCTGCCGGGGAAGACGGCCGCCACTCTTCGATCGTCGATTTAATCGCGTGTATCGAGCTTTTCTATTTTGCTTACCGCGATTTCACCTGTGATCCCGATGCCATTCTGGCGCAATACGGCTTTGGCCGCGCCCATCACCGCGTCCTGCACTTCGTGCACCGCAATCCCGGCCTGAAGGTCGCGGAATTGCTGGATATTTTAAAAATCACGAAGCAGTCGCTAGCCCGCGTTTTGAAACAACTCGTCGACGAAGGCTTCATCATCCAGAAGGCTGGAAACGAGGATCGGCGCGAACGCCGCCTCTGTCTGTCGGCAAAGGGCGCGCGGTTGACCGACAAACTGACACAAATACAGGCCAAACGGATCGAGGGGGCGCTCGCAAAACTCGGCCCAGGCGCCGATACCGTTGCGAGAAATTTTCTCTTTGCCATGATCACAGAGAAGGACCGGCCCCAGGTAGAAACACTCATTAAGGGTCTGGGTGCCGACATGCCGGCGGACGGAGCCGATTGCAACCAATGAGAGCCTTGATGGCGCAGGACCGAACCGAGCCCTTGGCGGACAATGCCCCGCACATACTCGTTGTCGACGACGACCAGAAGATCAGAGGATTGCTGGGTCGCTTCTTGTCGAGCAACGGTTTCCGCGTGACCGAGGCACCCGATGCCGCCTCCGCTCGCGCCTTCATGCGCGGCTTGGCATTCGATCTGGTGCTTCTTGACGTGATGATGCCGGGCGAGAGCGGACTGTCGCTTGCCCGCGATCTGAAGCTGACGCGGCCGGTGCCCATCTGCATGTTGACGGCTCTCGCCGAAGCCGATGACCGCATTTCAGGACTTGAGGCCGGTGTCGACGACTACGTCTCGAAGCCGTTCGATCCACGCGAGCTTCTGCTGCGCCTGCGCAATATCCTTCGCAGAGGCCAAGTCCAGACCACGCCGCGCGATGAGATCCGCATGGGCGGCTGTGTTTTCAGCATTGCCCGTGGCGAACTGAAACGCGACGACGAAGCCATCAAGCTCACCGAACGCGAACGCGATCTTTTGCGTCTCTTCTCCCAACGGATCGGCGTCGCGGTTCCCCGCCACGAGCTTTCAAGTGACGACAGCACGGGAAGCGAGCGCGCGATCGACGTGCAGATCAATCGCCTGAGGCGCAAGATCGAGGCTGACCCATCGAACCCCGTCTACCTGCAAACGGTCAGGGGCAAGGGCTACATCCTCTACACGGATTGAGCGCGACAACCGGCTCGCTTCCGGACGAGCGAATGGCGGAAGTGTAATCAATGGCGGTTTTGCCCGAAACGACACCGGATGCCGGCAGCAGCAGCTCATGGTATCGTCGTTTTCGCGAGCATCCTTTGGTCGTGCGCCTCCTCAATATCGGCGCCGAAATGCTTCCGAAGGGCCTCTATGCCCGAGCCCTCCTGATCATCATCACGCCAATCGTCGTCCTCGAAGGTGTCATCGCGTTCGCGTTCATGGAGCGCCATTGGCAGGCCGTAACACGGCGGTTGTCCGAAGCGACTGCGCGCGACATCGCTGCCGTGATTGAAGTCTACGAGGACATGCCAAAAGCTGATGGGCCTCAGAAAATAATCAATCTCGCCCGCGACCGCCTCAATCTGACGATGGAAGTTCTTCCGAATGGCGATCTGCCGCCGCCGGGACCGAAGCCATTCTTTCGTCTGCTCGACCGCGCGCTCTCGAACGAGTTGCGCAAGCACGTGCAGCTCCCCTTCTGGATCAATACGGTCGGCGATCAGAACGTCGAAATTCGCGTCAAGCTCGACGGCGCGATTTTACGCTTCGTCGCGACCCGCAGTCAGACCTACGCATCGAACTCGCATATCTTTCTTCTTTGGATGGTCGGCTCATCCGTCATCCTGCTGACCGTCGCCATCCTGTTTTTGCGCAATCAAATCCGGCCGATTTTGCGTCTCGCCGATGCCGCTGATGCCTTCGGCAAAGGCCGCGGCATCCCGGACGATTTCCGGCCGCGCGGCGCCCGCGAGGTGCGGCAAGCCGCGCTCGCCTTCCTGCAGATGCGCGATCGCATCAAGCAGCATGTGGAACAGCGCACGACGATGCTCGCCGGCGTCAGCCACGACTTGAGAACGGTATTGACGCGCTTCAAGCTCGAACTCGCCTTGCTCGAGGACACGCCCGAGACCCGCGCCCTATCGAGCGACGTCGACGAGATGCAGCACATGCTCGAAGACTATCTGGCATTTGCCAAGGGCGACGGCGGTGAAGAGGCCAAGCCGACAAATCTCAAAGAACTCCTGGAGGAGATCGTCGACGACGCCTCGATCTATGCCTCCAACATCGATCTCAAGATCCGCAAAAGCAAAGGCGACATCATCCTGCCGCTGAAGAGGCAGGCGCTGAAGCGCGCCATCATGAACCTCGTCACTAACGCGGCACGCTTCGGCGACCGCATCATCATCCGCGTCGCGCCCGAAGGCCGATGGGTCCGTATCGAGGTCGATGACGACGGCCCCGGCATCCCGGAGGAAGAGCGCGAAAACGTCTTCCGTCCGTTCTATCGTCTGGATCACGCCCGCAATCAGGACGAAGGCAACAGTGGCCTCGGTCTCGTCATTGCCCGCGATATCGCCAAGAGCCACGGTGGCGAAATCGCCCTCGGCGAAAGCTCGATGGGCGGCCTGCGCGCCATTATCTCATTGCCGCAATAGAGTTTTTCCAACCCAACCGCTGATGGTTGCGGGGCAAACACATCCTTGTGATTTGACCGTAATGTTATGAAGTTACAATTTGGTGGCCATCGGTTCCGGCATCAATTCCCGTTCGACTTCAGCAAGGTGTCCTCCAAGCCTGCAGTCACCGGTATCGAGAGTCCCGAACGCCGTGGGTCGCCAGCCCATTCGGGATAACAAGACAGTGGCCGCGAGCCTCGACCGAGACCGACATTCCCAGCCCCGGTCAACGTCCGAGTTCGCGGCCGCGTTTTTGTGCCGCAAGGACCGCTTTCGTCATCAGCTCCTTGAGGCCATCGCCATCGCGCATCAAGACTTCGAGCGCCGCCGCAGTCGTGCCGCCGGGCGAGGTCACGTTGCGCCGGAGCGTTGCAGGATCGCTCTCCGACTGATTGAGTAGCTCACCCGCTCCAGACACCGTCGCCCGCGCCAGCTGCTTCGCAGTCGCTTCGTCGAGACCCGCGGCGATGCCCGCCTCGGCGAGTGCTTCAGCTAACAGGAAAACGTAAGCCGGCCCCGAGCCCGACACCGCCGTCACCGCATCGATGAGACTTTCATCGGGAATCCAGACGACCTCGCCCACGGCGCCGAGCAAGCTCTCGCAGATCTCTTTCTGCGCGGCTGTCGTATGAGCATTGGCGACGGCACCCGTGATGCCGCGCCCGATCGCAGCCGGCGTATTCGGCATCGCGCGTACGACGGCCGTCCTCGGCGGCAGATGACGTTCGAAGCTTGCGAGCGTTTTACCAGCGGCAATCGATATAACGACGGTTTCCCGCCCTGCGACTTTCGCAAGCGCGGGAAATACGTCCTCCATGACCTGCGGCTTGACCGCCACGACGATCACCGCGGGCGGCGCCGTCAGAGGCGCCAAGCTGTCGACCGTCTTGATGCCGTGCCGCTGCACAAGATCGAGCGCCGATCCCGCGAGATTTGGTTCCTGGATGACAACGCTCACCGGATCCAGCCCGCGATCGAGCCACCCCGCCAGCAGCGCGGCACCCATTTTGCCTGCGCCTGCGAGGACGACGGAACCATCAGATCTTAGTGGCATGACCCGGACACCTTGGCGAGCGGCGCCGGGCGAGAATGGCGCCCGGCCTAAGCCTGCCCTTGCGTCTCGAACATCGTCGAAACCAGGGCTTCCCGGCTCTCCTTACCCGCCCACACCACGAACTGGAAGGCTTGATAGTAGCGCTCACAGCCTTCAAGCGCCGCCTTCAGCATCGCTTCGCATTGCCGGACCGTCGCAACGGCACCGTTCAGCAGGAGCGCATGACGGAACATCACGAGACCCTCTTGGGTCCAGAGATCGAAATGACCGAGCCAAAGCTGTTCGTTGATCTGCGCGATCAGACGGTACATTTCCGTCAGGCGATTTTCAGGCACCCGGAAATCGAACGCGCAGGCGAGATGCAAAGCTTCGAGATCGTCGCGCCAGTTGATCGAGATGTGATAGTCGGCCCAGGTCCCTGCCACGATGAGCGTCAGCTCTTCATCGCTTGCACGGTCGCACGGCCAATCGTGGCCATGCGCGAGTTGCTCGATGAGATCGATCGGATTGAGAACGCGGCTAGAACCCTGTTCCGCAACTGCCATTGATATCGTTCTCCAGTCTGCCGCGCGCCGGGATGGCCTTCAGGTAACGACGCGAGACAGTTCAGAAAATGCGCCGCTTTAGTGCTGCGCCGGACAAAACCAGACCCCCCTGCGAGTCGCAAGCTGACCAGAGTAGCCCGGGAACCTTCTCCACGATCAAAGTGGCAAAGCCCAGGCGCACCAGTGTCTTCAGGCCCGCGCAGCGACGTTTGCTGGTGAAAAGCCGCTTAAGCTGTGGATGCCCTCAAATGGTGGAACTGCCTTGCAGCGAGAGCTTCGCGACCTCCGCTTCGAGCACAGCGATCCGCAGCGCAAGCGCCTCGTTTTCCAAACGTGCCTTCTGGGCCATCTCGCGCACGGCTTCGAAGTCCTCCCGCGTCACGACATTCATGTCGCGGAGAAACTTCTCGGTCTGGCTGCGAAAAAGCGCCTCGGTCTCCTTCTTGAGGCCGTCGGCGGCCCCTGCCGCGTCCGTCATCAGCTTGGCAAAGTCATCGAAGAGTTTGTTGGTGGTCTGGGTCATTTTAGGGTCTCGGATAGAGGGTTGGTCACAACTATGGCGATTGGAGCTTACGCCTGCAAGACAGCGGCCTCGAGGTCGCTATCCGGTAGGGAGATGCCCGCTTGACATTGCGAGGGGGTTCCCAAACAACCCTCGGAAGTTGGGCTTTCTTAGCGCCTCGATACGGCCAATCGCGAAACCTCGCTCGGAGTGCCGATGACACCCGTCGCCCTTTTGACCTACCCTGACATCAATCCGGTCGCGATCGAATTCGGTCCCATTTCGGTCAAATGGTACGGCCTCGCCTATATGGCGGGTCTTTTGCTCGGTTGGTTATATATTCGCCGCTTGGTCTCGACCCCAAAACTCTGGCAGTCGGACAAGCCGCCGCTGACGCTCGATCGCGTCGACGACCTCCTGCTCTATATCACCGGAGCGGTCATTATTGGCGGCCGCCTCGGGCAGGTTCTACTCTATGATCCCGAATTCTACTTCGCCAATCCTGCCGAGATCGTCAAAGTCTGGAAAGGCGGAATGAGCTTTCACGGCGCGCTCATCGCCTCCGGACTTCTCATTATTCTCTTCGCCCGCGTCTATAAGGTCTCCGCGAGATCCGTGATGGATCTCTGCTGCGCCGCTGTACCGGTCGGCATCTTCTTCGGCCGCATCGCCAATTTCATCAACTCCGAGCACTGGGGCCGGGTCACCGATGCCTGGGTCGGCATGGTATTCCCGAATGGCGGCGACAATCCGCGTCATCCGAGCCAGCTTTACGAAGCGGCGCTCGAAGGACTGGTGATGTTTGCTATCATAAGGTTCGCGACCCATCATCTGTTGGCGCTGAAGCGCCCTGGCCTCGTCACCGGCATCTGGCTGATCTGGTACGCGATTGCGCGTGGCATCTGCGAGTTCTTCCGCGAGCCCGAACCCGACCACATTCTGAACATCGGACCGTTCACGGCCGGTCAGGTCTACTGTCTGCCTATGCTGCTCCTTGGAATCTATATGGTTTGGGCTGCACGCCGGAAGGAAGCGCCCGGAAAGGCAGCGGTGTGATCGGAGAAACTGGACTGCGACGCGATACGCCGCTGTCCCGGCGGATCAAAGAGATCATTCGCCGCGACGGGCCGATGACGATCCAGACCTACATGTCCCACTGCCTTTGGGATGCAGACTACGGGTACTATCGCAAGCAACCGATTTTCGGCGCGGCCGGCGACTTCATCACGGCCGCGGACATCAGCCAGGTCTTCGGCGAGCTGATCGGCGTATGGGCAGGCGTCGTCTGGCAGGGCGTGCTCGGCGCACCCAATCCGGTGACGCTCGTCGAATATGGGCCGGGACGAGGCACGATGATGCGCGACGTACTCCGCGCCGCCCGCATCGTTCCGGGCTTTGCCAACGTCGCCCGCGTGCACTTGGTCGAAGCGAGCGACGCCTTGGCCGAGATCCAGAGCGCAACGCTGACTGATTTTCGCAGTATGCTCAGTTGGGGGCGCGAGCTCGATGAATTCAATCCGCCGGCAATCATCTTCGCCAACGAGTTCATCAATTCCTGGCCGGTCGCCCAGTGGATCAAGACAGCTACCGGCTGGCACATCAGAGGCGTGACGGTCGATGCGTCCGGCGAGTTGCAGTTCGCCGCCGTCGACGGCGACTGCCCCCGGGAAGCCTTTGAAGCCCTCCTGCCGAAAGCGCCGCCCGGAACGGTCATCGAAACGCAACGGCTCGACCAGCTCGCCGAGGCATTGAAGGCGCTGGCCGATCGCGGCCCAATGGCATTTCTGATGATCGATTATGGCCACACGACCCCGGCCGCGGGCGACACGCTGCAAGCCGTCCGCGGCCATGGCTATGAGTCTCCGCTGACGTCTCCCGGCGAGGCCGATCTCACCGTGCACGTCAATTTCTACGACCTCGCTTCGACATTGCACCGTGCCGGCCTTGCCCTCGACGGCCCCGTGACTCAGGCGGAATTTTTGGGCTCTCTCGGCATCGTCGAGCGAGCATCGCGTTTGATGTCCGCCAACCCGGCGCGGGCCGGCGAAATCGAAACAGGCGTCGCCCGGCTACTGGCACCGAACGGAATGGGCGGCCGTTTCAAGGTGCTCGCTGCCCGCTCCCCTGGCTTGCCGTCGCTACCCGGTTTCGGAGCCGCGCGTGTAACCAGCGAAGCGCCGAGACCGTCATGAGACCAGCATGAGACCGACGTCATGAAGGCCCGCAGATCATGACTCTCGAACCTGTTGAAGCGCGAAACCTTGCCTCCTTGAGCGGCATTCGCCATGGCTTCTTCACGCGCGCGGGCGGCGTCTCGACCGGGCTCTACGCGAGCCTCAATTGCGGGCTCGGTTCGAACGACGATCCAAACCTCGTTCTCGAAAACCGCCGGCGCATCGGCCGGCACCTTGGCGGCAACCTCGATGAGTTCGGCGGCGGCGTGGTGACGCTTTACCAGGAGCACGGCACCACCGCGTTCGAAGTTTTGCAGCCACCCGCTCGTGATGCCCTCCCGCACGCCGACGCGGTCGTGTCCGTGACGCCGGGTCTCGTCGTGGGGGTTCTGACCGCAGATTGCGCCCCCGTCCTTCTTGCTGACGCCGAAGCCGGCGTCGTCGCCGCCGCCCACGCAGGCTGGCGCGGAGCCATCAATGGGATCGTCGACAGCGCCATTCGCGAGATGGAGCGGCTTGGCGCTCGCCGGGAGCGCATCTCAGCCGCGGTCGGCCCGTGCATCGGTCAATCTGCCTACGAGGTCGGCCCAGAGTTCGAAGCCACGTTTCTTGCCCGCGATCCGGCAAGCAGCGCCTTCTTCAATCGAAAAGACGAAGGCGCCCGGCCCCACTTCGATCTTCCAGGCTTTGTCACAAAGCGCCTCGCGGAGGCCGGCGTCGGCAGCATCGAGGACCTTTCGCTCTGCACAAGTGAGAACGAATCGCTTTTCTTCAGCTACAGGCGTAAAACTCATCGCGGGGAAGCGGATTATGGCCGCCAAATCTCCGCCATCGTCGTGGCTTAAGCGCACAATCCACAGCGAACACCGAAGAGACGCCAACGTTTGCACGACCAACAACAGTTTCGCAGAGCCGCCATCTGGACGGGCGTATCGGGGCTGATCTAGAGGGATAAGGTCAGTTCCGGTAGTAAATATGGGAGTTCAGGCCGCGGGGGGTAATGTATTCCGGCCGCCGGGAAGTCGCGGTTGGATAAGGGGGGACGTCGCGTGACGACCTTTAACTTTGCTCGGGCGCGTGAGCGCAGGACACGCCTATGGACGATCGGGCCAATGGTATTGGCTGCGTTCGCCACACTCGGACTTGGCGGCTGCGAGTCGGCTTCGAACTTGTTGAGCGGGGGGTCCGCACCTCAAACGTCTCTCGCGATCCCGTCTGCCGGTCCCGTTGCAGCACAGACCGCAAAAATACAGATCGCTCCGGTTATCGGTTCGCCGGAGAGCGTCGCCCGTGACCTGCAGTCGCAACTGGCGTCGTCAATCGGACGCAACGGAATTACCGTCGCGACTGCCTCCAACGCCACGGGCGAATACGTCGTGCGGGGCTATATCGTGGCGGCGCGCGAAAAGACGAAAGCCAAAATCTCATATATCTGGGACGTAACGGACCAGAGCGGCAAGCGCGTGCACCGTGTCACGGGTGAAGAGATCGTGGCCGGAGCGGGCAAGGACCCGTGGGCTGCCGTTACGCCACCGGTCGTTCAAAGCATCGCGGACAAGACATCGAAGCAGATCGTAAGCTGGCTTTCGACCGGCGGAAGCGTTCCCGTCGCCTCGAACACCAAAACGACAGGCGCAACTTCGACCGCTCTCGCTTCAGATACCGCGGCGCCTTCGCAGGCTCCTTTAACGACGGCGTCGAATTCGCCCATCGCCCCGACCACGGGTAGCATAACGCCGTCCGGCCCCATCACGGCCGTGGTGCCGATGGTGACCGGCGCCCCCGGCGACGGCGGCAGCACGTTGACCGCGGCGATCCAGCGTGAGCTGACCAAGAACGGTTTGACGCTTGCCGGCGCGCCCGATGCCCAATCCTATAAAGTTGAAGGCAAGGTCGCGATGGGCCAGAGCAAAGACGGCAAGCAGCCCATCCAGATAGACTGGAACGTCATCGACCCGACGGGCAAGAAGCTCGGCACAGTGTCGCAGAAGAACGAAGTCCCTCAGGGTTCTCTCGACGGAGCCTGGGGTAAAACGGCAGACGCCGCAGCTGCGGCCGCTGCACAGGGCATCATCAAGCTCCTGCCCGCAAAGAGCATAAATTAAGCAAACCGCACTCGGCACAACCCCGAGCGGTGCGTCTATAATAACTCTGGGCTCGGACGGTTGAATCGTCCGGGCCCAATTGCTACAAGCCCGCGCATGGTGAGGTTTCTGGAGCGCAAATGCCTTTCGATGCCAAGGTTGACGCTCGGAACTCGGACGGTCGAGGAAAGCTGGGCGTGAAGATCGTCGCGGGAAATAGCAACCGACCCCTCGCCGATGCGATCTGCGCATATCTGAAGCTTCCGTTGGCCAAGGGTCAGGTGAAGCGCTTCGCCGACATGGAGATCTTCGTTGAGATCCAGGAGAACGTCCGCGGCCAGGACGTCTTCGTCATTCAGTCGACGTCGTTCCCCGCCAACGACAACATGATGGAACTCCTGATCCTGCTCGACGCGCTGAAGCGCTCTTCGGCGCGACGGATCACGGCCGTCATTCCCTACTTCGGCTACGCTCGCCAAGACCGGAAACCCGGCCCGCGAACGCCGATCTCCGCGAAACTCGTCGCCAACCTGATTGAACGCGCAGGCGCCGATCGCGTGCTGACCCTCGATCTCCACGCCGGACAGATTCAGGGCTTCTTCGACATTCCGACCGACAATCTCTTCGCCGCCCCGGTTATGACGCGCGACATCGAAGAGCAGTTCGGCAACACTGACGATATCGTCGTCGTCTCGCCGGACGTCGGCGGTGTCGTCCGCGCCCGCGCGCTTGCCAAGCGCATCACGGCTCCAATCGCCATTTGCGATAAGCGGCGCGAACGTCCCGGCGAGAGCGAAGTGATGAACGTCATCGGTGATGTCGATGGCAAGCGATGCATCCTCATCGACGACATCGTCGATTCCGGTGGCACTCTGGTGAACGCCGCTGAAGCCTTGCTGAAGAACGGCGCAACGGAAGTCTCCGCCTACATCTCGCACGCCGTGCTCTCGGGCGGCGCTGTAAGCCGCATTCAGAATTCGCGTCTGAAGTCGCTAGTCATCACAGACTCAATACTGCCGACCGAAGCAGTGAGGGCCGCGAAAAACATCCGCGTGATCTCGATCGCTCCGCTGATCGGCGAGGCCATCTCGCGCACAAGCCGCGAAGAGAGCGTCTCGAGCCTCTTCTACTAGCCTCAGCCTGCCGGAACCCCCAGCTACTCGTGGCTTGCGACGCAATCCCCACAGCGGCCACGAAGCTCCATCGTCATCGACCTCACTTTGAAGTCGTTCTTCCCGGCCCAGGCCTGAAGGTTTTTGACGGCTGCCGGGCTATCGAATTCCTTAACCGTACCGCAGGAATTGCAAATGGCGAACACCGCCTTGCCGTGATGATGGGGGTGATCGCAGGCCACGAAAGCATTGAGGCTTTCGAGACGGTGGGCGAGGCCATCCTCGATCAAACGTTGCAAAGCGCGATAGACGGTGGGGGGCGCGCTGACGCCTTTCCCGCGGACCTGCTCAATAAGCTCGTAAGCGCTGACAGGCCGGCCCACGCCCCTCAGGGCTTCGACAATGATCTTGTCCTGGTCAGCCGCGCTGCGGCGCTTTGTGGGCTTTCTGGCTATCACTTCGGGCATCTCCACCACCCGCCTTCACGGGACATAAATCGATCTTCCGTCAAATCCGGCATTAATATGCTGATTTTCAGGGCAACTTTCCAGTCCAGCCCGAAGTATTGTTGCGCGCGATACAATGTTTCTGGGCCGTTGCACGTCTTTCGAACCCCAGGTATACACACGCAATCTCAAGAAGACCTTCCTGAGACGTCGCCCGGCACCCTTGGAGGCCGGTACGCGGCTATTTGGCTCTTCTGATGGGCAGGAGAGCCTTAACACTCGGAGACGATGCCATGTCTGAGCTTATCACGCTCAAGGCTACGGCGCGCCCGCGTGCCGGCAAGGGGGCCGCACGCCAAGCTCGCCGCGATGGAAATGTGCCTGCCGTCATTTACGGCAACCACGAAACCCCCGAAACGATCAGCCTCGAGTACAACGCTCTGTGGAAGCAGGTCCTCAGGGGTCATTTCACCTCCACAGCCATCGAACTCGACGTCGAAGGCAAGAAGCACATCGTGCTTGCCCGCGACGTACAGGTTGATCCCGTCCGCGATACGCCGCTGCACGTTGACTTCCAGCGTGTCGGCAAGGACGGCGTCATTCGCGTTTCGATCCCGATGCATTTCATCAACGAAGCACTGTCGCCTGGCCTGAAGCGCGGCGGCGTCTTGAATATCGTGCGCCACGACGTCGAGGTGTATTGCCCCTACGACAAGATTCCGCGCTTCTTCGAGATCAGCCTGGAGGGCATGGAGATCGGCCGCTCGATCCACATCTCCGCCGTGCAAATGCCCGACGGCGTTTCGCCCGTCATCAAGAACCGCGACTTCACAATCGCGACGATTGCCGGCGCCCTCAAGGGCGACGACGAAGCTGCCGCCGCCGCGACGACGGAGGCTGGCGCAGCGCCGGCCGCCGACGCCAAGGCCGCGGCTCCGGCTGCTGGCGCCAAGGCTGCTCCGGCCGCCGCTGCTGGCAAAGCGGCTCCCGCTGGCAAGGCGGCGGCTCCGGCTGCCAAGGCCGCACCTGCCGCCAAGCCCGCCGCGAAGAAGTAAGAAAATCCAGAGCCGGCGCGATCTTCCGATTGCGCCGGTCTCGACGCTGGGCTCTGCGCCCGGCGGCCGGCTCCGCGAAGCGGAGTCGCCGGGCGCAAATAAAAGAGTTTATCGATGAAGCTCTTCGTCGGCCTCGGCAATCCCGGTGAGAAGTATCGCGCCAACCGCCACAACATCGGTTTCTTGGCGGTCGATCGCATCGCCGAACGCCACGACTTCGCCCCCTGGCGTAAGAAGTTTCAGGGCCTTGTTTCGGAAGGCGCGATCGGTGGTGAGCGCGTCACGCTTCTGAAGCCCGAGACCTACATGAACGAAAGCGGCCGCTCCGTCGGTGAGGCCCAACGCTTTCTCAAAATCCCGCTATCCGACGTCTACGTCTTCCATGACGAGTTGGACCTCGCGCCCGGCAAGGTGAAGGTTAAGGCGGGAGGCGGCAATGCCGGCCACAACGGCCTGCGCTCGATCACCGCCCATATCGAAAACGAATATAAACGCGTGCGCCTGGGGATCGGCCATCCGGGCTCGAAGGACGTCGTCATCTATCATGTCTTGAACGACTTCGCGAAATCGGATCGCGAATGGCTCAACATCCTCCTCGACGCC
The DNA here is from genome assembly GCA_963710005.1 of uncultured Alphaproteobacteria bacterium. GTDB lineage: Bacteria > Pseudomonadota > Alphaproteobacteria > Rhizobiales > Hyphomicrobiaceae > Hyphomicrobium_B. Next base: position 228,969 of record CAVPYR010000010.1, read on the forward strand.
GTCGCGGATTCTGCTCCCTATCTCGCGAAAGGCGACGACCCGCGCTTCCTGAGCGACGTTGCCCGCTTGACCCTGGAAGAGCCCGACACCCCGGCGCGCAAGCCGCCGCGTGAGGACGCCGATGAACCGCGCCAATCCAAAAAGCCGGCATCAGGGCCACACCCGTCCGGAGAACGAGCTTCGAAACGCCAGTCTGCACTCGCCGAGAACTTGAAAAAATGGTTGGGCGCGCGAAAATCGGGCGGCGGGAATTCGTGATAGTCTCGTCGGAGCGCTTGTCAGTCGTTGGGGTGGGTCCATGTCGGAGCATCAGGAAGAAAACCGCTCCGGCGGCTCGTTCTTCGGCGTCAGTTCCCAAACAATCATCGGCGCGCTCATTTTGTTATTCACCGCAGGCGTTTTCGGCAACGTCGCCTGGGACGCCTACGTCTCGAACAACAAGGACAAGACGGGCGCTCGCCGCATCTTGGCCAAGCGGTGGAACGAACGCACGCTCGTGTTCCCCATCGAAGGCGCGGACCGCGCGGGCCGTCGCGCGCTGTTCGATGTCGTCGTGCTGACGAAGAACTACGGCTGGGTGCGCGGTTCCACGACCGAGCTCGAAAAAGACGATCAGCGCCTCTCGCCGCAAGAAATCCAGGACGAGGTTCTGGCGCCGCAGCTTCGCGAAGGTCTTGGCACCGCGCGTGGCCTGATCGCGGTTGGTCTCGCGAGTCAAGAGGGCGAAGTCGAGCGCGAGGAACAGCGCGGAGGCATGCGCGCCATTCGCACCGCGCAATGGGTTCAGGAAGCCCTGGGCGAGCGCATTCCGATGTGGACGCTGAACCTCGGCCGCTACGTTGATCCGTGCACGGATTGCGAAGATTCCGATACGAGCTGGCAGCGCCCGTTCATCGTGATTGCAGTTCGCCAGGCGGACGAGGGCACGCATATTTCGGAAGCTCTCGCCGACGCCATGTCCGACACGACGAACCTTCCCGCTCCGTCTCGATATTCGGCATTCGCGTTCACCAAATTCGCACGGTGAGCCATAGGGCCGCAGACGAGACCGATAAGACTTCACATTAGGCCGCCGCTCGCTTAACCCCACGGCAGCAACTCAACCGGACATTCCCCCGCCATGGGCTTCAAATGCGGCATCGTCGGCCTGCCGAACGTCGGCAAGTCGACCCTCTTCAACGCGCTGACGCAAACCGCGCAGGCGGAGGCAGCCAACTATCCCTTTTGTACGATCGAGCCCAATGTCGGCGAGGTCGCGGTTCCCGACCCGCGCCTTGAAACGCTTGCGAAGATCGCCGGCAGCAAGGAGATCATTCCGACTCGGCTGACGTTCGTCGATATCGCCGGCCTCGTGCGCGGCGCCTCAAAGGGCGAAGGCCTTGGTAACAAGTTCCTCTCTCATATTCGCGAGGTCGATGCCGTCGCTTACGTGCTCCGTTGCTTCGTCGACGAAGACATCACCCACGTCGAGAACCGCATCGATCCATTGGCCGACGCTGACGTCGTCGAGACGGAGCTGATGCTGGCCGATCTCGACAGCCTCGAGAAGCGCGTCTCGCAGATCGAGAAGAAGGCCAAGACGGGCGACAAGGAAGCGAAAGCGCAATTCGCCGTCATGGAGAAGCCGCTGCTGCTGCTCCGCGAAGGCAAACCCGCGCGCCTCGCGAAGATGACGCCGGAAGAGATGCCGGCCTTCCGCGCGCTGCAGCTCTTGACGTCGAAGCCCGTCGTCTACGTCTGCAACGTCGAAGAAAGCGCGGCTGCCCACGGCAACGCCTATTCGAAGCAAGTGGAAGAGCGCGCCAAAGCCGAAGGCGCAGCCATCGTGATCATCTCGGCAAAAATCGAAAGCGAGTTCTCCGGTCTCGCACCCGAGGATCGCGACGCGTTTCTCGCCGAAATGGGTCTCGAAGAAGCCGGCTTGAACCGCCTGATCCGCGCCGGCTACGGCCTGCTCGATCTCGTGACCTACTTCACGGTTGGGCCGAAGGAAGCCCGCGCCTGGACGATCACGCGCGGCACCAAGGCGCCACAGGCAGCGGGCGTCATCCATACCGACTTCGAGAAGGGCTTCATCCGCGCAGAGACGATCGCTTACGCTGATTACGTCGCCGGAAACGGCGAGACGGGCGCCAAGGAAGCCGGGAAAATGCGTCTTGAAGGTAAGGAGTACGTCGTCCAGGACGGCGACGTCATGCACTTCCGCTTTGCAAACTAAGGCCTGACCATGACCGATGTGCTTCCCGACCGGCTGAGCAACGACCCGCAGAGCCCGTTCTTCGACGAGGAAATCCTGAAACGTGAAGTCGGCATCCGCTTCAACGGCGTCGAGAAAACGAACGTCGAAGAATATTGTGTCAGCGAAGGCTGGATCCGCGTTGCAGCCGGCAACGCCAAAGATCGTGCTGGCCGTCCGATGACGCTCAAGCTCAAGGGCAAAGTCGAGCCGTATTTCAAAGGCGCAGAATAGCGGAGCTTAGCTCGCTCGACGCTTCCGAGTGGCGGCGGACTTTTTCGCAGAGGCTTTACGCGCTGCGGCCGGGCGCGAGGCCGCTGCCTTGCCACCGATACGACCGCCACGTTTCGAAGCAACGTGCGTATCCTTGACGCCGCGACCCGAGCCGCTTTTGTTTCCGCCGCCGCTCTCTTTGTTGACCGTCGCCCAAGCGCGTCTTTCCGCTTCGTCCTTACCGACGCCGCGCTTCTCGTAACCTTCTTCGATGTGCTCGGCCTTGCGCTTCTGCTTGTCGGAATAGCTCGATTTGTCACCACGCGGCATGTCCGCTCCTCCTCCATGTTATTGAGCGTCGCCCGAGCAACGCACCAGCACTTGAGAAGTTGCGCTGTGCCGGAGCACCAACCCACGAATGTCATCCCGAACGGCGCGAGAGCGACGATCCGGGACCCAGGCCCAAGGAAAGCTCTAGACTGGGTCCCGGGTCTCGCAAGATGGCTCGGCCGGGATGACAACGAAGAAACAAAAAAGGCCCCGCGCGGAGAGCGGAGCCTTTTCGTTTTTCAGGGATCAGCAGATGCCGTTCTTACTCGGCGGCTTCGGCGCCCCGTGGCATCTTCTGCTGCTGCGCCGTCTCCGATGCCTTCTGGCGCGTCATGTGGTCGAGCGCAAAACGCACGCCGGCTTCATACTCCGGATGCACCTTCTTGAAGTGCGCAAGCTGCCGCTCGGCGATGAAATCGGGGATTCCCCACATCGCCTCAGCGACGTTGGTGAAGAGCCTGGCCTTCTGATCCTTGTTGAACAGATTGAATAGCGCGGTGACCTGGCGGTAGTCGTCGTTACCATCGCGATGGTTGTAGCGCTCGGCATCGCCTGAAATCGCGAGAGGCGGCTCGACGAAGGATTTATCTTCAGCCGCGCCGTGGAACGAGTTCGGCTCGTAATAGGCGTCCACATTCCCGCTCTCCTGCGGGAAGAACCGCATCGGACCGTCCTTGTGATAGTTATGTACGGGGCACCGCGCAGCGTTCACCGGCAGATGCTCATAATGCGTTCCGAGGCGATAGCGGTGCGCGTCGGCGTAAGAGAAGATCCGCGCCTGCAGCATCTTGTCGGGCGAGAAACCGATACCCGGCACGATGTTGGATGGTGAGAACGCAGCCTGCTCGATCTCGGCGAAATAGTTTTCCGGATTGCGGTTGAGCTCGAGCAGACCGACGTCGATCGGCGGATAGTCGGCGTGCGGCCAAACCTTGGTGAGATCGAACGGATTGTACCAATGCTTGCCGACATCGGCTTCCGGCATGATCTGCACCTGCATCTTCCACTTCGGGAAGTCCCCGCGCTCGACCGAGGTGAAGAGATCTTCCTGCGTCGACTCGCGTGTGCGGCCGACGATTTCGGTCGCTTCGCCGTTGGTCCAGTGCTTGTGGCCCTGCACAGTCTTGAAATGAAATTTAACCCAGAACCTTTCGTTCTTCGCGTTGAAGAGCGCGTAGGTGTGCGAGCCGTAGCCATTCATATGGCGTACCGAAACCGGGAGACCCCGATCGGACATCAGGATCGTGACCTGGTGCAAGCTTTCGGGCGAAAGCGACCAGAAATCCCACATTGCCGTCGGCGAACGCATGTTCGTCTTCGGATGCCGCTTCTGCGTATGAATGAAATCCGGGAACTTCAGCGGGTCGCGGACGAAAAACACCGGCGTGTTGTTGCCGACGAGATCCCAATTGCCCTCGCTGGTATAAAACTTGAGAGCGAAGCCGCGCACGTCGCGCTCGGCGTCAGCCGCACCAAGCTCGCCCGCGACCGTCGAGAACCGGGCGAGCATCTCGGTCTTCGCCCCGGGCTGCAGCGCCTTGGCCATCGTGTACTTCGATATATCGCCGGTAATCGTCAGCGTGCCGTAGGCGCCCCAGCCCTTGGCATGCACGGTACGTTCCGGAATGCGCTCGCGGTTCTGGTGCGCGAGCTTTTCGAGGAGCTGGTAATCCTGAAGGAGCAGCGGACCGCGCGGCCCTGCTGACTGTGAATTCTGGTTGTCGGCAACGGGGGCGCCAGCAGTTGTGGTGAGTTTAGTAGTTTCGGTCATGGTGATCGTCCTTCCTGGAGGAAACCCAGCAGACCTAAGATCAGAAAAACTTAACGTACAAATCTTTTTTTCAGGAAATTCTTATAAGACAATCTTATCGTCGTGCAAAATCCTATTGGTTCGATCAGCCTTTTCTATCGTTCTTCAGATTTACCTCTGCATTCCTGCCATAGCCCTTAAATCGTTCGACAATTCTGACCATTTCGGCATCGTCGAGCAGGCGCACTTCGCCGAGCACAAGTAGTTTGTAATACTGCTCAGCCAAGACTTCCACCTCAAGGGCAAGCTCGATGGCGTGAGTGAGCGACGTCCCGCATGCAATTTGTCCGTGATTGGCCATCAGGCAGGCATCCCGCTCCTTGAGACCCGCCGCAACAAGTCGCGCAAGCTCTTCCGTTCCGAACGTCGCATAGGACACGCACGGAATGTCCCGCCCCCCCGCGACCCCGACCATGTAATGGAAGGCCGGAATGGCCCTGTGCGCGCAAGCGAGCACCGTAGCGTACATCGAGTGGGTATGTACCAGGGCATGCCGGTCGAGGCGTTCGCGGTAGACGGCGAGATGAAAATGCCATTCGCTCGACGGCTTCGATTGACCGCCCGGCACGCTGCCATCTTCCGCGACGAAGACGATGTCTTCGGGCTCCGTTTCGTCATACCGCTTGCCAGTCGGCGTGATGAGCATGCCATCATTGAACCGGCACGAAACGTTTCCTGAGCGGCCAGGCGAAAGCCCCGAGCGGCTCATCTCTTGAGCCGTCAAGATGATCTCTTTCCTGAGAGCTTTTTCGCTGGTCCGCTTCACGCCCATCACGCCGCCGCGCTTGTCTTTTCGGGATAGAGCGATAGCAGCCCCTCGCGCGACGCCGCGCAGATGCCGCGCTCGGTGATGAAGCCCGTGACGAGCCGCGCCGGCGTCACGTCGAAGGCCGGGTTGCGCGCATGCGTTCCCTCAGCCGAGATGTGAACCGAAGCGATATCGCCGTTCGGCAATCTTCCCTGCACGCGAAGGACTTCGTCTTCGTTCCGCTCTTCGATCGGAATGTCGTCGCCCTGTTCCGTTCGCCAATCGATCGTGGAATAGGGGAGCGCGACGTAGAACGGAACGCCGGTATCTTTCGCGGCAAGCGCCTTGAGGTATGTGCCGATCTTGTTTGCCACATCACCGTTGGCCGTGACGCGGTCGGTTCCGACGATGACGAGATCGACATCGCCCCGCTGCATGAAATGACCGCCGGCATTATCGGCGATCAGGCTATGCGGAACGCCGTGCTGCGAAAGCTCGAAGGCCGTGAGAGCCGCACCCTGATTGCGCGGGCGGGTTTCGTCGACCCACACATGAACCGAAACGCCCGCATCGTGCGCCTGATAGATCGGCGACGTCGCAGTCCCCCAGTCGACGCAAGCGAGCCAGCCGGCGTTGCAATGGGTGAGCACGTTTACCGGGCGACCGGATCTCTTATCTGCGATGTCCTTGATCAGCTTAAGCCCGTTGATCCCGATACGGCGGCACGTTTCGACATCTTCGTCCGCAAGTTCCGCAGCGCGGGCATAGGCGGCGGCAGCTCGGACATTGACTGCAAGCGGGCCAAGCGTCGCGCGAAGATCTTCCAGCGCCCAGCGCAGATTGACGGCGGTCGGCCTCTGTTCGCCGAGAAACGTTACCACATGAGCAAGGCTCGCATCGGAAGCATCGACGCGCATCGCCAGCGCCACACCGTAAGCTGCCGTAACGCCGATGAGCGGCGCGCCACGCACCTGCATGGATTTGATCGCGTGCGCAGCCTCGTCGACCGTCTTAAGCGTCAATCGCACGAGCTTATGTGGCAGCAGCGTTTGATCGAGAATGCCGACCGACCAGCCATCGCGCTCGAGCCAGATCGTGCGCGAGGGCACTCCGTCAAGCTTCATAGTGTGCCTCCGCAAGTGATTTCGTGAAATGAATGATTTCGGCCGCAGCTTCTGCGGGCCGGGTCTGAAGGAGCATGTGCGCGCCAGGGATCACGATCATACGCGCCCTCCCCTTCTCGCTGACAGCCTTTTGCATCGGCGATTTACGAACCAGCCAATCGCTTCGTCCATGGAGGACGAGGATCGGGCACGCCAGCCTCGCGAAATCCGGCCTCACATCAACCTCTGCAGTGGCGCGGAGACGGGCGGCTCTCACCGGGCGCGGCAACGTCCGGACGATTTCATCGACCCTTCTCTCGAGCTCGGAGTCACCATAAGGTCCCATGAGGATGGCGTTCCTTATTTTCGCAGGCGTCGTGCGCGGGTCAACCCGCGCCGACCTCCGAATGAGCCACTGCGGCCAAGGATTTTTGACAAACGTCGCGGCAAGAACGATGCCCTTCACTTGTCTGCCAAGCTGAGCGGCAACAAGAACCGCAACCGGTCCCGAGAATGATTCGCCCAGGACGTAGACGTTCCTGCTGCCGATCTCATTGCGCACACGCTCGACATATCCGGCGTAGCCGAGCGTCGGGTCGTGCGGATAGCGGATGACTTTCACCGAAAGCTCCGGCGCGAGTTTAGCCTCGACCCGATCAAACAAGTCTCCGGTCCCGTCGAGACCCGGCAGCAGGACGATCTCGGGCGGACCGTTCGCCATGCTCAGTAGCCAGCCGGGCCGGGTAACGGGATATGAAGCGAGGCGTCGAGTCCGCATCCCATGCACTTCAGCGCGTACCACTCGGAATAAGGCCGCGCTGAACGGTCGATGATCTCTACTCCTGTCACCGCACAAACGGGACACTTCTGCTGCGCGCAAGGATCGAGCCGCCAAGCAGCGATGCAGTGGAGCGCCTCAGATAAATGTTCGCTTGGCAGATGCACGGCGAAGCCTAGTGCCCGCCGAATGCGACGAGTGCGTGACTTGTAATACCGAGGTCGTCGAGTCTCTTCATGCCGCCGAGATCCGGCAGATCGACGATGAATGTGCAGCCCATGACCTTGCCGCCCGAACGCCGAATGAGCTTCACCGCGGCTTCCGCAGTGCCGCCCGTCGCGATCAGATCATCGACGATCAGCACGCGCCAATCCTTCTCGATCGCGTCCTCGTGAATCTCGATCACGTCGACGCCGTATTCGAGAGTATACTCCTGACCGATCGTCTTCCATGGCAGTTTGCCTTTCTTCCGGATCGGAATGAAGCCGCACTCGAGGCGGTCGGCGATCGCCCCACCCAGAATAAAGCCGCGCGCTTCGATGCCGGCGACCGCGTCGATTTTCTCATCCTCGAACGGTTTCGTCATTCCTTTGATCGCCTTCTTTAGCCCCTTGGGGTCGGCGAGCAGCGTCGTGATATCCCGGAACATAATGCCGGGTTTGGGATAGTCGGGGATCGTCCGAATAAGCTCTTGAAGGCCATCATAGTTCTTCACGTGCTGCACTCCCGCCAAATTGACGGCGCAAAATAGCAATATCCCTGACTTCTAGGTAGATTTAGAGCAACGCTGCCTACCGAATAATTCGGCATCCGCAGAATATTTTTGCTTGAGGGACATCGAGATGGCAGCCCAAGGCCCGTCCGCAATGGCCAGCCCCGACTTCGACCCGCTTTCGGACGATTCCGAAGACCTGCCGAGAACATTTCGCCGCGAAAAGGAAGCGCGGGCCCGCGAGGCGCGCGAACGTGCCGCCCAAGAGCGAGCCGCCAATCCAAGTCTGCCGATGGGATCGGAGGGCCGGTCTGGACCACAACCGCAGGTCTACGCCGCCGATGTTGGCTCAAGCGTCGAGAATCTGCCGTTTCCCGCTTCGGTCCGCCGTATCGACGTGCCGTTTGCGCACCTTGTCACATTCTTCCTGAAGGCCGTTCTCGCAGCCATTCCTGCGCTGATCCTGCTCGGAGTTGTTCTGTGGCTCGCAGGCGCGGCCCTTGAGACGCTCTTCCCCTCCTTGATCAAGATGAAGATCTTGATCAGCTTCCCAAACTAGGCTGTCGCACCACCGTCAGATGAGGACGCGCCCGGCAATCGCCGAGAGCTTCCTGAGAAGCTCGGGATCGCGGGCTTCCGGCGGCGTGATGATCGCGACTTCCAGCGCCCGGTCGGAACCGTTGGGACAGGCAGGGTGCTCGCGCGGAAAATCGCGCGCGAGATGGGCGACGAGCCTCTGCGCCTTCTCCGTGTTCTCGTTCATTACCTCCAGGATCGCGGCAACGTCGACGTCACCATGATCGCTGTGCCAGCAGTCGTAGTCGGTTACCATCGCGACACTCGCGTAACAAATCTCGGCCTCGCGAGCGAGCTTGGCTTCCGGCATGTTGGTCATACCGATGACGTCGCAGTTCCATGACCGATAGAGATTGCTCTCGGCGCGCGTCGAGAACTGCGGGCCTTCCATCGCGAGATAGACGCCGCCACGATGCACCTTGATCTTTTCAGCCTTTGCCGACTTCTCGAGCGCCTTGAAAAGCAGCGGACTGATCGGATCGCCCATCGCGACGTGCGCCACGCAGCCGTTACCGAAGAACGATTTCTCGCGCGCGAAGGTCCGGTCGATGAACTGGTCGGGAAGAACGAAATCGCCGGGCCGGTACTTCTTTTTGAGCGAACCACAGGCCGAGACGGAAACCAGGTCTGTGACGCCGGCGCGCTTCAGCACGTCAATATTTGCCCGATAGTTGATGCCGGTCGGAGACAATTTATGGCCCCGTCCATGCCGTGGCAGGAAGCGGATGGGAAGCCCGTCGATGTCGGCAAACAGCACTTCGTCCGAAGGCGCACCCCACGGGCTCTCGATGGCCTTCCATTCGGGATTGGCGAGGCCCGGCAAATGATAAAATCCGCTTCCGCCCACGATGCCGAGTACCGATGCCGTCATTCGCTTCCCTCCGTCTTCCCGATGATCCCGCCAGTTAAAAGAAAAAAGGCCTCGCAAGCGAGGCCTTCACCAGTTTGCAAATCGTCACAAGCGTCCGGGTCAGTGCTTGAGGCCGGCCCAGATGCGCTTTTTGCCCAGATAGAGCAGGACAGTAGTGACGATCAGATAGAGGATAACTTGCCAGCCGATCCGCTTGCGCTGGTCGAACGACGGATCGGCCGTCCATGACAGAAATGCGACGACGTCGCGAGAATAATTGTCGACCGTCGGCGGGGTCCCGTCCTGATAGGCGACGACGCCGTCCGAGAGCGGCGGCGGCATGCTGATTTGATGGCCGGGAAAGGCCTTGTTGTAGAATTTGCCGTCCACCAGTTTGAAGTCCGAAGGCGGGTCGGTGAACCCGGTCAACAGCGCATAGACATAATCGGCGCCGCCTTCCTGATAGGCATGGGCGATGTCGCCCAGCATCAGGAACGGGTGCACCCACCAGCTCGGGTTGCGCTGAACACCGCGGGCTCTCGCGATCAGCGTGAGATCCGGCGGCAGCGCACCGTTCTGGATCGCGCGCGCTTCCTTGTCGTTATGATACGGGCCTCGGATGGGGTCCGAGAGCAGCGGAGGCCGCTCGAACATCTTGCCTTCGTCGTTCGGACCGTCCGTGATCTGATTTGGCCAACTGGCAGCAAGTTGCTTAACCGCGTCTTCGGGAAACTCCGGTCCGCCCGGCTGCACGAGATTGCGGAAATAAAGCCGCTTGAGGCCGTGGCAGTTCGAGCAGACTTCCTTGTAGACCTGGAAGCCGCGCTGAAGCTGAGCCCTGTCGAACTGACCGGTGAATCCCGAGAACGCCCATTTCTGCCGCTCGATTTCCGGGTGACCGGCCTCCTCGGCCGACACGCTGCTAATCGCGAGAGCCGCTGTCAAAGCGAACAGGAGAGTGAGAGCGAAGCGCTTTTTCATCACATCTCTCCCCTCAGCGCACTTCAGGAGCCGCCGCGGCCCCCGAAGGTAAGCCGCCGCCACGGCCTTTGCTCAGCACCGCCTCTGTAATCGAGCGCGGCAGCCTCCGAGGCGTCTCGATCAGTCCGATGATGGGCATGGCCACGAGGAAGAACAGGAAGTAGCAGACGGTGAAGATCTGCGCCCAAAACACGTAGACGCCTTCGGCTGGTTTCGAGCCGAGATACCCGAGCGCCACGCACGTGAAGAGGAAGAACCAGAAGAACCATTTGAAGATCGGCCGGTACTTCGCCGAGCGCACGCGCGACGTATCGAGCCACGGCGCGAAAGCGATGATGACCACCGCCGAGAACATCGCGACGACGCCGCAAAGCTTGGCGTACTGACCGAGCGGGATGCCGAGGAACGAGTTCGTGAAGGCCCTGAGGATCGCGTAGAACGGCAAGAAATACCATTCGGGCACAATGTGCGGTGGCGTGACGAGCGGATTGGCCTCGATGTAGTTGTCGGCATCGCCGAGATAGTCCGGCACGAAGAACACGAACCACGCGTAGAGGATCAGGAACGCGAAAATTCCGACCGAGTCCTTCGCCGTCGCATAGGGATGCATCGGCACGCAATCGGTCGGCTCTTTCAGATCGAGCCCCGTCGGATTGTTTTGTCCGACGACATGCAGCGCCCAGATATGCAAGCCGACGACGCCCGTCAGCACGAATGGCAACAGATAGTGCAGCGAGAAGAAGCGGTTGAGGGTCACGCCCGAGACGGAATATCCGCCCCACAGCCACTGGACGATCGCCGTTCCCAGACCGTTGTGGATCGTATCGAGAGCGGAGAAGAGATTGGTGATGACCGTCGCGCCCCAGAAGCTCATCTGGCCCCAGGGAAGCGTGTAGCCCATGAACGCCGTCGCCATCATCAGAAGCATGATGAGAACGCCGAGGATCCAAAGAACCTCACGCGGCGCCTTGTACGAGCCATAATAAAAGCCGCGGAAGATATGGATGTAGACGGCTAAGAAAAACATCGAGGCGCCGACCGAGTGGAAATTCCGGATCATCCACCCGTAGTTCACGTCGCGCCGGATGTGCTCGATCGAATTGAACGCTTCGGCATCGCTCGGCTGATAGTGCATGGCGAGAATGACGCCGGTGATGATCTGGCCGACGAGGCACAACGTCAAAATGCCCCCGAACGTCCAGAGATAATTCAAGTTGCGCGGCGTCGGATAATCGATGAACTGGTTCTTCATCACGCGCCCGATGGGCAGCCGCTCATCGAGCCATTTGCCCCAGCGCGTCGTCGCCACGTAATTCGAGGTTCGGGCTCCCATTTGCTCTCTCCCCGCTAACCGATTTTTATTTTTGTATCTGTCTTGAACGCATATGGCGGCACCTCGAGATTGCGCGGCGCCGGGCCTTTTCGAATGCGTCCGGAGGTGTCGTATTGCGAGCCGTGGCAGGCGCAGAACCAGCCGCCGAACTCACCGCGCTCGTCGCCCATCGACTGGCCCTTCGGAATGCAACCGAGGTGCGTGCAGATGCCGATCAGCACGATCCAGTTCTCGTGCCCCTTGATCGTACGGTTAGCGTCCGTTGCCGGGTCATCGGTCGGCAGGTTTTCATTTCGCGCCAGACCGTCCGGAAGGTTCGTGACGTTGACGTCCTCGGCCGACTCGATCTCCGCCTTCGTGCGGTTGCGGATGAAGATCGGCTTGCCACGCCACAGCGCCGTGATCGCCTGCCCTTCCTTGACGGGCGACAGATCGATCTCCACCGACGAGAGCGCCAGTGTGCTCGCGTCGGGGTTCATTTGCTGAATGAAAGGCCAAAGCAGCGATGCGGCGCCGACGGCGGCGAACGCGTTACCCGCAACCACCAAGAAATCCCGGCGGTTTGGTTCTAATGCGTCAGTAGTCACGGGTGCCTCCCGCATTGGAAACCAGAGCCCGGGAGGCTTGATCGATCATGCGAGAGAAGGACCCGCCGCCGATTGCCTTTTTTGGTCTCTAGGTTCGTTCGTTTCTTCCCTGCCGAACGTTCTGACAGCGTTTGGCTTCGCTATCAATGAAAAGCCGCGACAAAAAGTGAGAGGCAATTTGGCGCATAGGTCGCACTAGACACATTTTGCGCCCGGTGTGCAGGTCCCGGGCCGATGCGTCTTGCCCTCTATCAGCCGGACATTGCCCAGAATACGGGGACGATCCTTCGCCTCGCTGCATGCTTCGGCGTGCCGGTCGATGTTATCGGTCCGACCGGCTTCGACATGAGCGATCGCGCACTGAAGCGCGCAGCCCTTGATTATCTGACCCACGTCAATCTTACACGACACACGAGCTTTGACGCATTCGTGGAGCGGCGGTCCGCGCCAGGCCGTTCAGAAGGCCGTCTCGTCTTGCTGTCCACGAAGGCGACGACGGCTCACTGCGACTTCGCCTTTGCAGGCAATGACACCCTTCTGCTCGGCCGGGAAAGCGCCGGAGTGCCCGAAGCGGTTCACGAGCGCGTAGACGCCCGCATCACCATACCGATGCTGCCAGGGCTCCGATCATTGAACGTCGCCGTTGCCGCCGCGATCGTGCTTGGCGAAGCACTGCGCCAGACGAACGGCTTCCCTCGCTCCTGAAACATTCACGCCCCTGTCGCACACGTGACACGCGACTGCTGCATTTCTCCCCGGTAGCCCCCGGAAAATCTGCTGCGCCGTATGCTGATCGATACGCTTCTGAAAATTGCCGGCGTCGCATCGGCGCTATTGCTGATTGCCGGTCTCATCGCCGGCCGCTTGAACGGCGAATGGCGGATATGGCCCGCGCCGCCCGTCGGCTCGCTGCAAAGCTTCGGCTTCTGGACTCTCTTTCGCACCTTGAACGTCGTCGTCCTGATACTCGCGATCGAGCGTTTCCTGACATCGCTGACGGGGGTCATGGTCCCCCTGAGGATCGCCCTCGCCGCCGTATCGTTGATCTCCGGCCTGGCCTACGGCTATACGCTCTGGTCGCTTGGCCGGAAGGCAACTTATTGTCAGGCCAGCGGTCTAGCGACAGGCGGCGTCTACCGATGGACGCGAAATCCTCAGTACGCTACGGCCATTCTCGCGTTTGCCACGCTAGGCCTTGCCGCTGACGCCTGGGATGCAACGCCGCTCGCGGGCGCACTCATCGTTGTATACACGATGATGGCGGTTGCCGAAGAGCCGTGGCTCGAGACACGCTACGGCCGTGCCTACCTCGACTATAAGGCCGAGGTGCCGCGCTTCTTCAATCTGCGTCACGTATTCGCCGAGCTTTCAGCACTCGTCTCGAACAAGACGCCGTCGTTCGCAAACGGGCACCGCGGCAAACGATAGCCGCGATGCCGTCATGTGATCAGCGACGCCTATTCCGCCGCTTCGCGCGCCAGGAACCCGCCCGATTGGCGCATCCAGAGTTGCGCGTAAAGACCGCCGCGCTTCAGAAGCTCGGAGTGCGAGCCTTCTTCGACGATCTGGCCGTCTTCCATGACGACAAGGCGATCCATCGCGGCGATCGTCGAAAGCCGGTGCGCAATCGCGATCACGGTCTTGCCGCGCATGAGCGACTCGAAGCTCGACTGGATCTCGGACTCGACCTCTGAATCGAGCGCACTCGTTGCCTCGTCGAGAACGAGGATAGGGGCGTTCTTCAACAGCACGCGCGCAATGGCGATACGCTGCCGCTGGCCGCCCGAAAGTTTGACGCCCCGCTCGCCGACGTGCGCGTCGTAACCTCTGCGGCCCTTCAAATCCTCAAGCCCGACAATGAAATCGTGCGCCTCGGCCCGACGCGCCGCTGCAATAACGTCCGCGTCGGTTGCATCCAAGCGACCATAGAGAATATTGTCCCGGACCGAACGGTGCAGCAGAGAGGTATCCTGCGTTACCATTCCGATCTCGGCACGGAGACTGTCCTGCGTCACGTGCGCGATATCCCGCCCGTCGATCAGGATGCGGCCGCCTTCGAGATCGTAGAAGCGCAGCAGCAGATTGACGAGCGTCGACTTGCCGGCACCCGAGCGTCCGACAAGGCCGACCTTCTCGCCCGGCCGAACAGTGAGCGACAAAGATTCGATGACGCGCGGCGGCGCATCCGCCGAAGCCGCACGGCCAGCGCCATAATGGAAGTGAATGTGGTCGAAGCGGATTTCGCCACGCGGCACCGCGAGTGGCTTGGCATCCGGAGCATCCATCAGCAAATTCGGCCGCGAGATCGTCTCCATGCCCTCGTGCACGACACCGATGTTCTCAAACACGTCCGCGATCGTCCACATAATCCAACCGGACATCGTGACGATGCGGATGACGAGACCGCTCACAACTGCGACGTCTCCGACCGACACGTGCTGAAACGTCCACAGCCAGATTGCCGTTCCCGTCGTCGCGACGAGAAGAATGCCATTCAAGATGTAAAGTGCGATTTGCATGGCAGTGACGAGCCGGAGCGAAGCCTGCCACTTCTGCATCTGCTCCGTCAGCGCTTCGCGCGCATACGCATCCTCGCGCTCGGCATGCGCAAAGAGTTTCACCGTCATGATGTTCGTGTAGCTGTCAACGATACGGCCGACGAGCATCGAGCGTGCCTCGGAAGCCTCGGTCGAACGTTCCTTGATGCGCGGCACGAAATAGCGAAGCGCGGCCACGTAGGCGACGAGCCAAATCATCAGCGGGATCGTCAGCCGCCAGTCAGACGCCGCAAATAGGAGCGCCGATCCGACAAACTGGACGCTTGCGTACCACACCGCATCGATGAGCTGGACCACACTTTCACGGAGCGACGTCCCCGTCTGCATGATCTTGTTGGCGACACGGCCCGCAAAATCGTTCTGGAAGAATCCGAGGCTCTGGCGCAGCACATAGCGATGCGTCTGCCAGCGAATGCGCGACGTGCATCCCGCCGACAACATCTGATTCTTGACGAAGTCGTGCGCCGCCGACACGACCGGCCTGAGAATCAGCGCGACGAAAGCCATCAGGGTCAGCATCGTGGCGTGCGTCGAAACGAACGTCGACGGATCTCCGTGCGTCCGCATCTTGTCGACGATCGCCCCGACGAAACCCATCAGGGCAACTTCGATCGTCGAGCCAAGGCAGCCCGCGATGAGTAGCAAAAGGAAGAATGGCCACAGCGGCTTGACGAAAAACCAATAGAATGCCCACAACCGATCCGGCGGGCGCACGATCGCGCGCTCGTCGAAGGGCTTGATGCGGGTCTCCCCCCAGCTCATGAGGCGGCGAAGCATAGTGTTTATCGCAAGCAAAAAAGCGGCGCATGATCGCAAATCGGCTGATCCGATTGGCGACGGCGACCGGAGGTTGATCGTGGATGCCGGTTAGGGCTAAGGGTCTTTTCGGTCAAAAACAAGACACGGTACCGAATTCTAAATGAATGCACCCGATTCGCCACTAGAGCGGAAAAAAGCCACCGCACGAGCTTGGTTCGAAAAGCTGCGCGACGACATCTGCGCCGCGTTCGAGAAGCTGGAATCGGGGCTTCCCGAGACCGCTCCGCATGGCAGCGATACGCCCGGTACGTTCATTCAGACACCCTGGACCCGTGCCGACCACAAAGGCGCGGAGGGCGGCGGCGGTGTTATGAGTATGATGCACGGCCGCGTATTCGAGAAGGTTGGCGTTCACACATCAACGGTCTACGGCGAATTCGCGCCCGAGTTCCGCAAACAAATTCCAGGCGGCGACGAAAGCCCCGAATTCTGGGCATCCGGCATTTCTTTGATCGCACATCCGCGCAACCCGAACGTGCCTGCCGTTCACATGAACACGCGCATGATCGTGACGAGCAAGTGGTGGTTCGGCGGCGGCGCCGACCTGACGCCGGTTCTCGACAAGCGGCGCACGGACTCGGACGCCGATACGCTCGCCTTCCACGCAGCCATGTATGGCGCCTGCGCGAACCATCCGATCGTCGACTACAGCAAGCTCAGAACCTGGTGTGACGAATATTTCTTTCTGCCCCACCGCAACGAGAAGCGCGGTATCGGCGGCATCTTTTACGATTACCTGACACCCCCGGACGCCGATGGCGGATGGGATGCGGCCTTCGCCTTCACCCAAGACGTCGGACGCGCATTCTTGAGCGTCTATCCGATGCTTGTCCGCGGCAACTACACGATGCCCTATTCCGACGCCCAGCGCGAAGAGCAACTCGTCCGCCGCGGTCGCTACGTCGAATATAATCTGCTCTACGATCGCGGCACGATGTTCGGCCTCAAGACGGGCGGCAATGTCGAAAGCATCCTGTCGTCTATGCCGCCAGTCGTGAAATGGCCCTGAGGCGTGAGTTCCGCGTTCATCTTCCACGGATCGCCGTCCACGAAGCCACGGAATTGAATAGCTTTTTCTTCTCCGGAACCTGTTGTTGCCGATTGGCCAGCCCGGCCGGCAGCTATTGCTGCGGGAACGTCTCTATGGTGGACCCTCGGGCGCGCCCCCGTATAACCTCCGAGCAAAATTAAGCCCGAGGCTCAACGCCCAGGGGAGGGTCTTTGTGCGTGGGTTTCGCGTCGTGTAAGCCGGCAACGGCCGCCTTCTGGGAGAAGGCAGAATGAAACGGCTCGTCTGCTCCCTGGACGGCACATGGAACGACGATGACGGCGCGTCGCCCCCGACGAACGTCGCCAAGCTCAACCGAGCCATTCTTTCGACCGACGGCAACGGCGTAAAACAACTCGTTCGCTATGTCGTGGGCATCGCCACCGCCGAAGATGGGGGACTGACGTTTCCCAAGGGCGCGGTCGGCTACGAAATCAGCGACCGGATAAAGGCCGGATATCAATTTCTCAGCAACTGCTACGAGCCCGGCGACGAAATCTATCTGTTCGGATTCTCTCGCGGCGCCTACGAAGCCCGCAGTCTTGCGAGCTTCATCACTCTCTTCGGCATAGCGCAGAAGGATAGCGACTTCTCGATCGACGACGCTTGGGCCCTCTATCGCAAGTCGGAACACAAGCGCGATTTCGACGCCGTCGCCAAGCTCAGCACGGCTTGCCACTATCCGGTCCGAATCCGCTGTCTCGGCGTCTGGGATACGGTCGGTAATGTCGGAAATCCGTTTTCGTCGTCGGCGTGGTTGAGCCGCTGGTTCGGCTATCACGACATGCGCTTGCACGACACGATCGAAGTCGCGCTGCATGCCCTCTCGATCGACGAGGCGCGCGGTCCGTTCCGCCCGTCGATGTTCACATTGCCTAACGACGTGACGCTGCCGTCCCACCAGCATGTCGAGCAGACGTGGTTTGCCGGGTCGCATGCCGACGTGGGTGGCGGATGGCCGGAAACGCACCTCTCCGACATCGCGCTCCTTTGGATGGCCGAACGAATTCGGGCGACGACGGACCTCGCGATCGACATCGAAAAACTAAAGCGCGAGAGCAACCCCGATGCACTCGGTCCCCAGCATTTCTCTTCGACTGGCTGGATCTACGCTTTCAGCCGCGTCGTCCCGCATCTTCGTCTGGTCCAGCAAAATGTCGACGGCATACCCGACCGGCGCCGCAGCTTTTTTAGAAGCTGGCGAACAAGCAAAGTTGGGAGCGGGCTCGTTTCGCTCAACGAAAAGATCCATGAAAGCGCGCTCGCGCGCCTTGGCCAAACGGTCAGCGAGTCACGCAACACGACTGTTCAGGAGATCGTCTACCAGCCCTCCACGCTCGTGAACGCGGCTGGCGCCGACATCTCTTCCTCTACCGCCCCCTCGCCTCGACCTGCTCAACGCGAAGAGCCGGTCCGCGTCAAACCAAGCGAAGATTTTGCGACGGAGAGAGAAGGCGCCGCGGAACTTGCTTCAGCGGAAGAAGCTTTGCCCGCCACACCGCGGGCCGCCGAAGAGATCATTCAAGAAGTCGTTGCCGAGCAGCAGGCACCGCTTGTGGTGGCTGAACCGAAGCCCGTTCAGGAAGAAGCTCTCCAGAGCGCTCCCGTGCGCCCTGCAGAATTTACTCCTCAACCTGCGAGCGAAGAAATCACTCCAGTCGAAGAAGACCAACCGACTAGCCGCGTCACCGCCAAAAACGGCGCAACGACCGATCTACCAAAAGGTGCCGATATGACTGAGACCAGTTCGGCTCTCAAAGCCCGCGATCCGGTGCTACCGGGCGAACCCACTGTGGTTCCAATCGAGGCAGCGCCCGCGAAAATCAAAGTCGTAACGGTTCATGGCACGGGAGCGGGGGTTCCGGAAGACGTCGGGCAATCCTGGTGGCAAAAGGACAGCGCATTCCAGAAAAAAACTTCTGAGATCGTCGAACTTGCCGGAGACAATATCGAGGTCGTGCCGTTTCATTGGGGCACCGGGCCGAATAGTGAAACGCAACGCCGCGAGGCCGGCACGCAATTATACGAGCAACTACGCGGCTACGATACCGAAGGCACCGACTATTACCTGATTGGACATAGCCACGGCGGCTCGGTGATCTACAATGCGTTGCTGCGCTCGGCCGCGAAGGACGAACCGCTCGAACGCCTGAAATCGTGGCTCACGGTCGGCACGCCCTTCCTCGATTTCAAGGCGAGTTGGCTCCTATTTAACCGCCTCAACATCTGGGGCCAGATCGTTTACGTGACGGGCGTCGGATTTTTGCTGCTGGCGATCGGCCTCCTCGCATCGAGATATTTCGACCTCCCGTTCGCGAAAATGGTTTCGGCCTCTCTCGGCGAGAAGGCCTTTCCGAATTTCTACTATCCGATGCTGAGCTTGTTTTTCGGCTATGTCGTGATGTGCTTCGGAATTCTCTTTGCCGCCGAGCGGCTGACCAAGCGCTGGTATTCCGATCGCCACAAAGCCAAGGTCCGAGATCTCTACGAGAAAAGCTGGGTCGGCCTCTGGCATCATGATGACGAAGCGATCAGCGCGCTCGCGAATGTTCGAGCGCTGAATAGAGCAATCATTCCGTCAAACTTTCTCGTGCCCGTCTTTTCGCTCATTCCCCTGCTGCTGACGATCTTCGGGTTGGGCTACGCGATTTACGCTCTCATCCATTCGTTCAACCCGGACACCCAGTGGCTGAAAGACATTTTCGCCAAGCTTGCGACCGTCGACGCCGATCCGAAGAAGGATTGGACACCGCAATCCCTCTTCTGGACGATCTGGGGCTTGGCTGGGGCCGTCACATTCATCATGGGACCGATCATCGGTATCTATCTCCTCATAACGACACTCGGCATCGGCCTCTTCCGGGGCTTTGCTCATCTGATCGGCATTCCGCTCGCGAAGGCGATCGATCATCTCGTCTGGGACTTCGTTCGTCAGGAGACCTGGGGCAACGACCGGCGCGGAGAATCGGTGCGCGGTGTTTCCGCGACGCCGCCTCTCTTCACGCCGCGCTACGTGCCTTTGCCGGAAGCAGTTGCCTCCAAGATCGCAAAATACAGTGAGCGGCACGCGGCCGAAACGCTGAGCAAGGCACGCGAACTATTGGGGATGACCGCCACGGCAACGAACATCGGCGATATCGGACGCGATCTCACGCACCAGCTCTCATGGAAAGAACTGATCCACACCTCTTACTTCGAGATCGAAGAATTCGTCGCGTTGCTCGCCGCCGCCCTCCGGCGGGCCGGCCTCAGCGCAGCAAAGGCCGAGCACGTCGCGAGCGCGGTCAGTGACGACCTCACCGAGGAATGGTTGAAGGACATCGCCACGCCGCCCCAGATGCTGCCCGCAGATGAGGTTCGTTCGAAAGGCTAACGGCCGCGAAAGCGAATTGACCTCCGTCATATTGGCTCGCCCGAACGCCAGCGATGGATAGCCGCAGTTGCTTGGCAGTATAGCCGTGCCACATGTTCCGTAGTTCGGCTCTACCGGATTAAGTCGCCGGCAGCGGCATACTCCATCGGCAACCCCCGGGTATCTCATATGACATCGCTGTTCGATCCGCTCAAAGCCGGCACGTTCACGCTGAAAAATCGTATCGTCCTCGCTCAGCTCACGCGCTGCCGCGCCAGCGCCGGACGCGTGCCCAACGACATGATGCGCGAATATTATGTCCAGCGCGCTTCCGCCGGACTGATGCTCACCGAAGCGACGTCAGTGACGCCGATGGGCGTCGGCTATCCCGATACACCCGGCATCTGGTCCGACGAACAGGTAGCCGGCTGGAGGCATATCTCCGACGCCGTCCACGCGGCGGGTGGCACGATCCTGCTGCAACTCTGGCATGTCGGCCGCATCTCGGACCCCTCCTATCTCGGCGGCGCCCTTCCCGTTGCGCCGAGCGCTATCGCCGCCAAGGGCCATGTCAGCCTTCTCCGCCCGATGCGCGACTTCGTCGTCCCGCGTGCCCTTGAGCTGAGCGAAATCCCGGGCGTCATCGCCGACTATCGCCGCGGCGCCGAGAACGCCAAGCGCGCCGGCTTTGACGGTGTCGAAGTCCACGGCGCCAACGGCTACCTCCTGGACCAGTTCCTGCAAGACTCGACGAACCACCGCACCGATGTCTACGCCGGCCCGATCGAGAACCGCGCCCGTCTCATGCTCGAAGTTGTCGATGCCTGCATCGAAGTCTGGGGAGCCGATCGCGTCGGCCTGCATCTGGCGCCGCGTGGCGACTCCCACACGATGGGCGACAGCAATCCGCTGGCGACCTTCGGCTATGTCGCGGCCGAAACCGGCAAGCGCAAAATTGCCTTCCTCTTCACGCGCGAATCCCAGGGGCCGAACGGGATCAGCCCACAGCTCAAAAAAGCATTTGGCGGCGTGCTCATCGCCAACGAGAAGTTCACGAAGGAAACGGCGGAAGCCGCAATCAAGTCAGGAGCTGCCGACGCGGTCGCGTTCGGCAAGCAGTTCATCGCCAATCCGGACTTGCCGGAACGGTTCAAGCTGAACGCACCGCTGAACACGCCCGACGCAGCGTCGTTCTACGGCGGCGATGCCCGAGGTTATATCGATTATCCGGCGCTGACGTCCGAAAGCATTCGGGCCGCCGAATAGCCAACGATCGAAGGCGCCGTGCGCTTAGCGTTCGGCGCCTCTTCGTGTCGAGACGCTATCGAACGCCGCCGCGAACTCCTGTGAACCCGGAGTCGTGATGGCCTGCGCCATGCGCCGATCGAGTTCGGCCTGTAGCTGCGAGCCGGTCAGCCCCTTGACCATTTTGTTGACGTAGTAAGCGCGCCTCGCAAAGAAGTTCGTCGTCGGCGCTTCCAATCCCGGCGACTGCATCATTTCGAGCCCCGTCACCGGCCCAGCCAAATTCATCAACTCCATCTCGGCGCCGGAGAGCGAGTACTTGCCCTGCTTCGCCGCCGTCTCCTGAAGCGTCTTCAGCTTCATGGCCTGCAGCATGGGACCAATGTCGCCGTCGATGTTCAGCGTATGGATACCCATGCCTTCGCGCGTCTTTGCATAAGCCTGCTGCACATCCCATTCGAACGGCTGGTGCTTGACGTTCGCATACATTTTCTTGAGCACCGCCAGCTTACGCTTGAGCAAAGCCGTGCGGGCCGGCGAATTGCTCGGATCGCGAAGTTTCGCGTTGATGCGCGCAATGAAGGTCGCACCGCTGCGCGCCAGCTCATTGACCGAGTTGGCATCGAGAAGTTGCGCATACCCGAGCGCACTCGAAATTGCCCGCCCGGTCTTTTTGATCGGATGAATCCCGGCCTGCATGTCGTAGGTGCCGACGCCGCCCGTCTCAAGCGCATAGATGCGCACGACCTGCTCTTTCGAGAGACCTAGAGCCGCAGCTTCTGCGGCATAGCGTAATTTGAATTCTTTCTCCGAGACGCGCTCAGGAACGAAGTTGTAAACACTCTTCGCGGCGTCGAGGTAGTCCGGGATCGTTGCAAGCTCTTTGGGCTGTGTCGGATCGGTCTCTCTCTGCCCATCTACGAACCGGTCGTATTTGGCGGCGAGATCACCCGAAAGCGATGGCCCCTTATAATTCGGCGGCAAACTCATCACGTAATCGCTGGCGTCGAATGGGATTTTCGCTGACCGCTTTTTTTTACGCACCTGGCGCCTCGAGTTGACCGCGTCCCAGTATTCATCGAGTTGGGCATCGAAATCTCGGCGAGCAGACTTCCACGCCTGAAATTCCTCGATCTCGCTATCCGAGAGCGAGGCAAGAAAGTCGGCGGTCGACATCGCTTGCGCATGTATAGATTGGGCGAAGCAGAGCAGTGCCAGAGCCATCACCAAGAGGCCCAGCATACGAAACGGCGATGTCTTACCTAAGTAGGCCACGCGCGGTCCCATTTACCTGTCGTTGAGGCGCAAGTTGAAAACACGAATTGAAGGTACCGTGATTTACTGGACCTCGGCCATCAATCAGGTCGTGCCGTGCTCCGGCTTCCGTTAGGGTGGTGCAATGGACCCTCTTTCTGCCTCGAATATGACGAGTCCAAATCTTGACGCCGTGGCCTTCGAGAAGTTGGCCCGATCACGCCTGCTCGCAAGTCCGCCGCTGCTCAATGAACCGCAATCACCCGGCGACGATGATCTCAACCCGGAAATTGGGCGGTTTGCAGCTGGCCTCCGCCACGCCGCCGTCCTGGTGCCTGTCATAGCCCGCTCGCCTCTTACCGTACTCTTAACGGCGCGAACGGAGCATCTGTCGTCGCACGCGGGTCAGATCGCCTTCCCCGGCGGAAAGGTGGAAACTTACGATGCCGGCCCGCTTGCCGCCGCACTGCGGGAGGCCCGGGAAGAAATCGCGCTTGATGAAGCGTTCATAGAGCCGGTCGGCTACCTGTCGCCCTATCGGACGGGCACCGGATTCATCATCACGCCGTCGGTCGCCCTAGTACGTCCGGGCTTTAAGCTGACCGCCGATCCCGCAGAAGTCGCGGACGTATTCGAGGTTCCCCTCGCGTTTTTGATGAATGAAGCCAATCACCAGATCCATAGTCGGGTCTGGGGCGGCGTCGAACGCCGTTTCTATGCGATGCCATACGGAGAGCACTATATTTGGGGAGCGACGGCTGGAATAATCCGTACGCTCTACCGGAGACTGTTCAGCGCATGACCCGCATTGTCATTGAGAATATCTTCTTCTTCATGCTGCCCACCTTCCTTTACATCGTGTGGGTCGCTTTTAGGGAAGACGAATGGGCGGGCTTGCCGACAATTGTTAGCCGAGCGCCGCTGCTTCGACTTTTCTTTGCCGGTGCTGTGCTGATGCTAGGAACGCTCATCGTGTTCTCGTCACGCTCTGACAACAGCCCGCGTGACGTCTACGTGCCTCCTTCCGTCGAAGATGGAAAAGTGGAGCCCGGCCACAGCATTCACCCAACCGATCAGCAATCGGCAAAGCCTTGATCCGATGTCCGATGCAATCAAATGGCCGCGCGTGAGCGCCGCCTGGCTTCAATCTCCCGCGATCAGCAAAGTGTTTGCGGCCATCGCCAAGGGAGGCGCCGAGGCCCGCGTCGTCGGCGGCGCAGTCCGTAATGCCCTGATCGATCGGCCAGTGAAGGAGGTCGACATCGGGACGACCGCGCTTCCCGATGACGTCATGCGCCTCGCCCGCGACGCCGGGCTTGGTGCCCATCCGACAGGCATTGACCACGGCACTGTAACGGTCGTTGCCGATAAGCAACCCTTCGAGGTGACGACGCTCCGCCGCGACGTCGAGACGGACGGCCGTCATGCCGTTGTCACTTTCACAACTTCGTGGGACGAAGACGCCGCGCGCCGCGACTTTACGATCAACGCACTCTACTGCTCATCTGACGGAACTCTATACGATCCGGTCGGCGGGCTCGATGATTTGCGCAAACGCCGCGTGCGCTTCATCGGCAGTCCGCAAGCCCGGATACGCGAGGATTTCCTCCGTATTCTGCGCTTCTTCCGATTTAGCGCCGAGTACGGCAACGGCCATCTCGATCCCGCGGGCCTCGACGCGGCGAACGCGCTGAAGGACGGTCTATCGCTCCTTTCCGCCGAGCGTGTCCGCATCGAGACATTGAAGCTTCTCGCAGCAACCGGCGCGGTCAATGTTCTCAAGGTCATGTACGAGAGCGGCATTCTACAGTTGATCCTCCGGACGCGACTCGAACCGGATCGCCTCGAAAGGTTGGTCGCCATCGAAACGACACTCGGCGAAGCACCCAGCCCACTGATGCGCTTAGCGGCACTGGCCGTCGTTCAGCCGGGCGACGCGGCCTTTCTCGCTGAGCAGCTCAAGCTCTCGAATGCCGAAGCGTCGAAGCTCGCAGTGGCGGCGACAGGCGATCCGGGCATCGATCCGGCGGCACCTGAAACGGCAGCACGAGCGGCCCTTTATAGGCTCGGCCCCGAAGCCTTCAGGCGAGCGGTACGTCTCGCCTGGGCCCGGTCAGGAGCCTCTCCGAATGCTCAAGAGTGGCGCAGCAGGACTTTGCTTCCGGATCGCTGGCAGGCGCCCACGATGCCGTTCTCAGGAAGCGATGTCTTGGCGCTCGGAATCGCGCCAGGACCCGCTGTCGGCAATGTCCTGCACGCATTCGAACGCTCGTGGATCGACAACGATTTTCCATCCGATGCTGAATGGCAGAGCAAAGTGCTTAAAGAGCTGGCGTTGAAGGCACTTGCTTAAGAATGCATTAAATTTAACTTCACCTCGGCTTTTGCTCCGGTTAAGTTCCCTCCCCGCGGGGTCGCCGTTTGTAATGCGTTTTGGGGAATGCCCTGATGGAAAGTATCGGCCGCGAGCGCGAGCGTTCGCTCAAGTTCGTCCAAGTGGTCTTCGCCGTTCTAGCTCTTCTCAGCCTTGTTGCAGCACTGGCCGTATCGACTCGCGGAGTCGATCTCGGGCTGCCTGAAACTTCGACCTATCCGATCGCGCTGGCTTTCCTCTTGGTTGGCGCCATCGACACGGCTCTGCTCTTTGCCTGGGAACACATCTTTCAGCGCACTGAGCTCTGAAACGGATGCGCGCTGCTGCGATCGGGCGGCAGCGCGCATCTCGCCAATCCTTTTCGGCTTTGTGGGCCGGTCTCCGGTTCGATGCACGCAGCGCTGCCAGCTCTCGATGCACCTTTTTTATTCACCGCCATTGGTAAATGGAACCAATGCGCGACTTTGCTCCGGCTTTCCCCGAAGCCGCATACTTTCGTCACACGCTTGTAACATGAATCCGGTCCTACGTTTTACATGAAAGACATCGCCGCTTTTATGGGAAGCGTACTGACTGGGGGCCGACATTGAGCGCACCGAACCCGGAATTGAACTATCGAGCCGTTTTCATTTCCGACGTCCATCTCGGGATGCGCAATTCACAAGCGGACGCCCTTCTCGATTTTCTAAAATACGTCGAGTGTCAGGACCTTTACCTGGTCGGCGACATCGTAGACTTCTGGAAAGTCCGCCGCGGCCCGCACTGGCCGCAGAGCCATAACGACGTCCTGCAAAAGCTTCTGCGCAAGTCCCGCAAGGGAACGCGTGTCGTCTACATTCCCGGCAATCACGACGATGGCCTTCGCGACTACGCGGGAACGAATTTCGGCGGCGTCGAGCTGCGTCGGGACGCTATCCACGAAGGCGCCAACGGCAAGCGCTACCTCGTCATCCATGGCGACGAATTCGACGTCGTCGTTCGTTACGCGCGCTGGCTCGCGTTCCTCGGCGATCGCTCCTACGACGCTGCCCTGGCTCTCAACGTCCCCTTGAATTTCGCACGCCGGATGCTTGGCCTCGGGCACTGGTCGCTCTCGGCGTTCCTGAAGCACAAGGTGAAAAGCGCCGTCAACTACATCGGCGAATTCGAGGATGCGCTCGCCAGCGAAGCCCGCCGTCACGACGCGCAAGGCCTTATTTGCGGCCACATCCATCACGCAAATGAACGCATGATCGATGGAATCCACTACCTGAACAGCGGCGATTGGGTAGAAAGCTGCACGGCCATCGGCGAACGATTCGACGGCCAGTTTGAAATCATTCGTTGGAAAGAACATTTGGCCGCGCGCGCTTCCCAGGCGCCTTCCGGCCGCTGGTTTATTGAAGCCGCGTAATCGGCAACAGGTCCGGCGCAAAATGCGCCGGTGAACGGAGATCCCAGTGAACGTTTCTGCCAAAGTTTTCGAACCGACGAGTGCTGATCTGCTGAGCGAAGCGGTGCACCAGAACCGGGCGCTCAGCCCGGCGGGCATCCTTGAACGCACTTTCACATTCGCTTTCCGTTCGATGGTCTATCCGCAGATTTGGGAAGACCCGCGCGCCGACATGGAAGCGCTGGAGCTGAGCCCGCAGAGCCGCATGCTGACGATCGCATCGGGCGGCTGCAACGTCATGAGCTATCTCGTGGCAAACCCGGCGCGCATCTATGCGATCGATCTCAACGCGACGCACATCGCGCTCTTGAAGTTGAAGCTCGCCGCCGCTCAGCATCTTCCCAATCACGCGACCTTCTATCGCTTTTTCGGCGCCGCCAATGATCGTCGCAACGTCCATCTCTATAACGATCTCATCGCCCCGCATCTCGATCAGGACAGCCGCGATTATTGGGAAGGCCGCGATCTCGCTGGCCGGCGCCGGATCACGCGGTTTGCGCGCAATTTCTATCACTTCGGCCTGCTCGGACGCTTCATCGCCTCGGGGCATCTCGCGGCCCGCGTGTTCGGCGCTAATCCGAAAAAGATGCTCGATGCCCGCACGATCGAAGAGCAACGCGAGATCTTCGCGCGCGAGATCGCGCCCGCATTCAATCATCCCGTGCTGCGCTGGATCACGTCGAACCGCGCCTCTCTGTTCGGACTCGGCATCCCGCCGGTGCAATACGACGCCTTGTCAGGCGGCGGCGCCCGGCCGATGGCTGACGTCTTGAAAGAGCGCGCAGAGCGCTTGGCGACCGGCTTCGATCTGAAAGACAATTATTTCGCCTGGCAGGCCTTCGGGCGTTGCTATCCCGCGCAAGGTGAGGGGCCGTGCCCGCCCTACCTCGACAAGGCGAACTTCTTGGCCGTCAAATCCCGCACCAGCCGGGTCAACGTCGTCCATGACAACATGATCCGCTTCCTGTCGAACGAACCGGCCGAAAGCCTCGATCGCTACGTGCTGCTCGATGCCCAGGACTGGATGGACGACGCGGCCCTCAATTCGCTTTGGAAAGAAATCACGCGCACGGCCCGTCCAGGCGCGCGGGTCATCTTCCGGACCGCGGGCGAGGAAAGCATTCTGCCCGGCCGCGTCTCGGACGCCACGCTCGGCCATTGGACGTACGAAGCCGCGAAGTCGGCCGAGATCCACGCCAAGGACCGCTCGGCGATCTACGGCGGCTTCCATCTCTACGTCAAAACCGCTTGACCGGCGCGATGCCAGGGAACGTAGGCAGCGCCGCAAGCGCGATGGATGGCATGTATCGCCATCAGCGCTACATCTACGACCTGACGCGGCGCTATTACCTCATCGGCCGCGATCAGTTGATTGCAGAGCTCAACCCGCCGCCGGGCGGATCAGTGCTTGAGGTAGGCTGCGGCACCGCCCGCAATTTACTTCACGCCGCGCGTCGCTACCCCCGCGCCAAATTCTACGGCCTCGACGTCTCCGAGGAGATGCTGAAGACGGCCCAGGCTTCGATCAATCGCAGCCCCTTCAAAGGCGATATATCGGTTGCACAGGCGGACGCGACCACGTTCTCGCCGACGGAGCTTTTCGGTTTGCGGGACATCGACCGCATTTTCATCTCGTACGCACTCTCGATGATTCCGCCGTGGCAGGCAGTCGTCGACCGTGCCGTCTCGCAGCTCGCGCCGAACGGCGAGCTTCACATCGTCGATTTCGGCACGATGGCCTCGATGCCGGAGCTTCCGCGCCGCGCCATGCGCGCTTGGCTTACCCGCTTTAGCGTCACGCCGCGCCTCGACCTCGAAACCGTGGTCCGCGAAACCGCGAAGCGCCACGGCCGGACCGCGACCTTCCGCCAAGGCCGTTTCGATTATTCGGCTCTCGCCTGTATTGGCGCCAAGCTGACGTGATCTCGTCAGCTCGACTTGTCAGCCTTAGCTGACGTGCGGACCGCGTAATTCCTGCAGCGCCAATTTGATCCGGCGCCAGTCATCCGCGAGACGCTTGTCGCCGTTCTGCTCGTACCGGCGGATCATTTCCGCCGCCTCGGCAAGAGCCGCGCCTCCCTGAGCGCCATAGAGCTTGCGGGCATGATCATGGATTTCAACGGCATTCATGACTGGGCCTCCCTGGGTTGTTTGACGGCTTATACGGTCGTCCGACTCATTTAGAGCGCCGACCTCTGCTCCCAAGCCTCAAATTCAGAACATGTCGCCAGCGTTCCCCGGCGCCCGCGCAAAAGCCCCGGCTCTCCCGCCGGGGCTTTCTTCGTCACGACAGTCCAGCGACTCTCTGCAGTCCTCTAATTGGCGCTTGGACTTGCCGTGGCTCCCTCTGTCGGTCCAGCCGCCCCGTTCGCGACAATCGCGGCGACCAATGGCTTGTCTTCGGCCGGAGTCTCCGGCACGACCGCGACTTCCTCCGTTGCTTCGACGGCTGCGGGCTCAGCGGCTTCAACAGGCGCCGCTTCAGGCTCAGCCGATTCGGCTGCTGGAGCCTCTTCCACAGCCTCAGGAGCCGGTGCGGCCTCTGCTGCGGCTTCCTCCGGTACCGCCTCGACGACAGCCTCAGGCTCCGCAGCGACTTCCTGAACCTCTTCTGCGGCAGCCTCCGCCGGCGTTTCGGCAGTCTCCATGACCGCCGCCTCGACGACCTCTTCGACTGTCGCTTCGGGTGCGGCTTCTTCAGGAGCAGCTTCAGCAGGAGCGCTAGCTTCGACAGCTTCAGGAGCCGCCTCGGTAGCAACTTCGGCCACCGCCTCCGGTGCCGCTTCAATCGTTGGTTCGGCTGCTGGCTCGAGTTCACCGATGGCGCGTTCGACGGCTTTCATGGCTTTGAAGTCCGACGACGCCTCAATGCGCGCTCGAACGTCGTCGTGTAAGGTCCTGAGCTTGGACAAGATATCGGCCGACATCTATTCTTCCTCTTTCTTGGGGTTTTGAGAATAAGGTTCCGCTTCGCCCGCGCATGACTGATCATGCGGACGCTCGACTTCAAATTTTTCAGTAATGCGCAAGAATAAATGTACAGGAATTCGCTGCGTTGCGAGCAGGTGCGACAGACTGTACACAGGTTAAGTTTCCGCCATTGGCCAGTTGGCGTATGTAACAGTTTGGCATCACATCCGAGAGGTGTTGTGATGGAATCGCAGCAACTGAAGGCCATGGATATTACGCCGTTTCTGAACATTCCTAACCCATCGACGCGACAGCTATGGCAAATTCGGTGGCGTCGAAGATTGGAACGCTGGTTGCGGGCCTGGGCTCTTGAGTGCGTCGCCCCACTCGCCGACTCAGGTGGAGTATTCAACTTCGCCTGTGTGTTGGTCGCCATATTTGCCGCCATCGCCGCCGGATCAGATGCCGTGAGGGTCGAGGTGATCCATGAATGGGCGGCCGTTCAGGCGATCATCTTGGGTGTCGTCGTGTACGTTGGCCTATGCGCGATAAGGGCTGCATTCAAAGTCTTGTCCGAAGAAAAAAACGCTGGAAAATGGTCGCCAAATGGAAAGTTTACCTTTGCCGATCCGCCGCGCGTTTTTTTTCAGCACGTCACCGAAGCGGATAATTTTCGCCCCTTCGAGTTTGAGATGGTGGATGCCGAGCCTGGGGGTTACGTAGAACTGCGAATAGAGACGGACGGCTTTGAGCGATTTGTGCGAACCGTTGTTATGCCGTCTGGCATTGACCGCGAGATGATTGAATTCAGATTACATACGGCACAACTTTCCAGCGAGTCCTACTCCGTTATCGCGGTCCCTACCGATAAGAAATTCACGTTGGCCGTCCTTAAAACAAATTGCAACCCAACAATAATTCGTGTGTTCCTGCTGTCTTGGAGCACTTGCTAGGGATGGGCGAATGTCCCGAGGCAAATACCTCTCCCTCGAAGAAGCCCGCAACGCTGGCAAGCTCGAATAGTTCATCAGGAAAATTTCCAGCAACGTCGACAACTGCCTATTTCAAATCCCGCCGATCCCTCCGCAACAAAAAAGCCCCGCATCGCTGCGGGGCTTTTTGATTTCTGACTGCGCCGAGCGGCCGGCTCCCCGTAGGGGGAGTCGCTCGGCGCCAACAAAAACTTCCTTAGAAGTCCATGCCGCCCATTCCGCCCATGCCGCCGCCGGGAGCGCCGTGCGAGTGGCCAGCGTCCTTCTTCGGTACGTCGGCGATCATCGCTTCCGTCGTGATCAAGAGACCAGCAACCGAAGCAGCGTCCTGCAGTGCGCAACGCACGACCTTCGTCGGGTCGATGACGCCCTGGGCGTAGAGATCGCCGTACTCGTGCGACTGAGCATTGTAGCCGAACGCGTACTTCGAGTTCTCAAGGATCTTGCCCACGATGACCGAGCCATCCTCACCCGCGTTGGTGGCGATCTGACGAGCCGGCGACTGCAGAGCCTTGCGAACGATGTTGATGCCGACCTTCTGGTCGTCGTTCTCGGGCTTCAGCGCATCGAGAGCCTTCGCGGCACGGAGCAGCGCAACGCCACCACCGGGGACGATGCCCTCTTCGACGGCTGCGCGGGTCGCGTGCAGCGCGTCGTCGACGCGGTCCTTGCGTTCCTTGACTTCGACTTCCGTTGCGCCGCCGACCTTGATGACGGCAACGCCGCCAGCGAGCTTAGCGAGACGCTCCTGAAGCTTCTCACGATCGTAGTCCGAGGACGTTTCCTCGATCTGCGCCTTGATCTGCTTCACGCGAGCTTCGATGTCAGGCTTCTTGCCCGAACCGTCGACGATCGTGGTGTTCTCCTTGTCGATCGTCACCTTCTTGGCGCGGCCGAGCATCTGCAGCGTCACGGTCTCGAGCTTGATGCCGAGATCTTCCGAGATCACCGTGCCGCCCGTCAGGACAGCGATGTCCTCGAGCATGGCCTTGCGGCGGTCGCCGAAGCCCGGAGCCTTGACGGCAGCAACCTTGAGGCCGCCGCGCAGCTTGTTGACGACGAGCGTTGCGAGCGCTTCGCCTTCCACGTCTTCAGCGATGATGAGGAGGGGCTTGCCCGACTGAACAACGGCTTCGAGAACCGGAAGCATTGCCTGCAAACCCGAAAGCTTCTTCTCATGGATGAGAATGTAGGGGCTCTCGAGCTCTGCGATCATCTTGTCTGCGTTGGTGATGAAGTACGGCGAGAGATAGCCGCGGTCGAACTGCATGCCTTCGACGACATCGAGTTCAAAATCGAGGGTCTTGGATTCCTCGACCGTGATGACGCCTTCCGAGCCGACCTTGTCCATCGCTTCGGCGATCTTCTTGCCGACGACTTCGTCGCCGTTCGCCGAGATCGTGCCGACCTGAGCGATCTGGTCCTTTGTGACCTTCTTCGAGTTGGTCTTGAGGTCCTCGACGATGGCCTGAACAGCGAGATCGACGCCACGCTTCAGATCCATCGGGTTGGAACCGGCAGCAACCGACTTGGCGCCTTCGCGAACGATGGCTTGAGCCAGAACCGTTGCCGTCGTCGTGCCGTCGCCAGCGAGGTCAGCCGTTTTGGAGGCGACCTCTTTGAGCATCTGCGCGCCCATGTTCTCGAACTTGTCTTCGAGCTCGATTTCCTTCGCGACCGTTACACCGTCCTTGGTGATGCGCGGTGCGCCGAACGACTTCTCGATGACGACGTTACGGCCCTTGGGACCGAGCGTGACTTTGACGGCGTTGGCGAGAATGTCGACGCCGCGAAGCATGCGCTCGCGAGCATCTTGAGAAAACTTGACGTCTTTAGCTGCCATGTTGAGCAACTCCTAAGCTGTGCTGAATTGGGGGGAGTGAAATTAAGCGGCGGCTTTGGTCTTAGCGGGGGCCGAAAGAACGCCGAGAATGTCGCTCTCCTTCATGATCAGGAGATCCTCGCCGTCGATCTTGACTTCGCTGCCCGACCACTTGCCGAATAGGACGCGGTCGCCAACCTTGACGTCGAGAGGATTGACCTTGCCCGCTTCGTCGCGAGCGCCGGGGCCAACGGCGATAACTTCGCCCTGCTGGGGCTTTTCCTTGGCGGTGTCGGGAATGATGATGCCGCCAGCTGTCTTTGCTTCTTCCTCAATTCGTTTCACGACAACGCGATCGTGGAGAGGACGGAACGCCATGGGAATAACCTCATGAATTTGTTAGTCGATTTATCGATTCGCGACTTAGCGAGCCTCGCATGCCGGCGACGGATATCGCCATCTGCCGACCCTCGCGACAGGTCCGCTTGAGAGCCCGAACGCGCTGGTTATATGCTGATGTCTGTTAGCACTGTCAATAGTTGAGTGCTAAAAGTCGGCGGGCGAAAAGCGCGAAAAGTCAGAGCTGAACTGCCCGCAATAGCCTGGCAAGACCTCGAGTTGCACCGACCCTTTCAGCGCGGAAGTGCGCCGAATTGCCAAGGCAAATAAAGGTGTTGCTGGAGACTGATTGAAGGTTGGCCGTTCAATTAGCCGCCGAAATCCACCGATTACCGGACGCCAATTGAGTCGCTTTGGAGGTTGCGGTCTGCAATTAGGCAGAGCCTGTCAAATTGAGAAATCGGCGAGCTTGGCGCCCTTTCTCAACCGCTCGACCAGCCAGTTCGGCTTACGGCCGCGACCCGTCCAAGTATCGGATTTATTCTCGGGATTAGCGTACTTTGCGACGCCAACCGACTTGCTTTTTCCGGCCACTCGACCGCGAACACCGCCAAACAATTCCGCAACAGAAAATCCGTGCGTCTCGGCCAGATCGGCCACTTTCTTTTTCAGCTCCGAGCGTTCCCGATCCCGCGCGACGGCGATAGCCTTCTGGACTTTGGCCTCAAGATCAACAAGGTCTTTAAGAGAAAGCTTGTCGACATTGATCGTCGCCATTTTTTTCACCTTTCGCATCACCAAGCAAAACCTCTATTAAATTCTCCGCCGGCCGGTGTAGCCACATCAGAAAGGCCGCGCAGCAGAAATCTCCAAGGTGTGGCACCGTGTCAATGCACCCTCGCTAACACTCGTGAATTTTCAGCAAACAATAAATTGCTGCAACTTCCAATTCTTACCAATTGTTACGAGCGAGGTCGACCGCAGCCAAATACCGGAAAATTCCTTTACACCTTCCGATTATGAACCGATAGCGGAACAATCGCAGTTATAAATACGAAATCGACGAAACGCTCAAGCTGAGAAATAGTTCCAGGACGACAATTCTTACATTTTAAGTCGCCCTTTTGCCGGATGATGATGCCCGGCAATCGAAGAATGCGCCCAGCGCTATGTGCCGGGACAACAACCAGGTAAATAATGCTAAGTAATTAGCCGCCTAGAGGCCAAAGCGATTAGGCACAGCCATTCGAGCAAGCTCAATTTATCCAAGGAACCGGATGGCGATTTGCCGTCCAACTGCGAAGTTCGTCAGCGGGCAAGCATGTCCGGGCAAATGACCGGAAATAAAAGCGAACCAACAATTCCGCATGCCGGGATAAGCCCCTGCACTATTACCCCGATCATCTCGCGGATATCAGATATGTAAAGAATGTCGGTTGCCGTGCCAAAGCCTTAGGGTGTGGAACCACAGCACGAACCGCGGGTTCAGCCTTCAGCTTGTGCAAGGCTGTTCCAAAAGCTACGTTCCCGCGACTTTCGATCCAGCCCCAACAATCCATGAGTGGTCGTCTATGACGCTGAAACTCCCTGATCTTCCCTACGCCTACGATGCCCTCGCGCCGTTCATGTCGGCCGAGACGCTCCAGTTCCACCACGACAAGCATCACCTGGCGTATGTCGAAAACGGCAACAAGCTGCTCGCTGGCTCCAAATACGAGGGCCAGTCGCTCGAAGACATCGTGAAGAACGCCTATGCCGACAAGGTCCCCGGCCTCATCAACAACGTCGGCCAGCACTATAACCATCTGCATTTCTGGCAGTGGATGAAGAAAGGCGGCGGCGGCAAGAAGCTGCCGGGAAAGATCCAGACCCTCGTCGACGGCTACGGCGGCTACGACAAGGTCCGCACTGACTTCATCGAGGCGGGCAAAGGCCAGTTCGGATCCGGCTGGGCCTGGCTCGCCATCAAGGACGGCAAGCTCGAGGTCGTGAAGACCCCGAACGGCGAGAACCCGCTGATGTACGGCTCGAAGCCGATCCTGGGCGTCGATGTCTGGGAGCACAGCTACTACATCGACTACCGCAACGCCCGGCCGAAGTATCTCGAAGCCTGGTTCGACAATCTCGTCAACTGGGAGCACGTCGAGGCCCTGGCCGGCTAAATTGGCCGGCAAATGCGGCCGGTTAATCTCTTTTGGTTTAGCGTTTCGATCATCGGGGCGCCGGCATGGTATAAGGGCTGAAAAGCTCGCCATGCGGCGCCCCGATGTCGTCCAAGCGGTTCACGCTCTCGAGCGTCGCCACCTTCAAAGATCTTCCACGAGAAGCACTTCGGCTTCTCGAAGACCGCTTGCAGCCCATTCATATCCAGCGCGGCGACAATGTCGTGCGGCAAGGTGAAGCCGCAGACTCCCTTTACGTCGTCGTATCCGGCCGCTTCGCCGTCGAGGTCGGAGGCTATTCCGGCGCAGTCGCTGAAATCACGCGCGGCTCCACAATCGGCGAGATCGCGTTCTTTGCGGGCGGCAATAGAACGGCAACCGTCCGGGCTATCCGAGACGGAATAGTCGTACGCCTTACGCGCGCCGACTTCGATGCGATCTCCGAGAATTCGTCCGCCGTCTGGGCCGCAATTACGGCGACGCTCGCTGAACGATTGGCCGCGGAAACGCGCCGCGCCGCTGCAATGAATAACAACGCCTACGCGGCACGCGCACGGCCCCGCCCGCGCACAATCGCAATCGTTGGAGCGGCTTCAGGATTTATTCCGCCGGCATTCGTGACGGCATTCGTCGAGGCGGCCTATGCGAGGTCCGACACTTCGGTCGTCTCAAGCGGAACGATCACCGATGTGATCGGCGAGCCGTGCGGCAGCGATCTTGAATTCACGGAAGCTTTGAACGCGCTCGAAAGCCGCTTCGGAACGATCGTCTTCATTGCCGACTCCGAATTGACGCCATGGAGCGAGAAATCCATTCGCCAAGCCGATGAGGTCCTGCTTGTTGCTTCGCCACTCGACGAGCCCGTCGGAACCACGGTGCCTTTGGGTAGGCTCGAAGCGTTCGCGTTATCGGTTCATCCGCCTCCCGCAAGAAGATTGGCAATCATCCACGCTCGCCGCGGGATCGCGCAGGGCACACGTCACTGGCTCGCGCTCAGAGAGCCCACGATGCACCACCACGTTGCATTCGAAGACGACGGCGACGTAGCGCGCCTCTGGCGATTTCTGGCGGGCGACGCCCTGGGCTTCGTCGCGTGCGGAGGCGGTGCTTACTGCTCGGCTCACGTCGGAGTTTATCGCGCCTTTCGCGAAGCCGGCATTGCATTCGATATCGTCGGCGGAACGTCCGGCGGCGCCGCGATGGCAGCGGCATTTGCGCAAGATCTCGATCCTCTCGCCATCGATGCCGGTGTGCATCGCATGTTCATCGACGGCCGGGCACTGTCGCGCTACACCCTCCCGAAATACGGCCTGCTCGATCACACCCATTTCGACGCTCACCTCGAACGCGAATACGGGAACATTCGCATCGAAGACCTTTGGAAACCCTACTTCGCCGTTTCCGCCGATCTCTCTAACTACGAAACCGAGGTCCATCGCGCAGGTCACTTGTGGCAGGCCATCCGCGCGAGCGCGGCGATACCCGGCCTGCTGCCGCCGTTCTACACAGACGACGGCCGCATGCTCGTCGATGGCTCGGTGATCTCGAATGTGCCGATCGAGACGATGCATTGTCTGAAGCGCGGGCCGAATGTCGTTGTAAGCTTCCAAGCTGGCGAAGGGCAGAAATTCTCCGTCGACTATGGAGCCCTCCCCGGACGCGGCGACCTGATCTGGCGAACACTCAATCCGCTTTCGAGCCAAACTCTGCCGTCGGCGCCTTCGGCTGCCACCGTGCTCGTTCGCAGCTTGATGGCCAACCGCGACCACTTCGAGCGCTATCTCGAACCCGGCGATTGGCTGCTTGTGCCGCCGACACCTCCCGAAATGGGCGCGCTCGACTGGCGCCGCCACACTGAGATTATGGAAGCCGCTTATAATTGCACGAGCGTGGAAATCGCCTCCCGCGGTTCCCCCGAATGGACGCGAAGGCCAAAACGCGACACGTGAAAACTGTCGCATTATTGCGAAAAAGCCCGAAAACCGTGAGTTTACAATCAATATGAGGCTTGGCTGACATTGCCCCAGCCTTAAGGGTGCCGTAAAACAAAAGCTGTATCAGGGGGTTTTCGCGCACCGGGGGAATTTGAGGTGTTCAAGCCTAGGCTATGCGTCGGGCTTCTGCTGTCGGTCGCGTTCATGCTCTCGGGCTGCGCGGCAACGATCCCGCGCAACGGAATTTCCAACGGACAATTGGCCGAGACGGCGGAAATTCCTGGCATGCCCGGCGTTCGTTTCTGGGCTGACGAAGTGCCGAGGAATCCGCTCGCAGAAATTCGACGGCGTACCGCCCACATGCCGCCCATTGCCCGCGATGCAAAAATGCAAGATGGCCGCAAGGTCATCGATACCCTCGCACTCTCAGGCGGTGGGTCGGATGGTGCGTTTGGTGCAGGCGTTCTTGCAGGCTGGACGAAACGCGGCGACCGTCCCGAATTCCAGGTCGTGACAGGCGTCAGCGCCGGCGCCATCATCGCGCCGTTCGCCTACCTCGGACCTTCCGAGGATGAGAAGCTGCATACGATCTGGACCCAGTACAAGCAAGATGAGGTCGTTACACCTGAGATCTTCTCCGGCCTCTTTGGCGGACCAGCCCTCGCGAGCACGGGCC
The DNA here is from genome assembly GCA_963710005.1 of uncultured Alphaproteobacteria bacterium. Lineage (GTDB taxonomy): Bacteria > Pseudomonadota > Alphaproteobacteria > Rhizobiales > Hyphomicrobiaceae > Hyphomicrobium_B. The sequence goes on from CAVPYR010000010.1 coordinate 266,143, forward strand.
CTCTTCAAAATCTGATCGCGCAATACGTAGATCGCCAGTTCCTCGACCGAATTGCTGCTCAATACCGACGCGGTCGCGTCCTCTTGGTCCTGACGACCAATCTCGACGCGCAGCGTCCCGTCGTCTGGAACATGGGTGAGATCGCGCTCAACAGATCACCGGCTGCAACGGAACTCTTTCGCAAGGTCATTCTCGCGTCCGCCGCCATTCCCGCGGCATTCCCGCCGGTCAAGATCGAGGTTGAGGCCGGGGGCAGGGATTATGACGAATTGCACGTCGATGGCGGAACGACCCGCGAAGTCTTCGTAAGTCCTGTCGAAGCCCCGCTCAAAGCCTTCGACTCTCTCTATCCCAAGCCGCCGATCCGTCGTTATTTCATCATCAAGAACGGCAAGGCGACGCCAGAGCAGGAAGTCGTAAAGCCGACCACGCTGCAGATCGCAGGGCGTTCGATCTCGACTCTAATCAAAAGCCAGAATTCGGGCGAGGTCTACCACATCTATCGGGTCGCACTCGACGGAGGCGCCGACTTCAACTTCTTGGCAGTCCCACCGTCGTTCAAGTTCGAGACCAAAGAGATTTACGATCCAAAATATCAGTCCGCACTATATGCGGAAGGCGTTGCCGAAGGCCGACGAGGGAAATGGCTCAAGGCGCCTCCGGGACAAGCGCCAGTCGCTCCGAGCGACAGCGCGACGTCCAGCTCCGCCGTTCCGCCAACGCCGGCAGGCCCGAAGACGCTCCAACCGGTGGCCGCGAACTAAGAGATAGGTCGCGCCAATACCGCTGGCGCAAAAACGAAGGCGCCGGCGGAGAAGCCAGCGCCTACAAAACCATCAGGTGTCGGAAACGAGCGCCGATCAGAACCAGCGCGGCTGCCACCAATGGAGCAGCGTGTGGACCGTCGTCGGCGAAATCAGATAAAGCGCACCGATAGCGATCACAGCCAAGATCAATCCAATGAACAGGACCGAGGTCAACGGCGTGCGATAGCTGAGGCCCGTGCCCGGGATGCCGAGTGTAACCTGCTCGCCGTTCTTGCCGACGTTCACAGTCGCGCCATGACCGCCGAGGCTGCCGCTGACGCCGGTCTTACTGAGATTGACGCGAACGCCGGGCAGGATGCTGAACGTCTTGCGAAACCGGAAGTAACCCATCTCATTCTCCTTGTCGGCGGAAGCCGGTCAGAATACCCAATCCACGCGCGACAACACTCGCAGTCTGCGAATCCTTCGAAAACCTAATGGTTCCAATTATGACTTTCAACGGATAGCCGCGCGTCATCCCTTGCCGCGAAGGATATTTGAGAACGACGACAGCTTCTGTTTGAACTGGCCGACCACGGTATTTCGCGCTTGCAGGCGTTCGTGCGCCAATTCGCGGTCGAGTTCCGCGCCATATTTCCGCTGGTTCTCGGCGTCGGCCCGGTTTAGCGCCGTCCGTTCATCAGCGGTGAGCGGCCCGACGCGCGACATCGGCGGCCGGATCAGCGTGCGCTCGACCATCGACGGTTCGCCCTTGCCGTGCAGCAGCGAAACAAGCGCCTCGCCGACTTTCAGCTCCTGAATCGCCCGCTCGGTGTCGATATTGGGATTTGGGCGGAACGTCTGGGCGGCGGCGCGGATGGCTTTCTGCTCTTTCGGCGTGAAGGCGCGCAGCGCGTGCTGAATCCGATTGCCGAGCTGCGCTGAAACGCGGTCCGGTACGTCTCCGGGGCTCTGCGTAACATAGTAAACGCCGACACCCTTCGAACGAATGAGGCGCGTGACGCGCTCGACCTGCTCAAGCACCGCCTTCGGCGCTTCGTTGAAAAGCAGGTGCGCTTCATCGAAAAGAAAGACGAGCTTCGGCTTGTCGAGATCGCCGACCTCGGGAAGCTTCTCAAACAATTCAGTCAGCAGCCAAAGCAGGAACGTCGAGTAAAGACGCGGCGTATTCATCAGCTTTTCAGCCGCAAGAACATTCACCACGCCTCGGCCGTCGGGTGCGACCTTCAGGAAATCCATGATGTCGAGCGCCGGCTCGCCAAAAAATTTCGCCGCTCCCTGTTCTTCAAGCACCAGCAAACGACGCTGGATCACGCCGACGGTCGCCGGCGCGACGTGTCCGTACTTGCTGCGGAGCGTCGACGCTTTCTTGCCCATCTCGTCGATGACGGAGCGCAAATCCTTGAGATCGAGGATCGTCATCTCGGCGTCGCCCGCCTCGCGCTCGTCCTCCGCCCAGCGGAAAGCGATGTTCAAAACGCCTTCCTGCGGCTCGGTCAGCTCCATCAGGCGAGACAAGAGAAGCGGTCCCATCTCCTGCACCGTCGCGCGGACGGGATGGCCGTCATTGCCGAAGATATCCCAGAACACCGTCGGAAACTCGGTATTGCCGTAGCGCGTCAAACCGATCTCTTCGGCGCGCTCGACGAGCTTTGGCGACGGCGTGCCCTTCGCCGCGATGCCCGAAAGATCGCCCTTGATGTCGGCCGCGAACACCGGGACGCCAGCCGCAGAAAAGCCTTCCGCCAAGACCTGCAGTGTGACTGTCTTGCCCGTTCCCGTCGCGCCGGTAACAAGCCCGTGGCGATTGGCGAGAGCGAGCTCGACACACTCCGCTGTTAGATCTTTGCCCGACTTGCTGACGCCGATGAGGATCAGGCCATCCTGCACATAATCGCGAGGATCAGCGACAGCCTCGCCAGACCCCTCGGCGCCGTGCGTTCCAGTCATTTCGCCTCCTCGCGTCTTGAGATACCGACTCAACGGATCGTAGCTCTCGCGGTGATGCCACGCACAGCTAACTGATGCAAACCAGCCGGCCATCCGATCCGAGCGCGGCAATTGGGCCAACCGGCACGGATATTTCAGGCTCGCACCGGGCTCCTGAGCGGGTATATCGGAAAGAAGGCGTGCCGGTAACGCCCCTCCGCCTTGGGAGCCAGGTTGTATGACAATCCCGACGAACGAATTGCACCTCGCCGAAGATTTTCCCGCCGCCCGCATCGAGGAGTGGCGCGCACTTGTCGACAAGGCCCTGAAGGGCGCGGATTTCGAGAAGCGGCTCGTCGCCCGGACTGCAGACGGCATCAAAATTAATCCGCTCTATACGCGCGGCGACGCTTTACAGGGCACGGTAAACGCCGTGCCGGGAACCCAGCCCTTTACGCGCGGGACGAAAGCCGTTCGCGACGGCCTCGGCTGGGACATCCGGACATTCCACATCGAGGCCGATCCCAAGGCTGCCAATGCCGCGATCATGGATGATCTCGAGGGCGGCGTGACCTCGATCGGCCTTCAGGTCGGTGGCAACGGGTTGCCGGCAACAAAGGAAGCCTTCAGCGCGGCACTTACGGGCGTCCTGCTCGACGTTTGCCCTATCGTTCTCGTGGCGGGCGAGAATTTTTTCGATGCCGCTTTAGCCCTCAATGCCACATGGGATGCAAGCAGCGTCAAAGCGTCCGAACGACAAGGCTCGTTCGGCGCCGACCCTCTCGGAACGCTCGCGATGACAGGGCGACTATCCGAGCCGTTCGAAACAGCTTTGGCCCGCGCCGTCGCCTTGATGAAGGCGACAGAAACCTGCCCGCGCGTACAAGTCGTGACGGCTGACGGTGTCGTCGCGCATGTCGCCGGCGCCAGTGAGGCACAGGAACTTGCGTTTATGCTCTCCGCGCTCGTCGCTTACCTGCGCGCCGCCGAGGAAGGCGGCATTTCCCCTCGCGACGCTCTGCCGAAAATCAACGTCGCGCTGGCGGCCGACATCGACGAATTTTCTACGATTGCAAAGTTGCGCGCCGCGCGCCGGCTGATCTGGCGCGTCGCCGACGCCTCAGGTGCGGGCGACGTCGCGTCTGCCGTCACCCTCAACTGCCCGACGTCCTACCGGATGATGGCGAAGCGCGATCCCTGGACCAATATCCTGCGCACGACGATCGCCTGCACCGGTGCAGCACTCGGCGGCGCCGACGCGATCGTCGTTCTTCCGTTCACGTTCGCACTCGGCAAGCCCGACGCGTTTGCACGCCGCGTCGCTCGCAACATTCAGATCGTCTGCCAGGAGGAAAGCCACCTCGGTCGCGTCAACGACCCGGCGGGCGGCTCCTGGTACGTCGAAAACTTGTCCGAGGACATGGCCCAAAAGGCCTGGGAGATTTTCCAGGACATCGAAGCCCGCGGCGGGCTGCTCTCCGGCCTGACGTCCGGATACATCCAGGAGACGATTGCAAAAACGGCGGAAGCTCGCGCCAGATCGATTGCGACCGTTCGGCAGGAACTAACGGGCGTCAACGCCTTCCCCTTGCTGGGCGACGACGGCGTTCATGCCGATCCCTGGCCCGCGCCATCTGCCCCGTCCGGCAAGGCTGCGATCGAAGTGACGCCCTTGCGGCCGCACCGTCTCGGTGAAGCGTTCGAAGCGTTGCGCGACGCCGCCGACGCACACGGCGGTTTCACGGTCTTTCTCGCGAGCCTCGGCGAAATCGCCGATCACAACGTCCGCACGACGTGGACGAAGAACTACCTGGCAGCGGGTGGCATCGCGGTGCTCGTCAGCGACGGCTATAAGACACCCGAAGCGGTCGCGGAAGCATTTAGGAAATCTGGTGCCGCGGCGGCCTGCATCTGCTCGTCAGACACCGTCAACACCACACTCGCCGAACCGACGACGAAAGCTCTGAAGGCAGCCGGAGCCAAGTTTCTCTTGATGGCGGGACGGCCGGGCGAGCACGAAAGCATGCTCAAATTTGCAGGCGTCGACCAATTCCTATTCGCTGGCGCGGACGCAGTCGCGACTCTCAAGGGCCTGCAGGAGAAACTGGCTTAGACCGAACGGCGTCGCAATGTCCGGACCTATCTCATCACGTCCAATCCGTAACGGCACGCGTCGCCGCCCCCCTCACGGGGCGAAAGCTTAACTCGCAAGGCTGTGCAGGCTCAGCAGCCGCAGAACAGCTTTCCGTTGCAGTCCCTCTGAACTTTCGCACACGTCGAGATGAGCGGCTCGAGAGATTGGCCGGGAATTCCGATTTGATAGGAGTCGTTGACGACCCCGTCATTGGTCGCCGCCTTGGGAATATTTGCCGCCCCGGCGATCTCGGGCTTCTCGGCTGAAGCGACACGGCCGTTCACGCTGCGATCGGCTGTCTTCTTTTTCCGACGAACGAGCGAAGAAGGCGGCGGCATGTCTTCAGCGGACTCGAGGGTCATACCCAGGCCCATCGCGGGCTTAAGCGGCCTCTGGACCCGTGGTTGGCTCGCCGACGCCGTTTTCTTCTTCTGTACCCGGCGCGGCTGAGGCGCGACCGGCAGCTCTTCCTGAACCACGCCGGCAATCTTCACCGGGTCGGCAAGGTATTCCTCGGGCCTTCCGCTTGGGTCGGGCACCGGGATGCTCAGCGCACTCGTAACGATCGCGGGCGTCGGTAGCGGTTGCGCTTCATGCAGCTCTACGCGCTGGCCATCCGTCGCCGACGCGAATTTCGCGCTCAGAGCTTCTGCCGCCTCTCGGCCGCTCGGGCTATTTTCCGAGGCGAATTGTTGGGTCGCCAAGACGAATTCACTAAAGTTCACGACCGGGACGAACTCCGGAACCGTGACGGGACCTTTAGCCACCGAAGGCTCGGCATCCGCGGCGGCCGCCCGGTTACCGGTTCCGTATTTGGTTTGAGTTAAAAACGACGACGCGATGACCGCGCCCACAAGAAGCGAGATTGCCTTGAGTTTCACGACGCACACCCCACGCGATACTCGATGGGAATGCTCGTCGACTCCGGCCCGCACCGGTGCCGCGGCACCCTACAATACAATAGAGACGGCGGGGTAGCTTCCTCCCGTAACCCCTCATCCCCTAACGACAATTGACTTGGTAACCAAGGCAGGAGAATGGCGCAGAGTATGCTCTGAACGAGAGCAACATGATGCGTTTCCGGCCAGCTCTGAGCAGCGGAGTCGGAAGCACCAAATAAAAAAGCCGGCTCTGAAAGAGCCGGCCAAGGCGCCGGGGCAGGGGGCAAGCGGAAGACAAAGACGGAGAGACGAGAAATCGGTTATTCGCGCGCGGACGTCGCGAGAACGGCCATGAACCCGAGCAGTGGGAGAGATGCGAGAACCGACGCGGTTGCGATCGCGTACTCGTTGCCGCTTTCGGTCAACGGCGAAAGAAGGGCCTGGGCGTCGGGGAGAGAAGCGACCACGACAGTTGCAACGGTGGCGATTGCGGCGGCAGCAGAACCAGCGACGATGACTGACATTGTGTGATCTCCTCTCGAATTCGGTTGAGACCGGTATTTGGTCTCGTGAGAGGAGAATGCGTCAACCCGACCGCCGTCGCTGTTCCGCGAGTGACACGAGCAGATCGTCGACCATTGTTGCCGCTCCGGCTTTCAACAATGCCGCGACGGCGGCCGGCTCCGCGGAGCGGAGTCGCAGGCGCCGAACAAATGAACTACTTGTTGAGCTTCTCGACCTTGGCGGCCAGATCAGGGACCACCGTCATTCGATAGCTATCGTTCTCGCACTTCAAGATCCAAACGGTCTCGTTGGGCTTCGATTGCCCCTCCTCCAACTTGGCGCTCTCGGGTTTGTTGCAGGCAAAACCCTGGTCCCGGATCTGTGAAGCGAGAAGGTCCATGGGCGGCTCATAGGCGGAGTCCGCAGCGACGGCATTTGTGGTGACGAATCCCGCGATGATGGCGGACGCCGATAAAAGGAATGACTTGCCCATGACCCTGTCCCGAGAAAATGACTGCGCAATTCTACAGCGAAAGCGATGTAGAAACGGTGATACCGCAGTTCGAGGTAAATAATACCCTGCGTTATTCCCCGGCCTTCATCGCTTGCGGCCGATTGAGCGACGCAACAAGAGTATAGGAAATCAGCATCAGGAGAAACCACGATCCGAGCTTGCCGATGCTGACGAGCTCCCAGCCGTGCCTCTGGTTGGGATAGGCCCAGGCCGCGGTGAAGGTCCCGATATTTTCCGCGAACCAAATGAAGAGCGCGACCAGGACAAGCCCCAGCAGCAGCGGCATATGCCGGTACGTCTTCCATATCCTGTAATAGACCGTGCACGGCCCGATCAGAACGACGGCGGTGGCGAATAAAACAGGGCGAAAATCCCATGTGTAGTGATGGGCGAAGAAGTTCACGTAGATCGCCGCGCTCAGTAGACCCAGCGCCCAAAGGGGCGGGTGCCGCGTAAACCGGAAATCGAAAAGCCGCCAGCAGCGCGCGATATACGAGCCAATCGAGGCATACATGAATCCCGTGAACAGCGGCACACGCCGATCCGAAGCAGACTCGGCTCCGGATAAAGCCAAGATCCGACCGACGTCTTGAAGATCTCCATCACGGTGCCGACGACGTGGAAGACAAGTATGACCTTTGCCTCTTCGATCGTCTCCAGCTTGAAGCCGAGCATCACCACCTGGATCAGCACCGCAGCGATGACCAGGAAATCGTAGCGGGCAAGTTCCGCCCCCTTCGGGTAGAAAAGATGCGTCGCGATCAGGAGCATCAACATCAGAGCGCCGAACAGGCACGCCCACGCTTGCTTGACTCCGAACCGGACAAACTCGTAGGCGAAATGCGCAGCCGGGCCACGTGCCTCCGCCGCCTCGCCGAGTTGCGCCTCCCAATCGATGAAACGCGCAAGCGGAGCCCAGAGCCGGGCCGCACTTTGGCGGTGGCTCTCATCGGAGACCTTGCGTTGCATATCTGACCTCGGAAGCGGCAGCCTGGGCAGGCCCGCGCATCATGCCGAAGTTTGTGGCTTTCTCTTTTCCGTTCCCCGTGCCCTGAAATATCTTCTGATTAACGTCGCGCCTCCACATTCCGGCCACGCACTTCCGCGTTGTGCTATGGCCCGGCGCGAATGCCCCAGGATTTTTTCATGACCGCCTTCCCGGCTCGGCCAAATGCCCCGAACCATTCCCTCGCGCGGCTAATACTGATGGGGCTGCTGGGCGGCATTATTTCCGCGCTCATCGCAGCGTCGACTATGTTGGCCCTTGCCAACTACCAATTTTACACCACGCCGCATTTCGGCGAGGTCGCCGGATCGGCTGTCCAGAATTACGCCGAGGATCTCCCCAGCGCGCTGATCGCCGCGTTTCTCTGGTTCCTTCCCGTGGGAATTTTTGTTTTTCCGCTCATCGCCAAGCTCGTTGGAGCGAGCACGGGCGGCGGCACCGTCCGGCTCCTGAAGTTCGCCACGCTGGCGGCAATCATTTGGTTTCTTCTCGGCGAGGCAATTTACCTCGTCCTGACGCCCCTGGCACCGGCGCCGCCCGGCGTCCAACGTGACGATCTGATCAGCGCAGCGCTCAGCGGGGTGCTTTTCGCGGTCGTTTACGATCTCCTTCTCGGCCGCCGGGACTACCTCGCCAATCGAAGGCCCTAATATTGCCGCGCCGGCGCCAAGCAACAGAGTCGCATGGCAATTGTCCCCGCCCCCGGTTTTGCCGTACCGTGTCAGCTAGACACATCCAACTCTTACCGGATCAGTGCCCTCAATGACCTCGATCCCGAATTTCGCGCAGGTGCCCCTCGACCCACCTGCAGCTGGCAAGCCGGTTGCAAAGGCGGCAGCGCCCGAGGCACCCGTCTGGGAAACACCCGAAGGCATCCCGGTGAAGCCCGTATTCACGGACGTCGACACCGCAGGCCTTGATTTCGTCGATGGACTGCCCGGCATCGCGCCGTTCGTTCGGGGCCCCTACCCGGCCATGTACGCACTGCAGCCGTGGACCATCCGCCAGTATGCCGGCTTCTCGACCGCGGAAGATTCAAACGCCTTCTATCGCCGCAACATCGCCGCGGGTCAGAAAGGCCTGTCGATCGCCTTCGACCTCGCAACCCACCGTGGCTACGACTCCGATCACCCGCGCGTCAAAGGCGACGTCGGCATGGCGGGCGTCGCGATCGATTCCATCTACGACATGCGCGTGCTGTTCGACGGCATTCCGCTGCAGGACATGACCGTCTCGATGACGATGAACGGCGCCGTCCTTCCAGTGCTCGCGCTCTTCATCGTGGCGGGAGAAGAACAGGGCGTATCGCCGCAAAAGCTCGCCGGAACCATTCAGAACGACATTCTGAAAGAGTTCATGGTGCGCAACACCTACATTTACCCGCCTGCGCCATCGATGCGCATCGTCTCCGACATCTTCGCCTACACTAGCGCGAATATGCCCAAGTTCAATTCGATCTCGATTTCCGGCTACCACATGCAGGAAGCCGGAGCGACGGCCGACCTCGAACTTGGCTACACGATCGCCGACGGCATCGAGTACGCGCGCGCCGGTGTCAACGCGGGTATGGACATCGACGCATTCGCACCGCGCCTGTCGTTCTTCTGGGCGATCGGCATGAACTACTTCATGGAGATCGCCAAGATGCGCGCCGCGCGTCTGCTCTGGGCGAAGCTCATCAAGGAGGAATTCAACCCGAAGGATTCCCGTTCGCTCTCGCTCAGAACGCACTCGCAGACATCGGGCTGGTCGCTGACCGCGCAGGACATCTTCAACAACGCGACCCGCACCTGCCTCGAAGCGATGGCGGCCACGCAGGGCCATACCCAGTCGCTGCATACGAACGGCCTTGATGAGGCCATCGCGCTGCCGACCGACTTCTCGGCGCGTATCGCCCGCAACACCCAGCTTCTCTTGCAGCAGGAAAGTGGCACGTGCCGGACCATCGATCCGTGGGGCGGAAGCCACTACGTCGAGCGGCTGACCTACGATCTCGCGAAGAGAGCGCTCTCGCATATCGCGGAAGTCGAAGAGCAAGGCGGCATGGCGAAGGCGATCGCAGCCGGCATTCCGAAGCTCCGGATCGAGGAAGCCGCCGCACGCACGCAGGCCCGCATCGACAGCGGCCGCCAGACCATAACCGGCATCAACAAGTACAAAATCCAGGGCGATCGGGAGATCAACTTCCTCAAGGTCGACAACAAGAGCGTTCGCGAGCAGCAGCTTGCCAAGCTCGACCGGCTGCGGAGCGAACGCGATGAGAGCGAGGTCGAAGCCGCGCTCAATGAGCTGACGGAAGGCGCCAAGGGCAATGCAAACTTGCTCGATCTCGCGGTGAAGGCGGCGCGCAAGAAAGCGACCGTCGGCGAAATTTCTTACGCGCTGGAAAAAGTCTTCACGCGGCATAAAGCGGAAATCCGCGCTATCAGCGGCGTCTACAAGAAGGAAGCGGCGATGAACCCGAGCGTTGATCGCGTCAAGAAGCTGGTCGAAGCCTTTGACAAGAACGACGGTCGCCGCCCGCGCATCTTGATCGCCAAGCTCGGACAGGACGGCCACGATCGCGGCCAGAAGGTGATCGCATCGGCCTTCTCGGACCTGGGCTTCGACGTCGACATCGGACCGCTGTTCGCGACCGCCGACGAAGCCGCGCGCCAAGCCGTCGAAAACGACGTACACGTCGTCGGCGTCTCATCGCTGACGGCCGGACACTTGACGCTGGTGCCGGAATTGAAAGCTGCGCTCGACAAGGAAGGCCGCGGCGACATCATGATCGTCGTCGGCGGCGTCATCCCGCCGTCGGATTACGACGAGCTGTTCCGCTCCGGCGCGAAGGCCGTGTTCGGCCCCGGCACCAACATCCCCGAAGCCGCCGCCGACCTCGTCGAAAAACTCAACGCGCAGTTGGGTTATGTCGATAAGCAGGCGGCGGAGTAGACGGCTTGACGGTGGTTACTTGAAAATAGAAACGCCTAATGCCGCAATCGCCACTAGGAGCGCCAGAACACTTAACCGGTAATTTGGTCGGCCGTCCCGTCGGGTCTGCTCCCGAAGACCGGCGATATAATCTGCTGAACCGGCTCTCCAACCACCGATGAATTCGTTCAAATCGGAGTCAGACAACCTTCGAAGCGTCGCCGGACTCTTGTCTGGCATTTGATCAATTCGTATCTGCGGCTTAGACCAAGTCAACGTTTCACCTCGCCTTCTTCTACGTGGAAACTGCGCGGTGATTCGAAGCTAAATATGTTCGCCACTGACAAAATAGATGTTTTTCCTCCATCAACTGCGATTGCGATTTTCTGGTGGCCCCGGCGCCGGCATGACGTTGCGCGGACGCTCCACCCGATCAACCAACTCCGTCATCCCGGCGCAGGCCGGGACCCAGGCAAGCCTCACCACAACGGTCATAGATAATCGTCTGGGTGCCGACCTTCGTCGGCATGACGTTGGAGATTGGCGACGCCCTCGCCTTATGATTTGTCAAACGGTCCAGACCTGATCTCACCCGTTGCCGGATCGAATAAATCCACCCAGCCCGGATTCATCTGCTCAATCAGCCGCAACTTCCAAATTCTACGCCATTCCTTGAGTTGCTTCTCGCGCAGAATCGCCTGCTCCATCGTCTCGTGCACTTCGTAATAGTCAAGGTGCGTCACATCATGTCGCGCCGTGAAGCCGGGAACGAGTTTCAGCGCTCGCTCGTCACGCCGATAAAGAGCGTTCCGTTGGCTTGCGAGGAGGACGTAGATGCACGGTGATTTGATGCGCATGACAATACCGGAGCGGGGCTCCGATGCTGCACGACCAACGCGCAACGTGGCAAGTCTTCGAATTGCGTTTTGACTGGGTCCCGGCTTGCGCCGGGATGACGGTCAAGGTGAGACAGCGCAACGCTGATGACCAAACAAAAAGCGGCCCGTAACAGGCCGCTTCAATAGCATATCGTTCGTTAGAGCGCGGCCCTGCGACCGCCCTACAGCTTCCGCAAACTAAAGTACGCCGTACCTGCTTCGCCTGAAAGGCTGACGCTTCCGCTACGGCCGGAAACGGTGACGCGGATCGAGCCACCGGTATTGTACTGCTCGTTGAAGAACCTGCCGACATAGCTGTTGGCGCCCGTCTTCGTCAGCTGCGCCGACTGATCGACCTTGGCCGACGCCGTCGCGCACGACGCCGACATCTCATAGCTCGACTCGCCGGTCTTGGCGAAGTGCGCGCGACAACGCGCCTTCTCCTTGGAGCCCGAAGAAAAATTTATCGAGCCGTTCCCGGCCCACGACCCGACGAGCGTCGCAGATTCCGCCTGCGCCGCACTGAAGCCCGCCAAACTCAATCCCAGGGCCGCCGCTGCCGTAGCGCCAAGAACCGATGCGCGGTGCGCGCTCCAAAGTTCGCTCAGGATCATTCCATTACTCCGTTGAGACCAGCGCTTCGACACGTATAGCGCACAACGTTGAAGGTTGCAGCGGTTGAGGAGGTAGGGATCGTGTTGAATTTCGTCAATTGGCCAGATGTCTAAACCAGGAGTTTTCGGCGCGCTGCCCGCACGCTCAAACGACGCGTCGCAAAATAGCCCGAACATCTCCGGTTAGAAACGTAAGGTGGAACCCTGGCATGAAATGCATGCGTATGGTGACTATCATATGACGTGCACTGTCGGCTTTCCTGGCGGTTGGTTGCGGGGATCTTACCGGCCAAGCTTGTCGTTTATGAAAAAGCATGCTCAGCAGAGTTTCAAATGAAGACCCTCCCCGAATCGTTCCGTCCCTTCGATGCCCGCATGCTCGCCGTCGGCAACGGCCATTGGATCTATGTCGAGGAAGTCGGCACCAAGGGCGGCCGTCCGATCGTCTTCCTCCACGGCGGCCCAGGAAGCGGTTCGCAAGTCCTTCATCGAACGCTGTTCGATCCCTTGCGGGACCACGTCTTTTTAATCGACCAGCGCGGCGCCGGCCGCAGCCACCCCTACCTCTCCTGCCGCGCCAACACGACCGCCCATCTGGTCGCCGACTTGGAAGTGGTCCGCGAACATTTCGGCGTAGAGAAATGGACGGTCGTTGGCGGCTCTTGGGGGTCGACGCTCGCGCTCGCCTATGCCGAAAAACACCCCGACCGCATATCCGGCCTCATCCTGCGCGCCCTCTTTCTCGGAACAGATGAAGAGGCCGAATGGGCCTTCGTCGAAGGACCGAAGATATTCCGCCCCGAGCTTTTCGAAGCGTTCTGCAATCACCTCCCGATCGAGGAGCGTGACAATCCCCTGCCCGCTTACGTCAAGCGCCTCACCAGTTCCGACCGAACAATCCAGGCCCCCGCCGCGCACGTCTGGTACGCTTATGAGCGCGCCCTCTCCGAACTCGCACCGAAGCACGCGACGCTGCCGGAGAAATTCAGCGACGACGCCCGCTTGCCGCCGACACCGATCATCGAGGCGCACTACATCCAGAACAGCTTCTTCTTGGAGCCTGGAGAACTGTTAACGAATGCCCACCGGCTGCAAGATATTCCCGGCTACATCATTCAAGGCCGCTACGACCTTGTCTGCCCGCCGAAGATGGCCTGCGCCATAGCCACCGCATGGCCGGCAGCGCGGCTCGAAATCATCGATCATGCCGGGCACGCAATGACCGAGCCGGGCGTCATGGAAGCCATGCGCCGGGCAATCACCGACTGCCAAGGCTAACGGTGTCGCCAGCGCCATACCTCCGCGTCAGAGACGCACGCGGACTTGGAATTCCTTGACTTCCCACGCGAACACCGTGATACAGCCCCCATTGCTCTTCGATGGCGCTCGGGTCCTCGTGCCACTCCAAGCGGTTCAACTACCGCGCTCGACCCTGCATTGAGATCAATCCTTATAGACAAGGCCACACCCCGAAAGCGCCGGTGTGGGCCATGGGACGAGCCCCGGCATGAGATGCGCGGGCCTTGAAGCCCTTGGGAAAATTTCACTTTGACAATCCAGACTTTTGAGGCTTTCGGCTTTGCCGAGCCTCTTGCGCGTGCCCTCACGCAGTGCGGGTACACGACGCCGACACCTATCCAGGTGCAGGCGTTGCCGCCGCAGCTTGAAGGCCGCGACCTCCTCGGCATGGCCGAGACGGGTTCCGGCAAAACGGCAACCTTCGTACTCCCGCTTCTGCAGAAAATCGCCGCCGATGCGATCCAGCCTGGCTACAAGCAGGTTGTCGCTCTGATCCTGGCGCCGACGCGCGAACTTGCGATCCAGATCGACCAGGAAGTGGCGAGCCTCTCTCGCAACATGAACATCCGCCGCGCCGTCGTGCTCGGTGGCGTCAGCAAGGGTCCCCAGATCAACGCGCTGAAGCGCGGCGTGCACGTGCTCGTCGCAACGCCCGGCCGCCTGCTCGACCACGTTAATATGCGTAGCTGCGATCTTTCCGGCGTCCAGGTTCTGGTGATCGACGAAGCCGACCGCATGTTCGACATGGGCTTCATCCGCGACATCAAGAAGATCGTGTCGCTCATTCCGATGAAGCGCCGCACCGCCCTCTTCTCGGCAACGATGCCGACCGAGATCAAGAAGTTCGCTTACGACATCCTGCAGGACCCCTATCGCGTCGACCTGTCGACGAAGTCGATGGTGGTCGACCGCATCGATCAGAAAGTTATGCTCGTGCGCACGCCGGAGAAGCAGAGCCGGTTGCATACGATCCTCGCTGATCCCGCATGCGAACGCGTCATCGTCTTCACGCGGACGAAGCGCGGTGCCGACCGTGTCGCCGAGCGTTTGGCGATGGCCGGCATTAGTGCCTCTGCCTTCCACGGCAACAAGGCCCAGAATGCCCGGCAGCGTGCCCTCAACGACTTTACGATGGGCCACGTCCGCGTTCTCGTCGCGACCGACATCGCGGCACGCGGCATCGACGTTTCAAACATCACCCACGTGGTGAACTTCGAGATGCCGCTCGACGCCGAAACCTACGTTCACCGCGTTGGCCGTACGGCACGTAAAGGCACCAGCGGCATCGCGATCTCGCTCTGTGATCCTTCAGAGCGTCAGGAAATCAAGGCGATCGAACGTCTGATGAAGCAGACGATCGAAGTCATCGGCGACGTCGGCGGTGAAACGCTTCCGTTGCCGGAAAAGCGCCCGCATCATGCCAGCGACGGTCCGCGCCGTGAAGGTGGACATCGGGGTGGACGCGGTGGCGAGAACGGCCATCGCGGTGGTGGCTCGAGACCGAATCATCACGCTGGAGAGGGTCGCCCCAGAGGTGATCGACAGGGTGATCGACCCGGCGAACGCCCCGGTGACCGTCGCGGCGACCGTCCGCACGGCTCGGCTGACCGCAGACCTCACGCAACATCGAACGATGCGCCCGCCGCTGAAGGCGCCGCAACGTTCGGAGTGGCAGACCGCCAGCAGCGGCCGCGCCAGGATCGTCCTCACCGCGACAACCCGAATCGCGGCGAGCGCCGCTCGCCCGAGCAGCGTTCAGGTCCGCATCGCTCCAACGGCGATCGTCACAGCGAACATCGCGCAAGCGAGCCTCGCTCGGCGAACGTCGGCCAAGCGAGCATCGGACGGGTGAGCATCATCGCCCAACCGCGCCCCGGAATGGCGAACATCGCCCGCTGGACGCAGCGACCGCCGGGTGATCATCGCCCGGCCCGCCAAGCCGACGGACAGCACGCCGGCTCGCAACCATGCACCGGCCGGACGTCATCGTGACGAAGCCGGCAGCGCAAAGGCGAACGCATGCACCGAGGAAGCCGCATCATGGTCGCGGCGGCGAAGGCCGTCCTGCTTGGAACGGCACCGATGCGCCGAAGTTCATGAAACGCCGCAACGAGGATCGTAATCGCGCATCGTACCGGCACGTTAAGCGACGCTCGTTAGATTCATAGAACTGCAAGAGCCCGGCCCATAAAAAAGGCCGGGCTTTTTTGTGCCCGGCCAGTGAAAAGAAGGGAGTATCAGGCAGCCAGGTTGCCTTAGCCCTTCTTATCGGGTTCGGCCGGAGCCTGAGCGGGGCCGCCGTCGTTGTCGTCGCCGTCATCCTGCATCTGCGGGCCACCTCTGCCACCGTGACCCTCATGGCCGAACCAGCCGTGGTGGCGGCCACCAGGGCCCCAGCCGTCAGCAAAACGATGCCCGCGGCCGCCGAAGCCCGGCGAAAGTTGACGAACCAGCGGACGCAGTACGTCTTTCTGCTCGTCCGACAGCGAAGCGTAGAACGGCGAGAAGGCCGACGAGAACGCCTTCAGGCGATCAGCACGCTCAGCCACTCTCTGGCTCAGCTTCTCAAAGCGCTGAGCGAGATCGGGGCGCTTATGCTCGCCATCTTTTTCATTCTCCGCCTTGCGTTCCTCACGCTTCTTTTTCCACTCTTCCATCCGGGCTTCGCGAGCCTTAAACGAGTCACGGACCTGCGCTTCGACCGGAGCCCAAAGCTTTTCCTGATCGGGCGTGAGCTGCAGCGCAGCTTTCACCATCGCAAGCTTTCCGTCTTCGAGACGCGAGCGCGTTTCGGGCGTCATGCGCCAGCCGGCGTTATCAACCGTTTTTGCGATGGCGACGGTCGCGGGGATTGCGGCTACCGCCGCGAGCGCGAGCCATGTGCCGCGCGATAAAGTCTTCATGAACGATCTCCTTTTGAGCCGGGGAGAGGCATTGGGGATATTGCCCGGCCATCGGAGATAAAAACGCGGTCACTTCGGTGATCCGTCGGCGCGGCGCGTATTACATCGCGGCAATCGTCAGATGAATAAAATGAACGAATACGGGCGAAATCCGGGCATTGCCGGTGTCATCGGAGCATCAATCGTCCATCCCCAGATGAACGTAAACTCGTCAATTCGATCCGTTGAGGATAGCCGGAGCGTTCGGATCCTGCGACCTGACTTGCGGCTCTGCCGATGCGGCCTTGCTCGGCTTGGCAGCGCCGTCGGCAGGCTGAATCGAGCTGAGATTTTGCGGCGCGACGGACAACGATGATTGCGATGCTGCCACGGGCACGCGCGCAAGCTTCTCGGCGGGCTGCGCATAGACGACGCGATCGCGCCCGCTGAAACATCCCGCTACGCAGATGACAATATCTTCTTTCGGCCGAGCGGCCAGAAGTTGCCGTACCAAGAGATTATCGGGTCCTGCAACGTTCTCAGCGCCCAACCCATCCTCTGGAATGGTGTTGAGGTTTTTGCCGGTGGGCTGCGGGTCTGCAGCAGCTCCCGCAGACTTGATCTGCGAGTCATCCGTGCCCGTGGCGTCGAATTCTCCATCCTCGGCAAAGACCCCCGTCACCGGCATGAATGCGAGGAAAGCGGCAAGGATGGCAGGGCCAAAAGAGCGCGGCGAGCGACGCATGACAGCTAGCTCCAAGTCTCAACAAATCTCGAAGGACTGTGCCGTAGCGGGGTAAACAAACACTTACTCTCGCCGAACCGTCACGACAGCGGGCCTGTCAGGAACAGCGTCACGCGCAGTCCTCCATGCGACACCGGAGCGGCGGGAGGCGCGAACGGCAGGCCCGTGGCCCTGGCGAGCGATGTCTCACTCGTTATGAGCCCAACTCTCCAGCCGGCGAACCCGGACATCAGCGTTTGTCCGAGCGACCGATACAGAGAATTCAAGCCCTTCTTGTCGCCAATTCTCTCGCCGTAAGGCGGGTTGACGATGACGAGTCCGGGCGGTCCAGGCGGGGCGACAAGATCGCTGATCGCGTGCTGCCGGAACTCCGTCATCTCGGCGACGCCCGCACGCGCCGCATTGGCTTGGCTCATGCGGATCGCGCCCGCATCGCGGTCGCTGCCGTAAAAGCGGACGGCTGGCTTTGCAGCATCCCGAGTGTCGCGCAGACGCTGCCAAGCCGCGGCGTCGAAGTTTGCCAGTTGCTCAAAAGCGAAGTGCCTGGAGCGGCCAGGCTTAAGTCCAGCCGCGATTTCAGCCGCCTCGATGATGAAAGTGCCCGACCCGCACATCGGATCGACAACAGGCTCGGTGCCGTAATATCCACATTGGCGCAGGAAGAGAGACGCGAGCGTCTCCCGCATCGGCGCCTTGTTGACGGCTTCCTTGTGACCCCGCTTGTGCAATAGTTCGCCAGACGTATCGATACCGATGGTGCACAGATCGTTTTCGATGCGTACCCTGATACAGACCTCGGCCTCGGGAGAGGCCGGCGCACCAAGTTCCTCACGGATCGCTCTTTCAATTCGCTCGGCCGCGGCCCCCGAGTGGTAAATGCGCGAACTCTTGCAGGACGCCTCGACGCGAAAGGGCACGTCCTTTCGCAGGACTTCGCCCCAGGCAAACCGGCGTGCACGCTTGTCGAGTTGCGCGAGATGGAGCACTCGGAATGAGCCAATGCGCGCGAGAACGCGGCTCGCCCCACGGATCTCGAGATTTGCCCGCCAGACCTCGGGCCAGTTGCCCTTGACCGTAACGCCACCTGGCACTCCCCGAGCTTCTTTGAAGCCTTTCTCCCGCGCCTCCGCGCACAATACCGATTCCAGGCCCGGCGCGGTTACAAGAAAAATTTCGAAATCACAGTCGGATGTCATGCCGCGTGCATATCGGGAAGCCGTACGCCCATCGACATCTTTCTCGCCGCGCCTCCCCTGCGATCGGCCCACCGGTAGCCTTATTTCGCAACGCAAGATTAACAACAGCAGCGGTTCGACCAATTGAATCGCTGAAAGACGCTTGGCCAGTCAGCGGCTCGGCGTTACCTTGCCACCCGCACGCAGGCTCACTCAATCAAACAGATGCTTCTGATATGCCGGTCATTTTATCCATTATCGGACAAAAGGGCGGCGTTGGAAAAAGCACGCTTGCGAGAGCAATAGCCGTCGTGGCCGCGCGAGGCGAGATCCGCGTCAAGCTCGTCGATCTCGATGTCCGTCAACAGACCTCTACGAGATGGTCAAATACTCGAACGGCCGGCGGGCTACCTTTTCCGATTGACGCTCAAGCCTATGAATCGCTGGATGAAGCGCTCGATGACGTCGCAGGATACGACTTGATCGTCATCGATACCCCCGGCCACCTGACGCCCGAAACCTTCGATATTGCAAGTTCTTCCGACATCATAATCCTTCCGACGGGGACGAGTTCGGACGACCTCTATCCGACGACATTGTTGCTTTACGAGTTGGAGAAAACGGGGATTCCAAAGGAACGTCTATCGGTAGCGCTTTGCCGGCTGCTGGAGCTGCGTGAGGAACAATGGGCGAGACGCTACATTGAAACCACGGGCTACAACGCCCTCGAGGGTTCGTTGCCGGAGCGAACGGGATATCGCCGGGCACACAATCGAGGAAAATCAGTGACGGAAACGAGCGAGGCAGCACTCAATGAACGAGCCAACGAGCTCATGGCCAGCGTCTTGAGAAAGATCTTGCACCATGTGCGCTCGTCAAAAGCCGGACGCGCGACGAACGCCGACATTCCGCGGCGCTAACGCTAAATTGCGGGCAACCCGGGGACTGCACGGCACCTGCTCCAGCACGCTCAGTCTCACCCCCTTGCCCAAGCCCATCCCGCCGGTTGAAGATCGACGCCGGGTCCATCATCCCCACAACCGGAAAAGGACGGGCTAAATGAGCGAGCAGAAGACGATCGCGTTTTTCCCCGAGGCGGCTTACGGCCCAGCGCTCAATTCCGTCGGTATTGCGCAGGCCGTGGAAACCCTCGGCCATAAGGCCGTCTTTCTGTCCGACCCCGGTTTCGTCGATGTCTACCGGTCATACGGTTTCGAGGCGCACCCCGTAAACCTCTCCGAACCAATGCCGCCCGAGCAAATGGCAAAGTTCTGGGTGGACTTCATCAACGGGCACATCCCAAATTTCCGCAAGTCGCCCTACGAGCAGATCGACAACTATGTGAAGGACTGCTGGACCGCGATCGTGGACAGCGCCAAATGGGCCCAAAAAGACCTCCCGGGCGTACTGGACCAGATTAAGCCGGATCTCATCTCGGTCGACAACGTGATCCTCTTTCCAGCGATAAAGCAGTCCGGCAAACCCTGGGTCCGCATCATCTCATGTTCGGAGAACGAGATTGAGGACCCCACCATCCCTCCGCATCTCTCAGGCTGCGCCGAGGACGATGTCCAAGGTCACCAGCGCTATCGCGATCATTTCAACGAGGTGATCAAATCGATCCACGATGATTTCAACGCGTTCCTCGCAAGCTGCAACGAAGCGCCTTACCCAATCGGACAATTCTTCGAGTTGTCGCCATACATGAACCTTCTCCTCTATCCCGAGCCGGTGAAGTTCAAGCGAGAGCACCCGTTGGAGCCCTCGAAGTTCCAGTATCTCGAAGGCTGCGTGAGAAAAGAGAAGCCTTATGAAGTGCCGGCTTTCGCAGCGAACAACGACAAGCCGCTTCTCTACGTTTCTTTCGGCAGCCTCGGGTCCGGCGACACCGACCTTTTGAAGCGCATCATAGAGACGATCGGAAAGCTGCCCTACCGGGCGCTCGTCAATGTCGGCGATTACATGGATCAGTACACGGATGTGCCGCCGAACGTCGTCATCGACAAGTGGTTCCCGCAGCCTTCGGTCATCCCGCTGGTCGATGCCGTTATCCACCATGGCGGCAACAACTCGTTTACGGAATGTCTCTACTTCGGGAAGCCCGCGATCATCATGCCCTATGTGTGGGACGGCCACGACAACGCCACGCGGGTCGAGGAGACGGGCCACGGCTTCAAGATGCCCCGCTACGAATGGACCGACGAAGATCTTGCCGGGAAGCTCGCAGCCTGCATCCATGATCCGGCGATGCGCACGAAGCTCGCAGCCACAAGCGCTCACATGCAGGCGCAGAATGGACCGGCCAAGGCCGCCGCCATCATCGATGCGCTGTTGAAGAACGGCCGCTACGACGCCTGATCCGACCAACGACAAAAGGAAATGCCAGTGCCGACACCGATCATCCGCAATCCGCTTGCCGTCACCGACCTCGCAGACTGGGGCATCATCCCAACCATGATCGAGGGAACGTCGCAAACCTCAGGCATACTCTTGCACAAGAATCCGAACGGCGAATCCGAATGCGGCATCTGGGTTTGCACGCCCGGCAAATGGGAGTGCCACGTTACCCGCGACGAGTTCTGCCATTTCCTCGAAGGCCGCTGCACCTACGTTCGCGACGACGGCGAAGTCATCGAAATCGAAGCGGATACGGCCGCCTTCTTCCCGCAGGACTGGAAAGGTGTTTGCACGGTCCACGAGACGGTCAGAAAAGTCTATATGATCCGGTGACAACGGGCAGCGGCAGCCAACAGCCGATATCTTACGGACCGATCACGCGAACAGCGGCGGCTCGCTGAGCACTGTCATTACCAACTCCACCAGTCCACCTGACTCAGAGGGTTGGTAGTGGAGTGGCTTTAACTCCGGGAGACCCGCGTCAACGCTTGCTGGCCGGGACTACCCAACCGTAACGGCTAGCCCGCCCTTCCCAGTTGCGGCAAGACCGGTTCCCTGAGTAGTCAATCCATTCAGCCGATTGGGAACCCTCGACTCACTTCTGTGTAGTTTGTTCAGCGGAGTGCGCACCGTAATAGACCGCGACAGCGTGCATCTCTTCGGGCGTCAGCTGTGCTGCAATTACGCGCATTTGCTCATCGATATCGTTCCGCCGCAAACCTTGGGCGAAAGCCCCGAGCTGACGTTCGATGTAAGCAGCGTGCTGGCCTATCAGCGACGGTGCTCCGAGCTTTCGTGCTTCAGGGCCATGACAGGCTGCGCACGGTGGGATCCCGCGCTGCGGATCGCCGGCAAACACCAAGCGAAGCGCGGGATCGTTTTGGCGGAGGCTTCTACCACTCCCGGGCATGCCTGCGCCGACATCGGGTGACAGCCCGTCCGCAACACCGGCGAAATAGACCGCGACGTCGGCCGAGTCCTTTACGCTCAGGGCGGTAGCGATCGCACCCATGACGCCCCAAAGCCGCTTGCCCGAGCGATGTTGCGGGGGTGAACGACATCAATACGGCCGCCGAGCCTGCGAGTGCGCTTCGGCCGCTCGCGGGCGAATTCGCCTACATGCTTTTCGCTCTTGGTATTCTCGGTGTCGGCATGATCGGGGTGCCGGTGCTCGCGGGCTCGGGAGGTTACGCGCTTGCCGAGGCCATCGGTTGGAAGGAGGGCCTCGAAAGGAAGGCGACCGACGCGCGCGGGTTCTATGGAATCATAGCTATCAGCGTACTCGCTGGACTTGTTATCCAGTATTCGCCAATCAGTCCAATGAAGGCTTTATTCTGGAGCGCGGTCAGCAACGGGGTTGTCGCCGTGCCCCTCTTGGTCGTCATCATCCTTTTGGCTTCGAAGAAATCCGTGATGGGCGCTTACACCGCGCCCCGTTCCCTCATTATCCTTGGCTGGATCGCGACGGCACTCATGGGCGCAGCGGCTGCGATGATGTTCGTCCCTGGTTAAAAAGCTGCCAGACTGCGGTGCGGAGCAAGAGGCGTCGAAAGCGCTATAAGGACCTAGGCTCAGCGTGGCCGACGATTTCCGGGATTTCCTGCCGCAAGGCTCGCTCGATGGCATCAACATGGTCGTGCATGTCGACGATGGAGAGCTTCGGGTCAACAATGCAATGATAGTTCACAATCAAGCCCGCCTCGGTCTGACAGACCCTCACATCATGGATATTCCTGATCGCGGTGGTTTGATCTGCCTTCAGCTCCCGCAAGTGGCTCGTTCACGATGAACATGCGGCTCTATTGGCCCAAGGGCGAGGTGCTTGACGGCACTTGGTCGCCCCCTGGGGTCGCGTTGGTGAAATGAGCTTCCGGAAGCGGCTCACACCGAAAAGCGCAAGACAGCCCTCGTGCCGTGTTCGGCGACGCGAACTTGAAGGACGCGGATTTCACCGGCGCCAATTTGGTCTTCGCCAACATGGCGAGCACAAATCTGAAGGGCGCCAACTTGAATTGGGCCGACCTGACGGATCGGTGACGACCTACAATGCCGGACAGAGCTTCTCCGAGTTGCCCGGGGACCGCCACAGCGTCAGCGCCAATGCCAGCGAGACGCTTCCGGAAGCTCCTCGCGGGGTTCGTCGTGGACACGGACAATGAACCTGACGACCCCATTCGGGAACTGAGGTTCAATACCAAGAAGGGATACGCTGTAGTTCGCGCCATCTGCTAAGGCCATCTGCTAAGAGTGAGCGACACATCGATCCGGGAGCGTATAGTTCTTATCGAGACCGATCGAATGGAGTGCTCGGAGATGACGACGAACGTTCTGGTTACATTTTACAGCACGTAGGGTCACGTTCACCGAATGGCGCTGGCCGTGGCCGAGGGCGCGGAGAGCGTGCCCGATTGCAGCGTGCGGCTGCGCCGGATCGCGGAGCTCGAAGAAGCGCGCAAGGCGCTATCAGCCCAGGAATTCTATGTGCGGGCTCAGCAGGCACAGGCCGACATTCCTGAGGTCACGCACGACGATTTGCGGTGGGCCGACGGCATCGCCTGGGGGACGCCGACCCGCTATGGCAACATGAGCGCGCAGATGAAGCAGTTTATAGACACCACGGGTGGCCTCTGGCTCAAAGGCGAACTTGAGGACAAGGCCACCGGGATTTTCACGAGCACCGCAACCATCCACGGGGGCCAGGAGACGACGATCCTGACGGCGCTGGCCCCGTTGATCCATCTCGGCATGGTGTTCGTCGGCACCCCATACGGACAGAACCCGCAATTGCTCGTAACCGACGGCATCGGAGGCTCGCCCTACGGACCCGGCACCCTAGCCGGAACCGACGGCTCGCGACAGCCGGTCGAAGCAGAGCTCACAACCGCACGCAACCTCGGCAGTCGCCTTGCTCGCGTCGCGGGCCGTCTCAAAGACCTCAGAGTAAGTCGTACGTCCGCGCCATAGCTAGGGAGACCATCCCCATGTCGAGTCGCCTCAGACCTGCTTGGCCTTACGAGCCAGCCGTTCGCCTTCGATAAGTTCGTCGGCTTCCTTTTGCCAGGTTGACTCATAGCCGAACAGGGACGGAGAGAGGACAAGGCCCGAGAACAATGAGATGTGCATGAGCATCTCCAACGACGGCATTTCGCGCCCAACGTTCCGCGCGTCCGCCGTCTCGTAGATGATGCTATGCGAAAGAGTGGTTCCCATCGGAACACCCTCAAGGCAACACTGGCGCGAGACGCCAGTATTCCAAGAAAAGACATGGGTAAGTCCCGCAAGGTTTCAATGCTCGGTCGTTGGCTGCCGAAGATATTCTCGCCAATAGGAGGGCTGAGCCGACTTTGTGGTTGAGCTGCTATCAGGAACTACACTACCGCCGCGGCCAAGGCCCGTTCGCGGTACAGATGGAGTTATTCGAAAAGATTTGCGAGAACTCGGCAAAGGGAGCGGGCAACGCGACACCCGAGACAGGCCCCCCGAAATCTGATCGCCGGTCTTGAAGCCAGGCGGGCAGTTCTCAGTGCGGGTGCCGCAGACCCTCGAGCACCAGCGCGGCGATCACGCCGGTTCAGATCCTTCCTCAGACATCGCCGGCACCTTGCGTAGCGGGGTCATCGGTGACAGGACCATCGTCGGGCCTGGTGTCGACAGCGTCGGCCACGCTGATCCATACCGACAGTTGGAGCGCGGCGTTCCAGAGCTACGTGTATTTCCAAGACGACCCGGCGATGCGCGCCCGCTGCGACATCAGCCAGCGCCTTCACGTTCGACTGTCGGCGCCGAGCACGGCCTTGGCCGTCGTCGGTACTGCGACCGTCGAAGAGATCGGTCGTCGCACGAATTAGAATTTGAACCTGGCCGGTTTCTTTGCAGGTTTCCGGCGAGTGATGTTGGGGCTGTTCGTCGTACTTTTGTCGGGCGATGAGCAGCCCCGGCGTCTGACCAAATCACAACTGAACCTGGCATCTGGCGTAATTCACCGGCTGCGAGTGACGCAGGCCACAGAGTTCTCGAGCGTTGAGGGCCGCTCTTGATGTGGCCGGCGTCTGATTTCACTCTTCACCCCGCCGCCCAGATTGAGAGTCGACGGGTTGAAACCCGTGCCGAGCTCTCGAAATCCGGGCACCGGGCCGGCGCGCCGTTGGGTCGTGCGCTTCATCCAGCCTGGCAGCGGGCAAACCTACGCTTCCCACGAGAAATCGAGGGACCGCTTGGAACAGTTCGCATCGCAGACGGCCAGGGCAGGCTCCCCCGGAGCACTCACGCACTGGCGCCGGCACGATTGCCTGCGATCGACTTCGGAAGGCATCCCCGATTGAGGGGAGACCTGCGGCCAAGGATTGGTTAACGGTCAAGACGGCGGCCTGGCGGGCGGCGAACCGGGATCGCTGGGAGATATTCGAGAAGCGCGGACCTAATACCGCGTTCAATTACTCAGTAAGCTGAGCTTTTTGGTTTTATGAGCTCTCAGGAAATTATAGGGTGCCTACGTGGCGCTGGCCGACGCTGGCGCCTTCTCTGTGCCGACGGAGAGCCCCCGTTCGTCCTCGCACTTCGCTTCGGGGGCACAGTTCCTAATCAGCTTTCCTTTTTCAAAAGCTCCGGCAGCTTGGCAATGTTAGCCGCTACCCGTCGGGCTTCGTCTTTCGTCAGACGGCCCATTTCAAATCTTCGCGTTGGGTTCTCATCCTCCTGCAGCGTCAAAGGGCGACCTTCGGGTCGCCCCTTTCGCTTTCAGCGGTCAGGCCCCAGTCGCGTAGGGGCATCCAGATAATCGTTCAACACCCACATCGGGCCTTCCGCAACGGTTGTGCCACTTCCATCAACCAACCGCCAACCGGACCCCTGTTTCCATATCGCCGAGAGACCGCAGGCTTCAGCTTTTTCGTCAACTTGATCCTTGAGATCGAGATAGAACTCTTCGGCGCGCTCGACGAGCTCTTTGAGCCCATAGCGCTGGTGACCCGTATGGGGATCATCGCGCGTGACGACGATCCGAGAGTCTCGAAGGTCAGCTAAAGCGTCATCGATATCATCGACAGGATACACCTTTAGTTCGTTTGCCCTCATGTCTGTGACGAGCAGATCTTTGGGATATAGCGGGTCCATGTAATCCGTGACCTCGGCCGCATCTTGTAGGAGCGCGAGAATAATGCGGTGGGGTTGCCGCGTTTCGCTACTGATTTGCTTTGCAAGTTCGCCCGATATCATGATCGCCTCCGTCGCAAATGTTGCATCGATCGGATTATCGCCAACGTGGGGCTCAATGCCGTCGGTTCAAGATAATTTTCAAAAAAGATGGCGGCGTCTCCACCGCCAGTCGTCACCGACATCAGCATGCTGAAGGTGGGTCGCACATCTGTTCACCGGACGCTTTCCGCAAAGGGGCTAATCGGATGAAGCACGGCGCTCTTGAAGAAAATGCCGGAACGCCGGTATAACGATGCATAACATGGGTGCTGACAGCAAAAGCACCGTACGCGGCTATTGCCGCGATGAAGACGCCCAGGATCCTTGAACCGTGATCGCCAAAGAATGATCGCCGGTGCCGCGGCGATGAAACCGGCCGCAAAAAGAACAGCGTCCGAGAGTAGTCCGCCCGTTCCACCGAACATGATCGTGGAACGCGCAGCACACGCAACCGGTTGAGCACAAGCCACAGGGCAGTCCCTCGTCCCCCCGGTAGAAGACACCTGTGGTGGGCAGCTTGGAGCCCGAGCGTCTCGGTGTCCCCCGCCGGGACGCTCACAGTGATGGGGGCTGTGTCCCCCAAAGACCAAGTTCGGAAT
>CAVPYR010000011.1:0-105066 GCA_963710005.1 uncultured Alphaproteobacteria bacterium
GCGCGTCTGCGAACACCTGGAACTCGATGTGGCGTGCTTTGGGCAGGAATTTCTCGATGAGCAGGTGCCCGTTGCCAAAGCTGGCCTCGGCCTCACGCCTCGCTGCCTCGAGGGCCGGCGCGAGCATGACCGGATCATCGACGCGCCGCATGCCCCTGCCGCCGCCGGCGGCGCTTGCTTTGATCAGCACAGGGTAGCCGATCTCGTGCGCCCGCCGGTGCAGAAAATCGGCGTCGGTCCGTTCTCCGTGGTAACCCGGGATGACCGGGACACCGGCCCTCTCCATCAGCCGTTTGGCGTTCTCCTTGAGACCCATCGTCCGCAGGGCCTCGACGGGCGGTCCTATGAATACGACGCCCGCTTCTCGGCATGCCTCGGCGAATGCCGGATTTTCACTCAAGAAACCGTAGCCCGGGTAAATCGCTTCGGCACCGGCTCTCCGCGCGATGGCGATGATCCGGTTGATTGCGAGATAGCTTTGCGATGCCTGAGACGGGCCGAGCCGATACGCTTCATCGGCAAGATCGACATGCAGAGCACTCTTGTCCGCGTCGGAATAGACTGCGATGCACCGAACGCCCATGCGGCGCGCAGTCTTCATTATGCGGCAGGCGATCTCGCCGCGGTTTGCGATGAGAACCTTCCTGAACATTGTCGGAGAGCCACTCATACACTTCGCACCTTCTACATTCTGAAGACGCCGTAGCGGGTCTCGGGGATCGGCATGTTGAGCGCGGCCCAAAGGGAGAGTGCAAGAACGTTCCGCGTCGAGCGCGGGTCAACGATTCCGTCATCCCAAAGGCGCGCGGAGGCATAGACAGAGTGGGCTTGAGCTTCGAAGCGTTCGATGATTGGCTGCTTGAACTTGTCCTCCTCCTCATTACTCCAGCTACCGCCCTGGCGTTCGATGCCTTCGCGCCGAACGGCCGACAAAACATTGGCGGCTTGCTCGCCACCCATGACGGAGATACGTGCATTTGGCCATGTCCAAAGAAACCGGGGCGAAAAAGCGCGACCGCACATTCCGTAATTTCCGGCGCCGAACGAACCGCCGATGATCACCGTGATCTTGGGCACTTCCGCAGTCGCAACAGCGGTTACAAGCTTGGCCCCGTCCTTCGTAATGCCGCCTGCCTCGTACCTGCGCCCAACCATGAAGCCGGTAATGTTTTGCAGGAACAGGATGGGAATTCGCCTCTGGCAACAGAGTTCGATGAAGTGGGTTCCCTTGAGGGCGCTTTCCGAGAAGAGAACTCCGTTGTTGGCGAGTATGCCGAGGGGCATGCCCTTGATATGTGCAAAGCCTGTCACAAGGGTCGTTCCGTAACGGGTCTTAAACTCGTCGAGGCGTGAGCCGTCGACAATGCGAGCGATGACCTCCCTTACATCATAGGGCGTGCGCAAATCGGCTGAGACGATCCCTGGTATCTCATCGGGGTCGTTACAAGGTTCCTCGGACGCCGCAAGATCGATGCCCTCGCGCTCGGGCACGTTGAGCGCCGCGACGGCTTCCCGCGCGAGTAGAAGGGCGTGATCATCGTCACGCGCCAGATAGTCGGCTACCCCCGAAAGACGCGTGTGTAAATCGGCTCCACCGAGCGCCTCCGCCGTCACGATCTCGCCTGTGGCGGCGCGCACGAGCGGAGGCCCGGCGAGGAATATCGTGCCCTGCTCCTTGACGATGATCGTCACGTCAGACATGGCCGGCACGTAGGCGCCGCCCGCGGTGCACGAGCCCATCACGACTGCGATCTGAGGAATCCCGCGCGCCGACATTTTTGCTTGGTTGAAGAAGATGCGACCAAAATGATCCCGATCGGGGAACACCTCGTCCTGGTTCGGCAGGTTGGCACCGCCTAAATCGACGAGATAGACGCAAGGTAGCCGGTTCTCTGCGGCGATCTCCTGAGCTCGCAAGTGCTTCTTGACCGACAGAGGATAGTAGGTGCCCCCCTTCACGGTGGGGTCGTTGCACACGATCATACATTCATGGCCGCTAACGCGGCCGATTCCGGCAATCAAACCCGCCGCCGGGGCTTCTCCCCCGTAGAGCCCGTGCGCGGCAAAGAGACCGATCTCTAGGAACGCAGATCCGGGATCGAGAAGGCGGGTGACGCGGTCCCTCGGCGCGATCTTTCCGCGGGCAAGATGGCGTTCAAACGCTTTTTCGCCCCCGCCTGCCAGGGCCCACGCAGCGGCTTTCTTCACTTTTGCGATGGCCGCGAGCATCGCCGAGGTGTTGGCCTGGAACTCGTGGGATTTGGGTGAGACATTCGATCGTAGGACGGCCATCAGGCGGTCTCCTCGAAGAGCTCACGGCCGATAAGCATGCGCCTGATCTCGCTCGTGCCGGCACCAATCTCGTAGAGCTTCGCATCTCTGAGCAACCGCCCCGTCGGATAGTCGTTGATGTAGCCGTTGCCGCCCAGGAGCTGGATGGCGTCGAGCGCGATCCGGGTCGCAGTCTCCGCCGCATAGAGGATGCAACCGGCAGCATCTTTGCGCGTTGTCTCCCCCCGGTCGCAGACCGAGGCAACGGCGTAGACGTAGGCCCGGCACGCCATCGTGGCCGTATACATGTCGGCAAGCTTTGCCTGGACCAGCTGGAATTTGCCGATGGCTTGGTCGAATTGCTGGCGCTCATGGACGTATGGCATGACGACGTCTAATGCCGCCGCCATGATACCGAGAGGTCCGGCCGCCAGCACAACGCGTTCGTAATCGAGACCCGACATCAGGATCTCGATGCCCTGGCCCTCTCTTCCCAGCACGTTGTCGGCCGGGACCTCGCAATCCGTGAACACGAGCTCTGACGTGTTCGAGCCCCGCATGCCGAGCTTGTCGAGTTTCGGCGCCGCCGAGAACCCCTTGAAGCCCTTTTCGATAATAAATGCGGTAATGCCGCGCGACCCGACGGCAGCATCGGTCTTGGCATAGACGACAAGGACGTCGGCATCCGGACCATTGGTGATCCACATCTTGGTTCCGTTCAGGATGTAATGGCTGCCGCGTCTGTCGGCACGAAGTGTCATTGCCACGACATCCGAGCCCGCGCCCGTCTCAGACATCGCTAGCGCACCAACATGCTCGCCTGAGCATAGCCTTTGTAGGTAGCGTTCTTTCTGCGCGGACGTACCATGACGGGAGATCTGGTTGACGCACAGGTTGGAATGCGCACCGTAGGAGAGCCCAACCGATGCTGATGCGCGGCTTATCTCTTCCATCACCACGCAGTGAGCCAGGTAGCCCATACCGGAACCGCCGTAGGCGGGATCGACTGTCACTCCGAGAAGCCCTAGCGCACCAAGTTGCGGCCAAAGATCGATCGGAAAGCTGTTCGAGCGATCAATCTCCTCGGCGCGCGGGGCAATACACTTCTGCGCAAATCCCTGCACGGTCGCGCGCATGGCATCGATGTCATGCCCCAACTCGAAGTTCATTCCGGTCGTGAACATGTCCAGGTCCTACCCCGGTGTCCCTAAGGAAGCACAACGTCGCGAGCTAGCCGGCTGAGGCCGCGAACCGCGGCGCAATTTTCTCCATCGTTACATCCGGCCGACGATCTGCGCTATCAGGGACACTTCTCATGGTTGCACAAGGTCGTGGATCAAAAATCGTCACGCATTGCGCTCAACGGCGATGGCAGTGGCCTCGCCGCCTCCGATACAAAGCGATGCCACGCCACGCTTGAGACCATATTTTCGCAGCGCCGCCAGAAGCGTGACGAGTATGCGGGCTCCAGACGCTCCTATGGGATGACCGAGCGCGCACGCCCCTCCGTGGATATTCACTTTGTCATGCGGAAGGCCCAGCTCCTTCATGGCCGCCATCGTCACGACGGCGAACGCCTCGTTAATTTCGAAGAGCTCGACCTCATCGAGAGACCAGCCGACGCGGTCAAGCAGCGTGCGGATTGCTCCGATCGGGGTGGTCGTAAAGAGGTTGGGGGCCTGCGCATAAGTGGCGTGTCCAAGGATAACCGCGCGCGGTTCGACGCCGCGTCTTTCCGCCTCCGAGCGCCGCATCAGCACGAGCGCCGCGGCACCATCGGAGATCGAGCTCGAGTTGCCTGCCGTCACTGTGCCGCTATCGCGGAATGCCGGTTTCAACGTTGGAAGTCGATCGATCCGCAACCTTGGGGGTTGCTCATCGCTGGCAACCATTTTGGCCGACTTGCCGCTGGCCACCGGCACTGGCACGATCTCGGGCTCGAACGTGCCATCGGCAATCGCTTTCTTTGCGCGCGTCAGCGAAGTCGCGGCGAAGGCGTCCTGCGCCTCTCGCGTAAACTGATAGCTCGTCGCGCACTCCTCGGCGAACGTGCCCATCAGTCGCCCCTTGTCATAGGCGTCCTCGAGACCGTCGAAAAACATGTGGTCGACGACCTGGCCGTGCCCCATGCGATATCCGGAACGCGCACGTTCGAGGAGATATGGAGCATTGCTCATGCTCTCCATTCCGCCTGCGACCAGGACGTCGGCACTACCCGCCAGGATCTGATCATGGGCGAGCATCACTGCTTTCATGCCGGAGCCGCACATCTTGTTGACGGTCGTCGCTCCGGCGCCCACTGGTAGGCCGGCGCCAAGTGCCGCCTGTCGGGCGGGGGCTTGGCCGAGTCCCGCGGATAGCACGCAGCCCATGACCGCCTCCCCGATAGCTTCAGGACCGAGACCGGCGCGCGCTACTGCAGCCCCGATTGCGGTCGCACCGAGGACCGGGGCTGGAACATCTTTGAGCTCACCTAGGAACCCTCCTATCGGCGTGCGAGCGAAGCCGACGATGGCAACCGGGTCGCGGCTGATCATGGCTCAACTCCTCTCCTGCCGGGTGAGACGCCCTAGTCCTAATGTTGTGGTTACGGGGCGATGCGGCAAGCCGGCGTGTCTATGTCGACCGTTCTAGGTCCTCTTTAAGCCGCGCAAAAAAACGTGCTCCTTCTCCCCCCGTTACCGCCCGATGATCGAAGAGCAACGTGAGGGGGAGGCTCCGGCGGATGGCCGGGACGCCTTTGTGGGGCACAATCCTTTCCGTGACCCGGCCGGCGCCGATAATAGCGACTTGCGGAGGGACGATGACGAGTTGCGCGTAGCGACCCCCGAACATGCCGAAGTTAGAGAGGGTGATCGTCGCGCCTTTCAGCTCCTCCGGTGGGACCACGCGAGCGGCCGCATCCCGACGCAAGCGATCGAGTCCGGCGCGCAGGTCGCGGGCATCCCGTTGCGCGACATTGCGGATGACCGGCACGATGAGACCGTCCTCGGTGTCCACCGCGATACCTACGTCGATGCGCTCGATGAGATGGCGGAGGCCTGCCCCGGAAATGTAATGGGCGTTGAGCGATGGCTCAGCCTTACATGCGACCGCGATTGCGCGGACGATGCGGACAGTAATGTCCTCTGCCTTATCCCAGTCGCCGATGTCCGCATCGTCCATCACTCCGGCCGGTACTACCTCCCGGTGCGCAGTGGCCATTCGCACCGCCATTGCTCGCCGCATGCCTCTGAGCGGCTCTCCCGCTCCCAGCTCCGGCATGCTGCGCGCGGCACGCTCGACATCCGCCCTGGTGATCGTCCCGTCAGGCCCCGTCGGCGTCAGCAATTCAAGCGAAACGCTCAGCTTGTGAGCGAGCGCCCTGACCGCGGGCGAGGCACGTCCGCCCGCGGACTGTTCATGCGCCGTTTTGGGGGCTGACTTCTCATGCTGCGGATGCGGCTCAAGCGATCCGACAACGGTGCCGGTGTCCGTAGTGTCCGAGGTATCGAATTCGACAAGCGGGGCGCCGACCTTGACGACGTCGCCATTGGCTCCGAATAGTCTTCCGATACGGCCGCTCACGGGCGATGGCAGCTCGACGATCGCCTTGTCTGTTTCCACCGAGACGAGAAGTTGATCCGCGACGACATGGTCACCCTCATTGACGTGCCATGCAACGATCTCCGCATCTTCGAGTCCTTCACCGAGGTCTGGCAGTAGGAATTTGTCCATTGTGTTTTTCCCCGATGCTACGCGAATGCGACCGCACGGCGAGCGCTGGCAACAATCCGTTCTGTGGAGGGAAGGTAATATGGCTCGAGCCTGTGTAGCGGCACGATCGTGTCGTAGCCGGTCACACGCTCGATGGGAGCGAGGAGGCTCATCAGTCCTCGCTCCGCGAGTAATGCCGCAATCTCCGCACCGAAGCCTCCCGTTCGAGCTGCCTCGTGCACGATGACGCACCGCCCTGTCTTGGACACCGAGGCCAGAAGTGCGTCCTCGTCGTAGGGCTTCAGCGTAGCAAGGTCGATGACCTCGGCACTGATGCCATCCTCGGCGAGGGCATTTGCTGCTCCAAGCGTCTCGCGCATGACGGCACCCCAGCTCACGAGCGTAACGTCTTTTCCCTGGCGCAGGATGAATGCTGTGTCGAGCGGCAGTGATTCACCATCGTCGGACACCTCCTCTTTGAGGGCGCGATAGATGCGCGTGGGTTCTAGGAACACCACCGGATCGGGATCCCGTATAGCGGCAAGCAGCAGACCGTAGGCTCTGGCCGGCGACGATGGAATGACAACTCGAAGTCCGGGAATGTGAGCCAGCATCGCCTCGGCGCTCTCCGAATGGTGCTCGGGTGCCCTTATGCCAGCACCGAACGGCATCCGCAGCACCATAGGACATGTAAGGCGGCCGCGTGTCCGGTTTCTCAATCGTGACGCATGGTTCACAAGTTGATCGATGCAGGGATACATGAATCCCATGAATTGGATCTCGCCGACGGGCCGCAGACCCTCGGCAGCCATGCCGACGCAAAGACCACCGATCAAGACTTCGGACAGCGGCGTATCAAGCACGCGTTCGGGCCCGAACCTGTCCTTCAGACCGAGCGTTGCCCGGAACACGCCGCCATCGGCCCCAACGTCCTCGCCGAGGAGTACGACATTGTCGTCCTCCGCCATGGCTCGGGCCAGAGCCAAGTTGACGGCCTCGACCAGAGTTAGCTCAGCCATCCTCGATCTCCTCCGTCTCGCTTCGTTGGCGTGCAAAGGCCGTCGGTAGCTCAGCGTAGAGATGGTCAAACATCGTCTCCGGTGCACGCGGATCAATCGCCAGATAATGTTCGGCGGCCTCCTCCACTCGACGCTGACATTCGCTGATGAGCTCTTCCTCCAGAGATTTGTTCCAATGCCCTGTTGCCGCGAGGTATTTTCTCAGCCGCGCAATCGGCTCTTGCTGCCAGTGGGCCTTGACCTCGTCGTCCGATCGGTAGCGGCGCGCGTCGTCTGCGGTCGTATGATCTCCAAGCCGGTATGTGACGGCTTCAATGAAGCGCGGCCCTTTAGTAGCGCGGGCCGCATGCACCGCCTCCTCCATCGCCGCGCGCACGGCAATGACGTCGTTACCATCGACTTGCTCGCCCTCAATTCCCGCAGCGATGGCTTTTTGCGCCAGGGTTGCCGCGGCCGTTTGCATCTTGAGTGGTACCGATATCGCCCATTGATTGTTGTTGGCGACGAATACGACCGGCAGCCGGTGTACGCCCGCGAAGTTCATTGCCTCCCAGACGTCGCCCTTCGAGGTGGCCCCGTCGCCAAACACGCAGACCGCGACATTGTCTTTGCCTGCAAGGCGGAAGGCGTAGGCTGCACCAGCCGCGTGTGGCGCGTGGGAACCCACCGGCACGCAAATCGGGAAATCGCACGGCGAGCCGCGAAAGAGGCTACCGCGCTCGTCGCCACCCCAATAGGTGAAAATCTCCTCAATCGTGACACCGCGCCACACGAGTGCGCCGTTCTCGCGATACGTAGGAAAAAGAACGTCGTCGGAGCGCATGGCACTCGCGACGCCCACCATGACCGCCTCTTGACCGAGAGCTGCAGGATAGGTTCCGAGCCGTCCCGTACGCTGGAGGGACACGGCTTTCACGTCGAGCGCGCGGATGAGCACCATGCCGCGATAGAGCCGAACGAGCTCATCCGCCGAAGTGGCGAACTCTGGCAGAGGTCCGATCAGCTCCCCTGAAGGCGAAAGATACGTGCGCCGACGGATCGTAAATTCTGCTACGACAGGAAACGGTGGGATAGATGGTCGATTCGCGATGTCCATAGGATTCATTTCCTTCAATGCATACTTTGCCGACATCGAGCGGCTCGACGCTCAATGCCATCTGCGCAGACTCACGGGGGGCAAACGCGTTACTTAGCGGCGCATCGATCACGAAAATTGCATTGAGCCCGACGGAGGGGACATTGATATGGATAATCTTCGCCGGACCAAGTTCGTCGACGAATGAGAATATTCCCTGAGCGGAACCGAACATAGCTGGGAAATGGGCTTGACGATGGAGCTGATCAAGTCGCCTGGCCGTCAATGTGCACTGCGACACGAGAGGGATTTGGGAGTTACGTCAGGTGTCGGGGAAATTTTGCCGAGGTGAAGGTAGACGAGCGACTGGGGGTCATGCCGAGAGGATGGGTCGCCGGAACGCATTCCCAGACTCCCTTGGGCTTCTGCTCCAAAAGCAGTTTCAACGAACCGTTTGCGCGGACCGTTCCGTTCACGAGGTTGTCAGCCTATCTGGACTCCGATCGGCAATCGAGAACTCATCTTTTCCGTCCACCGTGCAGCCCCAACCTCTAGCCAAATCGGCGCAAGCCTCTGTTCGGACCGGCAGTGCCAGCGCGATCAAGGATAGACCCTCCTGGGGACCGGGTAGTGTAGGTCACCGGCTGGGGGTGGTTCTACCTGTCGACCGTGCTCGATGACTTCTCCCGTTACAAAGCATGCAAAGCCGAAAACCGACCTACCCCCCAGCAGACCCATTCTTGTGTCCTTGCCGCTGACGTTGATCGATGTCCTCAGCTAATAGTCTCGGGCTTAATCGAACTGACGTGATCCGGAGATCGTTGACTCGGGATGTTAACTCGCTCGTGCGGGATGAAATCGCTCGAACCAAGCAACGGGTGTCACTCACAAGCGCATGACAACTTTGCGCGTGTTCAAAGCGATTTTTCGTAATCAATCGCAGAAGCAAATTTCCGCCCGCTGGACCCTCATCAAGTTGAACGCGAGCAATTATGGGTTGCTGCGCCACGTGTGTCAGAGAATGTAGTTGGAGCCTCTGGCAACCTCGAACAGCAACTAGACCCCAGAGCAGCAAGACCGCCTGAGCTAGGAACCAAACTCCTTGCACGTGGCCGCCCATTGCGAGTGTCAGTATAAAAGCGACGACTGAACCCGCTGGCCATACGGCAATCGCCGCATAGAACCCCAACCAATACCCGGCGAGTGCTACACCTCCGATGAGTTCAGCCAACGATAAGAGCGTGCCGAACGGCACTTCCCTGTGTTTGTTCACGATCAGGCCCAGGCGGGCCGCCGTCTCAGGGTATGACAGACCAATCGAGCCAACCGCCGTCAGCGCAATACAGATCAGCCAGTCCATTGTTCGGACGCTCAATGTTCTCTCCACCGTCCCCTTCTTGGTTTGCTGTGACACGAGCGACATTCATCTCTAACTTTTCCTGCGAGAAGAAATATAGAAAAAGTTTATAATCGGCGTCATCCGCGTCACTAGAAGGTGCCACTCACCGCCGCAGCCTTGCGCTCAACGTCATAGGCCGCCTCATGGAAAACGAACGTTTCAACATGTCATTGCGCAAATTCCTGAAGCACGTTGGTGTAACATCGCAGCAAGAGATCGAGCGTGTCGTTCGGGAGCGGGCCCTTGAAGGCAAGGGAACCCTCCGGGTTAAGATGGTGCTCACGGCCGATGGCACTGACCTCAAGCATATTGTCGAAGACGAAATCGACCTCGGTTGAAAGTTTGAAATCGGGTTCAAACTTCCCGACAACGCAGTGATAGTGACGCGTGCAGACCAACGAACCAGTGACCGCTCTTGAAAGTGATCGTCAGCGCGAAGTCTTGGGAGCTTTCCCGCAGAAGGCCGATAAGTTCCTCCTCTTGCTGCGTTAGTTCAAGCACGCCGGTTCTCCCTCGTCCGAAGCTCCAATCGCGCTGCTCTTGGGTGCCGCGCCCTCGGGGACAAGGCTATCTACTCTGGGATCGGGCCGCCGCGACGGGTTCGTTCGTCCAACGCGCATCAGCGCGACATACGGCCGAGATCGCGCAACAATGATCTGGGTCTCACAGAGCGCATGTTATTGCTGACTTCGCTGGGGAAAAAGCCGTGACTGCTTCTCAAGCCCTTCCCGGTTTTACCGCCGTGTTTCGCGATGTGTAGGAAACGTGTGTATCTTTGATAAGTGATCGCGCGCATGGTTCCGGCATCACCGGCCTGCATCCCGGGCGTCGGTGACTGAGAGTTATACTACACTCCCGCCTGTAAAATGTGTGGGACGGCGATGAACTTTCCCCCTTACTATGACAACGACCAGATCAACGTGCTCCAGGCTGCGCACAGCGTTGCCTGCAAAGAGCTATGCATAAACAAAACAGACCAGGAAAGCCGTGAACGCGTCGCCGCGATGATGATCGCGTTTGCGAAATACGGCCATATTGAAGTCGAAAAACTGAAGGCCTTCGCGGTCCAACAATTTTAAAATTTGGCGGCGTTGCCCGACATCATTGGCGCGCCTGCGTATAACGAGGACACCCGAAAAATCGAGTTCTATGGGCCTGATTGCCGCCAACGATCACCTCGAAATAGCGGTCGGCCGATTTCGGGGTCGGCGAACGGGCGCGGGTGATGATGTCTCACCTGTCTCACCGTTGAAGGTCAAAATCTAAGAGGACACTCGCG
Source organism: uncultured Alphaproteobacteria bacterium (assembly GCA_963710005.1). GTDB lineage: Bacteria > Pseudomonadota > Alphaproteobacteria > Rhizobiales > Hyphomicrobiaceae > Hyphomicrobium_B. The sequence continues at coordinate 10,740 of CAVPYR010000011.1, forward strand.
CGCGCCATTCCCGCCGCAGTATCCGGCGCGCGCACACAGCCCATGAGGGATTTCCACCTCCCAAAGGTGAGACAAGGCGCACAACGCTGGCGCACACAGGCGACGCGGGTCACGCTCCGCACTGCGTTTAGTGGTGCTCCACCAGTGTCTTCTTGCGTTCTTCCCAATTGTCGAGATTGTGTTGCAGTAAGTCGATGAACTCGGCTGACGCCAGCGCGTCATCTCCAAGCCGCGAACCTTCTCTTACCTGGGCAAGACGAAGCTTGAGGTCGGCGATGTGCCACTCACAGCTAAGTTTTGCTTCAATACTGATCATAACAAAACACCCACAGAGCGCTTGGAACAATTGACCCCGCCGAAGCGGGGCCAAAAGTCTCGGAGACGCCGCAGAGAGAAGGTGGACGCCACCGAGTACTCGGGCCGGAAGCTAGCAGCGAGAACTTTGAGGTGTCTGTTCAAAATTGACCACCATCGAAAACTCTTGCGGATTCGGGGGGAAACTTAATCGCGGAGAACCACGGTCAGCAACGAGTTGTGAACCCGCAGTTCGCCGTTATATTCGATGAAGCCTAATTTTCGGAACTTGTTCATAAAAAAGCTCACGCGTGGCCGTGTGGTTCCGATTATCTCCGCGAGCGTTTCCTGGCTTATTCTAGTGGAAATGGGCTCGGGCCCACCCTCTTTGCCGAAATTCGCTAGGAGCAGAAGCGTCCGCGCTAGCCGTTTTTCGCTTGAGTTGAACAACTGGTCTACCAAATCTTCTTCAACTCGGCTGTTGCGGGTCAGCAGGTGGGTAGTAAACATCTCCCCAAGCGCAGGTTCGCTATGCAAAATGCAAGTCATTTCCTGTTTCTCGATCCGCAACACCGAACTGTCCGTCATCGCAGTGGCGGTCGCGAGACGTAAAGGCTGCCCAATCAAGCACCCCTCGGCAAAAAAATCTCCCTTATTCAGAATCCCAACAACGGCCTCCTTGCCCTGCTCGGAAGTGACCCCAATCTTGACCTTGCCCTTCTGGATAAAAAAAACTGCGTCTGCGGCATCCCCCTGCGAGAAGATAACTTCGTTTTCTCGATAGTTGGATACGGTTCGACCGACGCCTACGGTAGCGAGAAAGGCCTTCGGATTAAATTTTGGCTTTTCTTTCCTTGCCACGCCTCGATCCCTATCTGCTGCTGGCCAATGCAAAACAGTAAAGCGGGCACTCAGGTCTCGTTTTTATTAATTCCGCGAATGAACAGTAAAGCGGGCACTCAGGTCTCGTTTTATTAATTCCGCGACGCCCGGTTCGGTTGCACAACTGAACTAATTAAGGTGCGGCGCATTACAAACAAAGTGAAAGTAAGAAAGGCGCCGAGACCAGCCAAAATGTGCCTGCGCCAATTGCGAAAATGATTTTCCGGCCAGCGATCCATCGACAATCTTCCCGACTCGGTTTCCGCAATTCCATATCACGGCAGCGCTGGATGCGCCGCGCGAAGCACCCTGAAGATTCTACCTAAATTGCGGGCTCCTGGTCTGAACGAGGGCTTGGTGAGAAGTGTGTGGAAGTGCCTCGCGTGCTTGCAATGCGCTATCTGCCAACGCGGCTTTAGCGAAGCTCAGGAATGGGCACGGCAAAAAGGGGGTTCAATGAACGGAAAGCGTCAGGGCACTTAGCATGAACAAAGCGGACGTTTCATGGGACAGTTATGGGACGCCGAACCAATCGTAAGCGCTGCGAACGACTCGCAAACGGACTGATAATTCATTGAACAGATTGAAAATCTGTCGGGATGAATGCGGAATGGGTCGGAACAAACAAAAAGCCGTCCGTGGCGGTCAGTTTTCTCTCGAAATTGCAGTCCTTTAGAATGGTTGCGGGGGCTGGATTTGAACCAACGACCTTCAGGTTATGAGCCTGACGAGCGGACGCGCGTCATAGAGCGCCGCAGCCTTCGGCATTTTCGGAAACGCTTGGCGATTTCCGAGGCCGGCCTAGCGATACCTCAGCTAGGACCGGTAAACGATTGTCCCGCCGCTTCGCATTTCGTCGCATTTATCGGCCCACCAATTCATAATGCTGACACGCTCTTTCCAAAAGTCGGCGCGGGCATAGGCGCGGCGCACGCTATCGCTATCGGCATGGGCTAATTGGCGCTCGATTGCGTCGGCGTTCCAAAGACCGCTTTCGTTCAACATTGAAGACGCCGCCGAGCGAAAGCCATGACCGGTCATTTCGTTCTTCGTGAAGCCAAGACGGCGCAAAGCAGCGTTGACGGTGTTTTCGCTCATACAGCGCGCCGCGGAACGACTTGACGGGAAGAGGAATTTTCCCTGACCGGTCAACGGTTGCAGGTCGCGCAGGATTGCAACGGCCTGCGGCGCGAGTGGGACACGATGCGGTAGCTTCATTTTCATCTTTGCAGCAGGGATTTCCCAAACGCGAGTGCCAAGGTCAAACTCTGCCCATTCCGCCGAGCGAAGTTCGCCGGGACGAACGAAGGTGAGGGCGAGAATTTCGAGCGCCGCCCGTGTTTCCGGCGCACCATTATAGATCGCTATGGCTCGAAGAAGCCCGCCAAAGGCATTCGGCTTGATGATTGCAGCGCGATGTCTGACGACGGGCATGGCGAGGGCGCCCCTAAGGGCGCCTGTCGGGTCGCGTTCGGCGCGGGCGGTTGCAATGGCGAAACGAAATACTTGTCCAATAGCGCCGCGAAGTTTTTTTGCAGTCTCCTGCCGCCCGCGCGCCTCTATCGGACGAAGGACCGCAAGAATTTCCGTCGCGGATATTTCGGCGATCGGTCGCGAGCCAATGCCAGGCCGAGCAAGCTTCAAGAACCACTCGAATTTTGTGATAGTACGGTCGGCCTTACGCTCTCGCCGCTTCTTTTCCAGAAGCTCAGCGGCGATGGCGTCGAAGGTGTTGGAGTTTGTCGCCACGTTTTTAGTGGTTTCGGCCCGGCGGTGTTGGGCGGGGTCTATGCCGTCGTTCAAGAGCCGCTTGGCCTTGACCCTCGAATCGCGCACTTCGCGAAGGCCCGTCGCAGGGTAAACGCCTAGAGCGAGCGTTTTTTGGACACCGGCAAAGCGATACGCTAAACGCCAACGTTTCGCGCCGTCTGGCGTGACCCACAATTGCAAGCCACCGCCGTCCGAAAGTTTAACGATTTTAGCGCTGGGTTTTGTTGAGCGAATTCCGATTTCAGTTAGAGGCATGTTGGTATCCGCCAGTCGGTCTCTGGACGATACCAACAAATATACCAACTCTTGGGACGGATACCAACAGACACGCTAGGACGAGGCGGGACGTTAGGTTCTTATAAGTCTATGATATAAGGCCGATTTCGGACTATCTCGGACGTAATCGGAGGAGAGTATGGCGCCCCGTAGGGGACTCGAACCCCTGTTGCCCACGTGAGAGGCGGGTGTCCTGGGCCACTAGACGAACGGGGCAGGCGCAAGGCACGTTTAGTTGAGTGCGGACGCCCAATCAAGTCCCTAGAGCGTGGCAATTACAACCTTCAACAAGCAGCACATTTGCTGGGCCATCGGTTGGGACCGCAAGGTCGGTAAATCGGTGAAGGAGGAAATCGCCGGCACATCAGCCCGGCATATTCAGGATGCGGCGAATGCTCATCGCCCCGTTCCTAGTTGCGCGGAACCGATTCAACCGGCTTCACGTCCAAAACGCGCCGGCCGGTTTCGATGTCGAGAATTTCGATGCCCGGCCTGTCCTGACCCTCATAGTAGACGGCGAGCCGATTGCCCGAAAGCGAAACCGAGACGATCCGGGCGCCTTTCGGGATTTCGAGTGAAAGCGTCGCGCCGGGAGATACAGTGATGATCCGCGAGGATTGATTGCTGCCGGAAGTTCCCGATGCGAGACCGATCACCCGCACCGCGACTGCGCCAAGTCCCAAGAGAATAAACGCGCTGAGAACGGCGACGACGATCTTGAGATTGCGCTGAAGCCGCTGTTCGCGCATCAAGTCGGCCGAGGATGGCGGCGGCTGGTCGTTGATCATCGCTTAGGATTTCTTTCTCGCAGTGATTTGCAACGTGTCGACCGACGCAAAAGCACCAAGCCTCATCGAGATTCTCGCCGGGCCGGAAGACGCCGGCCAGCGCGTTGATCGTTGGCTTGCATCGAAGATCGATGGCGTTAGCCGCGCTCGCGTCCAAACGCTCATTCGCGATGGCCACGTCAGCGCGGGCGGGACGATACGGGAGCCGCGCACGCCGGTCAAACCGGGCGAAACCTACACGGTTAGCCTGCCTCCTGCCGAAGAAGCGGACGTTCGGGGCGAGGACATTGCGCTCGCCATCGTCTATGAAGACGATGATCTGATCGTGATAGATAAGCCGGCGGGGCTCGTCGTGCATCCGTCGGCCGGACATGCTGCCGGGACGCTCGTTAATGCGCTCATCGCCCATTGCGGAAGCAGTCTTTCCGGCATTGGCGGCGTCAAGCGGCCCGGCATCGTGCATCGATTGGACAAGGACACCTCGGGCCTGCTCGTCGTCGCCAAATCCGATGCCGCGCATCAGGGTCTCGCGGAGCAGTTCAAGAGCCATGGTCGCGACGGCCGGCTACACCGCAGCTATCTCGCGTTCGTGTGGGGCAGGCTTCCCCGGCCGGCAGGTGTCGTCGACGCCCGGCTCGGACGGAGCCGCAGCAACCGGATGAAAATTGCCGTCACTCGCGGAGAGCACGGTCGCGAGGCAAAGACGCACTATGAGGTGCTCGACGTCTTTCCCGGAGAGACCTCAGCTGGAGATGTCTCGCTCCTGCGCCTCGTTCTGGAGACCGGCCGGACGCATCAAATACGCGTGCATCTCGCGCATATCGGCCATCCGGTTCTGGGAGATCCCACGTATGGTGCAGGGTTTAAAACCCGGCTCGCGGCCATTCGTGCGAACGCGAAAGACGCCGCCACCGCCCTGATGCGACAAGCATTGCACGCCGAGCAACTCCAGTTCGAGCATCCGATTACCGGCAAAAAGCTGAAGTTTAACAGCAAATTGCCAGCGGACCTCGAACGCCTTGGAGAGGCGTTGAAGCGTATGCAGACGGTGCCGACGGATAAACGGCCCCGTCGGCGTTCGTAAAATGCGCGAAGCCACTGAACTTGGGGTTTGGTCACGAAGCGTTCAAGTCGGAGTGACTGGAACCCCTGATGAATTTCTAGATTTTAGTACTATGTAACACCAGACGTTGGGGGAGCGTACAGAGACTCCCGCAATATGAAGGGAGTTCGGACCGAACCGGAAACGGGCGAAGGTCCGATCGAGGGAAATGGCATCTAAAGGTCTTCCGTCACTGGCCGGTGGTTCGCTCGGCCTCACGAGGTATCTCGAAGAGATCCGCAAATTCCCGATGCTTGCGCCTGACGAGGAATTTATGCTCGCCAAGCGCTGGCAGGAAAAACAGGATTCCGACGCGGCCGAGAAGCTTGTGACGTCTCACTTGCGTCTCGTCGCCCGCATCGCGATGGGCTATCGCGGCTACGGTCTGCCGATCGGCGAAGTCATTTCCGAAGGCAACGTCGGCCTCATGCAGGCGGTCAAACGCTTCGATCCGGACAAGGGCTTCCGCCTCGCGACATATGCGATGTGGTGGATTCGCGCGTCTATTCAAGAGTACATCCTGCGCTCGTGGAGCCTCGTTAAGATGGGCACCACCGCCGCGCAGAAGAAGCTCTTCTTCAATTTGCGGCGCGCGAAGAGCCAGCTGCAGGCGCTCGATGACGGCGATCTGAAGCCGGAACACGTCAAGACGATCGCGACCAAGCTCGGCGTTCCGGAAGAGGACGTGGTGAACATGAATCGCCGGCTTAGCGGCGACGCCTCTCTGAACGCCCCGATCCGCGCTGAATCGGAATCCGGCGAGTGGCAGGATTGGCTGGTCGACGATACGCCCACTCAGGAGGACCGCCTTGTCGAGGACGAAGAGCTGTCGCGGCGCAAGTCGTATCTCTCGTCCGCGATGTCGGTCTTGAACGATCGTGAGCGTCGCGTTTTCGAAGCCCGGCGGCTTGCCGAAGACCCCGCGACGCTTGAACAGCTGTCGGAAGAGTTTGGCGTCAGTCGCGAACGTATCCGGCAGATCGAGGTCAGGGCGTTCGAGAAGGTTCAAAAGGCTGTGACCTCGACGGCGCGGCAGGCGGAGACGCCGGCTGCTCTTGAAGGGGCCCATCACTAAGGCCCACTCCAGAGGCCGGGACGCCGGCCTTGACGGAACGGGTGACAGGGCATACCCGCTACAACCCATAGCTCTAGTTGGCGGCGCCGATGGGTGCCGCCATTCTCTTATGGGTTCCCATCTGCCCGATGCGCCGCCGGTTTGCACTCGTCTACAACTCGTCAGCAGGCTCCGCCATTCCGAAGCTTTTCGACGGCGTGCTCGGCAGGTTGCGCGAACGCAAAGCCGAGGTTTTCCAAATCCCCGCACGAAACGCCGCCGAAGCCGCGGCGCGCGTCGCTGAACTAGCAGGGCGAGACGTCTGTGATGCGGTCGTTTCCGCTGGCGGAGATGGAACATTCCGCGCCGTTGCCACGGGCGCCGCAGGAACCGCTTTGCCGGTCGGCGTCATTCCTCTCGGCACAGGTAACGTGCTCGCCAACGAGATAGGCCTTCGCAGGAAATCTCAAGCGGTCGCTGATGTATTGCTATACGGCGATGAGATCGAAGCCCGCGGCGGTCTCGTCAACGGCGCTCCCTTTTTTCTGATGCTGGGCGCCGGCTTTGATGCGCGCATAGTCTCGAAGCTTGATTACCGGACGAAACGGGCTTTCGGCCGCGGCGCCTATGTCTATCCCGTTATCAGGACGCTGGTCGAGGGACCGAGGGTCTTTGACGTCGAACTCGACGGCCAAAGGTTCGACGCGAGCTGGGTGATCCTGTCGTTCGCCACCCGTTACGGCAGTCTCTTCAAGCTGGCGCCCGAGGCGGGCGTGGGCCGCGACACGCTGATGGCAGTAGTGATGGAAGCAGGATCCCGGCGCGCGATTGCCACCAATCTCTTGTCTCTGGCATTCGGCTGGCTGGCAAGGCCGGAAACCAGGCCAAAGGGCGTGCATGTCCTGCCGGTCAAGATCGCGCGCATAGGCCGACTGACGACCGCGCCGGTCGAGGTTGACGGCGACCAAGCCGGAGTGTCCCCGGTGGAGGTTCAGGCCGACGGACGGAGCATGCGTCTCCTCGTGCCGTCCCGCTATGTTGCTGATCTCACGAATCGTCACACGAATCGCGTACCTTACGAATCGTGAGGCGTTGTAAGGCATGCCCTTACAACATTGTGCGAGCGTCAGAGCGAGAACCAAGGGTCAATGCCCTTCTCTTCTCTGAACCGGGTCCAACTGGACCGGCAGATGACTTCGAACGGCGCGTGGCAGCAATGGATAGGGCTGCCCGAGGGAGCGTCGTTCTGGTCCAGGTTCCTCAGCTTCACGACCCTGTCCAACCCTTCCCGCTGCTTCCATATCGAACCCGAAACGTTAGCGCGCCGCTCAGCGAGCCCGTGTGCTGAGAGTCCGCGTGCGTTGTCTCGATATCGAAGAACTCGTTCTTCCGAGCGAGTTGGCGGATACCTGGAAGATGGAGTGCCTCATGCAGAAGCGCTGTCACCGGCCAAACGGTTTTCTCCTATCCAGCGAGGCTTACCCCTTGCACGATATGTCGAGGAAACGCTGGCTGATTCTGCTCTGGCGACAACACCGCAAGCATCCTCCATGTAGGAGATAACTGATGCATGCGGGAGTCGGTGCGACGAACTCCTGCCACACTAAAATATCAAGGCCGGCTCTGATGAGCCGGCCTTTTTTGTTGGCGCTATTGTCTGTGCTTCCGGCCGGCTCCGCGCAGCGGAGTCGGAAGCGCATTACATCGGCATGCGCGCGATATCGTGCGAGAAATAATTATCGATGGCCGTCACGATCGATTGCGCAACTTTCTCGCGCCATCCGTCTGATTTCAGATTGTTCGCGTCTTCCCGGTTCGTGACGTAGGCAAGCTCGATCAGCACCGATGGAAACTGCGCGGTCTTAAGGACGCGGAACGCGGCCTGCTGTTCGGGTTCAGTGCGAAGCGGCGTGCTCCCCCCCATGGTCTCGATGACCGTCTTCGCAAACATGCCGGTGCGCTCGTGCGTCAGCTCAAGGTCGCGATTGGCGAGATCTGCGAGAATATCTTTGACGGTATCGACATCGCCGTTGGCGCTTTTGACCGTATCGATTTCGCCCTCGGTAAGAACCTTTTCCGCCGAGTTGCCCTTGGCGGAACGTTCGAGCGATTTGGCGACGCCGTCGCGCAGCGAGTAGATCGTGGCGCCGCGTGCGCGCGACCCTTCGTCCGAATAGTCCGCGTGAATTGCGATGAAGAGGTTCGCCTTGTTGCGCTCCGCGTAGGCGGTCCGTTCGTCGAGCGGGATGAACGTATCGTCGCTGCGCGTCATCATCACTTTATAGCGGCCGGTCTTTTCCAGAAGATCGCGCAGCACGAGACCGAAGGCGAGAACGACGTCCTTCTCGATCGTACCGAGCTTCTCGGCGCCGGAGTCGTAACCTCCGTGGCCGGGATCAAGAACGATGATCGGCTTGAATGTCTTCGCCGCCCGTTCCTTCGGGCTTTCGGCGCGACGCGGCAGCGGCGGTTGCTGCAGCAGGCCGATCGCGCCAAGGCCGGATGGCTGCGCAAAGCCCCGCGGTTGATTTGCGACTCCGGCGTCCGCCGGAAGAATTACAAGTGCGAGGCGAAACTGCCCGTCCTTCTCTTTGGCGATCTTCGAGCTTTCGACGACGACCGGCTGGGTGACGTCGATCACGACGCGGGTCTTGCCCGGTGCCGCGAGCCCGGCGCGAAACGATTTGACGAGACCTGCGGGCATGTTGCCTGCGAGCGTCGGAAGCTGCACGTTGACTTCGGGCAACTCGACAATGACCCGGTTCGGGTTCGAGAGCGAAAAGACCTGGTAGTCGACCTTGCTGTCGAGGCCGATGACGAAACGAGTGCCCATGACGCGATGCGCAGGAACCGGCGCAGGGGCGAGAGGAACCGCGGCTGCGACCTGCAACTCGTCTTGGCGCTGGGCTGGGTCGATGGCGTAGGCCGGGCACACGGCGGCGGCGGCAAGAACTGCCGCTAAGACGCCGCAAAATGCGCGTCGAGCCAACCTACGCATACGTTCGATCCCCCTTGGCGCGCCCCGTCCAGCCCCGTGCGCGCACAATAAATCTGTGTGCCTACGGAAGATGGCGTTTTGGCGGTCAGAGCAGTACGACGTTAAGGTTATCGAACGGCGCCGGTAAATCTCTCGTTAAGCGCTATTTTTTTCATCGAGAATGCAGGGGAGGGAGGGATCTATTTGCTCGGTGAATGCCAAGTAGCAGCAGCGTCTTCATCGCTTTCGCGTGTGTCGACCCAACGAGAAGCGCCGCTCGCGAGCACCTCTTTCTTCCAGAATGGTGCGCGAGTCTTGAGATAGTCCATCAGGAACTCGGCCGCTTCAAAAGCATCCTGCCGGTGCGGCGCGCATGCGATAACGAGCACGATGTTGTCGCCCGGTTTCAGCTCGCCCACGCGATGGACGATCAGGGAGGCCGAAAGCTTGAACCGGTGTTGTGCCTCCACTTCGATGGTTTCGAGTTCGGCTTCCGTCATGCCCGGATAATGTTCGAGCGTCATCGAGACAAGAGGCTCGCCTTGAACTTCCCCCCGCACCTTGCCGACGAACAGAGCCAAGCCGCCAATGCCGGTGTCGCCCTTTGTGAGCTTGGCCATCTCCGCGGAAACATCGAAATCCGATGTCGAGACCCGGACAGCCATCGTCTAGCCTCCGGTGACCGGAGGAAAGAACGCGATCTCGCGCGCCGACGCGATCGATACCGTCGGCTTTGCGTGCGCATGGTCGACCGCGACGCGTATGGCTTCGGGCTTCGCGAACGCTTGTTCGAAGGGATGCCCGCGTCGGGCTTGCCAGAGAAGCAAGTCGCCGACTGTCAGGATATCCGCCGGAAGCACGAGGGTTTCTTCGCTCACGCCCGTTCTTTCGCGCAGCCACGCGAAATAGCGAAGCACAGTCCGGTCGCCATTTTTGTCGTCGGTCATTGCGCCCTCAGCGATCGATCGCGTGGCGGATTCCAGCTTTCAGATAGTCATAGCCGGTCAAGAGCGTGAGCAGGGCCGCAACCCATAGAAGAAGAATGCCGGTTTTCGTCGTTCCCGGCAGGATGCCTTCCGCCGCCGGTCCGACGAGGAGCATCGCCAACGCGATGAATTGGGCTGCGGTCTTCCACTTTGCCAGGTGTGTCACGTGAACCTTGACGTTAAGCTCGGCGAGAAATTCCCGCAGTCCGGAAACCAGGATTTCGCGCGACAGGATGATCAGTGCCGCCCAGATCGACCATCCGCCGACGGTGCCAGCGTAGACGAGCATAAGCAAGGTCGCGCCAACGAGCAGCTTGTCGGCAATCGGGTCGAGCATGCGGCCGAGGTTCGACTGCTGCTCCCATATTCGCGCCAGATAGCCGTCGAGCCAATCGGTCAGACATGCAGCGACGAAAATCGCGAACGCAAGCCATCGCGAAGTTTCGCCCGTTCCGAAAAACAGGACGCCTGCCAGGACGGGCACTGCCACGATCCGGCCATAGGTTAGGATATTTGGCAGGCTCATCGAAATCGAGCGGTGCGCGACGTGATCCATGATTTTGGGTAGCCGTAGCGGCGCAGGCCCGTCAATCCCTAGTCGACGGCGGCCCGAGCAATGATGAACGTCGCGGGCAGAAAGCCGCAGCTAGGTTAAGACGCGGCCGGGGCCGGCGCCGCAGGGAAGGCCCCCGATCCGACGATGCCGGAACGCCTGAGGGCCTCATAGATCGCAACTCTCAGATCCGATTGCACCTTGAGTCCGTGCGTGATGTCGGGCAGCAGCACCCTGAGCGAGTACTCGGTCGTTGTCGGTGTGTAGCCTTCAAAAACCGCAAGTGGCGCCGGTTCGCGCAGGATATTCGGATGCCGATTGGCGCATTCGGTTAGAACGGCGAGCACCCGTCTTGGATCGATATCGGGACCGGCCGTGAATTTCAGCACCACGCGGCCAAGAGCGCTCCGATGTGTCCAGTTGAGGACGCGGCCTGTGACGAGCTCCGAATTTGGCACGATCAGGCTGGCTCGATCGAAAGTCTCGATTTCGGTCGAGCGAACCGAGATTTTTTTGACGGTCCCTTGCTCGCTGCCGACGACGACCCAATCGCCGACCTTGATCGGTCTCTCGATCAGGAGGATGAGACCCGAAACGAAGTTATTGACGATCGACTGCAGGCCGAAGCCGATACCGACGGAGAGCGCACCGGCGACGATCGCAAGGTTGGTGATGTTAAAGCCGGCATACGAGATCGCTACAACCGCCGCGAGACCCGTGCCGGCATACCCGACGGCGGTGTCGATCGAATTCGCGATGCCCGCATCCATCCGGGGAGCGATGAGCACATTATCGCGCAACCGGCGTTGGATCAGGCGGGTGACGAAGACGAGCGCTAGGAAGATCGCGACGCCGAGCAGGATCTTGACGATCGAGATGCGCATCTGGCCGATCTCGAAACCGAACAGCAATCGCTTCAGCCAATCGCGTATGTCGGGCGCTGCAAAGCCCCACTGGAGCAGCAGGATCGGTACCGTGACGAACGCAACACCAAGCGTCAGCACGGCCTCTGTCAGCCAACCGAGCTGTTTGCGACGAAGCTCGTCGAACCCCATTCGCTCTTCAAGAAGCACGCTGATGTGGCCGCGGGAGGTCGTGCTGCCACGCGTAAAGGCGCGGATGGCAAGGTAAAGAAGCGTCGCAACGAGGCCGACGATGCCCGTCATGACCAGCTGCTGGGCGAGGAAGCGGCCAAGAGCAATGTAGCCGGTCATACAAAGGACGATGATCGCAAAGGCCGCGACCCAGAGCGGAAGCTTGAGCCAAACCGGTTCGCTGCGCCCCACGGGCCTTGCCAAAGTCGTTTCGCTGGACTCGAATGGCGTCAGCAACAGCCCCATCAGGACAAGCGCGAACGCGACGCTGGTGAACAGAGACTGGGCCACGCTCATCGAGAGCGGGAAATAAAGAATCTGTCCAAACCTCGAGAGGAAAAGATCGGCTGCGTAGATCAGCGCCAGAATGACCAGGAGCCGCGAGGTGCGCCGTGCGCTGCGATCCGATAGCAGCATGAGACGCCGTTCCGGTCGGCGCGGCGCGAATACGGTCGTGATGAGAGCTGATACGGCGATGAAGATGAGGGCGGATCGGAGGAGCGCAGCCCCCACGGGTGCAGCCGTTGGATAGTAGAGCAATCCAAAGTATTCGAGGCCGCCGTAAAGCAAGAAGGCGGCCGCGACGCCGGGTATGGCCCGCACCGGCGCAATCCATGAGGCCGACGCGGCGCGTTCAAAAAAGCTCGGCGGCGTCGCATTGGGACCCGGCCGGTAGCGGGTTATTGCCAGCACGATGGCCTTCAGCGCGAGATAGAGCACGACCGCCGCCACGAGCAGGCCAAGTGCGTTCATCTTCTGCCGGTTTAAAGCCCCCCACCAATCTTCGGCATTATAGCGCAGGCGCCACTCGACGCTCGATTTCTGCCGCGCGAGGTCGCTCCAGAAATCCGGGAAGATCGGGCTCGACATCTGTTCCGTCAGACTGCGCACGAACATCTGCAGGCGCAGGTCCGTGATCTTGTCGATGGCCTGACGCGCCCGCCACCACGTGACTTCGAGTGTTTTGATCGCGCCTGAAACCTCCGACGCCTGAGCGTCAAGCCGCGTGCGCTCCGCGGTGACGGCCGCCGCTTCCGGTGCCGCGTCCTTCGCAGGCGGCGCTCCGAGGCGCTTGATCTGAACCTGAAGGTCTGAAAGCCGGGGACGCAGGCCGTCGGCCGTCTGTGTCGTCTTCGAAATCACGTCGTCGATATTGTCGCGCAGCCGACCCAGATCGGCGTTGACGTTCGAGATCGTCGACAGAGTTTTTTCGGCGCCGTCCATCTGGCCGACGACGCTGGTGATCGTAGAACTCACTTCGGGAGGAAGCGCTGGTGGCGGAGGCGGCGCGGGTGGAGCAGCAGCGACCGCCGCTGGCGGAGCGGGTTGCGGCTGTTCTGCGGCAGGGGCTGGCGCGGGCTGAGCCTGAGCAGGCTGAGCGGGGGGCTGAGGCACGGCAGCATTCGGCTTAGCCGGCTGCACCGCCGGCGCCTGGGCCGTTGGAGCGTGCACGACTGGCGGCGCATGCACCGGCGCAGCCTGGGCTACCGGGGCTTGTGTAGCCTGGGCCTGTGCGGCCGGAATCTGATCAACGACGGGTGTCCAGCCGCCAGCCGGCGTCGTCTCCGCGTCGGCGCGCGGAACGGTAAAAAGAACGGCGATGGCGGCAATCGCAAGTGCACGTCTCAGCATCGGCGGAACAGGAGCCTTTGAATGACAACAACGAGATGACAAACAGGAAGAAGGCCCTTCGCCCCCAAGTGCCGCGAAAATAGGGCAGGGGGCGTGCCGCTGGCTAGCTTCTTATGCCGACCCGCGACTATCCAGACCGCTCATGGAAGAAGTCGTAGATTTTCTTGGCCATATCCGCCGAAATGCCCTCGACGGCCTTCAAATCTTCGATACCGGCCCGGGATACGGCCTTCGCGGAACCGAAGTGCTTCAGAAGCCCGCGTTTTCGGGTCGGCCCGATGCCCTCGATTTCGTCGAGCGGATTGGCCCCCAGTGATTTCGCCCGTTTGGCCCGGTGCGTCCCGATAGCGAAGCGATGCGCTTCGTCGCGAAGTCGCTGCACGAAATAGAGAACCGGGTCCTTGGCTTCGAGCATGATCGGCCGCTCGCGGCCGGGAATATGGAAATGCTCGCGGCCCGCGTCGCGATCGGGCCCCTTGGCGACGCCGATCAGGGCGATATCGTGGAGGCCGAACCCGGCCAGCACTTCGCGCGCAATCGAAAGCTGTCCGAGACCGCCGTCGATCAGGACGAGATCGGGCCGGTCCGGAAAAACACGTTCTTCGGCAACACGTCGTCGTCGACGATAGGCGAAAGCGGGCCGCCCGTTACGTCGGCTTCGATCTCTGCGACCTCCGTTTCGATCTCGTCGAGAACCTCGGCTTCGGCAATGCGCTTGAAGCGGCGGGTCAACACTTCCCGCATCATCGCGTAGTCGTCGCCGGGCGTCGTATCCGGCGACTTGATATTGAACTTCCGGTATTGTCCTTTGACGAAGCCTTCAGGCCCCGCGACGATCATCGCACCGACAGCATTGGTGCCCGCGATATGGCTGTTGTCGAACACTTCGATCCGGCGCGGAACCGCTGGTAGGCCGAAACGCTCGGCGACGCCTTCGAGAAGACGCGCCTGCGACGAGCTTTCGGCGAGCTTTCTCCCTAACGCTTCGCGAGCATTGGCCAGCGCGTGCTCGACGAGCGTCGATTTCGTACCGCGCGATGGCACGCGGATGTCGACCTTTCGCTCGGCCTTGGTTGACAAGGCTTCGGCAAGGAGTTCCCGGTTCGGAATATCGTGCGAGATCAGGATGAGCCGTGGCACCGGCTTATCGTCGTAGAACTGCGCGATGAAGCTATCGAGCACCTCCTCGACGTTGAGCGAGCGATCGGCCTTCGGATAGTAGGCACGATTGCCCCAGTTCTGACCCGTCCGGAAGAAGAACACTTGAACACACGTCTGCCCGCCGTCCTGATAGGCGGCGAAGACATCGGCTTCCTCGACCCCCTCCGGATTGATCGACTGATCGGCAGTGACATGCGCCAGCGCCCAGAGGCGGTTCCGGTACTTGGCGGCGGTTTCGAACTCGAGCTTGTCCGCGGCTTCCTGCATCAGCTGCTGGTACATTTGGCGCACGGTCTGGCTTTCGCCGCTGAGGAAGCGTTCGGCCTCGTCGACGAGCTTGCCGTAGTCGTCGAGGTTGATCTCGCCCGTGCATGGCGCCGAGCAGCGCTTGATCTGATGCAGCAGGCACGGCCGCGTGCGACTGTCGTAGACGCTGTCCGAGCACGAGCGCAGAAGAAACGCCCGCTGCAGCATGTTGACGGTGCGGCCGACGGCGCCCGCCGACGCGAACGGTCCGAAGTATTCGCCTTTGCGGTTTCTCGCGCCCCGATGCTTCAAAACGGCTGGCGCCGCGTGGTCGCGCGCGATGAGGATGTACGGGAACGACTTGTCGTCCCGCATCAACACGTTGAAACGCGGCCGGAAACGCTTGATGAGGTTCGCTTCGAGCAGAAGCGCTTCGGCTTCCGTGCGGACCGTCACGAACTCCATCGAAGCCGTCGCGAGGATCATCCGCGCGATGCGGTTGGTATGACCGTTGAGGCGGGCATAATTCGAGACGCGAGCCCTCAGCGAGCGCGCCTTCCCGACGTAGATCACCTCGCCTGCGCATCGAGCATGCGGTAGACGCCGGGGCTCTGCGGCAGCAGCTTAAGGTACGCGGCAATCACGTCCGGCCCGGTTTTGGCGGGCTTGTCGGGCGTCGGTGTTAATGTCGTGTGCTCTTCGGTCATGGCGCACCTAAAATTGGGCTGCCGCCGAGGTCAAGCAAGGCATGCCGCCTTGCGCCACAAAATCACCATGTCCGGGGCGTCGAGTCCAACCTCTTTAAGATACTGGGGAATAAGGCTGCGCCGAGGGGGGTGTCATGCGTCGCGTCATCGCCGTTTTCGGCCTCGCCTTGATCATTGTTTTGCCGGCCATCGCGCTCGCTAAGCCGATGAAGGAAAAGCCGCCGAAGCCGTTCCAGAGCACGGAAGAGCTTCTCAAATGGATTTACAGCTACCGCAAAAATCCTGAGCCGAAGCGGGCGCCTGAGGCCGTCAAGGCGATGTCGGCCTTCGGCGCGACCAAAGAGATCGATCAGGCCGGCGTCTATATCGGTTTCATCGCAGGCGTACTGGGCGCCAATCGCGACACGGCCGATGATCTCATCGCCAAGATGTTTCCGCTGCCGCCCGAAGATCAGGTTCTCGTCGTCAAAGCGATTGCCTACTCGGGTCTTCCGCACTGGCGCGACACGATGACGAAATTCGTGGAGCGCATGCCGGCACGCAAGGTGCTGATCGATAAGTATGTGTTTGGAAACAAGCCGACACTGACGGAAATGTCGATCAAGGACGACGCGGGAGTCATCGATCTCAACTGGGGATATTATTTCGCGACGGGCTGGGAGGCGCCGGTCAGGCGCATCGTTGCGGCGCTCGAGCTCTCGCTCGATAAGGACAAGGTCGACACCTTGACGATCGGCGCCATGGCGAAGTGGACGCTGGCGCAGAACGCGTCGCGCAACGATGATCTGCTGACGCTCCTGAAAAAAATCTCGAACGATGCCGATCCCAAGATCAGGAAGCCGCTCGGCGAAGTGATCGACGCCGCAGAGACGCTCGAACTTTCCAAACTGCGCAAGGATGCGCTCGCATCGATCGATGAGCTGAAATCCAAAGGATCGGAAAGCCTGCGCAACTACAACTGGTGGGGACAGGCCGGCCAGACGGTATTTGCGTTGGGATGTGTTGCGGCGGGCGTGATGGGCCAGATCGAAGCCGGCATTCCTTGCGTCGTCGGCGGAGCGGCATCGACAGCCGCTCTCAAGTACCTCGCTCCGACCTCTGAATAGGAGACTTCCGAATAATGTCGGGCTTTCAGTTGTCCGGACAGTTGAATTTAGCGTCGGCGAGAGCCGCTTCCCGCGTCGGATATTCTCCGACGATCTCGGCGCCGACGGCTTCGTTTCGTGCATAGGCGTCAAACATTGACTTTTCAAAACCGTCGATGATCGTAAGCGCCGTGTATTGCGTTTCCCCGCCTGATGTCGCCCGGATCAGCAGCGTTTTGGTACCGCCATAGCTCGCGGATAGCACCTTGCACGGCGCAGCGGGAGCCGATTGCGAAGCCTTCGCCGCCGCCCCGAGGTCAGCTGGCAGCGGTCCTCCGAGGTGCGAAGGTTCTTCGCCGAGGGGCGCAATTCTGAATGTCGGTAGCGACCACGCCGAGGCCGCACTGGGCGGCGCAACGGCGACTTGTTGGGACGGCTCAGGTGCCTGCGTATTCTCTGCCGCGCCATTCTCGGTAGGTCCTTGCCGCACCACAGCGGTGGCTGCGCCCCAGGAATTCTCGGCAGTCGTCGGCGCGTTCGAACCAGCCGGAGGAGTCTTGCCGCCGCCAGCCCGCGACCAGATGGTCTTGACCTTCGTGGAAGATTTCGCCGAAGCAGGTGCTTTTGACGAATGCTTGGTTGATTTCAACGACGGCTTCTTTGGAACGACGGCGGCTGGATGCTCCTCTTTGGCAGGAGGCGTCGGCGTCTTTGGCGTCGCGAGCCACGGGAGCACTTCTCCGTCAGCCGGGGCAGCATCCGGTGTGGCGGCGGCATCGGGCTCGGGACCTGCAAGCTCCATCGGCTTCGGACCTCCGAGGCCCGAAGGCGGCCGGAACGGATAGCGCCACTCGCGACGCATGGGCAGCGGTGCCGGCGGTGGAAGCTCTTCCGCCGAACGCCCCGGCTCATCGCAATAGTGCGCGCTATAAAGTCCGGCGACGAAATCTATGGACTTGCCGTAGGCGCGGTCGGTCGCCCACCGCCGCGCAAGGTCACCGAATGTCACCGGCCGTCCAAGCCGGTTCGACTGCGCGACGATGTCATCCTGGTTTTCGCGTGTGCGCTTGGCGATGGGAACGGCGAGGCGTTCACCCGAATAGGCGACGAGATGCTGGATCTGCGCGTGCACGCCGGTCTTCACGTCGGGAAAACGTTCGCCGCGGGCGCCGTGTCCCGTCGCTCCTATTCCAGCGAAGTTGTTTTGGGTTTCCCAAACGTCTCCGCGCCGGCCGTCTCCGCGCCGATAGGTTAGAAAGTTTGTTTCGATCGCCATCTGGAAGAAGGCGTAGTCCCACCGCACGCGCCAGCCTTCGCCGTAGTATTTGTACCAGCGGGCGATTTCGCGATAGCGCGGATCGACGTGAGAATTGCGCTCGGCCAGAAACGCCATGAGCCGCTCGGGCGTGACGCAGGCGGGCACTGGATTGCGATCGCTCGTCCTGATCGGCGGCGCGGCCTTGGCGGCGTTCACCGTAAGCACGAACAGCGCCGATGCCAGGGCGGCAGTCAAACTCCCGGGTGCAAACGGCTTCGCCGCCATGAAAAAGGCCCTCTACGACGATCCCAGCTCAGCCGTCTGGGCAGAGTTCGAAGGCCTTATCGAGTGCTTGCGATGGGTTCGAGAATTCTCCCACCTTCTGCCCGCCCTTGGCGTAAGCAGCGATATAAGCGTCGGCTTCGCGCTGCTCCGAACCTTCGTTGACGTCGAGCACCGTATAGTTGTCTTGGGCATCGGCTCGGGCGCGGATGATGACCGAATGACCTCCGCCGTAGCTCGCCGTCCAGACTTTGCAACTCGGTTTGACGCCCTTCGGCGGCAGCGTCATCACGGCCTTTGTTGCGGGCCCTGACGTCACCGAAGCCTTCGTTCCGGCGCCGAGAGCCGCCATCTGGATTTTCTTGGACTTTTTCGCTGGCGGCTCGGAAGGAGCCGCGTCCGCCGGTCCGCGCGTATCCGCGATCGGAGCCTGTGTCTTCGCGGCCGAATCCGCCGCCGCAGGCAGGACATCGTCGGAGGGCGCGGCTGCATTGATGATCTTGAAAGATGTCGGCGCTTGGTCGGCGACCGGCGGCTCACCAACGGTCGGCGGCGTATCCGAAGAGCGGATAAGCAATTCACCGCCGAGACCCGATCGGACAAACGACCCGGATTTGCGCGCCTCATCGACGGCGCGGCGTGCGAGATCGGCGCCGGACAGTTGGGTCGCCGGATCGCTCGGAGTGTCGCTAGCCGAGGCGGTTTGCGTTGGTGCGCCGACATTGGAAGCGGCCGTATCGGCCGAAGTTGCTTCGTCGGCGTTTGCCGGAGCGTGCCCCGGCTTGGCTAGCGCCATGAGCTCGGGTTTAGGATCGGCGTCTTTGCAGGGACTGCCGTAGAAGGCCTCGGCGAGGGCGGCAATGTCGGCGGCGTAGCGGCGAGACGTCGGCGCCCATTGCTTCGCGAGCTGGTTATAGTTGACGGGCCCGGTTAGCGACTTCTGCCAATCCGTGAGCACGCCCCATTCCTGGACCTTGCGCGTACGCTCGGCGACGGGATTGTCGAGGTGCTCGCCCGCATACAGCAGAAGATGCTGCAGGTGGGCTTTGACGCCCGTTGCGACGTCCGGGAAGCTTTCGCCGGGGACATGCTTGCCCGTGGCACCCATGCCGGCAAAGTTGTTCTGCTTGGAGGAGACATCGCCTTTGAAGGTCAGGTTGCCCGTCTCGAGCATCATCTGAAAGAAGGCGATGTCCCAGCGAATCTTGAGTTCGTCGCCGATCCGCATGTAATCGGCGGCAATCGCCTCAAAGCGCGGGTCGATGCCGTGGTTACGGCTTTCGAGAAAGCCCATAAGCCGTCCCGGCGTAGCGCAAACAGGAACCTTATTCTTTGCGCTGAGCTTGACCTGAGGAAGATCCGCGGCCTGAGCCGGCAGAGATATGGCAGCCAATGGCACGGCTGCAGCGAAGACGAACGCCAATGGCGTCCGAACGCGGCGAAGCATGGTTACACCCATAAACACGCGGCACCCCCAGTGAAGGCGCCCAACAGAACCACTAAGGTTCCTAGGCGCTTAACGTTAATAAAGTGTTGATGAGCCCCCCGTTTGGACCCGACTCGAGAGTCGCCAACCAATTAGGCGGTATTGAGAACGACGCGGGGTCAGATTGCGGCAGAGCCTGCAAAGGCGAGCACTTGCATAGACAGGCTCAGGTCAAGTGTTGGCCGCCATCGAGAGCAATCATCTGTCCAGTCAGCGACGGAGTTGCGAGAATAAATCTTACTGTCGCCGCTATCTCTTCCGCCGAAGCGCCTCGGCCGAGGATCGTCGATCGGCTCTCGCGATCGAAATCGTCATTGGTCTGATGGATGCTTCGTAGAACCGGACCAGGACCGATGGCATTGACGCGTATGCGTGGTGCCAGCGCCTGGGCGAGGGTTCGCGTCGCCGTCCAAAGCCCCGCCTTGGAGATCGTGTAGGAGAAGAAATCCGGGGTCAGGTTCCAAACCCGTTGATCGATGATGTTGATGATGTTGCCTTCGCAACCCGATGGCAAACTCGCGGCCATTGCCTGAGCGAGGAACACGGGTGCCTTGAGATTGATGCCGAGATGCAGATCCCACGTTCCGTTATCGAGGCTCTGGACGGTGTCGGGCAGAAATTCCGAAGCGTTATTGATGAGCACCGTCGGCGGGCCGAGTTCGCGAACGACATCCGCAACGAGTTCGCGCGGCGCATCAGGATCAGCGAGGTCGGCGCGAAATGATTTTGCCCGCCCGCCTCGGTCTACAATCTCTCGAACGACGTTTTCAGCCTCCGAACGAGATTTTCTGTAGTGGATGGCGATCGTCCAGCCGGCACCGGCGAGATCCAGGGCGAGCGCCCGACCAATTCGGCGCGCCGCCCCCGTGATCAGGGCGGTCGGGGCGCCTTTTTCAGGTTGCATCATGAACTCGAGTTTCGAATCTGTGGACGCGGAAGCGTGTTGTAGCAGCCACACAGGCGCTGCATGGCGACCATATCAAGCGATAGCCCAAAGCCGAGCAATAAATCCGCCTTCAGAATTGGTGCTGCTTTCAGCAAGTTGCCTTCCGTCTGGCTTCGCGTCGGGCAACCCAATGCTCAAATTCAAGGCATATTCACAGCGTACAGGCTTCTTATGCCAGCACAGTTGCCGAGAGGTGACATTCGATCGGGAAGTCACAGACTATGACACCTAATCGCTTGTGCAGGGGCCCCGAAAAAGTTTTCTTAACGCCAGAGCGGTGAGAGTCGCGTTGTCCGCATAGAGCGGGTGGCGCGAGCCGTAGATCTGGGACGGGGGTTGTCTTATGACGAATATCAAAAGTTTCTTGGGTGCGGCAGGCGCGGCGGCAATCGCTGCGCTGAGCATGTCCACGGCTGCACTCGCCGCCGATCTGGGCACGCCCGCGGCTGCACCCGCCGTTGAAGAGCGGAAGTTTGGCTACTCGGTCACGATCTCGGGTACGTCGGACTACATCTTCCGCGGTATTTCGTACACGAACAGCGATCCGGCCTTCCAGCCGTTCATCGAATTCACCTACGGCACGCCAAATCTGACGTGGTACCTCGACTTCTGGGGTTCCAACATCGCCCAGCCGTTCGGGCCGTTCGAGGTCGATATGTATGCGGGCGTTCGTCCTGTCACGGGTCCGGTGGCCTGGGACCTCGGCGTGCTGTACTACACGTATCCGAACAACTCGATCGGCGAAAACTGCGTTGGTACGCCGGGATGCAATACAGGTGATGGTGACTACGTCGAGTTCAAACTGGCGGCCACCTACACCACGGATATTAAGAATTTGGCCGTCGGTGCGACCGGCTATTTCACGCCGGATCAAGGCCTCAACTGGGGGCAGACGGAAACGATCGAAGGTAATGCGGCCTATACGTTGCCGACGTACCACACCTTCACGCCTGTGCTCAGCGGTGTCATAGGCTACACCCACGGCGATAGTGGCTTCTCGCCAATCCTCGGTGCCACGGGTCCTAATGATCTCACTAGCTACGTTTACTGGAACGCGGGTCTGAAGTTGACGGTTGACAAGTACTTCATGGACTTCCGTTACTGGGATACGAATATCGACAAGAGTGAACTTCAAGCCGCCGGTGGTGTCTTCAGCAACGTCAACTCGCGCTTCGTCTTCACCGCTGGCGTGAACCTCCCATAATCCTAGACGACCAATCCCGTCGCAGTAATAGACCGGGGCCTCTATAGGCCCCGGTTTTTTTGCCGGACCGGAAGCTCACATTTGGCAGTTTTCACCAGCCGCTTTGACATCGAAACTTGAGAAATTCCGCAACTCAGGCCAGACATTGAACTGGGATCTCTGACATCGTGCGGCTCAATCCGTGCTCATATCGGTCGTCGTTCTCGTTATCTTGACCACGGTAATCGCCGCGGCGTTCGTCGTCCCGCGGCTCGTGCCGCGTCACGTTCATCTGGCGAACGTCCCGGACCAGCCGCGCGCTTTTGGCCGCGATATGGCTTGGCTCGCACTCCGAACCGAAGACTCCAACGCGGTGACCGCCGCGCTCGGGTTATCGGGGCTACGGCCCGCGAACTGGAACTCAGGCATCGGCGCGATCTATGATCCTGAAATTTCGGATTCGTTGATCTTCATCTCGCCCCCCATCAACGGCTGGACGATCGTAGCCGGTGAATCGCTGCCTCTTCCTGCCGGTCGGACGTTCGTCGACAAGGCGACGCCACTCCTGCGGCGCCTCGGAAATGAATTTCCAAGCGTGCAGTACTTCGCCTCTTTCCCGATTATCGATTTCTACGCCTGGGTTCGAATCGAAAAAAGCCGCCGCGTCAGGGCTTTTGCGATCGGGGAGGCCGGTATTGTCTGGGACTCGGGCAAGCCTTCGCAAGAAGAGCGACAACTCGGCCTATCGTTTGTCGAGATCCGGGGTATCAGGGAGCGGCACGGTGACTTGGGCGGACAGCTCCAATTGCATCCGACCGAGCAGCACGTATTTGCGGTCGCAGGAGGCTGGAGCCTCAACCCGATGGCGATGGAGACGTTCGCCGCCCCCAGCGGTGTCGGCTGGATCGCGGACGCACCACGGTCGTGGCGCCCCGAGCGGGTCCGCAAAGTGGCGTGACGGGTGGTTGGAAACGGAGCCGCGCCGTTCGATGCGGAATGTCGCAGCCAACGATCGACCCATCATTGCGCCCGGCGGCTGTAATCGTAATCCATCCGCGGCCCGGGCAGGGGCGACGACGGACTTGCGCCCACCGGGTCGGAGTTTGCAGGAGCCGGCTGTTGGCTTTGCCAGTCGTTCCGCGCGGTTGAACGGGCCGGAGGAATGAAGACCTGATTGGCGGTGCAGAGACTGCGCCGCGTTTCATTCTGGCCGCAGGTGCGTGGCTTGCCATCTTGCGACAGGCAGAACCTGACCTCCCTGAGGCTGCCGCCTGCTCCGCCGCAGACGACAGTGATCATATCCGACCGAAAATCGGGATTGGCTCGCAAGAAGTCCCGCTCGACATCGGTGGCCGAAACGATCTGGGAGTCGAAGGGATTGCGAAAGCGATCGGGAATCTTGATGCCGTCAAATAGCCTGTGGGCCGTCGCGAAGTACCGCACCGGGTCCATGCCGGAGCAGGTCCCGTGCGTCCGGTATTCGTGGATGACAAGTCCGCGGCTCGGCATGATGTCGAGCATGCTGCCGATCACGGGCTCGGGGACGAATGGACGCCGAGGCAACCGGCAATTCGACGGGTAGCCGCTTTCATATTGCGGCCAAAGGCCATGCAACACGAACGAATAACGGCGGCCGTCGCGGCGGTTGCATTGTGTGTCGTCGTCCCGGCCTTGATCGGAGCAGTAGGTCGGGCTCCATGACAGCACGAGCGCGTAGTAATCGAATTGACCCGGTACGTTGTGCCCATCGTCGCCATAGCTGCCTGAACCGCTATCGTTTGAATTCGAGCCGTAGTCGTCATTGTCCGCGCGTTTGTCACCGTAAGAATTGGTCTTCGAGCCGGAACTCGTGTTGCCGCTCGTCCCCGTACTTGATCCTGTGGTTCCGCTGCCGCTGGTCGCGGTGCCATTGGGCAACGGCGATAAGGACGTCCGCTGCTCGCTGAGGAAATGCGCGATGTAGGCGCCGAGAACCGCGAACACCAAGATCGTCAGAAGGAGATGTGGCCTCAGCATATCTTCGTCTCGGCAGCTGAACTTGCGAATGTACTCGTGAGGAAGGTGCTCTAGCTATGCGGATGGTTCGCCAACGCCGCAAGGATGCGCGCCCAGCTGCGCGCCCCCTTTTCGAAGCTTCGCATGTTGTACTTCTCGTTGGGAGAATGAATGCGATCATCGTCGAGGCCGAAGCCGATCAGCAGGCTGTCCATTCCGAGTGCGTCCCGGAAGGAAGAGACGATAGGGATCGACGCACCGCTTCCCATCAGCACGGCAGGCTTGCCCCATTCCTCTTCCAGTGCCTTGGCCGCCGCGCGCATCGTCGGGTCCGCGGTGTCGAACATGATCGCCCCCGAACCGCGATGGCCGAGCCATGTAGCTTTGCAGTCGGGGGGAATGAGCGTCGCGACGTAATCGTGAATGGCTTGCATGACATGGTCGGGGTCCTGCCCGGAAACGAGCCGGCAGGTGATCTTGACCGAAGCTTTCGCGGGAATGACTGTTTTCGATCCCACGCCCTGATAGCCTCCGGTCACCCCGTTGAATTCGAGCGTCGGCCGCGACCACAGCTGCTCAATGACTGAGCGGCCTGTCTCGCCGGCCGGCGTCGTTAGACCGACTGAACCCAGGAACGAACTGGCCCTCACGCCGAGCGATTGCCATTGCGTGAGTTGTTCCGGAGTCGGCTCCTGAACGCCATCATAGAAACCCGGAGCGGCCACCTTGCCGGTATCGTCGTGCAGCGCCGCCATGACCTTTGCGAGAACGCGTATGGGGTTCGCGACCGGGCCGCCATAGATGCCCGAGTGGAGGTCACGTGTCGGACCGGTGATGACGAGCTCGTCGCCAACGAGACCGCGAAGCATGGTCGTGATGGCTGGTGTGTCTTTGTCCCACTGGCCGGTATCGCAGACGAGCACGAGGTCGGCCTTGAGCTCGCTACCGTGCTTGGCGAGGAAGTCGGGAAGCGACGGCGAACCACATTCCTCTTCGCCCTCGATCAGCACCGAGACGGCGATCGGCAGGTCGCCCGCAACTTTTTTCCAAGCCCGAGCTGCTTCGAAGAAGGTCATCAGCTGACCCTTGTTGTCTTCGGCGCCCCGAGCGACGATGACCTCGCCGTTGGAGGGCTCGCTCTCAATTCGGGGCTCGAACGGCGGCGTTCTCCAGAGATCGAGCGGGTCGGGGGGCTGCACGTCGTAGTGTCCGTAGAACAGCACGTGCGGCATATTTGGATCGCGCTTCTGCCGGTCGTGCGCCACGACCATGGGGTGACCGCTTGTCGGCACAACTTTGGCTTCGGAGAAGCCGATGTCTTTAAGCGTCGCCGCGCACCATTCGGCGGCCTTGAGGCAGCTCGCCTTGTAGGTTGGGTCGGTCGAAACGCTGTCGATGCGCAGAAGTTCGAATAAACGATCAAGCCCGGCCGACTTCGATTGGCCGAGTGTGTCGAGAACGGTTTCAAGCGTGCTCATCGTGGTAGACTTTCCGACTTGTTGCGAACGACAGAGAAGAAGGCTTCTCCGCTAGGAATGCGGAGCCTCATTTGCTATGGCACCTCTCCCTGGCGCCGATCACTCCTGACGAGAATGATTGGCGGCATGAAGACCGCATCGGAGGTCTGATGGCACAGCCGAACGCCGACGGCAAAAGGAAATGGGTTTACGCCTTCGTCCCCGGCAAAGCCGAGGGCAGCGCCCGCATGTCCGAGCTTCTGGGCGGGAAGGGCGCCAATCTTGCCGAGATGGCGGCTCTCGCTCTGCCGGTGCCGCCCGGGTTCACGATCACGACCGAGGTTTGCGACGCCTTCTTTGCCGCAGGCCATAAGCTACCGGAGGCTCTGAAGGCCGAAGTCATGCAGGCCCTCGACGCCGTCGGCGATACGGTTTCGGCCAAGTTCGGTGACGAAAAGCGACCGCTTCTCGTTTCGGTGCGATCAGGTTCACGCGCCTCGATGCCCGGCATGATGGACACGATCCTGAATCTCGGGCTCAACGATAAAACGGTCGAGGGTCTCGCCGAGCTGACCGGCGACGCACGGTTCGCCTTCGACAGCTATCGGCGCTTCATCCAGATGTACGGCGACGTCGTGCTCGGCGTCGACCACGGCGCCTTCGAGGATATTCTCGAGAATTTCAAGAACCTCAACGGGTTTGCCGCCGACACCGATCTCGACGCAGAGGCGTGGCACGAAATCATCGCCGACTACAAGGCTGCGATCGAACGCGAGCATGGCGCGCCCTTTCCGCAGGACACGAGCGAACAATTGTGGGGCGCGATCGCTGCTGTCTTCGATTCCTGGCACAACCCGCGCGCCGAGACCTATCGCCGGCTGCACGACATTCCCGACGACTGGGGCACCGCCGTCACCGTTCAGGCCATGGTCTTCGGCAACCTCGGCGACAACTCGGCGACCGGCGTCGCGTTCACGCGCAATCCCTCGACAGGCGAAAAAGAAATCTTCGGCGAATACCTGCCGAACGCGCAGGGCGAAGACGTCGTTGCTGGCATCCGCACCCCGCACGCGCTGACAAAGAAAAACGCAGGCGGCGCGCGCGAAACCTCGCTTGAGATCGCGATGCCCGAAGCCTTCGCTCAGCTCACCCGGATCTTCGATCGCCTCGAACACCACTACCGCGACATGCAGGACGTCGAATTCACCGTTCAGCTCGGCACGCTTTGGATACTGCAGACGCGTTCCGGCAAACGCACGACGGAAGCAGCGCTCAGGATCGCGGTCGACCTGGCAGCGGAAGGCCTCATCACCCAGGACGAGGCCATTCTCAGGATAGAGCCGATGCAGCTCGATCAGCTCCTGCATCCGGCAATCGACCCGTCCGC
Source organism: uncultured Alphaproteobacteria bacterium (assembly GCA_963710005.1). Taxonomy (GTDB): domain Bacteria; phylum Pseudomonadota; class Alphaproteobacteria; order Rhizobiales; family Hyphomicrobiaceae; genus Hyphomicrobium_B. The sequence continues at coordinate 37,341 of CAVPYR010000011.1, forward strand.
CGAGCACGACTTCATTGCGAAGGGATTGCCTGCTTCGCCCGGCGCAGCTTCAGGCGAGATCGTATTTCATTCTGAAATGGCGGAAGCGCTGAAGGCCAAGGGCAGGGAAGTCATTCTTGTGCGCTCCGAGACGAGCCCTGAAGACGTCCACGGCATGCACGCGGCTGTCGGCATTCTGACGGCGCGTGGCGGCATGACCAGTCACGCGGCCGTCGTTGCGCGTGGCATGGGACGTCCCTGCGTGTCGGGCGCCGGGACGCTTCGTATCGACGCCAATGCCGGCGTCATGCGGGCCGGCGCGCGCACGTTCAAATCCGGCGACATAATCTCGATCGACGGCAGTTCGGGCCGCGTCTACGCCGGCAAAGCGAAAATGCTGCCGCCGCAGCTTTCCGGCACGTTCGCGACCGTTATGGAATGGGCGGACTCTACGCGGCGCATGAAGGTTCGCACCAACGCCGACACCCCGCGCGACGCACGGCAAGCACGGTCGTTCGGCGCCGAAGGCATCGGCCTCTGCCGCACCGAGCACATGTTCTTTGAAGAGAAGCGCATTCTCGCCGTACGCGAAATGATCTGTGCGGAAGATGAGGAGGGACGCCAGCAGGCGCTCGACAAGCTCCTGCCGGTACAGCGCGCCGACTTCGAAGAGCTGTTCGAGATCATGGCCGGCCTACCGGTGACCATCCGTCTGCTCGATCCGCCGCTCCACGAGTTTCTCCCCCACGAGGATCGCGAGGCGGCGCAGGTCGCAGCCGCTCTCGGCATGGACTTGATGCGCCTCAAGGCACGCGTTGCCGAGCTTGAGGAGTTCAATCCGATGCTCGGCTTCCGAGGCTGCCGCATCGGCATCAAATATCCTGAGATCACGCGCATGCAGACTCGCGCGATTTTCGAAGCGGCGGTCAACGCGCAAAAGAGAACCGGCGAAGCGGTGCGTCCCGAGGTGATGATCCCATTCATCGCCTATCGCCGCGAGTTTGACATCCTGCGAGATGTCATCACCGCAACGGCGAAAGCCGTCGAAAGCGAGACGGGCATCGCCATTCCCTATGACGTCGGCTCGATGATCGAGCTGCCGCGGGCGGCGCTACGCGCTGCCGACATCGCGGCCGGGCCGAAGGGCGCCGACTTCTTCTCGTTCGGCACGAACGATATGACGCAGACGGTGCTCGGCCTGTCACGCGATGACGCGGCGCCGATCCTGTCGAACTACCTGGAGCACGAAGTGATTACCACCGATCCCTTCGTTTCGATCGATCAGTCGGGTGTCGGTGAACTCGTGAGGATCGGCGTCGAGAGAGGCCGCTCAGTGAAGCCCAATCTCAAGACCGGCATTTGTGGCGAGCACGGCGGCGACCCGAGATCGATCGTTTTCTTCGAAATGGCCGACCTCGATTACGTGTCCTGCTCGCCTTATCGCGTGCCGATCGCCCGTCTTTCGGCGGCGCAAGCAGCGATCCGACGAAGGCGACGCGAACAGAAGGCTTCCTAAAGCGGGCCGTTCTCGTGCCGGTCGATGTCGTCGAGCCGCGGCTGACGCGGGCGCGGGCCTTTGTATCGCGGCAGTAACAGCAGCCACAGCACAAGCGGCGGCACGAGAAAGCTCCACGCGACCCAATACGAATAGTCACGATTTTTGACGCCGGCCAAAATGGCCGCGAGGATTGAGGCCGTGATGGCGATCACGCCCCAAAGCACGATCCACTGCATGGCCATGGATTTTCCTAATCCTCCCTGCCCAACCGGACATCGCGGTTGTAGCACATCCCGCCAGATGCGAACCGACTGTGGCGAATTCAAGCTTTGCTGGCGCGAGTCTTTTTCGTGGGTGTGACAAAATCCAGCCCGAGATCGAGAACAGGGGCCGAATGCGTCAGTGCACCGACAGAAATCAAATCGACGCCCGTACCGGCAACTTCCCTAACGGTATCAAGATTAACGCCACCTGAAGCCTCCGTCAGGCAACGGCCCCCAACGATCTTTACGGCTTCACGCAACTTAGCAGGCCGCATGTTGTCGAGAAGCACGCAGTCGACTTTCTCCCGCATCACGATTTCGAGCTGTTCGAGAGTATCGACCTCGACCTCGATCTTCGTCATGTGCCCGGCTGCCGCCTTTGCGGCTTCGACGGCAGCTGCAACGCCTCCGGCCGCAACGATATGATTATCCTTGATAAGAACGGCATCGAACAACCCGAACCGGTGATTGTGTCCGCCTCCACAGCGTACGGCGTATTTCTCGAAGACTCGCAGCCCCGGCGTTGTTTTGCGGGTGTCGACGATTTTTGCGCCCGTACCGGCCACCGCATCGACGTAGCGCCGCGTGAGGGACGCGATCCCGCACATCCGGCCCATGAAGTTCAGCGCGACGCGCTCGGCAGAGAGAATAGCCCGGGCATTGCCGCTGATTCGCGCGACCGTGCTTTCGGCCACAACCGGATTTCCGTCGTCAATTTCGACCTTGAAGGTGCAACCCGTATCGAGTTCGCGGAACGCCGCCTCCGCGAGCGCAAGACCGGAAACGACGCCGGGCTTCCGCGCCGCAAGCAAAGCTTCCGAGCGCGCGTCGGGCGCAATCGTGGCATTCGTCGTGATGTCGCCGCTCAGCCCAAGGTCTTCTTCGAGCGCGTTCCGGACCGCGGCGAGAACAAGATTGTGGGGAAGCGTCGCCAGCGAAATATTCGCCGTCGTCATGATCCGCATCCGGCCAGCGCCGGAAGCTCGCAATGTGCCTTGGGCTTCTCGTCCATCGCGTTGAGCTCGGCGAGCGTAATGAACGTACGCCGGGCGAGTGCCGGGTTTGCTTTCGGATAGTCGGTCCGGTAATGACCGCCCCGGCTCTCTTTGCGAAGCAACGCCGCCGTCGCGATCAGCTGGGCGGCGAGAAGCATGTTCGAGAGCACGCGATCGTTTGCGCTTACGGGACCAAGCGCCTTGAGTTCGTTAAGCGCAGTCTTCAAGCCTTTGCCCGAGCGCTGTACGCCGACGTATTTCGTCATGATGGCGCGCAGCGTATCGAGCGCCTTTTGCCGAGAAGCGGTATCGGCGGCGCGGCCGCTGCCCGGAATTCGGTGCGGCACCACAAAGTGCCCGATACGATCATGCGGGAGAAGATCGTGAATGTCTGTCGCCACGCGCGCCCCGAAGACAACGGCTTCAAGCAGCGAATTCGATGCCAGCCGGTTGGCGCCGTGGAGGCCTGACGAGGCGACTTCGCCGACGGCCCATAGACCCGTGAGGCTAGTCCGCCCGTGCGTATCCGTAGCGATCCCGCCCATGTGATAGTGCTCGGCAGGCGCGACGGGGATCAAGTCCTTCGACGGATCGATACCGGCACGCTGACAGTGACCCCAGACAGTCGGATATTCTTGCTCGAAATGCGCGCCGATCGCCGTGCGGCAATCGAGATAGACGCGGCGCCCCGCGTTAAGCTCGTTGTAAACGCCGCGCGCAACGACATCACGCGGCGCCAGCTCACCCCTCGAATCGATCGCCAGCATAAAGCGCTCGCCGTCGGAATCGACGAGCGTCGCGCCTTCGCCGCGTAGTGCTTCCGTCGCAAGCGGCGCCGGGTCGATGCCCGCGTCAATGGCTGTTGGATGAAATTGCACGAACTCCGGGTCGGCGATCACCGCGCCCGCGCGCGCAGCCATCGCGAGGGCCTCGCCTTTGGCATAGGACGGGTTGGTTGTCAGCGCGAACAACGCGCCGACGCCGCCCGTGGCGAGCACGACAGCCGACGCGGGAACAAAGGCATAGCGTCCATTGCCGAGGGCCGTCGGACGGATCAATCGAACGCCTTCGACACGGTCATTCGCGACGATCAGATCGTCGGCTTCGTATCCTTCGAGCACCCGGATCGATGGCGTGGCGCGCACAGCTGCGATGAGCGCCTGCATGATTGCGGCGCCAGCCTTGTCGCCCGAAACGCGGACGACGCGCTTTTCCGAATGCGCGGCCTCCTTTGATAGAATGTAGTGACCTTCGAGATCGCGATCGAAAGGCACGCCGTAGCCGAGAAGATCGCGGATGCGATCCGGTCCTTCCTCCGCAACGAGGTGAGCGACCTCGGAATCAACGATGCCCGCGCCCGCTTCGATCGTGTCGGCGGCATGCTTTTCCGTGCTGTCGCCTTCGCCGACTGCAGCAGCGATTCCGCCCTGAGCCCACATGCTCGACGCACCTTCGCCAAGCGGCGCGGCGGCGATGACGGTCACCGGAAGCGGCGAGAGTTTCAGCGCCGTGAAAAGCCCCGCAAGTCCGGCGCCGATGATCACGACATCGCCGGGACCCGGTTCACCCTTGAAGCCCTTGAACTCGGTAGCGGCGCGGCGCTTCGTTGATGCGGCCATGAGATTGCCCTCCTGGGCAGCGGTGGACCCGAAGAGCTAGTTCGTCAGATTGACCATGCGTTCGACTGCGCGGCGCGCGCGTACGGCCACGTCGGCATCGACGGTTACCTCATGGCGCATGTGCACGAGGCTTTCGTAGATGTTTTCGAGGCTGATGCGCTTCATGTGCGGGCAGAGATTGCACGGCCTGATGAACTCGACGTCCGGCACTTCGACCGCGACATTGGAGGCCATCGAGCATTCGGTGACGAGCATGACCTTCGCGGGACGTTTGTCCTTCACCCACTGAATCATTCCCGAGGTCGAGCCCGTGAAGTCCGCTGCCGCAATAACGTCGGGCGGGCATTCGGGATGCGCGATGATCTTGAGGCCAGGCTCGTCGGCGCGCATGCTGCGAAGCTCGTCGCCCGTGAAGCGCTCATGCACTTCGCACGCGCCCTTCCAAGCAATGATCTCGACCTTGGTCTGCGACTGCACCCACTTCGCCAAATACTGGTCAGGTATGCACAGAACGCGGGGCGCTCCGAGGCTTTCCACAACTTTTACGGCGTTGGATGAGGTGCAGGTAATGTCGCATTCAGCTTTCACCGCTGCTGAAGTGTTCACGTAGGTCACGATCGGCACGCCCGGATAGGCCTCGCGAAGCATGCGAACGTCTTCGGGCGTGATCGACGAAGCGAGCGAGCAGCCCGCGCGCATATCGGGGATGAGGACGGTCTTCTCAGGCGACAGGAGCTTCGAAGTCTCCGCCATGAAGTGCACGCCCGCCTGAACGATCACCTTCGCATTGGTGCGCGCCGCCTCCTTGGCGAGCTGTAGCGAGTCGCCACGAAAGTCCGCGACGCAGTGGAAAATCTCGGGCGTCATGTAGTTGTGCGCGAGGATGACCGCGTTCCGCTGCGCCTTGAGCGCGTTGATCGACTTGATCAACGGCGCGTAGTGCGGCCATTCCATTGGCGTGATGATATGCTTCACGCGGGCATAAAGCGGCGCCATCTCCGCCTCGAGGGCCGGAGACCAAGCGAAGGCAAGGGGGGTCTTGCCGACAAACCGCGCAGCCGGTGCCAAACTCGTACCGAGAGAAACCATCGTCTTCGCCCTCCACATATGCTCTATTAGAGCATATTTAGAATGTGAAACACGCCGGCACGTTCGCCGTCGCACCCCGCCCTAGAATGCTCAGATTGAGCATTCATGAACACGTCTTAAAATAGTAGAGTTGAGAACGAATTTCCAGGGCGCTGGTTCCGCCCTGGAGTTTGACAAGGGCCGGCTTTAGCTGCGGCTGGGAGGTGCAGAGACCCTCACGCCTGGAGCCGGACGCTCAAGAAGCACTTCTCTGCGGAAGCGGAAAAGCTTGGCAGGTCGGCCGCCCGTACGCGTTTTGACGTCGCCCGTGGGCTCTACGAGGCCTGCGCCTTCGACGAGCCGGCGGAAGTTTTGCTTGTGCAGGTGAGGGCCAAGAATGGCTTCGACCGTCTTCTGCAACTCGTAGAGCGTAAATTCGTCCGGCATCAGTTCGAAAACGACCGGCCGATACTTGATCTTGGCACGTGTCCGGCTGATTGCGGTGGCGAGTATCCGTCGATGATCGGACTGCATAGGTAAGCCGAGTTTCGGCCGATCTGTCCATTCGCGTGCCGTTTGGCGGCCGTCGCGGGCCGCTTCATCGGCAAGTCCGGCTTCGTACAGCAACTCGAACCGCTCAAGGACCTTCTCCTCATCCCAGGCAGTGCCGTCGAGACCGAAGCAGATGCGGGCTCGGTCGGCACGAGCAATCGAAGGCTGGGCGGTCGCCGGCGCCGGCTTCTCGGCCCAGGCTTTGAGGCGCGGCTCGATATCCCGAGCGATGATCTCGGGTCGTCCGCGACGCCAATCTTCCCAGGGGAAATACTGGTACCAGCTACGCCAGAGGCCGTTGGTTAGGCCATGGTGACCGACCGCTTGCGTTAGGGCGAGATAGCCGATCGAAACGAAGTTTGGGGCCGTATCGCCTGGCTCCACGTGCCGGCCGCGATCGGCAAACGTGTAAAGCTGCTCTGCATAGCCGAGTTCCAGGCCGGTCTGGTCCTGAACCCAGGCCCTGAGCCCGCTTTCCAAGGTGCGATGCTCGCGCGGATTGAACGGTCCGAACGGCAACACGTCAGTTGCGCCGATGCTGTCAGGCTCATCGCGAACGACAAGCGCAACAGGTTCATTGTCTGATACTGCGACGATTGCCGCGTTAAGGCCGATACCGACGGACGCTTCTGGCTCCTGATCGTCTTCAAGAGCTCGATGAGACTTCTCGGGCGTCGGTTTTCTCCGGCCAGAAAGTTCCATGTTCATGTGTGTCTTCCCCGTGCTCCCCATGAGGCGAGCTAGTCGCTGATCATGGCGATTTTCAGATAAGCCTCTGAACGAAAACCGCGAAACAGCCCAAAAAACGCCCGATTGTCAGTGTGGCGACAATTCCGCAAACCGAGTAAGAAAGCTTGACTGGGCGCTACTAGCCGGTACTGGGCTCAAAACGGATAGAGCCCGATGAAGTTCCATGGGCAGCTGCGGGTTTCCAAAAAAAAGTTCTGCTTCAGCTTTTCCGAAACCAGCAAGCAGCGTCGCTTCGTAATAGGCCGCGATCGTGTCCGCCTGCTTGATCGCTACCGCAGCCGCGAGGCTCAATTCGCCAACTTCGAACCGGCGATAGATCGCCTGAAGCAACTTAAGCTCGAAGGCTTTGTAGTCGAGTCCGATCGCTGTTTTGAAGGGGCTGATCAGATCGCCGACGACATATTCGGGCGCATCGTGCAGGAGCGCTGCAAGAAGTTCGTTGGAAGTGAAGTCCGGCCACAGCGCTCCGACGATGTCCGTGACGACGAGGCTGTGTTGCGCGACGGAGAAAGCATGATCGCCCTTCGTTTGTCCGTTCCAACGTGCGACGCGCGCTAGTCCATGTGCGATATCCTCAATCTCGATATCGCGCGGGTCGGGCGAAAGAAGATCGAGGCGGCGTCCCGACAACATGCGCTGCCAGGCTCTCGGTGTTTTCTCGCGTGATGAATTCATAGACCTGCGATCTTCAGTTTCTTTTGAAGCTTCGCGCATGCTGCGTGCCGGAAGCACGTTACGACGTGATCGTTGACCATGCCGGTCGATTGCATGAAGGCGTAAAGCGTCGTCGATCCGACGAAGCGGAAACCGTCAGCTTTCAGAGCTTTGCTCATCTTCTTGGAAACTTCGGTTTCCGGCCGTATGTCTTTCAGCGATGCGATCGCGTTTGTGATCGGCCGACCATCAACAAAGCCCCATATATATTGGGAAAACGGCATGCGCTCGGAAAGAGCAAGGTAAGTCTTTGCATTCGAAATCGTGGCTTCGATCTTCGCCCGATTTCGGATGATGCCTTCATTTTTCATCAACCGATCGATGTCGCGCGCCGAATAACGGGCGATGCGCGCCGCGTCGAAATCATGAAACGCTTTTCGGAAATTTTCGCGCTTACGAAGGATCGTGATCCATGAGAGGCCGGCCTGAAATCCTTCGAGGATCAGCTTCTCGAACAACGCGCGATCGTCCGTCATCGGCACGCCCCACTCTTCATCATGGTAGCGGATGTAGTCGACATCCGCGCCGGCCCATGGGCAGCGTTCGATCTCTTTTGATGTAATCATGCTGAAGGGAGCGCCGTTGAAGATCTTGTTGCGGCCGACGCACGGTAGCGATCGAGCGCCACATCGTCGGGAGTAATGACAATACCGTCGGCGGTCAGTTTCTGGTTTTTCTGCTCCGCGTCCAAAACGCGATCGAGGCGAAGCATGGCGATCGCGCCATTGCCGTCGACGGTGCCAACGCGGCCGATCGGAACGTCGCCCACGAGCACATCGACATTTGACGTGAGCGGACGATCTGCAGAAATTTTCACCGCGCGCTTGCGGACAACAGTTTTGTTCTGCATGCGCGCGACGACTTCCTGCCCGACGTAACAGCCCTTCGTGAAGGACACACCGTTAAGCAAATCAAAATCGGCTTCGTGCGGATAAGCGTCGCCGAAATCGTAGTCCTTGCCTCCCTCGGGCACGCCGAGCCGCACGCGAAGCGCGTCGTAGTCATGATGCGAGGCTTCGGGCTCAGGCCTTGGCGCGTGGACATCAGCCATGAGTCGTAGGCCGAGCGACGGATGCCTGGGGTCTAAAAAAAACATGCCTCGCCCTTCGACGAGCCTAGCGGCGCCGTCGTCCCAAGCCGCATAGACATCGAAAGAGGCAGAATCATCCACGATGGCAACATCGGCGCGAAGCTTATACATCGTGAGCCGCTTTACGAGATCGCCGGCCTTGGAGCGGACGACGTCGAGCAGATAGCCGTCGCGATGATGAACGACAAAGAAGTCGAACAGGATTTTCCCTTGCGGTGAAAGCAGCCCGGCATGCCGCGCTTCGCCTGCTCCAAGGCCTTCGATCTCGTTGGTAATCAGCCCCTGCAGCAGCTTTTCGCTGTCGCTTCCCGTCACGCTGACAACGCCGCGATCGGCAAGTCGCGCTATCTTTGCGGCAGACATGGACTAGACGCCTCGGTTGCAAACGGGGAAAGAGTTACGTATGCGGGGTTTTTCTCGAAGGCAAGCCTGAGGAGCGTCGCGAAATGGCTGGGACGTTCGACGTCGTGATCCGTGGCGCGACCGTCGTCAACCATGACGGCGAAGGCGTCCGCGACATCGCAATCCTGGGAGGCCGGATAGCCGCCATCGGGAACCTCGGATCCGCCGCAGCGCCCGAGATCATCGAGGCCGACGGCCTCCATATCCTGCCCGGTGTCATCGACACGCAGGTGCATTTCCGGGAGCCGGGCCTCGAGCACAAGGAAGACCTCGAGACGGGCAGCCGTGCGGCGGTCGCGGGCGGCGTGACGGCCGTCTTCGAGATGCCGAACACCAAGCCGTTGACGACGAGCGCCGAAACGCTTGCCGACAAGGTTCGCCGTGGGCGCCACCGCATGTTCTGCGATTTCGCCTTTTTCGTCGGTGCAACCCGCGACAACGTCGCGGAAATTCCGTGCTTCGAAAAGCTTGAAGGCTCGGCGGGCATCAAGGTTTTCATGGGGTCTTCAACCGGTGATCTCCTCGTCGACGATGGCGTGACGCTCGACAAGATCATCGCGACGATTTCCCGCCGCGCGTCGTTTCACGCCGAGGACGAGGCGCGGCTGAAGTCGCGAATGCATCTGCGGCGGAAGGGCGACCCGTCTTCACATCCCGAATGGCGCGATCCCGAAGCGGCGCTGATCGCAACCAAAAGGCTCGTCGGTTTCGCGGAGAAGCACGGCAAGCGCGTGCATGTGCTGCACGTCTCGACTGCCGAGGAGATGGAGTTCCTCAAAGACCATAAGAATTACGCGACTGTCGAGGTCACGCCCCATCATCTGACCTTGGAGGGGCCGGAGTGCTACGAGCGCCTCGGCACTTACGTCCAGATGAATCCGCCGGTCCGCGACGCGCGTCACCGCGCCGCCATCTGGGCCGCACTCGAATCCGGCGTCGTCGATGTTTTAGGCTCCGACCACGCACCGCATACGCGCGAGGAGAAGGATCACGTCTATCCCGATACGCATTCCGGAATGACGGGCGTCCAAACGCTCGTTCCGATCATGCTCGATCACGTCAACGCCGGAAAATTATCCTTGCAGCGCTTCGTCGATCTGACGAGCCACGGCCCGCAACGCCTTTTCGGAGTTCGCGGCAAGGGCCGCATCGCGGTTGGCTATGACGCGGATCTGACCGTCGTCGATCTGAAGCGAACCGCAACGATCACCAACGGTTGGATCGAAAGCCGCGCCGCCTGGACGCCTTACGACGGCGTGAAGGTGAGGGGATGGCCGGTCGGGACTTTCGTCCGCGGCCGGAAAGTGATGTGGGAGGGCGAGATCATCAGTCCCGCCGCTGGAGAGCCTGTCGGCTTTCTCGAAGGCCACGCCGGCTGAAGCCGATCAGCCCTCGCCTCCGGCTTTCGCAACTCGTGACAACCCGGCCGGCAACTGCTTCAGCACGTAGACCGTCGTGCCGATGCCCGCGAGGTTTGCGAGGTGGGTGACGTTGCCGTTGGTCATGCGAATGCACCCCGATGACGCAGCCGTGCCGATCGAAGAGGCTTCGTTCGTGCCGTGGATGCGATAGAGCGTATTGCCGAGATAAAGTGCCATGGCGCCGAGCGGGTTGCGGACGCCGCCCGACATCCGCACGGGAAGGCCAGGCTTCCGTGCTCGCATCTCCGCCGGCGGGATCCAGTCGGGCCATGCGACCTTCCTCGTGATCTTCTCCGTCCCGGTCCAGGCGAAGCCCTGCTTGCCGACCGCAATCGGATAGCTGTATGCGGTCGACGAAGAGAGCACGTAGTAGAGCCGTCGACCGGCCGTATCGATGATGACCGAGCCGTTTCCGTAATTGTTCGGGAATGACACCTTAGGCGGCGCCACTGCTGCAATGTGCGGTTGCCCGCCACCGGTCAAGTTCGGCAGGTTTTTGCCGTCCGGCTGTTCGCGGTCGTCGTTATTGTCGGCACGCTCTTTCTGTGGCCGGTCCCAGTCCCAGCTCATTCCGAAAAGCGGCTGTGAGTCTTGCTGGGCAGTGACGCGATGTTTGCGGTCAAACTTTTTCGGGGGAACATAGCCGTAGGTTTCGTCGGCGGGATGAAAGGCATAAGCCGGGGCAGCGATGGAGCAACTGACAATGGCTGCTGCCAAAAGCGATACAATCTTCATAATACTAACCCTCGTCCTTCGCGTGATTTATGACGAGCGCAATAACGGCAACCCCGGCCCCTGACCACCCCTCTGCGGCAATTGGCGGATATGCAAGTCGAACAGCCGCGGCAAAGCCAGGAGATCAATTCGATTTTTTGAACGCCGTCCATGTTCCGTCTGCGGCGATCACGAGCCGCCACCAAAGCCAGCGCTTTTTTTCCCGCATTTCAGCGGCCTTCGCCGGAGTGACGAGCCGATAGAGGTCTACTTCCTCCGGGGGCGTCAGCTTGTCGATTGGACGTTCGGCAAGATACGGCCAGACGTAGATCAGATTGTTCTCGATGTCGGTGCCGAGCGGCAGTGTAACCGGCGGCATGTCTAAGGCCTGGATGAGGGCTGCGAGAATGTCCCGCCCTTGATGGTCTTCCGACACATCTTTCAGCGCCTTGATAGGATCGCTCATATTGGCGATTCCAAAGTCGGGAACCGAGCCGCTGACGTCGAACGCCGCCTTGAGTTCCTCGATCTTCCCCGAGTGGGCCGCCGTTAGGATCACATCCCGAAGGTCCGCCACGTGCGGCGGCAACTTAGCTGGATCCCCTGCTTCGTCAGCACGCGGCGCCGAGACATGGACAAGTGCAACTACCGCCACTACGAGTACATTGAACAGCCTTGCTATTCTAGAGGACGCCCGCTGGACCAGCCGCTGATGCCATTTGCAAGTCGCTCGGGGGGGCGCGGACATTTGCTGTTGCGTCCTCCGTTGACCCATGTAGCCGTGGAGGGATCGCTCATTCGGCCCGGCACCGGCGGCTTCCATTTCCGACATCGAGCACATTCCCCTTGCTGAGTTATATTCCCAACCCGCTCATCATCCCTGTCGGTTTAATTGTGGGAATGCTCATCGCGGCCCCCGTCGGGCCTGTCAATGTGCTGTGCATCCAAAGGGCGATCGAGCGCGGCTTTTGGGGCGGAATAGCTGCAGGCATCGGCTCGGTCATGGGTGACGGCCTCATCGCGCTCTGCGCGGGCCTCGGCGTCGGAACCGTTTCTGGCGTCGTCCAAACTCACCGCGCCATTATTCAGCTCATCGGCGGCTTGGCGCTGATCACCTTCGGTCTTCGCCTCTATTTCAGCGCGCCCCGGCTGAAGATGTCGTCGGAAGCCGACGCTTCGAAGGCCCGTCTCAAGGATTTCGCCTGGGATATCCCACAGACATTCTTCCTGACGATCACCAATCCCGGCGCGGTGCTCGGGCTGTTCGCCGTTTTCGGGGGCGTCAGCACCTTCGTCGAGGTGCATTCGACGATCGATGTGCTCCTATTGGTCGCGGCCATCGTTTGCGGCAGCATGCTGTGGTGGATTACGCTTTCCGACATGATCGGACGCTATCGGCACCGGATCGACCTGCGCATGCTGAACGTCGTCAATCGGGTGGCAGGCCTGTTGCTGGCGATTTTCGGCGCCGTGCTGATCGCCGAGGTCGTCTGGAAGGCCGGCCGCTTTTGATTGCCGCTCTGGCTATTGGTCGCGGCGTGCCAGCGTGAATTCCCCTTCGACGACACGCTTCTCAAGCCCGCGCGTCAGATGGATGACGGCATCTTCGCCGTAGATCGCGACCAAGTCAGTAAGCGCCGTGAAAAGAGCAGCATAAGCCATCTGCTGCGGCTCGACACCGGTATCGACCCCCTCATCCCACGCCGCAAGAATAAGATCGAGCGCCTTCAGCGTAGGATTTTTCGTGTCGATGTCCTCGAAACACTCCATGTCGGTCCCAATGTTTCCCTCTACCCTGACCGTCGCATGTGCGAGCGGTCCCCTCCGTTTGTCACCTAGCATGACATTTTGCGAAAGGTCGTAGCTGCCACTATTCACAGTAAACCGGGTAGAAACGGCGGTACTGCGCGTTAAGTGAGTTTGGCCGCAGCCTCAGTTCGGGAAGGCTTTGAGGATACCGTCCGAGAGATCGGAGCCTTCGGAGAGAAAGCGGGTGATCGCCGTTTGTGCAGATGGACTGCACGTATTGTAAGTGCGGCTGTAGCTCCGATACCCCTGGTTGAATGCACGCGTCAGTTTCGCGCGGCGCAGCGCACTCGATCCCTCGGCATCCATCAGGTCGCGCATGCGATCGCGCCAATATTGCCCTTCGTTGGCGCCACACAGCTCGCGGAGGTAGTGGACGGCGCCGAGGATCTCCGACAGCCTGAGCAGACGGTCGTCATAGGGCTTCGTGTCGGAGGCGGCCATCGCAGAAGTGCTCGCCGCCGCGGCAACTACGATCGCCGCCAGAAGAGACTGCCAGGCACTCCGGCTGCAACGTTCCACTTTTCGATCCGGCTTTTTCATCACGGGGTTGCTTAAAGCAGATTCTGGGCGGGCAATCCGCCAGCGCTTATATTCAACATTCATTCGGCATCAAAAGGACGAACCCAGGCGTGTGCACACGATACAGTCTGACATCTCCGCCGGAGGCTGTGCGCGCCTTCTTCAAAGCGCCTGGCGTCGATGATTTTCCGCCGCGCTACAATATCGCGCCGGCGCAGCCCGTCCTCATCGCGCGAAACGACATAAATAGCCGCCCCGAGCTGCAGCTGGTGCGCTGGGGGCTCATTCCGTCGTGGATGAAAGACCCGAGAACGCTCGGATCGCCATTGATCAACGCCCGAGCCGAAACGGCCGCCGAGAAGCCGGCATTTCGAGGCGCCATGCGGCACCGCCGGTGCCTGATACCAACAACCGGTTTCTACGAATGGAGCGGCAAGCGCGGAGCCAAACAGCCGTATCTCATCCGCTTGAAAGATCGAGAGCTTTTTGCTTTGGCCGGACTTTGGGAGGCGTGGCTCGGCGCCGACGGCAGCGAAATCGAGACGACGGCCGTCCTGACGACCCAGCCGAACAGGGATATGGCTCCCATCCATGACAGGATGCCCGTGATCCTCGACCCAAGAGACTTCGAGCGCTGGCTCGATTGCCGGCCGGGCACCGCAGAAGGCGTGCTGGACCTCCTGAGGCCGATTGAGGACGGCCGCTTGGCCATCACAGCCGTAAATCCGAAGCTCAACGACCCGCGCGTGGAGGGGCCGGATCTGCACGAGCCGGAGTTTTCGCGCCTGCTCTAATTCGGTCAGCCGAGCGACTCGCGACGGTCGTGAATCGGCGCTAACCTAAATGCCAATCTTAAAGTCAAGACCTTGCCGGTATCCCGGTGTAGATAACGGCAACGGGATCATGGATTTTGGGTCGTGCAGCGGGGCGAGCGCCGCTTGAGCACCCAAGGGACCAGAAGGGAAAAGTAAATGGCGTATCACGGCGAGGATCTCGATCTCAGGACGCCGCAGACCTGGGCGTCCGCGCCGGCTGACGTCCTACTCCCGGGCGATGCATCGCTGTCGCCGAACGGTAAGCGCGGGACGTTTCTGGCGGGGCCGGTTCTCGTCGATGAAATCGTGCTCGCCTGCTTCAATCAGGCCTACGACATCGCTTTCGCACACCGCGCCGGTGAAGTCCGGATCGAGCATCTGCTGAACGCCATGACCCGCATCGACGCAGCCGCCGCCGCGCTCGAAACGCACGGCGTGCGTGTCGTCGCTCTGAAACGCGAGACGGCAACGATTATCGCGGGAGACATTCCGGCTGTCCCGGGGAACGGCTCGGTCTCACCACGTCGCTCGGATGATTTGGCGGAACTATTGAGGCTTGCTGCCGCTTTTGCCGCCCGCCGCAGCGCCGCGGCGAACGTCGAAGATCTCCTGCATGTGCTTCTCGATCAGAGATCCGAGTTCTCGGCATCCGAGTTGCTTTTCCGCTTTGCTCCGCGCGTTGCACTCAGAGATGCGCCCGAACCGTTGCCGCCCCTAACCCGTGCCGACGCGCGTTATCCCGCAAGCCCGCTTCGCTACACAGCGGAATACGCCCGGCCGGCCTATCGCGGCGACTATCTGGGCAACTCGGCCGACGCGCTGCAGAATTCTCGTATCGAAGCACTCGAGCAGATTGTGAGGGGCCTCAGCCACGACGTCTCCAATGAGCGCCACGTCATCGCCGGGCTCGTCCGTGATTTGAGCCGCGATACGCTCGCCCACCAGGACGATCAGGGGCGCGGACAAGCCATGCTGCTCGACCGTATCGGAGCGATGGAATCGGCGCTGCGGGAGGGCGGCAATACGAATCCCGGCGACTCTCTTTCGCTGGTGTCGAAACTCGAAAACATCGAGACGGCTCTTGAACTTCGTCTGCAGGAGATGTCGCAATCCTGGGCCGTGCTCTCGACAAGACTGCAGGAACTCGAAGCCTCGATACGCGACCGTCCCGTTTCAGCGGCCAATGGCGCGGCACCTGATGACATCCGCCAAGCTGTCGACTTGAAGCCGATAGCCGACCGCCTCGACGTCATCGAGGAGGCTGTCCTCAGCAACGACCATCGCGGAATTGGCGATCTGGGCGACCGGCTCTCGAGATTGGAGGACAGCATCGCTCGGATGCTTACGGTATCGACGGATGGTGGAAATGCCGAGGCATTCCTCGGCGGCTCCGATGGAATCGACGCGCTGTCGGGGAAGCTCGATACGCACCATGGATCTCTAGCGGACCTCGCTTCCAATCTCGCCGGGCGCATGACCGGCGTGGAGCGTGCCGTTGCTGCCGAGATCGAAACCGCCGCCGCGAAACATCAAGCCTACACCCAAGATCTCACCGAGGTCCACGAGGCTCTGCTGAAGGTTAACCAGAACCAGCACACGCTCGCCGGCTCGATGGACCAGTGGCGCACGGAATCGGCAGGCGACGTCGCCAATATCTTAAATCGTCTTGCAAGTATCGACCGCGACACCGCGCTTCCCGCGGAGACGCTCAGCGCGCTCAACACCCACATGGATGCGATGAACCGCTTCATCATCGAGCGCTATCATCGTCGACATCGTTTCATGTTCTGGCTGTTCGGCACCGACGATTGGATCAGCGCCAGCTGGCCCTCAAGCAAAGCCGCAATCGAGACCGAGGAGCAGCGCCTCAAGGAAGCCGGGCAGGCCGAAACCTGACGCCTCACCGGTGCACGCCGCGTAAGCGTTCGTTAACTCGGGCAAGGGGTGAGTATTTACCCGATTGCTCTAGAGATTGCGGTTTGTTCGATGAACAACCCAGTCGCACCTCCTAGAACATGCGAATTAAAACGTCCTTCGCCCCTCCGCGCCGCCTCGCCGACATGCTGTCGCCAGATGCCAATAGCTTCGGCGTGCTGCGTCTCTTGATGGCGACGTTCGTGCTTGTTTCTCACAGCTACTTGTTCGCCGCAGGCACCTCCTCGGCGGAGCCGCTGCAGCAGTGGCTAGGCCGCTCACTGGGCGAATATTCGGTGCAGGTATTCTTCATTCTGAGTGGCATCCTGGTCGCTCAAAGTTTTGACCGCAGCCGCGGCGTCCTCGACTTTGGCGCAGCGCGCGTGCTGCGAATTTTTCCGGCGCTCATCGTCTGCGTCGCGGTCACCTCTTTCTTTCTTGGCCCGGTCGTAAGCCGCTTTGGTCCCACTGAATACTTTTCGGACCCGGACCTTTACTCGTATGTCTTCAAAACACTGACACTATCGACAGGTTCGGCATCGCTGCCCGGCGTATTCGATACGTTGCCGTTTGCGGGCTACGTCAATTCTTCGCTCTGGACTTTGAAGTACGAGGTCCTTTGCTACGTCGTCCTCGCTCTTTTGGGTGCCGCGGGCTTATTTGAAGAGCGTTGGCGGAAAGTCGCAATGATCGGCCTCGTGGTTCTCGTCGGAACCGTATCTCTCGGACTACCCGCCGACATCGAAATGTACGGCTTCTCCGACAATCTTCGCTATTTCATCGTCTTCTTCTTCAGCGGCGCACTGGCCTATCTCGTGCGCCGGGAACTCGTCATTCGCGGCGCCGTGCTTATACCGCTGTGCGCGCTTTTCATCGGTCTCGCGAAGACGCCCTTCGCCGAAGTCAGTGCCGCACTCTTCCTCGGCTACGGTGCGCTTTGGGCGGCAACGAAAACTTTCGGACCGCTGCGCGCCGCTTGCAACCGGATCGACGCCTCGTTGGGTATCTACATCTTCGCTGGCCCAACGCAGCAGGGGCTTCTGTGGCTCGTCCCCGGCGTAACGCACGTCTGGCTGTCGTTCCTCGCGTTCGCTATCGACCTGCCGATCGCTCTTCTTTCATGGACCGTGATCGAAAAACCGGCGCTGAGCCTGAGAGCGGTACTCGCCCGTCGCTCGAAGAAGCACCGTCCGCCCGTTGCCCTGCCGGCAGCTTGATCGTCTGAGCTTTTCGCCGCTCCGTTCACCAAGGCCTGCCGAAAGCCCTTGAGCCCGCCGCCACGTCCGTGCTTTGCTTAAAAAAGCGTAAACGGGCGTCGCGAGGATGGGCATGTTGCGTCGATACTTGATTGTCAACGGCACGACGACGGCGCTTCTCTATGGCGGCATCTACACCTTGATCCCGTCGTCCTTGGATGTGCACCAGTCCGTGCAGGCGATCTTCAACGGGCTCGTGATGCAAAGCCCGATCCTCGGCCCGCTCATAAATAAAGTCATTCTCGTTACCAGCTGCCTCTAGGCGAGATGGCGCCTAGTTGCGTGGCGCCGCGGCTCTCCGCAATCTGTCGTTGATCGCTTCGCCCAGGCCGTGCGGTGGGATCGCCGTTACGGCGATCGTTGCCGCGCCGGAAGCATCGAGCGTGCGCAGCGCCGCAAAAAGGTTCGCCGCCGCCTCAACAAGGTCGGCTGACGTACTGAGATTGATGAAAGCTCGCGCCGGACTCTCCGCGATTGCTCCGAATGCCAGCACGGCTTCGTCCGGCCGCCAATCGTAGGCGTTGAGCCGCATCCCGGCCCGCGGCGCATAATGGCTCGCAAGCTGTCCGGGAGATATGGGTCTGCTGTTCGCCTCGCCTTGCCACGTCAGTCGACCTCCGATGATCGCTTCGATCGCATCGGTAGTCACGGCACCTGGCCGCAGCAGAACGGGTGTTTCATCCAGCAGGCTGAGCACCGTCGATTCGAGGCCGAGGGTCGTCGGGCCACCGTCGAGAATGAGCGCAGCTTTATCGCCGAGGTCAGCGGCGACATGGTCGGCCCGGGTCGCGCTGATGTGTCCGGACCGGTTGGCCGACGGCGCGGCAAGCGGCCGCTGCGCTTCAGCGAGCAAGGCTCGCGCCACAGGATGATCCGGCGACCGAAGCGCAACCGTCGGCAGCCCGGCGGAAACGAGATCGCTGACACCCGACGTCGGCGTGCGTGGCACGACAAGCGTCAGCGGCCCGGGCCAGAAAGCTTCCGCCAGCTGCCGGGTCGTCGGTGAGAACTTGCCGATGATGAGCGCCTGCTCCAGGCCGAGCACATGCACGATGAGCGGATTGAATGTGGGCCGCCCCTTGGCTTCGAATACGCGTGCGACAGCTTCGCCGTTCGTTGCGTCCGCGCCGAGCCCGTAGACCGTTTCGGTCGGAAATGCGACAAGCGCTCCCCCCCGGATCATCTGTCCGGCTTCGGCAATCCATTCGGCGTTGGCGGGAGCAATCCTGCCCTGCATCAAATTACCACCCCGGTTTGCTAGCGTCTTTGTCCGGCATAGTGTCGGCGAGCAGAACCGAGCGGCACCGAGAAACGATCCATGGCTTATCAGGCTCCAGTAGACGACATCGTCTTTGCTCTCAAGACGGTGGCAGGCCTCGACGAAATGCCGTCTCGCGGGCTTTATCCGGGGCTCGACGCCGACACTGTCGTCGCCGTAATCGAAGAGGCGGGAAAGTTCGGCGCCGAGGTCCTAGCACCTTTGAACGCAATCGGCGACCGGATCGGTTCAAAGCTCGCTGACGGAAAAGTGACAACCCCGCCCGGCTTCCGCGACGCCTACCGGCAGTTTGTGGAGGGCGGTTGGAGCACACTGCCTTGTTCGGAGGCCTACGGAGGCCAGGGTCTCCCCGAAATCGCCGCGGCGCCGGTGGGCGAGATCTGGAACGCCGCGAACGTATCCTTCGGGCTCTGCCCGCTGCTGACCCAAGGCGCCATTCACGCCATCGAGGCGGGCGGCAGCGAGGAACTTAAGGCAAAATATTTGCCCAGGATGGTTGCCGGTGAGTGGACCGGCACGATGAATTTGACGGAGCCCCACGCCGGCTCCGATCTCGGACCGCTTTCGACCCGCGCCGTGCCGGATGGTGCGGGAACGTATCGCATCACCGGCACAAAAATTTTCATCACGTGGGGCGAGCACGACATGGTGGAGAATATCATCCACCTCGTCCTCGCGAGGCTTCCCGACGCGCCGCCGGGAACGCGCGGCATCTCGCTGTTTCTGGTACCCAAATTCCTCGTCAAGGACGAGGGCTCCCTTGGCGACCGAAATGACGTCATCTGTGCCGGTGTCGAGCACAAGCTCGGCATCATGGCGAGCCCGACGTGCGTGATGAAATTCGGCGAGAACGGTGGAGCGATAGGGTATCTCGTCGGCGAAGAAAACCGCGGTCTCGCGACGATGTTCGTGATGATGAACGCGGCGCGGCTGGGCGTCGGCGCCCAAGGCGTCGGGGTTGCCGAGCGCGCGACGCAACATGCTGTTGCCTACGCAAAGGAGCGCCGTCAGGGCAAAAGCTTTGCGGCGAACGGCCTCGGTGGCATGAGCCCGATCATCGAGCACGCCGACGTCCGGCGCATGCTCTTGACGATGAAAGCGCTGACCCAGGCGGCGCGCATGATCTGCTATGCGACAGCGAAAGAACTCGATATCGGCCATCGCGCCGGAGACGAGAAAGAGCGCAAGGACGCGCTTAATCGGGCCGCCCTCTTGACGCCGCTCGCCAAGGCATTTTCGACCGACATCGCGAACGAGGTTGCGTCGCTCGGTATTCAAGTGCACGGCGGCATGGGTTTCGTCGAAGAGACGGGCGCCGCACAGTACCTCCGCGATGCCCGCATTCTGCCGATCTACGAAGGGACCAACGGCATCCAGGCAATCGATCTCGTCACGCGCAAGTTGACGCTCGACGGCGGCGCGGCTGTCCCCGCGTTCCTTTCTGACCTCGGGGCGATCATCACCAGAGTGCGCGCTTCGAAACGAAGCGAATTCGGTCACATGTCCGAGCGCCTGACGGAAGCCCTGAGCGCATTGCAGTCGGCGACGTTGTGGATGGCGCAAACGCTGCCCGGCAATCCGGAAAAGGCGCTTGCGTCGGCGACGCCATTTCTCCGGCTGATGAGCCTGACGACGGGCGGCGCCTATCTCGCAAAGGGCGCGTTGGCCGAGGACCAAGGGTCCCCGCGTATCGCAATCGCGAGGTTCTTTGCAGAGAATTTGCTGACCGAAGTGAGAAGCCTCTCGGAGGCTGTCCAGCACGGCGCCGACTCCGTTCTTGTCGATGCACATGGTGCGGTGTTCGCATGACGACAGAAATTGCAGTCTGGCGCGGCGATGGAGCCCAAGTCCTTCGGATCGCGCGACCCGAGAAGAAAAATGCTCTGACGGGCGCGATGTACCGTGCGCTGTCGGACGCAATAGAAGCCGGCGATGCGGATGACGCGATCGGCGCCCACATCATCACCGGATCGGGCGGAGTGTTCACGGCCGGCAACGATATCGGCGATTTTCTTGCGACTTCCAAAGGTACCGGTGATCTCGGCAAGGATGTGCTGCGTTTCATCCGGCTGCTGCCGGTCGTGAAGAAACCGCTGATCGCTGCGGTCGACGGCAACGCCATCGGCATCGGCACGACGATGCTCTTTCACTGCGACCTCGTCTACGCGGCGCCCGACGCGACCTTCGCCACGCCGTTTCTCGATCTCGGACTGATCCCAGAGGCTGCCTCCAGTTTGCTGATGCCGCAGCGGATGGGCTATGCACGCGCCTTCGCTATGCTGGCGCTGGGCGATCCCTTATCCGCCGATGACGCGGTTGCTGCGGGATTTGTGAATGCGGTCGTTCCGGCCGGTGATTTGGAGTCTGCGACTCTCGACGCCGCCAAACGCTTGGCGAAGAAGCCACCCGAAGCCTTGGCCTTGGCTCGCCGTCTCATGCGCGGTGATCCAGCCGAGGTTTTGAAGCGCATCGACGACGAAGTAGCGGCTTTCCGGGAACGCCTCCGCTCGCCTGAAGCCGTCGAAGCATTCACGGCCTTTTTTGAAAAACGCCCTCCGAATTTCCGCAAATCCGTCTAGCTCATGTGCTCTTTCCGTGGCGAAACGGGAAAGAGGAGACGTTCGGCCGTGCGTGGGAGAGGCGGAATAGTGCGGATCTGCGCGATGATGATCGCGCTCTCGGCGAGCCTGGCGTTCTCTGGGTCCGCCCACGCCGACTGGCTGTCCGCGGTTATGCGCGAATCCGCCGAGGTCGCGAGCGGAACCGCTGGCCGGGCGAGCCGCGCCGCCGAAGAACTCGCTCCGCTGACAAAGGCCGCGACTTACCTCGACAACCTCAACGGTGCGCCGAAGGGCACGCTCGCGGCTCACGCGACGCTCGAAGGCCATTGGCAATTTGTCAATCGCGACGGCCAAACCTTCACGGTCGGCACACCCGATGAAATGAAGCGGGTTCTGCCGACGCTCGTGCCCGATATGCTGCCGGGCGATCAAACGAAGTTGAGAACTCTATCTTTCTGAGGACAGCGTTTTTGCCAACAGGGCCTCGCTCGACCAGATCCCGCGCGACGCCGATCTCTACGTGGTCGTTGAGAAGACTGCCTACCCGATTGCCCGCTCCGGGAAGGGGGCGGATGTCGTGCTGACCGCGCATCTCACTCCCAACCTGACGATGCAACTGCTTGATCAATCCTTGTTCGAGGAAACGGCATTTCTGCTAGGACGGCCGCTCAACAAGTCCAACGTTCGGACGATCGCCTTCGAGCCGGGCGTAAGCACGCCTCTGTCGGCCGCCCCGAAGATCGACGCCGACACCAAAGTTCCGCTCGTCGATCAGCTAGATCCCAACAATCTGAGTAGCGGGCTGCGGCCGATACGCGGCCAGACCGCCCTCGTCACCGGTCGCATCGATGCCGGCAAGCTCGTCGTTGCGCCATCAGTCGGCGGCGAAATCAGCTTGCCCGTCGACGATTTGGTGGCCGCGGCCCGGCAAAACGACGTCAACCTCGTCGTCTTGCAGTCCGATTCAAGCCGTCAGGCCGGAGGCCGCAACTGGCTTTGGCAGAAAATCAAGGTCGGAGGCCTCGGAGAAGCCTCGGAGAAGGCGACGTTCGGCGATTTCCTCGATGCACTGGCTGCACGTCGGGGCGGCTTTCTGCTTAACGCCAACCGCGACGGCGCAGAACGTGTGCACATCGCAGCCGTTCCGGATTCATCGAACGCCGGCCTATCGGGCGACGCTTCCAACGTCATCGAAGAACTGGTCGGCCACGTAACGGGCGAAGTCATCACGAACACCGTTAGCATCGACGCCCGTGATCGCGACACGGAGACTGAACGCGATGCACGCCTCATCCCTTGGTTGCCCGCGAGCGTCCAATACCCTTATCTGGCCGGGCTGGTCGTCGGCCTTGTCAGCTGGGCGACAGTTCGAAATTGGTGGCTTCGGCTTCTGCAGGCCCTCTATATCCACGGTGCGGCGCAAAAATCCCGCTCCCCCGCGCGCATCGCCTCTGAGCTTTTCTTCGTGCTGGTCTTTATACCGATCGCCGGATTCCCTGCATTCGTCGTCCAGGCAATCCACCAGCTGGTCCAGACGATCCTTGCGCCTTTCCGGTGGATCAGGCGCCGCTTCCTGATGCGCCACGTCTAGTCGCCCCTTACGCAATCGACGACAAGCGATTAGGTTGCTCTCCGTAGTCGAAGTGGAATGAATGAGAGCAGTGGAATGGCGTCACTCAAAGCCAAGACCCTCTTCATAACGGGCGCCAGCCGCGGAATTGGATTGGCCATCGCCAAGCGAGCGGCGAGGGACGGCGCCAACATCGCGATTGCCGCCAAAACGGTCGATCCCAATCCCAAGCTCGAGGGCACAATTCATTCTGCGGCGAAGGAGATCGAGGACGCTGGAGGCGCAGCTCTTGCGATCGAGTGCGATATTCGCAACGAGGACGAAGTCCAGCGTGCGGTGGCTCAAACGGTCGAGCGCTTCGGCGGTATCGATATTTGCGTTAACAACGCCAGCGCGCTGTCGCTGACGCCGATCGAGAAGACCGAGATCAAGCGCTTCGATCTGATGTTTGCGGTCAACACGCGCGGAACGTTCCTCACGTCGAAGACATGCCTGCTGCATCTGAAGCGCGCCGAGAACCCGCATATTCTGACGTTGTCACCGCCCCTCGATATGCACGCCAAATGGTTTTCCGGCCACGTCGCCTATTCGATCGCGAAATATGGCATGAGCCTTTGCGTCTTGGGCCTGTCCGATGAGCTTAAGAAGGACGGCATTGCCGTCAACGCGCTTTGGCCGCGGTCCACCATCGCGACGGCCGCCGTTCAAAACATTCTCGGAGGCGACAAGCTCATGCGCATGAGCCGTTCGCCGGAGATCGTCGCCGACGCGGCCTATCTCGTTTTCGCCCAGCCGGCCAGAACATTCACAGGCCGCTTCCTGATCGACGATACGTTTCTCTATGATGTCGGCGGCATCCGCGATTTCGAGAATTACCGCGTGGACAAGTCGATGCCGTTGGCGCCGGATTTCTTCGTTCCCGTGGAAAGCAAGCCGCCACCCGGGGTCCAAATCGCGCGGCTGTCGGAACTGGCCTGAAGCATGTCACGGAGCGACCGCCGAAATAAATGACGACAGTCTTGATCACGCATCCGGCTTTCCTCAATCACGACACCGGAGAATATCACCCCGAACGGCCCGATCGGATGCGGGCCATCGACAAGGCACTGTCGAGCGAAAGTTTTGCGCCCCTCGAACGCCGCGAAGCCCCTCTTCGCGAGGATGACAAGGGCTACATTACTCTGGCTCACGGCAGCCAGCACCTTGCGGACATCACTGCGGCAGTCGAGAACGTTGATGGCCATAGGTACATCGACGGAGACACGGTCGCTTCGCCCGGAACATGGGAGGCCGCCCGCCGCGCAGTCGGCGCTGGCCTCGACGCCGTCGATCTCGTCATGACGGGCAAGGCAACGAACGCCTTTTGTCAGGTCCGCCCACCGGGCCATCACGCCGAAAGCCATCGTGCGATGGGCTTCTGCTTCTTCAACAATGTCGCGATTGCCGCCCACTATGCCCGCGCGAAGCACGGCGCCGAACGTATCGCGGTGGTCGATTTCGACGTCCATCACGGCAACGGTACGCAGGAAATCTTCTGGTCCGATAAGGATCTCTTCTACGGCTCGACCCATCAAATGCCGCTCTATCCCGGCACCGGCGCGTTGCGGGAAAGGGGCGTCGGCAACATCTTCAACGCGCCATTGCGGGCAGGCGACGGACGCGAGCGGTTCGAAGAGGCGTTCAGAAGCCGCATCCTCGAGCCTCTCCACAATTTTTCGCCCGATGTGATATTGATCTCCGCCGGCTTCGACGCACATCACAGAGACCCTCTCGCGGGGTTGAGGCTCGTCGAACAGGATTTTCAGTGGGCGACCGACTCTTTGGCGGAAGCGGCGCGCCGCCATGGAAATGGGCGAATCGTATCGATACTCGAAGGCGGCTATGATCTGACAGGGCTTGCTCAATCGGCCGCCGCCCACGTAAAGGCATTGCTGGACGCGGGCTCCTGAGGCGAGCCGATCAAAACGCCACGCGCCACGGAAGCAGGACAATATGACGATCACCAAAGCACCGGCAAAAAGCTTCGCCGACATCAAGGACATGACGTTCGAACGGGCTTTGAAGGAGCTTGAGGCCATCGTCGGCAAGCTGGAGCGCGGCGACGTAGAACTTGAGGAAAGCATTACGATTTACGAGCGCGGCGAAGCGCTGCGCGACCATTGTGACCGTCTGTTGAAGGCCGCAGAGGCGAAGGTCGAGAAATTGACGCTTGGGGCCGACGGTGCCCCGACCGGCACCTCGCCGCTGGATAAGAACGGCGATACGCCGTTCTAAAAACTCTGGGCCGCGCGTTTCCTGAAAAGCGAAGCAACAAGAGTTAACTTCTCTGCGGCTCGCAGGCGCGTTATGCCTTCAGCGCGCCTCGGCTGCTCGGGGGATCGAAGATCGGCGCTAGGCGTGCTAGCCTAGATTTCGAGGACGACCGCCCCCCGCGTTTCCGCAATCCGCAGACTGCGTTATCAAGGGTTTACCGTGAGCCAGACACCGCTGCTCGATCGCATCAAGACGCCCCACGATCTGCGTCAGTTGACGGAAAATCAGTTGCCGCAGCTCGCGGCAGAGCTTCGCCACGAGACGATCGACGCCGTCTCCGTTACCGGCGGCCACCTGGGCGCTGGCCTCGGCGTGATTGAGCTGACGGTGGCCCTCCACTGGGTGTTCAACACGCCGGATGACCGTCTGATCTGGGATGTCGGCCATCAGGCTTATCCGCACAAGATCTTGACCGGGCGCCGCGACCGTATTCGTACGCTGCGACAGCCCGGCGGCCTCTCGGGGTTCACCAAGCGCGACGAGAGCCCCTACGATCCGTTCGGCGCCGCTCACTCGTCGACCTCGATCTCCTCCGCACTCGGCATGGCCGTCGCACGCGATCTGAGCGGCAAATCGAACAATGTGATTGCGGTGATCGGCGACGGCGCGATGAGCGCGGGCATGGCCTACGAGGCGCTGAACAATGCCGGCGCGCGCGATGAGCGGCTGATCGTCGTCCTCAACGACAACGATATGTCCATAGCGCCGCCGACCGGAGCGCTGTCGGCCTATCTGGCTCGAGTGACGTCCAGCGGCACATACGTCCATCTTCGTGATTATGCCAAGCAGCTTGCGAAGCTCCTGCCGAAAGCATGGGAGCGGCGCGCCGCTCGCGTCGAGGAATATACGCGGCACCTATGGCAGGGCGGCGCTTGGTTCGAGGAGTTGGGCTTCTATTATGTTGGGCCGCTCGATGGTCACGATTTCGATCAGCTTCTCCCCGTCCTGAAGAACGTTCGCGATCTCGCTAAAGGCCCCATCCTCGTCCACGTCGCAACGAAGAAGGGCAAGGGCTACGCACCGGCTGAAGCCGCCGACGACAAGCACCACGCCGTCAACAAGTTCAACGTCGTCACCGGCGCGCAGGTGAAGCCGAAGCCGAACGCGCCGAGCTACACGAAGGTGTTTGCCGACAGCCTCATTGCCGAGGCCCGGAAGGACAAGCGCATTGTGGCCATTACCGCCGCAATGCCGTCCGGCACCGGCCTCGATTACTTCGGCAATGAGTTTCCCGATCGCACGTTCGATGTCGGCATCGCCGAGCAGCACGCGGTGACGTTCGCAGCGGGCCTCGCAACCGAAGGCTATAAGCCGTTCGCCGCTATCTATTCGACGTTCCTGCAGCGCGCCTACGATCAGGTCGTCCACGACGTCGCGATTCAGAATTTGCCCGTGCGGTTTGCGATTGACCGGGCAGGCCTCGTTGGCGCCGACGGCGCGACGCACGCCGGAACGTTCGACGTCGCATATCTCGCCTGCCTCCCGAACTTCGTCGTCATGGCCGCGGCCGACGAGGCCGAACTCGTTCACATGGTCGCAACACAAGCCAAGATCGACGACCGGCCGAGCGCGCTTCGCTACCCGCGCGGCGAAGGCGTCGGCGTCGAGTTGCCAAAAGAGGGCGTGCCGCTTGAAATCGGCAAAGGGCGCATCGTGCGCCAGGGTTCGAAAGTCGCGCTGCTTTCGCTTGGGACGCGCCTGGCCGAATGCCTGAAGGCCGCGGATCAGCTTGCGAGCTTCGGCCTCTCGACGACCGTCGCCGATGCGCGCTTCGCAAAGCCGCTCGATTCAAAACTCATTCGCGAGTTGGCCGCAAATCACGAAGTTCTAGTCACGGTCGAAGAGGGCTCGATCGGCGGTTTCGGCAGCCACGTGCTGCAGTTCCTGGCGGACGAAGGCTTGCTCGAGCGCGGACTGCGCGTGCGCGCGAAAGTTCTCCCGGACACCTTTATCGATCACGGCAAGCCCGAAGTGATGTACGAAGCGGCGCGGCTGAATGCTTCGGGCATCGTCGAGACGGTTTTTGCCGCGCTCGGTCGTGCCGTTGCCGTCGGCGAACGCGCTTAGCATGCAGTCACCAAGCGGGCCGGAGAAGCTCGCGCTCTGGAAGGGACGAAAACATGCACTCGCTTGTCAGCTTGGTCGCGCGAATACTTTTGTCGGCAATATTCGTTACGGCCGGGATCAACAAGGTCTCGGGCTACACGGGCACGCAAGCCTATATGGAGGCACACGGCCTGCCGGGTGCGCTTCTTCCCGCGGTCATCGCTCTCGAAGTGATCGGCGGCATTGCCGTCTTGCTCGGGATCTTTTCGCGCTACGCCGGCCTTGCTCTCGCTGCCTTCTGTCTCGCAGCCGCCGCTGTCTTCCACCGCGACTTCGCCGACCAGATGCAGGTAACGAACTTCATGAAGAACGTCTGCATGGCCGGTGGGTTCCTGCTGCTCTTCGCCAACGGGTCCGGCCGCTATGCAGTGAGGCCCGACTGACGCCGGGCCCCATCTTTTCCTCTTACTTCACGATGCTGGTCACTGCACGGTGATCGTCACGACTTCTGACTTCACCGGCGGATCGTGCGGGATGTGGTTCTTATCGCCGAGCAGCAGCTGCAGCGTGTGTTTCCCAGGCTTCAGCTCGACGGACGCTTCCGTCTGGCCTTTTCCATAATGGATGTGGTTTTCGTCCTTCGGGATCGCCTCGCTGAAATCCGTCACCGTCGTGTCGATCAGGAGATGATGGTGTCCGGTGTTCGGCTTATCCGTCCCGGCGGGCGCTATCTCCATGCCCTCAATGCCGAATTTTATGGTAACCGGGCTCGAGACTGTCGCGCCATCCTTCGGCTCGATGATAAAGACCTTGGCTCCTGGCGGTGATGGTGTCCGTCCGCTGTCGGCCAAGGCAGCGATCGGCAACGTCAACGCGACGAGCGCCGCAAAGATTGCAGTTTTCATGTGTGCTCTCCATCCTGGTCCGCCGAGACCGGAGACATGGGGCGGATGCGGAGCAAGGTCAATATTGGATCGACGAAGGATCATGCGTTTGGATCAGATGCTCGTTGCGCGCGGACTGGCGCCCTCACGCGCCCGCGCCCAGGATCTGATCAGGCGCGGCTTTGTTTCAGTCGGCGGTTACGTTTGCAATAAGCCAGCACAGGATGTGAAGGAAGATTTGCTGATCGAGATTTCTTCCGAAGCCCCGACATACGTTTCCCGCGGCGCCGAAAAGCTGGCGGCAGCCCTCGACCGCTTTGGGTTCGATCCCTCAGATAGGGTTGTTCTCGATATCGGAGCATCGACCGGAGGCTTCAGCGAAGTCTTGCTCGAAAGAGGTGTGCGACGCGTTTATGCGGTTGACGTAGGCACGGCGCAGCTGCACCCGCGCCTGAAAGACGATCCGCGCGTCGTCTCGTTAGAGAATTTTGACGCTCGCATGCTGTCGGACGCCGAAGTGCCCGAACCCGTTACCGCGATCACAGTCGATGTCAGTTTCATATCCGTCACGAAATTGCTTGAGCCGGTTCTGCAACTCGCCGCTAGCGGTGCCTGGATTGTCGTGCTGGTCAAACCGCAGTTCGAGGTTGGACGCGAGAACGTCGGCGGCGGCGGCATCGTGCGCGATGAGGCAGCCCGCCAAAGCGCTCTTCAAGGCGTTCGCGATTGGCTCGCCGGGCAATCCGGTTGGACGATTGTCGGCGACATGACCTCGCCCATTCTCGGCGGCTCCGGAAATATCGAATTTGTCCTCGGAGCGCGACGCAATGACTGACGCGCACGAGCTTCTAATCCGGCGCCTGGGTGCGCAAGGGGACGGAATTGTCGACATTGATGGCCAGCCCGTCTTCGTTCCGTTTGCGCTTCCCGGCGAACGTGTCTCCGTGGAGGTCGAAGGCGAGCGAGGGCGGTTGCTTCGCGTCCTTGAGCCAAGCCCGGAGCGTGCTGCGCCGGTCTGCAGACACTTCGGCAAGTGCGGCGGCTGCAGCGTCCAGCACATGGCGCCCGAAGCCTACGCTGAATGGAAACGGGAGCTGGTGGTTGACGCGTTCAAAGCGCGTGGACTCACCCCTGAAGTCGGTCTCTTGCGGCGCCCCGGAGGCAAACGCCGCCGCGCGGTGTTCACGACCGTGCGAACCGAAACCGGCATCGCGCTTGGCTTTCACGAGGCCGGCTCGCACGAGCTGGTGGCAATCGAGGAATGTCCTGTTCTCGCGCCGAAGATCGTCGCAGCGTTGCCGTCCATTGGAAAATTAATCGCGCCTCTTCTTTCCAAGCGCGGAGAAGCGCGCGTCACGATCACGCTGACGAAGTCGGGGCTCGATGTCGAAATTGATGGCACCGAACGAAAGTTGACGCCGGAAATCCGTACCGCACTCGCTTCGAAGGTAAACGACCTTCGGCTCGCACGTCTCGTCATCGGTGGCGACGTCGTCGTCGAGACGCTGCAACCCTTTCTAACGTTCGAGCACGGCAGAGGTTATCTTGCCGTCCGGCATCTTCGTACAAGCCGTGGAAGAGGCGGAATCGGAAATCGCACGCCGCGTCGTCGAAGCGGTCGGCAAAGCGAAAGCCGTCGCGGACCTGTTCTGCGGCATTGGCGCTTTCAGCTTTCCACTTGCTTCACGCGCACGCATCTCGGCCTTCGACGGCAATCAGGCCGCGATCACTGCGCTGTCGTCAGCGGTGAGGAAGGCGAGCGGTCTTAAGCCGATCACCGCCCGCGTCCGCGATCTTTTCCGCGATCCGTTGTCGCCGCTGGAACTCAACGAGCATGACGCGGTCGTTTTCGATCCGCCCCGTGCGGGCGCCGAGGCGCAGGCGCAAAGATTGGCGAAATCGAAAGTGAAAACCGTCGTCGCGGTATCGTGCAATCCAGCAACTCTCGCACGCGACGCACGTCACCTCGTCGACGGGCGCTATAAGATCGAATCCGTGACGCCGATTGATCAGTTCGTTTATTCCGCGCACGTCGAAGTCGTCGCTGTCTTCCGCCGCTAGGTTTCCCGAAGAATGCGGTCGACGAAGGTCGGGACGATTTCCGTGGCGCGCCCGTAGACCGCTTCATCGAAAAGGCTCGCGCCTTCGGATGGTTCGAGATTGAGTTCGACCGTATGCGCACCGGTCGCGCGCGCCTCGGCCACGAAGCCGGCAGCAGGATAGACATTCCCGCTCGTGCCGATCGATACGAACAGATCTGCATCCGCAAGAAGAGCGTTGATCCGCCCCATCTGGTACGGCATTTCGCCGAACCAGACGACATCGGGCCGCATGCCCCCGGGCAATCCGCAAAAGGGACATGCGAGGTCGACGGTAAGATCATCCCGCCAGGCGATGCGATGATGACAATAAGTACACAGCGCTTTGAAAAGCTCGCCATGCATATGGATGAGCGACTTTGAACCTGCCTCCTCGTGCATCGCATCGATATTTTGCGTGACGATCGTCACGCCGTCATGCTCCGCCTCGAGACGCGCGAGCGCCAGATGCGCCGAGTTGGGTTTGATATTCCGGTGCGCGCGTCGCCGCGCATTATAGAAGTCGTGAACGAGAATTGGATTTCGCAGAAAGCCGTCGGCGGTCGCAACGTCCCGCCAATCGTATTTCGACCAGATGCCGTCCGGATCGCGAAACGTCGCAACACCGCTTTCGGCCGATAGGCCCGCCCCCGTGAGAACCACGATGTTCCGAAAACGCGGGATTATTTCGCCTCCGGACTAGGCGCCGACCTGCCCGCGATGGCGCAGGAAATGGTCGGCAAGGACGATGGCCATCATGGCTTCACCGACGGGAACGGCACGAATGCCGACGCACGGGTCGTGCCGGCCCTTCGTGACGATATCGGTTTCATGGCCCTGGCGGTCGATCGTCCGGCGTGGCGCCAGGATGGAGGACGTGGGCTTCACGGCAAACCGGCAAACGATGGGCTGGCCTGTCGAAATACCGCCAAGAATGCCGCCCGCGTGGTTCGATAGAAAATCCGGTGCGCCGTCATTGCCGATGCGGATTTCATCCGCGTTCTGTTCGCCTGTCAGTTCCGCCGCCGCCATTCCCGCGCCGATCTCGACTCCTTTGACGGCATTGATCGACATCATCGCGCTCGCAAGATCCTGATCGAGCTTTCCGTAAAGTGGCGCACCCCAACCCGCTGGCACGCCCTCGGCGACGACTTCGATGATCGCGCCGACCGACGAGCCGGCCTTGCGGACCTTGTCGAGGTAGTCCGTCCAATGCTCCCCAGCCGTCTTATCGGGCGAGAAAAATGGATTGTTGCCGACCTCGTCCCAATTCCAGTTGCCGCGATCGATCTTGATCTGGCCGATCTGGACCAACGCGCCCCGTATCATGACGCCGGGAATGACCTTCCGGGCGATAGCGCCCGCCGCGACGCGAGATGCGGTTTCGCGCGCCGAGGAACGGCCGCCGCCGCGATAGTCGCGAATTCCGTACTTCGCGTCGTAGGTGAAATCGGCGTGGCCCGGCCGATACTTGTCTTTGATTTCGCCATAGTCCTTGGAGCGCTGATCGGTATTTTCGATCTCAAGCGCGATCGGCGTCCCCGTCGTCACCTGCTTGCCCGACGCGTCCGCGAAGACACCGGACAGAATTTTGACGGCATCGGCTTCCTGGCGCTGCGTCGTGAAACGCGATTGGCCCGGCTTTCTTTTGTCGAGGTAGGCCTGGATCTCCGAGGCTTCGAGCGCGATGCCTGGTGGGCAGCCGTCTACGATCGCCCCGATCGCCGGGCCGTGGCTCTCGCCCCAGGTCGTCACGCGGAAAAGATGGCCGAAGGTGTTGTGAGACATCGCCTGAATATTTGGAGTGGGGCCCGATAAGCAAATTCGATGGCTCTGCAACGATTGTTGCCGGGCTGCGTCACCGCCCTTCTTAGGAGCCGTAGTGGGAGGCGGCAAGAGCGCATCGCGAGCAAAGCCGCGTGACAACTCCTAGCGACGCAGATTAACTCAGTGCCAGTACCGCGTTCGTCGGCAGTTTCGTCGCGCTTGCGATGGGACAAGGCAGGCACATGTTCGTATTCGACCGGCAACTCGGCCGAGCCCGCAACCGCTGCCCGAACGCAGCCCGCGGCGCATCGATGGATCGCACGTTGCGAAGGCAATACGGACCGGAACCGTTCACCCGAACGGCGGTGCTGCAAGCCATGTCTCTCCGTTTCGAGCCGAAGCCATCTGCCGGCCCATAAAAGACCGTTCCGCCCGGATTGAGCCTCTGCGGTCGAATGGTCTTTCACCTTGCACTCTTTCCGAGTGCCAAAGAGCCGGAGAGCCGCATCTCCGGCTCTTTGTTTTTTATCAGAACCACTGCATCCGGCCGTCGGCGAGCTTCAGGATCTTGTCCTGAGGAACTTCGAGGAACGGCACGATATCCCGATCGATCCCGAGCAGTGCGCCGCGAGCGACGCGGCTCACGCCGCCGTGGCTGACGGCGAGCGTGTCGGTCGTGAGCCCTCCGAGCCAAGCCGTGACGCGCGCCTCGAGGTCGCGATAGCTTTCGCCGCCCCTTGGCCGCCAGCCGTAAGGGTCTGATGCCTTTCCGGCGACACCCGCCGGGTCCTTTGCGGGAAGCTCGGCGGCAAGTTCGCCTTCCCAATGGCCGTAACTGAGTTCGGCGATCTCGGGAGCGATACGAAATGCATCCGGGTCGAGCCCGAGCGCCGAACGGATTAGCCGCATCGTCTCGACGGCACGTTCAAGCGGGCTCGCCACGAAATCGAATCCGGCGACGGATGGCATCAACGACTTCAGCACTTCGCCGTGGCGGCGCGCCTGCGCTATTCCCGTTTCATTCAATGGAATATCGCGCTGGCCTTGGTACCGCGCTTCGCGGTTCCAATCGGTCTCGCCGTGGCGAATGAGATAGAGCGTGATTCCAGGTTTCAAAGCGACAGTGGCTGGCGCCCCGCCGCTCAAGCGTCGTCGCTCTTGACGACCGAGATATCCGGGGCATCTTCGTTCTTCATGCCCTGGACGTGATAGCCGCTGTCGACGTGGTGGATTTCTCCCGTCACGCCGCGCGAAAGATCGGAGAGAAGATAGAGCCCGGCATTGCCGACGTCATCGATCGTCACGTTGCGCCGGAGCGCCGAATTGTACTCGTTCCATTTGAGGATGTAGCGGAAGTCCGCAATGCCAGCCGCCGCGAGCGTCTTGATCGGGCCCGCAGAAATCGCATTCACACGAATGCCGGTGCGGCCAAGGTCGGCTGCCAGATAGCGCACACTGGCTTCCAGCGCAGCCTTGGCGACGCCCATCACATTATAGTGCGGCATGACCTTCTCGGCGCCATAATAGGTCAGCGTTACGAGCGAACCGCCGTTAGGCATCAGCTTCTCGGCACGCTGTGCGAGAGCGGTGAAGGAAAAGCACGAGATCAACAGGCTCTGCGTGAAGTTCTTTTCCGTCGTATCGACATAGCGGCCGTCGAGCTCGTTCTTGTCGGAAAAAGCAATCGCGTGCACCAGGAAGTCGAGGCTGCCCCACGTCTTGGCGAGGGTCTCGAAGACCGCGTCCATGGAGGCGCCATCGGTCACGTCGCAATGCAGGACGGTCTTCGTGCCCAGCTCTGCAGCCAGCGGCTCGACACGCTTCTTGAGCGCATCCCCCTGGTATGTAAGCGCAATTTCCGCCCCTTGCGCGGCACAGGCTTTCGCGATGCCCCAGGCGATCGATCGGTTGTTCGCGACGCCCATGATCAAGCCCCGCTTACCAGCCATCAACTGACCTGGGGGGACGGACGTGTTCGCTTGAGGCCCCGCCATGGGCGCTATTTCCTTAATTATTCCAATTTGGGATTGGTGAGTTTGGGCGCATCCTACACAAATGCCCTTGCCGGTCCAGATGCCCGGCAAGGCGAGGTGCGCGGCCATTGGCCCGAGGGGACCGCTAAGGGCCTCCCCCAAATGGGCAAACTGCAGAATATCAGGGCCTAGTGCGCGGCAACCTGCACCGCGTTGCCCGAGATCTTGGGACGGTCGGAGCCGGCAATCCGACCATCGTCGATGGTGATGATGCGGTCCGCGTATTGCAACGTACGGTGATCATGGGTGACCGCGAGAACGGCCCGGCGGGTGTCCTGGGCGACGTTTGCCAGCAATTCCATGACCGCCATGCCGTTCTTAGCGTCGAGTGCAGCCGTCGGCTCGTCGGCCAGAATGACCGAGGGTGAGCCGGCAAGGGCGCGGGCAATCGAAACGCGCTGTTTCTCGCCACCCGACATTTTCGAAGGCATCGCGTTGATGCGGTGGCCGAGCCCGACAGCTTCGAGAAATTCGGCGGCCTGGTCATAGGCATCGGGTCCGTTGAGGTCGCGAAGGTCGAGCGCCAGCATGACATTCTCGACCGCCGACAAGGTCGGGACGAGATTGTAGGACTGGAACACGAAGCCGACGTGCTTCCTCCGAAGATTGGCGAGCTGCTCCTTGCTCATGTTGTGCGTCTTCATGCCGGAGATCGAGAGCTTGCCCTGCGTCGGCGAGAGGATGCAGCCCAGGACTGAGAGCAGCGTCGTCTTGCCGGAGCCCGACGGCCCCATCATCAGTGTCAGTTCACCGGTATGGAGCTGCAGGTCGATGCCCTTCAGAACCTTGATCTCGTTGGGCGCCGAGCCGAGCACCTTTACGATGCCTTCGGCTTCGACGATCACTTTGCCGTTGCTCGGCTCGGTCATGCTAGTCTCCCTGAATTTGGTTAGCGGCTGAACACGACGGCCGGGTCGATACGAACGACTTTGATGATGGCGCTGATAGCGGCGAAGATGCACATGCCGATCGTGATGGCGAAAAGCTGTGCGGCGAGCGGCGCCGTCATGATGATTGTCAACTTGGTATCCTGCGCGAAGTGAATGGCGGCGAGAGCCAAACTCATGCCGAGCACATAGCCGATCAGACCGGAAAGAACTGCCTGGATCAGAATGACCTTGACGATGTAGCCGGCGCCCGCACCGAGGGCACGCAACGTCGCAAACTCATTGATGTGATCTTTCGTGCTCGAATAAAGCGTCTGCGCAACGATGACAATGCCAACGATGAGACCAAGCAGCTTGCCCGCGTCGAGCGCAGCGCCTGCACCGGTCTGCTTGAGCCAGTAGTCCTGGCTGCGGGTGCGGAATTCGGCTTGCGTCAAGACTTCGGTGTCGGGCAGCCGCGCCTCGATTTCCTTGCGAACGGTATCGCGATCGGCACCCGGCAGCAGCGTTACGCGCTGATAGCTGGCCTGATCTTGATTGGCGCCGGCTAGCCTCCGTGACTCGTCCAGCGAAGTGAAGACGAAAGGCAAAGTCGTGAACGAGCGCACGCGCTTGGTGATCGCCACGAGCCTGACCGTCGTGCCGTTGAGTTCAGCACGATCATCCAACTGGCTGACACCCAGATCGTTGAAATAGCTGCGGTCGATAGCGACGGTGTTCGGTGCTTCGAGAGCCTCGCGGCTCCCCTCGACGATATTCGAGGGCAGCGCCTTCGGGCTGTCGCCGGCCGTGCCGATCAGGAGCACGGTGGTTTCGCCGCCGAGCGGCTTCCGCCAGCGAGCAAATGAAACGAGCATATCTTCAGAGTCCGCGACGCCCGGCGCCGACAGCGCCATGTAGCGCTCGCGGCCCGAAAGGAATGATGGGTCGTCGTAGCTCTTGGTCCCAAGCGGAACGACCCAAAGGTCGGCGGGCGCTGCGTCGATGATGGCAGCGATCTTGTTTGCGGACCCGAGATAGATGCCGGACTGGACCGCGACCAGCACGACGGAGAAAAGGATGCCGACCACCGTTACGAAAAAGCTCAGTCGGTCATGGAAGAGATTGCGATACGCGAGCTTGACCACCATGGGCACGCTCCGCTTGCCGGATGGCCGCCGCGACGGCGCGGTTCGCGATCCCGCGAGAGCTGGTGCTGATGCTGCAAGTTCCATGACCTGTTCCCCTCCTTGAGGTATTGGTCGAATTTCGACGATAGCGTTTTGGTTGAAGGTTTCCCAGGGCGGAGCCAGCGCCCGGCCCTGGGGGAATGTCGTTAGGCTTTATTCGCAAGGAACATCGACGAGGCCGGCGATGGCGGCGGAGTATCGGCGGCAGACGTGCTTGGTCTCGGTAGCGGTCGTTTCCGCATCCGACTTCACCGAGGCGTCCGTCTTCTCGGCAGTCGCAACCGTGTCCGTCTTGTCCTTCGAGGCCTTTTTGATCGAGCCGGTCGTCGTATCCTTCGCCGGCGTCGTGTCGCTCGTGGAGACGGGCGTCTTCTCGATCACCGTCGTCGTTGCCGGATCCGATGAGAGCTTGTCCTCGAGCTTTGCCGTCTTCACGACAGGAGCCGCAGGTGCTTTCACCGGAACATCGGCTACTTCGACCCTGGGAGCGCGCCTGACCTTGGCAATTTTGCGGGCCGGAGCATCATCCTGGTAGTCGCGGCGTACATAGCGGGGCCGTTCGTAGCCACGATAATCGTTGCCACCATAGTTCTGGTTGGAATGGGCGATGAAGCTCCCGAGCGGGAAGCCGAAGCCGAGGCGAATGCCACCAGCGTTTGCGGCGCTCGTCATCGTTGTGCCGGCCAGAAGGGCAGCGGCGAGGGCGAAAGTCATCTTGGTCATCGTAGCCTCCAGCGGCGTCTTTGTTTCTATTTCGGTGCCGGTCCTCACCGGCTATGTCGTGAGAATGCCCCGCGATGACGTCCGCCGCTGTTCCTGCCGGAACATGACCTCACATCTGAGAAATCGAGAATTTGCAAGCTTTAACAAACGCTTACCGCATCGTGCTCTCGACCATCGCCATCACCAGTCGAAAATTTTGGGGGGCCGGACCGCAGCGGCATAAGGCTGCGCGCCGAAGCAGGGGCGGGTACGCTGAGAGAGAATTAGGCTGCGATCGGAAGGATGGCGTCCTCGCAAACCTCGTTCAGGGAGCCAGCCGTCGTCGCATCGAGCGCCAGCAACAGCAGCTGTGCGTTGAACCCGAAGCGGATGTTGAGGGGGCGCCGCGATGCTTCGCGAAACGCCGCCGCAAGAAGCCGAAGGCCACGATCGAGAAAGAGAGCCTTGAGCCGCCGGCTGGCAAAGACGTCTAAAAGGGCGCGGAAACGTAGAGCGACCGCGAGGCGAGCTTCGTCATTTCCTTGGAAGTCAGCCCATAGACTGTCCTCAATCAGCCGGATCTCATCCTCTTTGAGCCCCCGAAGCAGCGCCAATCCTTGGCCGTCTTCGATCAGCATCTGCATGACGCCATCAAGCTTTGAAGCTTCGACGACCGGCACATCGGCAAAATTGAATTTCGTTGCCATCGCACTTTCTCCCTGAACGCCGATCAGATGCCGATGCTGCCGAAAGCCGCCCAAGGCGAGCCCGCCAGTACGATGATGTCGCGAGCCTTGAACTCGCCCAGTCTGAAATGAACTTCTTGCCCTTCGAGATCTTCGAGGCGATTGCGGATCTCGCCGCCTTCGAAGCGATAGGCGCGGCCGTCCTCGGCACGAATGACGCCGACACCGAGATCGCGGCGGAATTTCTTGATTTCTCCGTACATGGGTCTCTCCCTGAGTCAGCGTTAAGGACGCTTGTTCGTCCATGTCTGCATCATGCGGAAAGGCCAGGTTTTCCGCTGTTCCAGACGAAACAGGACTTGTGCTGAGATTTTCGCGGGG
Organism: uncultured Alphaproteobacteria bacterium; assembly: GCA_963710005.1. GTDB lineage: Bacteria > Pseudomonadota > Alphaproteobacteria > Rhizobiales > Hyphomicrobiaceae > Hyphomicrobium_B. Next base: position 75,075 of record CAVPYR010000011.1, read on the forward strand.
GGGTGCGGATGTCGGAATATGGCTCGCGCTCAAGCGCCAAAACCGCTACGGCACTCTAGAATGACGGGCTGAAACGCCGGCGGGGAGGAGCACTGGTCGGGACCGCATTCCCTATCCAGTACCTACCTCCCCGCCTTCAGGACCGGCGACGGCTTCGCTAAGGAGGAAGCTGGCCGCCGCTGGCCTTTCGAAACTCCTGTTTAGAAATGGGCGGCGAGCATCACCCGGCGACCCGTCGGGTTGGGAGCGCTTTCGCGCCCCCCTATTTGAAAAAAGCGTCAGCCCTCATGCCAGGCAGCAACAGGGGATCGCCCTCGAGATCGACCGTGACCTCGAGAACTTCGACGTCGGTCGGACGACGCGCGCCGCGGAGTGCGAATTGCGGTGAAGAAAGCGAAGGCGCCAGCTCAGCGACGGTGCCGTCGAATTCCTTGCCGGGATAGGCGTTGCTCTTAACCGTCACCTTGCCGCCGACCTTGATCTTCGAGACATCGATCTCGTCGACCTCGGCCTTGAGGCGTACGACCGACATATCGCCGAGAACGACGAGCGCTTGGTCGGGAGAGGGCGCAACCATCTCGCCGGCCTTCGCCGGGAGTTGGAGGACCGTGCCGGCGACCGGCGCACGAATGCGCGTTTTCTCGAGCAAAGCCTCGGCAACCGAGACGTCCGAACGGGCCGCCTGCAACGCCAATTCCAGTCGGTTTGGCGCCGGGACGTCCGGCTTGGCCTGGGCCGAAGCGTAATTGGCACGCTCCTTCTGCAGCTTCGCTTTCGCTTTCGTCACGTCTTTGCGCGCGTCGGCGACACGATCGGCGCTTCCATTGCCTTGGCGCTCGGCCTGGAGCTCATATTCGAGCCCGAAACGAGCGTTCGTCAGTGCGCGTTCCGCCGAGAAGACATTGTCTTCGGCGGCACGCAGGTCATCGCGTGCCTTGTCGAGGGGCTGGGCATCACGCTCGCGTTTGCGGGACGCGGCTTCCGTCTCGGCAGCCTGGAGGCGAGCGCGGGCTTCGTCATCGTCGAGGCGGATCAGAAGTTCGCCTTCTTCGACCTTATCATTGAGTTTTACGTTGACCTCGGCGATACGGCCCAGAAGCTGAGCCCCCACTCTGACGAGACCTGACTTCGGCTCGATCCGACCAGGCGCCGCGGCGACCCAGTCGATTTTCGGCGCCGCTTCTTCGGCTTTGATAGTGTCGTTGTTGTTGTCGGTCTTGGAGTCCAGCAGATCGCTGCGGGAAATAGCAATCGCACCGAACGCGCCGGCGCCAACTGCGATGAGTAGGAAGAGGAGCTTCGATAGAAAGCCTCCCCTTCGCGGGTGATAATTTTCATCAGTGCTCATGTTACGATCCTCCTTAAAGATGCGGTCGTCGGTCAGAGCTTGCGCCTGACCAACATCACGAGCGACGCTATCGATCTTAGCTTGCCTTCGCTGTTTCGGGTGGAACAGGACGGAAATTGAGTGAAGAAAAGCGCTTTCGACGCTGACGATCGATGTCTTGAATGCGAGCTTCGATCACGAGAAAGAAAAAAGCTCCGGCTTTTTCCGGAGCTTTCAATTTCTCAGAACGTTGGAGTTTATCTGAACGTCGTATTTGAAGCTTACTGGCACATCTCGCGAAGCGTCCAGCCGACGATCTTGCAGCTCTCTGTGCCGTTGGCGTTGGTGACGCACACACGGTTCGGCAACCGCTGATAATCGCAAAAGTAGTTGCCCGAGTGGCCGGAGTAACCGTGCATCGGCTTCGCGAACTGATAGTCCTGTACAAAAAATTCTTTGGCGCCGCCGCCGGCATATGCGGCCGAACCGTTGAACGCGATGCCGCTGGCCAAAACGGCGAAAGCTGCTGCGGTAGCAAATGCGCTGTTGAAGTTTGCCATTTCGAAGTCCTCCTTGAGCTGAGCCGCTAGGCTCGTATCGTTGATGGAGGCAAATTACGCGGCGTAGGGTTACGCCGCTGTTCCTGGCGTAACAATGGTCAAGACCGTCCAGTCTTGAAGGCGTCTTGTTCGACGTTAGTATAGGCTAGTCTCCGTCAAAACGACAGTAAGCGTTTGAATTACACGAGGTGGAAGTTGCGAAAGCTTTGGAATACGGGCGTCAATCTCTTCTCTTTGTGGACTGCGCCGCAGAGCGTACCGCCCTCGAAAAGCGTAACCGGCACAGCTTACGATTTCGAATTCATCAGCATAGACGGCGACGTGATGAAACTTGCCGATTGGCGCGGTCAGGCCCTGCTGATCGTTAATTCGGCGTCGATCTGCGGTTTCACCAAACAATATGCAGGCCTGCAGGAGCTTTGGACGCGGTATGAGAAATCGGGCCTTGTCGTCATCGCCGTGCCGTCGAACGATTTCGGTGAGCAAGAGCCGTCTCCCGACGGCGACATCTTTACGTTCTGTCAGGGCGTGTTCGGAGTTACTTTTCCGCTGACGTCCAAGCACTCCGTAATCGGGGCGAACGCCCATCCCTTTTACAAATGGGCGGCGGAAGTTATGGGCCCAGCCGGAGTGCCGACGTGGAATTTTCACAAGTATCTCGTCGGGCGCGACGGTCAACTTCTGCGGTCGTTCTCGACAAAATTGCCACCGACTTCCCCCGAAATAATCTCCTGGATCGAGATAGCTTTAGAAAAATCCGCCGAACCCGCCGTACAAAATTGATCCTCGCGCGCTGTGTTCAGGCTCGGTTCAAGCCGCGACCCGAATGGTCCGCCTTTGAAACCGCATCCGGAGAAATATGAGCAGGAAAGTCGAGCCGAAGGGGCGGATAGCGTATCCAAGCCGCCGTTTGCTCTTGAAGTCCTGCGGTGGCTTTGCCCTGGCGTGGTTGCTCGCCGGGCGGTCGATCAGAGCAGTGGCGGCTCCCGGCATTCCACAAAATGAGATCGGGCCACCGGAGGCGTTCTCATTCGACAGTCTCGAAGAGAAAGCGCGGCGGCTCGCCGAGGAGAGCTTCGAACCCCCGGTCGCACCATCGCCCGATGTACTCGAAGAAATCAATTATGATCAGTATCAGCGTATCCGCTATCGGGCTGATCGAACCGTTCAAGTCGGGACGACGGGCCGTTACCCGGTGCAACTTTTTCATCTCAGCGAGCATGCGAGAAATCCCGTCCGCATTAGTATCGTCGAAGGCGGCCAAGCCCGTGAGCTGATCTACAACCGGGATCTGTTCGAAATTCCGTCCGGCCATCCGGCAGAACGGCTTCGGACAGGCGCCGGATTTGCAGGTTTTCGCATCATTGCCGAGGACCTCAAGACGGATTGGTTCGCAGCAATGGGCGCTTCCTACTTCAGGACGTCCGGGCCTTATAACCAGTACGGGTTGTCGGCACGTGGTGTCGCGATCGATACGGCGATGTCGAAGCCCGAGCAGTTCCCGCGCTTCAAGCAGTTTTGGTTAGAGGGCCCCGCGGACACGGACGGGCCGATGAATATTTATGCGCTGCTCGACGGGCCGAGCATCGCCGGTGCCTATCGCATGGAGGCCAAGCGCGTAACGCAGTCCAATGGCGTCCACCGCATCGTCATGGAGATCGAGGCGCGGCTTCATATTCGCGCCGATATCGATCGCATCGGAATAGCGCCATTCTCGAGCATGTTCTGGTACGGCGAAGATTCGCACCAGCAACCCCGGGACTGGCGTCCGGAGATCCATGATAGTGACGGCCTTGCGGTTCTGACCGGCAGTGGCGAGCGCATCTGGCGGCCCATCCTCAATCCGCCGCACGTCATGATAAATGCCTTCGCCGATCGAGACCCAAAGGGCTTCGGATTGCTGCAGCGTGACCGCGATTTCGTTCACTATCTCGACGACGGCGTCTTTTACGAGCGTCGTCCGTCGGTTTGGGTCGAGCCGCTCGATCCTTGGGGCGAGGGAGCAGTGAGCCTCATCGAGCTACCGACGGACGATGAAACTTGGGACAACATCGTCGCCTATTGGGCTCCGAAAGCGAAATGCAAATCCGGCCAACGCCGCATGTTCCGGTATCGGCTTTCGTGGCTTGACGACATTCCCTTCCCCGAAGGGCTCGGCCGCACGATTGGTACGTGGTCCGGCGTCGGCGGTTCCCCGGGCTTGAGCTTCAACGAGCGGCCAGTGGGCACGCGGAAGTTCGTAATCGACTTCTCCGGTAACGTCTTCGACGGGCTTTCGCGCGACAGCGGCGTCGAACTCGTCGTCAGTTGTTCACGCGGCGTCATCTCCGGCGTTGCCACGTACCCAGTGGCCGATCAGCATTACCGCTGGCGTGCGATGTTCGATCTCAAGGAGGAGGGGATCGAGCCGATAGACCTCCGAGCCTATCTCCGCAAGGGCGACGCCGCCCTGACCGAGACGTGGATCTATCAGTGCTTCCCGGCTTCAGCGTAACGCGCGCCAGGCCGAAGCTCCGTGCCGTCTTTCCGGCGGCTATTTCGCCGGGCCCGTCTCGATGGGAAGCCCGTTCTCCTGGCCCCATTCGGCCCAGCTCCCGTCGTAGACGGCGGCGTTGGTCTGTCCCACGACGGCAAGCGCCAGCGCCAGCATAGACGCGGTCACGCCCGACCCGCACGTCGTCACGACCGGCTTCGAGACGTCGATGCCGACACCTTTGAAGAGCTTCGCGATCTCCTCCGGCGATTTATATGTGCCGTCCGAGTTCAAAAGCTGCTGCGAAGGAATGTTCTTTGATCCGGGTATGTGTCCCTGCCGCAAACCGGGACGAGGCTCTGGCTCGCTGCCATCGAAGCGGCCGGCCGGCCGGGCATCCACGATCTGCACGCCGTTCTTTTTGAGAAGTGCCTTCATGTCTTCGAGATCACGAATGATTTCGGTGTTCTGCAGCGGTGAATAATGCCGTTCCGATCGCTTCGGCGGAGGTCCGTCTTCCAGCGGCCGGCCCTCGGCCTTCCATTTGCGCAAGCCTCCGTTCAGCACTGCGACGTCGCGATGCCCCATGGCTCGAAACGTCCACCAGACCCGGGCCGCCGAAAATATGCCTGTCGAGTCGTAGACGACGATGCGGGAGCCGTCGCCGATGCCCATCTTCTTCATCCGCGATGCGAATTTGACCGTCGACGGTAGCATGTGGGGGAGCGAGGATTTCTCATCGGAGAAATCGTCGATGTCGAAGAACAGCGCGCCCGGGATATGCTCGGCAAGATATTCCTTCTTGGGATCGCGGTTCGCAGTCGGAAGATGCCAACTGCCATCCAGGATGATCAAATCAGGGGAGGAGAGGTGATCGGCGAGCCAATCCGTCTCGACGATCCAGTTCTTGGCGGTCTCAGGCAAGGAATTTCCCACGGTCTATCAAACATGGCTTTGATTTGCGGCTGAGAGCACATAGGCAAATCTCGTCGGCCCTGCAAGTTTGAAGCGGCAAATTGGAGCGGCATTGGATTGTTAAAGCCCTGGGGCGTGGCCGAACGCCTGGGCTGCTGTTTACGCGTTGTTTTCGGCGGTGCTTTTCAGTATGACACGCGCTTTCTGATGGGCCAAAGGCGCGCGGACGCGCGTCGAGGCAGATCGGAAAAATCATCTCTACCCAAATGCGGGCGTGGCGGAACTGGTAGACGCACTGGATTTAGGTTCCAGCGGCGCAAGTCGTGGGGGTTCAAATCCCTCCGCCCGCACCACGATTTCACTAACGTGTTGAAAGCGCGACACTTAAAACGACGTGTACTCGGCCGCGGGGTTGCGGCGCTTGCGGATTTGCTACCCCGCATCTAAAGGAAACCGGCTCAGTCGGTCCATCGTGCAAACTCGAAGCTTCTGCTCGGTTTAAACCCTGCCGTCTCGGCGCCATTTTCCGCCCAACAATCTCGGATGCTGACGGACATGTCTCGAAAATGGCTCGTCGCCGGGGGCGGTATCTCTGGCTTGGCGGCAGCTCAATGTTTGCAGGCGAATGATCGCGACTACCTCTTGCTGGAGCGGTGCCCGGCTCTGGGAGGTCTGACGCGTACGACGCAAGTCGAAGATTTTTGCTTCGACTACACCGGCCATTTCTTGCACCTGCGTCGTTTCGGATCGCCGTCCAAAATCCCCTACGCACATTTGAACGACGAAGACTGGCAGACGGTCGAGCGGAAGTCGTACTTCTTTGGGGGTGGTCGGCTGATCACCGCACCCATCCAATATCATCTCGGAGAATTGCCCGACGATCTGCGCAGCGAGTGCGAGGCGTCTTACGACGCACGGCCGAAGGCCGAGGGCGATATCTCGGGCTTCCGCGAATTCATAATCTCCGGCTTCGGACAGGCCGTTGCCGATAAATTTCTTATTCCCCAAAACGAAAAGACGATGGCGACGCCGCTCGGCCGGCTCTCGATCGGGGCCGTCAAAAGATTTTTCCCGCCGCCGGATGAACAGCGCATTCGCGCCGGATTCGCGAACGAGAATGTTAGCGTTGCTGAATACAACACCACGTTCTGGTACCCGAAGCGCGCCGGCATCGACGTTTTGACGCGAGGCCTCGCGCAGGACTTGAAGAGCGCTGCGCCGAACGAAGAAATCATCGGTATCGATCTCGATCGTCGCACTGTCTCGACAAGCGCTGGGCGCCGCATCGAGTGGGAAAAGATGCTGCCGAGCATCCCGCTCAAGACGCTCTGCAAACTGACTGGCGACATGCAGCTCGGCGCCGCCGCTCAGAAACTGAGCCACAGCTCGACGATCAGTTTCAATTTCGGCATTCGCGGGAAGTTGCCGAGCGAGCTCAAGGACGCGCACTGGGTCTACATCCCAGACCGCGAAATTCCATTCTATCGGTTCGGGTGCTACTCGAATATCAGCCCGGCCATGTGCTCGAACGGCTACAGCGCAGTCTACGTCGAGGTGGGAGTGCCGGGCGAGGACATCGACCGCGTCGATATCGTGAGTAAACTCCAGGCCGAAGTCATTGCTGCGCTGGAGAAACTCGGATGGGTTCGGAGTGAGGATATCGTCTGCGCCGTCACGCACGTGATCCGCTGTGCCTACGTTCACCACACGCCCGAGCGCGATCAGCTTGTGGAAGAAATTCTCGGACGGCTTAACGCATCCGGAATTCATCCTATCGGCCGGTATGGCCTATGGGATTATGTCGGAATGGAAGATTCGATCAGTTCGGCGCTGACGACCGTCGAGTCCCTGCTCTGATGGAGGCCGGCTCTGGTGGAGGGGTTCGCGTGAAGTCTCTGATCGTAACCGCCGACGATTTCGGGATGTCTACTCCTGTGAATCAGGCCATCGAAGCATCGCACAGAGACGGAATTCTCTCGGCCACCAGCCTGATGACTGGCGGTGAGGCATTTGCCGACGCCGTCGAGCGTGCTCGAAGGCTGCCAAATCTCGGCGTCGGACTGCACATCCATTTGGTCGACAGCCGGCCGGTTCTTCCGCCCGAGCAGGTGCCCGATCTCGTCGGTCCCGACGGAAACTTTTCCAATAACCCCGAAAGCTTCGGCTTTAATCTGTTCTTTTCGCGCGAGATGCGCCGACAGGCGGAAGCCGAGATCAGCGCCCAGTTCGAGCGCTTTGAAAAGACAGGGCTCGCGATGGATCACATCAACGGCCACCATCATTTCCATATGCACCCAGTGGTGACCGACGCCATTGCCAAGCTCGCGCCGCGCTACGGCTCCCCCCCGGTCCGGTTTCCTGTGGAGCCATTCTGGCCGTCTTGGCAAGCCGGCGCCGACAAACCCCTCCAGCGACTGTTCAATTGGGCGTTCTACGCCGCGCTGACGCGCCGGATGCGCGGGAAACTCAAGGCCGCGGGATTGACGCTCAACGACTACGTGTTCGGTGTGTCGGACACCGGCGCAATGACCGAGAACCGCATTCTCGCCTATCTCGACCATCTGCCCGACGGCGTGACGGAGCTTTACGCCCATCCGGCGATGCGAATCGATGGCCAGCCGCAGACTTATGGTTCGGCAGAGGAATACCGCGGGCTCGTCAGTCCGGTTGTCCGGGCCAAGGTTGCCGCGCTTGGGTTGCATCCTTTGACGTTCAGGGCGGCCCTTGCGACGTGAGGTGTCGAAAGTTGCCGCATTTATGCTACGCCGACCGGATGTTATCGCGGCTCGGCCCATAGCCGTCTTGTCCTTCGCCTAGGAGACGCCTCCCGCATGCACTTGCCGATCGTGGTCCTCAATCCGTTCGTGATCGCTGGCATCGTTCTTGGTCTCGCGGCCCTGGCTTATCTCGTCCTTGCGCTCTATTTCACGTGGCGGTTCCGCGAGGGGCCAGCCTCGGTTGAAGAAGGTTGGCGGCCGCCCGTGTCGGTGTTGAAGCCGGTCCACGGCGCCCAGCCCTTTCTCTACGACTGCCTTCGCACCTTCTGCGATCAGGACTGGCCCGAATACGAAGTCATCTTCGGCGCGCATTCCGAGAACGATCCGGCCGTCGCCGTCGTCAAACGTTTGATCGCCGAATTCCCTGATCGCAATCTGCGCCTCGTCGTCGATGCAAGCTTTGCCGGTCCCAATCCGAGAGCTTCGAACCTCGCAAACATTTACAAGGCCGCGCGCTACGACATCCTGATTGTCGCTGACGCCGATCTTCGCGTCGATCGCAACTGCATTGCGTCGCTGGCGGCGCCGTTTGTCGATCCGAAGGTCGGCGCCGTCGCCTCGATCTACAAAGGCTTGCCCTACGGCGGAGCTGCCGCCGCCGATTTTGGTGCGCTGAATATCAGCGACTGGTTCGCGCCGTCGGTTCTGGTCGACGTCGGTCTTCGCGGCATCGATTTCGTGTTCGCCATGTGCGGCGTTCGCCGGCAGGCCCTCGATACGTTTGGCGGTTTCAACCATCTCGCCAACTTCTTCCCCGACGATTTCGCGCTCGGAAATCTCACCGCTCAGAACGGCTACGAGGTGGTTCTCTCTTCCTATTGCTGCGACACCATCGTTGCCGAGAAGAGCTTCGCGGAACTCTTTCGTCACGAAATCCTATGGCAGAGGATGGAGCGGTTCTGTCGCCCCACCGATCACTTGATGTCGGTGATCACCTGGCCCCTGCCATCGCTACTCTGTCTCCTGCTGCCGTGGCCATCGGTTGTCGGGCTATCGATCATCGGCGCCGAGATCGTGCTGCGCATCGCGCTTCACTATCAGGTTCGCCGCAGCTTCAGGATGAATACTCCGCCACAGCCGTGGCTGGTCCCGATACGTGAATGCGTCTGTTTCTTCGCCTGGGCGTTTGGCCTGTTCGGCAATAAGGTGAAGTGGGGCAAGAACATCTTCACCTACGAAGCCTTCCGCAAGCTCATCGCAGACGGCCGCAAGATCGGCTCTGCCGGTCATGAGCGCGTGGCCGCGACACTTGGAGGCAAGTGATGAGCTTCGAAGAAGCTTCAAAGCTCTTAGGTTCGCGGACCGCTTTCTTCGTCGCAGCTACGGCGGGAATATTGCTCGCTATCTGCCTCGTCATCTATTTCGGGATCTCTGAAGTTTGGGACGCGCTCGCGACCGCAGGCTGGAGCGGCATGGCGGCGATCCTATGCGCCTATCTCGTTTCGCTGCTGTTCTGTGCCTGGAGCTGGCGCGTCCTGCTGATAGAACGCTATCCTTTAAACCGTATGCCGCTGTTTCTGTGGGCGCGATGGATCCGCGATAGCATCGGAAATCTGCTCGCCATCGTTCCAGGCGCGGGCGAAGCCGCCGGAGCCCGCGAATTGAGCAAGCATGGGATCAAGGTCAAAGTCGCGGCCGCGACCACCATCGTCGACATGACGACGGAGATGCTGAGCCAGCTCATCTATACGTTCTTAGGTTTGGCATTTCTCTTCGCCTACCACCCGGACGAGCCAGCCGCGTGGTGGGCGGCTGGCGGTCTTCTCATCGCGACGATCGCTGTCGTCGGTTTCCTCATTGCGCAGAAAAACGGCCTGTTCCTCTTTCTCGAGACGCTGCCAGAGAAACTCGGATTCACGCGCGCTTGGGAAGGATTGTCAGACAGCGACAGCATCCACACTGTTATCCAATCGATCTATCGCGAGAAAGGCGCCGTTGCCGCATCGATCGGTTTGCACGTTCTGGGTTGGCTAGCGGGCGCTGCCGAAACCTATATTGCCTTGTGGTTTATGAACCACGCGCTCTCGGCGGGCGACGTACTGTCTCTCGAAAGCCTGGTCTTCGCCCTGCGCACCACGGCCTTTGTCGTCCCGTGGGCGGCAGGCGTGCAGGAGGGAGGCTATGTGGTGATCGGCGCACTGTTCGGCCTCGACCCGGAGGTCGCACTCGCACTGTCGTTGCTGAAGCGAGCCAGAGAAGTTATCGCGGGCCTTCCCGGTCTCGTCGCGTGGAACTTCTCAGAGGGAAGGCGTCTCTGGCAGGGGCGGCTCCCCGCATTCCGCAAGTAGAACGCGCAACGGCTTAGGGCAACATCAAAGCTTCATACGAACGCCTTATCCGGTTAGGTTACTTGGGAAATCGCCGAACTGGATGCCGCTATGAACCGTCTTGCCCTTGCTTTCGTCGTCGCTCTCAACTTCGCGACTCCGTCGGCGTCGGCACGCGCGCCTCGCTGTGATGGCGATTTCCAGCTGGTGAGAGGGTCATGGATGTCGACGCCCCATTGCCGCGCCTCGCAGATCGCGATTGCCGCCCGTGATGCCGGGATACACGTCTCGCCGGAAGCGATCCTGGCGCATCCCAGCCGCGGCGATGAATTATGCCGCTTCCTCGACGCCGACTACCGGGTGCACCCCGCTTGTGAAGAGCTGCATTCCATTTTCCAACTTGCTTTCTGAGCGGCGTTACCGCCTCGGGGCGCCAACATCGTTTCCCGCTTTGCCGTAAAATCCGAAATCGTTAACCGGTCGCGGTGGGCTCGTGTGCCGGCGAAGCGCTGCGCGGTTTTTAGGATGGCTAAACCATTTTGGTGGTCATAAAAGTCGTCCACGGAGAGTTTGTGGCCGCGCCGGAGGCCGCAGTCTCCTAACCAACCTGAGGCGCGATTGGCAATTTCAAAGACCGCTCTCCTTCGTGATCTGCCGTCCGTCGACGCTGTGCTGAACAGCGCTATCGCAGCGGCGCTACTGGAGCGGTTCGGGCGCGCGGCATCGACGGACGTCATCCGCGACGTTCTCGCAGAATCTCGCGCTGCTCTTAAAGCCGGAATCTCAGCCGTTCCAACCGTCGAACAGGTCGCGGCTTCTGCACTCGCTCGTCTCGCCGAAAAAGATCAATCCAGCCTCCGGCCGCTCTTCAATCTCACGGGCACCGTGCTTCACACGAACCTTGGCCGCGCATTACTTGCGGAAGCGGCGATCGACGCAGCCGTCGAAGTCATGCGCGATCCCGTGGCGTTGGAATTCGATTTATCGACGGGCAAGCGCGGCGAGCGCGACGATCACATCAGAGAGCTTTTGTGCGACCTGACCGGCGCCGAAGACGCGACTGTCGTCAATAACAATGCCGCAGCCGTCCTTCTCTCGCTCAATACGCTGGCGGGGGGGCGCGAAGCGATCGTCTCGCGGGGAGAGTTGATAGAGATCGGCGGCGCCTTCCGCATGCCGGACATCATGGCGCGAGCCGGCGCGGCGCTGGTCGAGGTCGGGACGACGAACCGCACGCATGCGAAGGATTACAAGGCGGTGCTCTCTGATGCGACCGGCGTTATCCTGAAGGTCCATACTTCAAACTACCGCATCCTCGGCTTCACGGCGGAAGTCGGCGCCCGGGAGCTCGCTGAAATTGCCGCGAAGGCAAACGTTCCGCTCATGAACGATCTCGGATCGGGCACGCTCGTTGATCTCTCTCGCTATGGACTGCAGAAGGAGCCGACCGTCCGTGAGGCGGTCGCGCAAGGCGCGGGCATCGTGACGTTCTCCGGTGACAAACTCCTCGGCGGTCCGCAAGCGGGTTTCATTGTCGGCAAACGCGCCCTCATCGAAGTCATCAACCGCAACCCGATGAAACGCGCCCTTCGCGTCGACAAAATCCGCTTAGCCGCCATCGAAGCGACGCTGAAGCTCTATCGCGATCCCGACCGGCTTGTCGAACGTCTGCCGACGCTGCGTCTCCTAGCGCGTTCGCGTAACGACATCGCAGCTCAAGCGCAGCGTCTTCTGCCTCACGTCCAACGTGCGGTCGGACCGAGATTCACCGTCGAGCCAAGCGAATGCGAGAGCCAGATCGGCTCCGGCGCGCTGCCCCTCGACACCATACCGAGCGCTGGCCTCTGCATTAAATCGAAGTCTGGCGGCAATGCGCTTGAGCGTCTCGCAGTGGCGCTACGCGGCTTGTCCCGGCCGGTGATCGGCAGACTGGAAGACGGCGCCATTATTCTCGATCTCAGATGCTTGACCGACGAGGCCGCATTTCTATCTGTTCTTGCGAGGCTCAATCCCGACTCCCCGGCTTAACCTGAGCCCAGGCAAACTCGGCCGATAAAACAGAATGATCATCGGGACCGCTGGCCACATCGATCACGGCAAGACGGCACTGGTCAAAGCCTTGACCGGCGTCGATGGCGATCGCCTGAAAGAAGAGAAGGCGAGGGGGATCACGATCGACCTCGGCTTTGCGTATTTGCCGACTGCCGATGGCCAGATTCTCGGCTTCATCGACGTGCCAGGCCACGAGCGCTTCGTACACACGATGCTAGCGGGCGCGAGCGGGATCGACTTTGCTCTGCTGACGGTCGCTGCCGATGACGGCATCAAGCCGCAGACATTGGAGCATCTGGCAATCCTCGATCTCCTCGGCATCAGTCAGGGCATCATTGCCCTAACGAAGGCCGACATCGTTACGCCGGACCGCATCGCCGAAGTGACGGGCCAGATCCAAGCGGCAATAGCAGGGACGGTTCTCGATGGCGCCGACATCCTGGCGGTCTCTGCCCTGACGGGCCGCGGCATCGACGAACTGCGAAGCAATCTCGTGACCGCGGCGAAAACCATCCGTGCGCGATCTTCCGAAGGGCGCTTCCGTCTCGCCGTCGACCGCGTCTTCACTTTGTCGGGAGTCGGCGTGGTCGTCACTGGCACCGTTCTTTCCGGCTCTGTTCGCGTCGGCGATCAAGTTCAGCTTAGTCCGTCGGGATTGTTTGCGCGGGTGCGCTCAATACACGCCCAGAACAAACCTTCGGAAATCGGACGGGCAGGCGATAGGTGTGCTCTGAACCTGAGCGGGCCCGACATCTCCAAAGACGCCATCAGCCGCGGCGACGTCGTGCTCGATCCTGCGCTTCATGCACCGACGGATCGCATCGACGCCGTCCTACGCGTCTTGCCATCGGAAGCAAAGCCGATCGGGCAATGGCTCCCCGTGCGCCTTCACCACGCCGCAGCCGAGGTCGGCGCGCGTGTCGTTCTGCTTGACGATAAATCCCTGCAGCCCGGCGCCTCGGCCGACGTACAACTGGTAATAGACCAACCGATCGCGGCCGGAGCGGCCGACCGATTTGTCATCCGCGACGTCGCCCAACGCACGATCGGTGGTGGCAAGTTCATTGATCTCCACGCACCGGCGCGAAAGCGGCGAACGCCCGAGCGACGTGCTCAGCGCGCGGCGTTGGCAATCCACGAGCCGCAGGAGGCGTTCTCCGCATTGCTCGAAGCAGCACCTTTCACGGCAGACCTCAAAGCGTTCGCGCGGGATCGGACACTTTCTGAAGAGCAAACCGAGCAGACCGAGGCCGGCCTTGGTCTGATCGTTCTGGAAGCCGGCGAATCCCGAACCGCGATTTCGCCGACCCGCTGGCAGTCCTTCACGTCGAGTTTGATCGAGCGGGTTGCGCAGTATCACGCCGAAAATCCGGACCTTCAGGGCATCGGACGCGAGCAGTTGCGACTGATGCTCGAGCCTCGCCTGACCAAACCAGCCTTCGTCGCCGCCCTTCAAAAATTATCGGAGTCCGGCGAGATCGCTCTCGAAGGCGCCTTCGTCCGGCTCACGTCGCACCAAGTTCGCCTCGCGCCAGCCGACGAAGCGGCCTGGACGTCCATTGCGGCGCTGCTCGGGGGCGATGAGCGCTTCCGGCCTCCGCGCGTGCGTGACATCGCGGCAGCGAAGGGATCCCCCGAGCGCGACGTGCGCCGCTTGTTGAAACTCGCGAGCCGCCTCGGTTGGGCCGACGAGATCGCGCACGATCATTTCTTCCTGCGGCAGACAGTCCGCGAGATGGTCTCGATTGCAGCCGACGTCGCCGCGAAGGCCGAGGGCGGTTGGTTCAACGCTGCCGACTTTCGCGACCGCCTCGCTAACGGCCGCAAGGTCGCGATCCAGATCCTCGAATTCTTCGATCGCCACGGCGTGACGCTGCGCAAAGGTGATCTGCGTCGACTGAATAGTCATCGACTGGACTTGTTCGGAAGCCTCGTGCATTCGTCCGTCCACGCCGATGGAGGTGAATCGTCCCTGGTGGGGCGTTCGGACTTCAAATCCGAGTGGGGCAGCGAGCCTGCCCTAGGTGGGTTCGACTCCCACTCGCCTCCGCCAAACCTCGCGAAAAAGCGTCCCTGATTTCCAGGCGCCGGCTTCAGGTAATGCGGACCTGCGGTTTACCTGCGGATACCGAGCCTATAATGCGCGCGCTCGGATAGCCGGCCGCCTCGATGGCGCCGCGAATACTTTCGGCCTGATCGGCCGCGCAGGCGACGAGAAGACCGCCCGATGTTTGCGGATCGGTCAGCAACGTCATCCGCCATTGCGGAATTTCTGCCGGTAAAACGACATCCTCGCCGTAGCTCGCCCAGTTCCGCCCGGATGCGCCAGTCGCAAATCCCTTCTCTGCCAAAGCCTCGGCGCGCGAGAGAAACGGAACGCGGTCGAAGGCGATATCGATGCCGACCCCGCTGCCGCGCGCCACTTCGAGGCCGTGCCCAAGAAGGCCGAACCCGGTCACATCCGTTATCGCGTGCACATCCGGATTTTCGCCGAGCGTCTGGCCGATGCGGTTCAGCAAGGTCGTCGACGCGATCATCTCGGCATAAGCGTCATCGGGGAGCGCGCGTTTCTTGAAAGCCGCTGAATAGATGCCGACCCCGATGCCCTTTGTCAGAATGAGCGCATCACCGGGCTTGGCACCGGAATTCCGCCGGACGTTCCCAGGCTTCGCGAGGCCGATGACGGCAAGCCCATAGATCGGCTCAGGAGCGTCGATCGAATGCCCCCCCGCCACCGGGATACCCGCCTCAGCACAAACCGAGGCGCCTCCTTCGAGGATGGCGCGGACGGTTTCGACCGGCAGCTTGTCGAGCGGCATACCGAGAATGGCCAGCGCCATCACGGGTTTGCCGCCCATCGCGTAGACGTCGGAAATGGCGTTCGCCGCGGCGATCCGGCCGAAGTCCCGCGGATCGTCGACCATCGGCATAAAAAAATCGGTCGTCGCGACAATGCAGTGCTCGTCATCGATCTGCCATACCGCGGCATCGTCTCCCGTTTCGGTACCGACGAGAAGCTGCGCGAACGGCCCGGCGGCCGGCTGTTTGGCTAGGAGCTGCTGCAGAACGGATGGCGCGAGCTTGCAGCCACAGCCGCCGCCGTGCGCCAGATCGGTCAAGCGGAAAGTAGGGCCGGACATATTTTCTTGCCTTGTTTCGAAACGAACGGTCATCCAGAAAAGACGGCAGTTTGATAATGCATCAAATATGTTCCCGTCTCGTACCTGGATATATGTAGACACCCTGCCAGATGCCACGGCAGGAATGTGTCGCATGAATTGTCGTTGGAGGAATCGATGAACGCCACTCGTCAAACCGACGTGACGCTGAGGTGGGCTGTGTTCCTGGCGATCGCCATCGTCGGGCTTTTCTACGTGAAATGGTTTCCGTACTACAACAAAGCATTCCTCGCGGCGGCCAATCATTCGATCGGCAATTCAATTCTAATGGGCACGGCTGCTGCTCCTCCAACTCCGTCGTGGGATGCGGCGCTGAACTACGCCCTGGCTTACGGCAAAGCCATCTGGCAAGCGATGGTGCTCGGCCTCTTGCTCGGCTCGGCAATCCAGGCGCTCATTCCCGCTGATTGGATCGCACGCGTGCTCGGCAAGACAGGCTTCGGTAGCGTCGCGACGGCGGGTATTCTCTCGGTCCCCAGCATGATGTGCACGTGCTGCGCCGCTCCGGTCGTCGTCGGACTACGAGCGCGGCAGGCGTCTCCCGGCGCCGCGATCGCATTCTGGCTCGGCAACACGGTGCTCAATCCCGCGACGCTCGTCTTCATGGGATTTGTCCTCGGCTGGAACTGGGCGGCGCTTCGTATCGTACTCGGAATCTTGATGGCCTTCGGTCTCGGCTACCTCGTGAACCTGATGGTGACGCCGAAGGAAGCCGAAGCAGCGGAAGCAGAGATTGCAAAGCTGACCGCCAAGTCGGAGACGGAGGGATCGAGCGCATCGAATGCGTTCGTTCGGTGGTTCGAGATCTTCGCCCGCATGGCGATCCGCCTGATCCCCGAATACATCGTCCTCGTGCTCCTCCTCGGCGCCGCGCGGGCGTGGCTATTTCCGGAGATCGGCCCCTCGATCGGCAACGAGATCGGCTGGATTGTGGCATTTGCAGTCGCCGGCATGCTGTTCGTCATCCCGACCGCTGGCGAGGTGCCGATCATTCAAGCGATGCTCGCGCTCGGCATGGGCGTCGGGCCCGCAGGTGCGCTGCTGATGACGCTGCCGCCGGTAAGCCTGCCGTCGCTTGCGATGGTTGGTGGGTCCTTCCGCCTGCAGACGCTGCTCTTCTTGGCCGGGGCGGTTGTGGTGTTCGGTATCGTCGGCGGTCTGCTCGCCGTCGCGCTTAAATTCTAATGCGCGAGCCTATCCTACCAGCAGCAACGGGTTGGGCGCGTGCCGTGCCCACCCGGCTTCGGCGACCATGACATCTAGCCCGAGTGTCGCGAGATCGTCGGCGTAAGGATCGACCTTCATGTCCTTGGCCTGATAAAGCATCTTCGCGTAGGTCTGACAGTCGTCGCAGGTCTCCGCCCTGACCGCACCGGAATCGCCATCGATCCCTTTGAGCGAGAGCGTGCGCGAGTTCTCGCAGGTGATGCACACAGCGCGGACATGGTTCCAAGCCGTCGAGCAGAGCGAGCAATAGAGATAGCGCGTTCCCGGCGTTTGCCCGGACGCGGTTATCAATCCAGATACCGGAGTCGAGCCACAGCAAGGGCACAAGTTCCGCTGTGGGAGGAGCCGCAAGCCCGCGGCGTCGAGCCGACCCGCGAGACGCGTGAAATAGACCTGCAAAGCGGCCGCTACGTACAGCGCGGCGCCGACGTCATTGGCCTTGAGGGTATCGCGAAGGAAATCGTCCGCCAGATCTTCGACCCGATCCGTCGTGCCGCTGCGTACGCTGGCGATTGCCGAGCGCGCGGGAGCCGGCAGCGTGCTCTCCTCAAGCTCATCGAGCAGAACGGCGAGACCGTCTCGCCACGCAGAATTGCGGTGATGCGCGTCCGCAGCGAGCGGCGGCATCCGCGCCGCCACCGATCGATCGATGAGAGACCGATCTATGGCCGGCATCGGCGGCAGCGTCGTTGCCGCGACATGCTGAGCTTCCGAAAGTTCGGACATGAAGCCGAGCCATTCGGCCATCGGACTCCCAGCGGCCAGTGCCCTGAGCCGGATTGCGGTCGCGGAAAATCGCGTCGCGGGGTTGGGCAAAATCAGAGGATCGGGAGCCGTGACCCCGCCGAGAGGACTTCCGACCCACTTGCCGGTTGGTGGTGCGCCGCCCTGTCTCACGAGCAGATCCTCATTTGGGCGTCTCGCGGTGGACGACGTTGGGCCGAGGACCGGATGAGCCCGTGGCTGCCAGCGAGCGGAACCACTTGCGGTGATGCCGCCACGCCCAACCGGGCGTCACGTAGCCTTGTGTCATCGCCCGCATCGAGCCGCGGACCCAGATCGCCGCGTAAACGTGCACGATCCAGATGATGATGGCGGCGATCGCAGCCATCGAATGAATGAGCACGGCGTAGCGCTGGGTCTCGATCGATGTGTAGCTTCCAAAATAATATTCCCAGATCACGAGGCCGGTGAAGAACAGCACCGGCACCAGTAGCGACATCGACCAGAAGACGAACTTCTGACCGGCGTTGAAACGCGAGACTTCCGGGACGCCTTCCTCTTCGTTAGCCAGCACCTTGTTGATCGCCAGCATCCAGGCGATGTCGTCCTTGCTCCACAGATTGTCGCGCCAAAACTGTATTATGAGGCCGGTATAGCTGATGAGCAGCACGACCCCGATCCAGGGATGCGCCGCGCGTGTCCACTGGCCACCGCCGAACAGGTTCGAAAGCCAGAACAGCAACGGATCGAACATCGATAGGCCCGATAGCATCAGCAACACGAAGCAGGCGGCCGTGAGCCAGTGATTGAGCCGCGTTACCGTGGCATTGCGTATCAGCGTTCCTCGCGGGCGTGTCATACCGGATGCTCCGCCGTTGGACGGCTGCCGTCGTTCGCTTCAGGCGCGTCGTTGGCTTCGAGGAAGTGTCTTGCTTCTTCCTCATCTTCGGGCTGGACCTCGTTCGGCCCGGCGATGACCCAGTGCAGGAAGCCGGAAATGGCCGCAGCCGCAATGCCTGCGAGCGCCACCGGCTTGATGAGGCCTTTCCAGAATTCAACCGTGGCGCTGATCTTAGGATTTTCTGGCAACCCGGCATAGATCGAAGGCGTATTCGCATGGTGCAGCACGTACATCACATGCGTGCCGTCGACGCCCGGCGGATCATAAAGACCCGCGTTTTCGAAGCCTCGCGACTTGAGATCGACGATTCGCTCGCCCGCCCAGTCGATCATGTCCGTCTTTGAACCGAACATGATCGCGCCGGTGGGGCACGCCTTCACGCACGCGGGCTCCAGACTGACGGCCACCCGATCGGAGCACAGCGTGCACTTATAAGACTTGTGATCGACCTGGCTGATGCGCGGGATGTTGAAAGGGCATCCCTTCACGCAATAACCGCAGCCGATGCAGTTTTCGCTGATGAAGTCGACGATGCCGTTGGCGTATTGAACGATCGCGCCCGGCGCCGGGCAGGCCTTGAGGCAGCCTGGATCTTCGCAATGCATGCAGCCATCCTTGCGGATCAGCCACTCGAGATTTCCTTCTTCGTTCTCGTGTTCAGTGAACTTCATCACCGTCCAGGTGTGCGGATCGAGGTCCAGAGGATTGTCGTACGTCCCTTCGAAAAATCCGACCTCATTCCTGAGATTGTTCCACTCCATGCACGCCGCCTGGCAGGCCTTGCAGCCGATGCAGCGCGTCACGTCGATGAGCTTCGCCACCTGGTCTTCGTAGCTGCGCGCCGCGGGAGGAGTGACCGTGGTTGCCGAAATACGGATGTAGTCCTGCGACTGAAGATTCGACATCGGCTGCTCCGTCAGGCCTCGGGGCCGTTGGTACTCTCGACATTGACAAGAAACGCCTTGAACTCGGGTGTTTGCATATTGGCATCGCCGACGGACGGGGTCAGCGTGTTGGCGCCGTAGCCTTTGCGCGCCAGACCGGTGAAGCCCCAGTGCAGCGGCACACCGATGACGTGCGTCGGCTTCCCGTCGACGATGAGCGGCTTGATCCGCTTCGTGACGTAGGCCTTGCAGACGATGAAACCGCGCTTGGAGGCGACGCGCACCCAACTACCCTGGGCGATGCCTTTTTCGTTCGCCAGGACTTCGCCGATCTCGATGAACTCCTGAGGTTGCAGGATCGCGTTGATCAGCGCGTGCTTGGTCCAGAAGTGGAAGTGCTCGGTCAACCTGTAGGTCGTTGCGACAAACGGGAAGTCAGGTGCCGTTCCGAATGCCGGCCCGATCGTCGGCAAATACCCGTGCCGCAGGGTTCGACTGCACCTTGGGATGCAGGAGATTCGGCGATCGGCGATTCAAACGGCTCGTAGTGTTCCGGAAACGGACCGTCCACCATCTCCTCGCGAACGAACAGACGTCCCAGCCCCTCATCGTTCATGATGAAGGGACCGACACCCTCGGAGGGGTTTGTGGTCGGCCCGTAATCGGGAACGTCGATGCCGACCCACTTCGCCCCGTTCCACTGGATGATCGGCTTCGCCGGGTTCCATGGATTACCCGCGACGTCGGCGCTGGCGCGATTGTACAAGATGCGCCGGTTGGCCGGCCAAGCCCACGCCCAGTTCGGAGCGATGCCCTGCTCGCGCGGGTCGGACGCGTCGCGACGCGCCATCTGGTTGCCCTTCTCGGTGTAGCAACCCGCGAAGATCCAGCAGCCGGACTCGGTCGTACCGTCATCGCGAAGCTGGGCGAAGCCGTCGAGCAACTGACCTGCCTTCAGCGTGACTGCGCCGGTGGCATCCTTGATCTCCACGCGCGCCCGGCCGTTCATATCCTTTGCCAGCTCTTCCGGGTCGGGATCGGTCGGGTCGGTGATAGTTCCAAGTGAGGTTCAGGATCGGATCGGGGAAGGCGCCGCCTTCCTTGCGATACAATTCCCGCATCCGGTGGAAGATGCCGGACATGATCCAGATGTCGGACTTCGCTATGCCCGGCGGCTCGGCGGCTTTCCAGTGCCATTGCAGCCAGCGCGCTGAGTTGACGAGCGATCCGTTCTCTTCCGCGAAGCAGGTCGTCGGCAGCTGAAAGACTTCCGTCTGGATGCCGGCCGGGTCGGACGGATTTTGCGGACCGAAATTCTCCCAGAAGCGCGACGTCTCCGTGTCGAGCGGGTCCATCGTGACGAGAAACTTGAGCTTACTGAGGCCCCTGCGAATCTTGCCCCTATCCGGGAACGCCTGCAGCGGATTGAAGCCCTGGCAGATGTATCCGTTGATCTCGCCGTGGCCATCATCTCGAAGGCGCGGATGATGTCGTACATCGGGACGTCGAGCTTCGGCAGCCAGTCATAGGCCCAGTCGTTCTCGGAACGCGCGGCATCGCCGTAAATTGACTTTTGGAAGCTGACGAAGAACTTCCGATAATTCTGCCAGTAGCTCGTCTGTCCCGGACGCAGCGGCTTGTACTGCCGGGTCTTCATATAGTCGTCGAATGTAGACTCCTGATCATGGGGCAGTGTGAGATAGCCGGGCATCTGGGTCGACAGAAGTCCGACGATCGGTCAGTCCCTGAATGTTGGAGTGGCCGCGCAGCGCGTTCATGCCGCCACCCGCCACGCCAATGTTGCCCAGCAGACAGTTGGACCATCGCCATCGTACGGATGTTCTGGGAGCCGACCGAATGTTGCGTCCAGCCGAGCGCGAACAGGCTGGTCATCGCCTTGTCCGGCGCCGCCGTCGAAGCGATGAGTTCGCAGACGTGCAGGTACTTGTCCTGCGGCGTGCCGCAGATGCGGGACACCATCTCGGGCGTGTACCGGTCGACGTGCTTGCGCAGCAGGCTCATGACGCAACGTGGGTGCTCCCACGTATCATCGACCTTGGCGAAGCCCTGCTCGTCGAGCTCGTAGTCCCAACTCGATTTGTCGTAGCTGTGGGTCTCCTGATTGTAGCCGCTGAAGAGGCCGTCCTCGAATCCAAAACCATCTTTTACGATGAGGCTGGCGTTGGTGTAGGCGCGCACGTACTCGTGCTGGATCTGGTCTTTCTCCAACAGATACCGGATGACGCCCGAGAGGAACGCGATATCTGTTCCCGGCCGGATAGGCGCGTAATAGTCCGCGACCGAAGCCGTTCGCGTAAAGCGCGGATCGACGACAACGAGCTTGGCGCCGTTCTCGATCTTCGCTTCGATGACCCACTTGAAGCCGCACGGATGCGCTTCGGCGGCATTGCCGCCCATGACGATGACCACGTTGGCATTCTTGATATCCTGCCAAGTGTTCGTCATTGCACCGCGACCGAATGTTGGAGCCAGACTGGCCACCGTCGGTCTGTGTCAGACACGCGCCTGATTATCGAAGACCAGCATCCCGAAGGCGCGAGCGACCTTCCAAGTGAGATAGGCGGTTTCGTTCGACGACGCGGAGGCCGCCAGCATGCCGGTGGTGATCCACCGGTTGACGGTGGTACCCTGAGCGTTCTTCGCGACGAAATTCTTATCGCGGTCGTCTTTCATCAACCTGGCGATGCGATCGAGCGCGAAATCCCAGGTGACTTCCTTGAACTCGCTGGTTCCCGGCGCGCGATATTTCGGAACCTGCAGGCGCGTCGGCGCGTGCACGATATCGAGCAGCGCCGAACCCTTCGGGCAGAGCGTGCCGCGATTGACCGGATGATCCGGATCGCCCTCGATGTGGATAATATCGGAGACGGCGTTCTTCGCCCGATCACCCAAACTATAGATCAGGATTCCGCAGGCGACTGAGCAATAGGTGCAGGTGTTTCGGGTCTCGGTGGCGTGGGTCAGCTTGAACGGCCTGACCGAAGCTGCAAGCGCCTCGCCGCTGCCTCCGAACCCTAAGGCGCCCAAGCTCGATGTAGCGAGGCTCGCTCCGGTGAGCTTTATGAACCCTCTGCGCGTCAGATTCATTCCGGGCACTCCATCGTCCGTCCATCAGACGTCTAACAGCAAGCACCAAACATAGTACAGCCCCGGAAAGTTTTCCAAGAGAATTGGCCGCATTCTTCCAACGACTTACGGAAAATTCGTGCGTTTTCGAAAGACAGATGGAAATCGAACAATTCGGTCGCCCGGGTGATCGGGAACGATCCGGGCCGGGACTTCCTCAAATACAATTTTGAAGCCGCTGCGACTGCGTATTGCCAATCCCGCTGAAAGGCTGTTTAAGGCGACGCTAGGCTTCCAGGCGCGCGATGCTGGCATCCCTTCAGGGATTGTTATGGGTCGGCGGCACGCGGTAGTTTAAAAACGTAGCAAATTCAACGCAATGACTGTGAGGGCAAATTTCTGTCCGCACCGATGTTGCGGCAGCCGATGCGTTAGCGCTTTGTAGACGCGTCGGCAGCTCCCTAAATTGTTGGTCGGTGGGGCCCGGGGCGTTCGGACCTCCAATCAGGACACGGACGATGCAAGTCACGGAAACGGCAAGAGACGGATTGAAGCGCACCCTGCAGGTGGTGATCGGTCAGGCGGAGCTTAGCGAGCGTTTCAGTTCTCGCCTCGATGAACTCAAGGACCGCGTGCAGATCAAAGGGTTTCGGCGCGGAAAGGTTCCGCTGACGCACCTCAAGAAGATCTACGGGAAGTCGGTGATGCAGGAAGTGATGGAGCAGACGCTCAACGATACGAGCGCACAGGCCATAAAGGATCGCAACGAGCGCCCGGCCCAGCAGCCCAAGGTCGAACTCGTCGATTTCAACGAAGATACGTTCGAGCGGATCGCCAGCGGCCAGGGCGATCTCGCCTACAACATGTCGTTCGAGGTTCTGCCGCCGATTCCGCTTGGGGATTTGACATCCTTGAAGCTCGAGCGTCTCGTCGCCGATGTGGACGATGCCGCGATCGACAAGGCGCTCACCAATCTCGCCGAGCGCAACACCGCCTACGATCCCGAAGAGGGTCGGGCCGCCGCCGAAGGTGACCTCGTGACGATGAATTTCGTCGGCAAGATCGATGGCGAAGCCTTCGAAGGCGGTTCCGCCGAGGGCCAAAGCCTCGTGATCGGCAAAAAGCAGTTTATCCCGGGCTTTGAGGAAGGTGTCGTCGGCCTTAAGGCCAGTGATGAGAAGGTCATCAGTGCGACCTTCCCGGACGAGTACCCAATGCAGGCTTTGGCAGGCAAGACGGCTCAGTTCGACGTCAAGGTGACGGCGGTTGCGAAGCCGAGAGTGCCGGCGGTCGACGAAGATTTCGCCAAGGGCCTTGGTGCGGAAAATCTCGAAACGCTGCGCGGGTTCGTCGCCGAGCAGATCAAGCGTGAGTATGACCAAGCGTCGCGGACAAAGCTGAAGCGCGAGGTTCTGGATGCGCTCGATACCGCGCACACATTCGAGCTGCCGGCTTCTCTTGTTGATTTTGAATTCAACAATATATGGACACAGCTCGAGAACAATCTCAAAGCCACGAACAAGACGTTTGCCGATGAGGGCAAGACCGAGGACGAGGCTCGTGCCGAGTATCGCGGCATTGCCGAGCGCCGGGTGCGCCTTGGTCTCGTGATCGGCGAGATCGGAGAGAAGAATAGCCTGCAGGTTTCCCAGGACGAGTTGCGTCGCGCCCTTGTCGAACAGGCTCGCCGCTATCCCGGCAGGGAGAAGCAGGTCTATGAATACTACGAGAAGACGCCGAACGCGCTTGCTGAACTCCGTGCGCCGATCTTCGAGGACAAGGTCATCGACCACGTGATCGAGGCAGCCAAGCCGACGGAGAAGAAGGTGTCGCGAGACGAACTTCTGAAGGCCGTCGAAGAGGCGACCGAGCGCTAAGGCTATCGTAGGCAGACGGCGAAGTAAGGGACTAAAGCGTGCGAGTCGGGCCGGTGCGGCGAACGGGCTGGCCGGCCGAAATGAGGAAAGACGAAGGCGATGCGCGATCCGGTGAACACGTTGACGAATACCTTCTGGCCGATGGTCGTCGAGCAGACGACGCGCGGCGAGCGCGGCTACGATCTGCCTTCGCGCCTCTTGAAGGAGCGCATCATCTTCGTGACGGGTCCGGTCGAGGATCAAATGGCGGCATCGATCTGTATGCAGCTTTTGTTCCTCGAGTTCGAGAACCCCAAAAAAGAAATCTCGATGTACATCAACTCGCCCGGCGGCGTGGTGACGGCGGGCATGGCGATCTACGACACGATGCAGTTCGTGAAGCCTGCGGTCGCGACGCTTTGCATTGGTCAGGCGGCGTCGATGGGCTCGTTGCTGCTCTGTGCCGGAGCCAAGGGCCTGCGCTATGCGCTCCCCAACGCCCGCGTCATGGTGCATCAGCCCTCAGGCGGCTTCTCGGGACAGGCTTCCGATATCGAACGCCACGCCGAGGACATCATCAAGATGAAGCGCCGTCTCAACGAGACCTATGTGAAGCACACGGGTCAGACATACGAGATGGTCGATAAAACGCTCGACCGCGACTACTTTATGACCGCCGATCAAGCTCGCGACTTCGGGCTTATCGACAAGGTCCTCGAGAACCGGGATGAAGTTGACGCCGGTCTTTTCGAGGCCAAAGCGAGCTGAGCGGTGCAGAGGCAACGTTCGAATCGTTTGCACTACGAATAAGCGCTGGGCGAATTCGTCGCCCGCGCCGGAAGAAGAACAAACGCTGCACGTCGGCGGCATGGTTTAGGTAAATTTTCGCATTGAACTCGCGGTGTTGCCTACTCATTTATCAACTGTGGCAATAGCGCCGCTTGCGAGCTGTGGCCTAGTGGGCTCCATTAATCCAATCTTGATCTGCAGAACGCTAGCGTGCTCAGATTGGTTATGAAGTTCACGTCGCCGCAGAATCGGCTCCGCGCCGGGCGTGAACGGCGGGCCAAAGCAAGAACATCGCGTTGATGGGTCTTGCACGGAAGGTGAGAACACATGGCTCAAGAGAAGAACACTCTCTACTGCTCTTTCTGCGGCAAGAGCCAGCATGAGGTCCGTAAACTGATAGCCGGCCCAACGGTATTCATCTGCGATGAATGCGTGGAGCTGTGCATGGACATTATCCGCGAGGAGAACAAGAACACCCTCGTCAAATCTCGTGACGGCGTTCCGACGCCGCAGGAGATCTGCACGGTGCTCGATAGCTACGTGATTGGGCAGTACCACGCCAAGCGCGTTCTCTCCGTTGCGGTCCACAACCACTACAAGCGCCTCAACCACGCATCGAAGAACAACGACGTAGAACTCGCAAAGTCGAACATCCTGCTGGTCGGCCCGACCGGCTCGGGCAAGACTTTGCTCGCTCAGACGTTGGCCCGAATTCTCGACGTCCCGTTCACGATGGCGGATGCGACGACGCTCACCGAAGCGGGCTACGTCGGCGAGGATGTTGAGAACATCATTCTGAAGCTCCTGCAGTCTGCCGACTACAACGTCGAGCGGGCGCAGCGCGGCATCGTCTACATCGACGAGGTCGATAAGATCAGCCGCAAGTCGGACAATCCGTCGATCACGCGCGACGTATCCGGCGAAGGCGTGCAGCAGGCGCTTCTGAAGATCATGGAAGGCACGGTGGCTTCGGTTCCCCCGCAGGGCGGCCGCAAGCACCCGCAGCAGGAATTCCTGCAGGTGGACACGACGAACATCCTGTTCATCTGCGGCGGCGCCTTCGCGGGTCTTGAAAAGATCATCTCGCGTCGCGGCAAGGGCTCGTCGATCGGCTTCTCGGCCAAGGTCACTGGCCCTGACGAACGGCGGACAGGCGAAATCCTGCGCAACGTCGAGCCGGAAGATCTGCTGAAGTTCGGTCTCATTCCCGAGTTCATCGGCCGTCTGCCCGTCATCGCGACGCTGGAAGACCTCGATGAGACGGCGCTCGTCCAGATCCTGACCGAGCCGAAGAACGCCATCGTCAAGCAGTATCAGCGCCTCTTCGAGATGGAGGACGTCAAGCTGACCATCACGCTCGACGCTCTGAAGGCCATCTCGCGCAGGGCTATCGAGCGCAAGACCGGCGCTCGCGGTCTGCGGTCGATCATGGAAGGCATTCTGCTGGACACGATGTACGATCTCCCGACGCTCAAGGGTGTCGAAGAAGTTGTTATCGGGCCGGAGGTCGTGGAAGGCTCGGCGAAGCCGCTCAGAATCTACTCCGACCGGGCCGAAGAGAAGGGCTCGACGGCTTAGAATCTCGCGACAATTAAGGCCTTCCGGGGGCTTGGTCCCGGGACTTGTTTGCGGGACGCCGGTCCCTATTTGTTCGGAGGGAGTGGCATCAAGCAGCCAGCCGTGGATTCCTCCGAAAACCGGTGTCTAGAGCTTGGGTCTAACCCCGCGCTCGCGCTCACGAGCATGCCGACCGTCGCCACAAAAAGGGGCGGGACGCGTGGCTCCTAAGTGGAACGAGTGTGGATTGCGTCGGTAGGCTATGACAGGTCTCCGGCGCACGGCGAATAAGGTAGCGAAATGAGCGAAGATAAAAAGACCAAGGAAAAAGCCGGCGGCAAGGAGCTGTTCCCGGTTCTCCCGCTCCGGGACATCGTCGTTTTTCCCTACATGGTCGTCCCCCTTTTCGTCGGTCGCGAGAAGTCAATCGCGGCGCTCGAAGAGGTTATGCGTGCCGATAAACAAATCTTGCTCGCTGCGCAAAAGAACGCTGGCGACGATGATCCGGCACCCGATGCGATTTACGAGATCGGCACCCTTGCGTCCGTGCTGCAGCTTCTGAAGCTTCCCGACGGCACAGTGAAAGTCCTGGTCGAGGGCAACGCGCGCGCCAGGATCACTCGCTATACCTCGAACACCAACTACTTCGAGGCCGAGGTCGAGCGCGTCGTCGAAGTTCCCGGCGCCAAGGAAGAGCTTGAGGCGCTGGCACGCTCTGTCGTGACGCAGTTCGAGAGCTACGTGAAGCTCAACAAAAAGGTCTCGCCCGAGGTTCTGAGCAACGTCGGCCAGATCGAGGATTACGCGAAGCTTGCCGATACGATCGCATCGCACCTCGCCGTAAAGATTTCCGACAAGCAGGATGTGCTCGAAACCGCAAGCATCTCCGAGCGGCTGGAGCGTGTCTACACGCTCATGGAAAGCGAGATTTCCGTTCTCCAGGTCGAGCGTAAGATCCGCTCGCGCGTCAAGCGCCAGATGGAGAAGACGCAGCGCGAGTACTATTTGAATGAGCAGATGAAGGCAATTCAGAAGGAGCTCGGCGATTCCGACGAGCGCGATGATATCGCCGAGTTCGAGGAAAAGATCGAGAACACCAAGCTGTCGAAAGAGGCCAAGGACAAGGCGCTTGCCGAGCTGAAGAAGCTTAAGCAGATGTCGCCGATGTCGGCCGAGGCGACGGTCGTTCGCAACTATCTCGATTGGCTGTTGTCGATCCCGTGGGGGATCAAGGGAAAGGTCAAGAAGGACATCGCCGAAGCGCAGACGATCCTCGACCAGGAGCATTATGGCCTGGAGAAGGTCAAAGAGCGCATCCTTGAGTATCTCGCCGTGCAGGCGCGGACCAACAAGCTCAAGGGGCCCATCCTCTGCCTCGTCGGGCCTCCGGGTGTCGGCAAGACATCTCTTGGCAAGTCGATCGCCAACGCGACCGGCCGTGAGTTCGTGCGCATGTCGCTCGGCGGCGTTCGTGACGAAGCGGAAATCCGCGGCCATCGCCGGACCTACATCGGTTCGATGCCCGGCAAAGTCATCCAGTCGATGAAGAAGGCGAAGCGCACCAACCCGCTCTTCCTCTTGGACGAGATCGACAAGATGGGCCAGGACTTCCGCGGCGATCCGGCAGCGGCATTGCTCGAAGTTCTGGACCCCGAGCAGAACAGCACGTTCAACGATCACTATCTGGAGGTCGACTATGACCTCTCGAACGTGATGTTCGTGACGACCGCCAACACGCTCAACATCCCGCCGGCCCTCATGGACCGCATGGAGATCATTCGCCTTGCGGGCTACACGGAAGACGAGAAGCTCGAGATCGCCAAGCGCCACTTGATACCGGAGCAGTACTCTGCCCACGGTCTCGAGCTGGGCGAGTGGACGGTCGAAGACGGCGCCGTGAAGGAAGTCATTCGTCGTTATACGCGTGAAGCCGGCGTGCGCTCGCTCGAACGCGAGATGGCCAAGCTTGCGCGTAAGGCGGTGAAGGAGATCCTGACGTCATCGAAGACCTCGATCGTCGTCACGGCCGAGAACGTCCACGACTTCCTTGGCGTACCGAAGTTCCGCTACGGCGAAGCCGAGCTTGAGGATCAGGTCGGCATCGTTACGGGTCTCGCGTGGACAGAGGTCGGCGGCGAGTTGCTGACGATCGAAGGCGTCATGATGCCGGGCAAGGGCAGAATGAGCGTCACGGGCAACCTGCGCGACGTGATGAAGGAGTTGATTCAGGCTGCGAACGCCTACGTGCGCTCGCACTCGGTAGACTTCGGCATTCATCCAACGCTGTTCGAGAAGCGCGATATCCACGTGCACGTGCCGGAAGGCGCGACGCCGAAAGATGGACCTTCGGCAGGTATCGCGATGACGACAGCAATCATCTCGGTTCTGACCGGCATCCCGGTCCGCAAGGACGTGGCGATGACGGGCGAGATCACGCTCCGCGGTCGCGTGCTTCCGATCGGCGGTCTC
This sequence comes from uncultured Alphaproteobacteria bacterium, assembly GCA_963710005.1. Lineage (GTDB taxonomy): Bacteria > Pseudomonadota > Alphaproteobacteria > Rhizobiales > Hyphomicrobiaceae > Hyphomicrobium_B. The sequence continues at coordinate 104,118 of CAVPYR010000011.1, forward strand.
AAGGAAAAACTCCTTGCGGCGCTGCGTGGTGGCATCAAGACGGTCATCATTCCGGAGGAGAACGCCAAGGATCTGGCGGAAATTCCGATGGAGGTGCAGACCAAGATGGATATCATCCCGGTCTCGCGTCTCGATGAGGTCTTGAAGGTCGGCCTTGTCCGCGTCCCCGAGCCGATCACCTGGGACGAGGCCGCCGAGGCCGAGGCTCTCGAAGCGAAGAACGCCGACAAAACCAGTGCGCGGATCACCGCGCACTGACGTTCCGTCGAAGAGAAAATTTACGCTGATCAGTACCCCTGCGCGGTAACCACGCAGGGGTATTTTCTTTTGCACGATCCGAGCATTTTGATGCGCTTTTGTCCGGAAATACGGGCGTTTTCCGCTTGACGACCGGGTCGATTGGGCGCTTTTACGCGGTCATGCGCGGCCGTCTTCTCCCCGATGTGGCCGCCTCGGGCTTCGAGCCCTGAGCCGAAACCCATCTCCCACATTAGAGGAAAGACGAGATGAGCAAGAAAGATTTGATTGATGCCGTTGCCAGAGATTGCGAGCTGACGAAGGAAAAGGCGAGCGGTGTCGTCGACGCCGTTCTCGCCCACATTCGCGCCGCGATGAAGGATGGCCATGAAGTCCGCATCCCCGATTTCGGCACCTTCAAGGTCGCAGCCCGCAAGGCGCGCGAGGGCCGCAATCCCGCGACCGGCAAGACCATTCAGATCCCGGCCTCGCGCGTGCCTAAGTTCACGCCGGCCAAGGGTCTCAAGGACGCATTGAACCTGAACTAAGTCCGATGTCTTGGACCTTTTGCGCGCGTCGCGAGAGCGGCGCGCGTGTTTGTTTTGACAGCCTTTTGCAGACCGACTAGCAAAGGGCGCGTCGGGCGGTTAGCTCAGTGGTAGAGCGCCTCGTTTACACCGAGGATGTCGGGAGTTCGACCCTCTCACCGCCC
>CAVPYR010000012.1:0-261159 GCA_963710005.1 uncultured Alphaproteobacteria bacterium
TTTTCGCTTCTTCACATCGCGGATGGTGAAGCGCGCATTTCCGAGGCCGGTCCCAATCGTCAGAACCGCCCAATGCTCGCGATCTTGCATGTGAGGCAGTTCGCTCAATCCCTGAACGACAGCGTCGTTATGCATGACGACCATCGTTTCAAATCCGTTAATTTCGCTTACCTTTTCCTTGATGCTTTCAGGAAGGTGAAAGCTACCGCTTTCCCAATTGCCAGGGAGATTCTGGCCGCCGCGATCAATAGAGCCATCCTCGCGAATGATCCCTGGACAGCCAATGCCAATAACTGGCGCCAACGCCAGCTTCTCTTACTGTTCCAACGAACTTGGTCCTCAAGCATCTTGGCCAATCGGCTGACCGCGCCGGAGCGATCAGTCTCGGTCTCCGCGTGGCACCAGATCTCTGAGTTCGCTACCTTACTCTTCACAAGATCCTGCGATTTGCCAATATTCAATTCAACCGTGCCAACGCGAATGTTGGTGCCGCCAATATCGACGGCGAGCATCGTGTCGTGCCCTTTGAGCATCCAGGGCGGCAGCAGGTGCGCCGCACCGATAAGACCCGCATCATCGGGATCGTTGTAAATCATTTCAAGATCGACGCTTATTTTATCGGTCTTGAGAGAGCAATACCGGTGCGGCCCACCACCAGCTCTCCAAGCCGGCTTCCGCGAAAGCCCCCGCCGATGACGATAGCTTCCGTATCTCGCCATTCTTTGGTTTTTAGAAAGCGCCGAATGACTTCTGCAAATTGCTGGGAAAATTCTTCAACCGCACTTTGCACGACGCCCGCAGCTTCCGGATCGCCTTTTTCCAGCTCATTCACCAGTTGCTTCTTCGTCAGCTCTTCGGTAGTCGTCTTTCCAAACGGATCTCCGCCGGCCTTGCGCCATTTCTCAACGATGTTCCAGAATGCGCCCTTGCTCGCTTTGTCGCCGATGAATCCGTCCTCGTCGCGCACCTCGATATTGTAGCTGTCCACCGTCACGCTCGGGAGAGTCGCGGCTCCATGAGTGGGCAGCTCCAGTTTCGAATCGCTGGTTTTGTCCCTGGAACTCACGGCCGCCTCACCTCGTAAATGTCGAGCGAATCGACATGCTCGCCTGACGGGTGCCAGAGCGGCGCTGAACTCCATCCGACGGAAGTCATGCGGTATACGGGCATTGATCATCGAAGCAATGACGCAGACTAGCTTATTAAAGTTCCACATATCCGCTTTGGTTGAAAGCAGACTTCGTAGCCCTAGGTGTGCTCAAAAGACACTTCGCCGTCCCATTCGTAAGAAACGAAACGGCCGTGCAGATCCCTCGAGTGCAAAATAGCTGTCGGGCGGCCGATCGCGATCGATGGGAGATGTTTCAGACGAGCCGAAGTGTCAGAACTTTTTTGGCTGTTGTTAGCGCCCAGAGGTTGGAGGGCGGCAATCTGCGCCTATGGAACCAACAGGGGTAGGGCCCGTTTCCGATCTGGAACGTCCCCAAGGAAAAGGAGTTTTTCTGATGCGAATTTTGAACGCCGCAGTGGCGTCGGTGGTTTTGCTGGCTGCCGGCTCGCTCGGAGCCATGGCGCAATCGGCTGATTATAGCTCCGGCGTAAAGTCACAGACGCCCGGATCGAGGCCCACGACGGTCCTGCCGCCCGATCAGGGCGCGAGCACCGGAGACTCAGGAGCAGCGTCCCCAGCCGGGATTCCCGCAGAACTCGACGACAAACGAGAATGTTCAGCCTGGACCTTCGACCAACACGCCGAACGATCCGGCTGCAGGCTCGAAATCCCGGTGATCGGATTCCAACCTCGCCAGCAGGCACGGGCAGCTCAAGCCCCTGATGTGTGACGGAAGACCATAGCACCCCGGCCTTTGCCCGGTCGCGGATCGAAAGCCTCGGAGGTCGCTTAGCCGTTGGCGGCTTAAGCCGTACGGGAACGACAATCGGCGGCGCATCGTTGGATAAACGCAGCACGTTGGCTGGCAAAAGCCGTGCTGCTTGCGAGGCGCTTCGGTTGTGCGGCCTGTTACGCCGCGGCGCCTCGCTACTTGAGGATCGGTAAGGGGGGACACGCCGGCTTCGCAATTTTCCACACGTCCCAGCGATCGCGCCCCTTAGGAATGGAATAAAGGTACACCACCGCGTTTACGGCATAGAGCATGCCCAAACCTGAACCTTGATGCGGTAACCTCCAGGTATCGGTGATTGTTCAGCAGAAAGGCTTCCATCGAACTCGGTAGCACCCCGAGCCCTTCCGCCAGCAATCGCTTATTGGCCCACCCCGATGTTTTGACGGGTTTCTTCGGTTTGACGTTAGAAACCATCTCATCTTTCGCACGATCTTCGCCAACGTGATGTGCAGCGCACGCGAGGTGCAGGACATTAGAGGCAAAACGCCCAAACCTTAGTTCGGGGGGCCCACCGACTATTCTCCTTCCGCCGATTGCATACCGATCCCTGTGACTGCGCTGCGCTACGTCGCGGTCTCAGTTCTTGTGGCAAGAAGACTGCGTATTTGGCGTTCGATAGTTTGCGGATGATAGGGTTTTGCCAGATGCGGCCCGTCTTCACAAAGGTCACCCGCTGCGATGGCGGCTCTCTTCGGCGTTCCCGCCAAAACCGTTTTGATGCCCGCGCGCTTTTTACGGGCTTCACTTACCAATGCAAACCCGTCCGCTTCCACGCTTACGAAGATGACGTCTATTTTCAGTTCAGCGGCATTTAAGACTTCCAACGCTTCCTCGCCACTGACGGCCTCAAACACCCGATAGCCGCATTCTCGCAGATACGCCGCGACGGGCATTCGCACCAACACATCGCCTTCGACCAGGAGTATGGTCGAGCTAGGCTTTTCTTGTTCGCTACCTTCCATCATTGGCCATCAACGGCTGCACCGTTCGGTCGGTTCCCGTCGCGAAGTAGCTCGCGCACGCCGGCCAAAAGTTCTTCGATCCGAAAGGGCTTCGAAAAAACGGTGAAAGATTTTCTCTCGATGGAGAGTAGGTTGGAGGATGCCAGTGCTACTTTGACGCGCGGCTGTTGGCTTCTCACCCATTCTGCGAGTTGCAGTCCGTCCATCGTCCCTGGCATCCGAATGTCTGTTATGACTAGATCGATGTCGTTCCGGCTGTTCAGCACGGCAAAGGCTTCATCACCACTGCTCGCTTCGATCGCGGTGAAGCCGGCAACGCGAATTTCCTCCGCCAAGTACAGGCGAATGAACACCTCGTCCTCGACTACAAGAACCGTTTTTTTGGCGACTGGACCGGCGTCAACGTGCTTTTCCAGCTCAGACATGTCCCTTCCCCATGCGCGGTCAGATTGACCGGAACGAGGGACAAGGCAAGTTGGTTCCCATCGTCGAGGTCTTGCTGTGTACGTCAAATTGGCCAGCCAGGATCAATTGCGGGCGTGAGGCTAACGACGCCGCTGAGAGGTTCGGCCGCGATCGGGTGTTAGCTATCTACGCCGCCCGTCCAAACACCGCAGCGCGCAGCTTTTCAGGATCGCGCTCGCCATGATCAGTTAGATCAAACAGCCGCTCGATGATGTCGTCGACGTCCATGTTCGGAGACGATAGCTTGGCTTCAGCGATGAGGTCTTCGAGCACGCTGTGGATGTCGTGCAGCTCGTCGGAGCTATATGGGCACAATGTCATTTTAAGACCTAACGCAGTCCCGGCCAGCAGAGGTGGCAACACCGCGGCGTTACTTCTCTTGAGGAGAACGATACGCCGAAATTCGGCATTAGAACTTGTCGGGTGTGAACAGGTTCCCTGCATTATGTTTTTTGACGCCAACAGCTCACGTTGCGTGAGCACTTTCATCGCAGACGACGTTGATTTTTAAGCGGCGGAGACACGATTTGCCCGCGATCAAGAAAACGACGGGGTCGCACTCAGACTCGCCGTGACGAGGGGCGTGTCTTCGTCTGATTTAGAAATTCTGGCGAAGCGAGCGCCGAGCGTGGCCATCGGTTACATAGGGCTTGGAGCCACAGCCGCGTTTTGACCCTAACCCGGCACGCAATCAAAGGCCAGCGTGGCTCTCCATATCGCTGGCGCAATGCGTCTTGCGGCTATCTCGTCACTGTCTCGGCCCGCGGCGTTGTTCGTCGAGCAGTTCACGCAAAGCATTCAGGTCCCGAGCCAGCCAACCGCGAGCACGCTTATCAATGCGAAGCGGCTCGGGAAACCGTCCGTCTTCGACCATTCGATTGATCGTGCTCTTCGACAAACCGGTGAGAACGGCCGTCCTTGGCGATCCTACGAAATGCGCGAAAGCAAGAATGTCTCGCTACTCAGCTAGATAAACCGTTTCCGTGTGTTATCAAAGTCATTAAGGGCGATCCGAAGAAGGTCGCTGCCTTGATCGAAGCGGTGTAATTGCGACGATCGGTGGGTTGCTTTTCCGGGGCGAAAAGCGGCCCGTCGGCGTGATCGAAGTGCCAGTGCGTGTTGATCAGATGAGTGACGGGATCGGCGCCAAGGTCGGCAAGAGTTTTGCTAATATTCGCCTGCGATACCCTGATCCCGGCATCGATGAGAACCTTTCCATCGGAGCCCGTGAGCACGGCGACATTGCCGCCCGAGCCCTCGAGAACGCTTACGTTGCCATGGAGCTTGTGAGTCACGATCGGCGCCACGGCGGCGCTGTCCTTGATCAGGCTAACGAGACCGCGCGCCTCGGCGTAGGCCTCTCGCGGTGTCAGCCAACCCGCCAATCCCGCCTGGGCCGCTCCAATGCAGCACAAACAAAACCCGCGCCTGGAGATATTCGTGCTCGCCATCGTATCCTCTGCGTTCGCAAGTGAACCGATTATGCCCGATGGTTAGATCAGTCTCCGATGAAGGTTGGAAGACCGGTATTGTCGTGGGACTCCGCCGTCGTCCTGCCGACAACAACCGTGATCTATACCTACAATTCCTGATCGGCCCAAAATCCTTGCCAGTCCGCGCCGACGGTGACTTTATTAATGGATACCCATCTGAAATTGACGTTCCATAAGTCTTTCAGCAATCCCCGAAATTCGAGATATCGTTCTCAATAATCGGAAAGAACTGACCGATGGCAATGGATCGGCTGGACGCGATGCGTATTGGAGGACTTTGAGCCGAACCCCTGGCCGGTGAACATCCTGTACACGTCACGTCGACTTGTCCCCCGCAAGCTCCGAACGTTTATTGACTGGACAGTGCCGCGACTTCGGGCGCGCCTCGGTGAACCGAATTGCGCCCGCCGCGCTGGCGACGGACAGGAAGTAGTCAGTTTTGACAACCAAGCCGGCGCTACATGGCTGGTCGAACGTCATTGCTACATCAGCTTATAGGTTGATCCCGCCCGTCAGCTCAATCCTCTGGCCCGAGCCTGTTGGGGCGGCAGGTGCCCTCGCAAGCGGTCAAGTCTGACGCATAGGTCCGGTGGCACGAACTTGCCACACCACCGCCGCAAGCCGCTCCAACGCCCTTCATCGGCTCACATAAGGGTTGTACTGCCATGGCCCAGATGCAGTATCGATGGCACCCGGTCTGAGGAATGGGGCAAAACGCTTTGCCGGGGCGAGATACTACCTAGAAGGGGAAGCAGCATGAGAAAATTGCTTTCGCTCATCGCGTTAAGCTGCGCGATGGCAATAGCATTTGGGGCTTATGCTCCACGCGCGGGCGCCGCCGTGCTTACGACCGGCGTCGCAGCGTTGAGTGGCGAGCAGACGAGCTCCGTTCAAAAGGCATATTACCGCTGCTGGTGGCGCGACGGTTATCGCCAGTGCGGATACAGGCACCATCGCCGGCATTACGGCTATTGGCGTCATCATCGTTATGGGCACCATTACGGCTGGCGTCATCGGTATTGGCGCGACCGGTATTGGCGTTGGCGTCATGCAGAGTCCGACTCCGACGAGCATGACTACACGTATCGACGCCACTACTACTACAATTCGTATTCTTCATATGTTCGGCCGACCTATCGCCGCCGCACTGTTCCGGCCTACGGCTACTGCATCGGCTTGTGCTGGTGGTAACGAGATCAGGCGAATAGCCAAGACAAAGCGCCGGAGCCATGCTCCGGCGCTTCTCTTTTGAGGCGGTGTCACGGGACCGCTCATATTTATGCCAAGCGAAGCGTGACTGCTCGAAATGCGGAAATTTAAAGACGGCCGCCTACACCGGACCCAACGCAAGACAGTGGAAAATCACGCGTAAATACGGGCTCTTGTGCACTATTCTCGTGTTCCTCGCCCGGGCTCTTGACGACAGCCTCAGAGCCATTTCCAATGCTGCGGCGCGAAAGTGCATGGCACGGGGAACCATTGATGACATTCGCAGGGGGAATTTTCCTGTCCCGATTCGTGGACAGCATCGCAAAAACTGTGCTTGCCCGTATGCTTCCCGTTATGGCGCTGGCCGTTATGGTGATGGCGGCCGTCAGCGCGGTGACGGGAACTTCGAACGCGGCGGAGCGGGAGTTCGGCGGGTTCGGGCCTGAAGGCACCCGCATGCACGAGCAGCTCTGGATTCTGCCGAGCGGCGAAGAAGGGCGCTCGCTCCGCGCAACGGTTTTTCGTCCCGACGCGGACGCATCCGCTTCCAATAAGAAATTTCCGCTCGTCGTCATCAATCATGGGACCGATAAATCGACGCGCCTCGCCGTCGCGATGCCGGTCTACTATTGGCTGTCCCGCTGGTTTGTCGAACGTGGCTACGTCGTCGTCCTGCCGCAACGCCGCGGCCACGGAGCGACGGGGGGCGTTCTCTCGGAATCGGTCGGCACGTGCGAACATCCAAACCATTACGTGTCGGGCAACATCGCCGCCGACGACATCGCCGCCACGATCAACTACATGACTGCGCAGCCCTTCGTCGCGCAAAAGGGAACGATCGTAGCCGGAATCTCGACCGGCGGATGGGCATCGCTCGCTATCGCGGCCCGCAACCTCCCGCAGGTGCAGGCGATCGTGAATTTTGCCGGCGGCCGGGGCGGCCATGCCTACGGTCAGCCCAACGCCATTTGCGGAACGCCAGACCTGCTCGCCGCCGCTCGTACGTACGGCGACAAGGCACGCGAGCCGACAATCTGGTTCTATGCCAAGAACGATAGTTATTTCAGCCCAGACCTCGCTCAGAATTTAGCGCGGGCCTGGAGCAGCGGCGGCGGCAGCGTCGAGGAACACATTCTCGCTCCGTATAGCTCTGAAGGGCATACCATCGCCGACGATCGCCAAGGCTGGGACATCTGGGGTCCCAGTCTCGATAGCTTTCTGACCAAGATTCGTGGCAGCGAGGTCGAAGTTGCGGCCAAGCATGCGCCCCAGCCGCCGTCGACGCTCGAGACGTCGGCGATGGCGACGACCGGAGCCACGCGTTAGGCCTTCCAAAACCACGTTTTGTTCGTCGAGAGACGGCTGCTGCGCTCACGTGCACGTCGCGCTATCGACAAGACCTGCCCTGGGATTTAAGCGTAGCTCTACGCTAAAAAATTGATTGGCCGTGCGGCAACGCGCAGGCCATACAAGATGCTGAGACATTGACCCAGGTGCGTCGACAGTTTTCAAGCCCGGTAAAGCCAGGCCATGGCCGTTAGACCAAGAAGCCCGGTCGCATCGGCTCTCGGTCTTGCGATGAGGGACTTCGGGCTTGGGTCGCCCACGGTTTTAAAGATCGGCCTCCTCGCTCCGCTTACCGGACCGCTCAAAGCCTGGGCCGTTCCCGGTGTGAACGGCAGCCTCATCTGGATCGAACGCATCAACGGCGCCGGCGGACTGAAGGTCGGCAGCCGAAGGTACATGCTCGAACTCGTTCAGTACGACACCATGTACCAACCGGACCGGGCGCTTCAGGGCGCGCGGAAGTTGATCGTCGAAGACGGCGTGAAGCTCATCCTCATGATCGGCGGCGACGATCTGACGGCCGAAGTCCGCAGGCTCGTCAGCCAGCACCGCATGCTCGTCGCGACATTGCTGCCGAGCGATCTGTCACCTGACGTGCCGACGCTCGTTGCGCCGAGCGAGGTGCATCCAATCTACAACGTCACCGGCGTCGAGTGGCTGAAACGCACGACCCCCGAGCTCAAGACGGCAGCTTTGTGCGCGCAGCGCGATCTCCATGGATTGCCTTCGATTGCAACATACAGAGCGGCATTCGATGCGGCGGGCATAGAGCTTGTCGCTGAGCGTCTGTTCGAGCCGGATACCACCGACTTCGCTTCCATCGTCGACGAGATGATGGCGAAGAAGCCCGACATCCTTTGCTGGGATACGGCGTATGAGCCTTTCGTCCATGCGCTGACCATCGAAGCGTACAAGCGCGGCTTTCAAGGCCGGCTTTTGTCCTGCACGTGTGACAACTATCCGGAGTTGGTCCGGCGCACGAGCGTGGAATTCATGGAAGGATTCGTATTCCAGTTTCCTGATTTCGACGATCCTCGGCTCAACGAGGGTCATGTGAATTTTGAAGAGCCTGGTAAATTCTACGATGAATTCTGCCGGCGCTTTCCGGGAACCTGGAGCGCGGTGTCGTGGGAATATGCTTCGACGCTGGAGCTTTGGAAATCGGCGGTGCAGCGTGCGCGCACTTTCGAGCCCTTCTCCGTTCTCGCCGCCATGAAGGTCGGCGGAATCGGCCAGCACGCCTTCGGCGAAGCACGATGGTGGGGCAAGGATCTTTTTGGAATCGACAACGCGCTCGTCGGAGACTGGCCCGTCGTCGCCATCGTCAATGGCAAGGCGCGCATTCAGGAGTTCGGCTCGATCGCAGACTGGTGGTCAAAGCACCGATCAATCCTCGTCAAGCACATGCGAGCCTTGAACCTGATGTGGGACCAGCGCGAACATCTCGCGGCGTCGGCCGAGATGCTCGACCGGCTGACGGCTCACGATTCGTAGATCATGTCTTCGTGGGCGTTCGCGACGTAGAGCTTGATGATCTCGACGGCCGTCTCGACGTTACGCTTTTCGATAGCGTCGTAGAGCGACCTAAATAAAAGCTGGATGCTCTTGATCTTCGACGGCGTGAGCGCCTGACGTCGAGCCGCTTCCCACTGGGGATGGCTCCTCACCTCGTGCAGGATCGCGTACATCGCGACGAGGAGCGAGTTGTGTGTGCCGCGCGCGATGGTCATCATGAATTCTTCTTCGAGCATCGCGAACGTGTCGGATTCGGTGACGATGGCTTCGAGGCGCGACAGCTGGTGTTGGAGTTCGGCGATGTCTCGCGTCGACATGTAAATGGTGGCGAGGCGCGTCATTTCCGGAGCCAGGATGGACCCCGCGATGTTCATCGCGAACGGCGACGCCGTCTCTGCGAGCTGATCGACGTCGAGATAGGATGACGGGCGGTGATCCGTTCTTCCGTTGGCCGTCTGCTTTCTTTGATAGGAAACGAAGGTGCCGCTTCCCGGCCGGCGTGCAACGATACCGTAGACGGACAGAAACTCGAGAGCCTGACGTATGGTTGCGCGACTGTCTCCGAACGCATCGGCCAAATCGCGCTCGGCCGGAATCCGCGTTCCAAACGGAAATTCCCCCGCGGCCAGCCTTGCGAAGAGCCGCGTGGCGATCTCTTTGACCCGTGGCGTGACGAGCGGGTGCCGCGAGACATCATCGATCCAAGGCGGCGCTTCAAAGTCGTAAGTGTCAGTCATCATTTCAGCTCAAGCTCGTGCGGTATCGAAACCTGTTACGGTCTTCGTCTTTTCATTTTTGATCACGGTGAAGATCTGAGGCCCTAGCAGCGCCGTGAGCGCGACTGCGGCTTCCAATTCTGCGCATTCTTCCGAGAACGCGGTCGAAAGCGTCCGCTGACGCGCCGCGAACTCCGTGGCCTTGTCGCCGTAAATCGCGAAGAGCGATGCGGCAGCGGATTGCTCGGCCACCGTTGAAAGCAAACGGACTTCAATCGAGCCCGCGCCCAGAACGTCGCAAAGCTTTGCCTTCAGCTCGTTGGCACGTTGCGCAACGACGCCGGACGATACATTTCGGATGTCAACAAAGAGGTGATCGAAGCGCGTGATCGCGAAGGCGGCTTCCGCGAGACGCAGGAAGCGCTGCCTACGCGCGTCGATCAATGCGTTTGGAGCTTTCGCTGCAAGCCGGAAGTGAAACGACGAACTCGCACCGGCCATCGGTATGTCGAGCGTCGCGAAGTTATCCGCAACTCGCTGCCAAACCTGCTCCGCTTCGTGAAAGACGCGGTCGGCATCATGCTGCTGTTGGAGAATGAGGGAGGCGATTCCCGCGTTCGAGAGACTGGCAGCGAGCAAAGGATCGCCGGCGGCACCTTGCAGCATACCGGCTGCGTGAAGCCAAAAGCGGGCGGCTTCCTCGCTTCGCGCGCGAGACATTTCCGCGAAACCGCGCAGGGTCGAAGTCACCCATTTTTGAGTTTTATCTGCGGACATGCGCCTCATTTCGAATTCCGAAGACGTTTGTCGATCCCTCCGAATGGAAGATAGAAATCACCCTTTCTCAACCGGAAGGCAACCGAATTCGACCAATGTCAGCCAATTTAGGTTCGCACATGCGATAAGCGTCGTAAGCTGAGTTGGCATCGATAAAATCGGCAAATTGTGCCTTCGAAATAGTCAGATCCGTTTCCTCTTGGTGATTTTTTTGACTTGCAGGTAATTCGCCATCCCATAACATGGCTGATGTTGGGCGATTGCGGTAATCACTGGTTTAAATTGGTTTTCGACGCAAAATCATCTGGTTGCGTCACGCCAGAGCCGGGCCCGGCGGCAGTTCGTGCTTTTTCGGTCCACGCCATCGTGCCGGTCATCGGCTCAGATCGCGGACCGGAAGCTGCACGAATTTTTATCATCGTGCAGGGGTCACTCGGGAGCGATCATGACCATCGATACGGCAACACTTGGCGCGGACAGCGAGCTCAAAGCTTCGTCCGGTCAACTTTTACGAGCCATCGATTGGAAGGGAGCTTTCTGGGTCGCGAGCGGTGTCCCTGCTCTCGTTCTATTTTCGATCGGCGGCATCGCCGGCGTCGCGGGAAAGGTCGCCTTTCTCGTCTGGTTCGTGTCGATGATCATGGGCTTCATTCAGTCCTTCACCTACGCGGAAATCGCCGGTCTCTTTCCGAACAAGTCGGGAGGCGCTTCGGTTTATGGCGCGGCCGCGTGGGTCCGATATTCGAAGCTGGTCGCTCCCTTGTCGGTCTGGTGCAACTGGATCGCGTGGTCGCCCGTGCTCTCTCTCGGATGTTCGATCGCGGCTGCGTACATTCTCAACTCGCTTGCTCCGATCCCGCCGGCCGATGCCCCACAGGTCGCCGCCTGGATCAGCGCTCACGCCAACTCGATCCCGCTCGATTCATCCCGCGTGACGGAGTGGATCGCAGCCAACCAAGGTAAGACGGCCACGGAAGCTGTCGCCGCGCTCCTCTCGACGGATGCCGTCGCCGCGCTGACGCCCGAGGTTCGCAACTGGGCTCTTTTCCACGGGACGCTCGGGCCGGTGTCGTTCTCGTTCAACGCCGCGTTCTTCATCGGCGCGATTTTGATGCTGATCACCTTCGCCATTCAGCATCGAGGAATTCTCGGAACGGCGAACGTCCAGAAATATATCGGGCTGGCGGTCATCATACCGATGCTGATCGTCGGCGTCGTTCCTATCATTACCGGGCAGATCGATTGGTCGAACTTTACGCCGATCGAGCCGCTCAAAGCCGCATACGCGCCCGACATGGGCCAATGGAATATCGGCGGCTGGACGCTGATCCTCGGTGCCATGTTCATTGCCGCCTGGTCGACGTACGGGTTCGAAACGGCCGTCTGCTACACGAGCGAGTTCCGCGATCCGGGCCGCGATACGTTCAAGGCGATCTTCTATTCCGGCCTTCTTTGCCTCGTGCTCTTCACGCTCGTTCCCTTCACCTTCCAGGGCGTTCTTGGCCTCCAGGGCATGCTGGAGCCGTCGATCGTCGACGGTTCGGGCGTCGCCGCGGCCATGGGCAACATGGTCGGCCACGGCGGATTTGTGACGAGCCTGCTCGTCATGCTGATGATCCTGGCGCTGATGCTGTGCCTGATGACGGCGATGGCCGGCTCCTCGCGCACGCTCTACCAGGGCTCGCGTGACGGCTGGCTGCCGCGCTATCTCAGCCACGTCAACGAACACGGCGCGCCGACCCGTGCGATGTGGACCGACCTCGTGCTCAACCTCGCGATCCTTGCGGTTGCGTGCGCGGACGCCACGAGCTTCTTCTTCATCCTTGCTGTGTCGAACTGCGGCTACATCATCTTCAACTTCCTGAACCTCAACTCGGGTTGGATACACCGGATCGACAACGCCGACGTGCCGCGTCCGTGGCGTGCGCCGACGTGGGTGCTCGCCGTCGGGGCGGTTCTCGCGTTCGTCAATGCGGCGTTCATGGGAGCCGGTGCCAAGGTCTGGAATCCCGCCGCGCTGTGGGCCGGATTGTTCACCGCCTCTCTGATTATTCCGGTATTCTTGTTCCGCCACTACGTCCAGGACAAGGGGGTCTTTCCCGCCCACATGCTGGAGGACCTTGGGCTGAGGCAGAGCGACTTCAACAAACGGAAAGCAGGCGTGCTTCCCTATCTCGTGCTCGTCGCCGGCCTCGCCGTCGTCCTGGCTTCCAACTGGTTCTTCCAGCTACCTGCTTAAAGAAAAAGCAGACCGGGGCAGTTTCCTCGGTCGCTCCGGTCTGCTCAAATTGCTTTCCGCAGGGTCCCCGGCAAAGGGCCCATGGGATTTAGGGAGCACTCGATGACGATAAGCACGATAAAAAGCCGGCCGATCTATCCGGGGCTCAGTCCGGATCTCAATGCGCGCAGCAATCTCATCGTTTGCGACAAAGCCGGTGCGGCGGCGGTCGCCGAATTGTTTTCCCGTGCCGACAGCGCATTCGCGAAGCGCGCGACCGTCATTCTAGCCGACAGCCTCTCGGATGCGGAAGGCCAAACGCTCACGCACGAGCTCGCTCCGGCAAGCGTCGAAATTCTGCCGACCCTTTCCGGCGGCATCGCGCATCTGCGTCAGCTTCTTGAGACCGCGCCCATGGGTTTACGGCTTTATACGGCGGGCTCCGAGTCGCTTATCGGCTTTGTCGTGCAGTCCGGCGCCGATTTCTCGATCGACCATCTGTCCATCCGCACCGAGCATCGTGGTTCGCTGATGCGGCGGGTGCAATGCGTGCATTGCAAGGGCTTCACAGAGAACGTCACGACGAACCCGGTAAAATGCGCACATTGCGGACTGACGCTGTTGGTACGCGATCACTACTCTCGCCGCCTTGCAGCTTTCCAAGGCGTGTCCATCGATGCCGAGGTTCCAGGCGAGGTTCCCGAAACAGAGGCGTTGTATCAATGAGCGGATCACTTCTTCGCCGTGTTCGCGTTGCCGAGGTCGAGCGCGTCGCCAACCGCATCAAGCGCTTCCGGCTCGTCGACGCAGAAAATGCACCGCTTTCGGAATTCTCCGGCGGCTCGCACATCTCCGTCGTGATGCACTCCGGCGACCGGCTGATGCGCAATCCCTACTCTCTCATGGGGTCGCCGACCGATACGTCGAGCTATCAAATCAGCGTGCTGAACTGCGAAGATTCACGCGGCGGCTCGAAGTTCATGCATGAGAACGTCTCGGTCGGCTCGGAGCTTGAGATCGGCCAGCCACTCAACCTCTTTCCGCCGGTCAAGCTCGCCAAGAAGCACGTCTTGGTGGCGGGTGGCATCGGCATCACGCCGTTCATGTCGATGATGAATGAGCTCGATAGCCTGCATTCCGACTTCGAGCTGCATTATGGCGTACGCTCGCTCGATGATGGCGCCTACTGCAAATACCTGCAGTCGCGATACGGTTCTCGCATCAATCTCTATCGCCAGGATCAGGGACAGATGATCCCGCTCCATATCGTTTTGGACGACCAGCGTCTCGGCACCCATATGTATGTCTGCGGGCCGAAACCGATGATCGACTGGGCATTGCAGACGGCGCGGCTTGCGGGTTGGCCGGAAGAAAATCTGCATTCCGAACAATTCAGCGCGCCGCCCGCAGGAAAGCCGTTCGTCGTCAAGCTCGCCAAATCCGAGCGAGAGATCATCGTGAAAGGTCACCAGAGCATTCTCGAAGCGCTCGAGGAGAACGGCGTCGATGCGCCGTTCCTGTGTCGCGGCGGCGCGTGCGGCCAATGCGAGACCGGTGTCGTCGCTTGCGACGGGTTCATCGAACACAACGACCACTTCCTGACCGAACCCGAAAAGGTCGGCGGCAAGAAGATAATGATCTGCATGTCACGAATTCAAACAGGATCGATCACGCTCGATCTCTGAGCGATAACTTCAAATTCTTTGGTTTCCAGGAGACCCTCGCATGGGACTGACTTTCAAAAATGAGACGTTTCGGGACGACTTCACATTTTCGAACAGCCCGGCGGGGATCAGGCGGTTTCCGTTTCCATTTCACGAAGACAAATACATGTATGCGGTCAACATAGAACCGCACGTGCCGGGTCCCAAAGGTTCGGTCTTCGAGTTCCCCTTCGATATTGACGAGCACTACGTCTCGGAGATGCGCGACCGGGCGCTGGTGCTCGAAGCGGATCCCGGCCGTTGCCAGGCATTGCCGCATATGATGACGGCGCAGTGGGACATGCTCGAGCTCATCATGACTTCGATGGCGCGAGACTATCCCGAGCACTTCACGCTCAATCGCGACGGCGCCCACTGGCACTGGATAAATCGCCCACTCGGCATCGATCAGAAGTTCACGTTCGGCGAAGTGAACACGTTGCCGTACGAGCCCATGGAATACATCGGCCGTCAGGTCCAGGGCGATTTTTCCATCCAAGACCAGCGCGACAACCAGCTCTGGATGGACGCGGGCATCATCACCTCTCAGGCTGACTGGTCGCTCGATTTCGACGTCGGCATGAATTTCTTCGAATGGCATGCCCCAGTGCCGCTGGCTCACCAGATCGGCGTGTTCGAGCGGGCGTTGAAATTTCTGCTCAACCTGCAGATTGGCAATCCGGTTCGCCGTCTCAACTGGACGATGACGATCAATCCGCGTCTCGATACAAGCCCCGAGAACTACCATAAGTGGGGCACCGACCGGACCACGGTTACGCCGGAGAACGTCGGCAAGAAGGTTCATCTGCGGGTCGAAATGCAGGGTCTTTTCAGGCTTCCGAGGTCGAACGCGATCCTGTTCTCGATCCGGGGCTATCTCTTAAGCCTCGAACAGCTCGTCACGGTGCCGAAGTGGGGGCGCCGCCTTCCCCGCGTGCTGCGCACCCTTCCAGAGGAACTCGTCGGCTACAAAGGCCTCAGCCGATATCGCGACACGACCATCGAGTGGCTGTCGAAGTACGACGATGGGGCTCCAACCTCACCCGGCGGCGGTCCGGACTGAGCACGTCTCAACGAAGAAATCTGCGTCAGAACCAGTCAAAAGCATGCAAGAGGTAATGCTCATGTCACTCGCCCATTTGCCACGGCAGTCCATTCTCAACGATCGCCATTTGGCGAACGGCGCCGATCTGAACTCGGTGTCGTGGAACAACATGCCGCTGCCGCAGACCTACGCGACGGACCCCTATGAAGAAGTCGCCGCGGTTCGCTATCGCGCAGGGCTGTTCGACGTTTCCTCGCTGCAGATGATCAACGTGTCGGGCCCGGAAGCGCTGAAGCTGCTCAATCACCTGCTGACTTCGGATGTGTCGAAGGCCAAGCCCGGCGATTCTCATATTTCCAATATCGTCGACGAGAACGGCGGCTTGATCGATGACGTTCTCGTCTACGTGGATAGCCCTACCGAGTTTCGGCTATCGCATGGTGCGGGAACGCTTGAAGCAGCGATCTTTGCGCTCGCGCCCAAGTATGACGTTAAAATCGAGAAGGATGATGACACGCACATCCTCGCGCTCCAGGGGCCATTGGCACTCGAACTTCTCCAGCCGCACACGCCAATGGATCTCGCCAACCTCGGCTATTTCAAGCACGAGCCGACAACGCTTTTCGGCACGCCGGTGCGCCTTGCCCGCGGCGGCTATTCGGCGGAGCGCGGCTATGAAGTTTTCAGCACCGCCGCAGATGCGCACAAGATGTGGGATTCGATCCTAGCAGCCGGTAAGGACAAAGGCGTCATTCCCGTGTCGTGGGCCTGCCTCGACATCGTGCGCGTCGAAGGTGGCCTGCTGTTCTTCCCATATGAGATGCCGCACGGCGACACGACTCCGTGGGAGGTCAAGGCCGACTGGACCGTCGATCTTTCGAAGCCGGATTTCATCGGCAAGAAGGCGCTCCAGGAAAAGAAGGGCAAAGAACGCTCCTTCGTTACAGGTCTCGAAGTCGACCAAACGAAAGCGATCGAGCCGGGCGCGAAGATCACCGCAAACGGCAAGGAAGTCGGCGTCGTCACCAGCACAACCTATAGTCAGCACCTCATGAAATCGCTGGCGATGGCGCAAATCGATCCTGCTTACACCAAGGTCGGCACCGAGCTCGTTGTTCACGACAAGGGAGATTGGCCGGCCACTGTCGTGAAGATGCCGTTCTACGATCCGCTCAGGCTCCGCACGCACCCGCGCGACTAGGGCTGAGCGCTTTTTTTTCGAACAAGGAAAACAACGCGAATATTTGTCGGAAGGACACCAAAATGGCAGAGCGGATAGCGATCATCGGAGCCGGCCCGAGCGGCATGGCGGTTTTGCGCGCATTCGAGAGCGCGCGGCGCAAGGGCGCGGAAATTCCGGAACTCGTTTGCTACGAGCGCCAAAGCGATTGCGGCGGCATCTGGAACTATACGTGGCGCACCGGAACGGATGAGTATGGCGAGCCGGTCCATGCCAGCATGTATCGCTATCTTTGGTCGAACGGCCCGAAGGAAGCCCTGGAGTTTGCCGACTATTCGTTTGAAGAGCACTTCGGCCGACCGATCCCTTCGTTTCCGCCGCGCGCCGTCCTTCATGACTACATCAAGGGCCGCATCGAACGCAGCGGCATCGCGAACTACATCAAGCTCAGCACGACCGTCCGCTGGGTCAGCTACAACGAAGAAACGAAGAAATTCACGGTCGCCGTCAAAGATCTCACCAATGACGTGATCTCGTCGTCAGAATTCGATTACGTCTTCTGCAGCAGCGGCCACTTCTCGACGCCGAATATTCCGGAGTTCCCGGGCCTCGATAAATTCCTCGGCCGTACGCTTCATTCGCACGACTTCCGTTCTGCGGACGAGTTCGCCGGCAAGGATGTGCTGTGCGTCGGCGCAAGCTATTCGTCGGAAGACATCGGCATCCAGTGCTACAAGTACGGCGCGAAATCCGTCACCTTCTCCTGGCGCACGAAGCCAATGGGCTTCAAATGGCCGGAAAGCTTTTCTGAGGTTCCCCTGCTCGAGAAGGTCGAGGGCAAGACGGCTTATTTCAAGGACGGAACGACGAAGAACGTCGACGCCATCATCCTGTGCACCGGCTATCTCCACCACCACCCGTTCATGGAAGACTCGCTGCGCCTTAAGTCGCGCAACCGTCTCTATCCGCCATTCCTTTACAAGGGCATCTTCTGGCTCGACAATCCGAAGCTGATGTACATCGGCATGCAAGATCAGTTCTATACGTTCAACATGTTCGACGCTCAGGCCTGGTACGCACGAGATGTCGTTCTCGGCCGCATCAAATTGCCGTCGAAATCGGAAATGTTCGCTGACATCCAGGCCTGGACCGAAAAGGAAGAAGCGATTGCGGACGCGACGGAAGCCATCGACTTCCAGACCGAATATGTCCGCGATCTCATCACGCCGACGGATTATCCGCGGCTCGACGTCGATGCCGTCGCCAAGATGTTCAAGCAATGGGAGCACCACAAGATGGATAACATCTTGACCTATCGCGACCAATCGCACTGCTCGGTGCTGACGGGTACGCAGGCTCCCATCCATCATACGCCCTGGATGAAGGCGCTCGACAATTCAATGGAAGCCTTCCTCAATCAGCCGAGCAACAAAGAGGCTGCCGAGAGCGCCGTTCGACCTATATAAACGGATCGCGGACTGGTCGCCGAGGTGCGGCCAGTCCGATGATCGCTTTCGCGAGACGAGGACAACATGAGCGATACAGTTCTGACGTCCCCCAGCCGGCCAAAACTTTTCACTCCGGGCCAGTCTTCACTTGAGCCAGGTGTCGAGCGTTACGTCTTGAAAGGCGGCGGCACCGCCGTCTTCGAACTCGACAAAGGAGACCGTATCGAACTCAGTCCGCTTGAAGGCGGGCAGGGTGTCGAGATCGCCGCGTTCGCGCCGGGCGGCAAAAGCGATCTTGGCGCCCTCGGCCTCAAAGGCAAGGGCAAGCCGACAGGCATTCAGAAAGCGCTCGAAAGCGATAGCGAGGACGCGCAACGGGTTCGCTTCGGACTTTTCCGGCGCGGGCTCGATATCGGGCGCGTCAAGGCGGCGCACGTGCTCGGCGCCGATTCCGTTCGGGGCGACGTCGCGGCGCTGCAGGCGGAACGGTCCGTTCTCGCGATCTTTGGAGCGCCCGCCGAGCCGATGATCGTCTGGGATCAGACACCGGCGACCGACATTCTGGTCTTCATTCTGAGAGCCAATCCGCGGCTCCTCAATGACGCCAAGGTGCCCGACCCGATCGCCGAGCCGCGCCTCGATATCCGCATCAATATTGCGAGCGCCGAAAGCTTCGAGGTTCACGAAGGCGAGTACATCCAGATCATCGACGTGGCAGGACGTCAGTGCTCAGACTTCCTGGCATTCAACCGCCGTGCCTTGGACAAGGGTAGCGTGCAGGGACTCGACGCGCTGACGACGCGGACGATGCTCGGAGCCGCTTATCCGAAGCCCGGCCTCTATTCGAAGTTCTTCGATAGGGATCGCAATCCGCTCGTCGAGATGGTGCAGGACACCGTCGGGCGGCACGACACGTTCAACCTCGCGTGCACGACGCGCTACTACGAGGACATGGGCTACTTCGGGCATCCGAACTGCACCGACAATTTCAACAACGCCCTCAAGGACTATCCGATCGGCAGTTACAAGGGCTGGCCGGCGATCAACTTCTTCTTCAACACCAACGTCGACTGCCACAACAACATCTGGTCCGACGAACCGTGGTCGCGTCCCGGCGATTACGTGATGATGCGCGCGCTGACGGATCTCGTCTGCGGCACCTCCGCCTGCCCCGCCGACATCGATGCGTCGAACGGCTGGAACCTAACAGAAATACACGTTCGGGTCTACCCGAAGGACACATCATTCAAGCGCTCAATCGGATACAGAATGGCACCGGATGCTCCCCTCCAGCTGACAAGAGAATCGGGATTTCACCCGCGCACGTCAGCCCTCACCCGCAACTTCGGCGAATACCGCGGTTTCTGGGTACCGCACTGCTATGCCAATGCCGGCGCCATCGAAGAATATTGGGCGTGCCGCGAGCGGGCTGTCATCATGGACCTCTCGCCTCTCAGAAAGATGGAGGTCCTCGGCCCCGATTCCGAGCAGTTCCTGCAGGGCATCATCACGCGCGACGTCCGCAAGCTGTCGGTCGGCCAGATCTATTACACGCCGATGTGCTACGAGCACGGCGGCATGGTTGATGACGGCACGCTGTTCCGTCTCGGAGAAAACAACTTCCGCTGGATCGGCGGCGACGATGCGAGCCTCATCTGGCTCAAGGAACAGCTCGCAAAGACCGACTACAAAGTGAACCTCAAGACGGCGACATCCGAGATCAACAACGCCGCCGTTCAGGGCCCGAAGTCGCGAGAGATCCTGCAGACAATCATCGAGACGCCTCCGGGCCGGCCGACGCTTCAAGAGCTTGGCTTGTTCCGCTTCACGATCGGGCGCATCGGCGGTGTTGCCGGTATCCCTGTTCTCGTCTCGCGGACGGGCTACACGGGAGAGCTCGGCTTCGAAGTCTTCTGCCATCCGAAGGACGCGCCGGCCGTCTGGGACGCGGTCATGGCCGCAGGCGCGCCGTTTGGCATTCAGCCGTTCGGCTTCGACGCTCTCGACATGGTGCGGATCGAAGCTGGCCTAGTCTTCGGCGGCCACGACTTCGATTCAACGACCGATCCTCTCGAGGCCGGCATCGGCTTCACGGTGCCGACGAAGAAAGAGGAAAACTATATCGGCAAGGCCGCGATCGAGAACCGCCGCGCCAATCCGTTGCGTAAGCTCGTCGGCCTTGACGTCAAGGGCAACGAAAAGCCGTCGCACGGAGATCCGGTCTATGTCGGCCGTGCGCAAGTGGGGACTGTGACGAGCGCGATGCGTTCGCCGCTGCTCAAGAAGACGCTTGCCTTCGCGCGGGTCGACGTCACGCACTCGGCAAACGATACCGCGCTTGAGATCGGTCGCCTCGACGGGTTGCAGAAGCGCTTCAAGGCGACCGTCGTGCCATTTCCGTTCTACGATCCGAAAAAGGAGCGCGTGCGGATGTGAAGGCGCGCGCATGTCTCTCATGCAGATGTCGCGACCGGGTCTCGCCTCGGTCGCGATTTTTGTTTGGAGGCTTGGCGATAATGCGTAATCGCTTCAGATCGTCGTAGTTTTCGCCGATATGTTGCATCAGGGGTCCTGGAGGGGTAAACGCGCCGAACCCCACGGAGGCCCTCATGTTCAAGGCAATTCTCATCGAGAAGGACGGCGAGCGGACCAAGGCTCGCCTCGCGGAGGTCGACAAGTCGGCGCTGCCGGACGGCGACATCACGGTCCGCATCAGCCATTCGACGCTCAATTACAAGGACGGCCTCGCCATTACCGGCAAGGGGCCGATCGTGCGTTCCTTCCCGATGGTGCCGGGCATCGATTTCGCCGGCATTGTCGAAGAGAGCAGCAATCCGCGTTTCAAACCGGGTGATGGCGTGGTTCTCAACGGCTTCGGTGTCGGTGAAGGTCATTGGGGCGGGCTTGCCGAATATGCGCGGGTCAAAGGCGATTGGCTGATCCCGCTCCCAGAAGGAATAAGCGCCGCTCGTGCGATGGCGCTCGGCACGGCCGGCTATACGGCGATGCTGTGCGTCATGGCCCTTCAGCGCGAAGGCGTCACGCCGGAGAAGGGCGAGATCATCGTCACGGGGGCGGGTGGCGGCGTCGGCGGTACTGCCATTCTCATTCTCGCTCACCTTGGCTACGACGTCGCGGCTTCGACCGGCCGGCCCGAGGAAGCCGACTACTTGAAAGGACTCGGCGCCAAAACGATCATCGATCGCAAGGAGCTTTCGTCGCCCGGCCGGCCGCTTCAGACGGCTCGCTGGGCAGGCGCCGTCGACAGCGTCGGCAGTCATACGCTTGCAAACGTCTGTGCAAGCATGAAAGACAACGGCGTCGTCACCGCCTGTGGACTGGCGCAAGGGCTGGATTTGCGAACCACGGTGGCGCCATTCATCCTGCGCGGCGTGACGCTCGTCGGGATCAACTCCGTTTACCGGCCACTTGCCGACCGCGTCGAAGCGTGGGGTCGTCTGGCACACGAGATCGACTTTGGGAAACTCGACGGCATGACCCGCACGATTTCTTTACCCCAAGCCATCGACGCAGCGGGCGATCTGCTTGACGGCAAGGTTCGGGGCCGGCTCGTTGTTGCGGTTTCCGGTTAGACGCAGAACTGCCTCCCCTCTTCGGAAAGTCAAGGAACCCCTCAATGCCCTTTCTTCGATTTGATCTCATCAAGGGACGCACAGATGCGGAACTTGCGACGCTCCTCGATGCTGCGCACGACGCCATGCTCGAAGCCTTCAAGGTGCCTGTTCGCGACCGCTACCAGATCGTGCATGAGCATGAACCGAGCCGCGTCCGCATCGAGGATACGGGCCTCGGTATAGAGCGTACCGACAAGGTCGTTCTCGTGCAGGTGACGACGCGGCCGCGCTCGACCGAAGAAAAGCAGAACTTCTATCGGCTGCTCACCGAGGCTTTGTCGAAGCGTTGCGGCATCGCGCCGAGCGATGTGATGGTCAACTTCGTCACGAACACCGATGCCGACTGGTCGTTCGGCAACGGCGAGGCGCAATTCCTGACCGGCAAGCTCGGCGGTAAGCCCAAATGAGAATTGCACCGAATTGAAAGCTTGAAGGAAGCACGATGCATCTTGTTCAAGATCCGAATGCCCCGGCGGCGCCGGCGATCACGTTCGATCAGTTCCTTGCGATCGATATCCGTGTCGGTACGATCGTCGAAGCGGAGCCTTATCCGGAAGCGAAGAAGCCGGAGCTGAAGCTCAAGATCGATTTCGGCAGCGGGATCGGCATCAAGCAATCGAGCGCGCAGATCACGCGCCACTATGACTGTGCCACGCTCGTTGGGCGGCAGGTCGCGGCGGTCGTGAATTTTCCGCCGCGCCAGATCGGCAAATTCATGTCGGAAGCGCTGACGCTCGGTTTTCCGGATGAATCCGGCGAGGTCGTGATGTTCGCGCCGGACATCAAAGTGCCGAACGGCGCACAACTTTTCTAACAAAAGAATGAGCGCGCCGTCTCGACAGGCAGCGCGCTCATCACAAGCTTCTATTTCTTCTGATGCCCGAGCGCCCAGACGTAGGCGGAGACGGCTTTCACTTCTTTGTCCGAAAGATCGACGCCGCCCGTGGGAGGCATTGCGCCTGCGTGCGCCTTGGGTTCCGGCACGCCGGCAAGGATCGTCTTGGTCAGACCTTCGAGGCTCCCGTCGCTCCAGAGCCAAGTCCCGGCCGTCAAGTCGGCACCGACGGAACTGCCGACGCCGCCCTCTCCGTGGCAACCGGCGCACGTCGCGCCTGCGACCTCGCCATTGAAGATCTTCTTTCCGAGTGCAACTTCATCGGCGGTCGCCCCTGGCGGCACGGGAAGCGCGGCGGAGACTCCGGCGTCGGGATGGATACCTTCTGGCGGCAGAACTTGTCCTGCGTTCATGGCTTGCGCCTGGACTTCAGGGGCCGCGTTGAGCTCCTTCGAATTCGGATCGCCCGAATAGGTGATCCGCCAGATGCGGCCTACGACGTCATCGGAGACGTAGAGATCGCCATCCGGTCCGACCGCCAAGCCTGAAGGGCGGTGCGGCGCGCTGCCTGGGTCCTTCTTGGTGCCGGCAAAGCCATCGGCGAAGACGATGTACTTACCCGTCACCTTGCCGTCCGCAAACGGCTGGTAGACGACATTGTAACCGGCCTGCGGGGCGGGAGCGCGGTTCCACGAGCCATGGAAGGCGATGAACAAGCCGCCGCGATAGGGCTCGGGGAACGCTGAGCCTTTGTAGATCTTCATGTCGTTAGGCGCCCAGTGAGCCGGGAAGAATGCGACGGGGCCGAGCTTGTCAGCGCACTGCCCGACGGTCTTGCCGCCGTCGCCGCCATACTCGGGAGCGAGCACTAGCTTCTGCTGCGCGCCGTCGAAGTAGCAATGCGGCCAGCCGTAATCGCCGCCCTGCTTTAATTCCACGACTTCTTCGGCGGGAAGCTCAAAACCCTGCGCGGCGGTATAAAGCTCCGGCCAGTCCTCTCGTAGCTGATCGCGTCCATGTTGCGTGATGTAGAGACGCCCCGCAGCATCGAAATCGAAACCTTCGCCGTTGCGGATGCCCGTGGCGTAGCGCTCGGCGGGGGAGAACTTCTGGCTGAGCTTGTTGGCATCGTACTTCCAGACGCCGGCGCGCGTCTCCTGCTCGACGCAGGGTTCGTTGCCTTTCGAGTGCGGCATACGATTTTTGATTTCGCAGGTGTTGGTCGCGGACCCCATGCTGACGAGCAGGACGCCGTTGGGGTCGATGATGAAGGGATGCATCGGATGGTCGCCGGTGATGGGCATGCCGGAAAGAACCGTCTCGCCCTTCCCTTCCGGAGCGATCTTGCCTTCCTTCAGCGGGTAGCGCACGATGCGGTCGTTGATCTCGGCGTAGACGTAATTCTTATAGAGGTAGACGCCGGTGCCACCCTTGCCGCCCTCGGCTTGCGTTTCGCCGAAGCGCTTGACGAGGTCAGCCGTGCCAGTGCCCTTCGTGTCCTTCAGCGCAACAAGGAAGCCACCCGGCGGCAAGTCGTTGTTCTTGTAATAAACGCCGCTCCACGTGTTGACGTAGAGGGTGCCGTCGGGCGCGACAGCCATCTGCCGGGCGTGGCCGATGTTGTCGGCGAAAATCGTTGCACAAAAGCCTTTCGGCAAACTGAGACCGCCGTTGTCGCTCGGACAGGCGGACGCAAGTGCCGTGGTTGCACCGATGAATTGCACTCCGAGAGCGAGTGCAAACGCCATCGGCGCCCCAAGCACGAACGCGCGCTTTGTTGCAGATTGCATGGATGTTCTCCTGGAAGTCGAAAGTGGAGGCTGAGGGCCCACGGAGGCCCGCAGTTAAATTTCAGTTGCCGACGATTACCGGCACGACTTGGAAGGGAAGTTTCGGTGGTCCATTCTGTTTCGCGCCGAAAAGATGCGAAAGCTGGCCTTCTCCGACCCAGACGGTATTGCCAACCTTCGCGAAGGATGTCGGGCCGTTGAGCCCATCCTTCAAGGTTTCGACGGTGACTTTATCGCCGTCCACTGTCACCCGATCGAGCGTGCCGCCACCTTCCGCCATCAGGAACGCATTGCCGCTCAGATGTCGCAATGCATCGGGATTTTTCAAAGGGCGAGACGTTTCGAGCTTCGTTACAGCTCCCGCAACACCGTTCTTCACATCGACGCGGAAGAATTCGTTGCCTCCATAGGTGTTGACGTAGAGGTTACCGTCATCGCCAAGCGCGATGCCGTCGAGGCCAGCACCATTTTTCGGTACGAGGAGGTCATTCTCGAGCCACACCTCAAGCTCCTTGGCACCCGGCTTCAGTCGCAAAATCTGAGGAGCGGCGGTATTCGTCACGTAGAGCGTTCCGTCGGCGGAAACCACCATATCATTGCAGACCGTTGCCTTGCCCGGAAACGCGGCGCTGAACTTGCCTTCGCCGGTCGCAAGGTCGAAGCCCTTCAAATAGGCGCCGGGGACAGAGCTTGGCCCAGGCACGCCGAGGCCTGATACGTCGTTGGAACAGACCCAAAGCGTTTTCGTTGGCTCATCGACAAGGACGCCGAACGTCGAGCGTGTTTCGAATGCGCCCGGCTTGATCCACATCTCGGCCTTCGAAGATCCGGGCATGACGCGCGCAACGCCACCGGATGCGAGTCTGCTGACATAAATCGTGCCGTCGGACGTTGCCGACATGCTTTCGGGGTAGGCTCGATCGCCAGGTATCTGGACGGGCTTCAAGTCTTCCGCACCGGCTTGCGCGGCGAACGCAAAAGCGCCGAGAAAGGCCATGGCGGTTAAACGGCCGCCCGGCATCCATTTCCACTCGTTCATGACTGCTCCCTTGCCAAAGACGGGGCTCTTCGCGAACCGCGCCGATGCATTTGCGTTCCACAATCGTATTTAGATTATGATCGACATGTAATAGCGATGTGATGACGAGCGATCAAGCAGGTTACGCGAAGAGGTTCGCTCTTTGGTGCAAGTTCCGGAACGTCAATTCGTCAATGCGTGATCAGTTCCAGCTCGGTCTGCACACCGACGTCAATGGAATCGGCCATCTCCCCGGCCTTGCTTCGAGGCATCGAGAAACTAACGCCGAAACCGTCTGTGGTCCGCATCGTGAGGATGACTAGCGACGGATCGATTGCCTGCTCGACCACCCAAGACTCCATAGGATAGGTAAACCGGAAGGAAGAATCGCCGTACTGGCGGCGGATCGCGGCGTCGATCAGACTTGGCAAGGTCATCGCCAGCTGGCCCAGCTGATCGACCTGAAGATTGAGATTTACGGGTGAGCCCATCGCATCGATGACCTGCAGAGTTACGCTGTGGCCGTCCGTTTCGACGTTGAATTCGGTTAGAGCCTGCACATCGATGCGCATTCATTTCTCCAATACGTCATTCAGCAATTCCGGACTAAGCACCCCGTTATAGTTCATGAGCTATCTCGAATCTATGCGGAACGTTCGGCGCGGCCGGCATCTTCCGCACGGCGGGAATGTCACGCGGGGAACAGCAGTTTGTGGGGAACCCGCGCTAAGCGAGTCCCCAAAGCGCAAATGTGGTATTCTGGAAGCGCATAGCGTTCCGGTGAGCTGATTTTTGGGGCCGTGCCATGTCGAGAACTTCGTCGAGAAAGTTTGCGATCGCGCTGGCGACCGCGACCGGGTGCGTTGTCGCTGGTCTCAGCGGCACATCTTATGCCGGATCCGGTGATCGCATCGGCGATGCGGTGGTGATCACCAATATCGTCATGGCCGATTTCGCCGAAAAGGCACGCAAGCTCGCCCACGGCGATGACGTTCACCAGGACGAGATCATCGAGGTCAACACCGACGCGCAGGGCGAGTTCAAGCTCGACGACGATACGAAGCTAGCGCTCGGCCCAGGTTCCCGCCTCGTGCTTGATAAATTCGTCTACGACAGCGACAAGAAGACGGGCTCAATCATTCTCAACATGGCAAAGGGCGCGTTCCGCTTTATCACCGGCGTTGCGACGAAGCCGACCTACGTCATCAACACGCCCAACGCTTCGATAACGGTGCGCGGAACGATCTTCGACGTTTACGTTCTGCCCGACAAGTCGGTGTGGGTGCTGCTTCACGAGGGCGCTCTCGAAGCGACGGGCACGAAGAACGTCTGCCGTGTTCTCGACCAACCCGGGCAAATGGTGCACATCGCCAGCGATGGGACGGTTGACGGCCCGTTCAACTGGTCGAAGCTTCCCGACAACAACGCAGTCGCGTTCGACACGGCGTTCCCGTTCGTGAGCAATTCGCCGACGATCGATCCCAATCCGCTTTTGACCCGCTCGCAAATCATCGAGGCGGCATTTCCCGACGTACCGGCGAAGCCCTGCATCAATCCGCACTCGCCGATAGAGATTCAGCCGCCGATCAAAACGCGTAAGGCCGAGACGCCACGCAAGGTTGAGCCGAAGCCCAAGAAGCAGCAGGCCGTGACGACCAAGAAGCCGCGGCCAAAGCCGACGAGAACCACGAAAGGCGACGGCGGCTACGGCGGCGACTGTCCGGGTTGCATGACCGGCATCGGCATCGCCATCGGCGCCGGCATGGGCGGCTTCGGCGGTCACCGCGGCGGAGGTGGCGGAGACAGTAACTATGGCGGCAGGAACCGCTAGGTCCGCAATTTCAGCTCAGCCGCACACGTGCGATAATAGTCGGCCATATCGCTCGGGGCGATCCGCGTGCACTGGGCAAGATCTTCTTCGGTTCGACTTGCATCGCCCTCGCGACGAGCCGCAAGAAACATGTCGTGTGCCGCCTTCAAATTGAGAAATTCCGTCGATGCCGCGTATCTCTCATCGCCGAGGAGCGCAAAAATAATTTCGGGCCGGCCTTTGCCGCGGGGCGTCACGGAGCCGAGTTCAAGAAATGCAAAATGCTCGGCCTCCACCGCAGTCCGCTCGCCGACGATGACGCGCGCGCCATATGTTTTTGTCGCCTCCTCGAAGCGGGCCGCAACGTTCACGACGTCACCCAGCACGGAATAGTCGAAGCGCTGCGGCGAGCCGACGTTGCCGACGACGCACTCGCCCGTGTTCAATCCGATGCCCATTCGCACCGGCATAAAGGGGACACCGGCCGCCGCAAACTCGGCTTTCATCGCTGCATTGAGATGTCCGAGAGCGTCCAGCATCGCCAGCGCCGTCCGGCAGGCATTGGCGGCGTGTCCGGCATCCTTCAATGGCGCATTCCAGAATGCC
Organism: uncultured Alphaproteobacteria bacterium; assembly: GCA_963710005.1. GTDB lineage: Bacteria > Pseudomonadota > Alphaproteobacteria > Rhizobiales > Hyphomicrobiaceae > Hyphomicrobium_B. The sequence continues at coordinate 27,677 of CAVPYR010000012.1, forward strand.
ATCACGGCGTCGCCCATGAATTTGTCGATCGTACCGCGATTGGAGAGAATAATATCGGTCAGAGGCGTGAAGAGGCGATTGACGAAGCGGATCAACTCCTCGGCCCCTAGCCCCTCCGAAATTTTCGAGAAGCCACGGACATCCGCAAATAAGAGGGTGATTTCGCGCATGTCGCCACCGAGCTTCAGCTTGTCGCGATTTCGCGCGAGCTCTTCGACCAACGGCGCTGATACGTAATGACCGAAGGCTGAGCGGATCTCGGCGCGCTCGAACTCGGACTTGATGTAGCTCGTCAGCGACACTCCCAAATAGAGAAGCGCCACCGAAAGCAAAGGATAGATCGGATCGAACAACAGTCCGCCTTGCAAATAGGCGAACCAGGATAGCGCTATGATCAGCGCGATAGCCATCAGGCCGACGATCGCCGCCACGAGAGCTCCCGATCGGTGGATCAGCCAAGCGACCAGGGCACCGATGACAATAAGGAATGCAATCTCCGCACCGATGGCATAGGCCGGACGGATGAGATGGTCGCCCGAGAGCATTTGCTCCAGGGCTTGGGCATGGATTTCGACGCCTGGAACGGCAGGGTCCAATGGCGTCGCTCTCAAGTCGAGAAGTCCGGTCGCGGTGGCGCCGAGGATGATATGCCGGGCCTTGATCTCATCGGGTTTGAAGGTGCCGTCGAGAATGCTCACCGCTGAAATTGTGCGCCGCGGATCACTCGGAGCGAACTTGAGCCACAACTCGCCTCGCCCGTCGGAAGGAAGGATCGTGTCACCCACGCGAACGCTTTCTATGCCGGTCTTCTCACCGAACGCGTCGATCCCGCTCCCGCCCGATGACTTGATAAAAATCGTCGATTGCTTCGCCCCGACCCGCAATGCTTCGAGTGCAAGAGACGGATAGAGTGCGCCGCCGATCGACACGAGGAGTGGAATGCGCCGCACGACCTGATCGCTGGATGGCAGCCAATTGACGGCCCCGATGCCGCGGGCAGCCTTCGTGAGGTTCGGGAGATTTTCGACGCCTCCGGTGAAGGCGTGGACGAAGTTTGCAGGATCGTCCCCGGCAAAGGATATGGCTCCAGGGTACCGGGCTATTTTCTGGGCGCTCGAGTTTCCCGCCACGCCGAGCACGACCGGCGCGCCCGTGATCGCCCTGGTCAAGCGTTCATCATTCGAGGGGATCTTGCCCAACTCTTCGGTAAGACGGGGGCTCAATGCGCTATCTGACAGCGCGTGCAGAAGTTCTTCCGGGGAGAGCCTATCGGGCTCGGCGAGGACCATATCGAACGTGATCGACGCCGCTCCTGCCGCGCTCAACCTCGAAACGATGTCCGCAAGTCGGCTTCGCGGCCAGGGCCATTGGCCTATGCGCGCAAGGGACGCGTCGTCGATCGCGACGATCCGCACCGGAAACGATGTATCGACATGGCGCGGGGACGCCCGGAGGTAGGAATCGAAAACGGACAACCTCAGGCGCGCCACTGGCTCGGGGTCTGCGATACGCAGCGCAACGCAGACCGTCAACAGCGCGGCGGAGATGAGAAGAACCAGCGGGAGACGGTTCCATCCGGAATCCATGGATCGGGTGAACCAGCCATTTGAGTTTGCCTCGGCGTCCGCCGGGGAATGATTAATCGCGTCGGAGTTCTCGCACGCCGCACATGCCGCAGCATAGTGCCTGCACAATCGTTGAATTACCGAGGAACTTTAATTCAGTCCGCCGGTAATGGTGAACGCGAATCCGGGGAAAAGAATCCGACTGAACATGTCTAGGCCAAGTGGGTGAACTGAACGTTCATTTTTTGGGCTTGCTCATGCCAATATTCCGCATAGTCTTAAAACCATCACAAACGGCGGCGGCGCCGAAAAGCGAGGGAACGGGGGCAATTTGGACCACAGAGCATTGGCCCTCGGGCGAGACCTTCGTTTTCGGTTCGGACCCGCAACCGTATTGTTCGCTGCACTTTTCCTAGGGTCGCCGGAAGCCGTCAGGGCCGAAATCGGGTCCGATGATCCGCATATCGATTCACTGCCATCTCCCGACGATCCGCGCGATATCGCCGACGGCGATTTCCCTTACGAATTGCGGAAAATCGCGGACAAATTGGAAAGCCCTTGGTCAATAGCTTTCCTCCCGGATGGCCGAATACTCGTGACCGAGCGCCCGGGACGCCTGCGCGTCATCGAAGGCGATCAATTACTACCGCGGGGAATTTCCGGCGTGCCGACCGTTCTTTGCTGCAGTCACTCGGGACTTCTCGATGTTCTTGTCGATCCGGATTTCCAGAAAAACCACCGCCTGTTTCTGAGCTACATGCACGGAACGCCCGAGGCGGGAACAATTCGAATTTCGACCGCCATTCTCGACGGCATGGATCTTGTCGATAAACGGGTCATCTTCGAAAGCCGCCCGGCTGCAAGTGGGCTCGATCAAATCGGCGGCCGGCTGGCTTTCGGGCCAGACCACGCTCTCTATCTGACGATCGGCGACCGCTTCCAGATGGAGAAGGCTCAAAACCTGCTGGATGACGGCGGCAAAATCATCCGTATCAACGTCGATGGGTCGATCCCGGATGACAATCCGTTTGTCGGCCGCAGCGACGTGCTGCCGGAAATTTACAGCTACGGACATCGCAATCCGCAGGGTTTGATTGGCAATGTCGGCGACGGCCAGCTTTGGTCGATTGAGCAAGGACCGAAGGGCGGCGACGAACTCAACCTGATAGCCGGCGGCAGCAACTACGGCTGGCCGGTTGTCACGTATGGCGTCAACTACGACGGTACGGTCATCTCGGACAAGACGTCGGCCCCCGGCATGGTCGACCCAATCTATTTCTGGGTTCCGTCGCTGGCGACCGGCAGTCTCGTTTCCTACTACGGCAACGTCATGCCCGATGACTGGCGCGGGGATTTTCTTGTCGGAACGCTCGCCGGCGAATGCCTGGTCCGGCTCAAAATGGATTCCGGCAGAGTGGTGAGAGAGGAGCGCTATCTACACCATAAAATTGGCCGCATCCGCGACGTTGCGGTCGCCCCGGACGGCTATATTTATCTGCTGACCGACAATACCGAGGCCACGATCTATCGAATCGAGCCGCTGACGGACCGGATTGCGAAGGCGAAGCCGGCTCAATAGCCGGTGCTCTCCATATTCGGATTCAACTCCCAGGGCCGCGCCGCCTTGGCTGATGTCAAGAAATCATACGGGCCGGATCAAACGATCCGGCCCGTATCTGTTACACATCGCGCCGAACGACTGCGACAAGGAGTATGAAAATGGCAGACCGGCTCAAGGGTAAGATTGCGATCATTTCAGGCGGAGCGACCGGCATGGGCGGGGCGTCGTCGCTGCTTTTCGCTGCCGAGGGGGCGACCGTCGGCGTCATCGACCGCAACGAAGAAGCCGGACGCGCGGTGGTCGATCAGATCAAGAATGCTGGCGGCAGGGCTGTTTTCGCTGCTGCCGACGTCGCCGATCAGGCGCAAGTCAATGCCGCCGTTGCAAAGGTGACGTCCGAAATCGGGCAAGCCAACGTGCTCTTCAATCATGCCGGCACGATCATCATCAAGCCCTTCCTTGAGACGACTCTGAAGGAATGGGAATGGCTGATGGGCATCAACGTGACGAGCATGTTCCTGATGACACAAGCCGTGCTGCCCGGAATGCTCGAGATCGGCGGCGGCTCGATCGTGTGCACATCGTCGATTTCGGCGATCGCCGCGACGCCGCTCGAGACGGCCTACAATACGTCGAAGGGCGCCTGCCATATGTTCGCGCGCTCGATTGCGGTCGAGTATCGCGACAGGGGAATTCGTTGCAACGCCGTCTGTCCCGGCTTCGTCAAGACGCCCCATGGCCTGCGCGAAGTCGCGGAGCTGTCGAAGCTCGGCATCGATGCTTCCGACGCGGCGCTTGCCGCTCAGCAGGGTCGCCTATGCGAGCCGGAGGAAGTCGCACGGGCGGCGCTCTTCCTGGCGAGCGACGAAGCGAGCTTCGTCAACGGCGCGCATCTCTTCGTCGACAACTGCTTTACGGCGGTGTGATCGGCTAGGACGTCGTCATCCCCGAACGCGTCGCCGCGCTCCGTGTTCGAGGATGACGTTAGGCAGGCAGCGATCCTACTTGATCAGCTCGGGGCCCTTTTGGGCGTCGATCAAGAACTGCAACTCGTCCTTCAAGCTGACGCCAGTCAGGCCGCGGCGGAAGGCTTCGCGCAGCAGCCACGCCGTCTTGAACGCGCCCTCGTCGTAGGAAAGGCCGCGCTGGCGGATGTTCGAGATGCAGTTGCGATCGGCGTCCTTGATGCCGACGCGCGGTGACAGCGTCAGATAGATGCCGAGGCTGTCGGGCGACGATAATCCAGGCCGCTCCCCGATCAGCACAAGAACGGCTTTGCCGCCGAGGATCTCGCCTGCTTCGTCACCCAGCGCGACGCGCGCATCATCAGCGAGCAATACCGGCGATAAATTCCAGCCGTTTTGGACTACGTAGGGCAGAAACGCCTTCATGTAGGCTACGGTGTTCGCGGCGACGCCCATCGATGAGAGCCCGTCGCCGACGAGAACGACGAGATCGGGCCGGGCCACTTCCATTTCGGACGCCCGCACAAGTGCCTCGCGGGACGTGTCCGACAATTTCCGGCCGAGATCAGGACGGCGCAGATATTCGGAGCGATCGTGGGTCGCGCTCGATATTCTCAGCGCGGCAAGCCCAAGATCTGAAAGCCCCTTTTCGATCGGAGTCCAATCGATCGGCGTCGTGACCGCGTCCCGCGCCATCGCGTGCGACAATGCGAAGTTCAAGACTTCGCGCGTCGGCATCGCGGAGCCGGACCGGCCGAGGCCGATGCGGGCGTCGGTGAACTGCTTCAGATTTGCCCAGGGATCCTCTGTCATCGTCACGCCGCCAAGCCTCGCGCATGAGTGAGGATTGGATTGCCGGGGCGATGCGGTGCAAGGTGCCCTGAGGAGTCCGTCACGCCAACGCGGGTGAGCCACGCTTCGAACTCAGGCGCGCGCTTCAATCCCAGCGCCTCGCGCACGTAAAGTGCGTCGTGGAACGACGTCGACTGGTAATTCAGCATGATGTCGTCGGCGCCCGGGATGCCCATGATGAAATTGACGCCCGCCGCACCGAGCATCATCAGCAGGATGTCCATGTCGTCCTGATCGGCTTCGGCGTGGTTCGTGTAGCAGATATCGCAGCCCATCGGCAGGCCGAGGAGCTTGCCGCAGAAGTGGTCCTCGAGCCCGGCGCGGATGATCTCCTTGCCGTTGTAAAGATATTCGGGCCCGATGAAGCCGACGACGGTGTTGACCAGAAGCGGTTTGAACTGACGCGCCACGGCGTAGGCGCGAGCTTCAAGCGTCTGCTGATCGCAGCCGTGATGGGCGTCAGCCGACAGCGCCGAGCCCTGCCCGGTTTCGAAGTACATGCAGTTGTCGCCGACCGTGCCGCGCTTCAGGCTGAGGGCAGCTTCGCGGCCTTCCTTCAAATGCGCGAGCGTCACGCCAAACGACGAGTTGACGCCTTCGGTGCCGCCGATCGACTGGAACACGAGATCGACCGGCGCGCCCTTGGCGATGGCGTCGATCGTCGTCGTGACGTGGGTCAGCACGCAGCTCTGCGTCGGGATATCGAAGCGACGGATGATGTCGTCCATCATCATCAGTAGATCGGTGATGGTGGTGAGATTGTCGCTCGCCGGGTTGATGCCGATGACGGCATCGCCGCAGCCGTACATCAAGCCATCGACAATCGAAGCCGCGATGCCTTTCTTATCGTCGGTCGGGTGATTGGGTTGCAGACGCACTGACATATGACCCGGCAACCCGATCGTGTCGCGGAACTTGCTGATGACGTGAGCCTTTTTGGCACCAAGCACGAGATCCTGATTGCGCATGATCTTCGACACGGCGGCGACCATCTCCGGCGTCAGCCCGGGCGAAAGCGCCGACACTTTTTCGGGCGTCGCCTTTTCCGACAGAAGCCAATCGCGAAATTCGCCGACGGTCATGTGGGAGACCTGGGCGAAGGCGGCGGCATCGTGGGTATCGACGATGAGGCGGGTAACATCGTCCTCTTCGTAAGGAACGACCATTTCGTTCAAGAATTGCTTCAAAGGAACGTCGGCGAGCGCCATTTTCGCGGCGACGTTTTCGGCCGCGGATATTGCGGCGACGCCAGCGAGCACATCACCCGAGCGCGGCGGCGTTGCCTTCGCCAAAAGCTCCTTCAGGGACGAAAAACCGTAGGTCGTGCCGCCTGCGTGCACACGATACATGGGGTCTCTCCAGATCTCACCGGTCGCTACCCCAATAATGTCCTTCGACGCGACGTGCGCAAGCTTCAATTACTGCCCGCCGCACCGTCAGGCGCTCAATTGGCGTGCAAACTCGTGCGAGCTAATGCGCAACGACCTCGACTTTTGCCTTGCGGGACGATTGGTGAGGTTTGCGGTCGGCGAGAGCCGCGGCGCCGGAGATGAAAGCCTCCATCGAATCGTCGAATGCCGCGTCCGGATCGAGCGTTTTTAGAGCGGGTATCAAGGCGCGGGTGGCTTTGTACGTCTCGGGATCGAGCGCCTCGAGCTCCGCTTCCTCGCTTTGCCCGAGCGGCCGCAGAAGACCCTCGGCCTCAGCGAGCGCGAAACCGAGGACAAAGGCATAGAAAGCGAGGCCTAGGCCTGCCGCCTCGGCGTCGGCGAGGCCGGCGCGCTGCAGTGCGCAATAGACGAGTTCGCTCGATATGTGATCGGCGGGGCCCGTGGCGTTGTAGCGAAAGTGGAGATGGAAGACGCGCGGGTGGCGGTGCGCCAGCATGCGGTAGGCGTTGGCGACGGCCTTCAGATCGTTCCGCCAGTTCACCGTCGCCTCGGGTATTTCGATGCCGCGAAGGGCATGGTCGGCAACAGCCCGTAAGAGCTCAGCCTTTGAGCCGAAATGATGCAGGATCGTCATTGGATCGACGCCGACGGCGGCGGCCAGCTTACGGATCGAAAATGCGGTTTCTCCGACGCTGGCGAACAGGTTGAACGCCGCGTCGAGGATCTCCGACCTCTCAACTCCGCGCCGTGCCCGGGATTTCGGCTCTGTCATGACGTCCAGCCTCTTGACTTCTACAGTGTAGAGTTTACACTCGAAACGTTCTAAGAAGCAAGTCACACTCGTGTCAATGATTGAGTGTCGCAGCTGGGTGCGAATGGTGGTTCGCTCGGGAAACGTCGCGTTATGGCACTGTTGCATATCGGGTTTCCGGCTTATTACGATGGAGGTGATATCGTTCACTGCCACGAGACGCCGTGCCCCATGAGCAGCATCCCCCATCCCAAACGCGAGCTTCTGAAGCTCTGCGCTCGCATCGGCTATACGCCTCACTGACGTCTCCCAGCATTTCGCCGAACGGGCCTTAGCCGGCCCCCCTTACCTGTTCCGCTGGAGGCCAGACCCGTGTCCAACCGATTTCAGACAAAGCAAATTCAACAGCTTGACGCGCAGCACCACCTGCATCCCTTCTCCGACCATCAGTCGTTGCGGGCAGGTCCTGGCGTGCGCGTCATCGTCAAGGGCGAAGGCCCCTACGTCATCGACAGCGAGGGCAATCGCATCCTCGACGGCATGGCCGGTCTTTGGACGACCAACATCGGCTACGGAAATAAAGAGCTGGCTCAAGCCGCTTATGACCAGATGGTCGAGCTGCCGTTCTACAATACGTTCTTCAAGACCACGCATCCGCCGGTCGTAGCGTTGTCGCGCAAGCTCGCGGAGTTGGCGCCGACGCACATCAACCAGGTTTTCTACGGCTCGTCGGGTTCGGAATCGAACGACACGGCGATCCGTCTCATCCGGCACTATTGGGTGCTGAAGGGCGAGCCGAAGCGCCGGATCATCATCAGCCGCCGCAATGCCTATCACGGCTCGACGATCGCGGCCGGCTCGATGGGCGGCATGCCTCACGTGCATGCCCATTCCTATCCGGTTTATGAGGGCTTCCGTCACGTGATGGACCCCTATTGGTATGGCAATTCCTTCCCTGGCGAGACTCCGGAAGCGTTCGGTCTTCGCGCCGCGCGCGCCATCGAAGAAGAGATTCTTCGTTGCGGGCCGGAGAACGTCGCGGCGTTCGCGGGTGAGCCGGTTCAGGGCGCCGGCGGCGTCAAGATCGCGCCCGCCACCTATTGGCCGGAAGTGCAGCGGATCGTCGACAAATACGGCATCCTGCTTCTCGCCGATGAAGTGATCACCGGCTTCGGGCGCCTCGGAACGTGGTTTGCCTCGGATTTCTATGGCATAAAGCCGAACCTCATCACGTTCGCGAAGGCGGCGACCTCGGGCTACATCCCGCTTTCGGGGCTTCTCGTCGATGACAAGATCGTCGAAGCGCTGATGGCGAAGGACGACGACTTCAATCACGGCTACACCTTCTCAGGCCACCCCGTCGCGTGCGCCGTCGCGCTGAAGAATCTCGAGATCATGGAGCGCGACCGGCTCGTGCCGAAGGTCAAGGAGACGACCGGGCCTGCGCTCGCGAAGCTGCTTGGCCGTTTCAAGGATCATCCGCTCGTCGGCGAAGTCCGTTCCGTCGGCATGCTTGGAGCCATCGAACTCGTCGCCGACAAGAAAACACGCAGGCGCTTCGACGATCCGGGCCGCGTCGGCCTCATCTGCCGCGATCATTTCTTCCGGGAAGGCTTCATCATGCGTGCTGTCTTCGACACGATGGTCACCGCGCCGCCACTGATCTGGACGGAAGCGGAGTTCGAGGAAGCAGGCAGAGTGATCCAGAAGGTGCTGGATCAGACGCTCGCGGACGTCAGAGGAGAGCTCGCGGCATGAGGCGGCCGATCGTCGTCATTCCCTGCAGCACCGAAAATGTCAGCGGGCTCGTCTCGGACGCGGCCGGGCGGAAGTATTCCGCCGCGGTGGCCGAGGGCGCGGAGTGCCAGCCGCTGCTCGTGCCGGTCGGCCCGGGCCTGACCGACATCGGCTCGGTTCTCGACGTGGCTTCCGGCATTTTATTTACGGGCGCCATCTCGAACGTCGAGCCGGTGCATTACAGCGACGAAGAGCCGGTCATCCCCGAGGCCATCGATCGCGACCGGGACGCGGTGACTTTGCCGCTGATCCGCGCCGCGGTCGACTGCAAGCTGCCGATCTTCGCAATCTGCCGGGGATTTCAAGAGCTTAACGTCGCCCTCGGCGGCACCTTGCATCAGGCCGTTCACTCGGTTGGCGACTACGCCGATCATCGCGAACCGCAGGTCAAGGACTTCGACATCATGTTTGCGGCTCGCCATCCGGTGAAGCTCAAAGGCGAGCTTAAGAAGTGGCTCGGACAGGATGAGATCATCGTCAACTCGCTCCACGGCCAGGGCATCAAGACCCTTGCGAAACCGCTTACCGCCGAAGCCTTCGCCGAAGACGGTCTGATCGAAGCCGCGCGCACCGCGGCGGGCAACGCTTTTTCGCTCGGCGTGCAATGGCATCCCGAATGGCAACTCCACTCAAACCCAGCATCCCTGGCGCTGTTCCGTCGTTTTGGCGACGCCGCGAGAGGCATGATCGCAAAAGGACAGGCCGCATGAGCGATACTTTCGTTACCGTCGAGGAGGCCACCGCCTTCCTCGACGCCAATCCGACCGTCACCTGGATCGACATCGTGCTGTTCGATATGAACGGCATGCCTCGCGGCAAGCGTGTGCGGCGCGCCGATCTCGTCAGCACCGTGAAGAGCGGTCTTTTGCTGCCGGCTTCCGTCTACGTGCTCGACCCGCGTGGCAACTCGATCGGGGAGACGGGACGGTTGTGGGAGACGGGCGACCACGACATTCCATTCGGTATTCTTTCCGGCACATTGAAGCCCGTCCCGGTCGGCGCACGTACGCACGCACAAGCGGTGATGGTCCCCGCCGACTTCTGCGACATGGATCCGCGCGGCGTGCTCGCGACCCAAGTCGAACGGCTGGCGGCAGCCGGGCAGAAACCCGTCGTCGCCGTAGAGCTCGAATTCTACATCACGCAGCGTGCAGCCGACGGCAACTTCAGTCTCGTCACGCCGCCGGGTCTCTCCGCCGATCCCGAAAGGCCGATGACCTTCGGGTTCGAGGAGATGGATACGCTCGGGCCGTTCATCGACGACGTCTATCGGATTGCCGAAGCGCAGGGCCTGCCCGTCGATGCCGTGATGCAGGAGTCAGGTCCCGGACAGTTCGAGATCAACTTGAAGCACGCCGATGCGCTGACAGCCGCACTCGACGGTGTCTTGTTGAAGCGCGCGGTCAAGGCGGCCGCCCGTGCCCACAATCTCGATGCGACATTCATGGCCAAACCGCATCACGACTGGACCGGCTCGGGGATGCACATTCACGTCAGCCTGGTCGACCAAGCGGGCAGGAACCTGTTTGCCGGCGAGCCGATGTCGTCGCTGTTCCGTCAGGCTATCGGCGGTCTCCGCGCGTCCATGCCGGATTTCATGGCGATCTGGGCCCAATCCGCCAATGCCTATCGCCGCTATGTACCGGAATCTTACGTGCCGATGGCGGCTCACTGGGGTTTCAACAATCGTACCGTCGCGCTCCGTGTCCCGCACTGCTCGGCCGCCGCGACGCGCATCGAGCATCGCGTGTCGGGGGCGGATGCGAACCCGTTCCTGGTCGTCGCCGCCATTCTGGCCGGCATTCGCCACGGCATCACGAATGGGATCGATCCCGGCCAGCATGCCGAGGGCAACGCCGAAACGCTCGACGGCGCCGGGCTGCCGACGGCCTGGGTCAACGCGCTTGAAAAATTCCGCACATCCGATGTCGTACGCGAGGCATTCGGCGCACCGTTCCAGGATGTCTATTATAAACTGAAACAAACCGAACGTATTGGTTTCGAACGCATCGTCACCTCGCTCGATCACGAGTGGTACGCTCAAGTTGCATAAGGTTTAACGGTCATGACATCGCTCGCGCACTTCGAAGCGGTCGCCGGCTCGATCAAGATTCCGGGCAAGGCCGTCATCGGCGGCAAGCTCGTTTCGAGCGTTTCTGGGAAGACGTTCGCCAACATCACGCCGAGGGACGGGCGCATTCTCAATCACGTTGCGCAGGGCGACGCGCCCGACGTCGATGCGGCGGTCAAAAGCGCGCGCGGCGCATTCGATGACGGATCGTGGCGAAAGCTCCACTATCGCGAGAAGAAGAGAATTCTTCTGAAGCTCGGCGATTTGATGGAGCGGGACATCGAGACCTTGGCCGTTCTCGAAAGCCTCGACGTCGGCAAGCCGATCTCGAACGCGCTCGGCGGCGACATTCCGAACGCCATCCGGACGCTCAGGTATTACGCCGAGGCGCTCGACAAGATCTACGGCGAGGTCGCGCCCGAAGCGCCGGACCGTTTCTCGTTCGTGCTGCATGAGCCGTTGGGTGTCATCGGCGCTATCGTGCCGTGGAACTTCCCGCTGCATATGGCGATGTGGAAGGTCGCCCCTGCCCTCGCGATGGGCAACTCCGTCGTTCTGAAGCCTGCCGAGCAGTCGCCGCTGACCGCGCTGAAGCTCGGTGAGTTGGCGCTTGAAGCCGGGCTGCCGGCCGGCGCTCTCAACGTCGTGCCAGGCTTTGGTGCGGAGGCCGGCAAAGCGCTCGCACTGCACAACGACGTCGACATGATCGCCTTCACGGGCTCCGGCGGAGTCGGCAGGCTGCTGATGCAGTATTCGGGGCAGAGCAATCTGAAGCGGGTGAGCCTGGAGCTTGGTGGCAAGTCTCCACACATCATCTTCGCGGATTGCCCCGATCTCGACCGCGCCGCCACCGAAGCTGCCTGGGGCGTCTTCTATAATTCAGGTCAGGTATGCACGGCTGGATCTCGCCTCCTCGTGCAGGAAACGATAGCTGACGATTTCGTCGATCGTCTCATCGCTGTTGCCCGCAAGATCGTTGCCGGCGATCCGCTGGAGCCGACGACGGCATCAGGCGCGATGGTCAGCGAAGAACAGATGAAAACCGCACTCCGTTATATCGAGACGGCAAAGCGCGAGGGCGGCGCCCTGGCGCTCGGCGGCCACCGCACGCTGGTTAACAGCGGCGGCTTTTACGTCGAGCCGACCGTTTTTGACGGTGTCACACCGGAGCACACGCTGGCGCGCGAAGAAGTTTTCGGCCCCGTGCTTGCCGTCACCCGCTTCAAGGAGCCGGACGATGCCATAGGCATCGCCAACGATACGAACTATGGTCTTGCGGCCGGGCTCTGGACGAAAGATATCACGCTTGCCCATCGCGCGGCCCGCGAGATCCGCGCCGGCCTCGTCTGGATCAACGGCTGGGACAGCTGCGACATCACGATGCCGTTCGGCGGCTTCAAACAGTCGGGTTTCGGCCGCGATCGCTCGCTGCACGCACTACATAAGTATGCCGACCTGAAGTCGGTCTCGATCACACTCTGACGCCCCCGGAGGCCGTGAAATGAATATCAAGTCGTCGACACCCTTCCCGACCGCTGCCCTGATCGACGGGCAGTGGGTCACATCTGAGAAGACCTTTGCGGTCCTCGATCCGGCAACGGGCGAAAAGCTCGCCGACGTGCCTGATCTCAGCCCCGCTGATGCCAAGCGCGCGATCGATGCGGCGCATAAGGCGTTTCCGGCCTGGGCTGCGAAGCCCGCCAAGGATCGCGCAGTGATCCTGCGCCGCTGGTTCGACCTCATCATCGCGGAGACAGAAGGTCTCGCTCAGCTGATGACAGCCGAGCAGGGCAAGCCGTTGACGGAAGCTCGCGGCGAGGTTGCCTACGGCGCGTCCTTCATCGAGTGGTTCGCGGAAGAAGGAAAGCGCGCCTACGGCCATACGATCCCGACGACGGCCGCCTCACGCCGCTACGTCACGATCAAGCAGCCGATCGGCGTCTGCGCAGCGATCACGCCGTGGAACTTCCCGATTGCGATGATCACCCGCAAAGTCGGTTGCGCGCTGGCGGCGGGCTGCACGATCGTCGTCAAGCCGTCGGAAGAGACACCGTTGTGTGCTCTTGCCCTCGCCAAGCTTGCACTCGATGCTGGCGTTCCGGCGGGCGTGTTTAACGTCATCACGACGCTCGATGGACCGGGCGTCGGAAAGGTTCTGACCGCAGACGACCGCGTCCGGAAGCTGACGTTCACCGGCTCGACCGAGGTTGGACGCATCCTCTATCGCCAGTGCGCCGACACGATCAAAAAGCTGACGCTCGAGCTTGGCGGCAACGCGCCGCTGATCATCTTCGACGACGCCGACTTGCAGCAGGCCGTCGCCGGGACAATGGCATCGAAATTCCGCAATGCCGGACAGACCTGCGTCTGCGCCAACCGAATTCTCGTGCAGGCGGGCATCTTCGATAAGTTCGTCGCCGCGCTCAAGGAAGCGGCTGCAAAGCTCGTCGTGGCGCCGGGACGCGACGCCAAATCGACAGTCGGGCCGTTGATCAACGCGGACGCGATCGAGAAGGTGAAGTCGCTGCTTTCGGACGCCGTCTCGCATGGCGCGAAAATCGAGATGGGCGGCAAGCCGGACGATCATGGCGCGCTGTTCTTCTCGCCGACGGTTGTGACCGGTGTCAAAACCGACATGCTTATCGCGAACGAAGAGATCTTCGGGCCGGTCGCCTCGCTCATCCGCTTCGAGACGGAAGCTGACGCGATCCGGATCGCGAACAACACGCCGTTCGGACTTGCTGCTTACCTCTTCAGCCAGAACGTCTCGCGGGCATGGCGCGTCGCGGAAGCGCTCGAAGCCGGGATGGTCGGTGTTAACGAGGGCGTCTTCTCCAACGAGGTCGTACCGTTCGGCGGCATCAAGCAGTCGGGTCTCGGCCGCGAGGGTGCGCAGGAAGGTCTCGACGAATATCTCGAGATAAAATTCATCTGCCTTGGCGGCATCAACGCCTAGCAGTCAAGTTTCGGCAGGGCAATTCGAGTATTGCTCCGCCGAATAAGCAATTAACGCCGTGCCGTACCGAATTCGAAGGGATGATCCATGGCTACGTCAGCCGAACTCCAGGCCCGTCGCGTCGCTGCCGTTCCGCGTGGCGTCGGAAACGTGACGCAGATCTTCGCCAAGACGGCGAAGAATGCCGAGATCTGGAGTGAGGACGGCAAACGCTATATCGATTTCGGCGCCGGCATCGCGGTGGTCAACACCGGGCATCAGCACCCTCGCCTCGTCAAAGCGATCGAAGAGCAGTTGAAAGCTTTCAGCCATGTCTGCTTCCAGGTCACGCCTTATGAGAACTACGTCAGCCTTGCCGAGCGCCTGAACGCCATCGCGCCGGTGCCGGGACCGGCAAAGACGATGCTGGCATCGACCGGCGCCGAGGCCGTCGAGAACGCGGTCAAGGTCGCGCGGGCTTTCACGGGACGGCCGGGCATCATTTCGTTCGCCGGTGGCTTTCATGGCCGTACTCACATGGGCATGGCGCTGACCGGCAAGGTCGTTCCCTATAAGAAGGGTTACGGTCCCTTTCCGTCGGACATCTACAATGTCGAGTTCCCGAATCTCTATCACGGCGGCAGCACCGAGCAGAGCCTCAGGAGCCTGAAGTCGCTCTTCAAGCACACAGCCGATCCGTCGAGCATCGCCGGCATCATCATCGAGCCGATCCAGGGCGAAGGCGGCTTCAACATCGTGCCGAAGGACTTCATGGTCGCGCTCAGGAAGCTGTGCGACGACAATGGCATTCTGCTGATCGCGGACGAGATTCAGACGGGCTTCGCGCGCACCGGCAAGCTCTTCGCGATGGAGCACTTCGGCGTCAAGGCCGACGTCGTTACGTTGGCCAAGGGCCTCGCAGGCGGCTTGCCGCTCTCGGCGATCGTCGGTCGCACTGACGTGATGGATGCTTCGAACCCCGGCGGCCTCGGCGGCACTTATGCGGGCAACCCAATCGCCTGCGCCGCGGCCCACGCTGTCCTCGATGTGATCGCCGAGGAGAAACTCTGTGATCGCTCGAACGCCATCGGCAAGATCATCATGGATCGCTGCAACGCTCTGCAGGAAAACTCGAACCTCAATTGCATCGGCGATGTGCGCGGTCTTGGCGCCATGTGCGCGGTCGAGCTCGTCAAGGACACGGCGAGTGGGGAGCCGGCGCCGGAACTGACCTCCGCGCTTCTCAAAGCTGCGAGCGATCGCGGCCTGATCCTGCTATCCTGCGGTACCTACGGCAACGTCGTCCGCTTCCTCGTGCCGCTGACCGCAAGCGACGAGCTTGTTCGCGAGGGCATGGATGTCTTCGAAGCGGCGTTGACCGACGCAATCGCCAAAGCTGCTTGATATTTGGCCCCGGCGACTCCCCTCCGGGGAGCCGGCCGCCGGGGTCGAACAACTCTGGAGGGACGCCGAATGAACGTACAGATTAAACCCAATGATCTCGCGGCGTTCTGGATGCCGTTCACAGCGAACAAGCAGTTCAAGGCGAACCCGCGCTTGTTCGTCGGCGCAAAGGACATGCACTACATCACCAACGACGGCCGCAAGGTGTTGGACGGCACGTCGGGACTCTGGTGCGTCAATGCCGGTCACTGCCGACCGAAGATCGCGGAAGCCATCAAGCAACAGGTTGAAACGCTCGACTTCGCCGGCACATTCCAAATGGGCCATACGCGAGCCTTCGAAGCCGCGAACCGTCTCGTCGCGCTTGCACCGGAAGGTTTCGAGCACGTCTTCTTCACCAACTCGGGATCGGAGTTGGTCGAGACCGCCCTCAAGATGGCGATCGCCTACCACCGTGCCAAAGGCAACGGTACGAAGGTCCGTCTGATCGGCCGCGAGCGCGGATATCATGGCGTCAACCTCGGCGGTATGTCGGTCGGCGGCATCGGTCCGAACCGCAAGATGTTCGGCGCGCTCGTCGCGGGCGTCGATCACCTGCGCCACACGCACGATCTCTCGCGCAATGCTTTTGCCAAGGGTGAGCCGGAGCACGGCGCCGATCTTGCCGACGACCTCGAACGCCTCGTCGCTCTGCACGATGCGTCGACGATTGCGGCCGTTATAGTCGAGCCGGTTGCCTGCTCGACCGGCGTGCTGGTCCCGCCGAAGGGCTATTTGAAGCGCCTCGAAGCAATCGCGAAAAAGCACGACATCTTGCTGATCGCCGACGAGGTCATCACCGCGTTCGGCCGCCTCGGCGTACCGTTCGGATCGGATTACTTCGGCATCTCGCCCGACATTATCACGACGGCGAAGGGCGTGACCAACGGCACGATCCCGATGGGGGCGGTGTTCGTCAAATCGCACATCCACGATGCCTTCATGAACGGCCCGGAGTGGATGATCGATTTCTTCCACGGCTATACCTATTCCGGTCATCCGGTCGCCTGCGCGGCTGCAATCGGGACACTCGATACCTACGAAGAGGAAGGCTTGCTGACGCGCGCGGCCGAACTTGCGCCCTATTGGGAAGAGCGCGTTCATGCGCTCAAGGGGTTGCCGCACGTGATCGATATTCGCAACATCGGTCTGGTCGGAGCCGTTGAGTTCCAGCCCGATCCGACGCAGCCGGCGAAGCGCGCCTACGATCGGTTCGTCAAAGCGTTCGAAGACGGCATTCTCGTCCGGCAGACGGGCGACATCATCGCGCTGTCGCCGCCGCTCATTATTTCGAAAGATGAGATCGACCAGCTCTTTGACACCTTCACGAAGGTGCTGAAGACAACGAACTAACAAGACGAAACGTCATCCTCAATGTGGCGAGCGCCGCGTTCCGCGCGCTCGGCCTAGGATGACGAAGAAACAAACCCGAGGTGAGTACTCTCCAATGCACATGATCGAGAACGCCATCAACGGCCGCCGGGCTGCCGTTCACGCCTCGCGCACGCAGCCGGTCTTCAATCCGGCGACCGGCGAAGAGGTTGCGCGACTTCCGCTGTCGAGCGCCAACGATTTGAATGCTGCCGTGGCCGCGGCGAAAGTTGCCGCTGCTTCGTGGGGTACGACACCTCCGATGAAGCGCGTGCGGCCTATGTTCAAGTTCAAGGAGCTCCTGGAGAAGAACGCGGAAGAGATCGCGCGTTCGATCTCGCGTGAGCACGGCAAGACGCACGCGGATGCGCTCGGCGAATTGCAGCGCGGTATCGATGTCGTCGACTTTGCCTGCGGAATTCCCCATCTCCTGAAGGGCGAGTTCAGCCGCAACGTCGGACCCGATATCGACAGCTGGTCGGATCGCCAGCCGCTCGGCGTCGTCGCGGGTATCACACCCTTTAACTTCCCGGCCATGGTGCCGATGTGGATGTTTCCGGTCGCCATCGCCTGCGGCAACGCTTTCATCCTGAAGCCTTCCGAGCGCGATCCTTCGGCGCCGATGCTGATCTGGGAGCTGTTCCAGGAAGCGGGCTCGCCGGCAGGCGTGTTCAACGTCGTGCACGGCGACAAGACGGTCGTCGATGCGATCCTGGATCATCCCGACATCGCGGCCGTGTCGTTCGTCGGCTCGACGCCCGTGGCCCAATACATCTACGGTCGCGGCACGGCGAACGGTAAGCGCGTGCAGGCTTTGGGCGGCGCCAAGAACCACATGATCGTCATGCCGGACGCCGACATGGATCAGGCGGTCGACGCGCTGATGGGTGCGGGCTACGGCTCGGCCGGCGAGCGCTGCATGGCGATCTCGGTCGCCGTTCCGGTCGGCGAGAAGACGGCCGACAAGCTTGTCGAAGCGCTTGCGCCGCGCGTGCGCGGCCTGAAGGTCGGCCCGGCGAGCGATCCAGAATCCGAGATGGGTCCCGTCGTCACCGCCGAAGCGAAGCGCCGCATCACGTCCCTCATCGACAAAGGCGTTGCGGAAGGTGCCGAGCTCGTCGTCGACGGCCGCGGGCTGACGCTTCAAGGTTACGAGAACGGCTTCTTCCTCGGCGGCTCGCTGTTTGATCGCGTCACGCGCGACATGACGATCTATCGCGAGGAGATCTTCGGGCCGGTTCTCGCCGTCGTTCGCGCCGCGAACTACGATGAAGCGGCCGACCTCATCAACACGCACGAATACGGCAACGGCACCGCGATCTTCACGCGCGACGGCAATTCGGCTCGCGCCTTCGCCGACCGCATCGAAGTCGGAATGGTCGGCATCAACGTGCCGCTACCGGTTCCGGTCGCCTATCACTCGTTCGGCGGCTGGAAGCGATCGATTTTTGGCGATCACGCAATCTATGGGCCGGAAGGCGTGCATTTCTATACGCGGCTGAAAACCGTCACCGCACGCTGGCCGGCCGGTATCCGCAAGGGCGCCGAGTTCAATTTCCCGAGCTTGAAGTAATCACTTACTTGTCATCCCGGCCGAAGCGCAGCGAAGAGCCGGGATGACAGTGCCGCATCAAACATTGCGGGGCCGGACGCTTATCGGCGCGGGCCCCGCGAATGACTCGTTTCACTCGAAATTTCGGTGGCTTCAGTTTGCAGGCGCCGTCGCCTTGGAGGCGTGCGCGGCCATGCGCTGCTTGCAGCCGTCGGAGAGTTCGGCGGAGTGCTGCGTGAGGCATTCGTGCATCTTGCCCTTCTCGTGCTCGACGCCGGCGCAGAACTTTTGAATGTCCGCCTTGCAGGCGCCGCGCCCGGTTCCCGCCGCGGGAGCCGCGCTGTTGTCCGTTGCTGCGCTATCGGCAGCAAGTGATACGGCCGAGCCCAACGTCACGGCCGCGGCAAGCACGATGAAAAATTTCACTTAGTTCTCCTCCAT
Organism: uncultured Alphaproteobacteria bacterium; assembly: GCA_963710005.1. Lineage (GTDB taxonomy): Bacteria > Pseudomonadota > Alphaproteobacteria > Rhizobiales > Hyphomicrobiaceae > Hyphomicrobium_B. The sequence goes on from CAVPYR010000012.1 coordinate 46,372, forward strand.
GTCGTTTTTGGTTGATCTTCGCAGGACGCGCGAGCGCCGCAGCGTTACATCGAGAAATTTCGCCGTCGCCAGACCATTGGCGCGCAAGATCTCTCGCTGCGCGCAGACCTTCCGGCCAGCGCACAATTGCTATCTCCGGCTCTAATTGCCGAAAGCTAACTCAGCGAAGATATGGGCAGACGCGCTCGATACCGCGGCGGTCGATGTAGGTGCCCGTGCGATAGCTAAAATCCGGGAAGTCCCGTGCGCAGCGATCCATGTCGTCAGGCGCAGCACGGTGCTCGGAGATCGCGGCCGCGATAATCGCGCCACCGACGATGCCGCCGATCAACGCTCCCGGTCCCCAACCCCAGCCGCCGCCGTGACCACGCCAATAGACGTTGGTTACAGCGCCGCTATCTTTAGAAAGAGCCGGCACGCCTGCACCAAATGGCGCAGCACCAGCTTGCTCGGTCGCAGCAAAAGTCGCCGTCATGGTCGCGGCAATGAGAGATGTTGCGATTGCATTTCTAATCTTGGTCATGATCGTGTTTCCCGTCGAAAACGATGCTTGTTACCCCCAAAACGCGGACGACATGGCTATCCGTCGCCGCGCCACGAAATCATCACAAGGGTTGAGAATCCATTGATCGAGGATTTTCGCGTCATTTCGATGGCGCGAGATAGGACAGGCCGAATCAAAAAGGCGACGACGTAGTCATCGTCGTCAGCATAACCGGTCGGCTTGAAACTGCGCGTTCTCGCAGCGCGCGCTAACTGCGGCGCCCGGTGGTGAAGCGCCGGGCAAGAAAAAGCCGGCCGCTCCGGGGGGAGGAGCGACCGGCGGTGGCCACCGGTGAGGGATCCGGCGGCACGGGGGTTCTTAAATCATTTTACTCCGCAGCGAGACGAAAGCTCCGGCTCGCCTGGATGCTGTCGAAGCCCAGCGATGCAGCGACCGCCTGGTGCATGATGCGTCCGTCCTTGACGTTCAATCCTGCTGCGAGATGGGGATCGCGATCGAAGGCTGCAAGGCCTTTATCCGCGAGCTTCAACACGAACGGCAGAGTTGCATTGTTGAGGGCCTGAGCCGACGTCATCGGCACGGCGCCCGGCATGTTGGCGACGCAATAATGGATGACGCCGTCGACTTCGAACGTCGGGTGGGCATGGGTCGTCGGCTTCGACGTCTCGAAGCATCCGCCCTGGTCGATCGAAACATCGACGAGCACGGCGCCCTTTTTCATTTCCTTCAGCATCGCGCGATTGACGAGCTTCGGAGCGCTCGCGCCTGCGACGAGCACGGCGCCGATTACGACGTCGGCGGCAAGCACTTCGTTCTCGATCGTCTCCATCGTTGAAGCCAGCGTCTTGACGCGGCCTTCGAACAGTTCGTCGAGCTGGCGCAAACGCGGAAGCGACCGGTCGATGATCGACACTTCGGCACCGAGGCCGGCCGCCATCCGCGCTGCGTGCGTACCGACGACCCCGCCGCCGAGCACAACGACCTTCGCGGGTTTCACACCCGGAACACCGCCCATCAGAACGCCGCGTCCGCCCGTCGGACGGCGAAGCGCAACCGCTGCGGCTTCAATTGAAAGACGACCCGCGACCTCGCTCATCGGCGCGAGAAGCGGCAAGCCGCCGAAGGCGTCGGTAACCGTCTCATACGCAATGGCCGCGGCGCCCAATTCCATGAGGCCGATAGCCTGGGGCGCATCGGGGGCAAGATGCAAATAGGTGAAAAGGATCTGATCGGGCTTGAGCCGCTTCCACTCGACCTGCTGCGGCTCCTTGACCTTCACGATCATCTGGGCGTCGAAGAACACCTCGTCCACCGTCTTGACGATGCGGGCGCCAGCTTTCTCGTAGATTGCGTCATCGGCAAAAATGCCGGCTCCGGCGCCGGACTGGACGATGACTTCGTGGCCGCGAGCCGCCAGCTCACGAACCGAGCCCGGCACAAGGCCGACGCGAAACTCGTCACTCTTGATTTCTGTCGGGACGCCGATCCGCATAGTTCGCTCCTGTAAAGCGCTGTCTCGATCTTCTACGGTGTAGAATGCCACAGGGGTCGCGCTGTTACCCGGCAATTTTGGTTGTATCCGGAGCAAATTTCGCAGAAAATCTTCACAGTTCTTGCGAAGGGCGCAGAGAAATGGCGGAAGTATCCATCGACGCGCTGGATAAGGCCATCCTGACGGCGCTTATTGCCGACGGACGCCAAAGCCAGGTCGACCTCGCCGAGCGCGTCCCTCTATCGCCGACGGCCATCGCGCGCCGCATTCGGGCGCTCGAGCAAGCGGGCGTGATTGCCGGATACCAAGCGAAGATCAATCGCAAGGCCCTCGGGCTCACGATGATGGCCGTGGTGCAAATCAGTCTCGAAAGTCAGAACGAGGATCTGCTCGCCGCGTTCGAGAAGGCCGCCGCCGCCGCGCCGTCGATCGTGTCCTGCTACATGATGTCGGGGCAGGACGACTATCTCATCACGGTGCTTGCGCGCGATCTCGCTGACTTCGAGCGCATCCACAAGGAGCAGCTCTCGCGGCTGCCCGGCGTCGCGCGATTGCATTCGAGCTTCGTGCTGCGCGAGGTCACGAGCCGATCGCTGCCGGTATCGAGTCTATCTCGCTGAAGTAGTTATTTCACGGAGCGAGAGCAGCGGCGGAAGTCGCGGGCGGCGCGTCATCGTTATCACGCTGATAAGAGGACTGGAGCGCCGTACCGTCGCGGCCATAGATGTCCTGACGGAATTGAACCTCGCCGTTGGACGGCTCGGCCCACGCCGTGACGTAGGCGAAATAGACCGGCACAGGGCGCGTAAGCTTCAGCTCCATCGGCTGACCGGAGGCGAGTTGCTGCTTGACGCGTCCGGGCTGATCCCAGCCGGGTTCATAGTGAGCGATCCAATCGCCGAGATCGAAAACGTTCTGGACGCGCACGCACCCGGCGCTGAACGGCCGGCTGCGCTGATCGAACAGGTTCTTCATCGGCGTGTCGTGCATGTAGACGCCGTACTGATTGGACATGTCGAGGCGCAAGAGACCGAGCGCGTTCTTGTCACCCGGATCCTGCTTGAATTTGTAGCTCGTTGCCTGCGGCGACGTCCAATCGACGGCCTTTGGATCGAGCTCCTGCCCACTGGCGGTGTAGACGCGAATGCCTTCATCGGCGAGATAACCCGGCTCCTTCTGGAGACGAGGAATGAGGTCGAGCGTGGCAACGCTCTCGGGTACGCGCCAGTACGGATAGAAGTTGAGCGCCTTTATCGAAGCGTGCACTTCCGGCGATTGCCTTTCGGGGCGGCCGACGATCACGCGATGACGAAGCTGCACTTCGAATTTGTCGACGGCTTCGAGCTGGAAGGCCGGTATGTTGACGAAGACATATCGCTCCTCGATGCCGTGCATGAAGCCCTGCAAGCGCTCATAGTTCAACTTGAGCTGCGCGAGCCTTTGCTCGGCGGTGATATTCAGCACCGGATAGACCGATTGCTCGATGCGTCCCGTCTCGCGAATGCCGTTGCGCTTCTGGAAGTGTTTCACGCCTTCGGTGAGTTCGGAATCGAACGTCTCGGAATCGTAGTACGAACCCTTCGCCGCCAGATCGCCGGTGATTCTGAGACGCTTTCTCAGGATCGGAACGCGCGGATCGTCGTCGCCTTCGCGCATCATGCGTCCCTGCGGGACGACCGGCCAGCCGCCGCTTTCGACAATCTTCTGATAGCGCTCCATAGCCGCCGCGACGGCGTTCAGCATGACGTCGCTGCGCCATGGCGTCGAATTGGGCCGCAGGTCGTCGAGCGCATCGGGCTTGTTCTCAACAGGGGTATCGCTTGCGCCGCGACCGTAGCTCGGTCCCTGGAGCTGATCCCAGATGCTGATCTGGGCATGCCCCGGCGTCACGAACTGTGGGAAAATCTGAACGGCAAGAATAACCGGAAGCAGCGCGGCGGCCTTCGAGACGAGAGCCCCAAACCGCGTTGTCGAAAACACATCCCTCATCCCGCTTGCCCGACCTTCCGCTGAATGACGCGCACCATAATAAAAGTTCCGAGAGCTACGCTTTTGAATTTTACCGCGGGCCCGCTATGTAGAAGCCTACGTGCTTTTTCAGCCACTTAACTGGCATGACGCATATGGCCAAACAGTGACGATCTACCAACCCACATCCGTCGACGCTAGGCCACAAATGCGCTCCTGTGTTGCTGGCGTGCCGCGTGGCATTCGCGTAACATAGACGCTCCCGTCCTATCCGGAAAAATGGTCATAGCCAAATCGCTCAACGTCGATCGGCGTTCCATCGAGATCGAGAGCTTTCAGCGCCGCATCGGGCACGAGAACGCCGAGATCGCTGACTTGGATGCCTGCTTCCTCGGCGCCATGTGTGAAACCGGCAACGGAAGCGTCGGGCACCGCGATCAGGAGCTCATAGTCGTCCCCTCCACCCAGAATCGCCTGCGCGACGTCATGATCGTGGGCCAAAGCGGCTTGGGTCGCCTTGGACAAAGGGACTGTCCCGAGTTCAAGCGAAAATCCGAGCGGTCCGGCGAGGCGCGAAAGATCCTTCAGGAGGCCGTCGGAAATATCGAGGGCTGCGGAGGCATGAGTCCGCAACGTCTCGGCGAGGGCCAGCCGGGGTCTAGGACGGAGATAGCGATCCACTAGAAACGCTCGCTCGTCGTCGGTCAATACTTTGGCGAAGGTCGACGGATCGCGGCGAACGGCAAGTCCTAGCGCTGCATCTCCAATGGTTCCTGTAACGAAGACATGGTCGCCTTTCGCTGCGCCCTGGCGGGGGACAAATTTTCCGGCGGGCACCGAGCCCATGATCGTTATGCCGATCGAAAGCGGGCCGGGCGTGACGTCCGTATCGCCGCCGATCAGATTACAACCGAACGTTTCCTGCGCCGTTCGCAGGCCTTCGGCGAAATTCGCCATCCATTCTCGGGCCGGAGCTTCGGGGAGTGCCAACGTCAATATGTAGACGAGCGGCTTCGCGCCTTTCGCGGCCAGATCGGAAGCGTTGACGGCAAGCGCCTTCCAGGCGACGTCATCGGGACTGTCGTTCGGAAAGAAATGCACGCCCGCGATGATCGGATCGCTCGTGACGACAAGATCAGTTCCGGGTTCAGGCGAGATCAGGGCTGCGTCGTCGCGAAGCCCGAAGGCGCCTGGAGCGCCGCGCGTTAGGGGCGCCAAATAGGTCTGGATCAGCTCGGTTTCACTCTCGATCCGATCGCCCGATCCTAGCGCTTTCGATGGCGTTGCCGGCATGGTTCTCGATCCAACGCGCTCGGGCGCACCATCTTCAGGATGGCGTTACGCGCTTCGCCACGAATTCGTGTCCGCGGACTTTGCGCGCGATCTTGTCGAGCACCCCGTTGACCACACGCGGCTCGTCCTCATCGAAGAAGACATGGGCGACGTTGACGTATTCGTTGATCGCTACGCGGGCGGGAACGTCGTCCCGATCGAGCAGTTCTGCAACGCCGCCGCGCAGGATGGCCCGCAAAATTAAATCGACGCGCACGAGACGCCAACCGGTCGCCAACTGCTCGTCGATCATGGGATCGAGCTCGCGCTGACGGCGCAGTACCGCGCGGAGGATATCGGCGAAGAAGACGCGATCGGCGGTTGCGAGCACCTCATCGCGGTTTTCTCCGGAGAAGCGCTGTTCGATGAATTCGGCAATGACGTCGTTAACGTCGGTGCCCGCCATGTCCATCTGGTAAAGCGCCTGCACGGCCGCGATGCGCGCGGCGGTTCGCGGCGTTATCTCCCCCGCCCTCGGCTTTCCCTTCGCGGTCATGCCGGCGTTCCCCAAAAAGCGCGCTTGGTTTCGATGAGCCGCAAGCAGGCTCGCGCGGCATCTCCGCCTTTGCCGGCAATTCCGCCTTCGGCACGCGCCAACGCTTGAGGGCGCGTATCGACGGTCAGAATGGCGTTGCCGACAGGAACGTCCCGGCGCACAGCGACATCCATCAGCCAGTGATTGGCGTTGTTGCAAACGATGTCGTAGTGCGATGTTTCTCCGCGAATGACGCAGCCGAGGACGACGGCGCCATCGAATGTCGTTCGCCCCGCCGCCCGCGCCTCCGCGGCCGCAGCAAGCACTTGCGGAATTTCGAGCGCGCCCGGAACGGTAATTCGCTCGAATGTCACGCCACGCTTGGCGCATTCGGCGATCGCGCCTTCGACGAGCAGATCGGCGATATCTTCATAAAAGCGCGCCTCGATGAAGAGAACGTGCGCGCGAATCTGAACCGCGCTTTTCTCATCCCGCGGTGCCACTGGCGTTTTCTGAACCATATCTCGCGCTACTCGATTTTCCTGGTGCCGGTGACGTGCAGCCCGAACGCCTCGAGGCCGACGTACACATGTTGCGGCGATGACGTCAAAAGCACCATGTCCTTGACGCCGAGGTCGGCGAGAATCTGCGAGCCGACACCGATTTCGACCTGGCGCCGCTCCTTGCTCGAATCCGCTTGCGCTCCCGGTGTGTTTCGCCGTGTCACCCAATCGGACACCGACTTGGGGCGCAAATCGCGGATGAGAACGATGACGCCCCGGCCTTCGGCCTCGACCGCACGCATCGATTGTTCGACGGCCGTCCCACCCTCGCCATGGCCGTCTACGCCGAGCACGTCGTGTAGCACGTTGACGGCGTGAACGCGCACGAGGATCGGACCGCCCTTGGCGAGATTGCCTTTGACGAGTGCCAGATGCTCTCCGCACTCGACCGTGGTCTCGTAGACGTAAAGATCGAAAGATCCAGAGGCCGTCTCGACCGGCGTTTGGGCGATGCGCTTGACGATGCGGTCGTTCTTGAGCCGATAAGCGATCAGATCCTCGATGGCGCCGATCTTCAGGCCGTGAACTTTGGCGAAGCGTGCGAGGTCGGCCATGCGCGCCATCGTGCCGTCTTCGTTCATCACTTCGCAGATGACGGCCGCGGGATTGAGTCCGGCGAGTTTCGCGAGATCGATCGACGCTTCCGTATGGCCGGCACGGACCAGGACACCGCCTTCGCGGGCAATCAGCGGAAAGACATGGCCCGGCGAGACGATATCGGCGGCGCCTTTGGTCGAATCGATGGCGGTTGAGATCGTGCGCGCTCTATCGAAGGCCGAGATGCCGGTCGAGATGCCTTCTCGCGCTTCGATAGACTGCGTGAAGGCCGTGCGGTTGCGCGAGCCGTTGCTGCGCACCATGAAATCGAGGTTCAACTCAGTGGCGCGCGCTTGCGTCAGCGCGAGGCAAACAAGACCGCGACCATACTTGGCCATGAAGTTGATGGCATCAGGCGTCGCCATCTGCGCGGGAATGATGAGGTCGCCCTCGTTCTCGCGATCTTCCGCATCGACGAGAATGACCATACGGCCGTTCTGCATCTCCTCGACGATTTCCTCGATCGGCGAGAGTGCGCTGCCGCTCGTAGCGGCCTGTAGATTTGTCGAGCCCGACATCAGGGGCGAAACTCCATGAGCCGCGCGACGTAGCGCGCGAAAACGTCCACTTCGAGATTGACCAGATCGCCGGGGGTTTTCGCGCCCCAGGTCGTCATCGTCAAGCTATGCGGTATGAGATTGACGCCGAACCGGGCTTCCGAAACCTCATTGACCGTTAGCGAGGTTCCGTCCAACGCGACAGACCCCTTCGGCGCTATATAGCGCGAAAGATGCTCGGGCGCTTCCAAAAGAAAGCGTTTGCTATCGCCGTCCGGCGTAATTGCGATGATCTTGGCGACGCCGTCGACATGGCCCGAGACGATATGGCCGCCGAGTTCGTCGCCAACGCGCAACGACCGTTCCAAATTGACGCGCCTGCCCGGATTCCAGCTGTCGAGCGTCGTTTTGGCGATCGTTTCATTGGAAACGTCGACGCTAAATTCCGCGCCGTCAGAAAGCGGTTTTATTGCTGTCGCCGTCAGGCAAACGCCGTCACAGCAGATTGAAAGGCCTGTCTCTTCAGGCTTAAGCGCGTAAATCGTGCGCAGTGTGAAGCGGCCCGGTGATCTCTCCAGCACCTCGCCGACATCGGTAATCAATCCGGTAAACATCTGGTCAGCGTCCTTCCTTGTCCGTCAGGCGGCGAAACCGCCACATCGTATCGGTGCCGATTGTCCGCCGTTCGACGGCCGTCATCCCGAGGCGATCTATCCAACGCGCTACAGCGTTTTGCGCTTCGAGATCGGAAGGTTTGCCCGCCATATAGAGCACGATCTCGTCCGCAAGAGACGCATCCGCGAACGCGCGCCAGATCGCGGGGCCGCCTTCGACGAGCAGCCGCGTGATGCCGCGTGCGACCAGCGCTTCCATGATCGAGGGTAACCACAGCGTATCGCCGACCACACCGACATCGATGATCTCCGTGCCGCCCTCCGCGATCGTGCGCTTCTTTTCCACATCACTTTCAGCCGAGGTCATCAGCCAAACGGGAACCTTAGTTGCACTTCGGAAAAGCTTGGCGCCGGTTGGAAGATCGAGCGAGCGCGAGAGCACGACGCGCACCGGAGAACGATCGAAAAGGCCGGGGAGCCTGCACGTCAATTCCGGATCGTCGTCCCTGACCGTCGCACTGCCCACAAGAATGGCGTCGAACTCACTCCGGAGCAGCATGCCGTGCGCGCGCGATCTTTCGCCCGTGACCCAGACGGGCGCAGAGCCCGAACCGCGCGCGATGTCGCCTTTCTCATCAAATGCAAGCTTCAGCGTCACGAGCGGGCGCCGTTCGGTGATGCGGACGATGTGGCCGCGCGTGATCCATCGCGCATCCGCAGCGCCGATGCCGCGAACGACTTCGATGCCGGCTTGCCGCAAGCGAGTGAGGCCGCGGCCGGCGACGCGAGGGTCGGGATCCTCGATTGCCACGACGGTGCGCTTCAGTCCGGCCGCAATGATGGCATCGGCGCATGGGCCGGTCTGGCCATAATGCGAGCAGGGCTCGAGCGTCACGTAGATCGTTGCGCCGCGTGCTTGCTCCCCTGCCGCCGCGATGGCGATCGTTTCGGCATGGGGGCGGCCGCCGCGAGCGGTCGTCGCGCGCGCGATCACCTCGCCAGTCGTTTGATCGACGATGACGGCTCCAACGGACGGATTTGGCGCGGTCGCGCCCAGTCCTCGCTCCGCCAACCGAAGCGCGATCGCCATCATCTCGTCGTCAAAGGCTCGACTTTTATTACTCGACATCGGACTTAGTGCTTTTTCTCGCTCGCGATGTCGTCGAGCGCGGTGGAACCGAATCGCTCGTTCAGATCGAGCGGATCACGCGTATCGCTCGCAAGATCGCGGAGAACGGCGTGAAAGTCAGCGGTGTCGCGAAAATCGCGGTAAACGGAGGCGAAGCGCACATAGGCAACGGGATCGAGCTCGCGCAGGGCCGCCATGACGAGTTCGCCAATCTCTGCGGAGGTAATCTCGGTTTCGCCGGAGCTTTCGAGCTGGCGGACGAGCCCTGAGACGAGCCTGTCGATCCGCTCCGGCTCGATCGGACGTTTGCGCATCGCGACGGAGATCGATTTCGAAAGCTTGTCGCGATCGAACAGGACCTTGCGGCCAGAGCGCTTGACGACGGTCAGTTCGCGGAGCTGAACGCGTTCGAACGTCGTGAAACGGCCGCCGCAATCGGAACAGATGCGCCGCCGGCGGATCGCGGAATTCTCATCCGACGGCCGGCTGTCTTTGACCTGGCTATCCTCGCTCCCGCAGAACGGACAGCGCATCTTATTGCTCCTCGTGTACCCCTTACGCACGTATAGCATGCGGTCGGGCGATATCTCTTATCGCAACTGGCCTTGTGAACCAGATTCGCATGGGTGCGATCGCATTTTCAGACGGCTCGGACTTTCCGAGCTACGGCTTTTGGGCGCGCTCCCGTTTCTCGAATTCCTCGCGCGCAGCCAGCACCTCGGCTATGTTCTCTTGCGCCCAAACGCCGAGCTTCTTGATCGTGTCGGAGAGCGAGCGTCCAAGCTCCGTCAGCTCATATTCAACGCGAGGCGGCACCTCAAGATAATCAATGCGCCGGACAAGCCCGTTGCCTTCCAACGAGCGCAACGTCTGAGTCAGCATCTTCTGCGACACTCCGCCGATGATACGCAGAAGCTCGCCGTTACGCACCGGTCCCTGCCTCAGAGCCGGAAGAATGAGCAACGTCCACTTGTCGGCGACGAGCTCTATGATCGCGCGCGAAGGGCAGGCTTCGGCATAGACGTCGGCCGCCGGAGCTTCACGGTTGTCCGCATCCTTCTTGAAACGTTTGAAAGGATTTCCATCGAACATGAGCCTTCCCTCGACGTCCAAGGTTACCAAAAGGTGCGTACTTTACCGACTGTTTCTGTCACGTATATGCCCCGGCGGCATGTAGCAAGAGCGGAGAGCAGGTCATGACAAACGTCGCCGTCGTTTATCATTCCGGTTACGGACATACGGCGGCGGTAGCCGAGCATGTGGGCAAAGGCGCAGAGGTCGTCGCAGGCACATCAGCAAAGCTCTACAAAGCCGAGGAACTCAGCTCTCCCGATTCGGGGCCCTGGGCCGAACTGGCTATTGCCGACGCCATCATATTCGGCGCACCGACCTACATGGGATCAGCCTCCGCCGGCATGAAGCAGTTCATGGACGCTTCATCCAAGGTATGGTTCACCCAAGGCTGGAAGAACAAGATCGAAAGCCGGCTTTTCGAATTCGGGAAGCTGGTCGGGCGACAAGCTTTCAACGCTCTCGCAATTCGCCGTGTTCGCGGCTCAGCACGGCATGATCTGGGCCGGCACCGGAATGATGCCCGGCTACAATACGAATGGCGGATCGCCGGACAGCATCAATCGCATCGGATCGTTTTCCGGCTTGATGACACAGGCGAACATCGACGAAGGTCCGGATCTCGCGCCGCCACAGGTTGATCGGAAGACGGCCGAGCTCTTCGGAGCCCGCGTTGCTGAAGTTGCGGCGCGCTGGAAGAGGGGCGCCTGAGAAATATCGCGCCCCGGAGTGTCGGTGATCGGCACGAACGCGAGGCAGCACTGCGATCGCACCAACGGTCTTTATGTTGAAGCTTGTCTAGGTCCCGGCCTTCGCCGGGATGACGAGTGGGGGGAGAAGTGTGTTCTGGCCCCTCACATATCATCCTCGGCTTCATGCCGAGGATCCATCGCACAGCAAATTCCGGCACCCGCGAACCAATGGATCCTCGGGACAAGCCCGAGGATGACGATCGGCGAAGCGCTTTTCGCGAAGCACCTCGAAGAAATGGTCTAACCGCACCGCTTCAGAAACCGCCAAGAACGTCATCCCGACAAAGGCCGGGACCCAGTCAACTTGCGGCAGGCGCGGGTTGCGCAAATAAAAAGCCGACCGGCGGGTGTTCCGCGCGGCCGGCCAATCTCAATTCACAAACTCGCTGATCAGGCGTAGATCGGGAAGCGGTCGCAAAGCGCCGTCGCCTTTGCCTTCACGGCGGCTTCGACCGCAGCGTTGCCCTCTTCGCCGTTCTTCGCCAAGCCGTCGAGCACTTCCGTGATCAGGCGGCCGATCTCCTGGAACTCGGCGACGCCGAAGCCGCGCGTCGTGCCGGCCGGCGAACCCAAGCGGATGCCCGACGTCACCATCGGCTTCTCGGGGTCGAACGGAATGCCGTTCTTGTTGCAGGTGATGTGCGCGCGCTCCAAGGACTTCTCGGCCTTGTTGCCTGTGATCTTCTTCGGCCGCAGATCGACCAGGATCAAGTGCGTGTCGGTGCCGCCCGAGACGAGAGCGAAGCCGTTCTGCACCATGACCTCGCCCAGCGCCTTGGCGTTGTCCATCACGTTCTTGATGTAGACCTTGTAGTCGGGACGCAGCGCCTCGCCGAAAGCGACGGCCTTAGCAGCGATGACGTGCATCAGCGGGCCACCTTGAATGCCCGGAAAGATCGCCGAGTTGACCTTCTTGGCGATGTTCTCGTCGTTCGTCAGGATCATGCCGCCGCGCGGACCGCGCAGCGTCTTGTGAGTCGTCGTCGTTACGACGTGAGCATGCGGGAACGGGCTCGGAATGAGGCCAGCCGCGACGAGTCCGGCGAAGTGCGCCATGTCGACCAGGAAGGTTGCGTCGACTTCGTCCGCGATGGCGCGGAAGGCCGCGAAATCGATCTTCCTCGGATAGGCCGAGCCGCCGGCGATGATGATGCGCGGCTTGTGCTCATGAGCCAGCTTCTTCACCTCGTCCATGTCGATGAGGTGTGTGTCGGGCTTCACCATGTAGTGCACAGCGTTGAACCACTTGCCCGACTGGTTGACGGAAGCGCCATGCGTCAAGTGTCCGCCAGCAGCAAGCGAAAGGCCGAGGATGGTGTCGCCGGGCTTTGCGAGCGCGTTGAAGACGCCCTGGTTCGCCTGGCTGCCCGAGTTCGGCTGCACGTTGGCGAAGCCGCAGTTGAAAAGCTTCTTGGCGCGGTCGATCGCCAGCTCTTCGGCGATGTCGACGTACTGGCAGCCGCCATAGTAGCGCTTGCCCGGATAGCCTTCGGCATACTTGTTCGTCAGGACAGAGCCCGCAGCATCGAGCACGGCCTGCGAGACAATGTTCTCGGACGCGATGAGCTCGATCTCGTGCTGCTGACGCCCGAATTCCTTTTGGATGGCGCTGAAAACCTCGGGATCGGTTTCAGAAAGGTGCGCCTTGAAGAAGCGCGACGTCTGCGAAGTTGCTGCGGCCGGTGCAGTCGACATGGGCTTTCCTCTGATTTTGGAATGTTTTTTTTAGCGCTGGCGGGCACGCCAGAGACAAGCCCGGCCGGACGCGGTTTGAACCATAGTACGGGGTCAGGCGCCAGGGCTCAACTCCCTCCGCGGCCGCGTAATATAGGCGCGGGATTGGTACTTTTGGCGCACTTGGGCAGTCGCGCCCTACTCCGCGGCGTCGGCAAGGCTCTCCATCAGGGCCAGCGGGCACTGAGACCAAAGCTCCGTGAGCGCGCCGACCAGATGCTCCATATCGGCGTCGGTGTGCTGCGGCGACGGCGTCAGTCGCAGCCGCTCGGTGCCGCGCGGCACGGTCGGGTAGTTGATCGGCTGGACGTAGATGCCATAGCGATCGAGCAGGACATCGGTCAGTGCCTTGCAGCGCACAGGATCGGCGACGAGCACCGGCACGATGTGGCTCGGTCCGGAGATGACCGGCAGATCGGCGGCGGCAAGTTTCCGCTTCAGTGTGCGCGCGCGTTCCTGGTGGTGCTCGCGCTCGACATTGCTCGATTTCAAATGCCGGATCGAAGCGAGCGCGCCCGCAGCGATGGCGGGAGCCAGCGAGGTCGTGAAGATGAAGCCGGGGGCATAAGAGCGGATCGCATCGATGAGCGTCTTCGAGGCAGCGATGTAGCCGCCCATGACGCCGAAGCCCTTAGCCAGCGTTCCGTTGATGATGTCGACGCGGTGCATGACCCCGTCGCGCTCGGCAACGCCGCCGCCGCGCGGGCCATAGAGGCCGACGGCATGGACTTCATCGAGATAGGTCAGGGCGTTGTACTTCTTTGCGAGATCGCAGATCGCGCCGATCGGCGCCACGTGCCCGTCCATCGAGTAGACGCTCTCGAAAGCGATGATTTTCGGCGTGTCGCGCGACACCGTCTTCAGCTTCGCTTCGAGATCGGCGAGATCGTTGTGCTGGAAGATCTGCTTCGCGCCGCGGCCATTGCGGATGCCGGCGATCATCGAGGCATGGTTCTTTTCATCGGAAAAGATCACGCAACCGGGAAAGAGCGTCGCGAGCGTCGACAGTGCGGCTTCGTTGGCAACGAAGGCGGACGTAAAAAGAAGGGCCGCTTCCTTGCCGTGGAGGTCGGCGAGCTCACATTCCAGCTCGACGTGGTAATGCGTGGTGCCTGCGATGTTACGCGTGCCGCCTGAACCGGCGCCGACGAGATCGATCGCCTCGTGCATTGCAGCCAGCACCTTCGGGTGCTGGCCCATGCCGAGATAATCGTTGGAGCACCAAACGGTTATGGGCTTAGCCGCTTCGCCTTTGACGACGTCGGCCTTCGGAAAGGCGCCGCGGCGGCGCTTCACATCGGCGAAAACCCGATAACGGCCCTCTTTCTTGACGGTATCGAGGGCGTCGGAGAGCTTCTGCTCATAATTCATCGTTTGGTTTCCGCTCCCAAAAGCACGATGTTCATTATTTTCGAGCCTTTATGTACCCGGAGGAAACAAAGGACCAGTGCCGTTTCGTCGCGCAGAATAATGAAATTTGCGTCACGTTAAAGGCTGGCCTCCGACGTGAAAATTTCACGGTGTTTGTGCCTATTAGAGTACTGCGGCGCAATAAGCCTTGAGGGAGGTCAAACCATACCTCGGTATGTCTTGGTCCCGACCGCAAAAATCAATAGGACGCGGCGACCTCGCCGATGCCGTCCTTCTGATAGATGTCCCGGCGGAACTGGACCACGCCGTCCTCGGTCGCCCAGGCGCTGATATAGACGAACAGCAGTTGCACCGGCTTTTTGAGCTTGAGATCGAGGCGCTGACCCAACTCCTTCATCTGCGCGATCCGGTCGGCATCCCAGCCCTTCTGATCAGCCAGCAGCCAAGTCGCCAAATTCTCGATGTTGTGGACGCGGATGCAGCCGGAACTTTCGGAACGGAAGTTGCGCCCGAAGATCCGGTCCGACGGGGTGTCGTGCATGTAGACGGAGTGGGCGCTATCGAAATTGATCTTCAGGAACCCGAGCGGGTTCTCTTTGCCTGGTTGCTGACTGTAAGTGTAGGTGCCGGGCGTGACCTTGTCCCAATTGATCTTTGTCGGATCGACCTTCTTGCCGCTGCCGTCGTAGGCGTCGATGCTGAACTTCAGAAGAACATTTTGCCCCTTCTTCTGCATATCCCGCCCGCGCGGAATGAGGTCCTCAGAGATGACCGTCGGCGGTAGCCGCCAAACGGGATTGAAGCTCAGGTCCGTGATCGGCGTATGGAGCAGGGGCGTCGGGCGCTCGGGTTTTCCGACGACGCCGGCGTAACGCGCGACGATGACGCCGTTATCTATGGCTTCGATATGAGCCGCCGGAATATTCACGACGACGTATTTCTTGGAAGTTGTCGGAATGACCTCCTGCAGACGCGCGAGGTTGACCTTCAACTGCTTCAGACGGGCGACGGCCGGCACGTTCAAAGCGACGATGGCGCGTTTGTCGGCGATGCCGGTTGGCGTTAGGCCGTTCGAAGCCTGAAATCTCTGCAGCGCTTTTTCGACGTCGTAGTCGAAATAGGTCGAAGTCGTGTTGGCGCTCATCAGGTCGCCCGAGGCAGCCAAGCGGGCCCTTAGAAGCGCGACGGCGGGATCGGTTGTCCCAACTTGCATGAGACTGTCGCGGGGCGTCTTGCTCGGCGGCACAGGAAGCTGAGGCCAGCCGCCCTTGCCCACGATCATGGTGTACTGCCTGACCGCCATCTTGGTGGCTTCGATGTTGGCCTTGGCGAGGGTCGCATAGCCTTTCGGCGGATTGGCTTCCCATTCGCGAACGAAATCGGGGTCCGTGGGATTGGTCGATAACGACGAGCCGACCCCGTCGTTGCCGGTCGGGCCGAAATTTATCCAGCCGAAACTCTGGGCTACGGCGTTTCCCTGCCCCAACCAACCGGCCGCTGACGCGGCAATGAGGCCGACGCCCAAGGCAAACGACATCACGCGGCGCGCGGCACCGCTTGCTACCCTGAATTCCCGTTTCCCCCGGCGCACGTCCGTCCCCCGACCGCTTTCGATTCGAGCTTTGCGTCGAGGCGCACATTAGCCGAATTTTGGACTTTTGAACCGTGCGATGTGAACCCCCCTCGCCAGGGGGCAATCGGGGACCGAAACGAGAAAGGGCTGCCCCGCGCACGCAAAGCAGCCCTTGATGCCGGTCAGGCGACCGGATCGCAATGAGCAAAAGAACAAAAATCAGCCTTTAGAGGCGATAACGGATCTGATCCGACCAGAAGCGCTCCAAGCGAACCAAGGCCTTGTTGAGGCTTTTGACGTCGTCGCCCGAAACCTCGCCAACCGTCTGAACGGAGCCCAGCTGACGAAGATAGAGCTTGCTCACGACTTCGCGCGCTTCGAGGCCCTTGTCGGTAAGGCTCACTCGCACCGACCGGCGATCCGTATCCGACCGCTTGTAGTGGATGTAGCCCATATCGACGAGCTTCTTCAGGTTGTAGGAGACATTCGAGCCGAGGTAGTAGCCGCGGGTTTTCAGCTCACCAGCCGTCAGTTCGCTCTCGCCGATGTTGTAGAGCAGCAAAGCCTGGACGCTATTGAGCTCGGCGCCACCACGACGGTCGAACTCGTCCTTGATGACATCGAGAAGAAGCCGGTGAAGGCGTTCGATCAATCGCAATGCCTGCAAATATTCACCGCGAAACCCTTCTTCCTGGGCAGGCGCGCGGTGACGCGCCACTTCGTACGCTAAACTCATAACCCTGCCTCACATTGTTGACGCTCACCCGGTTTGTCCGGGTTTTGATAAATTGATAACGCCGAGGCCTGAAATTTGGCTAAATAGATATAGTAAAAGAATAGTACGGGGCTAGGTTTCGAATGGTTTTTTAACCAAGTTCGAGAACAAATCGCGGATTTGGTAACCATAACCCTAATACAGCAAGATCAATTGTTGGCAATTTCGGCGGAAAATCAGACGCGCGCGGCCTGCATTTCGGTTCTGCTGGGCAATTCAAGTTCGTGGCCGGGCAACGGTGCAAAATAACTGTCGATGACGTCAGGTGCGATACTCTCGTAACGATCCGGATGCCATGCGGGAGCGCCGTCCTTATCCCGTAGGAACGCTCGAACGCCCTCGTGGAAATCGCGATTCTCGAGACACCGCACCGCGAGCCGGTAATCCTCGATCAGGGTCTCGCGGATATCGTACCGAAGCGCCGCCTGAATATGGCGCTGCGTAATCGCGAGCGATAAGGGTGAACACTTTCTGAGACCGGCCAGCGTCTGCTTTGCCCACTCCGAACCTTTTGCTTCCGCGTTCTCGAGTGAGCGGAAAATGCCTTCGAGCGTCGGCTCGGAGAAGTGCTCGACGATATGCCCTCTCTCTTTTTGCAATTCGCCCGGCTGTTGAATTTCATTCAAGACGTCGAGAAGGGGATCGACCGGTTCCGCGTCCTTCAACTTGGCGAGGATGCCAGCGAAATGCGATGACGGGATGCAATGGGTCACGAGGCGCAGCCATTGCGCATCGTCGCGTCCAATCGCGCGGCCCGTAAGTCCCAAGTAGAGACCGACCGGCCACGGCATCTTAGCCAGTACGCGCGCCACCCCGACGTCGGGAAAAAGCCCGATCTTGGTCTCGGGCATGGCCCATTTGAAATTCTCGCCGGCGACGCGATGGGTATTGAAGGCGGTCAATCCGGCGCCCGAGCCCATGCACAATCCATTGACGAACGACACGGTCGGCTTGGAGAAACATTCGAGAAGCCAATTCAGCGAATACTCATTGCGCAGATTGGTCTTGGCGATCTCGATATCGCTCTTTGCCGCCGCCGAAAGCGCCTGCACATCACCTCCGGCGCAGAATGCCCGCGGACTAGAGGAGAGAAGCGCGACGATATAGACGTCGGGATTGCGGGCGACGCGCGGAATGGCGCCGCTCAAAGCCCGGCACATCTCGTCGTCGAAGGCGTTGAGTACGCTCGGCCGATCCAACGTGAACGTCTGCAGCGCCTGCGTTTGCGCCGCGACGATCTTCGGCGGCTGTTCTGTCGTGGCGGTTTTGATGTCGGCGCTATGCTTGTTCACTGCAAACTCGATGAGATTCGATCAAACGTTGCTATGGCGCGTTTTTGCCGACGCCGCCAGATTATTGCAGCGATAGGGCGCACGGTCATGATGCTTTTTCGTTGAAATCCGGGCAGGGCTTGGCCTTCGATACGAACTCTGCGATTATTCTCTTATGGGGCGTGGGGCGATGCTAGGCGGCTATTCAGCTTAGTCGTCATAATTCTGTGAACTGCGCTCATCAGGCGCGGCGGAAGGGATGTTCACACGCAATGACGGCCTCAGCTCGCCGAAGCAATGACGACAAGCGCGGAAGTTTGCCGATCGCCATTCTTGCGGCGGCGGCCTTTGCTTTTGTGCTCGCCGGTGTTGGAACCACGGGCGCCGAGGCGAAGCAAAAAAAGCACGGGGAGACACCCGCTGGGACCCCAGCCGTAAAATCCGAGCCGGCTGCACCGGCGGCTACGCCTGACGCGACAAAGGTGCCCCCATCTTTCCCAAAGACGGTTGACGAGGCGAAGGCCGAGGCGGAAGCCGCCAAGAAGCCACCTGAGAAATGGACGGACGCCGAAATCGCCGACGCGAAGGCGCATTGCGCGGTCGTCCTCAAGCGCATTCACGCGATTGCCTTGCCGCATGAACCCATTCGGGAGGGCACATGTGGAGCCCCCGCTCCTGTCGAACTCGTCAGCATCGGGCAAAATCCCGAGGTCGCGCTTTCTCCGCCGGCGATCGTGCGGTGCGATCTCGCTGAGCAGCTCGTTAATTGGTTCGAGCACGATGTTCAGCCACTGGCGCGCAAACATCTGAAGTCCGCCATCATCAAGATTGAGACGATGAGTTCCTATTCCTGCCGCAACGCATACGGCCGGAAAACGACGAAGCTGAGTGAGCACGGCCTGGCAAATGCCCTCGATATCGGCGGATTTGTAACCGCATCGGCAAAGACCGCAGAGGTGCTTGACGACTGGGGGATGCCGCAGCGGGAGATTTTGGCCCAGGCAGCCGCCGAAAAGCTCGCTGCAGAACAGGCAGCGGCGAAGACCGCACAAACAGGCGTTGCGAGCAATCCAGCGCAATTAATCCCGCCTTCGGCCGTGTCCTCAACGGCGGGTGCGGCTGCCGCCGGACTCGCACGCTCGACCATCGTGGACGGCTTGCCGAGGCCGGAGGTTGTGGCGACGTCGTCCTCAATCGGCGACCCGAACCGGCTCGGCGGTCCCGCCGCGCAGTCCGGCAACGCTGCCGCAGCAGCAGGTAAAAACGGATACGTTGCCGTACATGCGGTCGCCAACCCTGATCCGCAAATGCGGGCATTCCTGCACGAGGCGCACGATGCGGCCTGCCGGATCTTCGGCACGACGCTCGGCCCGGAGGCCAACGCCGATCATCGCAACCATTTCCACGTCGATATGGCGCCGCGCAAAGTTACCAAGATCTGCGACTAACCTTCAGCATTTCTGCCCTGCATTGAGCCGCTTGCGCCGCGGGCGTCCCCGTGTCCATTGTCGGCCGAATTTCAGACCGCCCAGGTTCAGCGAATTTACCAGGACCCTGTCTCATGTCCTCCCGCACACGCCCGCCAGCCCGCAGCGCCGACAATGGCAGCCCCGCAACTGCAGAACCGCTCTCCGGCGGCTTTCCCGCGATCCGCATGCGCCGGAACCGGAAGGCACCGTGGTCGCGCCGCCTCGTCGCCGAGCACCGGTTGTCGCCGAGCGACCTGATCTGGCCGATGTTCGTCGTGGACGGCGACGCCCAGCGCATCCCCGTGGCGTCGATGCCGGGAGTGGAGCGGTTGAGCGTCGACCTTATCGTAGAAGCCGCGAAGGAAGCCGAGCGCCTCGGCATTCCGGCGATCGCGCTTTTTCCGTTCACCGATCCGAAGAAGCGCAGCGAGGAGGCTCACGAAGCGTTCAACGCCGATAATCTCGTGTGCCGTGCGACGCGCGCGATCAAGGCGGCGAAGCTCGACCTTGGCGTCATTCTCGACGTCGCGCTCGATCCCTATACGAGCCACGGCCACGACGGCCTTCTCATCGGCGACGAGATTGCGAACGACGAGACGAATGCCGCCCTCGTCAAGCAGGCGCTCGTCCAAGCCGAAGCCGGCGCAGATGTTCTCGCACCGTCGGACATGATGGACGGGCGCATCGGCATCATCCGTAGTGCGCTCGAAGCCGCCGGCTTCAAGAACGCGCAGATCATGTCGTACGCGGCGAAATATGCGAGCGCCTTCTACGGACCGTTCCGCGACGCGGTCGGCTCTACGGGGCTTCTGAAGGGCGACAAGCGGACCTATCAGATGGACCCGGCGAACACCGAAGAAGCGCTCCGCGAGGTCGCGATCGATCTCGATGAAGGTGCCGACATGGTGATGGTGAAGCCTGGCATGCCCTATCTCGACGTCGTGCGCCGCGTTGCGGAAGAATTTGGCGTGCCGACCTTCGCGTATCAGGTGTCGGGCGAATACGCGATGCTCGCCGGAGCGTTCGAAAGAGGCTGGCTCGACGCCGATAAGACGATGCTCGAAAGCTTGCTGGCGTTCAAACGCGCTGGCGCTTCGGGCGTCCTCACCTATTTCGCTCCGAAGGCAGCGCGACTGCTGGCGGAGTAGCTCGCGGGAGCTAGCGCCTAACGCGGCGGCGGAAGTCCTGGTCGGCAGGTGCTTCGCCGCTATCCTGAGCGCCGACGCTTGGCTCTGCTTGGCCCGTTGCATTGTCCGGCGGGGCGGTCGTGCTCTCTGAGCCCGGCGTCTGCTCGGCGATCGTCCGGCTCGGCTTTTCGCATTCGGTCAGCCAGACATCGTAGGTCGGATGCTCGAGACCGTAGATGCCGGGGCTTTCGGCGAACATCCAACCTGTGAAGATGCGCTTTTCCGAACCGTCGAGCTGTGTTTCATCGATCTCGACGAATGTCGTTGTCTTCGGTTCTTCGGTGGGCGGGCGTGAATAACAGGCGCGCGGCGTGATCTTGAGGGCGCCGAAGGTCGCCGTTTGCCCCAGCGCCACCTCAAATTTCGAGATGTGCGCCGTCACTTTGTCGAGCGCTGAAAATACGGCCATTTGGTTTTCGATGCGATCGGCCCGAGCGTTGGAAACGACTGTGAAGGCCGATATGAGTGCGGAGGCGAACACACCGAGCCGCATAGGGACAATCGTCATTCGAGACCTTGTACGATGACGATTTCCGAATTCGATGAGGCTTGGCGCAATTGGGCGGCCCGCTGATATTCGGGAGATCGGTAGCACTCCAGAGCCTTCTCGTAACTTTCGAATTCGATCAGAACGTGGCGCAGTTTTGCCGGCGTTTCGGGAGCCGCAAAGTCGCCTCCCCGAACCAGGAACTTCGCCCCGAACTTTTCAAACGCGATTTTGTCCTGAGCAAGATAGGCCGCGTAGCCCTCCGGATCATTAATCGTCGCGTGGATGATCCAATAGCCCTTCGGCATTCCCGGGCGATCTCCAATCGCACTCGCTCAGTGCGGCTTCCAGGCCTTGTAATCGCTCGTCGACTTCGCGCGCTCGCCCTTGCCGAGGATCGAGCCCTTCGGGCGATACGCACGCGCCGTGCCCGTCAAATTCGCCTGGTGAGATTTCTGCCACGGCTTCGGCAGGTAGCGCTCTTCGGTCGGGGGCGTATCGACGGTATGGTGCATCCAGCCGTGCCAATCCGGCGGTATCTGGCTTGCTTCGGAGAGCTTCGGATATATGACCCAGCGCGCGGGCACGCCGAGCGGCCCTACCCCGCTCCTCTGCACGTAGTAGCGATTTCCGAACTGGTCTTGGCCGACCAGTTTGCCTTTGCGCCAGGTGAAGAACCTAGTACCCCAGGTATTGCCGCCCCACCAACTGAAGATCTCGCTGAGCAAGCTCATGTCCGAGGGTCCTTTTCCCGCCGCCGCACCGCTCCGACTTAGCTGCACTGCGATGCGAATGTCCAGACGGCAGGGGGCAGATGCAGCTGCGCAACAGCGCTGGTACGGAATGGCACTAAGCTGTGCCTCGGCGGGCTACCAAAACGGCGAAATTAAGCGTCGTCCACATGGCGAACGGCCTATCCCGGCGGCAAAATCTCAAAGATTACGCGGCAATCGAGACATCCGGCCGGAAGTTGCCCACACCACTAGATATAGTATTTGTTGCCGCTGCCACCCCAATATATATCCCGGAAGGCGATGACGGGCGGCCCGAATCGTCCTAGCTTCGTCGGTGTTGCGGCAATCATGCGACGGTCTAAAGGGGGAGTTGTGGACCGCGCCGGGGCCGCATTGAGACCAAGCGTTTCCCAGCATCGTTTCCAGTCGCGTACAGCGTAGCGCACGAGCACCTCGTCGCCATCAAACACCTTGTGGTCGGCAGAACGCCGGCGGATCGCGGCCATTGGCCGTCGTCGCTGGCGCGGAGAGGTGCGCTCTGAGCGCCAAGAGTTGAAGTGCGTCGGTCATGCTTCGTCATCCCGTCGAAGCGTCGGAAAGTAGGGTCCGATGCGAGGCGATCAAATCACATACGGCATGCGGACGATGTCCGGTTGCCGCGCAATCTCGGGGGCACTTTCATATGAAGATCACGCGACGTTTCACCGAAGCCGGCCTTTCTCCCTACGCCTCGATCCCGTTCCGGCGTGCGACGTCCGAAATCAAGAACCCCGACGGCTCTGTCGTTTTCCGTCTCGAAGGCTTCGACGTCCCCGAGCAGTTCAGTCAGGTTGCAGCCGACATTCTGGCGCAGAAATATTTCCGCAAGGCAGGCGTTGCCCGGCGCCTGAAGCGTTGCGAGGAAACGCAAGTTCCATCCTGGCTCTGGCGCTCTATCCCGGACGAAGCAGCGCTCGCGGGACTTCCCGAGAATGAACGCTTCGGCGGCGAGACCGACGCGCGACAGGTATTCGATCGTCTTGCCGGAACCTGGACCTACTGGGGCTGGAAGGGCGGCTATTTCACTTCAGAAGCAGACGCTCAGGCGTTCTTCGACGAGCTTCGCTACATGCTCGCCATGCAGATGGCGGCGCCGAACTCCCCGCAGTGGTTCAACACCGGCCTGCACTGGGCCTACGGCATCGACGGTCCCGGCCAGGGACATATGTATGTCGATTACCAGACGGGCGAACTCGTTCACTCGACATCGGCTTACGAGCATCCGCAGCCTCACGCCTGCTTCATCCAGTCCGTCGCCGATGACCTCGTCAACGAGGGCGGCATCATGGACCTGTGGGTCCGCGAAGCGCGCCTCTTCAAATATGGCTCCGGCACAGGCTCGAACTTCTCGTCGCTGCGCGGCGCCAATGAAAAGCTGTCGGGCGGCGGGCGCTCGTCTGGCTTGATGAGCTTCCTGAAGATCGGCGACCGCGCGGCGGGCGCCATCAAGTCGGGCGGCACGACGCGGCGCGCCGCGAAGATGGTCGTCGTCGATGTCGATCATCCGGATATCGAGGAATACATCACCTGGAAGGTGCGCGAGGAGCAGAAGGTTGCCGCGCTCGTCACGGGCTCCAAGATTTGCCAGAAGCGGCTCAAGGCCGTGATGAAGGCGTGCGTCAACTGCGAAGCAGAAGGCGACGCCTGCTTCGAGCCAACGAAGAACCCCAAGCTCAAGATCGCGATCCGCGAAGCCAAGCGCGACGGCGTTCCGCAGAACTACATCCTGCGCGTCGTCCAGTTCGCCAAGCAGGGCTACAAGGAAATCGCGTTCGACACCTACGACACCGACTGGGACAGCGAAGCCTACCTGACGGTGGCCGGTCAGAATTCAAACAACTCGGTGCGCGTGACGGATGAATTCCTGAACTCGGTCGCCGAGGACAAGGACTGGAATCTGCGCGCCCGTCTCAACAACAAAGTGACGAAGACGATCCGCGCGCAGGATCTCTGGGAGCAGATCGGCTTCGCCGCCTGGGCATCCGCCGACCCCGGCATCCAGTTCCACACGACGATCAACGACTGGCACACCTGCCCGCAGTCGGGACCGATCCGCGCCTCGAATCCCTGCTCGGAATACATGTTCCTCGACGACACGGCATGCAATCTCGCCTCGCTCAACCTGCTGCGCTTCCGCCGCGTGGATACGTCGTTCGACATCGAATTTTACGAGCACGGCTGTCGGCTCTGGACGGTCGTGCTCGAAATCTCGGTGCTGATGGCGCAGTTCCCGTCGCGCCAGATCGCCGAGCTTTCCTACCGCTATCGCACGCTCGGCCTCGGCTTCGCGAACATCGGCGGTCTCTTGATGTCGTCGGGCATTCCTTATGACTCGGAAGAAGGCCGCGCCATCTGCGGTGCGATCTCGGCGATCATGACGGGCGTCTCGTACGCAACGAGCGCGGAGATGGCGGCCGAGCTTGGCACCTTCCCTGGCTATGCACCGAACTCCCAGGACATGCTCCGCGTGATGCGCAATCATCGCCGCGCCGCGCACGGCGAAGCGGAGTTCTACGAGAAGCTCGCGACGGCGCCCGTTCCGCTCGACCACGGTTCGCTCAAGGACTGTCGCCTCGGTGAAGCCGCGAAGCGCGCCTGGGATGAGGCTCTTGAGCTTGGCCAGGAGCACGGCTATCGCAACGCGCAAGCAACCGTCGTCGCGCCGACCGGCACGATCGGCCTCGTGATGGACTGCGACACGACCGGCATCGAGCCCGACTTCGCTCTCGTCAAATTCAAGAAGCTCGCGGGCGGCGGCTACTTCAAGATCATCAACCAGTCGGTGCCGGAAGCGTTGCGCGCGCTTGGCTATCGCGCAAGCCAGATCGCCGAGATGGAAGTCTATGCGGTCGGCCACGCCTCGCTCGCCCAGGCGCCGGCAATCAACACCGCGACGCTCAAAGCCCGCGGCTTCACGGACGAAGCGCTTACCAAGATCGAGAAGGGCCTTGGCACGGCGTTCGACATCAAGTTCGTCTTCAACCGCTGGACGCTCGGCGACGAGTTCCTGACGGCCAAGCTCGGCGTTCCGGCCGACAAACTCAACGATCCGGCCTTCGATCTCTTCGCGCATATGGGCTTCTCGAAGAAGGACGTGGACGCCGCGAACGAGCACGTCTGCGGAGCCATGACGCTCGAAGGCGCGCCGCATCTGAAGCCCGAGCACCTGCCGGTCTTCGACTGCGCCAACCCGTGCGGCAAGAAGGGCAAGCGCTATCTTTCGGTCGAGAGCCACATCCGCATGATGGCGGCGTCGCAGCCGTTCATCTCGGGCGCCATCTCGAAGACGATCAACATGCCGAACGACGCGACGGTCGAGGACTGCAAGCAGTCGTACATGCTGTCGTGGAAACTCGCTCTCAAGGCCAACGCGCTCTACCGCGACGGCTCGAAGCTGTCGCAGCCGCTGAACAGTCAGGTTCTCGGCGACGATGAGGACGAAGCCGCGGACGCCACCGAAGCGCTGATGAGCCAGTCGATGGCGGCGCGCACGGCGACCGTTACGGAGAGGATCGTCGAGAAGATTGTCGAGCGCATCGTCTACGTGAAAGAGGAGGCGGCGGCGCAGGACCGGGCGAAGCTTCCTTCCCGGCGCAAGGGCTATACGCAGAAAGCGTCGGTCGGCGGACACAAGGTCTATCTGCGTACTGGCGAATACGATGACGGCCAACTGGGCGAGATCTTCATCGATATGCACAAGGAAGGCGCCGCCTTCCGGTCGCTGATGAACAACTTCGCCATCGCGATCTCGCTCGGCCTGCAGTACGGCGTGCCGCTCGAAGAATATGTGGAGGCTTTCACCTTCACGCGCTTCGAGCCGGCTGGCCTCGTGCAGGGCAACGAGACGATCAAGAACGCGACGTCGATCCTCGACTACATCTTCCGCGAACTCGCCGTGTCGTATCTCGGCCGTCACGATCTTGCGCACGTCGATCCGCGCGAGATCGTCGGCGAGACGGGCCTCGGCTCGAGCGACGACGCGACGGATGAGCAACTGGCGCTCGATCTTCCGGCAGGCCTGCAGAAGATGGTTTCAAAGGGCCTCGTTCGCGGTGCGCCCGTGGTTCGCCTCGCGAGCCGCATGACGACAAGCGAACCGAAAGCTTCGTCGCTCGGCGCCGCAGCTGTCGCAAGCGCGGGGAGCTATGACGTCAGTGCGCGGTACGTGGAATCGACGCTGACGCACGGAGCTAACGCGCTCTCGATTGCGAGCGAGGAGATGCACGCGGCGGTTTCGTCGCCCGTGCTGACGAAGTCGGAGCTCTTCAGGCAGCGCGTGACGGAGGCGAAGCTGCGCGGCTACGAGGGCGTCTCGTGCACCGAGTGCTTCAACTTCACGATGGTGCGGAATGGGACTTGCCTAAAATGTGAGACTTGCGGCAGCACGAGTGGGTGTTCTTGAGCGGATATCAGCCATAGGCGAAAGGTGAGAGATGAGTTCGTCGTTGTATACGTCTATTCCGGCGTATTGTCCGACCTGCAAGGCGCTCTATAGCAACTCGGCATTCGCGCTCGGCGCGAATGCCGTTGTCAATCTATCGAATTGCTCGACAATCTGCCCGAAGGGACATAGCGCCCGTTTCTTGGATGGTTCCTATTCACTTCAAAATAGTGTCCTGGAACTTGCAACCAATTCGCCCGAAACGCTGAACATTCTCCGAAGGCTTGCTGAACAGGTCATGGAGGGCGAGCTGGGTCAGCAAGAGGCAGCGGAGCAAATCGTCGAGCTTGCCCCGTCCCTCGCTCCGATATTCAATCGCAAATCATCCGACTTGCTTCCTTGGTTTGCACTTCTAGTTTATCTGGTCGTTGAACTCGCAAAAGCAGGGCTCGGGAACAGCGGCGCTTCACAAGTTCCTCCCGTCATTATCAATCAGATCATCACTCAACAAAACAATGAACAAGCTGTTCCGAGTCCAAGCGAAACCGAGACTTGGTCTCTGGATAAAAGTCGCAGTAAAAGACAGAAACGCCGCGATCAGGGCAAAAGATTCTATTAAAAATCGTCATCCTCGAACGCGTGAGCGGAGCGATCGCGTTCGGGGATCCAGCGTCAGACTCGTCGAAGACGACCGCATCTTTTCGCAGGGCGCCCCGCAAGTGGCGCCTTGTTTGTTTTTCGATACCTGTCTGGGTCCCGGCCTTCGCCGGGATGACGATGTTGCGCAGATGCTGCTCGACGCAAGCATCTCCATTTGCGCAAAGACGAAAGAAGAAGCGCGACCTTCGTCGGCATGACGTTAAAGGGTTGGCGACGGTTCGCCCAATTCCGTCATCCCGGCGAAGGCCGGGACCCAGCCAAGCATAAACTCGCGGCAGATCAGCTGAAGCGCTCCGACATATCGAACGGGCCCGGTCTGATCTCGCCTGTTTCAGGATCGAATAGGTCGAGCCATTGTGGGTTCATCTGCTCGATCAGTCGCAATTTCCACAGGCGCCGCCATTCCTTCAGCTGTTTCTCGCGCCCGATTGCTTGCTCGATTGTTTCGTGAATTTCGTAGTAGACGAGCTGTGTTACGCCATATCGCGCAGTGAACCCAGGTATCAGCTTCTGCACGTGCTGCGCCATGCGCGCGTGGAGATCGCTCGTCACGCCTATATAAAGCGTACCGTTTTGACGGCTTGCCAAGATGTAGACGCACGCCGATTTGCTGCGCACGGGCACGACCTCCTTGTCGCCCGAGACAGTACGGTATTTGCCGATAGTGCTTGATCATAACGCTTAAGGCCAACCCGCCAAGGGCACTTTTCCGAACGCGAAACGGAAAGTGCCCTTGGCGGTGCGCGGAAACGCGATTTCCAAGACGACCCCCCGTCTAGCTCGCGATCTCCGTTTAGTGCTTCACCTTCTTTGCGTGGTGCACGTGCTTCACTTTGTGCGCCGAATGCAGCTCAGCCACCTTGTGCTTCTGCACTTTGTGCGCGTGCTTCTTCTTGTCCTTCGCCGAGAGCGAGACGTGCTTCGCCGCGCCATGCGCGTGCAGCCTCGGCGCCGATGTGGCGGCTTCGGCTGACAAACTCGCGCCGAAAACGAACACGCCCAGCAAAACCAATCGTCCGATTTTCATTTTCTTCTTTCCCCAAGCATCAACCGCAGCCGGTCCCGTGCTGCCCGGAAACGCTAGGGGCTGGTTCCCAAAAAGAGAAAGAAGAAGAATTCAAATGCTCCGAAGGAAATTTTCGTTGCGCGGCGCGTTTATTTTGCGTGGGCGACGCCGCTTCGCGGAGCAGGCGGCCCTCGCAACGGGCCCGTTTGGCAAATGGCGCTGCCGGCGCCGGCTCCCGCGAATGTCCGGCTTAGCCTCTCCCCTCTGCTGCACCGCCCGCGGTGGAGGCACTCTCGAGGGCGGATCAGACAAGAAGGCAAATGTAGCTATGCACATTTCCGTATCTCACCGATCGACGTCGCGAGGCATTTGGTTCGCATACGCAGCATTCTCAGCGGCCGAGCCTTTGCCAGCTGCATCGGACGTTGCGAACGCCCATCCGGCCGGACACTACTGGTCGACGGTATCCGGGGCGGAACCTCAACTGGTTCGCCGCTGTGAATTGGGCTCCAAGCAGGAGCACTGCTATTGGGTCAAATCCGGAGTTCAGTCCGCGGCGCGGCGCTGAAAGGCAACAAGCTTTCTCGCCGCGAAAACCCGGGTGAACGACTTATCTTACACATTACAGAAATGTCATGACACTGTAATACGCGCATCGTTACGTCCCCCCGAAAAACCTAAAGAGGAGGCGGGGAGACCATGTCTGACGTGGCGTTAAGCGGTGCATTGCCTGGTGGAGCGGGCAGCCCAAGTAGCAAACCTAATCTCGATCACGGCACGAGCCCGGTGACGGTGCTCATCTTCCTGGCGCTGCTGGCGGGCGGCCTCTTCTTCACCGCCTACAGCCTTTATCAGGACATCGAAGCCGCCAACGTTCCTGTCACGACTTGGCTGCCTTTCTTGATGCTTGGTGTCGCGCTGCTGATCGCTCTCGGCTTCGAGTTCGTCAACGGCTTCCACGATACCGCCAATGCCGTCGCGACCGTCATCTACACGCACTCGATGCCGGCCAACGTTGCCGTGCTCTGGTCGGGCTTCTTCAACTTCCTCGGCGTGTTGCTCTCGACCGGCGCCGTCGCCTTCGGCATCATCTCGCTGCTGCCTGTCGAGCTCATCCTGCAGGTCGGCTCCGGCGCCGGCTTCGCGATGGTCTTCGCGCTGTTGATCGCCGCCATCATCTGGAACCTCGGAACCTGGTGGCTCGGTCTGCCCTCATCATCGTCCCACACGCTGATCGGCTCGATCATCGGCGTCGGTGTCGCCAACTCACTTCTTCACGGCGGCAACGGAACCTCGGGCGTCGATTGGGGTAAGGCACAGGAAATCGGTACGTCGCTGCTCGTCTCGCCGCTCGTCGGCTTCTTCTGCGCGGCGGCGCTGCTCCTCATCCTCAAGTTCATCGTCCGCAATCCCGCTCTCTACAAGGAGCCGACCAACAACCAGCCGCCGCCGTGGTGGATCCGCGGACTTCTGATCCTCACCTGCACGGGCGTTTCGTTTGCGCACGGCTCGAACGACGGACAGAAGGGCATGGGCCTCATCATGCTGATCCTGATCGGTACGGTGCCGATGGCGTACGCGTTGAACCGCACGCCGGCGCCGACGCAGATCACCGAGTTCAAGGCGAACGCCGCGGCTGCCGCCGAGGTCATCGAAAAGCAGGCGTCGGGCTACAACGTTCTCGGGGACCCGCGTCCGGCCGTCGAAAACTACATCTCGGCACGGACGATCAACGAGGGCACGTATCCGAGCCTTGCAGTTCTGGTGCGCGATATCTCTCAGCAGGTCGAAACGTACGGCGCGCTCGACAAGGTGCCCGCAGCGGCCGTCAAGAACGTCCGTAACGATATGTACCTGGCGTCCGAGGCGCTTCGCTTCCTGCTCAAGGACAAGGCCAACAACCTGAAGCCCGAAGAAGTCAAATCGATCACGGCCTTCAAGGGTTCGCTCGACAAGGCGACGCGTTTCATCCCGCTCTGGGTCAAGGTGGCGGTGGCAATCGCTCTCGGCCTCGGCACGATGATCGGCTGGAAGCGTATCGTCGTGACGGTCGGCGAGAAGATCGGCAAAACGCATCTGACCTACGCGCAGGGCGCTTCTGCCGAGCTCGTCGCGATGGCCACGATCGGCGCCGCCGACGCATACGGGCTTCCGGTGTCGACGACCCACGTCCTGTCGTCCGGTGTCGCCGGCACGATGATGGCAAATGGCTCGGGTCTGCAGTGGGCGACGGTGCGCAACCTAATCATGGCTTGGGTGCTGACGCTCCCGGTCTCGATCTTGCTTTCCGGCTGCCTCTACTTCGCTTTCACGAAAGTGTTCTGATACCCGAGGCTCGCGATAGCGGGCTAAGGCACAAATCAGAACTGGTTTGGAAAGGCGCGCGCCCGTAGGCCGCGCCTTTCTTCTTTTTGGCGCCGCCGCAGTTCGCCGCAATCCAATGATAAATTTTGGGGCGCAGGTGTCCGCGTCGTGACGCCGAAATGACCAGCGACGAATAATTATGCGGCGGTAGTTGACGCCCCGCCGCATTTTGATGAACCATATTCCTCGGGGCGTTTTGTTGGGGGTTCTTATGCAGCCGGTAGTCCTTGCCTGGGCTCTGCTCTTTGTCATCGCCTTCGGCATCGTCTATCGATTTTTCTCCTGGCTCAGTCGCCGCGTCGACCGCGAATCTCCCGCTCAGAACGCTTCGCATGAAGCAAAGGAAACCCTCGTTAAGACGGTCGCGGCTCCAGTTCGCCTAACGCCGCCGACTTCGCCGTCCGCAATTCCTCCGCAAGCGCCCGCGCCGCTGATCATATCCGGTGAACCCGCCGTGGAGATCCGGAAGCCGGCAGTCTCAGCCTCTCCTCCGCCTCGCCCCGTTACGGCGGAGCCGACGGTTGCCCCTCCCCCGGCTTCCCCGATCGCGCAGCCCGCATCGGTTTCAGCTTCAGTTTCGGCTCCTGGCGCTGCTCCGGCGAACACACCGAGACCCGCTCCGGCCAGCCAATACGCCCCGCTTCAGCCCTCGGCAAAAGCCAGCCCGCCAAGCGTCGACCAAACAATTCCGGCCGCAGTTCCGACGCCGCAAATCACTGCCGCATCGGCCAATCCGGGAGCGTCGAGTGCCGTGATGTCGGCGCGCTCCGCCGCTGCGGCCGCCGCGACCATTGCAATGTCTGCGGCGCCGTCGCCACGAACGGCGGCCGCTCCGAGCGTGGCGGCAACGCTGGCGCCCCGGCCGGTCGCCGTACCCGCCGCTCCGACCAGCTCTATCCCCGCAGCGCCTTCCGCTGGGGCTGAGGCTCCAACTCCAGTGCCACGGGTCGCGGCCGTATTGGCGCCTATCGTGGCGGTGGTTCCTCTATCCCCTCCCGCGGCGGCGACGAATGGCTCGGCGAGGGTAAGCTCGCCCCCGGCCATGGCACATGAAACGATGGCGCAGGGACCAGGCACCCTTCGCGCCCGAAGAATCGGCGCCGAATTTCCAAGTCTCGATGTGCGGCTCAAGGACTCGCGAAGCCGCAAGACGCTGCCGGCGCTGAAAGCCAGCCGCAAGCCACCCAAACTCGCCGGCACGAAGGAGATGAAGGTCCTCGTGCAGAGAACCACGCCCCAAAAGGCGGCCCGGCGCGTCGGCCGGAAACTCGAAGAAGCAAATGTGCTGGCCTCGGCCAAAGCTCAGACCAGGATCGTTGGGGTACCGCAGCGCGCGCCACGCGTCCTTGCGCGCTGATAATTTCAGGCTGAGTGTGTGGCAAAGTCCGTGCCTGCTAAGCCGTTCGGCACTCTCGGCCGTTTGACCTGATTCGCCGTAGACATCCGAAAACGGCCCGTTTTTCAGCGCTCTTGACGTACTCGCCATATGGCGGCCTGCGCGTTCCACACCTTATCCTCAATCCTCCCCATAGGCCTTCGACCGCATCGCGGGATGCTGGTTTGCAGCCAGCGAATCAGTCCACTTTCCCGCCATCCAAGTGGTGAAACAAAAATGCGGAGTTCGAGATGGCACAGCATGCGGTGCGTGCGCCCCTGGCGGTCTACATGCTCGCCGATCACCTCGACGCCGCGCTCGCTGCGGGCGAGGATCTCGTGGCTCGCGGCGGCGATTGGCGGGCGCTTGCCGAAAAGCCCGGCGATCCGGCCGAATTTGCAAGCCTGCAGCGTGGAATCGTCGAGGAGATTCGCGGCCTCGAATTGATATTGATCGCCCGCATCCTGAAGGCCCGGTATCACTCCGGCGCGCTCGGAGAATACGACGACCGTTTCCGCGCCGTCGCGAAGCTCTTCGTCTCGGGCACGGCCATACTGCTCGACGCGGTCAACGAAAGCGGCGACGCGCGGGGCACGGATTTCGATACTGCGGACGGGATCGTTGCTTACGTTCGCAGCCGCGGCTTGATCGCGCCGGATGCGCCGGCCGTCCGAGCAGCTTCCGATCTGACGATCGACGACAACTTCCTCGTCGCCAAGCGCATCGCTCTCGGACCGCTTCTCGACATGGCAGCAGCTTTCCTCGACGCTCTCGATGTCCAATACGAGCTTTTTGTCGAAGAAGAGCCAATGGCGGCAAACGCACGGGTGGCCGACCTCGACGAAAGCGAGCGCGCGCCGCTGAATTGACCATGCGGCGCCGCTGCAGCGGCCCAACGTGCACGCTTGTAGGATTTCGGGGCTTGTACCGACCGCGCCAGGAACTTTCTCGGCGTACGCGCTGCAACGACGACCCGCTTGCGGCTGGTTCCCACGGCATATTGGGCCTTCGCTTCAGGCTTCGCCTTGTCGACCGCGACGAGGTTCTTTTCGATCTCCGATGATATGGCTTGCGGCAAGGTGCTATCGACAGACGCCACGCGGGTAGTATCCGTTCGCAATACATTCGCGAGGGCCGGCGTCATCATTTTCACGGCCGTCAGCATCTTGCCGGCGATCGGTGCGAAGACCGACGACGACATGGCGTCGAGTGCCATTGCGACCATCATGCCACCTTGGGCCTGATCGAGGGACGCGAACGTTCCGATCGGGCCCGGCACCTGAGGATAGCGGCGATTCTGCTTGTAGGTCGCGTCGACGATCGAGGGAGCAGACATGACACGCACTTCGAGATTGCCGACGCCCTGCTCCGCAAAGCCGAGTTTCTCGGCGGTCGCGCGTGACACGTCGAGCTTGCGCTGGCGCCAATAAGGACCGGCGTTATTGACGCGAACGATCGCGGCTTTGCCGTTTTCCGGGTTGCGGATCAGAAGGATTGTGCCGTCGGGATAGACGGGGCTGGCGGCGCTGTCGGCCTCGTTGGGGCGATAGGCTTCGCCGGACGACGTCAGGCCGCACGGGTTATAGCGGTCGCGACGGCAGTCATCATAATAGGAGGCCTGAAACATTTGGTCCTGGCCGACGATGGCGACC
Source organism: uncultured Alphaproteobacteria bacterium (assembly GCA_963710005.1). GTDB lineage: Bacteria > Pseudomonadota > Alphaproteobacteria > Rhizobiales > Hyphomicrobiaceae > Hyphomicrobium_B. Next base: position 79,445 of record CAVPYR010000012.1, read on the forward strand.
ATTTCGGGGATGCTCAGGACCCGGTGGCAGATACCGTTGAAGCAGTAGGTGCTTCCCGGCGTTTTGGCTTCGGAGGATGAAGCTCCCAATATCATCGATGTTGAGACCAGCGCCGCTGCGCTCAACAAAGTCCACACTTTGCAGCGCGAAAGCGCTTGCCGACGCATACCCAAGAACATCCCTATCTCCCGTCTTTGCCGGCGCGGGCCAACGCGCCGCCGTCCTCCGTGGATTCCGCCGCCGTGCGGAACAAAACATAAACAATGCGAGCGTGACCTTAGATAGGGCGGGAGCGGAGGACAACTCGACGAATTGCCGTTACAAGGCGCAATCAATCACAAGTCATTTCATATTGTTGCGCGCTGACGTTAGCGCGCTTTGTGCGCCCCGACGCGGCCGAGCTTCGAGGCTTCAGCGGCCGGAGCGGCCTCGAACTCATCGCCACATTCCCAAGGCGTCCGAACTGCGCCGATCGGCTGATCCGACTACGTACATTCCGTATGCGTTGACGGTTACGTCACGAAATTGAGCTTTAAGCGCATCACTCCGACCGCAGGTGAAATGCGAACAAGGTTTTCCGTTTGCCAGAGATAAGGACGTATGCGTCTTAACTCCTCCGGAACGCGTAAAAAGACGGCTTTTTGTATTTCGGGGTGCGTTCATGCGTTTTGTTTTTTTGGGATTTCTAATCATTTTCGGGGGGTGCGCGTGGGAACCGCCAGTGCAGAGAATAGCTTTGAAAAAGCCGGTGGCGGTGGCCAAAGTCGCGGTAGCCGAAAAGCCGCCAACGCTCAGAACGATTCGGGTGCGAAGTTGCGATTGTCCTGACGGATACGATCCAGGCGTTTGCGGCAAGCGAAGCGCCTACGCCAGTTGGTCTCCGCAATGCCCGACAACGACGACGACAACGCCCGTCAAGAATTAGTCAGAGGTTCAAAGCTGATTTGAGCGTCGCTGCCGCCTCGGCAAGACGACTTTGATCCGCACAGCGCAGCACGAGATCGGTGGCGGGGTGCCCCTTCCGAAGCAACGGGTAGCTTCCCATCATCACATCGCTAAAACGCTGCTGATGTGCGGCGAAGATTTCGGCGATCTCGCTTTCAGGCCGATCGACCGGAAGTGTGACGGACAGGAGCCTGGCTCCTGTCTCGAGATCCGGCGTCACGCTTTGCAGCATTGCTTGCATGATGTTCGGGATACCGGCCATGACGAAGACATTGCCGATGCGGAACCCGGGCGCGGCCGAGACCGGATTGCCGATCAGCGAGGCGCCGGACGGGATCCGCGCCATGCGGAGGCGGGCCGGTGTCGCGTCGACGCCCCTCGCCGCAAAATAGTCTCGGAGAATTTTTTCGGCCCTGGGATCAATTCCGATCGGCACGCCGAAGGCTTTTGCAATGCTATCGGCCGTGATGTCGTCGTGCGTCGGGCCGATGCCACCCGTCGTGAAGAGATACGTATGACCGACGCGCAGCGCATTGACGGCGGCGACGATCTCGGCCTCGTCGTCGGGCACGACGCGCACTTCCCTGAGCCGGATGCCGATGTCTGTCAGATGCTCGGCGACTGCTCCGATGTTCCGGTCCTTCGTGCGCCCGGACAGGATTTCATCGCCGATGACCAGCAGGGCCGCCGTTACGATCCGTTCTTCAGCCAAGGTCCCGCTCGCCGATATATCCATTGCCCGGCCGTCATAGCACTCTCGCGGTCGCCACGAAAACACTTGCCGGCCGACGCTTAAGGCCGATATGGCGTGGCAATGAAATTCACGCATCCGCTTGTCCCCGGCATCCTCGTGCAACGCTATAAGCGCTTCCTCGCAGATGTGACGATCGCAGGCGGCGTAACGGTAACTGCGAGCTGCCCGAATACGGGCTCGATGCTCGGGCTCACAAAGCCGGGGTCGAAGGTATGGCTGTCGGAAAGCGACAGCCCGACGCGCAAATACCGCCATACCTGGGAGTTGATCGAAGCCGATCTTGGCGTCGGGCCGCAACTCGTCGGCATCAACACAGGCCGTCCGAACGCGCTGGTGACGGAGGCCATCCAGACGGAGTTGATACCGGAGCTTTCCGGCTATTCGACGCTTCGCCGTGAGGTGAAGTATGGCCTCAACAGCCGCATCGACATCCTTCTCTCCGGCGGCCTGGATTCCCGCGATTGCTACGTCGAGGTCAAAAACGTGCATCTGATGCGCGAAGCGGGCCTCGCGGAATTCCCGGACAGCAAAACGGAGCGCGGCGCCAAGCACTTGCGTGAGCTCGCGAACATGGTCGATCAAGGGCATCGCGCCGTGATGGTTTTTCTTGTGCAGCGCAGCGACGCCGAAAGCTTCCGCCTTGCCGCGGATATCGATCCCACCTACGCCGCTGCGTTTCAAACGGCCGCGGCTTCGGGCGTCGAAATGCTCTGCTACAGATGCACGCTCAGCCCTTCGGAAATCGCAGTTGAGAAGCGGCTTGAGATTGCGGATCTTTCATGAGAAATGCCGGCTAACGGCTGAAACGAAAAAGAGAGAGGCAACGTACTCTCCGGCAGACGGCGTTAAGGGCGCCGACTAGGGAAACGAAAAAAACAAGGTGACGAGCCATGTATTCACGGCGCGATTTTTCGAGATTCGGCCTCACTCTTGCGGGCGGCGTCGCGGCGCTCAAAGCCGCTTCGGGAATTGCCGCTGAAGCGGCGACCGAAAAGTTCGAGGTGACGAAGTCCGACGACGAGTGGAAGAAGGAGCTGACCCCAGAGCAGTTCGACGTCTTGCGCAAGCAGGGCACGGAACGGGCGGGAACCTCACCCCTCGATGCGAACTATGCTGCCGGCAGCTATCTCTGCGCAGGTTGTGCGCTCGCTCTCTTTTCGTCGGAAACGAAGTTCCATAGCGGCACCGGCTGGCCAAGCTTCTGGAAGCCGTTGGACAATGCGGTCGAGACGACCACCGACACTAGCTATTTCATGACCCGCACCGAAGTTCATTGCCGGAGATGCGGCGGTCACCTCGGCCACGTCTTTGAAGACGGACCAAAGCCGACAGGCCTGCGGTACTGCATGAATGGCGTTGCCTTGAAGTTCGTACCGAAGGCGGTTGGCTGATCGGAGCGACGGCGAAGCTTAAGCGCTTTGGGCAAGAGCCGGACTTTTGCCTGCTGCGAGAAGCTTCGTCGCCTCATCGAGCGGGAGCGGCATGCCGAGCAGAAATCCCTGCCCGTAGGAGACATGCAGGCCGCGCAGCCGTTGAATTTGCTCGACCGTTTCGATCCCTTCAGCGACGACGCTGCAATTGAGGTTCTTGGCGAGCTGAGTAACGGAGCGCACGATGAGATCGCTTTGCTTCGAGCGTCCGAGCTGGCTGACGAAGAGACGATCGATTTTGATGCGGTCGAGCGGAAAGCTGACAAGATAGCTCAGCGACGAGTAGCCGGTCCCGAAATCGTCGAGTGCGATCGAAACGCCGAGTTCCTTCAGCATCCTGAGCTGATCGAGCGTCGACGGATCGTTTTGCAGCAAGCTCGTCTCCGTGATCTCGACTTCGAGCCGGCGTGCCGGTAGCCCCGTCGATCGCAGGACCCGTTCGATGTGGTGCGCAACGTCGTCGGATGCGATCTGCTGCGGCGATAGGTTGACGCTCACGGTAATGTCGGACGGCCACTTCGTCGCCTGCCGACACGCTTCCTCGATGACCCATGCTCCGATTTCATTCGCCAAGCCGATGTCATCGGCAACTCCCAGGAATTGCGCGGGCGGCAGCAGTCCCCGCGTCGGGTGGCGCCAACGGATGAGGCATTCAAAACCGGTAATCGTATCGGTCAGCAGCCGGCGGATGGGTTGATAGTAGAGTTCCAGCTCATTCTTGGCGATCGCGACCCTCAATCCTCTTTCGACGGCTTGGCGCTCCTCCGCCGAGCGCTGCATATCGGCCTCGAAAATGCAGTGCGCATTGCGGCCGGCGGTCTTGCCCGCGTACATCGCGAGATCAGCCTGCTTCAGCAATACGTCTCCGGAGGCATCGCTTTCCGAGGCGATGGCAACGCCGACGGATGCTCCGATCTGGACGCGCTGGCCCTCCAGGAAAAAAGGCTCTCGCAATACCGTTACTAATCGCTCCGCAAGGGCGCTTGCTGTGGCGCGGCCCGGAACATCCTGCGCGACGACCGCAAATTCATCGCCCCCGAGCCGGGCGACGAGGTCCTTCTCGCGAACCGTCTTCGTGATACGCGAGGCTGCCATGCGGAGCACCGCGTCACCGGCTGCGTGGCCGAGCGCGTCGTTCACGCCCTTGAAGCGATCGAGATCGATATAGAAGACGCCGTATTCCGACGCTTGTGCATTGTCGTTGCCCAACATATTCAGCCGGCCCATGAACGCTCGCCGATTGGCAACGCCGGTCAAACCATCGGTCATCGCTACCCGATCGGTTTCCTCCCGTGCCTCGACCAAAGCGTCGACGGTCTCCTTCAACCTGTTGGTCGCCTCCATCCGCTCGGCAAAGATACGGGCGTTGGAAGCAATGAGGCCAATGAGGAAGACGAGAAAACTCATCCCAAGCGCACCGAGCATGAGATGGTTCCCAGGTGCCAGAAACAGGCACTTCATGGTGATGGGCACGAGTATCGTCGCCGCGTAGATGAGTGCTGCGGCCGGTATGGGAGACAAAAGAACACTGCCACTCGCCGCCATGCCGACAGTCAGCGCGATCAGGATGACCTCGCCGTCGGTTGCCGTGGTTCCTGCAAATGCAGCTGCGAGCACGCTCCACGGAAGAGCGAGCAGCAGCGCGAACAGCATCGCCTTGCTGGCGCTACGAACGGCCTGCCCTTCGTCGCCAGCCTTTGAGCATGACCGGCGGAGGGAGCGGGCGCCCACGTACCAGCAGAGGCTAAGTGCGGCGCTGCCCCAAATGGCGAGTGGCGTTGACGGAATGGTGTTTCGGAAGGCTATGAACGCCAGGACGATATTGACTGAATATCCGACCATCGCTGCGGGAGTTGCCCGAGCGATACTTGCAAGTTGGTCCTTGTGGACGGAGGACCAGCTCCACCCTTTGAAATAATTCAGAAATGCCGTCATATCGCGTCGATCCCCTCTGATCAGGCAGCCTAAGACCGAGGCCTTAACGATCCGAATGCGTCGTCTCAGAATTTTTATGGAGTTGAGGAGGGCGAGCGACCGTTGCCGCATTTTCCGCCAGGAATGACACCGCGGAAGCAATAATATACCGGTTATGAGCACAAATGGTCTTCGAACGGCCCTTTCGAAATGTCGATATGTAGCCGAAGCTTGCCGGCGGCCATCGCGGCGTCGCCTGGCGTAGCGGCGGTTTCGGGCTTGTATGTAGAAGTATCGCTTGTTGGGGCAACGGATTTGCCCGGACAGTACGTTCATGTTCGGGTGTTCGAGGGATCAAAAGCTCAGCGCGCTCCGTGTTGTCACGGCACCTTGAGCGGGGTTGAAAGCGGAAAAGAGCGACGATGGCGCTAATGCGGTGGGTTTCTACGGTTCTCGTTATCGGCGCGATAGCGGGCGGCGTCTATTACACGATGCACGGCGTTACCCCTGAAGGGAGCGCCGATGCCCGGCGCGGCCGGAATGGCGGCTTAGGCGGGCCCGTGTCGGTCGTCGCGAAGAATACCGAGAGCGCCGACGTCCCCGTCTATCTCGAAGGCGTCGGCTCGGTCAAAGCACTGAACACGGCGACAGTGCGCGCCCAGGTCGACGGCCGCCTGCTCAGCGTCAATTTCAAGGAAGGCGAGGACGTCAAGAAGGGCGACTTGCTCGCCAAGATCGATCCGGTAACCTATCAGGCGCAGCTCGACCAGGCGGTTGCGAAGAAGGCTCTGGACGAGGCGCTCCTCGCGAATACGAAGCACGACCTTGAACGCTTCCAAAAGGTCGGCACGCTCGCTATCTCCCAGCAGCAGATCGACACGCAGGTCGCCTTGATTGCGCAGCAGGAGGCGCAGGTCAAATCCGACATTGCGGCGATCGAAAATACACAGGCGATCCTCGGCTACACGACGATCGTTTCGCCATTCGACGGACGGACCGGTATGCGGCTCGTGGACGAAGGCAACCTCGTGCATGCCGGCGACGCCGGCGGCATCGTCGTCATTACCCAGGTGCAGCCCATCTCCGTAGTTTTCACGCTGCCGCAGCAGCAGTTGCCGACGCTGACCAAAGCGACCGACAACGGAGTGCTCACGGCTCACGCGCTTTCGACAGATAGCGAGACCGAACTCGACGTCGGCACGCTGAAAGTCATCGACAATCAAGTCGATCAGCAGACCGGCACGATCAAGCTCAAGGCCGATTTCCCCAACGAGAAGCGCCAGCTCTGGCCGGGGCAGTTCGTCAACGTCCGGCTTCTGGTCGACACACTGAAGGGCGTCATCGTAGCGCCGACCGAAGCCGTGCAGCGCGGACCGGACGGCACCTACGTCTACGTCATCGGGGCCGACAACACTGCCAAGATGCGGCAGGTCAAGATTTCGCGGCAAGACGACAAATATGCTGTTATCGCCGAGGGGCTGAGCGCAGGCGAAAAGGTCGTGACGAGCGGCTTCGGCCGGCTCAAGGACGGCTCTACCGTCTCCTTCAGTGGCGGCAACGCGGCGCCTTCGGGTGACAAGCCGCAACTGAAAAAGGCGCTCGACGGCAAGAAAGCTGCCGAGGCCGACAGCAGTAACCCTCAGGCATCGCAAGCCCCAACGGAAGCGGCGCTCGTAACGGGTTCTACGACCGAAGATACAAAGGACCCGGCCAAGCACCACCATCATCATCGGGATAACGGCGCGTCGCCATGAGCGTATCCCGGCCCTTTATCGAGCGGCCGATCGCGACAGGCCTCCTCGCGCTCGCGACCCTTCTCGGCGGTATTCTCGGCTACTTCGCATTGCCGATATCGTCGCTGCCGCAAGTCGATTTTCCGACCGTCGAGGTCACGACCGAGCTTCCGGGTGCGAGCCCGGAGACGATGTCGACGCTCGTTACTGCATCTCTCGAACGGCAATTCGGGCAGATCCAGTCGCTTGCGTCGATGTCGTCGACGAGTTCGTTCGGCCTGAGCCGCATAACACTGCAGTTCAATCTCGACCGCGACATCGACGCCGCAGCTCAGGACGTGCAGGCCGCCATCAATGCCGCGGGCTCGACGCTGCCGCGCAATCTGCCCTATCCGCCGGTCTATTCGAAAGTTAACCCGGCCGACACGCCGATCGTCACCCTCGCGTTGACCTCCGATACGCAGTCGTTGCGGTCGCTTTCGGATCTCGCCGACACGCTTCTCGCCCAGCGTCTGGCTTCGGTTTCCGGTGTCGGTCACGTCTCGATCGAGGGTGGCATCAAGCCTGCCGTCCGCGTCGAGGCCGATGTCTCGCGGCTTGCGAGCTACGGCCTCAGCATGGCGGACCTCAGCACCGCAATATCGAGCGCCAACGTCTCCGGTCCCAAGGGCTCGCTTGATGGCGAAAAGCAATCCTACACCATCGCTGCCAACGACCAGATCGACCAGGCGAAGGTCTATGAGGACGTCGTCATTGCCTATCGCAACGGCGCGCCCGTCAGAATCAAGGACGTCGCGAAAGTCAGCGAGGGGTTGGAGAATACGCGGGTCGGCGGCTGGTACAACGGCAAGCCCGCCGTCATCGTCGACGTTCAGAGACAGCCGGGCGCCAACGTCATCGAGACGGTGGCCCGCATCAAGAGTGAATTGCCGCGCGTCGAGAGCAGCATGCCGGCGGGCGTTAATCTGCAGGTCGTCAGCGATCGCACCGGGACGATCAAGGCCTCCGTCAACGACGTACAATTTACACTCGTCCTGAGCGTCGGCCTCGTGGTCATGGTCGTGTTGCTGTTCCTGCGCTCGATCCGGGCGACGATCATCGCGGGCGTGGCGCTGCCGGTGTCTCTGATCGCCACGTTCGGGGTCATGTACTTCTGCGGCTTCAGTCTCGACAACCTGTCGCTGATGGCCTTGACGATCGGCACCGGGTTCGTCGTCGACGACGCGATCGTCATGATCGAGAACGTCGTGCGCCATATCGAAAAGGGCGAAAAGCCTATGAAGGCTGCCCTAGACGGCGCCCGCGAGATCGGCTTCACGGTCATCTCGCTTACGATGTCGCTCATCGCCGTCTTCATTCCCCTACTCTTCATGACGGGGCTCGTCGGACGCATGTTCCGCGAGTTCGCGCTGACACTGACGATCGCCGTCGTCGTTTCCGCCGTCGTGTCGCTAACGCTGACGCCGATGATGTGCTCCAGGCTCTTGCGCGGCGGGCACGACGAAAAGGCCGGGTTGATCGGCCGGTTCCTGGAACGCGTCGTCAACGGCTACGGACGCTCGCTCGAATTCGTGTTCCGTCACCAGGCCGCAACCTTATTGGTGGCGCTGCTGACGGTCGTCATCACGATCTGGCTCTACGTTATCATGCCGAAAGGCTTTCTGCCCGACCAAGACACCGGAGCGATCACCGCCGTGGTCGAAGGTGGACCGCAGATATCGTTTTTAGAAATGACGCGGCTGCAGAAGGAAGTTGCCGACATCGTCGCGAAGGATCCGGACGTCTCGGGCGTCGCATCCATCGTCGGCATCGGTCAGCTCAATGCGACACCGAACGTCGGTAGCCTCAAGATCATGTTGAAGCCGCGCGGCGAAAGGACTTCCAACGTCACCGACGTCATCCGGCGCCTGAAGCGTGCGGCCAAAACCGTCGCCGGCACGATCGTCTACTTCCAGCCGGTGCAGGACGTACAGATTTCGACGCAGGCGAGCCGTGCCCGCTATCAGTACACGCTCGCAAGCACCGACGTCGCCGAAGTTTCCGAGTGGTCGAAAAAGATGGCCGACGCCCTCAAGGCATCGCCGTTCTTGCGCAACGTCGCGTCGGAAGAAGTCGACGGCGGCCTCATCGCCCGCGTGACCGTCGATCGCGTGACGGCCGGCCGTCTCGGCGTCACGATGCAGGCGGTCAACGACGCATTGAGCAATGCATTCGGCCAGCGGCAGGTCTCGACGATCTACGAGCAGGCCAACCAGTATCGCGTTGTTCTGGAGGCGGCTCCGGAATACCGCAGCGATCCTTCGCGGCTGAACCGCCTTTACGTGCCTTCGAGCACGACGGGCACACAAGTTCTGCTGACATCGGTCGCGACGATGCAGTACGAAACCGCGCCTCTTGCGATCAGCCATCAGGATCAATTTCCGGCGATAACGATCAGCTTCAATCTCGCTCGCGACGCATCGCTAAGCGATGCTTTGGCGGCGATCAACAACGCCAAGAAATCGATCGACCTGCCGGCATCGGTGACGGGCACCTTCTATGGCGACGCCGCGGAATTCTCGAAGTCACTGAAAAATCAACCGTGGCTTCTTTTGGCAGCAATTGTCACGATCTATATCGTCCTCGGCGTACTCTACGAAAGCCTCATCCACCCGTTCACGATTTTGACGACGCTGCCTTCGGCCGGCATCGGCGCGGCGCTGGCGCTCGAACTTACCGGCAACGATCTGTCGTTTGTGGCGCTGATCGGCATCATTCTGCTCATGGGCATCGTCAAGAAGAACGCCATCATGATGATCGACTTCGCTCTCGAGGCGGAGCGCGAACGCGGGCTTTCGCCCCGGGATTCGATCAAGGAGGCGGCGCTTCTGCGCTTCCGTCCGATCATGATGACGACGCTGGCCGCGCTTTTCGGCGCGCTTCCCTTGGCGCTCGAAAGCGGCACGGGCTCGGAGCTCAGAAATCCGCTTGGCATCACGATCGTCGGCGGCTTGCTTCTTAGCCAGCTTCTCACGCTTTACACGACGCCGGTTATCTACCTGACGATGGAACGCCTCCGCGCGCGGCTTGCCGGACGACCCTTCGATGAGGGGTCAGGCAAAGCACCGGACGAGAGCGTTCAGCCCAAACCAGAGATCGGAAGCGGTGGCTTCGAGGAAGCCGCGGAGTAAGGCGATGAACGTCTCGCGCATCTTTATCGAGAGACCGATTGGAACGGCGCTCCTTGCCGTCGGCCTCTTTCTTTTGGGCGCAGTCGCGTACGAGCAGCTCCCAGTCGCCAGCATGCCGGCGATCGAATTTCCGACCGTGCGTATTATGGCAACACGTCCCGGTGCCGACCCCGTGACGATGGCTTCGAGCGTCGCTTCGCCTCTCGAACGGCGCCTCGGCGAGATCGCCGGCGTCACTGAGATGACGTCGACGAACTCGCTCGGATCGACGACGATCGCGATGCAGTTTGACCTCAACCGCAACATCGACGGGGCCGCCCGCGACGTCCAGGCGGCGCTCAACGCGGCGACGGCGGACCTTCCAGGCGACCTGCCGCAGGTTCCGACGTTTCGCAAGGCAAACCCGTCCGCCTCGCCGATCCTCATCCTGGCGCTGACGTCGAAGACGATGACGACCAGCGATATCTACGACACGGCGGACACGATCATCGGGCAGCGCATTTCGCAGGTTGAGGGCGTCGCGGACGTGACGGTGAGCGGCGCCGACCAGCCGGCGACGCGCATCCAGATCGATCCCACACTCGTCGCGTCGATGGGCGTCAGCTTCGACGACGTCAAGAATGCAGTTTCTGCGGCCAACGATCTGTCGCCGATCGGATCGATCGACGGCGCCAACCAAACGATCGTTCTGCAATCCAATTCGCAAATGCGCGATCCCGACGATTACAAAGACATCGTCGTCAAGAACATGCCGAACGGCGATATCGTCAAGGTGGGCGACGTCGCCAAGGTTATAAAAGGGACGCGCAACACTCGGTCATCGGCACGTTTCGGTCATTTGCCGGCCGTCCTCCTGATCATCACGAAGACGCCCGAGGCCAACGTCATCGACACCGTCGACCGGGTCAAGGCGCTGCTGCCTCAGCTCAAAGAGTGGATACCGGCCGGCATCGAAATTTCGATCCTCTCGGATCGCACCACAACGATCCGTGCGTCCGTGCACGACATGCAGTTCACGCTCGGTTTGACGATCATTCTCGTCATGTCTGTCGTGTTCGTTTTTCTGAGGCGGTCGACTCCGACGATCGCTGCGGGCATCACGGTGCCCTTATCGCTTGCAGGCACGTGCGCAGCGATGTGGGCCGCCGGCTTTTCGATCAACAACCTCACCCTGATGGCGCTTGCCGTGGCCGTCGGCTTCGTCGTCGACGACGCTATCGTTATGATCGAAAACGTCTATCGCAATATGGAAAAGGGCATGAAGCCGTTGGCGGCGGCGCTCGAAGGTTCGCGCCAGATCGGCTTTACCGTCATTTCCATCTCGGTATCGCTGATCGCCGCTTTCATCCCTGTTCTATTCATGACCGGCATCGTCGGCCGGCTGTTGCACGAATTTGCGCTGACGCTGACATTTGCCATCGTCATATCGGCCATCGTGTCGCTCACGGTCACGCCGATGATTTGCGCGCACTTCATCAAGGAAGGCGCCGAGGCGCACAAAAACCTTGCCGACCGGCTCTTCGAGGGCGCGTTGAACCTCGTCGTCCGGGCATATGCCTTCACGCTCAGAATTGCGCTTCGCAATCAGCTCATCATGTTGGCGGTCTTCATCGCGACGATCGTATTGACGGTCCACTACTATGCCGTATTGCCGAAAGGCTATCTGCCGGAGGACGACACGGGCCTCATCATCGCATCTAGCGAAGCAAGTGCCGACGTGTCATTCGCCGAAATGCGCAAGCTTCAGAATCAGGCACTCAATGTGCTTCTCGCCGATCCGGCGGTCGACAACGTCGGCTCGTCGATCGGTGCCGGGGGTCCCAATCCGACGCAGAACCAGGGCCGCTTTTTCATCAGCTTGAAGCCCATCGGAGAACGCGGCAATGTTCCGACGGCGGTCGTGATCGACAGGCTGCGGCGCCCCTTGGGCAAGATCGTCGGGCTCGAGACGCGGCTGATGCCGTCGCGTGACATCCGCGCCGGTGCGCGCTCCGGCAAAGCCGATTATCAATATACGCTGTGGTCGCTCAACGCCGACGACCTTTACGAATGGGTGCCGAAGGCGATCGCTGCGGTTCGCGCGGTGCCGGGTCTAGCAGACGTGACCTCGGACCGCGAGGCGGGCGGGCTCCAGCTCAACGTCAACATCAATCGCGACGTCGCTTCTCGCCTGAACGTGGCGATTGCCGACATCGACAACGCTCTGTCGAACGCTTTTTCGCAGACACAGTTTTCGACGATTTACGGCGAGCGCAATCAGTACAAGATCATTCTCGAAATCGATCCGAAGCTCCAAGGGCAGCCAAAGGATCTGTCGCGGATCTACGTGCCGACCATCGACGGCAGGCAGCAGATTCCGCTTTCGAGCGTGGTCACGATGACTGAAGGTATTGCCCCGCTCGTCGTCAATCACCAAGGGCCGTTCCCGGCGGTGACGATCAACTACAATCTGAAGCCCGGCGTCAGCATGGACACGAGCCTCAAGGGCATCGATGAAGCGCTGCAAAACTTGCATATGCCGGAATCCATTCGCGGCGAGCCAGCGGGTGATGCGAAAGCCTTCCTCGAACAGGCACGGATGCAGAGCCTGCTGATCGTTGCGGCACTCATCTCGATCTATATCGTGCTCGGTGTTCTCTATGAGAGCCTGGCGCATCCGTTAACGATCATCTCGACGTTGCCGTCCGCCGGCCTCGGCGCGCTGCTCGCCCTGCAGATGGCCAGCATGGACTTGTCCGTCATTGCGCTCATCGGCGTCATTCTTCTGATCGGCATCGTCAAGAAGAACGGCATCATGCTGGTCGACTTCGCGCTGAATGCGGAACGCGAGCTAGGACTGTCGCCGCATGACGCGATCTATGACGCCTGCCTGCAGCGGTTTCGGCCGATTCTGATGACGACACTCGCGGCCTTGCTTGGCGCCATCCCTCTCGCCGTCGCGGTCGGTCCGGGCTCGGAACTTGCGCCGGCCACTCGGCATCACCATCATCGGCGGTCTCGTCGTCTCGCAGGTGCTGACCCTTTACACGACGCCGGTGATTTATCTGCTGCTGGAGAAGGTCAAAGCTCGTCTGGTTCATGGTCGGGCCAGGCAAGGATCCCTAGCACTGGAAGCGACCAAGTAGGCCACACGCTAATCGCATCAGTAGGCGTTGAAGCTCACTTTCGGCGACGTCACGGTCAGCAGCAGGATATAGAGATCGAAGCCAATCGAGCAGTTGTCGATATAGAAGAGATCGTGATCGACCCTTTTGCGCATGGCTTCGTCTGTTATTGTGCCGCCGCGAAAGCCGTTTACTTGCGCCCAACCCGTAATGCCGGGCTTTACATTGAGACGACGGGGATAATCCGCAATACGCTTCTCAAAGAATAGATCGTGGGCCACGGCATGCGGGCGGGGGCCGACGAGCGACATCTCACCCCCCAAAACATTAATAAGCTGCGGCAGTTCATCCAGAGACGTACGCCGCAGCAACCTACCCACCGCGGTCACGCGTCCATCGTTCTGTTTGGCCTGCTCGATGACGTCGCCGTCCTCAAGCGTTGTCATCGTGCGGAACTTCCAAATCTTAAATTCGGCTGTGTTGTAGCCGCGCCGTCGCTGCCGGAAGAAGACGGGACCCTTACTCTCAAGTTTGATGGCGAGTGCGATGACGAGGAAGATCGGAGCAAGGAGCAGAAGAGTAATTGCCGAGACGGCGAGATCAAACCAGCGTTTTGCCATCGCCTCAAAAGGTCCGAGCGGTGCCCGCGTCAATGAGAGCGCAGCCACATCGCCGAAGCGGGTCACGCGCGCATCCTTGAAGCGGCAGACGATGCCGAGTGCGCTCAAATGGATGCCGACCGGCAGCACGCTCAGCGCATCGACCGTGCGTTCCACAAATTCGTGATTGCCGATTTCACTTGATACGATGATGTCCTCGATGCCAAGCGCACGCGCATTCTGAACTGCCTTGGCAAGCGCTTTCTCGATATCCACTTCCGACTCGCACTCGCACGGATGGGGCAGCAAGACGCGAGCCACGATGTGATCGCCGATGCTCCTCGTGGCGACTCCGTGCTCGATGCGCTCGAGCTCGCCGACCGAGGCAACGAGCATCAACTTCCGTCTGCGCAGCCAACCAGTCTCTATAAGCTTTATCAGATAGCGGCGGATTGCCGAATTGATCAATAATGCGGAGGCGAAACCGATTATGAAGAAGAGCATCAGCCAGCCGCGCGAGAACATCTGAGTGCTCTTCGTCAGGAAGCCGACGACCGCCATGCCAATGAAGACGAGGTTCCAAACGAGGAACATGCGTCCAGAGCTGCGCCGCCCCCGGATCAGGCTTTCGACGCCGTACTCGTCGCGAATTAGAAATGCCAGTCCGTAGCCAAGTCCCGCGAGGGTGCCGACGGCAGCGTAATTCTCGATCGATCCGACTTCTCGGTAGACAATGTAGTGATAAGCGAGCCCTGTGCCGACCGCGACCGCTGCAGTCGAGGCAACCTCCAGGACGAAAATGATTGCTGAAAAGCTTGAATGCGCGAGCGTCAGGTGCGAAATGCTCGCCGAGTGACGCGACGCAAGTTGATTAATTGCTTCAGACACGCAGCACCATTTCCCGCTATGCCAAGACGGTAGACTCGGTTCAGACACTCTTGAACCGACGTTGTATTTTCTATGCCCTTTTGATTCGAAAAAGAGAAATGTTTTTGGCGTTTAAATTTAATGGCGTAGCATTGACGCGCGTCTCCGGCTCGGCGCATCAATGGTCCAAATGCTCGTTAAAATACCCTTTTTCTTTTTCCTATGCCTTGCATGAAACCTCTTTTCTTATTTATTTCCGTTTCATTCTCCGCTCATGTGGAATGTGGAGCGAAGCTCGCGAAGCGCGTTAGTGCCAATTAACTTTATTTGCCGGGGCAATTTGATTTTTGAATGTATCTATCTTCATTTTAAACTTCGACCAGCGCAGGGGCCGTCGCGCTAGGTACGTAACGCCGTCGTTGCGTGCCGGTGCTCATTAGCCTGGAGCGAAGGCGAAATGTCGTTGCGTAACGCACTGCTTATCGTCATGGGGCTCATCTTCTTCCCGTGCGCGCCCGTGCAGGCTCAGCAGAACAATGAAGTCGCCGTGCCCAACTCAGATGTGAGCAAGCTTTACGGGGATGGCGACAATCGCCCCGATGTCGCCACGGCGCTCACAAATCAGGCCGAATTATTCAAAGCTCAAGGCCGCTATGCCGACGCTGAGGCGCTGTATCAGCGGTGTCTTTCCATCCGCGAGAAGGGCCTCGGCCCGGACCACCTTGACGTCGCCACGGCGCTCAACAACCTCGCCGACTTGTATTTAAGCCAGGGCCGCTACGCAGACGCCGAGCCGCTCTATGAGCGAGCAGTGGTGATCTATGAAAAAGCGCTCGGCCCGTCTGACGTGCAAGCGGCGGCAGTGGGTGCAACAGCACCGAACTCCGCACCGGTTTCCCCGGAGAATGCTATCGCAGTGCATAAGAACGAAGAGGCTGCGGCACCCACAATCGCAGCCACTCCTGGAGAGCCGCCTCAGGCTCCGATCGGCGGCCAAGCAACGACGGAATATCACGGTGGAGCAGACGCCGCGAGGAACCGAGATTTGAGAAAGGAAGATAGCGCGGCACCAGTAAACGCAGTCAGTCCCGACGAGCCGTCTCCGGGTGGCGGGCAAGTAACCGCTGAATCGCCGACGCGGCCCGCTTGGACAGCAGACACCACGAGAAATGGCGGCTACGCCAAGCGTGAGACGCTGGCAGCAGCATCCTCAGCGACACCCACCTCGCCTGTGCACGATGGAGATGTTGAGACTTGTCGCGAAAAATTCAACACCAAAGCCCAGTCGGCTAAGATCTTCTTTGCGAACTCCAGCATTGAAATACAGCCGGGGAGCCGAGGTACGCTTAGGATAATCGCTGCGATCATCAAAAATTGCGGAGACGTCGTTGTCGAGGTCGGAGGACACACAGACAATTCTGGCACGCCCGATTACAACAAGAACTCTTTCTCAGCTTCGAGCAAACGCGGCGGTCGTTTTCCTGATCGGGGACGGCGTTGATCCGGCCAAATTGAAAGCCATGGGGTATGGCCAAGAACAGCCTATCGCGGCGAATGACACCTCCCTGGGTCGCAGCCTAAACCGCCGACTCGAGTTCCTGGTCTCGCGCCGATAAAATCGAGTAGCAAGACGTGTCACCCTTAATTGCCAAAGCGAGGAACCGTGAAACATGCTGACAAGCGCTGCCCGCAGCCGTTGCCCTCCATATTGCGCAACATCACGGCATCGATGGAGTGAGACCGTTATCGCTGTCGGAATCATAGGTGTGTGCGTTACCGATGGCGCTGCTACCTTCAGACGGCGTGGTGGTATCAACGGGCGTCATCGGCTGGCGCATCAAAACCTTGGCCGGCGCCATCCTGCTCGACTTCATCCGTCGAGTTATTCACGGCGTCGTGCCCAGCATCATCGGTATCACGCAGCTGCTGGACCCCTACCTCTGTCGACGTGTCCACGCCATCCCGCTCGTAATTGAAATCATCCTGCGAGTTGTCAGCGCGGGCCGCCGCGTCGTGCTCGCCTTGATCTGATGAGGTAATCACAGCGTCCTGCCCTGCATCATTCGGTTCAGCCAGATGCTGAACGCCTTCATCTGACGATGTGCCCATGCCGTCCTGCCCGGCATCATCGATATCATGCAGCTGTCTGGCAGTGTCGTCAGCTCGGGCTATTGTATTCATAAAGGGCAGGAGAATCTGGAACGTCGCGGCAGCTGAGAAGGCAATCAGGTTATTTCTCATCAATTTGGTGCCTTCTGCTAATCCAAATCCGTCATCACGTCAGCTCCATGGCGATTTGATCTTAAGATTAAGAAAGACGATGTGCCAGGGTCTTCTCCATTGGTGCTGAGATTATCGTGGTTTCTTCTAGTGCAATCAACTGTCTGCATTCGCGAGCTAAAAAACTCATGGCGCGGTCAGAGATACACACTACATTTCTCTGTTGCCTGTCATCCCACGCTAAACTCGATATCAAAAATGGAATAAGCCTTCGCCGTAGAGACTGTCGGTCGGATTCATCGGCTAATTTATTTAGATTCAAACGACTGTTTCCATCCAGTTTATCGACATCAAGGCAATTGAATATTGCTCTCGGCAGTCGAAAGCTTGATGGCCGGGATGTGTCAAGGGCATCGTTCACAGTCTGTAAGTCAACAAACATTCTATGGCGTTCTTCATCGGACAATGCCATTGCGATCGGGTACTTCGGTACGCTTAGTCGCGGCACCTGTCCGAGGAATGTGAAAACGAGGACCAGAACATCGACGGCAATTGCAAAAAATAACGCCAAGAAGGCCACGCGTTTGCCGTCGCGGAGTTCGCCCGTTGTGAACGTTAAGTAATCCACCCCAACGCTTCGATTGCTGATCGACTTAGAAAGTCCGTCAGTTAATTCGGCTATTCGTGACCTGTAGGTTTCCAACGCGCCAAGTCCTGACAGTTCAATGCACGAGTTGACTCTGTCGAAAATTCGAGCCGGATAATCTGCATTACTGCTGCCACCGATGAAAGGAGGTAGCGACTCGCAGTCGTCATCGAATTTTTTTTCGTGCGAAAGGTATTCATGGAGAGCTGTTATGGATGGCGTTAATGTCGTGGGTTCGCAATCGATGCTTTTGAGAGATTGCGTTGCGTCCCCGATCATTGTAAGAGGCAGAAGCCTGCGGCACCGCTCAACGACGATCGCGAACTTTTCAGGCGTGAACTCGCTTCTGAGATCGTCGAGCGCTTGTCGGAGTTCGATACCATATTGTCCGACCGTCGACTGCAAGTCTGTGATTTTTTTGGGAAGGTCGGCGGCGATATCGAGAGAATTGGTCCTTGGATCAATTTTAATTTTGCTTCCAGCAAGCGCAGCTTTGTCTAAGATGTTTTCAAGCTCGACTTCTTTCGCTATTTTATTTTTCTTTAGAATTGTGAGTTGGTCGCCTGCCGCCCGAACCGATGCCTCCGAGCTCTCCACAAACGCGGCTTTCTCACGCACAGCCTTATCCCTTTCGGCCTTATAGCGCTTAAAACATTCGCCTTCGCCGGCCGGTCCGCAATTGCCGGTTCCGTCCTGCTCTTTTTTCATCTCAGCTTCATGCTGAGCGATTTTCGTGTCGAAGTCCGTAGTAACCAGAAGCTTCGACTGCGCAAGTGGCTCGAGCTTGTTGATGTCGGCCGCAATCCCCTCAAGTTCGCTTTTGACCTGGTCTGCTTGACGTTGGAATTCGAGCGTTTGCTGGCTTGTTTCGGCTTGTCTGATCCGCTCCGAAGCCCGCTTCTCCGCCTCAGCACTCTCGATACTTCTTAGATAGGTGCGCATCGCATCGGGCGCGTTCGCGACGGCCTTTGTAAGCTGATCCATGCTGGTCAACCAACTTCCAAAAGCTGGGAGCTCTGTGACGACTTTCGAAAGCCGCTGCCGCTCCTCGACGATGATACCCTTTAGAGTGTTCATCATACTTGTCGCGTCGCTATAAGCGCCGCTGGACTGAATGGTGGCTTTCTGCTCGGCACCGATTTGCCATTCGAGACGGGCGCCATACGAAAAGACGATCGATATCGGTAGCAACAGCAGAAGAATGGTCGAAACGAAATAAGGCAGCCACCGAGACTCTGTCGTTTTTATTTGACGGGAACGATTTTTGAAGAAGAGGCTGAACAAATACGCCGAAGCGAGCAGAATGCCACCTTGCACGACAGCCGCGAAACAGATCGCGAAAAGATTCTCAATATCGATCCCGACAAAGCGCGACACGGAATTCGCAATTGGATCGGAAATATGACCGACATTATGACCTTCGGTCGCGCCGAGTCCATAAAACGATCGCATTCCATAATAGGTCGTGTGAAATGAGATTAATGACAGTACGATTGCAGCCAAATACGGTAAGACAACCATGGGCGAAAAAAAAGCAGCTTTAGGCGAGTCCGAAACACTGAAAATCGCCGGCGCGCCATTGGCATTGGCCGGTAGCTCGCCGATACGGGAAAATATCATTTGGCTAACCTCTTAATAGTTCGTCTTGTCGGAGGTCCTCCCGATCCCTAGGTCGTTCAGCGCGCATCCGACAAGAACCTGCGTCTCGCTCGCTCATGATAGCTGCGAGCCGCCTTTTAGCGCAGTTAGATGCGGCCTATAGTTAAGGGTTCTTTCGAGTCGATCGCGAAGGTCAGAACTTTCTCCAGGAAGTCGCAAATCCCGGCGTGCCATTCGACGTGATCGTCGCTGACACATCCCACGCCCGTATCATTCAACCGCTACCTCTTCTGACACCGTTTCTATCTATGGGCGGGAGGATTTCATATAATTGAGGATTTACACTGGGCGCCGCAAAACTACGAACAGAGTTTGCCGAAAGTGCCGAAAGTGCGATCGCGAAATTGTTCGCTTCCTGATATCGAAATGTCCGCCCTTCTGAAGCAGGCCGAAAACGTCAAGATTTATACGCAAAATGACTTTTTGCGCGGCAATCTCAGCCATTGACCATACGCCGCTTCGAAGATTATTGTGATAGACTGGGCGAAGCTGATCGTTATAGAGCCCACCAGCATTGGGGCTGGCCGGAGTGCAGCGTAGGGCAGACGATCAATGTAATCGTCGAGTCTCAATGGAGTGCCCTGCGTGCGATCTGTTGCTCGCCGTAGAATTAAGGGTTCATGCCTCGACGCCCATCTTGGTAATTAAGCGCACAACCGGTGCGACTTTGCCGAGATTTGAAATAAGGGGCGTATCTTGGACATTACTTGGCGATCGAGGCTCGACGTTTGCATGCCCCGAATCGAGTTTTACAAGCATGTCACAAACTGAGAGCGTCGAAAGTCGATGCGCAATGATTAGTATTGTCAAATCGCGCCCTAATGCCTGGATGGCTTCCATGACCTGCGTCTCTGTTTCACTGTCAAGAGCGCTGGTTGCTTCATCGAATACAAGTACGCGGGCTTTCCTATAAAGAGCCCTAGCGATGCCGATCCTCTGTCTCTGTCCTCCCGATAATCGAACGCCACGTTCGCCCACAATTGTTTCATAACCTTCGGGAAGGCTTCCAATCAGCTCGACCAATTTGGCTTGGTTCACTGCTACTTTTATTCGCTCATGGTCGATCTGTTGTTTTGGGACACCAAATGCAATATTTTCAATAATTGTAGCGTCAGCAAGATATATAGATTGAGGAACGTGAGCGATCTGAGACTGCCATTCTCGAACGTTGCCTTGCGTCAACGCGACGTCATCGACGCTGATCATTCCGGAAGTCGGCTTCAACAGCCCCATTACTAAGTCGACAAGTGTGCTCTTACCGCTTCCCGTCTTACCGATTATCCCCACTCTCGCGCCTGCAGGTATATCCAATGAAACGTTGTGAAGCACAGCTTTTCCGTCGACCGTGTATTGGAAGTCGATGCGGGTAAGAGAAATTGAGCGTTTGAATGTAAGGGGTTTAACATCGGATGCCTGCTCGTAGCCGGAATCAACTGGCAGGTCTAAGAAATCTAAGACTTGGCGGAGAGCCGGTCGCTGGGACGATATGATGGACCAGCCATAGTACATCTGTTGCAACAGGGGCAGTAAACGCTGAGCGCCCAGCGCCAGGGCCCCAAGCACCGGTAGCGCTACGATGAGACTTCCTGTTCCACTGGACAGAATTACCGCGACCCCGGCGATCAGAACCAATCCGCCGGCTTCGATGATATATCGCGGGGCTGATGCGATAAAGTATCCTGCTGCCTGAGCCCGGCGGAAGCGACTATCGGCATCCCTAAAGTCTTCTACAAATACTTGCTGTGTGTGGTGCAACAAAATATCCCTGATGCCACCGAGCGCTTCCTGCAACGCCCTCAGGCGCTTACCTTGAACGTTCGCCGACTCCTCCCCGCTTTTTTCCAAGCGATAGCGCATCGCGCGAGTCACAATGAGGTAGAGTGTGCCAAAGCCGATGGCCAATGAAATTGCAACAATCGGATCGATGGCGATTAGCGTCACCACCATAAAACACGCGATGATGAAAGCTCCTATCACTTGCATGATTTGAAGCAGTGCCCCATAGACGATGTGATCAATCTTAGTGATTGAAGCCATCAGTTCGCTTCCATTTTTCGACAAATGATAATGGTATGGTTGGCAAAGCGTGCGGCTGAAGACTTCAACGCCAAGATCAGTACCAACCTTAAAAGCGAGAGACTGACTATCCCAGGCCAGCAACACCCTAACACCCCCCGCGACCACAGCCGCCGCTGAAAAAAGGACTGCGACGATGAACAGAATATGCGTGCCGTTACCCACTCCGTGACCGACTAACCAGCCGAATAACGGGCTGGAGGCGGCTTTTCCAGAATCCGTCATCACAATGAGCAGGGGCACAATTGCGCCAAGCGTTAAAAGCTCGCTAAACGCTCCCACAACCGCAAGCACCAATACTCTGTAGAAATGAAGCCTGCGTGTCTTAGATAAGTGGTCAAAAAGACGCTTCAGGTCGGTTACTGGATTGCTATTGTCGCAAATATTCGCAGGGCTCATCTGATTTTCCGTTTGTACTACTGGACGCAATTAGCCGAGGCGGAAAAGCGATATCAATACGTGAGTGATCCAACCGAAAGCTGTCTATAAGTTGGCCACCCCAGCATAGTGCCATTGATACGCTAGATAATGAGAAATTTAATCTCACTACACGCGCATACGGTTAATCACACCGGGATCGTTTCTCAACCATGCTTTCCGATTAGGCTTGGATCGCCGCAGCTCGCCGGCAAAGATCGCTTAGGTAGTTCAACTGTGGATATTTTGGGTAATGAGATTTTTATCGTTGATCACACTTTATATATTGATCTCAATGCTATCGAGCGTCGCATCTGGCGAAACCCTCTCGGAGCCATCGAGCCCACATGATGGCGCTGCGGATGCCGGACCAAGTGGAGATAGGCCGAGCACAGACGTCACATGGGCTCAGGGTCTCGAAATTGGTGTCAACGGACCAATTCCGGTGATTGTTGTCGACCAGTTTGGCTACCTATCCAAAGCACCGAAGGTTGCCGTAATTCGCCAACCGCAAACCGGTTACGACAGTTTTGTGCATTTCGCACCCGGACCAAAGTATGCCGTCGTTGACAAATTCACCGGCAAAATCGTCAAAATGGGACCACCGACTGCCTGGAATGACGGCATCACGGATGGCGTCTCGGGGGATAAGGCGTGGTGGTTCGATTTCTCCGATGTCACGACGCCTGGAACCTATACAGTGGTCGATATCGATAGGGGTCTTCGCTCTGTGGAATTTGAGATCAATGACAAGGTTTATCGAAGTGTACTAAAACACGCTATGAGAATGTTTTTTTATCAACGGGCTGGTTATGCCAAGACTGCAGCAACAGCTGGCTCCGCATGGGCAGATGGTGCCAGCCACATGGGTCCTAATCAGGACTCTCAAGCCCATTCGTGGCTAGATAAGACTAGCGCGGATAAAACAAGAGATTTGCACGGTGGTTGGTATGACGCCGGAGACTACAATAAATATACAAGCTGGACCGCTCGAAACGTTATCCTGCTGCTCAGCGCTTATGATGAACATCCAAACGCATTTGATGACAAGAGCGGCATACCCGAATCGGGCTAACGGAGTTCCTGATATCCTCGATGAAGTTAAGTGGGCATTGGATTGGCTAGAGCGCATGCAAAATGCCGATGGTTCACTACTATGCGTTCAAGGGTTGGCCGAGGCTAGTCCACCCTCTTCGGCTACCGGTCCGAGCTATTACGGTCCAGAAACTACGGCCGCTACCCTGATGGGCGCGGCGGCTTTCGCTTATGGTGCGAAAATTTTCTCCACGCGATCAGAAGCCAATCTCAAAACCTATGGTGACGATCTGTCCAGCGCGCGCAAAACGAGCGTGGGATTGGGCCAATGCCAACCCCGGCGTCGTATATTACAACAATGACGATTCAAAGCAGCCTGGGTCAGGAGGACTCGCTTCAGGCCAACAAGAAATGGACGACTCTGGTCGTTTATTTGCGAAATTCAGAGCGGCGATCTATCTTTACGAATTAACTGGCAACACTAGCTACCGCAATTTTGTTGAATCGAATTACCAGTTGATCCTGTCTTCTTACGGCCCAACCCAATGGGACACGGAAAAACAGGAAGCGCTTCTCTATTACACGCGTCTCACAGGTATTACGAATGTTGTAAAGTCTGCCATTTTGATAAGTTTATTGGGAACGTCACCGAAACGCTGATCAGCTTCCCATGGTAATAAGCAACGAAGATCCCTATCGCGCACCAATTAAGGACTATACATGGGGCAGCAACCAATCTAAGGCCGCCCAGGCGAGGATTTACCAGCTGTTGGCACTCTTCGGCGGAGATAGCGAGCTCGGACTCAAAGCCACTTCAGCGGCAATGGACTATCTTCACTACCTCCACGGGGCAAACCCACTCGGCCTTGTTTATCTCACAAATATGAGGTGCTCGGGCGCTGAGAATTCAGCAATTACACTGTACCACGGTTGGTTTGCTCATGGCACGCCTTGGGAAAGGGTAACCGAGACAACTCCGGGCCCACCACCCGGCTATCTGGTCGGAGGGCCAAATCCGTCATTTTCGCTCGATGATTGCTGTACTGCTGGCATCGGATCGCCCCCATTCATGTGCTACGGTGCAACCGCATTTTCGTTGTGTCATCAAAATTACGCTCCGCCCCTTTCGCAGCCGGCAATGAAATCGTATCGCCAATTCAATGAAGGTTGGCCGGTAAATTCTTGGCAGGTAACAGAACCAAGTACGGGTTATCAGGCATCGTACATTCAAGTCCTCGCTGCCTACGTGCATTGACTCGAGCTATCGGGCACTGCACGGTGGCATGCTCCCCTGAACCGATGCCAGGCTGAGGAGATCGGCTATTTTGAGGTCGCGAGAAGTCGCAGCGTCACGCCATTCAGATACGCCCGCTGGTCTGCAGCTTGTCTGCGGGTGGCGAACTCTGGGCCGTTGCCGACACGCAGTCCGCTTTCCGGCACACCTCGGCGACAGCGGCTCCTTCGTCAGCTTGACGCAGAATGAAGGCGATCTGGCTATCGGTACACTTCGAGCGCTTCATGGTCTCTCCTCGTCCGGCACTCAAGGCCGCTAAACGAGAATTTTCCCTAATTCGCTCGTCCAGTTTTCAGAACGCAGATCACTTTTTGCAAGTTTTTGCAGACGCTCGTAACGGGCTACCATCCCAGACGACTGTTGAATTCCCGCGACGTCAAAAATATATTGCCAACGATAGAGCCAATCGTGACGTAATAGAGATTCAACAGCGTTGCGTTGGCTGATTTCACGAAGCAGCGCTGGCTCGAAGTCTAACCTCCGGAGAATTTCGACTACGTCCGAACCGTCCATTTGTGTTTCGATCACTGCATCTTGCCAACTGAACATCTTTCGGAATGACTCGCAGTCTGGCATTTGGCCAATCAAGATTGCGCCTGCGGCGGCTCCCTCATAGTACCGATGTCCAAACTCGATCTGGTCTTGCGTTTGACAGGTCGTCGTTCATTTTGGCACGCGCAACTGTAAAATAGCGGCTGCGCTTAGATAGGCTGGCTAGCAGATCTCGGTGCTGTCGATGATCGAATACTTTTGCCTCAGCGGCCGCGAAGGTGTCGTGCAGATATAAAATCTGATTCCTAGCGGCCATTTCCCTCAGGGCCTGATGATTTGCCTCCGATTTGCGCCCCATACTGAATACATCGATGACACGTTTCACAGGTTCGGGCAGGGGCGTGAATCGCAGTGTATCAACTGCAGCAGGACTCCATCGACACGGACGTCCGAGCGCCTCCGATAGCGGCGCTACGCTACCGTTCAATCCAATAAACACGTGATCAAACTGGTTTAGCGCAGTCAACCAGTGTCGATACTTATGTAATGAACACGCCCATATCTCATCGATCCAGCATACACTAATTCTGCAGCGGTCCTTCCAGTGATCGATTGCGTTTATATAGACTAAATCCTCGTACGATTGGCAGACCGCGACGAAGAGATCGTAGTCTCGCGTTAGCCTTACTCGACGGAGGCCAGGGTTTAAAAATACCAGACTCTCCGACAGGTCCCGAAAGGCAAGTCGCGTCTGCCATCTATTGCGCCACTGGAAGCCTTCGCTTGGCTCCAGGCAAATCATATCGACGTCATCGACTTCTGCTAAAACGTCTTCGGCCTCGTAAAGGCTACAGCGGAAAGCGTCCCTGCGGAAGCGTCGCCAAGATGGCATGCAGATTCGCCCTTCGCGATTTTTTTTTTCATCCGAAATTGCCATTAACACTGCTCCAAAAATTGGACTACATCGCGGACTGATAAGCAAATTGCTTCTACGCGGAAGGTCGCAGTAAGGCGGCAACGACAAATGCCAACAGGCAGAGAATTATCCCAAAAACTCCGCCGGCCGCAGTCCACCAAACACCTCTGTTGAACGTCGCCTTTTCCGCCGGTCTCGCCTCCGCGATAATTCTGACGTTAGATGCATTAATACGACCAAATTCGCTGGCTTCATGTGCGCGTTTTTCAAAGGCTTCAAGTACTGCCCGGTCGCTCGCCGCTTTGCGTGCAAGCAATTGAAGTTCGGTCTGGGCCTTGCGAGTTTCTTCCATCTCGGCGCCCGTTTGAGCGATCTGACGATTGACTGAATCGAGCGTCCCGCGCGCCGCCGCCAGCGTAGGATATTTCTCGCCGAAAGTTGCCGAAAGCTGTGCAACGTTGCCTGTAGCCGCAGCTCGTCGGCCCTCCAACATAGCGAGACGTTGCTGGAGAATAAGTCCCGTGCGTGCTCCAGTTAGACCATGCTGTGCGCGGTAGACCTCGACCTTCTGCTCCGATTGCAACACCGCCTCTCGCAATCCACTTAAACGGCCACCCAGATCATCAGCAAGCCGTTGCGTAGAGGCATCTCGTGCGCTGGCATCTTCGTCACTATAGGCCTTCACCACGGCATTTGCGAGCCTGGCAGCAGTTTGAGGATCTTTATCGGTGACAGTCACCGCAAGAATGAAGCTGCGTTCACTGCGCGTTACCGAGATCGCGCGCTGAAGTGCAGCCAGAGCACGTGCCTCAATCTGTGAACAGTCTCCGCGGGCATTTTCGATTTCAAACGTTCTGTATACGGATCTGTCGACTCAGTAGGCGGAGTGGCGATTCTATTGTTATATGGACCTTCATTGAGCATCTCGTTGCGCACGACACGCAGCAGCACGCTATCAGACTTGATTATGCCGATCTGGCTTTCGACGAAATTTATTTGGGCGTTGGCGTCGAGCGGGTTGGGAGAGAGATCATTGGCGAATACTTGAAGTCCTCGCGGATCGATGAACAACTGCGCCGTGGCCTTATAATTTGGTGGGATAAGAAGCGTTGCAAGATAGCCTAAGATACCCCCCGTGATTACCGCAGTGTATAATATCCAGCGACGGCTACCGACTGCATTTACCACGGCCTGCGTGGCTGCACGCCAAGGGTCATTCGGCGGCGCATCCGCCCGGCCCAAAAAAAGCGGTTGATGAACTGACATACTCGATTGAATTATATCGTGGCGGGAAAAATCAGAAATAAATACCGAAATGACTGGTTAACGTAGGTTTGATTTATTGCAAGTTCCCCCGCTGTTGCAGGACGAACTAATTTATTTCACTCTTCATAAGCCTTTGCACTCTCTGACCCACAATTTGGCACGTGATCTGGAGCAAGCCAGTGTTCTCCGGGCTAATAACTCCCGTTGGCCGGTTTTAAGTTAAGAGGGGCTTGAACATCCGCGTACAGAATATCAATGTTTCCAAGCGAGAACGCCCAAGGACGCGAGCGTGCCACGGCCCATCTGTAGCCAACTTGGAAGCTCGCGCCCATCACTGGGTTATAAACGAGGTAGAGCGAATACGAAATTGTACCCAGCCATTGCAGCTCGTGATGTGGGGCAGGCCACCTCCGCTCGAATTCGGACAGCGAAACTATGAAGTCCAAGACAGCGAGTGAGACGATAAAGAAATGCGATCGGTTTAGCAGCAAGCTTTAGGAAAACACCGAACCTGCTGACTGTTGCTTTCGCACCAGATGTGGGGCACGCTGTACGCCACGCTTCGAACGCCGTCGCGGTCCTGTCCTTCTATGCATATTATCCTGTCAGGGCTCATGCAGCTTCGCGAACTAAGCTGATTGAGCTGCGACGTGTTGATCAGACGCTTCGAGGCATGCTGAGGTGATCTGGAAAGGGGTTGGTCTAACGCTTTGCTGCCAGCACCTGCGGCCGACAAGACGCGCTGGATTGATTCCTTCTCGATGATCGCAGCATTATCAATCTCGCGCGGTGAGTGCTCGGAGATCGCCTGACGTTCGCCCGGCAAAGCCCTGAAGGAAATGTTGGGTCTTGCGCCGCAAGCCAATCGACTGGAGCACGGCGCCGTTCAACCAGCAAAATGGTGTGAAGTCTTTTTTTTCCGGACTTATTTATCTAACAGGGAGGCCGAGCGAAACAGTGGAAAGTATTGACTTCACCGCCAACTTACTTCCGAATGGAGAGAAATGACCGTAGTCAGAGAATAGCAGAGTGCCGTTGCGCATATAGACGCACTTCTCTTCCGCACAAAAATTCCTGAGTGGATCGATCAACTGTGCGCCCACGGAGCGGCCAAGTAGCAACTCAGTAGTGAAGACCGCCCGATTAATTGTCCAGCTTGCGTCTCCATTCGCAGAGTTGCCGGCCTTTCTGAGCTTTAGATAGCTTGGGTTAAAGGGAAACAAAGGCGACGCTCCAATCACGTAGACCTTCAGACCCTTTTCAGCGAGAGACTCGATGGTCCCGCGAAGGCCCTCGAGGCCGCGACCAAGTCCCATCGGGCGCTGAGAATCACGATCTGCACATTTGCCTTCTTGATCACATCGAAAACTGCAGCATTAAACGCGAAGCAGTTTGGGACTGAGAAAGAATAATACGACAGAATTGGAGGACATCCAGCTGAGGTATATTGAATGATATTAGCATCGAGCTGGCTAGCGCTGCTGACGAGTCCAGGAACGTAGTGCGCCGCGAAGAATCCCCCATAGAAGCGCGTTTCTCTCGGCTCCGAACGTCCGCTGACACTCATGTACGTCCCAACTTGAAATTGACGTGCGAGGTAATAAGAAGCACGTGCCGGTTTTCCAAGATACTTCATCTTTAACATCTGGCGCCGCGGCTACGCCGTTGCCCGACTTTATAGTGCTGCCGCTGATGGCCGTACCGAGAAAGCCGAGGAGCGTCGTCGAGAGAGCCGAGATCCGGAAATGATCAGTAGGGCCGCTCCGACGGTCGGCAACGCGGCTGCTAATCCAGGAAAAGGTGTCTCGCCATCAAAGGTGAAGACCGCGATCGCAATCATTAGGATCCCAATAGTGCTGAACGCTTCACGCGCCAACACCGGGCCGGATCGCTCTATCGATTGTATCGCGATAAGCGCCCCGATCATCAGTTCCCAAGCACGAGTGGGAAGCATGTAAAAGTTTGCGACGGTGCTCGACTCGTCAGGTACACGCTCAAGGCAAACGATACAATTCCGATGCAGACGACCAACGACTTCACCCAATTTGGGACCCACCGATACGCTAGGGCGGTCAAAATCGGCATGAATAGATAGAACTATTCCTCAATTCCGAGTGACCACGTATGCAGTAAAGGGCAAATTGTTGCCGCTGGATCAAAATAACCAGAGCTGCGCCAAAAATAGACATTTGAGACCGAAAGAGCAGAAGCCATCATGCTATTTGAGAAATCCGTC
Organism: uncultured Alphaproteobacteria bacterium; assembly: GCA_963710005.1. Classification (GTDB taxonomy): domain Bacteria; phylum Pseudomonadota; class Alphaproteobacteria; order Rhizobiales; family Hyphomicrobiaceae; genus Hyphomicrobium_B. The sequence goes on from CAVPYR010000012.1 coordinate 108,218, forward strand.
ATTTCATCAGGCGGCAATAAGAAAGAGAAGACCAGGAATGTTATGGCGAGTGTAAATACCAGCGCGGGAATAATGCGGCGGATTCGAGCAGCATAGAATTCCAAAATTGAGAATTTTCTATCAACAAGATCGTTTTTCAATCTTCTGGTTATAACGAAACCAGAAATTACGAAAAATATGTCGACACCAACGTATCCTCCGGGAATATATGGCACGCCAACGTGATAGAATAGAACCGCAAGGACGGCCAGCGCACGCAACCCATCGATATCCGGGCGATAACCCGTAATCTCACTCTCAGAAAGAGAAGTACCGAGTGCACTTTGCATTATTGAGGCTTTGCTCAAACTTGTTCACCCTAAATCGCCCGCTAAACGAGAAGTTGCTTCGAGAGAAGAAGCGGCTCTAATCGTGGACCAGTATTCGATGCGCCTGTCGATCGAGAGTGAAATAGCCTCGGTGGCGACGAGCACCGAGGGCATGAAAGAAGCCGACCCTTGGTCGAGCCACCGGTAACTCCGATCTAGCTGAGCAGTGGGCGTCCCGCGTTCAACTGGGAAGAATATCACCGTTCTTGTTGAACGCGGGAATTGGGTGCAAAATTCGTAAATGCCCACGACAGTTCGACGAGCTCCGCTTTGCCTCAGATGCGGAGCGTCCCAAATTTCATCAAACGACCATTTCCGCAACTAGCAACCGGATGAGGAGGACTGCAAGGGTGGTCGAGGGAATTGTTCCGTGCGCGGTTTAATTGAGCGGCCTAATGGAAATAAGCGTTAGCGCGACGGGAGGTGATATGCGCGGAGCTACTAGTCCCTCTCGAACATCTCCCAGCGATCTTTATTCGCCGCACGCCAAGCCGACGTTGGTCGAGCCTGAGCGATAGGCGCTGTCTTTTCGCTTAGACACGATGCCTTCGAGGTTCATCTTGTGAAAGCGCCTGAGAACTGTAGGTGCAGGTTCTCAGTCGCCAAGAGTTGCGCCACCAGATCCGACGACGTGCAGACGGGTAACGCATTGAAGCTGAGGCTCACCCCACCGATCGGAACAACGAAGCTATAGAGGTTGACAGGATGGGGTGTTGCCCCGGTCGAAGGCGTGTGCACAAGCGTCGTGCCGGTCGGGGTAAGCCCAAGTCCCGTGATTATACTTTTGTCCATGGTGGTCTGAGGGCATCCAGAAATCGATCAAGAAGCGAGCAATGCGCGACCCAGGGACAGGGGGCTGCCCACACGGATAAGGGCGTCGCTGCGCGGCCCGATCACGCCGACAACAACAGATATGATGGGGCCTTCAGGTGAAAGTGAAATTAGGACGTGCGGCACGTTTCAGCTAGATCCCGTGAAAAGTAAGCGAGATCGTCGATACCCGAAATCTTTTTGACAAGGAACGCAGGGGCATCATTCACAGCACTGAAAGCGGACACTTGTCTTCTTAGTTTGTGAATGAACCCGGCGGCAAATCGGATGGGAGAGGGTGGGTTATTGTATAAGATGACAATCATCCCGCCGGGCCTAACGAGGCGGATCATCTCACGAACGGCTTGAGCCTGACGGTCGGCGTCAATGTGGTAGATCACGTGGCTTGCAAGTACCGCGTCGAATGAATCTGATGGAAGGTCACAGCCGCATATTGATGCCAATTTAAACTGAGCGACCGGCAGCTTTCTCGCCAAGCTCCGATCCTCTGTCAATCGTTGTTTACGACCTGACGGTAGCGAGGCTGATCGTCGTCGACATCGGTTGCTGGTATGGCACGCCGATCCTGCTCTCGTTCGGAGCGTACCCACTCGGACCGTCGCCCGGCTAAGAATTGCCGGGCGATTTCCAGCTGCTTCAAAATGTGAGAAAAAATCGCTGCAAACTCATTCCAGGCGATGAGGTCACGACCTGCCCGCGCCCAAGCGATCCCTAGCGTCAGAATACTTAGCAGCAGGGCAACGGCGGTAACAAAGAGAGGTGCCCACGAACTCGTCGCGAGCCACCAGAGGATTGTCACCGCGTTGAGCCCCACGACGCCGGCACCGAGCAGGCCGAGCGGTGGCACAACGAGATCGGCCGCCATCGCCCAAAGCATGGGATCGCGACGGCGGGCCCCTTCCCATATGAGCGCCGGGACAAATTCACCGATTGCGGCAAGGTGACCGTGGACCCAGCGGGTTTTCTGAACTTTTCGGCCAGCATCACTGGGGGCTAACTTGCTGGTGACGATCGCCTCTGGACAGAAGATCGGAGTGCGACCAACAAGGGCACATCGCACAGTAAGTACGATATCCTCCGTGATATGGCCCGTGGTGAGGTCTAGGCGCTTGAGGATATCCATTGGCAACGCCATACCGGTTCCCATCAGGAAGCACGGCAGCCCAAGCGCATGATAACCGGACGGTCTGACATCGGCTTTAACCCGGTAAGCAAACGAGCTGATGCGTTGAGCGATCTCGTCGTGTCCCTGATACCATCATGAGATAGCGTGCCTGAACGGGTGCATTCTCTGCCGCGCAAGCTTGTACCAGTTTATCCAATGCGCCCGCTGAGAGTATACAGTCGGCGTCGATAAAGACCACAACATCCCGCTCCCCGGCGGCCAAAAGAAACCTTAGTCCAGCGTCGAGCGCATAGGCTTTGCCTATTTTAGAAATGTCTTTGCGCTCTATTACTTCGGCGCCGAGAGAACGCGAAACTTCGGCCGTGTCGTCCACGCAGTTGTCCGCGACGACAATAAGGCGATCACTGGCGCACATCTGTCTGCGCACCGACAGGAGCGTCTCCTGGATCGTCGCACTTTCGTTATGTGCCGGAATGATGATCGCTGTCGACGGTCGCGCCCGCGAGGATTTGCATTCCCCGCGGATATGGGATCATGGAGAAAGCGATTTGGAGCGCAAGTGTCGTCACTGGGATCAGCAGCAGTGTTGCGGCAGTAAGCAGCAGCATAGTGAGTGATGCCACTAACATCTCAGGCTCGCTTCCATAATGCTCTCACTTCGATAGGTTCTTATCGGGTTGTTGATTAGCGCCTTCGCTTCACGAGTGTGAATGTTTCGCCAAATGCTATGGAAGCGACGCTTCAGGGTGCCGCCTTGTATGCCAGTAAAATATAGAAAATTCGTGGGCACTCTAATAGGTAGCGGCCTGCCATCCTTTTTGGTTGGTTTATCAACCGAAACAACCACTCGAGACCGACATATCGCATCCAAAGAGGCGCGCGGCGTTGCTTGCCCGTAAGAAAATCGATTCCTGCGCCAATACAAAGGCCCACCCCCTTGGCCTCCGGGTGATCGGCGATGCGGCTTGCAAGAATTTCTTGCCTTGGCGTCCCAAGAGCGAGAAAGACCAGTGGTGCGCGCGTTTTTAGGACGAAATCTATGCATCGTTGAATCTCGGCCTCGGACTCAATGAATCCCATCGGCGGCGTGTAGCATTCAATTCGAAGCGAGGGGAATTTCTTTAATAACTTGGCGCAATCCGCCCCGTTCGAGCCGATGATCGCGATCTTAAGCCCATAAACACTAGCTTTCTCAATAAGCTTTACGGTTAGATCACTGCCGGGACACGTTGATAGCCCATATCCCTGCAAGCAGGCAAGCAAACTCAACACCCTGCTATCGCAAAGCGCTCGCCAAGCTTTTCGATAGATGGGTTCGAAAACAGCACGATTTTCATGGAACTGCACCACATGCAGAACATTCGGCGTAATCACATAACGAAAATTGCAATACGGACCTTGATTCATAATCTCGTCAGCCGCGTCATCAATAGTCCGAAAATCGAACCGGATTCCAAGGTATTCAATTGCCTGATTGTCAGCCATGCCAAGCCATTTCGACAAAACGATCCATCTCGCACAAATCGACCAGCTTCGAATGATCTACTACGTCGCGCGTGCAGAATTTTCAAATCTTGCGCGAGCGAGATTGTGAATTACAAGAACACTTTCGGTTCTTGCCGATCCTTGCGTTAGCATCTGTATTCGGTTTACGGCAAAAGCGACAAGTAAAAGCGCTTAATCGCTAAGGTTAATGGTGCGCGCCGCTCGGAGACATGAAGCTCACCAAACGCGTCGGCGTTCGATAAACGCTTGCCTCTTCCGCCTTGCATCTTTTCCCCGCAAAACTCTTCGGGCAAAAATCCTAACTTCGAGAGTACCGTGGGGGTGGGTCACTGCTTAACGACTGGTGGTCGTTGCCGCATGCGTCGCTTTCGCAACACTGCAAAACGACACGATTCCGCATCGCACAGAGACTTCCAACTTCGCGCATTCAGAAAGTTCAGGGTCCAACTTTGAACAAGGCGGACTGACGCATTTGCTCGGTGGTCAATTGAACCTTTATTTCAATGATATCGCCCGGCTGAAGAGGCGTTGTTTCCGCGCCATCAAAAACTTCTGATTTATCCTCCGTCATTCGCGTAACGTGAATACTATAGGAAGAGTTGTTGACGGCACCGCTCACTTGATACCACCTGCTATTGCGAATTTCTTCCGCTATCGGTAGCGATATTTCCAGTTCCTTTAGGCGCTGACGAACTGCCTCCAAATCCGCAGCCCCTTCGCGCTTAAACGCGGTTTCTGCTTCCTGAATCTTAGCGTCTATTTCTGCGGAATTAAATTCCAGGTGCGACACCTCGCCAATAATGCGCCATCGATCACTCTCAAAGCGCGCCGCAGCTTGCTTGTACTCAACCAAGGTCGAACTCCGGACCAGGCCCTGCGGCGACAGCTCTTGGTAGTGATCGACTTGTTGCTTGGCTAAATCGATTTGTTTGAGATAAGTGGTAAGCTCCCCCTTCAGCGCGGTGATCTGCTGCTGCAGGTGAGATTTCTGATTGCGAAGCATCTCGACCTGGCTCCGCAACGCCTGGTTCCGAGTTTGGAACACCTCTTGCTCCCTAGAGACGATATCGGCAACGTCGCCTTCTCCAGCCAAGATCGCAGAAGATGGTGCGATAAAATTTTCTTTTCCCTCGCGCTGCGCCTCGAGTTCGAGCAAGCCTTATAATTAGAGCTTTGTGGCTTTGTTTGAGTTCCTTCAATCGCTCATCGGCAGCCAGAAAATCCGCGACAGTCGCGTGTTCCGTTTCAGGCGAGCCTATGCCTCCCGCTTCTGCAAGCAGACTTTTTACTGTACTACCATAACGAAATTGGTAGCTTCCCGCGCGCCTTACATTACCAAGAATGAATACGGGCCTAGGTTCGCTAACACGTACGTTCACCAAAGGCTCTTTTATGTAGCCATCAGACAACCTGTCAACGATCCGCTTTTTGACGTCCTCAATGGTCAATCCTTTCACTGGCAGATTGCCAACGATGAGTAACTGAACACTGCCAGTCGAATCTACTGTGAACGCTCCGGAAAGTTCTTCTTGCCCAAGAACTATGATCTCGATCTTGTCCCCTGGCGCAAGACGATAGCGGGCTGCCTCGATGCCTTCCGCACGCAACGGACCACAGAAAAGCGCGCTGCTGGCAAGAATAAAAAAAAGAACTCTATATGCTAACGACCACCAACAGTTCAGGCAGCGATTTCCGCGTCTTTCTGCAATCGCCATCCTACTCTCCTTTCGACATATATCGTGGTCTCCGCAGAGCATATTGCGCCGTGAAATATCTTTTGATTTAATTTCACAACTATTTGCCGAGCGCTAGCATCTATGCAAGGCAAGCAATTTCAATGCCAAACCAAACTGGCGACCCGAAATCTCGCTCAAAAACCTTTGCGGTGATTCCGGTTGGTGCGCTCGACCCAGCGAGCTTACCATTTTTACCATAGTCGCAAGCAGCCATTGCGAGACTCGCTATTCCGGTTAATTCTACAAAGACGATACGGGTGTGGGTCTGGTGATGACGAAGACACTCAAAAAACAATTAACGCCCGTGAACACAGTCGTGAGCTTAATCGGACCCCAAAAGAATCCTCTTAATCAGCGGCTTCCGGGTTTTTCCAGCAATTTCCGGCGCCCACATACGCACTGGTGGGATAGCGCGCTCGCTTGCGCGTCTAGGTCACGACGTTCTGATTTACAGCCTCGCTGGTCGGCAGACCGATTATCTTATCTCAAGAGAATCGTTAAGGGGCCATGACGACTATTTTTGCTCTGAAGTCATAGAGGCTAATCTAATCGAAGAGATCAATCTAAGCCTGGGCATCGGTCTTATCCAGGCAATTGGTCGTCGACTCCATTTACCGCGATTTTGGCAATACGGATTATTAGGGTCTGGAACTATACCTCAGCGCTTGCGAAGGGCCATTGAAGGAGCAGACGTTGTTCTGTCGGATATGCCATGGTGCCCACCGGTACCGGACCTGCGTCCGCTAAAGCCATGGTTCTTGATCAGCCACAATCTCGAACATCGCCTACTTGAGCAAGATAACGCTTTACATCGGTGTTTTGCAGCTTGGATGCGACGTGTCGAATTCGAGGCGCCGAAGGTCTATGATGATATCTTCACCTGCTCCGAAGAAGATCATGACTTTTTTCGGCGCCACGATCCGTCGCAAAGACTCAAACTGCCGATTGTTCGCTGTGGTGTAGATCCGGATGAATACGCTGTTTCCCAAAATACCCGAGAGCGCATACGCGCGGGACTCGGTCTCGCAGATTGCGATCGTGTTCTCGCTTTCAGCGGCAGCGGGTTTGGCCCCAACGTGGAGGCGCTTGAATGGTTGCGCACATTCTGCCACACCGAGCGAGATTTTCTACGCCGAGAGCGTCTGAAATTTTTGATCGTAGGTTCAGTTGCTCCCACCCGCTTACCAAGACGGGGCGTTGATTTCGGTTGGCAGGGTACCAGATGTCGCTCCTTACCTTGCGGCATCCGACGCAGGTTTAAATCCTGTTATGCGCGGCTCCGGTGCAAACATAAAACTCTTTCAGTATCTTGCTTCGCGATTGCCCGTAATTTCAACCTCTTTCGGAGTGCGCGGTACAAAATTGCTGCCCAATGAAGATTTTTTGCCTTACGAGCCAACAATGTTCAAGGATGTCTTGCAGCGCTTCACGCGCGAGCGATCTGGTGATGAATGGCGCAGCTTCGCCGAACTGGTTTGGAGTCGGCACCGTAATAGTTGTGACATTAGAGAACTAGTCAGAGAAGCGATCTCGCAATTGCCCACCTTTGCAGCATGACCCAATCTGACCTGAATAGAACTTACCAAGATCGAGCATTGCCGCAATCTGATTCTCCGGCTCCTTTCATCGTGGCTCATCGCGTGCTCATCGCGGGTTTCGTGTGGATGACGTTCGTCGGCCTCAATCCCGATGACAGAATGAGCGAGCAGGAAATCCGTTCAGTGGTGTTTTCGCATTGGGATTCTCTGCCCTCGCTATTGCGATCATATGGCATAATCGCGTCGTCGCGATCACTTGTCTTCGAAAGAACGCCATCCTACTTGGAGTGGTAGGTTTTTGCCTACTTAGCATTTTGTGGTCAGATTTTCCAGACTTGACCATCCGTCGCGGAACGCTCCTTGCCATGAATACAATAATGGCTATGGCCATCGCAGTCGGCGCCAATGACCTCAGAAGATTGCATACATCCCTATTTTTTTGGCTCATAGCCATCATAGTGCTTAATTTCTTAGCGCTCGCGCTGTGGCCGGCTCAAGCGACGTCCGAATTAGGGGTGAAAGGCCTGAGCTCCGACAAGAACACGGCAGGCGCAATTGCCATGTTGGTCGTGGTTGTTGGAGCCGCCTGGCTGATTGGTGTGAGAAATATAACCGAGTCAATTGTTGGTTTGGCGGGTGTGTTAATTGCTTTCATATTTCTGGTGCTGACCCGAAGCAAGACGTCGTTAGGAATAGCTGCGTTGGCATTGGCAATCGTTGCAGTCTTAGTAATGGCCGAGCGTCTGGGAGAGCGCTTCGTGCTTCTCGTCTGGTCCGCAGCGCTGATCGGCTTCCGTAGTGTTTCTGGGCGTGCTTACGTCGCATGATTTCGATTTTAAGGCCATCCTGGATTCGTTGAATTTCGACACATCCTTTACTGGAAGAGATTCTATTTGGACATTTTGCTGGAACGAAGCGAGCGAGAGATTATGGCTTGGTCACGGCTTCGGCGCCTTCTGGGATGTCGGCGAAGCGAATGCTCCACTCCTGCGTGCTGAATCCGGGACTTGGCTTGCCGATGTCGACCCCGGGGATAATAAATGAGGCCCACAACGGTTACCTTGAACTATGGCTCACCGTGGGGCTTCCAATTGCATTTGTGGCACCCATTGCAATAATAGCGGGCATGTTATTCGACATCAGATGCTACCTTGCTCCAACCGCAACTCGCCAAATCAAAGCCGCCTACTGCGCGGTCGGTTTGGTCATGTTTGTGTGCCTCATGCACAATATAACCGAGGCGAGTTTTATTGTCCCAAGCGGGGCAGTTTGCAATCTGACCATCCTGTTGCGATTTATGGCCAGTCGCTTTGATCAGCCCCCGTCCCACGTCAGCGCCCGTCCATCGTCAAAGTTTTCGGGGACAGTTGAGGGTTTCACCTAGCGGTATCATGTCGCTTCCACAGTTGTCGCCCGCGCTCGGGCCTCCGTGACTTAATCGGATCAGTCGAACGCGAGAAAACATGGCCCTTAGCCTCGCGCGTCCCGCTTCAATCGAACGGTGCTAACATTTTAACAGGTTCGCGGCACGGCTCGCGATTTCAATGGCCGCGAGTTGGTCGATCTGCGGGTCGGTGGTCGCGACAAGGAGTGCCGCAACGGTTGACCGGCACCTTATATTCTTGGGCGAATGCATAAAGCCGCCTGCGGCCTTCCACGCACAGCTTCGCCCTGAGCGACCCTTCGGGATAATAAAGACCGGCGTGGATGACCTCGGAATTTCGTGACGACGTTTCGGTGCCGAAGGTGCGGTGTCGCTCGACGACAAGCACCTCTTGCCCCTCGCTTGCGACCTCGGCCGCGACAGCAAGCCCGACCACGCCGGTGCCGATAACGACCGTTTCGACGTCAACCGGCATTGCCATATGTCTCTCCCGCGCTACCCGCACAAAAGACTTTCGAGGTTGTCAGGAATTGCGGAAGCTGCATCGTCGAAGGAACTGACGTTTGGTGGTCTTGTCGGGCCGGTAGCTGAAGGTGGCCTTCGAACCACCCGCCCTCGCGCCAAGTTCAACGTCACTTCGCGAAAGCCGCTGGATCGAATTCTGATTCGCAATGCGGTTAGATCCGTAATGATTACTCAACCGACGCCACTCCCTCAGGGCTGCGCTTTTGAGATTATAGCGCATGTGACCAAATAACGAAAAAGATGCGCCAGGAGTCCGGTCGAACCCGGACGGAGTGCGAGAGGAAGATCTCGCGTCGGCACCACCAGATTCAAATCGTTCGCGTGCAACAGCCGGCGCAAGAGCCTTCCGTAGGCGTTGAACCTGAAGTTACCTTTTTGCCAAGGCTTCGAGCGCCCGCACGCATGGAGTATTGCAGTTTTTCTACCACGAAACTCGCATTCGAGGCTCCTCTCGTCTTTGATTTTCACCTTACCAAAATCCCACGCGAATACTTCTCGCACTTGCTCCCAGATGTAAAGCGCGTCCGCCGGATATTCGCTCATCAAAATCGCGTTCAGTGCATCTTGGTCGGCTTGGGATATCGGACTCGAACCTCCCTCCTGCACAGTCGGGACTTTGTATGTCTTTTCGCACGCGTTCCACCACCGCCCTAAAAGATGGGGCCAGCTTGCCGTAGAGAAAATCAGAAAACCGGCGTTGACGTAGGCCTGTCGCCGGGGAAAAAACTCCAATCCGAATAACTCTTTCCATTCGGAAAACCAGCGATCTTCCTCTGGGTCGCGAAAAGCGCAGATCTTTCCCTTCCGGGCCATTTCTATGAGGGCGCCGAAGTTTGCTGTTATGATCATGTCGCTGTCTATTATTGCGACCACGCCTTTAGGACGAAGCAAATGAGCGAATGCTTTGAACTGAGTCGGGTTAGCAACGCGCCCGCCGTAACGGGAAAAGGCTGCAGTGAGGTCGTAGCAAATCGCGCTGCCAGTCAGTAAAGCCGCAGTCGCCTACGATTATTTTCCCGATATGTCCCGTAACTCGCAACGAGTTGACCAACGCAATAAGTCCAAAGAAGAAGTTTGCGTCGGCAATCGTGAAGTAGGTCACCTCTAACCCCGCCGTGCTTGAATCAGATAGTCCCGCGGGGGTTTGTCGAAATGGAGACATGCAATATTTCCACACACAGACTTCGATTTTGTAATGTCCTGGCGCGAATTATCAAGAATTACCTTGGGGCATAGTAAAAATCGTTATCGAGACGAAGCAGCTTTACCGTAAAGCGAGAAATTCGGTATTTGCGCCTTTGAAGCTGTCTGCTGCGCGCATTTTTCAGCTTTTGGAGGTATGAAGCGCCTAGTATTGCTTCCTGAAAACTTGACAAGCAAATCGGGGAAAATTCTAATTTAACGGCCTTGAGCGCCGGACGAGGAGAGGCCATTGAGCGCTCGAAGTTTGCCGATAGACAGACGCCGGCATTCTGCAGCAGGCAGACGAAGGAACAGCGGTTGCGGATTTTGCCGGAAGGCCGGCATGATCTAACCGCAAGCAACGACCCGACGCGGAAGATGATGCGCCAGATCGCCGGTGCCTTCGCCGAATATGAGAAGGCGCGTCTGGTCTCCAAGCTGCGTCACGCCCGTGAGCGCGTCCGCGACGAACGGGGCAAATGCGAAAGTCGCAAGTCGCACGCCGAGGAATGGCGTGGATGACCTCCGAATTTCGTGACGACGTTTCGGCACCGAAAGTGTAGGTGCCGCTAATCGCTACGGCCCGACCAAGGACTGGCTAAAGGTCGAGAAGACCGGCTGGCGCGCCGCGAACCAGAATCGCTTCAAGTTGTTTCACAAGAGGCGAGCATGAAGCCGACGTCCCCAAAATCATAGCCGGATTTGCCCTAAATTCTATTTTCGATCGTTTGTGCCGCCAGCATCCGGGCTGATCTTTATTCGTGTCTGGCGGGTTTGCCGGGAGCGCGAGCTCGTCTTATCCCCCGAGGAAATAAACCGGCCACGCTTCGGACGGTTGCAGAAATTCTTCGAGAGCGTAACTTGCTCGGATATCTCGGTGAAGTCAGCTCTGACTTGCCGGCACCAGACCAAGCCGCCAATTTCAGGACTTGATCGCTGGCCTTATGTGGATGTCCGTGACCTCCGCAGTGCGAGGCAGTCGCAGCGCATTGACAATTACCGAGGCAACATCCACTGGTTGTAGCAAAAACTCCGGCCGATAGGACTTACCATCATCGGCGTAGAGCTTCGCTTGCATGTCGGTTGCTGTTCGCCCGAGGTAGACGCTGAGGACGCGCACGCCATTCGTGTTGACTTCGCCGCGGAGACAATCTGCAATCGCCTTGAGAGCGTGTTTGGTCGAATCGTATTGAGCAAATTGTGGCTTTGCGGTCATCCCGGCGCTCGAGTTTATGAATACGACGTCGCCTCCGCTTGCTCGTAAAGCCGGTATTAGAGCCTGCGTCAGTGCATAGGGCGCACGAACATTGACACGATATTGATGATCGAAGTCCTCCAGAGCTGCGCGGTCGATAGTGCCCCGGGTGATCGTCCCCGCACTGTGCACCAGAGCCCGCACGGAGGCGAACCGGCTAGCTAGAGATTTCGAAAGGTCACGAAGTTCCGCGTCGTTTGCAAGATCCGAATGCAGGCATTCGACATCAACCCCGTAGCGTCGCCCTTCGTCCGCGACCGCTTGAAGATTATCCAATCTGCGGCCGATCAGGCAAAGGTTTGCCTTTTCGGCTGCGAGTGCGAGTGCGATCGCCGCTCCCACCCCACCGCCTCCGCCCGTTATGATCGCCGTTTGGCTGGAAAATTCACTCATACTCTTACTGTCCAATCGACAAAGTCCGGCCAAGAGCGATCCTTCTCCGAGATGCCCGAGACGGGAAGCGGCCACGTTATTGCAAAGGCCGGATCATCGTAGCGATAACCGGCGGCGGCTTCAGGGACGTAAAAAGCCGAAATGAGGTAATCCACCTCGACATCGTCCGTCAGCGTCTGGAACCCGTGCGCGAAACCCTTCGGGATGTATAGACTGTTATGCGTGTCCGCCGACAATTCAAAACCCTGCCATCGTCGATAGGTCGGAGAGACGGGTCGGAGGTCGATGATCACATCTAAGATAGCGCCGCGTTTGCAACTCACGACTTTGACTTCGCTCGCGGCATCCTTCTGGAAATGAATGCCACGTATCGAAGCTTTGACCGAAGTCTGCGAGACGCTGTGCTGTACGAAGTGACTTTCCAATCCGTACTGCGCAAATTCTCGCGCGCAGAAAGTTCGGGCGAAAAATCCCCGCTTATCGCTCGCAGGTTCGATCTCAACAAGCATCGCGCCGTCAAGGCTTGTCGGCAGAAACCGCACAGTTTTCCTTTCGGTGACAAGGAAGGCAAGGCCTACGATGTAAATCAAAAGTTCGCGCCACCGCGGCAATGCACAAAGGGCGTAATGGCCTTTTTTTTGCGTTTACCATCAATAATCAAACACCGAATAGGCTGCGAAGAAGATGTGTTATTTTCGGCAGCCTCGCGCTCGATTTTTTGGCGGCCAAGGCCGCCAGCGCGAGCACCTCGGGTTTTATGGAATATGCGGGACCTAAAATGAACGTAGAGACGGCTAGTGTGGCTCTAGTCGAGGCTCACGAAGCCACTCCGCATCATTGCCGCTTATGTGGCAGCAAGGTGGATCGCACTTTTGTTGATCTCGGTATGTCTCCGCTGTGCGAGAGCTTTATACCTCCGGATCGCGTGGACGATATGGAACCATTCTATCCACTGCATGCGCTCGTCTGCGGCGAATGCTTTCTCGTCCAATTGAAAGAGTACGTCAGTCCCGAAAATATCTTTGAGGAGTATGCCTACTTTTCTTCCTATTCGACATCCTGGGTAAGCCACGCCAAAGCCTACGCCGAGATGATCATCGAGCGCCTGGGTCTCGGCAGCGAGAGCCTAGTAGTCGAACTCGCGAGCAATGACGGATATCTCCTCCAGCATTTTCTTCCTTTTGGGATACCAGTGCTCGGCGTCGAGCCGGCCGCGAACGTTGCACAGATTGCGGTCCAAAAGGGCATTCCAACCGAAGTCGATTTCTTCGGTGTGCGCCTTGCCCAAGATCTCGTGCGCCGCATCGGACAGGCAGACCTCATCGCCGGAAACAACGTGCTCGCTCAGGTTCCGGATCTCAACGACTTCGTGGCCGGCATCCGTGTACTCCTGAAACCCGGGGGAATCGTCACCCTGGAGTTTTCCCATTTACAACGGCTGATGGAGGAGAACCAGTTCGACACAATCTACCACGAGCACTTCTCTTACTTCTCCCTCCTGACGATCGAAAAAATGGCGGCGCGCCACCAACTCAAACTGGTCGATGTCGAAGAGCTACCGACGCATGGCGGGTCGTTGCGCGTTTATCTCGTGCATAAACAATCGAACCGGAAGCCGACCGAGGCTGTGGAGGCACTCCTCCAGCGCGAAGAGAAGTCTCGGGTTTCGCGATCTCGATACCTATTCCTCCTTCGGCGAGCAGGTGAAGCGAACCAAGCGACGGCTGCTGTCCTTCCTGATCAAGGCGAAGGAAGAAGGTAAGACGATTTGCGGCTACGGAGCGCCCGGCAAAGGCAATACACTTCTGAACTATTGCGGAATTGGCCCCGACTTCCTCGAATTCACCGTCGACCGCAATCCCTACAAGCTTGGTCGCCGTACCCCCGGCATGCGCATCTCGATCCATTCCATCGACACGATCGATGCCATCAAACCGGATCTCGTGCTCATCCTGCCCTGGAATCTCAAGCAAGAGATTATCGCCCAGATGCAGCACATCGGAGACTGGGGCGGTAAGTTCGTCCTTCCTATTCCTGAGGTCACTGTCGTCGACCCAAGGGAGTTCAGTCGGTGAAGGTCGTTTTGTTTTGCGGCGGTCTCGGGACCCGGATACGTGAATACTCCGAGAATATTCCGAAGCCGATGATCCCGATCGGGCAACAGCCTATTCTGTGGCATCTCATGCAGTACTATAGCCGATACGGTCATCGGGATTTCATTCTCTGCCTTGGCTACAAGGCTAACGTCATCAAGGAATTTTTCCTTAACTACCGACCTCAGGTTTACGCGGATTGTGTCGTCTCCCATCACGGCTCAAAGGTCGAGTATTTGAACGAGCTGCCGGACGACTGGAACGTTTCACTCATCGATACCGGAATTTGGAGGAACATCGGAGAGCGCCTGTGGGCGGTGCGCTCTCACATCGAGAAGGACGAGATCTTCCTCGCAAACTACAGTGACGGTTTGAGCAACGTCAATCTCGACGAGATGATCGATATCTTCCGAAAGAGCGGAAAAGTTGCCTGCTTCATGGCGGTTCGGCCGCCTCTTACGTTTCACCTCGTCGATATGACGCCTGAAGGTCAGGTCAAACAGCTTCGCCCGTCCAACGCCTTCGATATCTGGATCAACGGTGGCTTCTTCGTCATGCGCCGCGAGATCTTCGACTACATGGAGCCGAGCGACGAACTCGTTCTCAAACCGTTCGAACGGTTGATCAAGGCCGATCAGCTGCTCGCCTACAAGCATGACGGCTTTTGGCGCCCGATGGATACGTTGAAGGACCGCCAGACCCTTGAGGACATGGCGGAAAAAGGTTGTATGCCCTGGGCGGAAGATCCCCCGCCGGCGCGAGCACCGAAAACCGATCCGATGGTTGCGGCCGGCGAATGAATGGGCTCAGTGCCTGTGCGCACTGCTCGATTGTCCGGCGTTTGATATCCCCACGCCTTCCACCGCGCCCGAAGTAGACGTTAGCGGGGGTTGGGTTGTGCGGGCTCTCGTGATAGCGGCGGTGATTGTAATGATGGCCGAAGCCGGCGGCGGCGCGTTCGAGGTCGCCGGGCAGCGGACGAACGATTTAAGCGCGCCCGCTCCGATTGTACAATGCGGATCATATGACTAAGATTTTGGCCCCGCGGGCAGTCGCAGTTCTCGCTCCTCCTCGACTTGGAACCGACAACCGACCGCATCCAGAAAGCCCTCACCTATGCGCGCCTTAATTTGCAGAAGGACCTTTCCGTCGAAGCGCTCGCTGATATTGCAGCGCTGAGTTTGCGTCAGTTCAGTCGCGCGTTTCGCGAAGAAACTTCGCAATCTCCGACCAAGGCCATCGAGCATCTTCGCGTTGAAGCGGCGCGGTTGATGCTGGAAGAGGGGCGGCTACCGATTGATGTCATCGCGGACGAAGTTGGATTTGGCGACCGAGAGCGGATGCGGCGATCCTTCATTCGCAACATTGGGCATCCGCCGACGTCGGTCCGGCGGAATGCCTTACAGAAACGCCCCATCGGGACTACTTCACGCACCGCCGCGGGCAGGCTTGGCCTCCACATGCTCGGGGCGGTTGCGCTGTTCGAGCGCGACCTGATCATCGAACGGACACGCGCCGGCGTCGCATCGGCACGGAAACGCGGCAAGCGTCTAGGACCGCCAGTGAAGTGGCAAGCTGACATGGCCCGCAAGGCACGATCGCTGCTCGACCCCGGCGGGCTCAATGCCGAAGAGGTCGAGCGAACGCTTCAGGTCTCTCGCCGGCCCCACGTCAGGGGGCTGGCAGCAGGAGCTCGCGGACACGAAATGCCAACTTGAGTTGTTGAGCTGCGGCTTCAACGAAACTCATCCTCACAATCCTTCAACTTAGGATCGGGTATCACGCTCCTCGTCCCCCCCGTAAGCCGGAGGTCCCTTGGGCGCACTGAGAGCCGAATGGCGGCACGGTCTGGGCAACCTTATCTTCCTCCTTCGCGGTGCGCGAAGTGACTTCGACGACCCAGCCGGCCTGCCACGGTTTACTGGTCACGTGGTTCCCGTGCTAAACGGAACGCTGCTCAAGTTCCTCGGCAACGTTTCCTGTTTTCTGTTTTCAGCGGTTCCTCCGCGATTGACGCTTATACCGTGCGGCCGTTCGCGGCGCGTCCAAGCCGGTGCTTACAGGGATCGGCGTGGAGGTCAGAGACTTCCAGGAGGACCGCCGGCGTCACCCGCTGCAGGAGCTCAGCCGTTGCTTCCCATCGCGCCAGATCGGCCGCGGAATTTCGATGCGGCTGATGTGGGCGAGGACGACTTGATAGTCGGGCATGTGGCTTGCGCGGGACTTCGAAAATGCGGCCGAGCCTTCTCGAATCCCGACTGCACCATCCGCATGGCGCCGGGAATACGCAAATGTCAGCCTCCCAAAAGTTCGTCGCGATCGCGCTACCCCCGCTGAGCGGCGGCGAGGCCTGCACGTCTCGTCAAGCTTCGGAATTGGAGCCTGCACATGCGCATCCATAATCGACTTTGCAGCCTACGACGGCGCGGACCTCATGTTGTGCCGAGGTCAATCAGTCGTCCGCGATGCTGAGCTGCTGGGCCAAACCTTTGACATGTTCCTTGAGTTCGGCCAACGCGTCGTCTGGGTTAGCTGCATCGATATCATGAACATGCCAATAGACTGCCCGATTTTCCCACCCTGCAAAGCGTTCAGTCAGCAATGCGCGATGCTCCGCCTCCTTGACTGCGATGATGATTTCGGCTGCAGCTAGATCAGCAGACGTACAAGGAAGCGGCATTCGGGTGGCGCCCGCCGGTGAGATCTCATCAGCAATCAATGCCGCTACAGCGGACGGTGCAATTGGACCAGGATTGTCCTTTCCGCGCTCGATGGCCAAGGCGCGCGAGGTTGCCTTCCAGTTAAGACCGGATTGCGCCGCTAGGTGATTGAATAGTTCTTCAGCATATCTGCTGCGGTAGTAATTGCCGGTACAAAGGAAAAGAACGTGCTTCTTGGGCATGCCCCCACGTTGTCCGGGAGTGCGCCGTTCGTCAACTTTCCTATTCGAGACTTGGCTTTCCGGCTCACCGGCTGCGGCCTTCGCTGGCCAGGAACTTTGATCCCGGTGCGATGCGGATCGTGCAGTCGGGATTCGAGAAGCAGGACCTATTGGCGGCCTATTTAAGAAATTTGGAGAAGTTAGATTTTTCTCTGGTTTTGGAAAAAATTCAACCGCGGTAAAAGGATGTACCAGGGACGGATTGAGCGTGTAAAAATCCGCCAAAGGAATTAGGCGCTCGTAGGCTCAGTGCGTGCACTGCGAGACGCGTACGGTTGGCCGCCGATCCTGCGGGGTACTTCAGCTTACTCTTTAACCAGGTTAACCGGGGACAGTAGCTTTTATCCGGTCTTCGCGAGAGTGTGGCGATCGAGTTGGTTTGACGCAAACATCGGGGTTGATGCGGCAAAGTTTGCGCCGGGATATTTTTGGCTAGGTCGAATGGTAGTTCGAATACTTACACCGGCATCGGCGGTCAACTCAATCCGACACGCGCTACATCAAACCCGATACCGAACTTGAGCGGGATATCGGATATGATAACTTTCGCGAAGCGCTCATGGGCCTTCTCACTGCCCCGGTCCGGCGCTTTCGAGAACTCCGCGGCGATGTCAAAGA
Source organism: uncultured Alphaproteobacteria bacterium (assembly GCA_963710005.1). Classification (GTDB taxonomy): domain Bacteria; phylum Pseudomonadota; class Alphaproteobacteria; order Rhizobiales; family Hyphomicrobiaceae; genus Hyphomicrobium_B. The sequence goes on from CAVPYR010000012.1 coordinate 125,714, forward strand.
GCGAAACGAGCTCGAGCTTATATAAGGAACGCTATGAAAGTCCTCGTGACGGGCCATCAAGGATATATTGGAACGGTGATGGTGCCGATGCTTCTCAAAGCTGGGTACGACGTGACCGGCTGTGATGCTTACTTCTTCGAGAGGTGCACCTACAGTCCAGGCGGCCCTATCGCCAATGTTCCCGGAATGCGGAAAGACGTCCGCGATATTACGAGCGACGATCTGCGCGGCTTTGACGCCGTCATCCATCTCGCCGCGCTTTCGAATGATCCGCTAGGCAATCTTAATCGCGAGTTGACATTCTCAATCAACCATGGCGGTAGCGTGAACGTTGCAGCAGCGGCGAAACAAGCTAGCGTAAAACGTTTCCTTCTCGCATCGTCGTGCAGCAACTACGGCCAAGCCGGCGACGAGGTCGTCGACGAGACCGCCGCTCTCAATCCAGTCACCGCGTACGGTGAGTCAAAGGTTCTGGCCGAGCGCGATATATCGCGTCTCGCTGGCGACGGCTTCTGTCCAACGTTCATGCGGCCGGCAACGGCCTATGGCTTGTCACCCCGCACGCGGTTCGACATCGTCTTGAACAATCTCACGGCATGGGCGGTCACGAAGGGGCTTATCTACTTGAAATCCGACGGCACGCCCTGGCGGCCGATCGTCCACATCGAGGATATTTCGCGCGCCTTCATCGCCGCGCTCGAAGCCCCGGAAGAGAAGGTATTCAATCAAGCCTTCAATGTCGGACATACGGACCAGAACTATCGCATTTCTCAGATCGCCGAAATTGTCGCCGACGTCGTCCCCAATTGCCGCCTCGAATACGCGAGCGATGCGGGCCCCGACACGCGCTGCTACCGCGTAAGTTTTGAAAAAATCGCGCGCACGCTGCCTGCATTCAAACCGCAGTGGGACGCGCGGAAAGGCGCCGAACAACTTTATGAAGCCTATCGCAGTTCAGGTCTGACGTTGGAAGAATTCGAGGGGCCGCGTTACCAGCGCATCGGCCACATCAAAAAGCTGCTCGCCGAGCGCGTCCTCGATGCCGACCTGCGCTACTCGAGCTCGGGGCGTGCGTATAGCGTTAGCGCCGTAGAGTTGCTTACGTGACTGCGCCCGAGGTTCGTCGCGACAAACCGCAGTGAAGAATGGGTAGTTCCGATAGTCTTGGCGCCCAGCTCGTTGTCCCTGGAACGGGGAAAGCGATATACGCCTTCGCATCGAAAATTTTTCCAATCTGCCGCAGCATCACAGGGAGCGGTGTTCGAGAGACCCTGCGCCTCATCGGTGAGCGCATTAACCTCGATATGCATGAGGTACCGACGGGAACCGAGGTTTTCGACTGGACCATCCCCAAAGAATGGAACCTCTACGATGCTTTCATTCGCGACGCGCGCGGAGAGAAGATTGTCGATTTTGCAACGTCAAATCTGCACGTCGTTAGCTACAGCGCGCCGGTGCATACCCGTTTGCCACTGAGTGAACTTAAGAAACACGTCCATACATTACCCAAGCAGCCAGATCTCATTCCTTACCGGACTTCATATTATAAGGAGGACTGGGGGTTCTGCATGATGCACCGACAGCTCAAGAGCCTCACCGATGAAACTTACGAGGTCGTGATCGACTTCGAGCCTGGAGGACGGCGCCCTCACCTATGCAGAGCACCTGCACCGGGGCGAAACGGAGGACGAGATCCTCCTGTCGGCCCACACCTGCCACCCCTCTCTTGCGAACGATAACTGCTCGGCCCTTGCCCTACTCACGCTCCTGGCCGAGCGCATCGGCTGCATGAAGACTCGCTACAGCTACCGGTTCCTATTCACCCCAGGCACCATTGGCGCCATTGCCTGGTTGGCGCAAAATGAGGACAAAGTCGGGCGGATCAAACACGGGCTCGTCCTGGCCGGAGTCGGCGATCGGGGCGGACCCACTTACAAAAGAAGCCGCGGAGGTAACCGCGAGATCGACCGAGCAATGGCACACGTGCTGGAGCAAACAGGCTGCCCTGCAACTATTCTCGATTTTTCGCCATACGGCTACAATGAGCGGCAGTTCTGCTCGCCCGGCTTTGACCTGTCGGTAGGCCTCTTTCAACGGACCCTCTGGGGCACCTTTCCGGAATACCACACCTCTGCCGACAACCTCGATTTCATTAGCCCGGAATTGCTCGAGGATTCCTATCGGATCGTTGCCGCCGCACTCGACATCCTTGAAAACAATCGGGCCTACCGCAATACCTTGCCCAAATGCGAGCCCCAGCTCGGAAGACGCGGGCTCTACGCGGCTATTGCCAATGACGAGAACGCAACGTCGAGGAACATGGCGATGCTCTGGCTGCTGAACCTCTCCGACGGCAAGCACTCGCTGCTCGACATCGCCGAGCGGGCAAAAATATCCTTTTCGGTCATCCTCGAGACCGCTCAACTATTGGTGCGCGAAGGCCTACTAAGGTAAGGCGACCGCGAAGCAGCCAGAAAAGCGAACTGGGAGCGCATTCGACAGGGCTTTATCGAAGCCGGGCTAATAGGATTTAGCGAGAGGACGGACCTCGACGTTCATGATCTCTGCGGTCCGCGGCATATAGAGCGCATTCAGGACGACCTGCGCGACGTCGTCCGGCTGGAGCAATAAGTCTGGACGGTAGTCCGAACCCTCAAATTTAAACAGCGCTTTTATTCTTGGGGTTGCGGTACGCCCCGGATATACCGTTAGTACACGAACCTTTTCTGAATTCACTTCTTGGCGGAGGCTATCTGCAATGGCCTTTTGTGCGTGCTGGGTTGCGGCAAAGGCGCCAACCCCGTTGCCTGCTCGAAGCCCTTGTGAAGAATTGACGAATACAATCTGGCCTTGTGTTCGCACGAAACCAGGTAGCAGCGCTCTCGTCAGGGCATATGGTGCACGCACGTTGGCTCTATATAGGGTGTCGAGCACTTCCACCGGTGTTGCTTCGAGGGTCCCGCTTGCGTACTCGCCCGCACAATGAACGAGGACGTTTGGATCCGGAAATTCGTTTTCTATCCTCTTTAAAAGAGCCCGGCGGGCGGTATCGTCGGCGAGGTCGCTCCGGCAGGCAACCACGGTACCTCCGGCGGCCCGTGCCTGCTGAGCCGCGATTTCCAGTCGCTCCCGATTCCGGCCGATGAGACAGACTGAACCGCCGCCTGCGGCGAGTGCGGTCGTAATTGCGCTGCCAATTCCCGACGTTGCACCGGTGACGATCGCTTTTAGTGCGGCGGCGTTAGCCGTATGCGTCGTCACACCGTCGCCTCGGCGTCCGGCTTATAGACGAGCTCGCCTTCGTTCTCGGTGCCGTCGTCGTAGAGAGAAATGGCCACGGGCTCCGCATACCAAGAGCTATTATCATCGAGGGCGGACGCGAGGTACGCTCCTAATTTTTTCCAATGATAGCACAAATCTAAAGTTCATAAAAACGGCGATTGCGGGCGGATATCGGGATGGTCAATTCGCGGATACTTCATTCGACGTTGCTTCGGGTCTGTCTCATATCAACAAAGTCCGGCCATGAGCGGTCCTTGTCCGAAATGACCGAGACAAGAAGCGGCCACTCTATTCGAAAGGCCGGATCGTTGTAGCGGTAGCCGGCGGCTGCTTCAGGAACGTAAAAAGTCGAAATGAGGTAATTGACCTCGACATCATCCGTGAGCGTTTGAAAACCGTGAGCGAAGCCCTTCGGGATGTATAAGCTATTGTGAGCTTCCGCTGTAAGCTCGAAGCCCTGCCACCGGCCGAAGGTCGAAGAATTCTGACGCAGATCGATAATTACGTCCAAGATAGCGCCGCGTTTGCAGCTCACGACCTTGACCTCGGCCGCGGCGCCCTTCTGAAAATGCATGCCGCGGATCGAAGCCTTGAGTGAAGTCCGCGAGACGCTGTGCTGTACGAAACGGGTTTCCAATCCGTGCTGCACGAATTCACGCTCGCAGAAGGTCCGAGCGAAAAAACCCCGCTGATCGCGCAGCGGCTCCATCTCGAGCAGCATCGTACCTTCAAGATTTGTCGGGAGGAAACGCACATTTTTCCTTTCGTTGCTGATGAGTGCCAACAACGCGAACAAAAGTCATGCAGCTGCGGTCCGTAAACAAGAGGCGTAATGGTCCTTTTCCCGTTTATCATCAATGCTCAAACTCCATGGGGTGCAAAGAAGATGTGTTATTTAAGAATGGGATGCGTCGGCAATCGATTTTTGGCGGTTATGAGCAGCCAGGGTACCGAGCATCGCGAGTTCCTATCGAACATACGGGACCTAAAATGAATATAGAGACGGCAAGTGCGGCTCTAGCCGAGGCTGAAGGAGCTCCATCGCATCACTGCCGTCTGTGCGGCGGTTCGGTCGACCATACTTTTATCGATCTCGGCATGTCGCCACTATGTGAAAGTTTTGTTCCGCCGTATCGCGCCGACGAGATGGAGCCCTTCTATCCGCTTCATGCGCTCGTCTGCGGCGAATGTTTCCTTGTTCAGTTGAAGGAATACGTGAACCCCAAGAACATCTTCGAGGAGTACGCGTACTTCTCATCCTACTCGACGTCGTGGATCAACCACGGCAGGACGTACGTCGAAATGATTATCAAGCGCCTCGGCCTGGGAGCAGATAGCCTTGTGGTCGAACTCGCGAGCAACGACGGCTATCTGCTCCAGCATTTTCTTCCTTTCGGCATACCGGTGCTCGGCGTCGAGCCAGCCGCTAACGTTGCGCAGACCGCCATCCGCAAGGGCGTTCCAACGGAGGTTGATTTCTTTGGCGTCCGCCTCGCCAAAGATCTGGCAACGCGCGTCGGACAGGCGGACCTTATCGCAGGGAACAACGTGTTGGCGCAGGTTCCCGATCTTAATGACTTCGTGGCCGGCATTCGCTTGCTCCTTAAGCCGGAAGGCGTCGCGACCCTCGAATTTCCTCACCTGCAGCGGCTCATCGAAGAAAATCAATTCGATACGATCTATCACGAACACTTCTCGTATTTTTCGCTTCTGACGATCGAGACGATGGCAGCGCGCCATGGGCTCAAGATCGTTGATGTCGAGGAGCTCCCTACCCATGGCGGATCACTGCGAGTCTACATTACGCACGAATGGTCCTTGCGGAAGCCGACCGCGGCCGTCGCGGCCTTGATCGGGCGTGAAGAAAGGCTCGGCTTTCGCGACCTCAAGACCTATTCGGTTTTCGGCGAGCAGGTGAAACGCACGAAACGGCGATTACTTGCGTTTCTCATCTCAGCCAAGGAGCAAGGCAAAACGATTTGCGGCTATGGAGCTCCGGGCAAGGGCAATACGCTGCTGAACTATTGCGGCATCGGGCCCGATTTCCTCGAATTCACCGTTGACCGCAATCCCTACAAGCTTGGCCGCCTCACGCCCGGCATGCGCATTCCGATCCATTCCATCGACGCGATCGACGCTCTGAAGCCGGATCTTGTGTTGATCCTGCCGTGGAATCTCAAGCACGAGATCATCACGCAGATGCGCCACATAGCCGACTGGGGCGGCAAATTCGTGGTTCCCATTCCCGAAGTCACCGTCATCGACCCAAAGGAAATCAATCCATGAAGGTTGTTCTGTTTTGCGGTGGTCTCGGAACCCGGATACGTGAATACTCCGAGAATATTCCTAAGCCGATGATCCCGGTTGGGCAGCATCCCATCCTGTGGCATCTCATGCAGTACTACAGCCGGTACGGGCATCGGGATTTCATTCTCTGCCTTGGCTACAGGGCGAGCATCATCAAGGAATTCTTTCTCAACTACCGGCCGCAGGTCTATACGGACTGCGTCGTTTCTCATCACGGCTCGAAGGTCGAATATTTAAACGAGCAACCGGACGACTGGAATGTATCTCTCATCGATACCGGGATCTGGAGGAACATCGGGGAGCGCCTGTGGGCGGTGCGCTCCCATGTCGAGAAGGATGAGATCTTCCTCGCGAACTACAGCGATGGGCTGAGCAACGTCAATCTCGACGACATGATCGCCACTTTCCGGAAGAGCGGAAAAGTCGCGGGCTTTATGGCCGTTCGACCGCCTCTCACCTTCCACCTTGTCGATATGACGCCTGAAGGTCAGGTCAAACAGCTTCGCCCGTCCAACGCCTTCGATATCTGGATCAACGGTGGCTTCTTCGTCATGCGCCGCGAGATCTTCGACTATATGGAGCCGAGCGACGAACTCGTTCTCAAACCGTTCGAACGGCTGATCAAGGCCGATCAGCTGCTCGCCTACAAGCATGACGGCTTTTGGCGCCCGATGGATACGTTGAAGGACCGCCAGATCCTTGAGGACATGGCGGAAAAAGGTTGTATGCCCTGGGCGGAAGATCCCCCGCCGGCGCGAGCACCGAAAACCGATCCGATGGTTGCGGCCGGCGCATGAAGGGGCTCAATTTCGGTCTTGCCGGTAAGCCGCTTTCCGTTCTCTGCCTCGGGGCACATTCTGACGATATCGAGATCGGGGTCGGGGGCACTCTTCTTAACTGGATCTCCGCAGGCTCAAAACTCGACATTCATTGGGCCGTGGCGAGCGCCACGGGGGCGCGAAAAGAAGAAGCACAGAACTCCGCAGCAGCCTTCCTCACCGGTGCGTGCTCCGCAAAGATCGAACTCGGAGAATTCAAGGACGGCTTCTTTCCCTATCAGGGCGCCGACCTGAAGACATGGATTGAGGACATAAAGCGCCGCGTCTCTCCCGACATCGCCTTCACCCATCGACGCGATGACGCGCATCAAGATCATCGGGAATTATGCAAACTGACGTGGAACGCATTTCGCGACCACGTGGTGCTCGAATACGAAATTCCGAAATGGGACGGCGATCTTGGTCAGCCAAATTTCTATGTGCCCATTCGCGCGGCGGATCTTGAGCGGAAGATCGAGCTTCTCGAAAAATTCTTCAGTACTCAGCGCTCGAAAGACTGGTTCGATCCCGAGACGTTCCGCGGCCTCGCGCGCCTGAGAGGTATGGAGTGCCGCGCCGAGGAGCGCTATGCAGAAGCATTTGTCGCACGCAAGCTCCTATTCTCGCAGTAATCGATCTTAGTGGGCTTGTGAGCAGCTTCGAAGTCTTCTAGCTGCTCCTGCGAGCGATTGAATGATCGAGTTTTTCCCGCAGCGTTCACACAAGATCGGAAATAACAACACCTAAAGGCTGCTTGCCCGCGAGCCAAAGAGCGGCGGTGATGTCGAACAGTTCGGGCATGACAGTTTGGCGAGCCTTAGTGACGACAACAATATTGTCCACGGCTGCGAGCGCACGGATAGTGCTATTCGCGTGGGGCAAGTGAACGAGGATGAGGTCGTATTGATCAGCCATCTGATCAATCAGCGATCTCAAAACAGAAACCTGTTCCGGCGCCCAGTCGGCATTTGAACTCCTGGCCATCAGAAGAGAAAGTCTCGCGCTCTTTGTCCAAGGCACTACAACGTCCGCAGGGCTAGCGCTACCGGCCAGCAAATCTTGAAGCCCTTTAGTTGTATCGGCCGCAAAAAGGACCTCAAGTTTGGGTTGGCCGTGTCGGTCTCGATCAACAGGGTTCGCCAACCGGCGTGAGCGTTCAACAATGCTAAATTACTGCTTACATGAGATCCGGCGTTGTTCCAAGAAAGCCAACAACATGTGTGTTTCGAGCGTCCATCACGTTCTTAAGTGTAACCGCGGTAGCGCTTAGCTCCTGGGCAGTTTCGGGGAATTGCCCGTTCTCTACAATGAAGAAACTGGACTTCAGCTGCCTGTTTCTCGTGGACCTCAATCGACGCGGAAGAATGTCCGTGAGAACGACGCCACTAAAGAAATTTGAGCGCGTGACGTCGCCCAAGAGGGGCATGTCGAGTTTCCTCGAAATCTGACGCGAGGAGCGGACCGTTTTATCGAAACTCAGATGAACCAATGAGACACCTCGTCCCGAAATCGTTCCCAGAACAAGGCTCGCGGCCAGCGCAACGTGTCTACAAGGGAACTTGCCACAGCATTCGATGGCGATCCCTTTGTCATCGCGAATTCAAAGAACTTGGGTTTGCCGACGATGCAATGCCGAGTTCGGGGCGATTACGGAGCAGTAATAGAGTGCGGTGTGCACCTCTTCGCTATTTCCAAAACTTGGGTCAGCCCCCAACCAAATATTTTGCCGTGTCAGAAAGTATCGCGTACAGACGAAGGCGACTAAAGCGCAATTGCCAGCCGACCATCGCCCATCAAAAAAACATCCACGTCGCTCGTGGGTAAATCAGCCCCCGTCTATTCAGAACGATTTTTAGAGGCACCGGGTCGCGAATATTGGGTCAATAGGTTTTGAAAGGCCAACGTCCATAACGCTACACATTCATGCGGCATCGTCATACCTCGAAAGCCTTAGGACGGGACTTTATGATGGGAAGAATGCGGTTAACAAAAAGGCACTCCTAAGCTGATATTTAGAAACTACGTAACTCGGCGCCCATGTTTTGGATTTTGTTTGTATAAATGCCAAATCATTTCATCAGGCCACTGTAGATCAGAGTGGCAACGGCTCTAAAGATTAGCGGCTTAAGCGCCAATTTACTGGCGATGCCCAAATCACACCTGCTGTTTTCGTCAAATATAAACAACAATACCGCATTGGCTGTTGAATACATTCGCGACATCTTGCACCGCAACATAGACGAAATGAGTACAGCTTGATCAGGTACTCTCTTGAAAACTCGATATAATCTGCCTGAGCAGGACTTGCGTAGATCCTCTCCGTAACGTTTTTAGCCATTGCTGGAGGACGGTGCCGTTTTGCGACATGCAAAATTGTTTTTAATCGTGCGTGAGGCGTTCAACATGAGTATTTCTAGCGACGCGCTATCCTTCGAAATAGGCCGTTCAGAGCCCTCACCGGCCCGACCGGCATCTGCGCGTATTGCGCAAGTACCAACAGCCTTAGTGCCCAATGGCGCGGAAGTTGTAGCGCTCATCCATTCGTCGCGCTTATTTAGGGATTGTTTACGCCGTGCTCTTGGCGCGGCGACCACTGGAACGGTCCTGGATTATCCAAGCGTCGAGGCTTGGTCGGACTTCGGACACAGGTTACGGCGGATCGAGGTCCGTCATTCTCATTGGGCTGTCGCGTAGCAATCCCGATGATGAGACAGAGCTCAGATCCGTCTTGCTGCGCGCCAATGGCGCCAGCGTTGTCGCTATCGGTGAAACGGAAGACGCTGCCTATATCCGGGATTTGCTCGGCAGGGGTGTGCGCGGCTACATCCCGTGTAGTCTCGCGCTCGATGTCTCTATCGGTGCGCTACAGATCGTGCGCGCAGGCGGCATTTTCATACCGGCCAATTGTCTAATGGCCAGGCCAAAGCAGACGACGTCGCTGCCGCAAAAACAGGGACTCGGGAGGTTCACCGCTAAGCAGATCGCGGTGATCGACGCAATCCGTCAGGGCAAGGCAAACAAGACGATCGCCTACGAACTCAACATGTGTGAAAGCACAGTGAAAGTTCACGTCCGCAACATCATGAAGAAGCTGCAGGCGAGCAATCGCACACAGGTCGCGTTCATTGCCAATAAAATCCTGGCTGAGAAGCGAGACAACGACGGACCGCAAACGCGCGGATTTTGACCTCAGCGTGAGCACCCCCCCAACGTCCGTCCGGCTCTCGGCTGATACCTGAATCAATTTTATTAAAGTCTGAAGTTGCACGTCGCACCTCACATATGAGTACTCCCTACCTGCAAAAGGGCGGAACATACTACGTCGATAGGAATGATTGCTTTCGCACTGCAACCACGGAAAATCTGGCTACGGGACAATGGCTTCGATTTGCTGGCATGTTCGGCGATCGGCTTACCGCGAGCTATCCGAATGTTGTCGTCGTCTCTTCATCAGCGCGCAGAAAAAACATAGCGCCCGCGAAATAGCGTGCTAAGGCGTGTGAGCCGATTATCCAGACAGCTTTTGGGGCAGGCTCTCGGTTTTTCCGGCGGCTTTATTGCTGCCGATCGAAGAAAGGCTATTTCGAGTGAGCTACCGCTCCGATTTTCTCGAAATGTGGAGCTAAAGCACGCGTTCGATTTTGTGATGGCACTTCTGGCCTTAATCGCACTTGCCCCCCTTATGGTCGTCGTTGCTCTGATCATCAAATTGTCAATTGGAGGACAAATTTTTTACGCCCATCAACGCGTGGGGCGGAGAGGCAGGAGCTTCCCCTGCTACAAATTCAGAACGATGGTTTCCAATTCCGCAGAGGTTCTCGAAAGATATCTGGTTCAGGGACGGTGACCATCGATAAGCCGCGCTTTTAGCCCAGTAGCTCCAGCACATACTCAGCAATGGCGAGGCTCGATGTGAGGCCAGGGCTTTCGACGCCATACAGCGTGACCATGCGCCGGATACCGTGCTCTCGAGGTCCGTGGATCTCGAAGTCGCCAGCAGGCTCGCCCGCACCCGACACCTTCGGCCTTATCCCCGTATATCCAGGCATAAGCGCGCCCCTAGGGAGGCCCGGCCAGTAGCGGCAGACAGCACGTTCGAATTGATCGCGACGCGTGCCCCAGGGGTCGTCAAAACAATAGTCAATTCGGTCGATCCACTGAACATCCGGACCGAAGCGCGCTCGACCACCCATATCGAGTGTCAGGTGCGTACCAAGACCGCCTTCAACAGGAACGGGGTAGATGAGGTGTTTGAAGGGTGTGCGACCAGTCAGCGTATAGTAATGACCTTTCGCAAAAAACGTTCGTGGCGGTCTATATGAAGCCGCCCCCGGCAGATTCGACGCGAGCACGGCCATGCCGAGACCTGCCGCCACGACCAAGTTCCGTGCGGTGATGTTGATGTCCCCATCAACGCATCGCAACGAGAGTTCGAAATCTGCGCTCTCACGAACCCGAACTTTTTCGACTGTCGTGTTGCAAATCACCTTTCCGTCATTACTCGTCAGAAAGCCTTGGAGGGCTTGCATATAGCCATGGCTGTCGATGATTTCCGTCGAGGGCGATAAGAGTGCCCCGGCGCAGTCGAGCTCGGGTTCGAGCACTTGCACCTCCTTACGCGATAGAAAACGAAGATCATCTACGTCGTTCGCGATTGCCCGTGCTGCTATCATTTTAAGAGTCGGCAATTCTTCAGGAGATGTGGCAACGATCAACTTTCCGAGGCGCTTCGCCGCTACGTTGTTGGCGGTGGCGAACTCGTAAAGGCGCCTTTTGCCCTCGATGCACAAAGCAGCCTTCCGCGTCCGAGCCGCATAATAAATGCCGGCATGAATGACTTCGCTTGAACGCGAGCTTGTTTCCTGCCCGAGTTCGAATTCCGCTCCAGGACGAAAACTTCTTGCCCCGCAAGGCCGCACCGAGCAGCGATTGCGAGACCGATCACGCCGCCGCCCACGACGGCGGTCTCAATATCTGGTGTTGCGGTAGTCATGGAAGGGTTATGACTCGGGTCGAATGAGGCACTGCACAATCTCCCCCCACTCGATTTTGGCTTTTTGGAAATAGTATGCTCGTCTCCCGCCCGATCCCGTCCGAAGTCTATCCAGAACCCTGCTTCACTCCACAACTCCAGTATTTCGAAGAAGCGTGACGATTTAGATAGGTGCGCAGCCTTCTACTTTCGCCTCGACGCGCGTCGCCAGCGCTTCCGCGAGGCCCGCATCGTAGATCCAAGCGAAATTTAGAATTAAGGTCGTTCTATTTTGCGGCGGGCTCAGCATACGCCACCCACTCGCGCCGAGATAGAGCCGACCTAACACCGATGGAAGAATTCAGACCACAGCGATATCATTCTTGTCGATCCGCGGCGCAGTCAATACCTAAACATGCAAGCCTTAGCGGTGCCAAGCGAAGATCGTTCGCTGCTTCCAGGACCGCCAGAGGTTGCGCAGCTAATCGCCGCTCTCGACTGTTGCACCAATAGTCAGCTTATAAGATTTTCTGAGTGGCGCTGCCTTCGAACCGAATAATCGGAAATATAGCGCCCACAAATTGGTACGAAGTCGGCCGAGAGGAAACACAGATTGGGTGAGGCCGAATACTGCGGCAAACTTTGCACGTTGAATGAGAGGCAGGAAAACTCACAGGACACCGTTCGCTCCACCATTCAACAGATGCCGCCATCGCCGATCAGTTCGTTGCCAAGGCGCTAAGACAAAGAGCATCTACTACGACGTCGTTCTCAAGTTGCGCTTGCAATCTACGGACAGCGATGATTGTCCCCGGTGCTCTAATTTGCTAATGATCTCACACCTGACATGCAGCCCTGAATGCTGCGACCTGCATGACCCACGCCGCAGAGCTCCCAAGCCTCGCGGCGGCGCCGTAGGGCCCTATCGTCGTTACGAGATCCAATAGCCAAGTCAGACTTTCGAAGCATGTTTTACAGCTTGGCGCCCACCTCAAGCCATATTGAATGGATAAGTCGCAAGCAAAGCGAGACGATGGCCGGGGATCGTCGCCTCAATTTCGTTAGGTGCGTGTACCCACCCTGGAACAGCAGTCGCAAATCGATTGTGGTCAGCATCTAGGTTTGCGTCAGGGCGATCAGGAAGTAAATATGTCAGTCGTCCGGCCATTTTGAGCGACCGTGCGAGGCGCCCCACCTACTCGCGAGACTTAACGAAAGAGGGCTGGTTTGACGTGGATTTTAGCAGCCATTGGGGCGGTCGGTCTGGGTCTGGGAAGCACCTTTCGCGCTCAAGCGCTAATCGCCGCCTCGGTTGTCATAGCTCTCCTGATCGGACTAACGGCAATTTCTTACGGCCTATCACTGTGGTTGGTTATCGGCTCGATCGCAGTGACTTTATTCACGCTTCAATTCGCCTATCTCGTTGGCGTAGCCGCGTCACATGTGTGGCGCAGAACTAAGTCGTTAAAGACCTGCGGTCGGAGGTCCGATAACTGAGCGTACCCCAATTAATCGGTCACGCCGTATCCTCATGCCGCAGCAGGACCGGTAGCGTCCTGAAAAGTATGGCAAGGTCGAGCGCGATGGACCAACGGCGTACATAATATCGGTCTAGAGCAACCCTTTGCTCATAGCCCAACCCGCTTCGGCCACTCACCTGCCAGAGACCGGTAAGGCCAGGACGAGCGCGGAGATAGTCTGCTGAGCACGAACCATACCGTGAGAGCTCCTCTGCAACAATTGGACGTGGTCCCACGACGCTCATGTCACCGCGGATGACGTTGATGAGCTGCGGCAGCTCATCTAGGCTTGACTTGCGCAGGACATGCCCGAGCCATGTGACACGGGGATCGCTCTTAAGCTTGCGCGTTTCACGCCACTCTCGCAGGGCCTCGGGATTGTCATTTAGGCATTTCTGGAGAACGGCATCCCCGTCAATAACCATCGTACGAAACTTGTAGCAAAGAAACGCATTGCCTTCATATCCGATTCGCGGATGAGCAAAGATGACTGATCCGCCCATTTTTACTCTAATTAGAGTCCCGATTAAGAGCAAAATTGGAATCAGCACCAAAAATGCGACTAAGGAGATTCCAAGATCCATTAGGCGCTTTGCATGGCCACCAACTGGTTGAGTACCGCGCCGGCGGTCAGCGGCGAAGCTGACTCTCGGGGTTTGCGGATAATCCAGAAGTGACTTGATTGTTCTAGAAGGCGCCTCGCTAGTCATCGGCCATGATTTCCGCCAACTTTGAAGAGAGCCCCGCCCGCCTCTTCATTCCAAGTATCTGATTAACGTTATGAACATTTGGCGCAGTGGAAAAGCCGGGTAAAGGAGGTAGAGCGGTGACCGAAGTGCGTTGGCTTACGACTTGATGGCTAGAGTGCTTCCGACCCCGGCGTGTTAGCTCTGCGTCACTCTCAAGCGCAACTTGGGGCCGGCGCGCCGACCCTGAAGAACCTCATGAACTTTCCCGCAGAAGCCAAGACGCAGCCCAAAGGAACCTCCGCGAACTCATAGACGCGCAGCCGGATCCGGATATTGGTACGATCCTGAGAGCCGCTCAACTCTAGGTTACGCGCTCAATACAGATAGGGGCTGATGCAGATCGCTTCGTTGCGATTGCGTTTCCGAGAAATGTTGGCCCACGGCGCCATGCTGGTTGACGAGCGCACTGGTCCAGTCCTCGCTATATCCTCGATCTGCAAGCATATGGTTCGTGGAGGCCTTCCGGTCAGGAGTACCGCGCAGAGGCGATTATCATGAGCTTCGCTGCCTAATCCAAACCCGTTTGCACGGATGGTCCAGCCGGCTTGGGAGGGCCGACCGTGGCTCATCAGCCGCGATTCATAAGCACACGGCATAGAGGAGGGACGGGTTTCAGCTCACTGCCCTAGCTCAAGCCTCGTAAACGCGCAGCCTGCAGAGATGAGCCAGCGACACTAGTGTTCCAGACTCTAACGCTTGGTTCCCGCTCAGACCTGAGAGCAGCAAGGGCGCGGGCTTCATTTTCGAGAATGACCTCGGCGGACTTTGTCCATACGAAGGGTTTGGGTTCTGCATTGTGTCTGTCGAGATAGTCATGGATCGCCTGCTCCAGTTCGGCCACGCTGGTAAAAGTCCCGCGCCGTATGCGTTTCGTCGTGATCTCGGCAAAGAACCGCTCGACGAGATTCAGCCAGGATGCGCTCGTCGGCGTGAAATGCAGCTTGAAGCGCGGATGCTTGGCGAGCCACGCCTTCACCTCGGCCGTCTTGTGCGTCCCGTAGTTGTCGAGGACGAGATGCAGATCGAGGTGCTTCTTCACGATCCGGTCGATCCTCTTCAGGAAACGGATCAACTCCTTGGCGCGATGCCGGGGCTGGCATTCGCCGATAACGAGGCCCGTTTTAGTATCGAGTGCCGCGAACAGCGTCGTCGTGCCGTGGCGCTTGTAATCGTGGGTCATCGTTGCCGGCCGGCCCTTCTTCAAGGGCAGTCCCGGCTGCGTGCGATCGAGCGCCTGGATCTGGCTCTTCTCGTCGACGCACAGCACCAACGCCCGGTCCGGCGGGTTCATGTAGAGGCCGACGACATCGGTCACCTTCTCCTCGAACAGCGGATCGTTCGACACCTTGAACTTGGCGACGAGGTGCGGCTTCAAGCCGGCTTCCGCCCAGATGCGCTGCACGCTGGTGTGGCTGATGCCGACGGCCTTCGCCATCGTGCGCACGCTCCAATGGGGGCGTTCGGCGGCGTCTCGTTCGCGGTCTTCGCCAGCACCTTCAGTTTTACCTTCTCCCGGCAACGGCTTCCTGCCGGACGGGCGCGTCTTGTCGCGGAGCAGGCCGTCGACGCCTTTGGCGGCATAACGCTCTTGCCAGCGCCACACGCACGGCTTCGATTTACCGGTTGCCCGCATGATCGCCATGGTGCCCAGCCCGTCCGCTGTCGCGAGCACGATCTTCGCCCGCCAGACAACCTTGCTCGCCGTGTTGCGATCCGAAATAAAGCCTTCAAGCCGAACTCTGTCCGCAGGGCTCACACGAATAAAGATGCCAT
Source organism: uncultured Alphaproteobacteria bacterium (assembly GCA_963710005.1). Taxonomy (GTDB): domain Bacteria; phylum Pseudomonadota; class Alphaproteobacteria; order Rhizobiales; family Hyphomicrobiaceae; genus Hyphomicrobium_B. Next base: position 141,135 of record CAVPYR010000012.1, read on the forward strand.
CTCTCATCCGCGCAGATTGACTGATCTGCAGCCGCCTGGGAATCTTGTGTCAGTGACGGAACACTAGGGCTTCCAAAGCATGAATGGATCGGCAAAAAAGCCGTATCTTCAATCGGACAATGCTTAATATGCCATTTTCATTAACATTAACCCACTTTTTCCGCAAAAAGAAAGAGTTGTCGCATTTATTATATATATTTAGGGAAAAAAACTTGTATCCATATGTTCCACTTTGGCACGCTCCTGTACCGCGAAAAGGGTAAATTCAGTGAGTACAATTGAGAAGCGATCTGGCACTATTTCGATAGATGCATTGAAAAACAAGAAATCGATTGGACTTCCCAGCAAAGAATTAGAACTTCGATCTGCCGAAAAATCAAACATCGTCGTCGTTGAGCGGAGAGCTCTGCTTCGCGACTGCATCACGCGTTCCCTCACCGCAGCGTCAAATCTGGCTGTGCTCGGTGTTCCAACTATTAAGGATTGGGAAGACCTTCCTGAGCGCGTGAAAGCTTCGATCGTGATAGTTTGCAGGATCGGTAGGCAACAAGAAGACGATATCGCGGCCGTTTGCGTGTCTCCTAGTCCACCGAAAGTTATCGTTCTTTCGGACGATGAGGATACCAGTCGCATTGTAGATGCGCTCGAACAAGGCGCTCGCGGTTATTTACCTATAAATATCCCCTTAGACGTAGCTATTGAGGCTATTCGGCTGGTAATGGCCGGGGGCACTTTTGTCCCGGCTAGCAGCCTCATCGCAGCCCAGCGTCGGGTGGAAAGCTCTGAAGGCAAGGAGCGGCGCTCCAGCGAAGGCATGTTCACGGCTCGCCAAGCCGCTGTCGTAGAAGCCCTGCGAAGGGGCAAGTCGAATAAGCAGATCGCTTACGAACTCGCTATGTGCGAGAGCACCGTGAAGGTCCACGTCCGCAATATCATGAAAAGACTCAATGCCAGAAATCGAACCCAAGTCGCATTGTTGGCAAACGACCTAATTGCAAACGGTACGAGCTCTCCCATACGCGGCCTCGCAATTTCTAAAGGATAGGACGACCTCCTGATGCGCGATGCTTGTCCCCAGTCGAACACTGGTCACGCGAAGCGCGGCATTGGCCATCTCAAAATGTCTCAACATGCATTCATTATCCTGACGTTGTCGGCTAATGCTGCCATCGCTGGCGATAACGAGAAATCGGTCAGCTGGCTGAACGGTACGAACGGCGCCGGCGAATTAAATCAGGCGGCGATTGATCGCTGGTCCCAATTCGCTGGCCGACGAATGCAGGTTGCGATTGTGTAGACGGCTCGCGACACGTGGGCCAGCGTCACGGGGCGAACTTGGGCACAGACGAATTAGACCGACCGCAATTTGATACTCGACACGGCGCAACCTATGTGGCCGAATAGCGTCAAAGGCAGCCTAGAAGTTTGCGCGTCAGGCGCGTACGACGAATATTGGAAGAATTGGGGTAGAACTTTACGTCCGGTCAATTCAGGTATTGAGCACTTTGCAAATAACGAACTTTTTCTCCGCAATGCGTTTGGGGTACTAAGACCAGGAGGTTTTCTATTAGCCCAGTTTCCTGGACGCTATGCGCCGTTTGCAATCGCGAACAGAATGCTGCCCAGGAAGATCTCGCAGTATATTTTGCGATCGGCTATGGGCGATACTGAAGGGAGACCAAGAGAATTGATGAAGATTTTCCAGCTTTGCAACCAACAACCGCAGCCGGCCATCGATGGCGCATATCTCGCGATGGACAGCATCACGCAGTAGTTTACTCGACGCCGGTCACAGTTTTCGAGTACTCAGTATTTCCACAAAAAACCCCCAAAGGATAGGATGATGCCTCTGCCAATGCAGCCGAAGCAGGTGTTCGGGAAACGAGTCCTGGCTCATTTGAGGTACACGCGAGAGCCCAGAAGGCGTAAGGCTATTGGAGAACTTCACTGGCTGCCTCGCAACTAAAAAAGGTTGGATCGCCTACATGATTAGGCCCGGGAGCTATGACGCGCAGAGCATTTGCGGTGATGGCGGCATAACGTTTCCGGCGCGTCTATCATTCTCAGGACTGGCGAGATCAGGCGGCGAAGTTGCGCTCGATGATTATGACTTGGTGTTCGATTCCAACTTCGAACCGCTCGAGCAGCTCCCCGTCACTGCCGCCGGAGACCAGGACCTCATCAACAACAGCCAGTGGACCCCAAAGTACCGGTTCACCAATGATCCTCGCGGCTGTTCATTCGATGGCGAGTGGCAGTGGTATGTCGATCGAATCGGTCGGATTTCTCCGTTCTCGTTGCAAGGCGGGCGCCAGATGGAATGGCCGCCAAATTGCCCGGAAGAGTCGATGGAGAGAAGCGGAATATATCCGTCCCTTATCCATATGGATTTCTCACTATCGCGTAGGCTACGCGGTTTTTCGGGCTAATCGCTGCCCGCGGCGCCGCGCCAGCGCCTGCATGGCCAATGCATAAAGCGGCGGACGCAAGGTCTCTCGATAAACCGCGAACACCGCGAAAGCCAGCGTTGCAAACCACCGGGGTGCGCGAAGCCCGACGCGCTGGGCGTAGCCCTGGTAGTACTTCTTGAAAAAGTAATTGGTGTAGAAACATGGACCAATAGATCTTCTTGAAGGGCTGGGTGCGCTGCCCGCCGCTGCGCACCTGGGATAGCGGCAGGTGGATGCTGTGCACGTCGTTCGTGATGTAAATCGGATAGTCGTGCACAAACAGGTTCATCTGATAATCGGTCTCCTCGCGGTAGCCGTTGCCGCGGGCGTAGTGGCCGTCGAAGGGGTATTTTACCAACAGTTCCCTCCGCGTCAGTATGACCGCATTGGTGTGGGGCACGCTGAGGTCGCCTTCGAACTTGGCGCCGTTGACCATTTCGCAGAGCAGATAGCGGAAGGGCTTGGTATTCCGCAAACCCGTGCCGAAGCGCTGTACCGCCCCTTCCGGTGTGTCGCCAGTCTGCATGTAGATCCGCCGTCCGGAAACCGCGCCGGCCTTGAGCTGCTCGAGTTTCTCCAGGCAGGTTCGCGCGTATCCCGGTTCCAGATACTCGTCGTCATCGCAGAATAAAATGAGGTCGTTTCGGGCATGCCCGACGCCGACGTTGCGTGACTGCGAGGCGCCCAGTCGCTTCGGGTTCCTGACGACTTCGGCACGGACCGCCGGGTAGCGTTGCGTCATCTCGGCGATCAACTCCGGCGTGTCATCATCGCCGGCGTCGCTGACGAAGATGATTTCGTCGACCAGTGCCTGTTCGAAATAACTCGGTGCCACCACGCGGAGGCTGAAAGCGCGGTTCCGGGTCGGTACGACGATCGTGATCATTCGCCTGATTCCAAAAAAAATGGGTTCGGTTGAGCGGGATGGGATCTGCGAAGCTGTCACGCCGTAGCGGCCATAGGCGAATTCGACACCCTCGAATAAAGCGAGATTTGGTTCGTCTTGGAAGCAATACTATGTTGTGGACAGCCCCGGTGTCATGGTTATCGAGCCTGATCCCGAAAAAACGGTCAACTGGCTGCATCAAGCCCTCCGCGATGCAAATCGATTCAAGCTTGTCTTCAACAAGCCGGCGCCAGCGTTCGACGGTATCGAAGATTTGCGACTCTATGACCACCTTGGTTCGACCCACATAATAGGAAGCCGACCAAGCCTTTCCTCGATGACATTCACAGCTCCTGTCAGTGCCTTTCATTCAGGCCCATAATAGTCGAGCGAGTACAAGTCCAAGTTACCTGAATAGGAAGCGGGATTGGACAGATTGCCTGGCCATACGCCGCCAACAGCAAGGTTCACGATTGTTGCTGCGTCAGGCCCGCGCCATTTCCAGTTGGCGCGGTATATCGGTCGGCCGTCAATGTATTTCATCACAACTGCTGCCGCATCGTCATAGCACGACGTGTAGAAATGCGGCGATGCGCTGCCGTCGAAGTCCGGGTCTGAATACATCATAAAGGGAGTAGAGAATCGAGGGTCAAGGATTTTGAGATCGGACGTTTCACCTCCATGGTTGAACATGCTCACGTCGTGGACACCTTGGCTGAAGTAGACCGGCTGCTCAAAGTCGACCTCGGCTCCTGTGTTGCCAGCCCCGGCAGCGTATTGCCAGAAGGCTGACCAGGACTTGTCGGTTTTTGGAATGGTGTAGCGGGCTTCAACGCACCAGTTGCGCGCTGTAGATTTACTGACCATTTCGCCGGATTCGATCATGCCATCCGACCTGCCGCGCCCCTGGATCGCGAGGTGGTCCTCTTTGAAAACGAAGACGTTTGAATTTTCGAAGTGTTGGTACGTCTGTTGCTCGCCATTGATTACGACATTAGGAATCCGAACGCGCCCACCTTGATCGCGGTTATAGTACTGCGCTTCAAAATAGCGTTCGGAGAGAGTGGCAACGTCGCGAATGTTCCCGAGTGTGCCGAAGCGATCAGATTGCTTGAGCTTCCAACCAATCGGCAGCACAACGCCGGATGCCGTTCGCGTTGCAGGTCCGGCCGACGGAGGATGCGGCGCGGTATTCGCCGTGCCGTCAACCTGGCGATAGCCAGACCGAGAGCCCGTTGCCGGCATCGAATCGCCCTCGAACTGGAGACGAAGGATGCCGGCTAGGCCCGTAGGGCCTGTAACCGCCAAAGCTACCGCGCCGAGGTCGGCTGATGGCCCGGGCTTTACTGCGCCCCCTCTGGAGACCAGACACCGCTTAACTGGCTCACGAACATCGAGAGGCCTATCAGCGCTGATCGATTCACGTGCCCCCCAATAGCATGGGCGCTTTGTGCCCCCAAAGAGTGGGCGGCCGAGCGAAGCGGATCTACGAAAACTTCCACAATCAGAATGTCAACGCCTACACAATGGCTGGCTGCGGCCTTCCAAAGGTGTCGCCCTCAGTTGAATTATCTCGTCTGGCACCGCGTGGTGTTAGGTCAACGCTGCCGAGATCTGAAGACCAAGAGGTCAGTTGGCGGCGAACACTCTCGTAAGCCTCTCTCCGGTTCTATTGTCGTCGTCAAGCCGAGACGAAAATACTTCGAATGCCGTCGCTTGCTTTCTATCTAGCTCCGACAAATTGTCGATATAGGATAAAATCTGATTGGTCATCTCCTCTAGAGTGGATGCAACAAATAGAGCACTTCGCTCTTCATCGGTAGTTCCGGCAAGAGCTTCCGCAAGCCCAAAGATCGGCAGCCCGCATAAAGGCATAATCTAAAAGTTTAAGCTTCAGCCCGCCTCCCAAGCACTCGGGGATTACTGCGCAACGCACTTGGTTCGCACAGGGTAATACATCATCAACAACACCCCAGAAACGCACGTTGGAATAAACCCGTTCCAACTTTTGGCGTAACCGCGATGCTACGTTTCCGACTACGTCAACTCCTACGTCGGCACCTGCGAGCCTTGCACCCACTTCACAAAGAAAGCGTTCCAAATTATGTTGCTTTGCAATCCAATCGAAAGAACCAAGCAACATAACACGGCGAGGAACAGAATTGCCTATGATTCTGTTCCGAACGATCGGTCCCTGGTAGAGCGGAGGGATCTCGTGGACTAATGCACCCATCGAACGGAACATTTCCGCGTCGGCGGATGTTATTGCAGTTACGACATCGGCCGATCTGATCAAGCGATGCTCTAAGTGTCGGTATTTTGCTGCGTCAAGTCTATATAATGGAGCTAGGAAATTATAAATCTCTCGAGCAATGCGGGGCCGAATAAGTCCTTCGACATTGTGTGCAATATAAGCAATTCTGCTATCGCCACGCCGATTAAGTACGAGGTCTAAACTTCCTGCCGAATAGGCATGATCGAAAACGATCCAATCCCAATGGCTCCTCAGCTCACATTTAATCTGAGCAACCATAGCAGCTGTGTTCAAGATGAATGCGTCTTTGGGAAGCGCGGAAATAAGACTCATCGCTGTGGGCCGTGGGACCGAAGCAAGTGGGCGCCACTCTGCCTTTGCCAACCCTTGAAGACAAGATGTTGAAGTATCTGGTGTTCTCACCGAACCGATGACTCTCACCTGATGCCCGGCAGCACAACAGGCACGAAGTAGACCGGCGCTGTAGAGAGCATCGCCGCTCCGCAAGGGATAAGGCAGCCGCGCTTTTAACCATAGTATTCGCTTCATGATCTCCACTCGGTGACAAAATATTTCCTTAGCTGTCCTCGTTTTGAAGGACGAGCTACGTGGTTGGTCCTTAGGCTAATGCTCTACGCCCTTTTTTGATTACGCTTATGCAGGACGTTTGATGTTCCTTACCACTAAGGTGATCAGGGAATTCGCGCTGCGCCGCTCCATAGGCTTCTCTGCACCCACGATCTGAGTGCGGCCCGCAGTTCAGCGACGCGGGCGAGGAAGCCGACGGCCCAGCTTAGATGCATAACATTCGCAGCTGGGCCTGACAGCAGCACACTGATATCGCGCGCCAGAATGGCTAAGGAAACACCCCAGAACAGGCATGCCGCAACGTAAACCCCGGGAGGCACCGAAGCGAGCGCACCTGCGACTGGCAAGGTCGCTAGGGCGGTCAAGAACATCAGCAGGGCGAGAACGGGCAATACCTGACGAGGCTTTGGTGTTAGCCCATGTTTCAGCAGAGTGTTCGCCCGGCCCCAGCCATGCCGGTAGTACTGCTTGGCCAATGAAGTAAAGCTCGAGCGCGGATAGTAATCGATCGACAGCGCCCCGTCCGGATAGTTGCGCCCGCCGGCGCGGCGCAAACGCGTATCGAATTCCGCATCCTCATTGTAGGGTGCGTTTTCGTCGTATCCCCGGAGAGCCCGGAATGTTGCGCGGTCGAATGCAGCATGATGGCCGTGGTCTACGAAGCCTGAATGCGCCGTCATGCGGTGCTGCGACCCACCGTTCCCAAGCCTGCTATTCTGTGCCGCTGCAATCGCCCGCTGCAATGGCGACCGACCGACAGCATGCATCGCCACCACGACCGATGAGCTTCCCGTGCTGCGCAGCGTATTCACACAACTTTCGACGAAACCCTTCGGATAGCGCGCGTGGCAATCGGCTCGTACGAGGATTGTTGATCTCCGATCGCATAACTCGGCGGCGATGTTCATCGCCGACGACTGGATGCGCCGCTCGTTGTGCAACAGCTTGATGCGCGGGTTCTGCGATGCCAGGTCTTCAACAATCTGGCATGTACGGTCTTCGCTTCCACCATCCAACACCAACACTTCGTAGTCGAGCGTGTGGGCCCCAGGCAGGATCGATAGAATGGCCCCGGCGATATACCGCTCTTCGTTAAGCGCAGGCACCACAATGGTAACAAAGTGGAGAGACGCCGGCACCGGAGGTCTACCTCGATATGCGCTTCACTGCCGTCGAATATAGCGAAGGCCGCTCATCTTAACACCCAGCAATAGGGCGGAGCGCGTTCAAACGTTGTGATACCGAGTTTCGAAGTCAACAGCCGCAGTGGTAAGAGTCTGCGTGCGCGCAGTCTTTCTATTAGCGTATCAGGTATAGATAAAAAGAGGTACGGGCCTCCCGCTTCGGACGGGTGGAGCACCGAAGCGGAAGCTAACGGCGGAAAGCACGGCCACCAATGAGGCCGCAGCCATGCGCCGCTTTATCGCCAGCCTGCCTGCGGAAAACCGGGGCGTGCAGGAGCGGTTGCCATGACGCGCAGAAGTCCTCGCGCTGCCGCGTATCGGGCCGCACGCTCACATCCTCGATTGCAGCGCCAAATTGGTCGAACCGACGTCTATGCGGTGAACACGCATGGCGCGCGGAAAGAACCTGGTGTTAAGGAATATCAAGCGTCTAGGTCAACAGCATTTACGCCTGTGGCTACACGCCTAGAGTTGCCGCGAGGCGGGCGCACCAAATCGCATTCATCATCTGCGAGCTTAAAGCTCGCCCTTTGAGCGATATTTTGGCTAATTGCAAGTTGTTGGCAATCTTCGAGGGACTTGGAGCTAACATGTTAAATTTGTCGCTCAATAAGCTCGGTCAGCACGCTCAGCCTCTACCTGATTTGGCAAAATTGGCTTCCGTCGGGTTTTCGAGCTGAGATATCTTATCTTATTCGTCGCCATGCTTGGGTCTTCTTGGCAACAATCATTACAATGCTAATATTGGCGATCTTATACGTTTCAATGGCGCCTCGGATCTATACAGCGCACGCGCAGTTATTGCTTGATCCTAGGAACCCACAGCCTATCGGTGAGTCAGGATAAAGAGATGACGATGGCACTCGACAATCCTGAAGTTGAGAGCCAGATTACAATCCTGCGGTCCGAGCAAGTCCTTGCAGCTGTCGTCACCGAGCTGAAGCTATACAGCGATCCTGAGTTCGTGTCGAGCCGTGATGGCAGAGCTCTTACGACGGAGCAAAGCAAAGCCCGAATTCCACAGGCATGCTGAGGCTATTGCTTCCCTTCAGGATAGGGCTGGATGTTCGGCGTGTCGGGTTGTCGCACACCTTAGACATTTACTTCAGTAGCCGCGATTCAGAGAAGGCGGCGCGGATCGCTAATGCTGTAGCGGATGCCTACGTTAAAGATCAGCTTGCGACACGCTCGCGGATCGCGAGTCAGGGGACCACATGGCTAGAGGAGCGCATCGACCAATTGCGGCGGCAGGTAAATGCGGCAGTTCTCAAGGCCCAAGAGTTCCGCGCTAAACGCGACTACCGCATTCAGCAGCCCCACGGCACCGGTGAGGTAAGCGCATCCGCCGAACAAAGGCCAGCAAATTACTCTTGATGAGCTCGAGTCCACCGCAGTCAACCTATCGCAAACTGTATGAAAGTTATCTCCAAGCTTATACCGGCTCTGTCCAGCGGCAGGCCTTGCCGGCTTCGATGGCTCGGGTCATTACACGAGCGAGCCCTCCCCTGGCGCCCTCACATCCTCGTACCCTAATACTTTTGGGTGTGTCGATACTTTTGGGGCTTCTCGTCGGCTACGGCATCGCCTTAATTCGGCACCTTCTTGACAAGAGCGTTAGGGGACCGCTCCAGATCCAGAAAGCGGGTCTTAATTGGCTGGGGGAACTTCGCGAATTAAATCGGCCTGCAGATCATGAGACTGGCAGAGAAAGCGGATTTAATTGGACGCGAAATTATTTTCGCGGGCGACAGATCGAATGCATCTCAAACCGTATCCGGATGGTCGCTGATGAGCCGCTTTCACAATTTAGCTTTGACATCAGAACGCTCGAACGCAATTTAACTCTTATGACCGATGGCAAAACCGCTTCGCTATTTTGGCGTAACGCCGGCCGCCTCTACTGAGCGAACAGCCGAAGTTGCCTGCAATCTTGCATATCTCTATGCTATAAAGGGTAAGCGCGTTCTTCTTGTGGACGCCAATGTGTATTCAGCGACATTGACGCGGGCTTTTGCGACGGACGCAAAAAAGGGCCTGGCGGACGTATTGTTAGGTAGCGCGGAAGCGCGGGATTGCATCGTCGTGAATGCGGTTGGCGACGTGGACCTCTTGCCTGCGGGAGTGATGGAAGGCCCAATGAGTACTACATGGCCTTTTGCTCCAGAGCGGCTGAAAGAGCGACTGGCACAAATACTAGGGACATATGATGTGGTCTTATTTGATCTGCCCGCCGCGTCGCAGCCAGCGGCGGCGGCTCTTTCGATAAGCACCCTTCTCGAAGCGGTCATTATTATTGCTGACTACGGTCGCACCCAGATCCCATTCCTCAGCAAGTTATCAGCTGCGTTTCACTCCGCGAACGGTCGAGTTTGTTGGAGTTGCCGTAGCGATGGCTGACTGACATCCGGCGCGCAACTGTAAGGTGACTGACCGCTGCTGTAGACGACAGGTGATCGAATTACGCGAGGCTTATTCACCTGCTGCAGTGGTTCTGATGATATAGCTACAGAGTCCAGTCAAATGGCCAATTGGCGCAACATCGATCAGGATCTGTACCGATATCTATTTTTTTTCTTAGTACCTTTTTTCAGCGACTGGGAATTTGGCTTTCTGGGTTTCCCTTCCCGATGGTACTTATTTTATCGCCTTTTATTCTCGCATTTGGCTTCTGGCAAGGACGCGTCAAGCTGTGCCCCAGGAGGCTGCTCCTGTTCGTCTTCTTCGCAGGCTCTGTCATCATTAGCTCAGTCTGGGGTATCTATACGAAACCAACAGCTAGCCTGCTGTTTGTGCTGATCTACAGCCAGTGGATTTTCTACTCGCCGGCCTCTCATGAGAACTATGCTAACTATTTACATAGGATCGCCTTTTATGTTTCTTTGATATGTATCCTTGGAACGATACAATATTTTTCTCAATTCGTTGTGAAGCTGGATTACATGTTTTCATGGAGTGGCCTCATTCCCAGTGATTTTCTGATTGAGCATAACGTCCTGAACGAACTCGATTACCATTCCGGGCTACTACAAGAGTAACGGCGTCTTTTTATTGGAACCGTCGACGCTATCAGGCCTCGCCGCGCGCGTCTTGTTGCTGGTTGTTTTGCTGTTGAAGGATACCAAGTACATATTTCCCCTAGTTCTCGGGCTGGCCTTCACGCTATCGGGAACAGGATTGGTCTTTACGCTGCTGTTTACAGCCGTTCCTTTCGCGCTATCTCTTAGCCGAAATGAATAAAACGAGCTCGACTGTTCAGTTCGTTAGTCGGCCTAGCCGCAATCGTTGCTCTTGGTGCGGTATTTCTGTTTTTCAGGATTATTATTTCGGGCCGTCTCTTCGAGTTTTCGACTCCAAACACGAGCGGCCATGCGCGTTTCACAAGTACGCTTATCGTTTTCAATGAGCATGTTACGCGCAGCCTGGGCACTTTTCTACTAGGCTATGGACCGGGAAGCTTTGTCTACGCTAACCGCAAGCTCCGTCTATCGAGGAGCATGTACACAGGTTGGATCAAACTTTTTGTGGAGCTTGGTCTTCTTGGTGTACTATCATTTTGTGGCTTCTTCCTATTTTGCGTGCATTCCGCCACTAAGTCCTGGTATATCGCGGTTGCAATGCTGTTTCAGTATCTGATTCTCGATGCGCCGATACTCTCTCCGCAATTTAGCTTTCTTGGCCTTCTCTATGTATGTTTTTCCGGTGCGCGCGGATCCTGAAGATGCGAAGGCGGATAAATTGCAAGGAACAGATCGGCTCTTGACAGCTGGACCAAAGATGGCGTGAGGTCCACGATCGTGATGAGGGGCAGGTCAACCTTATTTGGCGCGGTGGTCGGCATGGCGAACGTCTGCGCGTCCAGATCTCGGCCGTTGCAAAGCGATCGCCATTTCAGTGTGCGAACTGTGGTGCGCAGTCGTAGAAGCCGCCGGCAAGTCGTACCAGGCGTTGACGCGCCCCCTAGGCATATTGGTACCACGAAACATGGGGCGGCTACCGATCGTATGAAGAGCGGAACGCCCCCCGGCGTCGCGCCCTGACCTGCATGGCCAATGCATAAAGCGGCGGACGCAACATGTCTGCTGCCGGTCGTGACCTTGTGCACCATGCTCGACTCCCGAATTGAGAAAGATGAATTGGTGTCATCAAAGCATTTTTTCGAAACTAGCTATAATTAACCGCGCGCTAAATCGACAGCACAGACATCCGTTGTGGGGCTCTTCGATTAACTCCGGGATTCCGCCGCGTTTTGCGTCTAGCACCGGTATGGCGTGGCACATCAGCAGTTCCGGGACCGGAAAAAGGTACATTCCATAGGGAAGAAAAAATCAAGAAATTAACATCTGCTCAAAGTGTCTGAGGCAAAATTGAGAGACCAGCACTCATTCGGCCAGGAGGACAGCGCGCGAGCCCAAGCTCCCACTTGCGACCGCCGCGCTTCTTTCACCTTTACGCCTTCTTCGCAATAGAGCCGCCGCGATTTACCAGCTCTTCGCCGGCCTGGCGCTCTATTCGTCGCGAGGGGTTCAAACCGCGATCGACGGCGAAGATCGATAAGCGTAACTACAGAGGACTTGCCTCAAGGGATCGCCTCCACCGAGGTCATGGTCGGACGCCTAAGCCTTGGCTCCAACGCGAGCCTTGCCGTGTCCACTAACAACCATTGGCAACAATGGATCTTACCGGGCCATTGGGATTCCCCACGATCCGGGCCCGGAAATTAGCTTTGACGCCAACGCGGCGAGCTCGCCCAGACTGGACCCGACCTGCTAACAATGACGCACTCGGTAGTCTGAGACCCGTCGTAAACCCAAGCTGTCAATCATGATACCAAATTGCAATTATGCCGACTCACTGGCAACGCGATTTGAAGCGTACTTCCGTGGAAGAGCGACAATACCGAAATCGTTCTCTGGATGCCACGGCTCCGACGCGACGCCTCGCCGTGTCCATTGTTGAAAGCATTTAGCAACAACGTGAATCAATTTATCAACCCACCGGGATGGCAAAGATGCTGCATGCAACCCGGTAAAAAGGTTTGCACGGCCAATCTCGTCGATCTATCTTGAACTGGACCGAGTCTATCGCAAACAATGACGGAATCTGTAGGTAGAACGCCTGGAATCGAAAATGCATCCAGGCTATCAAGTGCAAATGCACCAAGTCGACAAAATGCCGAGTTCATTGGCGTCGGAACGGTATAGCGCACAATATTATCTCAATCCGGAACGGGCAGAATATAAGAATCATTATTGTTGATGACGGGATCGACCAGACACCCCACGGTCCATTATTGAAAGCTTTCGCAGCACCGAATATCATTCCGATTAAGATACCGGTGCCCCCTTCAGCAATGCAATGTGCGTTTCAGGCCGCACGTTATTTGGTGATGTGATCACATTCCTCGGCCACTTTGTCTATTGGGTCGATACCGCAATGATGGCGCAATATTGGACCTTAAGTCCGTCTCGGGTTAAGCCAGAATGTATCCAAGCCATGCGGATAGTGCAAATGTGCTCCGTTGACTCGAATCGGAGTTTCGTCGGAATTGCAATGTACCCACGAGATCATATCAATCCAAACCCAGACAACATAAGATCAGGCATTGACTCATGGAACTCAATCGTGAGACGCCCCCCGCTCGCGTAACATTTATTCCGCTAAGCTTTTGCGAGGGCCGCGACATCTTCCGATCAAGGACTACGGTATCCGCTCCAGCGACGTAGTGCATTGCGGCTTGGCCCCGGCATTCGGCGATGTGGTCACCAACGGCTCGGCCAGACTTGCGTCCTTATCGGGCGATTTGCCCAACGACGGCCGCAATGGAGGGACACTGGATGCGCGAACTCGGCTGTGCCAGTAGACGTTTACCCGCGCTCATCTCCGGGTATTTCGCAAAATACTGCGCCTCAATCGAGGTCGGCCCTTTCAATGGCTCAAAGAAAAGGCACGTTGCTAACATAGCCAACAAGAGGTTGCTGTTTCGAACAGCTGCGTCGTTCTGTCGATTAGTCTCGTCGCGACATCGCATCCCGTTGCTCGTGACAGCCAGCGAGCTTATGGCAGAAACGGGCCTGCGTGTTTCACAAGAGAAGGACTGATGGTCCGAGCCTGAACACCCATTGCGCTCGGTCCGGGCAGTCCTGCTTCACCAACGTGCTCATAGCTCACTCGATTTGATCTTTGTGCGACTTTACGCCGGTAGCCAGGCCGCAGATCGGTCGGGCCGGAACGGGTACTCAGGCCTCGGCATGCGTGAGGTAGCGTTTAGCTCGGTGCGATCCGAGCGCCGGTTGCGCAGATCGACTACAGAGCCTCCGTTACGCTGGTTATTGGCGATAGGCATCGAACGATGCCGTTTTGTTCCATCGACATTCTCGAAGAACCGCGATCGGTTGTTGGACGCCGCGGTCGAAGCGAGAGCTTGGTCAGATCGACAAGATCGCCAGCCCAACGTGCATCGCTTGCCGCCGGACGATCACTGGGTCTCGAGCGGCTCGTAACGGCATAATTTTGATCGCGCTATATCGGATTCTCCTATCGCTTGGTGCGAATCCCACTTCGGGATCAATGAGAAGCGGGATCGCTCGTTTGTCCCTAATCCTCTGCGATAGCTGATTTGCCCGGGGACCGTGCGCAAGTTCGTCGGATTATAACAGATCACTACGATGCTAATTGGCTGAAAAAATAATGTAGATATCCGCTCGTATTGCTCTCGATCGAGCAAATTTCTGAATTCCGACTTTGCTGGCGCCACCGCTCGCGGCAAGGCAGGCATGTTTCTGATCCCTCAGTCGCAATATTTGTTTACGTAATCGACGCGACTGATGCCGAACTGGCGACACGTGCGTATTAAAGCGGGCGAGCACGGAGCACCATCATAGAAGTCCGCGCCAATTGCGGAGGTTGGTAGAATTTCGGCCAGGGGACTTCGTAACAAAACACATGTTACAATCGCGACCATGGCCAGGGGCTCTGGATCAGCGAATGTCCTGGACCTCCGATGTATCGCTAAATTTTTGCTGCGGTCGATTCGGCGATGTCGACATTACATCATCGCTCGATCCCCTTCTCGCGCTCTCGATCCCGAAGCTCGGGTTCTTGGCCGCTCCGGATTTGCCTATGCTCACGAAAAAAGAGCCGAGTTTTTTGGCGTGGTCAATATGCAAGCAAAGCGCGGGTTTACTTATCGAAAATCGGCGTCAACGATCCCGACAGCTACTTCAATGCCGGGGTGCTTCTCGTTGACCGAGCAGGATGGAAAGATCTCGCAAACGAAGCGTGGTCTTATTTCAGGCGCCATTCAGACAGATGCAAATACCATGACCAGAGTGCGCTCGATGGCTGTGGCCCGGGACCGACGCGGGTGGCTCTCGCCAAGATGGAACTATCAATCGGAGTTTATGGCTGCTGTCGATCCGCGGAAATGCGGTGTGGAGCCGGCAATATGGCATTCACCGGATATCCGAAGCCTTGGCACGCGCCGGCGTAATGGCTCTTTTCAAGGATATTTGTTGGCCTCGACTGATTTGCCGGAAAGTGGTGCTCTCGCCGAAGGGCTGAAGCACAGGGAGAAGCTTCGCTTCAGGTTGAGATGGATTTATCCTTGGCGCCGGATCTCACGAGCATATATAATTCACGCAGCGCTGAATAGGACGTAAGTCGGAGCAGGGATCGTTTTAGACTGTCGATGGGGCGAGTGCACGAGAGTAGCTCGTGAGAGGTTTGGCGTTGGGGCCATGCTGCGTTCGGCCTTCGGCGTCACGCTTCTCGACAGCGCTCCTTAGATGGGAAACGCGGGCTAATAATTGCAACGCGGCCCGAAGGTCGACGGGCTGTTCGCCGGGTGAAGATGGCATTGCCTTGGTGCAGACGGCGTAATGGTCCCCGGCTACCGACCCAGCTCCGGTCTGCTGAGTACCCGAGCGACACCCCGCCAGAAGAATCGTTCGGCCAATCGTGACCGAGACAACGTCCAGAGCATCTTGTAGTTCTCCAATTTTTGACCTTCATTTTTGAAAAAACAGTCAAATGCAGCGATTAGCTGCCTGAAATCGCAATGGTGGTGCCGAACTGAATGACTGACATATTGGTTCCATGCATGCGCTTGATCCCCTGGATCAGCTCGGTCTCCGCGACGTCACCCAGGGAGGCGAGTCGCAGCCACATTTCCAGGTCTCCTGCGTGTGGCAGCCCGCTCCGGTAGCCACCGACACGCTTCTGCGCATCAGTCCGCACGACGACCGTGCTGGTCTTGATCCTGTTTATGGTCGAATTGCAGAGCTCTTTGATGAGCTCGATGCCCGGCTGAACGACCCATTGTCCGTTTGATCCCTGTTGTGGCAGGTCCTGCAGTACCTGTCGGGAAAGTTCGATCTCCTTGCCATGCGTGAGGGTGATTTTCGGGTGTTGCTCCATAATTCCGCACTGCACGTCCGGGACGACCTGGGTGATCAAATCATCCGCGCTGAGCAGTAAGAAAATACTTGGCTGATGCCCACTCGATACCCTCGTTATAGGTCGCAATATGACCGCGATTGGTCGGATGAACAATCACCGCAACTCTGCTGGGTGCTCCAACTGCGAGGCGCCGTCGCTATGCTTGCGCTACCGTCGTTCGATGCGTCATCAATGATTAGGCAGCGAACGTCGACATCATCTTGCGTCAAAACGCTCGAGACGCACTCCCGCAGGAAGCGGCCGTACCTGTAACAGGGTGATGACGACATCTACGCTCGGCTTCATTGAACCTCCCTATGCTGCCGAATGGGTAGTTATCACTTCGGGTTGCGCGCGGCCGTCGAAGCAAATCGATGCATGAACCTACCGCACGCGATCGAAATTTCTCGGTATTTCGGCGCTTCGCACAGCTTATGCCAAAGTGAAAAGATTTCACCCATCAACGGATGACAGGTCATACGGAGTCCGGCGAGCCAACCGATCACGGCAATTACGAGCCCAATGACTAGGAATGCGATCGAATTTTCATTTCGCTGGCCCAGCATCGCCACAAACAAGCCCGGCCCAGCAGCGCTGAGTGCGGCGACGACGATGCTCTTTCTGATAGCGACCAGCATCTCGCTCCAGGCGAACCCGACCCGGCATCGCACAAACGTCACCGCGACGGCGACCTGCAGCGGGATCGTGATCAGCATACTGAGCGCGACGGCATGAAGGCCGTGCCTAGAGGCGACCGCCAGGATCAGCGCCGAGATGGGAAGCGAGATCAAGCTTGCCGTCAGCGTGTCCCGTATGCCGCCCGAGGCAACCAGCGTCGGATAGGTGAGATAGGCCGGAAACCACGCGAGCAGCGCAACTGATATAATCTGGACGAGGGGCACGATTGCCGTCCACTGGTGGCCAAGTAGGATGTGCACAACCGGGTGAGCGAAGATCGCAAGCAGGATCAAGGCCGGCCAATGCAAGGCGGTGATGTACTCGATGGCTCTTAGATAGGCAGACTTCAGGCTGTGCCCCTCGCGCACCTGCGCGGAGAAAGCGGGGAGTAGAACAGCAGTGAGGCTGGCCAGTAGAGCCCTTTCCGGCAATGAACAGACCGTCACCGCGCGATTGTAAAGGCCAACAGCGTCAATTCCAAGAACACGCCCAAAGACAAAATAGGGCAAAGCCTCCCATACGCGATTGAGGATAACGGTTGCGCTGTCATACCCGGCAAATGCAATCGCACCACGCCACTCGCTCAGCGATGGCCTGAAGATCGACAAGTCAGGCCGGACCCACAGCGCGAGGAGCACTCCCAGCATGCCTGAGAAGAGGTTCGCCCACGCGAAGCTCATGTAGCGATAGCCCATGAGCGCCAAAGTCACCACTGCGACCATATTCACGCTGGCGCCCACTACACTCAACACCGCAAGCGTCCCGAACGCCATCTCTCGTCTCAACAATGCGAGGATAGGCGAGACGAACGGCCCGATCATGAGCCCGAGAGCAGTCAGACGCAGATAGGCATCGAGCGCCTCATTGCCGTAGTATGCCGCTATGGATGAGCTGAGCAGGAACAGCGTCCCTGAAAGGACGAATGACAGTAGCAGCATGATCGTGAACGCCGTGCGAACCTTTTCGCGCGTGATCTCCGGCTGCTGGATCAGGAATGTCGAGGTGCCGAACTCACGCAGCGATTCGGCGAGTCCAACCACGCTCAATCCGAGCACGGCCACGCCGATATCCGCAGGCGTCAGTAGCCGTGCCGTTATCACCACTGTTGCAAAGTTGATGAGCAGAGATGCATAGCTCTCGGCCGAGGCAAGGAGCAATGAGCGTCTGATCCCGGCCATACGTGCCTCGAAGACTGTTTGACATTGAGTATCGGCTCAACGGCGAGCATGTCGCTCCCTCGAAAAATCTAAGCCCCAACCGGTGCGGCTCGGCATGCCGCAAGAAATGGTCTTGTGTCCGGTGCAGCAGGTGACCGTAATCCTTCGAGATGTTTGATGTCGCACTACACACTCGCACAGTCAAAGCCGTATTCATGCGAACTCGCAACGAAACGGAGTCCTAGTAAATTTTAGGTCTTTTCTTCTGATGGCCTCGAACCACCCGCGCTGGCAACGCAATCAAAAGGCGTATTATGAATGCAACGAATGCCAGTGTTGTGCAGGATCGACGTGCCTACAAAACTTGATGGCTTGGATGCCTAAATAAAAAGGCGGAACAGAGCCGAAGCGCGGCCGGATTCTCGATCTTGGTTATGGCGATAACACGATCCTTCAAGAACCCCTCGATCCGTTGATGTTGTCCTCCCTTGGGTCGCCCTGCTCCTTGCGGATCACCACGTCATCCCCCGGATACGCATCACTGGTCTTCGGTGCAGGACAGACTGCCCGGCTTGGTGTCCCTGCAGAGTCCGTTCTGGTTATTGTCCGTTGTCGACCTCTTTGCAAACTCGTTTGGTGTGAGCCCGTTGAGGCTCGTGTGCGGGCGGCATCCGTTGTAGTCGTCCCGCAAGCATTTCTCTCGCGTTTCCCATTGAACAACTCGATGAAGGCGTTATGGATCGGCTTGCCGGGGTGGATATAGTGGCTGGTTTCCCGCTGCCAGCGCAGCATCGCCGTCGAAGTCGTTCGCTGCCGTTATCGCTGACAACCATTCGAGGCTGGCCACGCACGGCGACCACCGCATTAAGTTCCCGCGCGACGCGTGCGCCTGACAGCGACGTATCGGCCACCAACGCAAGGGGAACGCGCGGATAATCGTCCGCCGCCGGTAGACCTCCGCCGTCGACATCCCCGCTCCCTCCTCCGTCAGGATCGCGATGATCCGCTCGTCCGAGAATGGGCTCTTACGCATGACGTCCGTCTCCTCATCTCGACGGACTCGAGGAAATTCCAGGGGTGAGGGTCCTACTCGCCGCAAATCCTTAACCGTTCATTGCGCTGCTGGATCCCGCGATGATTTCCCGCCACGCGATCGCGCTGTCGATCATCTGCACCTTGCCGTCGTGGGCTTTCACGTCCGCGCCCACATCCGCAGCCAAGGTGCACTCCCCAGCATTCCCAAGACCAACCGGAATACGCGCTTCCGTTGGAAGAAAGCCATTTATCGCGAGCGCAACCACGTCGAACGCTTCTTCGATAAACTTAAGCAGTTCCGACGCATCGCCAACCGTTACGACAAGTTGGGGACTACCTTCTTCGCCTTCATCCAGGCCGTCGCCGTCCGAATGGCGCTGCGATCAATTGAGCCCACACCCTAGAGTCGTAACAGACTACACCTGCCTACTCACAATTTGGTACCTCTGACAGACCAATGTCCCTCCACCAAAATGATTTTGGTTCGCTATAGATTTTGATCTCGTGCAGCGTCCTTTTTGGTCTTGGCTCCAAGTTACAACAAGGTGCAGAGATGGACGACCGGCATCCCCGATACCAATCGTTCTCAATTGATGCGTTGACCTCTAACGAGCTGTCCGAGAGTTCGGATGGAGACTTTGACGAGCTCGAGGTTTCTGATGACCGGCGGATGCGCCCTCTGAAGAAGCAAAATGTCGCCGCCGTCGTTGACGAAGTGCCGGCGCCGCACCGCCTGAAGGCCGATAAGTTGGTGGCATCCTTGGGTTCAGGGGCCGTGTGGCAACCTGCGCTGGGGTCGACGAATACCGGCAATACGACCTTCGCTCCTTCGGACACGCGAGCACCAACTGATCCTTCCGCCACAACCAAACCGCTGGACCACCCTGGTCTAGAAACACCCACAGTCGTGCCATCTCGCGACTTCTCATTCTCTTCACAAGCCATCCCCGACAGCCTCACCTCCGCGCCGGCACCGCTGACGGTCACTACGAAATCAGTCCGATTATGCGCCGGGCAGCACAGTGACCATCACCGTCAGCGGCGTGACGCCCGGTGGCTCTGTCACAATCCAAATTGCCGACCTCGCCACCAAGCCCGGTATCAACGGCATCGCCGATGTCTACACCCCGTTCACCGTAACGGCCGGCGCCAACGGCCAAGTCGTGGCCCAATGGCAGGTGCCCTCCGACGGCAGGGCCACCGGCGCTACGCTGCAGCTCACCGCCACCTCTGGCACCCAGACCGCGACGACGACGTTTAGTGATAGCCCTAATCCAATTGTGCTCGAGAACCAGAAGCCAGGTACGCCCAAGAGCACCTGGGCGATCCATGGCTCGATCAGCTAACCAAGGCGACTCGCAGATCGAGGGCTTTGCGACGCAGATCAGCACCAACGCGGGACAAACCGTCAGCTTCAAGATCGATACGGCCTCGAGCGGCTACACCCTCGATATCTACCGGCTCGGCTATTACGGCGGCAACGGCGCGACGCCTCGTCACCAGCATGCACCATACTGGAGCGGACAATCAGCCGAACCCTCTCTTCAACAGCGCGACCAATACGGTCGATGCCGGCAATTGGTCGGTCACCGATTCTTGGGCGATCCCTTCCAATGCCGTGTCGGGTGTCTACTTCGCCAAGCTGACGACGACGACCGGCAATTTCCAAAACATGATCCCGTTCATCGTCCGCAATGACGGCACCGTTTCGGACATCATGTTCCAGACGAGCGACACGACCTGGCAAGCCTATAATCCCTGGGGCGGGTACAATCTCTATCAGGGCCCCAGCGGGACGAACGCTGACCGTGCCTTAGCCGTCAGCTACAATCGCCCCATAGACATGAATTCAACGGCCAACGAGGCGCAACCCGCGGATTTTGTCTTTGGCGAGGAATACGCGGCGATCTATTGGCTCGAGCAGAACGGCTACAACGTCAGCTACATCTCGGGGATCGACGCCGCCACCAACGGCTCTCTGCTACTCAACGCCAAAACCTACCTCGATGTCGGCCACGACGAGTATTGGTCGCAATCGCAATACGCCAACGTAAAGGCGGCGGCCGATGCGGGCGTCAATCTGAGCCTTTCTCAGCGGCAACAATATCTACTGGGATGTCGCTCTCGCTCCCAGTTTCGACGCCAGCGCGACGCCCAATCGCACGATTGTCGAATACAAGGATATCTGGAGCGGAACGCAACTCGATCCGAACGGAACGGCCGGCGGCGGAGCGGGGCTATTTCGCGACCCTCGTCTACGGACCGGGTACTCCCGAAAATGGTCTTGCCGGCACCATCTTCACGGTGGACGATACCGGGCAATTGGCCAACATCTCCGTTCCCTCGAGCATGTCGCAACTGCGTTTCTGGAGGAATACCAGCATTGCATCGGGCAATGGCGGGACGTTGACCAATCTGCTGGGCTACGAGTGGAACAGCGATCTCAATAATGGTTTCCGACCCGTGGGGCTTGTTGATCTCTCTTCAACGACGATGAACGTGGGAACGTTGCTACTCGACAACGGACTGACAACCGGACCCGGCACAGCGACACACAGCCTAACGCTCTACCGCGACACCAAAAGCGGCGCGCTCATCTTCAGCGCCGGCACCGTCATGTGGTCCTGGGGGCTCGACAACCAGTACGTGCCTTATCACGGGAGCCAGACCGCCCCCGTAAGCACCGCCGTCGAGCAGTCCATGGTCAACCTGTTTCGCCGACATGGGCATACAGCCGCAGACACTGATCGCAAGCCTTCAGGCGGCGACACAATCGACAGATCACACGCCGCCGACGGCGGTGATAGCAGCGCCAGCAAGCGGCTCGAGTTTCACGGCGGGACAGGTCGTCACGATCACGGGCACGGCCTCGGATGTTGGTGGCAAAGTGGCCGGCATCGAGGTATCGACCGACGGAGGCGCGACCTGGAACCCGGCCACCGGCACGACGAATTGGAGCTACAGCTGGGCAGCGACAGGCGTCGGCACCCACATCATCGAGGCACGCGCCATCGACGATAGCGTCAACATGCAATTGACCCCGGCAACACTGAACGTGAGCGTCACCGGCTCACCCTTCGCGAGCCTCTTCACCGCTACCGACACGCCGGCGCAGATCAACCTCAACGACGGCTCGCAGCTCGAACTCGGCATGAAGTTCACGTCGTCGTGGCGGGCACGATCACCGCCCTCAAGTTCTACCGCAGCGTCAGGCGACACAGGCACCGACATCGCTCGATCTCTGGTCCTCGACCGGCACGAAGCTCGCCACCGCCACCTTCTCCAACACCACGGCGAGCGGCTGGCAGACGGTGAACCTGACAACGCCGGTCGCAATTACGGCCGGACACGACCTACGTCGCGTCCGTATCACACCGACCGGCGTCTACGTCGCCACCGACAACTACTTCACGAGCAACGCTCACGAGCGGAGTGCTTGACTGCCCCGTCCAGCACAACGAGCGGCGGCAACGGCGTCTACGCCTACGGCGGCACCAGCACCACCGGGCTCTTTCCGACCAGCACCTTTAGCGCTGCGAACTATTGGGTGGATGTGCTGTTCAACAGCGCGGCGGCCAACACGCCGCCGACGGCGGTCGCTGACCCAGGTGATGCGACGGAGAAGGGTGGCGTCGCCAATGGCTCGGGCGGCTCGCCCGCGACCGGCAACGTGCTCACCAATGACACCGACCCCGACGTCGGCGACACCAAGACCGTCACGGCGGTCAGCTTCGGCGCGACCGCGGGTACGTTGGGCAGCTCGCTGGCCGGCGCCCACGGCAGCCTCGTGCTCGCTGCCAACGGCACCTATACCTACACCATCAATGAGATCGACCCGCGGTGCAGGCCCTGCGGCTGTCCACCAACACGCTCACCGATGTCTTCAACTACACGATGCGGGATACGGCAGGGGCCACCTCGTCGACGACGCTGACGGTCACCATCCACGGCGCCAACGATGCGCCCACGCTCGCCAACCAGACCAACTCGCAGTCCGCAACCGTGGGGTCCGCGTTCTCGCTGACGCTGGCGGCCAACACCTTCGCCGATGTCGACACCGGCGATAGCCTCGCCCTATCGCCGGCGACCAAGAGCGATGGCACGCCTCTCCCGAGTTGGCTCACGTTCAACCCGACGACGCGCGTGTTCAGCGGCACTCCTGCGGCCGGTGATGTCGCTACGACCGCGGTAAAGGTCACCGCCACCGACCTCGGCGGTCTCACGGCGAGCGAGACGTTCAACGTCATTGTTGGGCTCACGCTCAACACGCCGCCGACGGCGGTCGCTGACACAGGTGATGCGACGGAGAAGGGCGGCATCGCCAATGGCTCGGGCGGCTCGCCCGCCACCGGCAACGTCCTTACCAATGACACCGACCCCGACGTCGGCGACACCAAGACCGTCACGGCGGTCAGCTTCGGCGCGACCGCGGGTACGTTGGGCAGCTCGCTGGCCGGCGCCCACGGCAGCCTCGTGCTCGCTGCCAACGGCACCTATACCTACACCATCAATGAGATCGACCCGGCGGTGCAGGCCCTGCGGCTCCCCACCAACACGCTCACCGATGTCTTCAACTACACGATGCGGGATACGGCAGGGGCCACCTCGTCGACGACGCTGACGGTCACCATCCACGGCGCCAACGATGCACCCACGCTCGCCAACCAGACCAACTCGCAGTCCGCAACCGTGGGGTCCGCGTTCTCGCTGACGCTGGCGGCCAACACCTTCGCCGATGTCGACACCGGCGATAGCCTCACCCTATCGCCGGCGACCAAGAGCGATGGCACGCCTCTTCCCGAGTTGGCTCACGTTCAACCCGACGACGCGCGTGTTCAGCGGCACTCCTGCGGCCGGTGATGTCGCTACGACCGCGGTAAAGGTCACCGCCACCGACCTCGGCGGTCTCACGGCGAGCGAGACGTTCAATATTGCGGTGAACGCGCAGCTGGTAAGCCTGTTTGCCGCGACCGACACGCCGGCGCAGGTGAACCAGCCCAACGACGGCTCGCAGCTCGAGCTCGGCATGAAATTCACGTCGTCTTGGCGGGCCAGATCACCGCCCTCAAGTTCTACAGGAGCTCCAGCGATACAGGCACCGACATCGTCCATCTCTGGTCTTCGACCGGCACGATGCTCGCCAGCGCCACCTTCTCCAACACCACGGCGAGCGGCTGGCAGACCGTGAATTTGACACCGCCGGTCGCAATTGCGGCCAAAACGACCTATGTCGTCTCCTATCACACCAACGGCGTCTACGTCGCCACCGACAACTACTTCACGAGCAACGTCACGAGCGGAGTGTTGACTGCACCGTCCAGCACAACGAGCGGCGGCAACGGCGTCTACGCCTACGGCGGCACCAGCACCACCGGCATCTTTCCGACCAGCACCTTTAGCGCTGCGAACTATTGGGTCGATGTGGTGTTCAGCGGGGATCCCGATACGACGCCCGAGACGCCGACGCTGTCCATCACCAATCCGTCACTGAATGTGACGGCGGGTGGCTCCGTCGCGCTAGGCATCACGGCAACGCCCGTCGATTCCGACGACATCCTGTCTGTGCAAATCAGCGGCCTGCCAAGCTACGAGACGATAACGGCGCCCACTGGAAACACGGTCTCGAGCCAGCAACAAGGCGGGACCACTACATGGACCATCACCGAGAGCTCGTCTACGACGGGGGCGCCGCTCACCGGGTTGACGCTGTCGTCGAGCTACACCGGTACCGACCACCCGGTGGCAACGCTGACAGTGACCGCGAGCAATACGACTTCCGGGGAAACAGCGAACTCGGCGCCGCAGACCATCATGGTTACGGATCCACCGGCGACGACGTTGGCTTCAGCGACGGGTCCTGCCACGAGCTTGACGGGTACAGTAGCCGGGTCTGCACCGGGCGACACCCTCACTCCTACGAGCACCTCCAGTGTTCAAACCGCGACAGTTGCGAGCACGGTGGTCCCCGACCCCAAGCGCCAGCGGAACCCAAACCGCAGACATCAGTCTGCTCAGCTAGCTACATGGCCTCGACCTTCACCGCCAGCAGGCGGTCAGATCGGCGACATCGGCTGTCGATCCAACGGCGACTACGACGACGCAGACCCCAACCCTGACCCTGCCGCATGCTGCCTGAAGATGAGACCTGGGAAGAGAACAGTAAGTTGGCATCCTCTTGTTGTTCGCTTCCCGGGTCCGCCCACCAATGGTTGAACCTGCTCCATGAGTGAACAAGCCAACATCGTCACCATCGACCCGGGTCTCGAAGCTCTCGTGATGCTGCTGCGCTTCCAGGGGATCGCGGCCGACCCTGCGCAGATCAAGCATCGCTTCGGGGGCGCAGCGATCGGGACTGCGGAAATGCTGCGCTGCGCCGCCGAGTTTGGCCTCAAGGCGCGCGCCTATGCCACGAAGTGGTCACGGCTCCAGAACACGCCGTTGCCCGGCATCGCCCCGCTGCGCGACGGCGGCTTCCTGCTGCTCGCCAAAGCGGGCGAGGACAAGGTTCTGGTGCAACGGCCGGGGGCGCGGCCGGAACTCCTGACGCAGGCCGAACTGGAGGCCATCTGGGATGGCCGGCTCGTGTTGATGACGCGGCGTGCGGGCCTGACCGATCTGACCCGCCGCTTCGATATCACGTGGTTTCTGTCAGCCATCCACAAATACCGCAAGCTGCTCGGCGAGGTCGTGGTCGCCTCGTTCTTTCTGCAGCTCTTTGCCCTCGTGTCGCCGATCTTCTTCCAGGTCGTCATCGACAAGGTGCTCGTTCATCGCAGCCTGACGACCCTCGAGGTGCTGGTGTTCGGCCTCGTGGCCATCTCCATCTTCGAGACGGTGCTCGGCATCCTTCGCACCTACCTCTTCTCGCACACGACCAACCGTATCGACGTGGAACTTGGCGCCCGTCTCTTCCGGCACCTGGTGGCGCTGCCGATCGGCTATTTCCAGGCGCGTCGGGTCGGCAACTCGGTGGCGCGCGTGCGCGAGCTGGAGAACATCCGCAACTTTCTGACGAGTTCGGCGCTGACGCTTGTCATCGACCTGTTCTTCACATTCGTCTTTCTCGGCGTGATGCTGATCTATTCACCGGCCTTGACCGCCATCGTCGTTGCGGCCTTCCCCTTCTACATCGGCATTTCCGCCGGCTTAACGCCGCTCTTTCGCCGCCGGCTCGATGAGAAGTTTCGGCGCGGCGCCGAGAACCAGGCGTTTCTCGTCGAAAGCGTCGCCGGTGTTGAGACGTTGAAGTCGATGGCCATCGAACCGCAGATGCAGCGGCGCTGGGAGGAACAGCTCGCCGGTTATGTCGCATCCAGTTTCCGCGTCTTGAGCCTCGGCAATGTCGCCAGCCAAACCGTCCAGCTCATCAGCAAGCTCGTGACAGCGGCGACGCTCTTCTACGGCGCCAAGCTTGTGGTCAGCGGCGACTTGACGGTCGGTGAACTCGTCGCCTTCAACATGCTCGCCGGCCGGGTCAGCACGCCGGTCCTGCGACTGGCGCAAATCTGGCAGGACTTTCACCAAGCGCGGCTTTCCGTCCATCGCTTAGGCGACATTCTCAACACACCCGCCGAGCCCGTCTTCAACCCCGCGCGCGCCGCCTTGCCAACGATCCGCGGCGACATCGTTTTCGAGCACGTGACCTTCCGCTACCGCATCGACGGACCCGAGGTGCTGCATGACGTCAGCTTCGCAGTCCCAGCGGGTCAGGTCATCGGCATCGTCGGGCCGTCGGGATCGGGCAAGAGCACGCTTGCCAAGCTCATGCAGCGCCTCTACGTGCCAGAAAGCGGCCGCGTGCTCATCGATGGCGTTGATCTGTCGGTCGTCGACACGGGCTGGCTGCGCCGGCAGACGGCGGTGGTGCTGCAAGAGAACGTGCTGTTCAACCGCTCGGTGCGCGAGAACATCGCGCTCGCCGATCCCGGAGCGCCGATGGATCGGGTGATTGCGGCGGCGAAGCTTGCCGGCGCTCACGATTTCATACTGGAATTGCCCGAAGGTTACGACACGCTCGTCGGCGAGCGCGGGTCCAGCCTCTCAGGGGGACAACGCCAGCGCATTGCGATCGCGAGGGCGCTCATCACCAATCCGCGCATCTTGATCTTCGATGAGGCCACAAGTGCGCTCGACTACGAGAGCGAGCGGATCATCCAGGACAACATGCGCCAGATCGTCGAGGGACGAACCGTCTTTGTGATTGCGCATCGTCTTTCCACCGTGAGGTGGACGGATCGCATTTTGACCATCGAGCGCGGCCGGCTCGTCGAGGACGGGACCCATGATCAGCTGATCAAGACCGGGGGCCGTTACGCGTCGCTTCACCGCTTGCAGGGTGGGATCTATGAAGTCCACTGATGGAATTCTTGACGGTGCACCCAAGTATGACTTCGGACAGTCGGCGATCAGGCTGTCGTTTTACGGAGTCCTAGCTGGCCTCATCGTGTTCGCGTTGCGTCCTCTTCATTCCAGACGAAAGCAAAATTCTCGCCGCCAGACGGCTTGCGCTCGCGCCGCTCGTTGAGGTGACGGGCCCCGAGATGTGGTCGCGGATCATGAGGGAGGTGGCCTCTGGCGGCACACTGTCGATAGCCAGGAAGGCGGTCGAGGGGCTCCAGGACGCCCCCGTCTGGCTGGTTGCCTTGGGGCTTGCCGCGATCTTGTTCCTGTTTGGAGTGTTGCTGCGGCGTGGGGTTGGTTACCTTGCACGGGGCTCACAGAGGCGTCGCGCAACCAGAGCCAAAGTCAGGGTCAAAGGTTTCTCAGACGACCGTTGAGACCAGACGATCGAAGAAGGCTGCGGCAGAGCTGGAGTTTCTCCCTGCCGCGCTTGAAATCGTTGAGACACCCCCATCGCCAACGGGCCGGGCCATCGCCGCCTCAATCATCGCCGTGTTCTGCGTGGCGCTCGCCTGGGCCTCGATCGGCACGATCGATATCGTCGCCTCGGCTCCCGGCAAGGTCTTACCGACCGGGCGAACCAAAGTGATTCAGGCGTTCGAAACCGGAGTCGTTCGCGCTATTCACGTCCGTGATGGCCAAAGTGTCAAATCCGGCGAGCCGCTGATCGAATTGGATGCGACCATCAACGCCGCCGAACGCGACCATTTGAAGAGCGATCTGGTCGCCGCGAATTTGGAAATTGCGCGGCTGCAGCGCGGCGCTCAGCGAGGCTGACGACCCCCTCGTCAGTTTCCACCCCCCCGAAGGGGCAAGCCCCTCGCTAATCGCAATGCAGCAAGAGTATCTTGCCTCCGAGGTTGCTGAGCACCGCGCCAAGCTCAAGGCACTCGATGGCCAAAAAGCAGAGAAGGAAGACGAAGTCGCGACCATCGCCGCCACGATCAAGAAGCTCGAAGCAACCATTCCGATCGTGCAGCAGCGCGTGGCCGTTCGCCAAGCCCTCAAAGAGTTCGGCACGAAACTCGCCTACCTTGAAACCTTGCAGCTCCTGACCGAACAACAAGAGGATCTCAAGGTCCAGACGGCGCACTTGCATGAAGCAGAGGCGGCGGTCGCGGCCCTTGTCGACACGCGAGCGCAGACCGTCGAAGAATACCGCCGATCGCGTTACGCAGAGCTTGCGGAGGCCGAACGCAAGGCTGCGGGCATCAGCGAAGACCTGATCAAGGCCGAGCAGCGGACCAAACTGCAGCTGTTGACCGCACCGGTCGACGGTGTCGTCCAGCAGCTTGCCATCCACACCGTGGGCGGGGTCGTAACGCCGGCACAGGCTCTGCTCGCCGTCGTCCCTGACGACAGCCATCTCGAAATCGAAGCCATGGTGTCGAACCGCGACATCGGCTTCGTTCACGCCGGACAGGCTGCTGAGATCAAGGTCGACACCTTCAACTTCACCCGCTACGGCCTGCTGCACGGTCGCGTGCTGAGTGTCTCCTCGGACGCGATTGCGCGGGATCGTGGGCAAGATAAGTTCGATCCGCGCGGAGACGCCTCGACCAGCGAGCCCACGGGGCAGGAGCTTGTCTATGCGGCGCGCATTTCCCTCGACCATGCTCAGATGCAAATCGAGGACAAGCTCGTCAATCTGACACCGGGTATGGCCGTGACCGTCGAGATCAACACCGGATCACGTCGGCTGATCAGCTACCTGCTCTCGCCGCTCGCCAAATACAGGCACGAAAGCCTGCGTGAAAGATAATACAGGACCCGTAATAGGGCATTGCGAAAGTATGGTCCGGTAGCGGATCAAGGCGCTTCTATCAGCAAACCCCGGCCTGCGACCGGGGCAAGATCACCCCGCAACTCGACCTCAAGTTTGCCGGCCACTGGCACGAAATGGACACTGGCAAGCTGCGGATCATTTAGAAGCCCTCCCGACGAGTTTCGGGGGCTCGCGACGCCGGCAACAGGGGGCTTGCTACCGGTCACAGATCTACACGACCAGCAGCGCACATCAGGGCCTCGCAAGACACCGGTCCGCGCGGCGACACGCCAAATCCGCCAGTGGCCTGCGAAAAAAGGCCAAAACCGACAGCCGGGGACATTTGCATCTCGGTCCAAGTCTGACGCCCTCCGATGTGACGGCTCAGGGCAAGCTCATCGTCTCGTGCGTGGTTGAGGCGCGGGCGCGTACGTTCAACCCCTCGCCGTTCAGCAAATTGAAGGCCGCGCATCATCACCGAAATGTTCGCTGCTCGCCCTGGCCGTGAGCGGGGCCGGTCCTTGCCCAGTCGCGGCAAGCTGCGCTCGCGCCTCACACGTACCGCTAAATGTGTATCGAGATCCTCCAACGAGCCTCGTTTCTTCGAGCCGCTATTGCGAGATAATTGAAATAATAAAGCAAAGACTTTCCTGACTAAGCACCAAGAAAAGGAAATAATCATGCACCATGAGATCTATTCCGACGGTATCGGCGAAATCACGGTCAGCGGCTCGACGGTGCGCATCGACCTCGTTAGCCTGTCCCCGACCGAACGCGATGCTGCCAACAACCCGAAGCCGGTATTTCGCAAGCGCATCATCATGCCCATCGATGTATTCGCAAACTCGGCCGACCTCGTGCAGAAGGTGCTCCAGGGCCTCGTCGATGCCGGAGCGGTGAGGCATACGCCAGTGGCCGGCGCGCCGCCGGCTGCTTCCGTGCAGAGCCGACTGATCAACGTTTCGCCAAACTTCAACTAGGTACGGATCGCGGCCTCATCAACCCAAGCCTTCGCGGCCGATGTTATGCGCGCGTGCTACCGCAATCTTGGACGGTGAATTGTAAGGACTAAATCTGCTGCATCGCCGGCACATGGTCGCACCGCTTGTGGGGATTGGCATCGGTGATCGCATTGTTAGGCACGCTTCTGGCGCCTGGACGGAGACGGAGTCCAATTCGTAAACAAAGTTTTGCGCGAGTATTTAACGGTCCACAGGGGGCTGTTCGAGTGTGTGTTGATCAGAAGGGAATTTCCCACGGACGGAGCAGCGGTGTGGATGGATAGCGCGCCCGCCCACAGCTCCATGGCAGCCCACTTCTCAGCATCGTACTCGTAGCAATTTTAGTCCTCGTCAGCGATGAAGGCCTTACGGGTGCCAGTGGTCGCAAACATCTCTTGGCACTCCGAGCTCAGCCGTCCGACGCAGGGCCCGGCAAGCTGGTTAGAGCGCGTTCGCGGTACGATCGATCATGTTTTCGCCAGCGGCCGTGCGGGATTGCCGGCAACGGTCGTACCCGGCGCGACGTCGCGCACCACCACGGCACCTAGTCCGATCAGTGCGCCAGCGCCGACCACGATATTCTGCTTCACGGACGCTCCCGCGCCGACATAGGAATTACTGCCGATCTTCGCGAAGCCGCTCATGACGGCGCCCGGCGCAACGAGCGCAAAGTCCGACACTTCGCAGTCGTGGCCGAGGATCGCGCCGACGCCGAGGTGCACATGCCGTCCGACGCGAACGCCGTGTCCGGCTGATACACCGAAGCAGGCGTAGGAGCCAGCACCAAGCTCGGCCCCCCGGGAGATGGCGGCGCCGGGATGAACGAGCGTCGCGAAGCGACTGTCGGGCAAGCCGGTTGCGCCGATGATGCGCCCGCGCGCGCGGAAACTGTTCTCGCTGCCGATCGCATTTACAAACCAAGTGTCTTCAGGAAAGCGCGCCGCCTCGGCCACCTTGCCGATGATCGGCCGCCCATACTTGACCACACCGGGCTGAGCCACGTCGTCGAGGAGGCCGGCGACATCCCAGGTCACACGCAGCGAGTTCAGTGCGTCGACGATGTCCAAAATATCCGCGGCATTGCCGCCGGCGCCGAGGATGATCAGGCGTTTTGGCATGGCGCCTACTGCCGTTCTTGGTCAAGAGGCGAGAGCTCGCTCGGTGGCAACCGCGTGCAATGCGCCCTTCAGCGCGTCGACGACCTCGGCAACCTGAGCCTCATTCATCTGCGGGAACATCGGCAGGATGATACAGCGATCCTGAGCCTCTTCCGAGTGCCGCAGTGACGCTGCGGCGGCGGAGCCGGCGTAGGCTGCCTCGCGGTGGATGCACATGATGCCGCGCCGGGTGGCGATGCCCTTGTCCAGCATGTGCTGCATGACGCGGCGCTGATCGACGTCGTCGGGCAGGCGCACGCAGTAGCTCTGCCAGTTCGAGCGCGCCCACGACGGCTCCTGCGGCGGCGCGACGCTTGCGACCTCATTGGACAGCAGGCGGCGATACGTCTCGCCGAGGGCCTGCGGCGGCAAGCGATGTGCGGGAGCCGCTTCAACTGCTCGCGGCCGATCGCGGCCTGCACGTCGGTCAGCCGGTAGTTGAAGCCGGGAACGGGATAGGTCTCGAAAATGACCTGATTGCTCTTGTGACGCACGGTGTCGGGCACGCTCATGCCGTGCTGGCGCAACAGCCGGAAGCGCTGATCCCACTCGGCGTTGTTGGTCGTCAGCATGCCGCCGTCGCCGACCGTGATCACCTTGCGCGGATGAAGCGAGAAGCAGGCGATGTCGCCGTGCGGACGGCCGATCGGCTGCCATGCGCCCTCGAACAGGATCTCGGAGCCGAGCGCGCAGGCCGCGTCCTCGACCACGGGAATGCCATGCGCGCGCGCGATCGGCAGGATGCGCGGCGAGATCGCAGGGCATGCCCATCTGATGCACGGCCAGGATCGCCTTGGTCCGCGGCGTGATGGCGCGCTGCGATCGCGTCCGGATCGATGTTGAAGGTGACGGGATCGATGTCGACGAAGACCGGTGCGGCGCCGCATTGCGGATCGCATTGGCGCAGGCGATGAAGGTGTGGCTGACCGTGATGACCTCGTCGCCCGGCCCGACGCCGGCGACGAGCAGCGCGAGATGCAGCGCCGTCGTGCAGTTCGAGACGGCGCAGGCATGGCGCGGCGCCGGTCAGCGCGGCGAACTCGGCCTCGAAGGCCGCGACCTGCGGCCCTTGCGTCAGCCAGCCGGAGAGCACGACGGCGGCGGCGGCGTCGGCCTCCTCGCTGGCCGATCAAGGGTTGGCGATCGGGATCACTCAGGCCACCTTTGATTCCTGCAGCGTCGTTTCTGGCGCGCCACCAGTCGACGAGCTCGCCGAGCCCCTGCTGCAGCGGGATCGTGGTCTCGAAGCCGATCAGCCGGCGCGCGAGATCGGTGTCGGCGAGCCGGCGCGGCACCGGATTGACCGCACGCTCCTCCCAGTGGACCGGCTCGAGGTCGGGCCGGCCCATGACCGTGCGAGATGGCGCGCGAGGTCGAGAAGCGACGTCTCGGTCCCGCTGCCGACATTGAGCGCGACGTCGGATGCCGGCGAGATCGCCGCCAGGATGTTGGCGCGCGCGACGTCGCGCACGTGCACCATGTCCATGGTCTGCTTGCCGTCGCCGAAGATGATGCGGCGGCTCACCGGCTTCGAGCCGCTCCATCCAGCGGACCAGCACCTCGGTGTAGCGGCCGTGGATGTCCATGCGCGGGCCGTAGACGTTGAAGTAGCGCAGGCGACGTAGTTCGTGCCGTACATGTCGTTGAAGGAGCGCAGCAGGCCTTCGCCGAACGCCTTGGCGGCGCCGTAGAGCGTGCGGTTGTCGTAGGGGTGGTGCTGCTCGGTCGTCGGGAAGTCCTCGGCCATGCCGTAGATCGAGGCCGAGGAGGCCATGACGATCTTGCGGACGCCTGCGCTTCAGGCACAGCTCGACGCAGATCGAAGGTCGCCTCGACCATCACCTCGATCGCCGCGCGCGGCTCGGCGGCGCAGTGGGTGATGCGCAGCGCGGCCTGATGGAAGACGGTGTCGCGTGCCCGTCAACGAGATCGGCCATCAACTGCGTGTCGCGGATGTCGCCGTCGACGACGCTGATCTTGCGCCGCATCGCGCAGCGCTCGGCGAGGTTCTCCGGCCGGCCGCGCACCATGTTGTCGACGACGACGATCTCGGCGCATCCGGCGTCGACGAGCAGGTCGACGATGTGCGAGCCGACGAAGCCGGCGCCGCCGGTGACGAGGACGCGCTTGCCCTTCAGCAGATTTGCCGAGCCGACAGGAATGGCTCGCCGAAGGTCTTTCTTCTTCTGAAGCGGCTTCGGCTCGAATGGCACTGGACCTCCATCGAGTTCCGATGTCCTGGTCGTGACTGCCGGCGCGGCGCGGGCAAACTGGACTTCGGCGACGGCTTCTGCGGATGACATGTGCGCAGATCCGGCGCACCGCGCCGGCGACGGTCGCCACCTGGTCCTTCGTCAGCTCCGGGATACATCGGCAGCGACAGCGTCTCGGCGCCGAAGGCCTCCGAGACCGGGAAGTCGCCGGCGCGGTAGCCGAGATCGGCGTAGGCGGGCTGCAGATGCACGGGCGCGGATAGTGGATGTTCGTCATCACGCCGGCGGCCTTGAGCTCCGCCTGCACAGCGGTCGCGGTTCGGCGTGCGGATCGCGTAGACGTGGTAGACGTGCTCGCGCCCGGCCGGGCTTCGGGCGGCCGACGCCGCTGTCCGCCAGCAAGCTCGTCGTAGAGCGCGGCGCGCGCCGCGGCGCTTCTCGGTCCACTCGGGCAGGTAGCGCAGCTTCACGTCGAGGACGGCGCCCTGGATGCCGTCCATGCGGTAGTTGAAGCCGTGCCGCTCGTGATTGTACTTGGCGGTCTGGCCCCAGTCGCGCAGCTGCCGGACGCGCGTCGGCGTAGTTCGTCGTCGTCGGTGACGATGGCGCCGCCCTCGCCGCAGGCGCCGAGGTTCTTGCCGGGATAGAAGCTGAAGCAGCCGATGGCGCCGAACGTGCCGGCGCGCTTGCCGTCACGCTTCGGCGCCGTGCGCCTGGGCGGCGTCCTCGATCACGGGGAGGCCGTGGCGCTGGGCGATCGCCAGGATCGCCGCCATGTCGGCGAGCCGGCCGTGCAGGTGCACCGGCAGGATCGCCTTCGTGCGCGGCGTGATCGCGGCTTCGAGCTGACGCGGGTCCATCGTCCACGTCTCGGGATCGATGTCGACAAGCACCGGCGTCGCGTCGGCATAGCGGATCGCCGCGACGGTCGCGACGAAGGTCATCGGCACGGTGATGACCTCGTCGCCCGGCCCGATGCCGAGCGCCAGCAGCGCGAGGTGCAAGCGCGGAGGTGCCGGTATTGAGCGCGACGCAGTGCTTGGCCCCGCAGTAGGCCGCGAAGTTCTTCTCGAAGGTCGCGACGCTGCTGCCGAGCACGAAGTCGCCGCGCCGCAGCACCTCGACGACGGCCGCCTCGAGCTCGGGCCCGATGGCCTCGTACTGCGCCTGCAGGTCGAGAAACGGGATCATGATGCCCTCCGGATGGGCGCAAGATCGATCGGCGCGCCGCGCTGGCGCAATCGACAGCATGGCGCCTTCGAGCATCGTCGACGACGCCAAGCCCGCTTTCGCCCGGCGTCATCGGCTTGCGCGCCGTTGTCGATGCAATCGACGAAGTGCTCGATCTCGGTCAGCAGCGCTTCCTTGACCGACAGCTGCGGCGCCCACATGTCGCCGATGCGGTAGGAGACGCGCAGGTTGTGAACGTCGTCTGGGTTGTGCGTCGACGCTGACGCCGCGGTCGTAGACCTTGACCTTCTCGCTCGGCTCCAGGTCGTCGTAGACGATCATCTGCCGGCTGCCGCCGATCAGCGTCTGGCGGACCTTGACCGGCGCGAGCCAGTTGACGTTGAGATTGCGCCACCGCGCCGCTCGGGTAGAACAGCGTGATGTGCGCGATGTTCTCCGGACTGCCCTCGATGTGCCCGGCGCCGCTCGCGGAGACGGCGACGGGCTTCTCGTCCATCAGGTAGTCGAGGATCGACAGGTCGTGGACGGCGAGATCCCAGATGACGTTCACGTCGCGCTGGAACAGCCCGAGGTTCACGCGCGTCGAGTCGTAGTAGTAGAGATCGCCGAGCGAGCCGTCGGCGATCAGCTCGCGGATCTTGCGCACGGCCGGCGTGTAGACGAACGTGTGATCGACCATCAGCACGAGATTGCGCCGCGCCGCTTCGTCGATCAGGATGCGCGCTTCGGCCGATGTCTGCGGTCATCGGCTTCTCGACCAGCACGTGCTTGCCGGCCTTCAGCGCGGCGAGCGCGATCTCGAAGTGGCTGGAGACCGGCGTTGCGATGAGCACGGCGTCGATCGCCGGATCGGCGATCAGCGTCCGCCAGTGGCTCGTGCAGTCGCGCGCCGGGATGCCGCTTTTTCGCGCGGCTAGCGCCGCCGGCCGAGAAATCCGCAATGGCCGCCAGGTCGCCGCCTGCCGCCTCCGCCGCGTTGCGCGCGAGGTTCGGGCCCCAGTACCCGTAGCCGACGATACCGATTCGAATCATGTCAGGCTCCATTCCGATGCGCCGCGCGCGTGGCTGCTGTTGGCGCTTGTGCGAATCGCCGCGTGGCGGCGTTCGCTGCTCGCGGGCGTCGCCGACGACACGCGCCGGCACGCCGACGACGAGCGCGTGGTCGGGCACGTCGCGCGTCACGACCGCGCCGGCGCCGACGAGCGCGCCCTCGCCGATGACGACTGCCGGCGACGATCGTGGCGTTCGAGCCGATCGAGGCGCCCCGCTTGATCGAGCGTCGGGACCAGCTCCCAGTCGCCGTCGCGCCTTGCAGGCTGCCGTCGAGGGTCGTGGCGCGCGGAAAGAGGTCGTTGGTGAACATCACGCCGTGGCCGACGAAGACCTCGTCCTCGATCGTGACGCCTTCGCAGACGAAGGTGTGCGAGGAGATCTTGCAGTTGCGCCCGATAAGAACTGCCCTTCTGGATCTCGACGAAGGGGCCAATGCGGCTGCCGCTGCCGATCGAGCAGCCATAAATGTTGACGAGATCGGGATGCGTGATGACCACGTTGTCACCACGCTGGACATTCACAATCGGCATCGAAGAAAACCCCGCTCCAAAGCGCTTAGATTAGGCTGAGCCTAACGGCGGACCGTGCGCGGCAGGACTTGGGAAAATGGTTGGATAAGGAGCGCAAATAGGCGCGGCTCCCGGTCCGAATGGATGCTCAGACCTAGCTTTTCGTATAGACGTTCCCAGAAAGGGGTAGGTGGCGAGCGCTGGCCAAATCGCGCTTAATTCAAGTTCTTGGCGCGTTAAAAGGAGCCGGTTTGCCTCTCATCGGCGTGCCACAGAAGTATTAACCCAGATAGCGCCAATGTGTCTTCGGGTAGCGCCGAAGGCGTGGTCCGCTTCGACGCAATCTGGCATAACGTGCTCCGGCATACGCAATGATCCCAATGGAGCAATGAGAGGGATAATGATGAGTAATATTACGCGTTCGCTTCTGCTGGTTTCGATAGAGCGCTAGACTTCAGTGCGCGGTGCATCAACGATTGTATCGCCTGGCCGTTACGGCGCGGCTAATGACCCAGCGGAGAGTGGCTCCCACCTCGTGTGGGCAAAATGATATAGGCGCGGTGAAAGGCGCGAAGTGACGCTGCGACCTGCGGGATCAGGTTTGACCGGCACGTCTGTCGTATTCCCGTAATGCGCGGAGCAACTGCTGGCTTCGTTGCGATGTTGTGGATACCTCTGCGGACCAAGCGAATCGCGGCCATCTTTGCACAGAAGAGGTGAGCGAAACAATCGCGGCACCTCCGTTGGGGCTCGCGCTCTTTGGACCTTTGCTTCATTGACGCCGAGGCCTTCCGCGATCGCGTCCGGCACTTCGATCCGTTGCACAATGATCGGTTCGGCGACCGCGTGGCCGTGAGCTCTCAGAATTCCGGCGGCCTGCTTGGCCCGCTGCGCGTCGTTGGTGGATGGTGCGATGTTCATCAGGTAGGCGTACCGCTTCCCGCCGCGCCCCACGCGCTCAACAGCATCGAGGCTTGCTTCGATATCGACATCAAGCGGACGGCATGGAATGAGCACGAGATCGGAAGCGGTGAAACCGGCGCTCGCAACATGCGCGGCGCGGCCTGGAAGATCGAGAAACACCCATTCAGCGCAGCGCTGGCGGATCGCTCATCGGCAACGAGGCTGCCATAAGCGAAAAAGGCCGACAATTCCGGCTCAGACTAGAACTTCAACCAAGGACATCGTCCCTCTGAGTGGAGGAAGAAAGGGTCTCAGGTCACGGCTGTTTGAGGTGCCCGTGGCCCGCATGCTGCGACCTCTATGTTCTCGCTAATGCTAAGTATGGGCTCGACGGTTCGACTCGGCGTTGTAACTGCTTCTGTGCGGAAAGCTCGCTTCAGTCCGCCACCGCCGCGTCTAGCTGAGGATCAAGGGGTTGGTACCTCGAAAGCACCAATGGCCCGAATTAACTGGCCCATCGCAAGAGGCGTCACCACCCGATGTTGGGGAAGACTTCCCGATTTCAGGCCGGAAAGCTCGTACGGCGACGCAGCAGCAATGGCGGGTGTTGGTGGGTTTGGGTGGCTGCTGGGCGTTTGGTGCTTCGGCCATCCCATGCTTCGCGAACCGGCGAACGGGAGGTCTGTAGGCCAGAAGACCGGATTGAAGAAGCCATCGATGGCCGCAGGGAACCACGGGCGAACACGCAGCGCTTGCCGCAGCCGCCCCCCCGGTACACGCAACTGCGGGGCGACGCAGAGACAAGACCTCAGAACACTCGACTTCGACCGCCAAGCAGCTCAGGTCAAAAGTGGCCTCGAAGCCATCGAGGAGAACATCAGGAAGCTTGAACCACTGGCGCAGTCGAAGCCTCCCGCCACGAAAGAGTTCGACGCCTTGCCCAGTACGAAGCCGAGATGAAGAAAGAGCAGGATGGCACCCGCAGTTGCGGCCTGGCCGGAGAAGGAAGGGAAAAGAGACGCCGCTGCCACCCCACAGATTGACAAAGTCGACATTTGAATCTGGTCTCGGAGTCGACATATTCTTCTCCGCCGGCGCGGCCATTGAGAGATTGTCAATGGCAGATACATTCTTGCGCGGCAGAGGTGGCAAGCTCGACGCAGATCGCGTGTACGTCTTTCGTATATGCATGGTGCAGAAAGCATAAGGAGGGTGTAGGAAATTTCTATGTTAACAGTCTGGAGCAATTACAATGATGCGGTCAGGCAGCGACGATAACAAGCGGGAAAGTATTTGACCATGACAATCCCCTTTTCTCACAGTTTGCCTCGCTGGCTCGGAGGCGAAATCTATCTTTTGAGGAAGCTCCGCATGAAGCTACTTTTAGCAAGTCGGTTAGTTGCCGTCTCGTCGGGGCTCTCGCGATTGGTACCCATCGCTATTCTTGGCTTAGGTTTAGTCTGTCAGCCTACCAATGTATTGCGGGCCGGCTCCGATCCAAAAGCGCAAACTAATGACCTCATCCCGACGCTTCCGAACTATCGTTTGAATATCCGCGACAAGATACGCGTCCAGGTGTTCGAATGGCGTCCTTCCCGCGACGAGCTGTACTCGTGGACCGCATTAAATCAAATTTACGCGATCGACCCAGCCGGGACAATATCCGTGCCCTTGATCGGCCAGATTCACGCATCCGGCTACACGACTTCCGAGCTTGCAACGTTGATTTCACGCCGCTTGGCAAAGCGATTAGAACTTGCAGTGCTTCCTGACACGTCCATCGAAGTGGTGGAATTCCGGCCAATTTATGTCACCGGACACGTCGAGAAGGCGGCCGAATACCCTTACACGCCGGGCATGAATGTTCTCCAGGGCGTCAGCGTTGCAGGCGGCTTGTTCCGGAATGCTCCCTTGAACGGGTTGAGGCTTGAGCGGGAATTTTTGACGTCGTCGGGTGAATACGAAAGGCTTACAAAAGAACGCCACCGGCTGCTGGCGCACAAGGCTCGACTTGATGCGGAACTTGCGTCTGCAGATCGAATATCATTTCCGGCCGAATTGCAATCGGTCAGCAGCGCCCAATCAATCGAGTACCTAGCCCAATTGATGTCGAAGGAGCAGAGCGTTTTCGAACTGCGCCAGAGTGCGTATCAAACGCAAGCCACCGCGCTTGGCCAGCTTCAGGATTTCCTGGAGCAAGAAGTCGATACGAATACGAATAGGATCGCTTCCGAACAAACGCAGATCGACCTCACCAAGGCCGAACTGGGCGGTATCAAAGCGCTGAGCGATAAGGGACTGGCGACTCAGCCGAGACTTCTCGGTCTGCAACGCAATTTGGCACAGCTCGAGAGCGAAATGCTTCGGTTGGAGAGCGATCGCACGCGCGCCCAACAGGATGTGAGCCGCACAAAGCTGTCCAAGATCGAGTTCGAGAATAAGCATGCCAACGATCTGACAGTAGAGTTGCAAACAACAGAAGCCAGGTTGGAGGAGGTAACTCAACAAGCTTCCGTCAGCCAGCAGCTCCTAAATGAGACCAAGGAGCAAGCCGCCGCCAGCCCGTTGCGGCTGACGTCAACGAGCGAGATAGAGACGGGTCGGCCCGAGATTCATTATACGATCGTTCGCCAAGTTGGGAACGATACGGTGGAAATTGAAGCAAGTGAAAAGACGCTTATTCAACCCGGCGATACAATCAAAGTCGAGATGACGCTGCCTCCGGCAAACATTTCCAACAAACTTGAAGTCAGCACGCCAGGTGATAGTTCGACTCAGGCGATACCGACCTTGGATGCGCCCAAAATCAGGGCACCGAATAGCGCAGCGATTGAACATATAACAAATGGCGCTTTCGTACTAAAATGGTAGCAATAGCCATTTTAAAAACTGGGTTACAAAGTTGAAGCTTACAAACGCTTGTTGAAGAGAACATGACCGATGCACCAGGCAGTCGGCACGAATTCTGATCCTCGGAGGACCCGCCGAAATGTGATCGCTACGGCGGGTATCATTGCCTCAACACTTGTCACATCGAGCTTTTTAGCAAAGAAGGCGAGCGCGCATCACCACGACCGTGATGGCGACCGTGATGGCGACGGTGATCGCGGTCGCAACTGCTTCCTTTCTGGGACGCACATTCGCACTGAAGTTGGCGAAATCGCGGTCGAGAAACTTCGAGCGGGAGACATGGTCCCTACCATCTCTGGACAAACGCAGGCTATTAGGCGAATTCACAGTTGGGAGGCCGAGCGCGAACCCAATCAATATTGGACAGGTGACGTTGCTCCCATCAAGGTGTGTCGCTCTGCGCTCGCTCTAAATGTTCCTCAAAGGGACCTCTATCTGTCGCCGTTACATGCTCTCTACTTCGACGGAGTGCTAATAACAGTTGGTGCCCTGGTAAATGGTCTATCAATCGTGCGTTGTTCCAGCTACGAGGCGGACAGCCTTAGCTATTTCCATCTAGAACTAGAAGATCACCAAGTGATCTTTGCCGAAGGCACGCCCGTCGAATTCTCTGCTTGAGGAGTCGATGATACCTTTCGCTCCGATTTGCGGCAGGCGCTTTGTATTGCGTTCAAGGCTAAGAAGCGCACTCTCACCTTGGATCGATCGACGTCAGAACTTCGACATAGTCCGCGACCGCCTTGAGGCACGAGGAGAATCTTATATCGCAGCCTAAAAGTCTTAGAGGCAATTGCATGCGCTGTAGCCGTAAGGGTGAAAGTGTTGACTAGCAGGCTGTTGAATTTGCGACTGGGGTAGAACAAGTCCTCGGTCGAGGCTGCCTGGGACGGAATTTGCTCGTGATGAACAGGGTGGCAGGGCCTGCTCTTGCCGGTCGGGTTATGCCGCCGCCAGCAGCCTCGGCATGCGGATCAGATTGTAGGCGGCCATCGCGAAGGTGAACTTGAAGCGCACGCGCGGCAGGCCGCGCACTTTCACCTTCGCGAGGCCGGCGATGGTCTTGCCCCAGCCGAAGGCTTCCTCGACCAGCTTGCGTTTGCGCTGGCTCACCGCGTAGCCCTCATGCCGCGTGGTGCGGCCGTCGATGGCCGAGCCCTTGATCTTCTGCGCGACGTGCGGCGTCACGCACTTCTGCCGCAGATCGGCGACGAAGTCGGACGTGTCGTAGCCCTTGTCGGCGCCGAGCGTGAGCGGCGCTCCGAGCCCGGATCGTGCCGGTCGATCATCGCCAGCGCCGCCTGCGCGCTCGGCCGTGCCGGTCGCCTGCGTCGCGTCCGCCTGCACGACGAGACCGTGCCGGTTCTCGATCAGCGCATGGCCCATGAAGCAGAGCTTCGCCGGCTGGCTGTTGCCCTTGCGGAAGAGCTTGGCGTCGGGATCGGTCGTGCTCTCGTGCGTGTCGTTGGCGCGCTTCTCGCCATGGAAATCGCGCTCGCCATTGCGTCCCGGCGCACGGCGGCTCGTCCGCTGCCATCCTTGGCGCGGAAGCTCTTCGAGCGAGGCCCAGGCCTCGACCAGCGTGCCGTCGACCGAGAAGTGATCGTCCGACAGGAAGCGCTTGACCTTGGGGTGGCGCAGCACGGCTTCGAGGAACTTGGCCGCGACATCGGCGTCGAGCAGCCGGTCGCGGTTCTTCGAGAACGTCGAATGGTCCCACACGGCATCGTCGATGCCGAGCCCGACGAACCAGCGGAACAGCAGGTTGTAGTCGATCTGCTCCATCAGCTGGCGCTCGGAGCGCACCGAGTAGAACGCCTGCAGCAGCGAGGCCCGCAGCAGCCGCTCCGGCGCGATCGACTGACGGCCGGTGCCCTCGTAGAGCCGCTCGAACTCGGCATCGAGCGAGACCAGCACGTCGTTGACGATCGCCCGGATCATGCGCAGCGGATGCTTCGCCGGCACCCGCTGCTCCAGGTCGACGTAGGAGAACAGCGATCCCGACGTCGCATCCGATCCGCGCATGCCGCGCCCCCTCGACCTGGAGGCCGAACGGAATCATATTCGCTGCACGCCTGTCAGCAGGCGAGAAGTTCAACAGCCTGCTAGGCCCGCTCTCGCCTTTGGGGCGCTGTTGGCAATATGTGGCCCCTCAAGGGCGGAAACAATCTATAGCGGTAGGTTGATATTGGGAGGGTCACATTTACGATCGACACAGCGGAAGAGCGCGTATTTGTGAAAGATAGCCCACGCGAAGATTCTTCCGATGGACGCGCAAGATGTGGAAATAAACGGAGACGACGTTGAGTGGGCAACTCAGGCGCCTTCGTCAGTAAGCGGCGTTTCAACTTATTCATTCGACCTTTCAAAAATGTCAGACACGTGGTCTGGCAACGATGGGGATGACGGAAACATGGACAACTGCAAGCGTCAATAGGTCTGCTCGCCGAGCAAGGGTAGCTTTGATCGCTTAAACTGCATATTCGTCTTCTGGTACGGAAGCCACTGCTGATGACGAAGCTCTCCGCAACATCGCGCATCATCACAGCAAGATAAGAACTATGTCCAATGCGATTTGGCGGAAGCCTGCAATGAGGCGGCGCCGAGGCAGCGCTCTATGACAACATCAATAACCGCCCGCTGGTCGGAGACGACTGAGTTTCAACTCCCAATTCCAATTCGGCCGGCGCAGCCATGTTGATCATACGCGAGCGGTAGAGTTCGGATTGCGCCCCCGTCTCCCCAAGCGGCGGCGGCATGGGTCACATGGGGTACTAATCCACTTGGCCATCACGGGTATGATTGTTGCCATGTGCTCTTGCGGCGGATCGAGCCAATTACACAGGTGAGCAGTGCTTGGTCGAACACCGGTCTCAAACATGGAACTCAACGTCTGCTCCTCTACAGAAAGCGGTTGTGACAGCGCGGGATTGAAAGCGTCTGCTTTGGGCCTTGGTCGTGTGAAAACGCTTGCAGAGATATTGACCGAGGCGGCGGGCGCATTGCTTGGGGCGACCGAGGTCACGGCCTGACAGCGGCCATCAGGAACTTGATGCCGATGATGTTCATGACGCGGGTCAGATTGTATTGCTGAAGCTAATCTTCATTGATCAGCACGCCGGAGAGATAGGGATAGGCACCATCCCCCACTCTGCCGCCGGATCTCGCAGGCCAAGCCGCTCAGCCCTCTGCGCGCGAATTGAATCTTCGATCGCAAATGTCGACCACGAATAGGCCGGGGTCGATATTCCACTGCCACTCGTTCGCGTCGGTGTGGGATTCTCCTCGAAATACAGACGA
Organism: uncultured Alphaproteobacteria bacterium; assembly: GCA_963710005.1. Classification (GTDB taxonomy): domain Bacteria; phylum Pseudomonadota; class Alphaproteobacteria; order Rhizobiales; family Hyphomicrobiaceae; genus Hyphomicrobium_B. The sequence goes on from CAVPYR010000012.1 coordinate 184,202, forward strand.
GGAGTTCCACACGCCTCTACAATATATCGATTGCGGCACGCCTCTAGTGTTCCGACTCTGACGGTTGATACCCAGCTTTGATGGCTTCGAGTGCGTTGAAGGCACGCCGCTTCCTTTTCCAGGATGGTCTCCGCCGTCTTGGTCCACACGAACGGCTTGGGATTGGCGTTGTGGCTCGCGAGATAGTCGCGGATCGCCAGCTTCGAGCTCGGCCACGCTGGCAAACGCACCGCGCCGGATGCGCTTCCTCGTGATCTCGGCGAAGAAGCGCTCGACCAGGTTGAGCCAGGAGGCGCTGGTCGGCGTGAAGTGCAGATGGAAGCGCGGATGCTTGGCGAGCCAGGCCTTCACCTCGGCCGTCTTGTGCGTCCCGTAGTTGTCGACCACCAGATGCAGGTCGAGGTGCTTGTCACGATCGCGTCGATCAGCTTCAGGAAGCGCGATGAACTCCGCGCGCGGTGTCGCGGCTTGCAGTCGCCGATGACGAGGCCGGTCTCTCACGTCGAGCGCCGCATAGAGCGTCGTCGTGCCGTGGCGCTTGTAGTCGTGCGTCATCGTCGCCGCGCGACCCTTCTTCAAGGGCAGGCCCGGCTGCGTGCGATCAAGCGCCTGGATCTGGCTCTTCTCATCCACGCACAGCACCAGCGCGCGATCCGGCGGGTTCATGTAGAGCCCGACCACATCGGTCACCTTCTCCTCGAAGTGCCGGATCGTTGGAGATCTTGAACTTCTTCACCAGATGCGGCTTGAGGCCGGCCTCGGCCCAGATGCGCTGCACGCTGGTGCGGCTGATGCCGACCGCCTTCGCCATCGTCCGCACGCTCCAATGCGTGGCGTCCGGCGGCGTCTCGTTCGCGGTCTTGGCCAGCACCTTGCGCTTCATCGCCGCCGACAGCGGCGCCCGGCCCGGCGGCCGCGTCTTGTCGCGCAGCAGGCCATCCACGCCTTCTGCCGCGAACCGCTCCTGCCAGCGCCACACGCACGGCTTCGATTTGCCCGTGGCGCGCATGATCGCCATCGTGCCGAGACCATCCGCGGTGCGCCAGGATGATCTGCGCGCGCCACACGACTTTGGCCGGCGTGTTGCGATCCGAAACCAGGCGCTGCAGGCGTTCCCGCTCAGCCGCGCTCACCGTGAAGGAGATGTTTGCTCGCATGCGCCGCAGGATGACTGATTTGCAGCGCCGTGGGAATCCTGTGTCCGGGACGGAACACTAGCATGAAGCCACTGCTAATGACGAAGCTCTCCGCAACATCGCGGGGCATCATCACAGCAAGATAAGAACGATGCCCAATGCGATTTGGCGGAAACCTGCAATGAGTTGGCGCCGAGGCAGCGCTCTATGACAACATCAATAACCGCCCGGTCGTCAGAGACGACCGAGTTTCAACTCCCAATTCCAATTCGGCCGCCGCAGCCATGTTGATCAAGGATACGATGTACGCCTTTGAGGTATCCAGGGACACGTAATGTCCGCGACGGTGACCGCAATACCGCCGGCCTCATTGTGGCCGTCCCAATCGTCGAAGACACGAGGCGCGCGCCCTAGTAATGGTTGATCATCGCGGTCTTAGGGCCATCATAGGGTAATGCCGGTGTCAGCACGCGCCGCCACAGTTTTTCGGCTTAGTACGGTGTCCTTGTGTAAAGGCCCTGTCTTGTGGAGCCCTTTCCGTCAACAACCCGCTCGAAGCTATTCCAGTTCTCGACGCGGAAAATCTGTTCAGACAATACATTCTGTACAAAGGTGCTCGGGATCCGAATGAACAGAGGTATTCCGATGAAGGCCGCGGGACTGCTACTTAGTGGGACAGTGGCAATTTTTGACTTGCTGGCATCTACTCACGGTGTCGGTTGTGCCGAGGCTCCAATTCGCAAGCTCCAGAATGTAAAGGGAGATGAAATATATATTGATACCGATTCCGTAAGAATCGAGAACGGATTTGTTCGCTACTGGGCTAAAACTATTTTCCGCGAGCAGCAGAAAGATCTTCCCAGCATACTTTATAAAATGGACAGAACTTACTGGGCGGTGAGTTGCCAGCAGAAATCCGCCGCCGTAACGGCAAGTTTACGATACTCGTCTCCTGGGGGCGGCTCTGTTGTGTGGAGCATCCAAGTGCCGAGGGAAAAGTGGGAGTTTTACGAGGTGGCGCCAGGAAGTTCCGCCGCAAATGCTCTTGAATTCGTTTGTGACTATATCGATCAAAAAAAAACTACAACAGGAGTTCCCTCTGCTCGCTTACCAAACAGGTGAGTACTTAGTGGGACGCAGGTGGTGGTGTCGTGCCTCTAGTTTCGAGCGTTTGCGTAAGGATTGCTGTCTCGGGCGCTGGTGCGGAAGGACATACTCGGCTCAAAAATATTTTGGGCCATTCAACGCTGTTAGGGGCGTCGCCAAGTGAAGATTGATGTCGCGGCTCCAGACTACGCCGACGACAATACCCGCAATGGCCGACAAGCCATCACGTGTAGTTCCGCAGGTTGGCGATGTCGATGTCCGCAACCGCGCCGAGCGAGCAGACGGCGTAGAGGCTTAAGAGGCCCTTTAACAAGGGCCGGCATACTTCAGCAAGTTATTGAGGGAAGAAATTGAAAGTCATGGCCACGAGGTTGCGACACTCTGGCCATGATATAGCATCAAAGATGGTGGCGTGGACGGTTATCGAGCGCGGCAAACTGCCAATGACTTCCGCTACCTTTCGCACCGAGTTCTATCGGCTGGAGACTAGGAACTCGATGCGACGGTTCAGGCGGCGACCCTCGGCGGTGCCATTCGTCGTGATCGGCTGGTCCTGGCCGTAGCCAACGGCTTTCAATTTCGCGGGATCGACGCCTTCCCGGATGAGGAAATCGACCGCCGCCTTGGCCCGAAGCTGAGAAAGAGTCTTGTTGAATATCGGGCGCGCCAGTATTGTCTGTGTGGCCGCCGACTTCGACAACGACGTTTCCGCAATTTTTGACGATCGCAGCGATTTTTCTGAGCGTGGCCTGGCTGCCTGGCTCAATGTCGAAGCTGGAGTTCGCGAAGTAGAGCTTCGCCGCTTGGGCTTCGGTGCTGAGCGCGTCGCGACAGGCCTCGACGGCTGCATCGCGCACAGGAGCGGAGTAGTAGGCGAGGTGGACGTCGGTGGAGGATGATGCCGCTGACGGCGTGCTCTTGTCGTAGTCGGGGTTCATCTTCGCTTCCGCGGCCCAAGCGGGATTCGTCGGCGATTCAGTGCCGCCGTAATATTCGGTTGTGGCTTGACCACCCGTTGGAGGCGCAGCCGGCTCTTCCGCAGCGGCTGCGGTTGCCGGTGCCGCAGTTTCTTCCTTCTTATAGTCCGGGTTCATCGTCGCTTCCGCGGCCCAAGCGGGATTCGTCGGCGATTTAGCGCTGCCGTAATATTCGGTTGTGGCTTGACCGCCGGTTGGCGGCGGAGCCGGCTCTTCGCAGCGGCTGCGGTTGCCGGGGCCGCAGTTTCTTCCTTCTTATAATCCGGGTTCAACGTCGCTTCCGCGGCCCAAGCGGGATTCGTCGGCGATTTAGTGCGGCCGTAATATTCGGTTGTGGCTTGACCACCGGTTGGCGGCGGAGCCGGCTCTTCCGCAGCGGCTGCGGCTGCCGGTGCCGCAGTTTCTTCCTTCTTATCGTCCGGGTTCATTGTCGCTTCCGCGGCCGGAGCGGGATTGGGCGACGATTCAGTGCCGCTGAAACCAGGAACGACGCCGTCGCTGCCACCATTTTGAATACAACTATCGAACAGTTCTTGCCGTCCGATCCCACCCGCGAAACCGCCCCTCTTATGACTTCAGGTCGAAGTAAAAAAATCCGTCATCTCCTCCATTGGGGGGAGCCACTTCATTGACTTCAGCCCCGTCCACTTGCAACGCGATCGTCCTGTCCCAGCCTTTGCCGAAGTCAATTCTCGCGGTTTTTGCGGTTACATTTAATGCAATGGCGACCGAACCCATTTTTGTACGCTGAACTTCGGTTTCTGAGCCGAGTTCATAGCTGCACGTAAATAAAACTTCGTTCGCTGAAGCTGCGCAAGAAAGCGACGCGTAGAAAAGAGCGAAAATCAGAACGGTTGAGCATTTCACGGTGAAGGGACTTCCAGCGAATGTTCGAATTGGCATCAACCTAAGCCAAACGGCGCGGAAGGCCGGAACAATATAAAAGCGCAATGTACTCGGTCTCAGTTATGGGTTCTGCATTTTTGACTTTGGCCATCGCACTATAATAAGAATGGCGGCGTTGGTCTGCTCCGTTCCACCAGACGGTAGATATTGCCGCTACCGAGTTGCAGTGTAATGGTGCTTGAAACGTTAACCTTAGTTATTGGGCCCTGATCTTGCAAAATGCAAAAGACTAGTGTTCCGTCACTGACACAAGATTCCCAGGCGGCTGCAGATCAGTCAATCTGCGCGGATGAGAGATGGCATCTTTATTCGTGTGAGCCCTGCGGGCAGAGTTCGGCTTGAAGGCTTTATTTCGGATCGCAACACGGCGAGCAAGGTTGTCTGGCGGGCGAAGATCGTGCTCGCGACAGCGGACGGGCTGGGCACCATGGCGATCATGCGGGCAACCGGTAAATCGAAGCCGTGCGTGTGGCGCTGGCAAGAGCGTTATGCCGCCAAAGGCGTCGACGGCCTGCTCCGCGACAAGACGCGCCCGTCCGGCAGGACGCCGTTGCCGGGAGAAGGTAAAACTGAAGGTGCTGGCGAAGACCGCGAACGAGACGCCGCCGAACGCCCCCATTGGAGCGTGCGCACGATGGCGAAGGCCGTCGGCATCAGCCACACCAGCGTGCAGCGCATCTGGGCGGAAGCCGGCTTGAAGCCGCACCTCGTCGCCAAGTTCAAGGTGTCGAACGATCCGCTGTTCGAGGAGAAGGTGACCGATGTCGCCGGCCTCTACATGAACCCGCCGGACCGGGCATTGGTGCTGTGCGTCGACGAGAAGAGCCAGATCCAGGCGCTCGCACACACTTACAGTTCGCCTGACAGAGACAGTGCAGGCAGTCGCGGTTTGAGATAAACCGCCCGCCCCGAAACCCGGAATTAGAGAAATTTTGCAGAACGACGGCGCGATAGTCGGCGTTTCTGGTCTCAGTGGTCCGTGCTGAAATGGACGACCGCGTAAGCCGCGGAAAGTCCGACACAATTCGACCGCACACGGAAAAACAAAAAATCGTTATAAATCCACTAGTTAGTTGGCTGGGATGCCAGGATTCGAACCTGGGAATGGCGGAATCAAAATCCGCTGCCTTACCACTTGGCTACATCCCACCAGCACGTCGGGAAAGCCGGCGCCCGGGCGTCGGCGGACGGCACCATAGTGAGTCGTTCGCGGCCCGGCAATGGCACGCGGCAATGCGCGCCATTGCTCTTCATCGCGTGCGATGTCCCCGCCCAGACACGCTATTCCGGGGCACGGCCATCGGTGCCTGAAGAACTCCAAATTCGGAACCGACAGATGCTTGCGGGACGGGAGCCGGGTCGCTATAACGCCCTTCTCCTTGGCACGTAACATGGCGCCAAGGAAGCCTAAATTCAGGCTGACGGTCGGGCGGAGCGTAGCGCAGCCTGGTAGCGCACTTGCTTCGGGAGCAAGGGGTCGGAGGTTCGAATCCTCTCGCTCCGACCAACAATTTTCAGATCTCAATCCGCATGAGTGGATTACAAGAGGCCGCCCACGGGCAGCGGGCGTTCTCCGCACTTGACTGCACGTCGGAATGAAGTTTCGATGGCGACTTGGTGATTGTGGTCGTCAGCAAGATGACGATGCGGTCCGTTCGCCACTCTCTCGTGGAAAGATGATGAGAGTAAGCGAGAAGCGCGTTTCTCCATCACTCAGCTCGTCTGGTTTATTCGGCCCGCCGGCCATAGGTTGGTTTTGCGATGCAATTTCCGAATGTATGGGAGCGTCGTGCGTGTGCTGTCGTCGGCCAGCCACGAGCGACGCAGAGTCGGTAACTCTAGACGCCTGACGATGAAACGGCATTGACGTCTGACATTGCGCGGCTAGCACGGGTATTGCTTTTACGGCTACCGGCGCTAAGAGATCCGACCAAAAATTGAGAGCGACATCCGTGTGCTCATGTCCAAATTTCATCTAGGCCTGATGTAAACAGGGGAGAACCTCTTCGCAAGTTTCAGCCTTGGCGATCGCCGTCGGGGTCGTTCTCTACATTGGCGCGAGCTTGAGAGGGAGGCGCTGAAATGCTCAGAGAACACCAGGCCGATGACGGCTTGGTTATGGTTTAGTGTTGGTTATTTTGCCGAGTAAATTCATGACGAGTCCACGTGCTCGCGGCATAGATGACGAGCGTGTGCTCATCGGCGACCCAGGCAGTCCAGCCTTCTTTCGGCTCGTAGAAAGCCCAGGCTCCATCCTGAAACGCCGCGATCTTCCCGCTCTGGCCGTCCCAGTCTCCGGTCGCAGAGGCGGCGACCACGAAACGGGTGCCATCGACCTGGCGCCGGTGGAGGCGCGGCCAACCCGCGGCTTTCAACCGCAAGCTGGACGAGGCAATCCAAGGTACGGATCGCTTCGTTGTGCGTGACATGCTTCTGGGCCTGAGAAGCCAAAATGTAAGGCAGTGCGAGGTTTGGCGTATCGTTCATGTTCACGCTAATTTCCGCAACGAAGCTCCCGGGCATGAAGATACCGGCGCTCGGAGGGGCGGGGATAAGTTTTTTGAGTTTTTGTTGGCGCCGGCGACGCTCTTTTGAATGCGCCGGCGACTCCCCTCCGGGGAGCCGGCCGCCGGTGCAGAGGGAAGCCCGCGCCGGCGCGACTTCCTAGTCTCATTGACACCGTCCGCGGACCAACTAAACCGGGCCGTTGTTGCTGCTCAGGCCAGAAATCCGAACGAGGACCGTCGAATGAAATTTCTGGTTACGGGCGTTGCCGGTTTCATCGGCTATCACACGGCCATGCGCCTTCTCGACCGCGGCGACGAAGTGATCGGCGTCGATAACGTCAACAGTTATTACGACCCTTCGCTCAAAAGGGCGCGCCTTGCCAATGCAGGCGGGCGAAAAGGATTTTCGTTTCTGCATCTCGACATCGCCGAGCGTGGCGCAATGACGGAATTGTTCCGAGTCCAGCGCTTCGACAAAGTCATTCACCTCGCCGCTCAGGCCGGTGTCCGTTACGGCATCAACAATCCGAATGCCTATATCAACTCCAACATCATCGGCACGCAGAACATTCTCGAAGGCTGCCGCCAAACGCATGTGCAGCATCTCGTCCTTGCGTCATCGAGTTCCGTTTACGGCGCCAACACCAAGATGCCGTTCGGCGTGCGCGACAACGTCGATCATCCCCTTAGCCTTTACGCAGCGACGAAGAAGGCGAACGAGCTTGCCGCCCACGCGTATGCGCATCTTTACGGACTTCCCGTTACCGCGCTTCGCTTCTTCACGGTCTACGGCCCGTGGGGCCGGCCGGACATGGCATACTTCAGCTTTACGCGGAAAATTCTGACCGGCGAGCCGATCGAAGTCTTCAACGGTGGCGACCATACGCGCGACTTCACCTATATCGACGACGTTGTCGAAGGCGTTGTTCGCGTGGCGGACCGAACCGCCGAACCCGATCCCGACTGGAACAGCGACACGGCCGATCCCAGCCGCTCAAATGCGGCCTATCGGCTTTACAACGTCGGCAACAACAATCCCGTCACCCTGATGGATTTCATTGCAACGATAGAAAACGCGACAGGGCGGCAAGCGAAGAAAGTCTTCCTGCCGCTGCAGCCCGGCGATGTCGCGAAAACGTTCGCCGATATCGACGATCTCGTGCGCGACGTCGGCTTCAGACCGTCGACGCCGCTTACCGAAGGCATCGAGAAATTCGTCGCGTGGTACCGGTCGTATTACGGGGTGTGATGACGCTCGATGTCATCCTTGGCTTCCTACCGAGGCCATCGTGCAGCGGCCCGTACTGATGAATGGATCCTAGGGACAAGCCCGAGGATGCCATTTTTGCAGGCGTTCGGATTTAGAGGAACATGCCGCCGGAGACTTCGAGGCGCTGTGCGGTCATCCAGCGGTTCTCATCGGCAAGGAGCGTCGCGATCATCGGACCGATGTCGTCGGGAACGCCAGCGCGTCCCATCGCCGTCTGCGAGGCGACGAACTTGTTCAGCTCGGAGTGCCGCATCCCCGACCAGCACCTCTTTCTCGCCCTGAGCGACGATGTAAAGAGACGGCTTGTAGACCATGTGATGCGGAAGCGTTTTGCGGCTCGTGCGCATGAACGAGAAGGCAGGCACGGGCGTGTGAAAAATGCCTTCCCCGAGGCCGCTCGCATCGGCGTAGGAATTGAGTGCGTCTATCAAGGCTGTTTGCATATCCGGTCTCCGCATTCACGCCGGTTGTATGAAACCGACGCCTTCATCATAGGCCGAGCTGGGCCTGCATCCAATCCATGTTGGAGGATTAGGCAAGAAATTCGAGAGTTCCGGCATTCAAGTCGCAGCCAGCGGCGCCTAGATAACGGCCATCGGAATTCATCCAAGGAGAAACACCATGGCACAGGAAAGCAGTGCAAAATCAAATAGTAAGATCGCAATTATCACTGGCGGCAGCCGCGGAACTCGGCCGCAATACGGCGCTGAGCTTCGCGAAGCGCGGCGTCGACATCATTCTTACCTATCATTCAAATCGCGCAGAAGCGGACTCCGCCGTCGCAGAGATCCAGGCTCTCGGCCGGAAGGCCGTGGCGCTGCAACTCGACGCCGGCAACAGCGCGTCGTTCGGCGCCTTCGCCGCCGAGGTGAAGAAGGCGCTGAAGGACACGTGGGGCCGCGAGACGTTCGACTATCTCGTCAACAACGCCGGTATATCGGCGCCCGGCTCTATTGCTGAGATGAAGGAGGCCGACTTCGACAGCCTCTACAACATTCACTTCAAGGGCGTGTTCTTCCTGACGCAGAAACTCTCGCCGCTGATCGCCGACGGTGGCCGCATCGTCAACATTTCGTCGGGTCTCGCCCGCTTCGCGCTCCCGGGATATGCCGCATACGGCGCGCTGAAGGGCGGCATCGACGTGCTGACGCGCTACATGGCGAAGGAGCTTGGGCCCCGCGGCATCGCCGAGGTGCCGCGTATCAAGTCGGGTACGAAAGCGCCTCGCAATTCAGTCGCGAATATGCGCGCATGTTTGGGATGCCGCCGAAACGCGACGTCATCGAATGGAAATTGGCGCCGCAGGAGCCGGTGCTATGACCCTCGATGATGATGCGGGCCCCAATTCAGAAGTGGTGGCGAGCAGCGCATCTCTCGATGCAGCGACCGAGATCAAAACGTCCTGCGCCATCGTCGGCGCAGGCCCTGCCGGATTGATGCTTGGCCTCATGCTGGCGCGCGGCGGCGTCGACGTGACCGTCATCGAGAAGCATGGCGATTTCCTGCGCGATTTTCGCGGCGACACGATTCATCCCTCGACCTTGCAGGTGATGCACGAGCTTGGCCTTGCTGATGAACTCTTGAAACTTCCGCACACCGAGGCTCGGACACTTCACGCCGAAGTCGGCGGAAAGAACATTACGATCGCGGATTTCTCTTGGTTGCCGACGAAGAACCGTTTCATCGCCTTCATGCCGCAGTGGGACTTCCTCGATTTTCTTGCACGCGAAGCAAAACGTTATCCGAATTTTCGGTTGCTGATGCGGACTGAAGTGACCGACCTGATCGTCGGGGAGGATCGGGTAACGGGTCTGCGCGCATCAAGCGCCGATGGTCCGATGACGGTACGCACGTCTCTCGTCGTCGGTGCAGATGGCCGCAATTCGATCACGCGGAAGCTCGCAGGGCTTGAGGTCGAGAGCTTCGGCAATCCGAGCGAAGTTCTTTGGATGAAGCTCTCGCACTCATCCGTCGATCCGGCACAGGCGATGGGACACGCCGGTCCACGACAGGGCTTCGTGATGATCGACCGCGGCGATTATTGGCAATGCGGCTATATCGTTCGCAAAGGCACCTATGCCGACATCAAGGCTGCGGGGATCGAGGCTTTCCGCGCGACCGTCGCAGCGGTTTCGCCGTTGCCGCCCGAGCGCCTGCAGGAGATCCGCTCGTTCGACGATGTGCATCTTTTGAGCGTGAGGATCGATCGCCTGAAGCGCTGGTGGCGGCCCGGTCTTGTCTGCATCGGCGATGCGGCGCATGCGATGTCGCCGATTGGCGGCGTCGGCGTGAACCTCGCGATCCAGGACGCCGTTGCGGCAGCGAATATTCTTACATCGCCTCTAAGAGAGGATCGTCTTTCCAATAAGCACCTTGTGGCTGTCGAAGCACGCCGCGGCTTTCCGACGAGAGCCACTCAGAAACTTCAGCTGATGATGCGCAGCGACCGCCGTAAGCGTGAAGCCGACGCGGCGACGCGCTCGGGGCCGCCGGGGTTTGTCCGCGGCATTGCGCGATGGCCAATCCTTGCGCATCTCGCGGGGCGCTTGATCGGTCTCGGATTCCGGCCGGAGCACGTGCGGATGCGCGCCGCCCGTTAACCTGCGTCGAATTTCCAGGTATTCGTACTTTGCGCGTGTTTCCTATAACCGGGTCGACGTATCAACGAGGGCTTACGGGGCTTGGATCCTCTGAAATTCAAAACCGACATGGCGTTCGCCTATGGTGAGCCGTCACCGATGGGGCCGGGAATTGTTCGCCTTGTCGCGCCAAATCCCAGCCCTTTGACGTTCAAGGGCACGAACACCTATCTCGTCGGCTCGACGTCGCTCGCTGTCATCGATGCCGGCCCGGACAGCGAAGAGCATCGCGCGGCGATCCTCAAAGCTGCGGGTGCTCGGCCGATCACGCATATCCTTTCGACGCACGCGCATCGCGACCACGTCGACGGCGTCGCCAAGCTCCAGGCCGAATCCGGCGCCGTGATTGCCGCTTACCCGCGCGATCCGGCGGCCGGAAAAATCGCGCTCGAGCACAGCCCGTCGGGCAAATATTTCGTCGATTATGACTTCGCACCGGATCTTGCGCTCAAGGCCGGTGACACGATCGAGGGTGCCGACTGGGCGCTGACGGCGATCCACACGCCTGGACACGCGCCGGATCATCTCTGCTTCGCACTCGAAGGCCGCCGGGTCGTTTTCTCCGGCGATCACGTGATGGCGTGGAACACAACAGTCATAGCACCGCCCGAGGGCCGCATGGCCGACTACGTCGCGTCGCTCGAAATTCTGCTGGATCGCAACGACGACGTCTTCCTGCCCGGGCACGGCGATCGCCTCAACGATCCCCAGCGCACGGTGAAAGCTTACCTGCTACACCGAAACTGGCGGGAAAAATCGGTGCTCGACGCGCTTGCCGGCGGCGCGACGACTATTCGTCGAATTGTCCCCGAGGTTTACCGCGGCCTTGCACCCCAGCTGATCCCTGCGGCGACCCTTTCCGTTCAAGCCCACGTCGAATATCTGATCGAGAAAGGTTTGGTCGCTTCCGATCTGCCTTTGACCCCGGACCGCGCCCTTTCTCCCCTTTGAGCTTGGCCTTCTTTTGGGCCGCGATGGCTTCCTTGTCGAGGTCGGGAACGGATGCCTCGAAGCGCGATGCAATCTCTTTGAGGATCGTACGCGTGTGCTCGGCGTTGCGCCCGAAATCGTTGGACCCGTAGCGCGAGGCTGATCGCACGTCGATGCGGGCCATCTTATCCTCGCCCAGCACGCGGATGATGATGTCGTCGACGAGGCCAAGAATTTGCGAGTGCTCCGATAGCTCGATGAAGCCCGGCGCATCGTCCACATCCTCGGGTGGGACTTCGAGCGTCGTCTTCAACTTGAGCTTGGCGATCGCCTGAAGCACCAATTCGTATGCTTCTTCCGTCGTGCGCGGAATAACGAGGCTCTTCAAATCGGGATAATGGTCGCGCTGCAAAGTCGCGAACTGGTCTCCCGGATAATCGATCGGGTTGGCGTCGGGAGTGCGCTCATCCTTCGCCTCGGTGAATTCCGGCGGCTCGTCGAGATCGGTCGAAATGTCGTTGAGCTGCGGATAGCGGAAGCTCATGGCCCAAACGCCAGTAGGAATCGCGAGCAGTCCGAGGGCCACGATGGCACCGAAGAAAACGCGGGCCGCCCCTTGCCGTCCCGTCACCCAGATATCGAGGCCGGCAACGAACGCCATGGTCAGCGACAGCGCTGCGCACGCAATAACAGTATAGGCAATCGTGATCGCAACCGGCGTCGGCAACAGAGCAAGCCGATGGAGACCTGCCGTCACGATCGCGGCAACGGCCGCGAAGACCGCAATGCGGCTCGTCCATGTCGCGAGAAACGACGGCGGCTGATCGGCGGCGTAATAAATTCGCGTCGAATGATAGCGATCGCGCATCCGCCTCTTCGGGCGGCGTTCGTCGATGCGATCCGTTACCATTCGAGCCTCAAGCGCTGCTCCTGCTCACCCGAGTTGTGTGCACTACACGTCTCTGGCCACAAGTCTCTGGCCGCAAGTCCGGCCTTTTTTGTGGTCGCCTCAAGGATAGAGGCGCGTTTTCTGCCAGGAGTTGCGCTGCGCGTCGCGGCGAAAGACGATGCGATCGTGAAGCCGGTACGGCCGGCTCATCCAGAATTCCATTTCGACGGGAAGCACGCGAAACCCCGACCAGTAGGCGGGTCGCGGGATCGTCTCGTCCGGAAACTTCGCCTCGAAATGATGGACCTTGGCTTCGAGCACGTCGCGCGAGGATAACGGCCGCGACTGGTGCGAGGCCCAGGCGCCGATGCGGCTCAGCCGAGGTCGCGACGCGAAGTAGGCATCCGCCTCGCCGTGCGTGACGAGCGAGACGGGGCCGCGAATGCGTATCTGCCGTTCGAGGCTCTTCCAATGGAAGAGCAGCGCGGCCTTCGGGCTCGCGAGCAGCTCGCGTCCCTTCGCGCTCTCGAAGTTCGTGTAGAAAACGAAGCCGCGGTCTGTGATGTGAGGTGCATCGACGTCCTTCAGCAGAACGGTCCGGACGTTCGGCATGCCGCCAGCGTCGACGGTCGCGAGCGCCATCGCGTTCGGATCGTTCGGCTCGGACCGCTCGGCCTCCTTCATCCAGGATTCAAACAGCAGGAACGGATCGTCCGCCGTCGAGAAATCCGGGGCGATTTCCTGCGACGTTTCTGGGGCGGACCCGACGTCGCGGCAATTTCAGGATCGCTCATGTTGCGTACTCAACGCTTGATTTTAACTTCCGGCCTCGCTTCGTCCAAGGACATTGGAGGCTGGTCTTCAGCACCTTTTAACCATACCGCGGCAGACTAGTCCCCATCGCCTTGTTGGGCGGTGTCGAGTTCTTGTCGCGTTAGAAAGTTGCGTCATGTCCACCAATGCGTCTCTTTTCCCCCTAGCCGCGGCCGGCGCAACGGCTTTCGCGCTGGTTGCGGCAATTTTCGTACCTTACGAGTATTCCTGGGCCGCAGATAAGGCCCGGGCCGCGATGGCCTACCCGAACCCCAGCGCTCTCGATGCCCCAACGAAATTGACCAACGTCAAAATCGCGCTCGACCGCGATGACGAATATGCGGCGCTCGAAAGCGTGCAGTACGCGCTGACCGAGGTCGCGGACGGCTCGACCTATGTCTGGCATCGCTACCACGGCCGGCTGTCCGGCATCGTGGCGCCGCTCTCCTCGTTCAAGGACACGCATGGCAGCGTCTGCCGCCACGCCGTCGTCGTGTTGAGCGGCGTCGACATGAGCAAACGCACCGAGATCGTTGCCTGCCGTCTGCCGACCGGCATCTGGCAGCTTGAATCATGAGTTTCTGAAAGTTCATTTTCCGATCCCTCCCAGACGAGAACGAGAAAGGCGGCTTAGCGGTCGCCTTTTTCTTTTTTGATGGCGCCGGGCGACGCCGCTATGCGGAGCCGGCCGGAAGCGGCAGGGATTTTGTGGACCGCCGGCGCTTACTCAGTGGCGTGAGGAGCCGGAGTAGAAGCCCGGGACGAAATGATGGGCGACGCGTCCGCCCGTGATCCCGTTGGCTATGACGGTGCCAAGAACGGTGACGATGACGCCGATGACGATCTGTGAGAACCAACCCTGCATGAAAGAACGATGCCCCACTCCAACGGCAGAAATATGGACTGCTCGACGTGCGATGAAAGACGCGTCGTGAACCGCGATGCGGCCGCTTTCCGTCGGCGACGTCGTTCACTTTTTTGCTGCACCGATTAGCGACGACGCCCGCGCGCCCTTATCCCGGCTCGCCGACCGCCGGCTTGCAGACGATATCGGCGTGCGTGCAGGTGGCGTCGCGGACGTCGATCAGCGGTTTGCATTCGGCGGCGTTCGACTGCTCCTTCGTGCATTTAAGCGCCCTGGCGGTCGCCTCCTTGCACAGCGCCTTCATGTCGTCGCAGCCCTGGTCGGCGCGCGCTTCCCCGCCGCACGCGAGTGCCGCGATAGCCGCCAGGATCAGCCCCATCCGTCTCGTCTGCATCGCGCATTCTCCGTTGCTGCCCTCAGCCGACTATTCGATTCGCGCGGCCGTTCCATGCTCGCGCGCCCGCTGGAAACTTCATCCGCACAGCGCAAATGCTCGTGAGTGGCGCACTTGCGGAACGAGACAAGAACGTGTAGAGTACATACATGATTTGTACCGTCACCAAGCGGGCGATCGAACGGTGGTCAGCGTTTCGGCCCGCCGTGCTTGCGCAGCCAAGAAAGGCTTGAGACGAAACGCGATGCTCACCGAAAAACAGAAAGACCTCCTGCTGTTCATCCATGGACGTATGCAGGAACGCGGCGTACCGCCATCCTTCGACGAAATGAAGGACGCACTGGACCTCCGATCGAAGTCCGGCATTCACCGACTGATAACGGCGCTGGTCGAGCGCGGGTTCATTCGCCGGCTGCCGCACCGGGCACGCGCCATCGAGGTGATCAAGCTGCCGGACAACCAGAGCGGCGGCGCAGCGATCGCATCGATCACGCCGCAGCGCGGTTTCCAGCCGAGCGTTATCGAAGGCTCGGGTCCGCCGAAGACGAATGTCACGCCGCCCCCTTCGCACGTGATCGATGCACGAACCGTTTCGATCCCCGTCATGGGCCGCATCGCTGCCGGTACGCCGATCAGCGCCATCCAGAACCACACGCACGACATTGCCGTGCCGCCCGATATCCTGACCAACGGCGAGCATTTTGCGCTTGAGGTCAAAGGCGATTCGATGATCGAGGCGGGCATCCATGACGGCGATACCGTCATCATCCGCCGCTGCAATACCGCCGAGAACGGCGACATCATCGTCGCGCTCGTCGAGGGCGAGGAAGCAACGTTGAAGCGGCTTCGCAAGAAGGGCTCGACGATCGCGCTCGAGGCGGCGAACCCAGAGTTCAAGACGCGGATTTTCGGCCCCGACCAGATCGATATTCAGGGCCGGCTCGTCGGGCTGATGCGGCGTTACTGATCACGCCTACCGGGCGTCATCGGCTTCCGTTCCGTCATACGTTTCAATGCCTTCGCCGGGGTCATCTTCGGCGGACGTCCTTGGCTCGGCGTCTGCCTGTTCGGCTGAACGCGACGGCTCGGCAGCGGGCGGCGATGTGCCGGGCGTCCGCAGAATACGCGGCTTCGGGAGCGTGGGCTGCTTCCGCTCCGGCATCGTGCTCCACGGCCGCTCACCGCGATGGGCGGCAACCGTTTCAAGGCGGACGTGGGCTATCGTCGCTTCTGTCCACATAGAGCGCGTGAGCTCCGTTGCGCCAGCGGTCGAAGACATCGATGACGGTACCCGGAACGGCGCAGTCGGCCGGCTTCGGCAGGTCGAGAACGAGGACGTCGGCATTGAGGCAATCGTCGGTGACCGCCGCCGGATGCTCGGCGACCGCCACCGTCGCGCCTTTGACGTGGGCGATGCAGCCGACGGCATCGCACGTGAAGGCGTCGCCACCTTGAGCGTCGCGCGCCGTCCGGCCGTCGCCGTCGTATTCGAGCCAGCGATCGAGGTCGTATTTCTGGCCCTTGACCGGCAGGGCAAAGAGTTTTCCGGACGTGTCGCGCACGGCGACGAGCAAGCCCTTTTGGCCGACGAGAATATCCGGCCGCGGCATCCAAGGCGCAACGAGAAGCCCGAGAACAACGAGAGCGGCGCCGAGAAGCCGGATGCGCGTCTGCCAAAGCGAAAGCCAGATCCCGCCCGCGAGCATCAGCACGAACGCGAGCGCGGGGATTTCCGGAATATGGCCCACGGCGCCCGGCAGCGCGCCGACTTTGTTCGCGCACCATGCCATGCCTTCGATGCCCCAGCCCATCGGCTTCAGGCCGACCCATTCCAAGCCGAACGGCATCAGGACCATGGCGAGCAGCGCCGCCGGCATAACGACAATGTTGCAGATCGGAATGGCGATCATGTTTGCGAGCACCGCGTATTGCTGGCTCTGATGGAAATTGTAGGCGGCGAACGGCGCGACGGCGGCGCTCGCGATGAGTGTCGACGCGATGATCTCGCCGAAGAACTTCACGACGTGCATCACCGGATGCGGCTTCGAATCGCGGCCTACAATCCTGCTCAGGATTTCGTGCGAGGCGATGAGCGCCGTCACTGCCGCAAACGACATCTGAAAGCCGGCGTCGAGCAGGCTTTCGGGATAGACCGCGAGAATCAGAAACGCGGCGAGCGCGACGTTGCGTAATGCTAAGGCCGGCCGGTCGAGGAGGATGGCGCCGAAGATGATCAGGATCATCAGGGCCGAGCGGACGGTCGCGAAGGCGACGCCCGAAATCGCGAGGTAGGCGATGGCACTCAATATACCCAGTGCTGCGGCGATCTTCTTGATCGGCAGCGTCAGCGCGATCAGCGGAATGGCGGCGAGCAGCAGCCGTACCGAATAGAACACCGCGCCTGCAGCGATGACCATATGCAGGCCCGAGATCGACAGGATGTGAAAGAGGCCAGAATTCTTGAACGCGTTGTTCGTCTCGACCGTGATGCCGCCGCGCTCGCCCGTGATCAGTGCCAGCGCGATCTCGCCCGTCTCTCCCGGCAGCACCTGGCGAATGCGAACGGCGATCGCCTGACGGATGTCCTCGATCGTGCGGTGATATCACTGCGAGAGCGTGCCGGCATCAGCGTGCCCCTCGATGGTCGGCGCGGCGAAAGCGTAGCCGACGCCGCCGACAGAATCGAACCACGCCGTTCGCGCGTAGTCGAAGCCGCCGGGAAGCGCCGGCTTTGCGGGCGGCGAAAGGTTTGCCTTCAGACGGATGCGGTCGCCCGGCGCGGCAAGCGAACGCGACGACATGGTGCGGACGCGAACGACGGCCGGCGTCTGGTCGGGCGCTAAGCCGGCGATGGTCGGCGCCGAGATCGTGAGCCGCTGGCCGCGCGGGATCTTAGCTTCGACCATCGTCACCGTGCCGGTGATCTCGACGCTGTGAAGCGCTTTGGTGAGGACTGGCGCGCGCACGGCTTCGACGCGCAGCTTCGCGATCGCAAATCCGGCACCAAACAAGATGAGCGCGGTCATGAGGGTTGCCGCCAGCGTGCCCGAGCGAACGGTCGATCGCAAAATGAGCGCCAAGGCGAGCGGCGCGAATGCCACGATCATGGCCGGCTCGACGGGCAAGGCGAAATACGCAGCAATGCCGCCACCGAGACAGACCGGCGACCAGAGGAAGAAGCTCGCTCGTTCGGCTTCAAACAAAAGGGCGGCGCGGCTATAGCCACGCTCCGGCAATGCCGGAAATATGACGTCGGCCCCCCTCGCTTCGACCGACATGCCCTTGCCCCATTACGCGCGGAGACCCGGAATTTCCGCCCTCTTAACTTGTCCCACCCCACATGCTACGAGGCGAGCCGCATTCCCTCAATGGCAGTCGAGCATAAGGTCCAATGGCCGAGACCACATCCAGCGCGCCTATCGTACGCTTTGCCCCCTCCCCTACAGGATATCTGCATATCGGGGGGGCGCGCACCGCGCTTTTCAATTGGCTGTACGCCCGCGGCCACGGCGGAAAATTCCTTTTGCGCATTGAGGATACCGATCGCGAACGCAACAACGAGGCGGCCGTCGCGGCGATCCTCGACGGCGTGAACTGGCTCGGGCTCGATTGGGACGGCAACGTCATCTCGCAATTCTCGCGCGCCGACCGACATCGCGAGGTTGCGAGCGAGCTTCTGAGCCGCGGGGCCGCCTACTACTGCTATTCTTCGCCCGCCGAGATCGAAGCCGCACGCGAAAAGGCCAAGGCCGAGGGCCGGCCGCAGATCTTCCTGTCGCCGTGGCGCGATCGCGATCCGAAGGATGCGCCGAAAGACGTGAAGCCGGCGGTCCGTCTCAAGGCGCCGCGCGAAGGCGAGACGATCGTAAACGATCACGTGCAAGGGCACGTCGCGTTTCCGAACAAGGATCTCGACGACCTGATCATCCTCCGGTCCGACGGCAATCCGACGTACAATCTCGCTGTGGTCGTCGACGATCACGACATGGAGATCACGCACGTCATCCGCGGCGCCGATCACCTGACCAACGCCGCGCGCCAGACGCAGATCTACCAGGGCATGGATTGGAAGGTGCCGGAGTTCGCGCACGTGCCGCTGATCCACGGCGCAGATGGTGCCAAGCTATCGAAACGTCACGGCGCGCAGGGCGTCGAAGAATATCGCGACATGGGCTATCTGCCGGTCGCTTTGCGCAATTATCTCGTCCGCCTCGGCTGGAGCCATGGCGACGACGAGATCATTTCGACGGAAGACCTTATCCGCTGGTTCGACATCGACGACATCAACAAGAGCGCGGCGCGGCTCGATTTCAAGAAGCTCGATGATCTCAATGGGCATTACATCCGCGCCGCGGCGGACGACGAGCTTCAGGCGCACGTGCGCGGAATGCTTCCGCATCTCAATTTCCAGGCTCTGGCAGAAATAGTTTCCGATCCCAAAGCTCCGCTTCGGCCGGATGTGGCCCTGGCACGCGAAGTTCAGCGGCAGCTTCCCGCCGTCTCGACTGGCAAGGAACTCGCCGATCTCTTCGCTGCCAAAGGCTGGGAGAAGTTTACGCGGGCCATTCCGTCGCTCAAAGAGCGCTCGAAGACGCTCGCGGAACTCGTTGGCGGCGCGCTCTTCATCGTCGCCGAACGGCCGCTGAAATTGGAGGACAAAGCCGCGAAGATCCTGGGTCCGGAAGGCCGGACGTCCAACGCCGATGTGCTCAAGCTGCTTTCGTCGGTTTCCGATCAGGATTGGTCTTCGGCGCTTCTGGAGGCCAAGGTAAAGTCTTACGTCGAGGAAAAAGGTTTGAAGCTCGGCAACGTCGCGCAACCGCTTCGCGCGGCGCTCACGGGGCGTGCGGTTTCTCCGCCGGTGTTCGACGTGCTTGAGGTACTTGGGCGCGGCGAAAGCCTCGGGCGGATTGCCGACGCAGCCACTTAACCGGTCATGTTGCCCGCTTAACGATCTCTTGCCGCACCGCAAAAAATCCGCTAAATCCCTCAATAGCCGATTGCTTTTGTTGAAGGCCGCCGAACGTTCTCCAGGTCCTTAGGCATTGCTGGGCCGCCACACGGGGAATGCGATAGTTACTTCAGGCGTCGGTGATGTCTTCCGGGGCGAGGTGGCAATCATGAACATCCACGACAAAGCGGCCAAGGGCACTGCGAAGCCCAGCGCAACATTGACGGTAGACAATAAGCAGGTTGAGCTTTCGGTTCGCTCCGGCGTCATCGGGCCTGACGTTATCGACGTCGGCAATCTCTACAAAGAGACGGGCTGCTTCACCTACGATCCCGGTTTCACATCGACGGCGAACTGCAAAAGCTCGATCACCTATATCGACGGCGATAAAGGCGAATTGCTTTATCGCGGCTACCCGATCGATCAGCTTGCCGAGAACACCAATTTCCTCGCCGTCTGCTACCTGCTCCTTTATGGCGAGCTGCCGACGAACGCTGAATTCATCAATTTCCGGAAGACGATCACGAACCACACGATGGTTCATGAGCAGATGACGCGGTTCTTCACCGGCTACCGGCGTGACGCGCACCCGATGGCCATAATGGTCGGCACAGTCGGCGCGCTGTCGTCGTTTTACCATGACTCCACCGACATCAACGATCCGACGCAGCGCGAGGTCGCAAGCCAGCGCATGATCGCCAAGATGCCGACGATCGCGGCAATGGCCTACAAATATTCGATCGGGCAGCCTTTCATCTATCCACGCAACGATCTCGATTACACGTCGAACTTCCTGCAGATGTGCTTCGCGGTTCCGTGCGAGCCCTACATCGTCAACCCGATCATCTCGCGCGCGCTCGACCGCATCTTCATCCTGCACGCCGACCACGAGCAGAATGCCTCGACGTCGACGGTGCGCCTTGCGGGATCGTCCGGCGCCAATCCTTTCGCATGCATCTCGGCCGGTATCGCCTGCCTCTGGGGGCCCGCGCACGGCGGCGCCAACGAAGCGGCGCTCAACATGCTGAAGGAGATCGGTACGGTCGACCGCGTTCCTGAATACGTGAAGAAGGCCAAGGACAAGACATCCAGCTTCCGGCTAATGGGCTTCGGCCACCGCGTCTACAAGAACTACGATCCGCGCGCGAAGGTGATGCAGAAGACCTGTCACGAGGTGCTCGACGCGCTCGGCCACAAGGACGATCCTCTGCTCAAGGTCGCGATTGAACTTGAGCGGATCGCTCTGCAGGACGAGTACTTCATCGAAAAGAAGCTCTATCCGAACATCGACTTCTATTCGGGCATCACGCTTCGCGCGATGGGCTTCCCGGTCGACATGTTCACCGTGCTCTTCGCGGTGGCGCGCACCGTCGGCTGGATCGCGCAGTGGAAGGAAATGATCGAGGATCCGGAGCAGCGCATCGGCCGCCCGCGGCAGCTCTATATCGGTCAGCCGCGGCGCGATTTCCCGGCCGCCTGATCTTTCGCGACAACCGAAAGAACGACGTCGGCCGCCGCCTCGCTTGGGCTCGAGGCGGCGAGGCGGAGTTTTTGCGGGGCTAAGGCTAGCCCTTCGAGCTGCGCCTTTCGAGCGTCGGTATCACTGAAAAGCTGCTCGAGAGCAGCGGCGAGATTTTCAGCGTTGCAGGCTTCCTGCAGGTATTCGGGATAGACGTTCCTGCCGATGACGAGGTTTGCCAGGACGATGCTAGGCACCTTAAGCAGGAAGCGCAGGTTCGCCATCACCATATCGACCTTGTAAGCGATGACTGACGGTGTCTGCGCAAGCGCCAGCTCGAGCGTAACGGTGCCGGATGCGGCCAGCGCGGCGCGGGCGAGGCGCATCGCGGCGTATTTGTCGTTCGTCGAGGCATCGACGATGTGAGGCCTCGGCGTCCACGCGGCCGTTTTTGCAACGATGCGGTCGCGCACGTGCTTGACCGCCGGGATGATGACCTCGATCGGGCCTATCGCGGATGAAACCTGAGCGACGGCTTCACCGAACACGTCGATCAGCCGATCGACCTCCGAGGTTCGGCTGCCGGGCAGCACGAGAAGCACGGGCCTGTCAGGCGCGAGACCGAGGCGCGACGCGAGGCCGGCGCCGTCGGCATTCTCTATTTCGCCGAGCTTCTCGATCAGGGGATGTCCGACATACCTGCACGGCGGCCCGCCGAGACGCGCGTGGGCTTCCGGCTCGAACGGCAGAAGTGCCAGGATGTGATCGACATAGGGGCGCATTTTCTTGGCGCGTCCCGGCCGCCAAGCCCAGACGCTCGGGCTCACATAATCGACGATCGGAATCTCAGGCGCGCGCTTTCGGATGCGCTTCGCGATCGGATGCGTAAATTCAGGGCTATCGATGATGACGACCACGTCCGGCGCAAAAGCGATCGCCGCATCGACGGTCTGATAGACGCGGCGCATGATGCGCGGAAGCCGCGGCAGGATCGACATCGGGCCCATGACGGCCACGTCCTCGATCGGGAAGAGCGAGCGAAAGCCCTCGTGCACCATTTCCTCGCCGCCGACGCCCGCGAACGAGATCGAGTCCGCGCGTCGCTTCTTGAGCGCGTTGATCAGCTTGGCACCGAGGGCGTCGCCCGAATGCTCTCCAGCCACGAGGAAGATTTTCAACGGTCTCGATCCGGTTTCTGGAGCCATCGTCCGAGCCTTGTCCTGGGCGACGAAGACATTCAGCTCGTCCGCCAATTGCACGACGCTCTCTTTATCCGCGAAACTGTCATTGGCGATGACGATGCCGATCAGATTCACGTCGTTCGCGGCGCGAACCAAGGCCTCGCCCCAACGTTGATCCCTTCCGATCGCGGCAATGCCCTTCCGCAGGCGGTTGCTTCCGCGGAGGCTCGCGACGCGGCCGATGACGTCAACCGCGGGTTCTCCGGCTCCCACGGCGATCACGCGTCCGCCGTCGATCACCGCCGTGGAACCGGTGCCGAATTCGGACAGGGCGGACAGGATACCGACAGCGCGCGCCATATCGCCCGATGCACCGGTCGCAGCGGGCACCGAGCCGAGACTGACGAATTCATTCCTTGTCCTCGCCGCCACCTGTGGCTCGGCGCCTTCCGCCTCCTTGCGAACTCCGACGATGAAGACCCCGCGGTCGTCTGCCAGCTTCACCATCTCGATCCGCTCTGCGGCGAGCACGTGACCGGCCATCACGGCGATACCGGAAAGCCCCGCAGCGTCTGCGTTCGCGATGGTATTCGGGCCGATCGCCGGCAGGTCGACACGCAGATCCTGGCCCGGCTTCGGTCGCTTGACGAGAACGCCATGGCGTTCGCGCTCGCCTCTCGCTTGCCGAGCCTCGGCTAGCCGCTTCAGCATCCGGTCGGTGCCTTCCGCACCTTCGATGGCCTCGATCCGGCCGCGGCTCACAACGACCGCCTGACCGATATCATAACGGCCGAGCGCTGCGACGAGATCGAAGCCGCGTGCGATGTCGGCGGCATCCTCAGGTGACGGCGACGCCCTCGTCAGGCCGCCTTCCGGCACAAGCAATTCATGCGCAACGTCGCCGACGCCGACGACGGTGAAGCCTTGCCTTTCGAATACGCCCAACAATCCGCGTAGAACCGCGTCGTCGCCTCCTGCCTTCAAGAGGCGCAATACGTGGGGCAGCTCGCGAAAAAATGCAAAATCGGGCCGCGCGTTGCGAAAGCTCGGCCGGTGGCCGCCACCGAGAAAAAGGATATCGCGAATTCCGCCACGCTTAAGCGCGGCTGTCGCGCGGCCGAGCTGCGCCCAGTTCACTGCCGTATGCGGGAACGCTTCCAGCGCAGCATCCGCCCCTTGGACCATGATGATGTGGACGGCGCCGCCATGATCAACGACGCTTTGAGCGACCTCGACAGGAAGCGAGCCGGCGCCAGCGATGATACCGATGCGCTTCATCGGACCGTCCATGGCCGGATTCAGGTTTCTTCGCCGTTTTTCGGCGTGCACAGCGAACGTTTACCGCCTTCGCGGATGAACGCGAGAATTTCCTGCACCGACGCGTGGCCGGCGAACTCATCGGCAACGTCCTCCATCCGCTCGACGAGCGTGCCTTCGGCGGCAAAGAGAAGCCGGTAGGCGCGGCGGAGATCGTGAATGTCGCTGCGTGAAAACCCGCGGCGCTGCAGGCCGACGATGTTGAGGCCGGAAAGGTAGGCGCGATTGCCGAGCGCCATGCCGTATGGGATGAGATCGTTCTCGAGCCCCGACATGCCGCCAACGAAAGCGTGATGTCCGACGCGCGCGTACTGAATAATTGCCGCCCCGCCGCCGATGATCGCGAAATCGCCGACCGCGCAATGCCCCGCCAGCATGACGTTGTTCGAGAAGATAACGCCATTGCCGACGCGGCAATCGTGGCCGACATGGCTGTTTGCGAGGAAAGCGCAGCCGTCTCCGACCGTCGTAACGGAACCGCCGCCGGCGGTGCCGGGATTCATCGTTACGCCTTCGCGAATGATGCAATCCGAGCCGACCGAGAGCGAGCAGGGCTCGCCCTTGTATTTCAGATCCTGCGGCTGATGGCCGATCGATGCGAACGGAAAAATGCGCGTGCCGGCGCCGATGTCGGTGGTCCCGGCGACCGCGACATGACTTATGAGCTCGACGCGCTCGCCAAGCTTTGCCTCGCGCCCGACGACGCAGAAGGGCCCGACTTTCACCCCCGGAGCAAGCTCAGCGCCGTCCTCGACGACTGCCGTCGGATGGACTTCGACGTCAGCCATTTTGGCTCGCAAACGCGCGCGCATCAGCGGAGTCGGCGAGCATGGCGCTGATTTCCGCCTCGGCTACGACCTTGCCGTTGACCTTGGCTTCGCCCTTGAACCGCCAGACGCGCCCACGGTTGCGGATCTTGCGCACGTGGTAGTGGATCTGATCGCCGGGCAGAACGGGCTTGCGGAACTTGGCGTTGTCGATGCCCATGAAATAGACGAGCTCGGCTCTGTAGTCCTGACCAACGTTCGAGACGCAAAGCGCCCCTGCCGTTTGTGCCAATCCCTCGATGATAAGCACGCCCGGCATCACCGGGAACTGGGGAAAATGCCCTTGGAAGAACGGCTCGTTGATCGTGACGTTTTTCACGCCGACGCAGCTCTCGTCGGCGTCCATATCGTACATGCGATCGACGAGCAGAAACGGGTAGCGGTGCGGCAGGAGCTGCATCACGCGGTTGATGTCCGCGGTGCCAAGATCTTTGCCCGCCGTTGCCTTGCCTTCCATAGCCGTGTGCTCCAAAAAATTACGCTCGACCGATCACGCTCACCGAGTAATGCCTGTCAGCTTTCGTCCGGCTCCGGCGGCACGTCGTCATAGCTGCCTTTGTCGCGTGCGACGAGCCGCTTGATCATGGCTTGTTCACGCGCCGATTCGCGCAGCGGCTTCGCCGGGGTACCGAAATATCGGGCGCCCGGCGGTACGTCGTGCGTCGCATGGGAAGCCCCGCCGACTTGGGCGCCGCTGCCGATTTTGATGTGCCCGACAGTTCCGGATTGGCCGCCCATGACGACGAAATCGCCAAGCTCGGTCGAACCCGAGATGCCGCACATTGCGACGATCACGCAATGCCGACCGACGATGACGTTGTGCGCTATCTGGACGAGATTATCAATTTTCGTGCCTTCACCGATGATCGTATCCTTAAGAGCGCCTCGGTCTATGGTTGTATTGGCCCCTATTTCCACATCATCCTGGATGATCACCCGGCCGATTTGCGGCACTTTAAGGTGACCGGAGCGGCCCATCGCGAAACCGAAGCCGTCCTGACCAATCCTGACGCCAGAATGGATCGTGACCCGATCCCCGATGAGTGCGTGAGTGACGGTTGCGAGAGGTCCGATGAAGCAATTTCGTCCGATCGTCACCCGCGTCCCAATGACGGCCCCAGCTGCGATGCGGGTGCCGCTCCCGATTTGAGCCTCGCGGCCGATGACGGCGCCGGGCTCAATCAAGACGCCCTGCTCGAGATGTGCGGTGGGATCGATCGGCGCTGCGCCAGCCGTAGCAACCATCGGATGCAACGAGGACGGGTAGAACAGCGTCAGTGCGCGGGCGAAGCCGTGATACGGCTGGTTGGTGATAAGCGGCACGGTTCCGGCCGGAACGCGGTCTGCGACGGCTGGAACAACCAGACAGGCGCCAGCCTTCGTCGTATCCAACTGCGACAGATATTTCTTGTTGTCGATGAACGAAATGCTGGTCGGGCCAGCATCGGCGAGCGGCCGCACGTCAACAATCACAGAGTTGGGGTCTGCGCTTGTAGGAAGTGCTGCTGCTACCGCCGCCGCAACTTGGGATAGCGGATATGGCCCGGCGCGCTCAAAGAATCCGGGGTGCTCCATGACGTCGCCTCCGGCACGTCGTTGCTTCAGATCAATCGGGTGTTGGAAATGTTGAATGAACGACCCGAGGGCCATTGGCAAGTCCCCGGCGGGATTGCGGCATTTCAACGGGGGGTAACCGCCCATGAAAGAAGCGGCGCCTTGCGGTCGCCGCTCCTTCAAGAATTCAAATAAACGAGCTAAACGAGCCTCAGTCGACTGCTAGAACCTCGACGAGGCGCCGAAGCGGAAGAACTGCGTCTGGTCGAAGCTCTCCTTCGTCAGGACCTTGGCGAAGTCCATACGGAGCGGACCGACCGGCGAGTTCCATATCAAGCTGCCGCCGACCGAAGATCGGATTGCGTTGTCGTCGGCGAGGCAAGCTTGACCTGACGCCAATGTGCAGCCGGACAGCGCCGACTTCGCACCGCCGGTCGCATCCCACAACGAACCAGCATCCGCAAAGACCGCGCCGCTCAGACCGATGTCGTCCGGAACGTACGGAAGTGGGAAACGAACTTCGGCGGTCGCCGCCCAGTACTTCTGGCCGCCCAGCGCATCTTGGTTTGAGGAACTCAAGTCGCGTGGACCGTAGCCAGAGATGTCGAAGCCGCGGACCGTCTCGCCACCCTTGAAGAATGCGTCGAGCAGGCGGACGTCCTGACCGCCCCAACCCTGGATCACGCCGCCGACGGCGCGACCGACGAAGGTGATCTTATCCGTGATCGGATAATAGAAACGACCCTCGGCATTGACGCGCCAGTATTGGGCATCGCCACCAAGGCCGGCAAAGTCATCGGCAACCTCGATATAATAGCCTCGGTTGGGGTTCTTGGCGTTGTTGCGCTTATCGTAGCTGATGACGGTACCGACCATTGACGTCCAGTAGCTCGAGTTGGTGCAATTCACCGTCAACGGCTGGGGATTTGGGTCGCCGCAGGCTTCTTTGATAGCCAGTGAAGCATTGTTCTGAACGTCGAAGATCTGGTCTTGCGATATGGAGTACGACGTCTGCATCCAAAGGTTCTCGGCGATCGGGAAGCCCAGGCGGACATCCCCACCGGCCTTCCGCTGCTGGAACCCGGACTGCTGCGTATAGTCGAGCTGTTTGAAGAAGAGATCGAAGCCCGCCGACAGGTTGTAGTCAAGGAAGCGCGGTTCCGTGAACGCCAAATCGGCCTGCAACCGCTGGAAGGAACCCGCGAGTTTCAGGCGTAGGAACTGGCCGTTTCCGAACAGGTTGCGCTCAGTGATCGACACGTCGCCGATCACGCCTTCACTTGTCGAATAGCCGGCACCAAACGACAGCTCACCTGTCGACTGCTCTTCAACGACGACGTCGAGGATGACGCGATCAGGAGCCGATCCGGGGTGCCGCTTGATGTCGACACTCTTGAAGAGGCCGAGCGCTTGCAGCCGCTTTTTCGCGCGATCGACCATAAGTGAATTGAATGCATCGCCTTCCGCCAAGCGGAACTCGCGGCGGATGACGAAGTCTTTGGTTCGCTCGTTGCCGATGACGTTGATGCGTTCGATATAAATTCTCGGGCCTTCATCCACGACGTAGGTGATAGCGATCGTGCGGTTCGCGGCGTCGGGGATCGGACGAGGCCGAACGCGCGCAAATGCGTAGCCCTGGTCGGCGATGTCCAGCGTCAGCTGTTCAGAGGTCTTGTCGATCTCAGACGCGTCGTAGACCTCGCCCGCGTGGGTCAGCAGGTCAGACTGAAGCATTCCCGGGTCGACGCCGGGCAGAGAGCTTTCGATATTGATGCCGCCGAACGTGTAGAGCTGGCCCTCATCGATCGCGAACGTGATGAGGAAGCCCGATCCATCGGGGTCAATCTCGGCATTGGCCGCCGTGACGGAAGCATCGGGATAGCCGTTCTTGAGATAAAACTGCCGAACGAGTTCGCGATCGAGATTCATTCGGTCTGGATCGTAGATCGACGTACCCTTGAGAAAGTCAAACCAGCCCACCTGCGTCGTCGATATGACGTCGCGCAATTGGCTGTCGGTGAAGGCGTGGTTGCCGACGAAGTTGATGCCCTTGACCTTCGTCGCGACGCCTTCGTTGATCTCGAAAACGAGGTTGACGCGATCCTGCTCGAGCTGGATGATTTTTGGCTCGACGCTCGCGGCGAAGAGGCCCTGCCGGCGATAGACGTCAAGGATGCGCTGAACGTCGGACTGCGCTTTTGCGCGCGTAAAAACGGAACGGGGTTTGAGCTGGACTTCCCCGGTCAAGGTCGCGGTATCGACCTCGCTGTTGCCCTCAAAGGCAACCTGATTGATGACGGGATTTTCTTTGACCGTTACGATAACGGTCGCGCCCTTGTAATCGATCGAGACGTCGGCAAACAGCCCGGTGGCAAACAGCGCCTTGATCGACGCATCGACCTTGGACGCGTTATACGGATCGCCCGCGCCAAACTGCAGGTACGAGCGCACCGTCTCCGGCTCGACGCGCCGATTCCCGGCGACTTCAATGCCCTTGATCACGCTTTGAGCGAACGCAGAACCCGACGTCCAGGTTGCATCCCCCATCGCGACCATCGGCGAGAGGACTAATAGCGCCAAAAGAAGGCGCAGCCCCGCCAGGATGATCTTGAATTTCTGCATACGCGGAATTGCCCCCGTGTGCCGCCGACCCCCAATTTCACATGCGCGCTGTCGGCGGCAGCGACACACTCATGCGTCTTGTTTTTTCGTCGTCTTTTTGTCGTTCTTGTCTGCTCGTTTCTTATTGGTCTTGACGTCCCTGGCACACGGCAGCCGACACTCGGACTTCTCTCGGCCCCCCGATTCGAAGTCTTAACCTGCTGCGCACCATACCGCTTTTAACGATTCAGAAAGCCCCCGCAAAGTGGTAAGTTTACGCCACTACACCATGATTCTGCATGTTCTCAGCCAGCCCCGGTCAAACGCCGCCAAACGTTCATAATGTCGTTGAAATTCACGAAAACCATCAACATCATCAGCAGCGCCAAGCCGACCTGAAAGCCCATCTGCTGAAGACGTTCGCTCGCCGGCTTACGGCGTATGGCCTCGAACGCGTAGAACATAAGGTGGCCGCCGTCGAGAACGGGGATCGGCAGCAAGTTCAGAAAGCCAATGTTTGCCGAGATAAAAGCGATCCATCGCAACATCGGCTCAAGCCCAAGCTCCGCGACCTTCGCGGTGACCTCGGCCATCATGATCGGACCGCCCATTTGCTCCGCAGATTGCCGCCGGGTGATGATGTCCCGAATGCCGGCGAGCGTCTGCGTAATATTGCCGTAGGTTTCCCCGACACCGAGCATAATGGCCTCCGGGAGGCTTACGCTGACACTCCGAACCTTTTCCGGGGAGATCGCCCGCTGAATCCCGATCAAGCCGCGCCGAAAGGTTCGGCCCATGGCGTCTTTTTGCTCGTCAATGCTTGGCGTCGCCTTGAGTATAAGATTTTCGCCACCGCGTTCGACCGTGAACGTGAGTTCCTCGCCCGCGGCAGAACCGACAATGCGCTGCAGATCGTCAAATCTATCGATCTTGGTTCCATCGATAGCGATGATCGTGTCGCCCGACTTGAAACCAGCCCGCTCGGCCGGTGAATTGGGAACGACCGCGTCAACCAGTGGCGGCAGGATGTGTAGGCCGAACGTGGCGTTGAGACCGGAATAGAGCACAATCGCGAGAATGAAATTGGCGATGGGGCCGGCCGCTACAACGGCAGCACGGGCGCCAACGGATTTCGAATGAAAAGCCCCCGCGCGCTCCGAAGGCGCGAGCTGCTTCTCGCCACCGAACGACGACGGGTTTTCATCGTCGATGAACTTGACGTAGCCGCCAAGCGGTATCCAGGCGAAACGCCAGCGCGTTCCGTGCTTATCGTAAAACCCATATATTTCAGGGCCGAAGCCGATCGAAAAGGCCTTGACGGTCACGCCACACCAGCGCGCCACGAGGAAATGTCCGAGCTCGTGAACGAAAACAACGAGCGTCAGAACGAGCAGGAACATGATCCCGTATTGCCAGATCCATCCTGCGAGCGACGCCAAAAAGTCCATCGGTGCGTGATCCTTAGGTGCTGATTCGGAGGCATTCGGCAGCAAAGCTTAGGCGGGAGCCGCCTCAATAGCCACTGAGTTTGTCTTCCGACAAATAGCGAGCGAACTTGTCTACCGCCAGTATGTCGTCCAGGCTTTCGGCAGGGCAAATGGCCCCTTGTTGCTCGGCCGCTTCAAGCGTTTCCTCGACCAGGGCCGCGATGTCGAGAAACTTAATCCGGCGGTCGAGGAATGCCTTAACGGCGATCTCGTTGGCGGCATTGAGGACCGCCGGCCCGGTGTCGCCCCGGCGCATGGCGGCGCGGGCGACGCGCAAGGCCGGAAACCGGGTTTCGTCCGGGGCTTCGAAAGTGAGGGTCGCGAGACGGGCGAGATCGAGCTTTTCCGTTGGTGCGTTCATACGGTCGGGCCAGGCCAAGGCGACCGCGATCGGCGTGCGCATGTCGGGCGAAGCCATTTGTGCCAGAACCGAGCCATCGACGTAGCTGACCAGGCAGTGGACGATCGACTGGGGATGCACGATGCAATCGAGAGCGTCTACCGACACGGGGAAGAGGTGAAATGCCTCGATCAGCTCCAGCCCTTTGTTCATCAGGGTGGCGCTATCGATGGTGATCTTCGCCCCCATCGACCAGTTCGGGTGCTTCAAAGCCTGCTCCGGCGTCGCCGCGGCAATGGCTTCGTGGGTCCAGGAGCGGAACGGTCCGCCGGACGCGGTCAGAACGATCTTATCGATCGACGCCGGGTCGGCACCGGCCAAAACCTGAAAAGCGGCGGAATGCTCGCTGTCGACCGGCAGAAGCTCGGCGCCGGAGCGGGCGATCGCGGCCATGAACACGTGCCCGGCCGAAACAAGACATTCCTTGTTCGCGAGCGCGACTCGCGCGCCCTGGGACGCGGCAGCAAAGGTGGGCCGTAGCCCGGCAGCGCCGACGATCGCCGCCATGATGCAATCGGCCGGTTCGAGGGCCGCTTCGACGAGCGCCGAAGTGCCTGCGGCAGTTCTTATACCGGTTCCGGCCAACGCTTCACGAAGCTCGCTCAGGCGGCTTTCTTCGCCGATGACTGCAAGCTTGGCTTTGTGCTGACGGGCGAGAGCCGCAAGCTCCTGTGCGTTCGATTGCGCCGTGAGAGCGACGATCTCGAAGCGGTCGGGCGTGCGCGACACGAGGTCGAGCGTGCTCTTACCGATCGATCCTGTCGCGCCCAGTATGGTGAGGCGCATCGGCCGGGAGGCTTCTGTCGGGCCGGTGCGTGCAGCAGTTGCACGCTCGGGCAATCGGTACGGGACGCCTGCTGTCGCTGTCATTTCATTATGACCCGTAGAGAAGAGCGCGCGCTGGCGCAAAGGCGTCGATCGAGAAGCCGATCAAGGCCGCGGCTATGCTCGCAGTCACGATGCCGTCCATGCGATCCATGAAACCGCCGTGGCCGGGGATCAAATCGCCTAAGTCCTTCAAGCCGAAATGCCGCTTCAATGCCAATTCCGCCAAGTCTCCCCATTGCGCCATCAATCCTATCGCAAGGCCGAGGCTCGCTAGCCAAAACGCCGCTCCGGTGCCTGTGAGGAAAGGAAACAGAAAGCCGGCGACGGCAGCTGCGGCGATGCCGCCAAGCAGTCCTGCCCAGGTCTTATTCGGAGAAACTTCCGGCCAGAGCTTCGGCCCTCCAATGGTCCGTCCGGCTACGAACGCCGCGACATCCGTCACCGCGACGGCGATCAATACGAAAAGCGTTGCAAGAAATCCCAGCGGTTCATCGCTCCGGAGCCATCCGAGCGCAACGACCGGCAGTGCCGTATAGAGCACGCCTGCTCCCGACAGTCGCGCGCGACCGGATCCAAGTGCCAAGGCTGCGACCGCGACGGCACCGACAACTGCAGCTAGAATGCCCAATCCTGCCATATCCCTCGCCGCAAGGATGGCGGCCGCGAAAACCGAGACTATGTGGACGATAAGCCCGCTGTCCGGCATTGCACCCCTGACAATCCGGCCCCACTCCCAACTCATCGCAGCAGCAATGAGAAACGTCAGCACCGCAAAGGCTGCCGGGCTCCAGTAAAGCATGATGAAGGCGACGATGCCAATGGCCGTGCCGGAAGCAACGCGCAGCCTCAGTTCGGCAGGAAGAAAATCGAGCACGCCCCAGAGAAACCGCCGCTGATCATCAGGACTGTCGGCCGGCATCTCCAAATCCTTACGCGGTCGAACGTTTGGTCAATCCGCCGAAGCGGCGTTCACGTGAGCGAAATTCTTTGATCGCGCCCTCGAATGCGGCCTTGTCGAAGTCCGGCCAGTAGCAATCCAAGAACACGAATTCGGAATATGCCGTCTGCCAAAGCAGGAAATTCGAAAGTCGCATCTCGCCTGAGGTCCGGATCAACAGATCCGGATCGGGGATGCCGGACGTATCGAGAGCATTCGCTATGCTCTCGACCGTAATTTGGGACGGATCGAGTTTGCCGGCAGCAACCTGCTCGGCAAGCTTGCGTGCCGCACCCGCGATCTCACTACGGGAGCCGTAGTTGAAGGCGATGACAAGCGTCAGCTTATCGTTTCCGCGCGTCAGCTCGACGGCCTCATCGATGAGCGTCGTCAGCTCATTGTCGACGTGCTGACGCTGACCTATGACCCTGATGCAGACACCTGCCTCGTGCAACTCGGCAAGGTCGCGGCGGATAAAGCGCTTCATGAGGCCCATGAGATCGTCGATCTCTTCGATTGGGCGCTTCCAATTCTCGGACGAAAAACTGAAAATCGTCAGATACGTGATTTTGAGTTCGATTGCGGCGCGCACCGCGCGGCGGACCGCTTCGACGCCCTGGCGATGGCCCAAGGTCCTCGGCAATCCACGCTCTCGCGCCCAACGCCCGTTACCGTCCATTATAATGGCGACGTGGCGCGGCGGTACCAGAGGGCTGGACCCATCATCGGTAGGCTTCGCTGCTGCCGCCACTGTCGAATGGCCTCTGGGATAAGATCTAAAAACGGTTACACAACTTCAAGCCGGCAAAACGGCCGTAAATATCAAACTTTCTGGATTTCAGCCTCTTTTGTGACGAGAGTTGCGTCAATCTCCTTGATCAGGCGGTCGGTTAGCTCCTGCACCTTATCGGAATGGCCCCGGTGGTCGTCCTGGCTCATTTTGCCATCCTTCTCAAGCTTCTTCAGAGCGTCCATCGCCTCGCGACGGACGTTGCGGATCGAAACCTTCGCCTGTTCCGCATATTTATGAGCGAGCTTGACGAGCTCCTGCCGGCGATCCGCCGTCAGTGACGGGATCGGCAGGCGCAGAATTTGGCCGTCCGTAATGGGATTGAGGCCGAGGTTGGCTTCCCGTATCGCCTTATCGACGGCGATGACGTTGCTACGATCCCAGACTTGCACGGTAATCATCCGCGGCTCAGGCACGGAAACCGTCGCGACTTGATTGAGCGGCATTCGCGAGCCGTAGACCATCACCTGCACAGGGTCGAGCAGGTTGGCGCTGGCGCGACCGGTGCGGAGACCGGACAACTCCCGCTTGAGGGCGTCGATCGAGGCGCGCATGCGCTTCTCGATTTCTTTGATATCGTGACCTGCCAATGACATTTTCCTATTCCTCCCAGCGCGCGGAACCCAAACCACCGCCCCAGGCAAAGCGCTGCGGGCGATAAGGATTCTTCAGCGGCTTTCAACCGGCTCCCTCGATAAGGGTCTGGCGAGCTTCTCCGCGCAGCGCTTTCAAGAGATTTCCTGGTTCCTCAATCGAAAGCACAATTAGCGGAAGTCCGTTATCCCGGGCAAGTGCAATGGCCGCGCCATCCATCACTTTGAGATCATTGGCTAAAACTTCCGAATAGCTCAGCCGGTCGTAACGGACTGCGTCCTTGTGCTTCTTGGGGTCCGCAGAATAGACGCCGTCGACCTGGGTCGCCTTCAGAACGGCATCGCAATTCATCTCGATGCCGCGCAGAACGGCCGCCGTGTCCGTCGTGAAAAACGGATTTCCGGTGCCGGCCGCGAATATCACGACGTTACCCCTGGCGAGATACGCCAGCGCTTTGGGTCGGACATAGCTTTCGCAAATCGTCTGCATGGGAATGGCGGACAGCACGCGCGCCGGGACGCCGCGATGATCGAGAGAATTCTGGAACGCCAGAGCGTTCATAACCGTCGCCAACATTCCCATGTAATCGGCCGTGGCGCGATCCATTCCCTTCGCCGCGCCCGATAGACCGCGGAAAATGTTACCGCCGCCGACGACAATCGCGATCTCGGCGCCCTCTGCGACCACAGCGGCGATGTCGTTCGACAAGCGATCAGCAACGGCCATGTCGATGCCATAGGCCTGCTTGCCCATCAGGGCTTCGCCGGAGAGCTTCAGCAGCAGACGCTTGTATTTGAGACCCTGCGCTCCAGCCATCTCCTCCACTCCCAGTCGGCACGACAATCTGAAAAGATATGAAAAACCGGCCGGTCACACGTGACCCGCCGGCTGATACCTAACCCGCTCAAGCGATTCCGGCCAGCGCATACCCGGCCGGTAACGCCCTTGCGAAAGCTTCTAGCGGGCGCCGCCGCTTGCGAGCTTGCGGACTTCCTCGCCGAAGTCCTCTTCCTTTTTGTCGATGCCTTCGCCGAGGGCATAGCGGATGAAGCCTGTGACCTTGATAGGCGCGCCGGCCCGGCTCTCCAATTCCTTGACGGCTTGCGCCACCGTCTTGGTGGTGTCGTGGATGTACTGCTGCTCAAGCAGGCAGTTCTCCTTCGCGAACGCCTTGATGCCGCCCGTGATGATCTTCTCGAGAACGTCCGGCTTCTTGCCCTGGTTCTTTTCGGCGAGGATCGCCTTCTCGCGCTCGATAACCTCTGCCGGAACAGCCGAGATGTCGAGGGCAAGCGGGCTCGCGGCCGCGACGTGCATTGCGATCATGCGGGCGATCTCGAACAGCGTCGGCTCATCGCCCGCGCTTTCGAGCGCGACGAGCACGCCGATCTTGCCGAGGCCATCGGCAACGCGGTTGTGGACGTAATCCGCAACAACGCCTTCCTTCACGGCAAGTGCCGACGTCCGGCGAAGGGTCATGTTCTCGCCGATCGTTGCGACAGCTTCCTGAAGTTGGACTTCAACGCTGTTCTTGCTGCCGGGATATGTTGCAGCGAGGAGCGCATTGAGGTCGCCCTTCGCGGCAGGCGCAAGGCCAGCGATGTCGCGCACGAGCGTCTGGAACTGCTCGTTGCGGGCAACAAAGTCGGTCTCCGAGTTCACCTCGACGACGGCGCCTACGCGTCCCCGCGCAACGATGCCGATGAGGCCATCGGCAGCGATACGGCCCGACTTCTTTGCGGCCTTCGAAAGACCCTTTTTGCGCAGCCAATCGACAGCTGCCTCGATGTCGCCGTTCGTTTCGGTGAGGGCCGTCTTGCAGTCCATCATGCCGGCGCCGGTCATATCGCGCAGCTTTTTCACATCAGCGGCGGTGATCGTCGTCATTCTGTCACCCATCAGGTTCGAGGCGCCCCGGTGGGCGCCTCATGGAAGTTCATTCACGTTCGCGCTTCAAAAGCACGTCAGTTCTGTGTCGAAAAGCCAACGCTCGTATTAAACGGCGGCTGCTTCGACGAGTTTCTTGGCCTGAGCGACCCAATCTTCCTTGGCGATCTGACCTCTGAGCTTAAGCTGACGGTCGAGCGCTTCAACGTAGTCAGGAGTGAGGTCCGCAATCTGCCAGAAGTGATAGACGCCAGCGTCATTGAGGCGCTGCTCGATCTTCGGCGCAATGCCTGTGATGCGCTTCAGGTCGTCAGCTTCACCGCGCGGTGCTTCGATGCCCTTGAACGTCACCTTCGGCAGATCTTCTGCCGGCGGGGTCTCGGAGGCACCGACGTCGACGCCGGCCGTACCCTGCGAGCGTTCGAGGCCATCAAGAGCGGCGCGTGCCATCAGATCGCAATAGAGCGTGATAGCGCGGCCAGCATCGTCGTTGCCCGGAACCGGGTAATCGACACCGTCTGGATCGCAGTTCGTATCGACGATCGCGACGATCGGAATGCCGAGCTTGCGCGCCTCCTGGATCGCAATCGCCTCTTTATTCGTATCGATGACGACGAGAAGGTCGGGCGTGCCGCCCATATCCTTGATGCCGCCGAGCGACTGATTGAGCTTTTCGCGCTCGCGCGTGAGATTCAGGATCTCTTTCTTCGTGCGGCCCTGCGGGTCGGCCAGGATCTCGTCGAGTTGCCGGAGACGGCGGATCGACTGGGAAACGGTCTTCCAGTTGGTCAGGGTACCGCCGAGCCAGCGGTGATTGATGAAATACTGCGCGCTGCGCTTCGCGGCGTCGGCAATGCCGTCGGAGGCCTGACGCTTGGTCGCGACGAAGAGCACGCGGCCGCCGCCTGCAACAGTGTCGGAGACCTTGAGCAGGGCCTGGTGCAGCAATGGCACCGTCTGCGTCAGATCGAGGATGTGGATCTTGTTCCGCGACCCATAGATGAACGGTGCCATCTTGGGGTTCCAGCGGTGGGATTGGTGACCGAAGTGAACGCCAGCTTCCAATAGCTGACGCATGTTGAAGGCAGGAAGTGCCATCGAAACGTATCCTTTTCCGGTTAGACCTCCGCGAGACCTAAGAAGAGATTTGCCAGCTTTTTTAAGAGCTTAGCGCTTCTCCACCGGAGCACGATGCGGGGCTTTTCATCCGCATGGCGCGAGTGTCTCGCGTGTGAGATGGCGGCTATATACGGGTGATCGGCTCAATATGCAAGCCAGGGGCGGTTCCGGGGGCGACTTGCAACGCCTTGTATTGGCAGGCCAGACTAGGCGGATCGCTCTAGTCCAAACCATTACATAAACGCACCGCGGCCGACCGATGAAGGAGCGGGGCGCGGTGCGTTTGATTGCTTTCCCGGATTTTTTATTGGGGTTCGCGGCTTAGCTCAGCCCCGCGAGCGCGGGAGAGGGTGCCGCGTATCGACGTTGATTACTTGCACTTCCCGTCGAGTGTCGAAACGGCTTCATCCATCGCGGTTGCTTCAGGAGAGCCATCGGCGGCGTCCTGACCTGCGTCCCAAGCGTTCTCGAAATCGTCGCCGAGCGTCTTGAAGTAGCCGTCGATCTCGTCACCCGCGGCTTGAGCCTTCTTCTCGTCGTCGCCGACCTCATCCATTTTCTTCGACATCGCGCAATATGCAGTGACTTTCGCGGGGTCGGAGACGGCGGCCGTCAGATTTTTCTTGATATCGGCTGCGCTCATTTTGGTGGGCTGATCGGCAGCGTGGACGGCGGGAGCAAACAGCAAAGCGGTGACCAAAGCAGCGTGGAATTTCGACATGTTGTGCCTCTTATTTGGCTAGCTCAGGGGAGCGGAGCTATGGCCTCAAACTGGGTCAGAAGAAGGCAGCGCCTAGGCGCTACCTTCACCTAATGTTTGGCGTTGCTTAGCGCCAGAAGCAGTGGCGATGGCCATGACGATAGCTGCAGACCCACTTCTTCTTGTGCCACCAGTGCCGCTTATAATACCGCTTTTTGTAATAAACATGTTCGGCAACGTTCTTGTCAGCGTGCGCGCTGATGCCATTGAGGCCGACACCAGCGACACCGGCATTCGCAGCGCCGGCAGCGCCAAGGGTGATGGCAGCGAGTGTAGCTGCTGCAATCAAGCTCTTTCTCATTAGGGGCTCCTATCTTCAACTACGACGCGTCTCTCACGTCTGAACCCCTAACGCTTTATATGAATGAAAAGCCGTCGTTGATGACGACAAATATTCGTCGAGCGGAGTGTAGCATTCCCGCCCGCAACCGGCGGTTTCAGATTTCGATGATTTCGGCCACAATCGGCAGTGCAGCGAGACGCCCGGCCTCTTGCGGAGAAACTTCATATCGGCCGGGAAGAATAAGTTCCATTTCGCGATTGCGATCTTCCAGCGGCAAGATGAGTCGTATTTCGCCGCCGCGAACGGCAGGCCTCAGATATCTGCCAACTTCGGAAACAGGAATAGTATTTGCGACGATCGATTTTCGATCGAGGACGAGCTTCAGATTGCGCGGCACGCTGGCCGCGGCCTTATCAAGCGCTTCAAGCGATTGCACGCGCATTTTCATCGTCTCGCCGTCGCGCTCGGCTTCGACGGAGACGATCACCGGCGTTCCCGGCTCCAGAAGTTCGCGACTTGCGGCGAGCGTGTCGGAAAAGATCACCGCCTCGAATTGCCCCGTCGCGTCCGAGAACATCGCGAATGCAAACTTGTTGCCCTTTTGAGAGCGTCGTTCGCGCGCCGCGATGACGATTCCGGCGAGACGTCCGGCGGTCGCACCACGCTGCACAAGAGCTTCAAATTCGCTCAGCCGTTTGACGCCAAGCTTTGCCAATACACGCTCGTATTGGTCGAGTGGGTGGCCGGAAAGATAAAAGCCGATCGCCTCGAATTCCTCCGAGAGCTTTTCCATCGGAGTCCAGGCTGCGGTGGCACGCAAAACGAGATCGGCCGGCTTACCGGCCGAGCCGAACAGATCCGTCGTGCCTTGCGCCTCGTCGGCCGTCCGCCGCTGGGCTGAAGCCAGGATCGTGTCGGAGTTGGCGGCAACAAGAGCGCGATTGGAATTCAGCGCATCGAATGCTCCGCCCTTTGCGAGCGTTTCGATAGCGCGCTTGTTCAGCGCCTTGGCGTCGACGCGGCTCGCGAAATCACCAAGGGAGAGGTAGAGGCCACCCGAATTTCTTTCACTGACGATCGTCTCGACGGCGCTGGCGCCGATGTTTTTCAGGGCGGCAAGCGAATATCGGATAGCGCCCAATTTCGCATCATCCGCCGGCGGCTCGACGCCGAAATCGACACCCGATTGATTGACGCACGGCGGAAGCATCCGAATGCCGGACTTCCGCGCTTCGGAAGCAAACATCGCAAGCTTATCGGTATTGCCCATATCGAGCGTCATGGATGCCGCGAAGAATTCCTCGCGGAAGTTCGCTTTCAAATAGGCGGTGTGATAGCTGACGAGCGCGTAAGCTGCGGCGTGCGATTTGTTGAAACCGTAGCCCGCGAACTTATCGACCAATTCGAAGATATAGATCGCGTCGTCTTTCTTGACGCCCTTGGCGAGCGCGCCTTCGACAAAGCGCGCCTGCTGCTTCGCCATTTCCGCCTTGTCTTTCTTGCCCATCGCACGGCGCAGCAAATCGGCCTGGCCAAGCGTGTAGCCGCCCATCACCTGGGCGATCTGAATGACCTGCTCCTGATAGATGATGACGCCGTAGGTCTCTTTGAGAATTCCTTCCAGCATCGGATGCAGGCAGTCGACCGGCTCTTCGCCGTGTTTGCGGTTGATGTAGGTCGGGATGTTGTCCATCGGACCGGGGCGATAGAGCGCCACCATGGCGATGATATCCTCGAAGCGGTCGGGCTTCAGCCGCTTCAAGCTCTCGCGCATGCCCGTACTTTCGAGCTGGAACACGCCGGCCGTATCGGCCTTCGCGAGCATCTCGTATGTCCGCTTGTCGTCGAGCGGCAGGCTCGCGAGATCGATATTGATGCCGCGTCCGCGCTTGATAAGATCGAGCGCCTTTTCAAGCACGGTTAGCGTCTTGAGGCCGAGGAAGTCGAACTTCACAAGGCCAGCAGCCTCGACCATTTTCCAGTTGTATTGGGTAATTGGAAAATTCGACTTCGGATCGCGGTAAAGCGGCACCAGCTCTTCGAGCGGCCTGTCGCCGATCACCATGCCGGCGGCGTGGGTCGAGGCGTGACGATAGAGGCCTTCGAGCTTCTCGGCGATTTCCAGAAGTCGCGCGACGATAGGCTCGCGGTCGCGTTCCTCCTGCAGCTTGGGCTCGCCGTCGATTGCCTCGCGCAGCGTGACAGGGTTAGCCGGATTGTTCGGAACGAGTTTGCAGAGGCGGTCGACCTGGCCGTAAGGCATCTGCAGCACGCGACCGACGTCGCGCAGCACGGCGCGCGCCTGCAGCTTTCCGTGCGTGATGATCTGAGCGACGCGATCGTCGCCATACTTCTTCTGCACGTAGTCGATGACGCGGTCGCGCTTTTCCTGGCAGAAATCGATGTCGAAGTCCGGCATCGAAATACGCTCAGGATTGAGGAAGCGCTCGAAGAGCAGGCCGAAGCGAAGCGGATCGAGATCGGTGATCGTAAGAGCGTAGGCGACGAGCGAGCCGGCGCCCGAGCCTCGGCCCGGCCCGACGGGCACGCCGTTCGCCTTCGACCATTTGATGAAGTCCGCCACGATCAGGAAGTAGCCCGGAAACTTCATCTGCGTGATGACGTCGATCTCGTAGGCGAGGCGCTTCTCATAATCCTCGACCGTGAAGCTCTGTGCCGGACCGTGCGCGTCGAGACGGCGCTTGAGACCCTCAATGGCTTGGTTCTTCAGCTCGGCGGCTTCGAGGCGGAAGTTCTCGATCTCGCTCAGACTGTCGTCGCCGGCAACGAAGCGCGGCAGGATGGGCTTCTTGCCCTCGGGCCGAAAGGCACAGCGGATTGCAATCTCGACCGTGTTCGCCAAAGCTTCGGGAAGATCGGCGAACAGCGAAGACATCTCCTCTTCGCTTTTGAGATAATGCTCGGGGCTAGCGCGGCGGCGATCATCCTCAACGACGTAACGGCCGTCGGCGATGCAGAGGAGCGCGTCGTGCGCCTCGTAATCGGCGCGCGCAGCGAAATAGCATTCGTTCGTCGCGACAATCGGCAGACGCCGCGCATAGGCGAGTTCGAGGAGCTGCGGCTCGACATCGGCTTCTTCAGGAAGACCGTGCCTTTGAAGCTCAACGTAGAGCCGATCGCCGAAAATCTTCTCTAGAGTCTTGAGCCGCTCTACTGCGTGGTCGCGCTGGCCATCGCGAAGGGCCGCATCGATCGGACCTTGCGGGCCGCCGGTAAGCGCAATCAGCCCCGCGGACATTTCTTCGAGCCTAGCGATCTTGACGTGGGCGGGCTCATCGGGCGACGGCTCAAAATTGAGAACCTTTGAAAGCCGCATCAGATTGGCGAAGCCGTCGGCGTTCATCGCAAAAAGCGCGAGCTTGCCGACTGGCTTGACGCGAGGCTCGTTGCTCATCGTCCTGAGTACACTGGCACCGCTGTCGCGGTTGTCGCCGAAATCGATATCGAGCGTCGTGCCAGCGATCGGCTGCACGCCGGCTCCCCAGAGCTTCTCGGAAAATTCGAGCGCGCCGAAGAGATTGTTGGTGTCGGTCAGCCCCAGCGCCGGGAGATTCATCGCGGTTGCAAGCTTGGCGAGCTTCGTTATCGGAAGGGCGCCTTCAAGCAGCGAATAGGCCGAATGCACCTTGAGGTGAATAAAGCGGGGAGAGGGCATGCGAATCGGAGCGTTCATGGGTTCATTGTGCGAATTTTGCGCGCGCCTGTCTCGGCGTTTAAAAGCGCCGTGAACAGGCTCCTTCAGCAAGAAAACACCGAAATTTCCGGGTCAGCGCGCCCGTGCCAGCGAAATTTCGACGAGCTGGCCTTCCTGAACCTGCAGGACGCGGTCCATCCGGCTGGCAAGCTCAAGATTGTGAGTCGCGATCAGCGCCGCGACCCCCTGGTTGCGGATGACGTCCACCAGCTGACGGAAAACGTGCTCGGAGGTATGCGGATCGAGGTTTCCTGTCGGCTCGTCGGCAAGCAGGAGCCTCGGACTGTTGGCGAGGCCCCGGCAGATGGCGGTGCGCTGCTGCTCGCCGCCCGATAACTCCGCAGGACGATGCTCGGCACGCTCGGCAAGACCGACGCCGGCCAGAAGCGAGCGCGCGTGTGCGTCGGCGGCCTTGCGACTCTTGCCCATGATCAACTGGGGAATAACGACGTTCTCGAGCGCGCTGAACTCGGGCAGCAGCTGATGAAACTGATAGACGAAGCCGATCTCTTTGCGCCGGAGCCGCGTGCGATCTGCTTCGGAAAGCGTCGCGCAGTCGCGGCCGTTGATGATGACGCGGCCGCTGGTCGGAGATTCGAGTAGGCCTGTGATGTGCAACAGCGTCGACTTGCCGGCACCGGAGGGGCCGACGAGCGCCACCGCCTGACCAGGCCAGAGAACGGCGTCGACGCCGGTCAGAACCACAATTTCCTTTTCGCCCTGGCGGAAGGATCGCGTGACGCGCTCTAACTGCAAAATCGGAGCAATGGGTGTGGTGTCCATGAGCCTCACTCGTACCGCAGCGCTTCGACCGGATCGAGCTTCGACGCTTTCCACGATGGATAGATGGTCGCGATGACCGACAGTAACAGCGCCATCACGACGATGCCGCCCGTCTCGTGGACATCGATCTCGGCCGGCAATCTGGTCAGGTAGTAGACGCTCGGATCGAATACGGTCGTGCCGGAGACCCACGAAACGAAGTTCTTGATGTTCTCGATGTTCCAGCAGAACACGACGCCGAGAACGAGGCCCGCGAGCGTGCCGACGATGCCGATCGAGGCTCCGGTGATCAGGAAGATGCGCATCACGGCACCCTTCGTCGCGCCCATCGTTCTTAGAATCGCAATATCGCGGCCTTTGTCTTTCACGAGCATCATCAGGCCCGAAATGATGTTGAGCGCGGCAACGAGGACAATCAGCGACAGGATGATGAACATGACGTTTCGCTCGACCGAGAGCACGTTGAAGAACGTCTCGTTGCGCTGACGCCAATCGTTGACGGCAATCGTCGGACCGCCTGCATCCTTGATCAGGTTATCGTAATGGTCGACGTCTTCGGGACGGTCGACAACCACCTCGACGACGTCAACCTCGCCGTTCTTGGAGAAATACTTCTGCGCTTCGGCGAGCGGCATGAAGATCATCATGCGGTCGTACTCGGACATGCCCAGCTCGAAGATCGAGGTGATCTGATAGGCTTTCGATCTCGGGGCCGTTCCGAAAGGTGTCGCCGCGCCGCGTGGCGACACGAGCGTCACCGTGTCGCCGAGGCCGACGCGCAATTGGTTGGCGAGGCGGACGCCCATCGCAATGCCGGTCTGCTTGTCGAAGCCCTCAAGCGTGCCCGCCCGCATGTTGCCCGCAACCAGTTTCAGCGATTTCAGATCGTCCTCGCGCACGCCGCGAACGAGGCCGCCCAACGCCTGCGTGCTCGACGAGACCATCACCTGACCTTCGATCACCGGCATTGCCGTCACGACGCCCGGCACCTGCGAAATCTTACTGGCAATGTCGGTATAGTCGGTGAACGGATCGCCGATCTTCTGGACGATGACGTGGCCATTGAGGCCCATGATCTTTGCGAAGAGATCGTGGCGGAAGCCGTTCATCACCGCCATGACGATGATCAGCGTCGCGACGCCGAGCATGATGCCGAGAAACGAAAACCCGGCAATGACCGAGATGAAGCCTTCCTTGCGGCGGGCGCGCAGATATCGGCCCGCGATCATCCACTCGAATGGTGAGAAGGGCGCTGTTCCGCCTGAACCAGTGAGATCTGCAGACATTCCAACAGGTGCCCCAATGTGGCCCGAAACAGTCATCTTGGGCCGCCAACGTTACCCCAATCGCGCGCCACATCGCAGCTCCCTGTGTCGCAGTTAAGGCCGTTTCCACCGTATTCCAGCCGTTCTAGTATGCACGCGCTATCAGCACGTACTCCCTAGCCGTTTCTCCGGTGAAGAGACACTTGCCCGCGGCCCCGTCCTGGGCGAGCGGTGCGTTGCGGATCGTGAGCTTCAGAGCCTTCAGTCGATCCACGATGGCTTCAAGAGCCGCGCCCTCCGGCCGCGACCAGGGCGCACGCACCCAACCTTTGAAAGCGCCGCCTTCGTCGTCGTCGGCTCCGGCGGGTCCGAAATAATCGGCGAGTTCCTCGAACGACTTGAGGTTCGAGATGATGTTTTCATCAAACCGCGCCTTGGCCTCGCTGTAGAGCGTCGCCTGAATTTCCTTCAGGAGCGCGGGTGCCTCGGTGACGAAGGCCGCGCGCGGCAGCGTATGCGAGATAACCTTGTCTCCGTCGCGCAAGCGGTCACGGCGCATGAACGTGACATTGCCGCCGCTCGCATCGCGACCGCCGATCTCGACAATGACCGGCGCGCCGCGGCGCACCCAGTTCCAGCGCTTCTCCGCGGATTTTGTTGGTTTCAAATCGACGAGCGCGCGGATGCCGGCGGCCTTCAGCTCCTTCTCGAGCGACGCGCAATAATCGATGAGCGCGGCATCCTCCGGCTTCTCGCGCAGCATCGGCACAATGACGATCTGGCGCGGCGCGATCATGGGCGGAAGGCGCAGACCGTCGTCGTCGCCGTGCGTCATGATCACACCGCCGATGAGCCGCGTCGAGACTCCCCAGCTCGTCGTATGGCAATAGGTAAGCTCGCCTTGCGCGTTCTGGAATTGAATGTTCTGCGCTTCCGCGAAGTGCGTACCGAGATAATGCGACGTTCCGGCCTGGAGTGCCTTGCCGTCCTGCATCATAGCTTCGATCGAATAGGTATTGTCGGCTCCGGGGAAGCGTTCGTTGGCCGGTTTCTCACCGGCAATAACCGGCATGGCAAGCACGTCTTCCGCGAACGTGCGATAGACCTCGAGCATCTTCAGCGTCTCCGCAACAGCATCGTCGCGGTCCGCGTGCGCCGTATGGCCTTCCTGCCAAAGGAACTCGGCGGTGCGCAGGAACAGGCGCGTGCGCATCTCCCAGCGCACGACGTTCGCCCACTGGTTGATCAGCAGCGGCAGATCGCGATAACTCTTGATCCAGCGTTGAAACGCGTCGCCAATGATCGTCTCCGAAGTCGGACGAACGATCAGCGGCTCTTCGAGCTTGGCGTCTGGATCGACCACCAGCTTGCCGCCCTCGTTCTTGAGGCGGTGGTGGGTGACGACCGCCATCTCCTTGGCGAAGCCCTCGACGTGCTCAGCCTCCTTGGCGATGAAGCTCATGGGGATGAAAAGCGGGAAGTAGCAGTTGTCGTGTCCCGTATCCTTGATGCGGGC
Source organism: uncultured Alphaproteobacteria bacterium (assembly GCA_963710005.1). GTDB lineage: Bacteria > Pseudomonadota > Alphaproteobacteria > Rhizobiales > Hyphomicrobiaceae > Hyphomicrobium_B. The sequence goes on from CAVPYR010000012.1 coordinate 228,889, forward strand.
GTCGAGTTCCGCCTGTATGCGCTCCCACACACCCCAGCCCCACGGCTTGATGATCATGCAGCCGCGGACGGGGCTGGTTTCGGCCATGTCGCCGTCGCGGACGATAGCCTGGTACCACTCGGGGAAGTTCTGCTCGCGGGTAACGGAGAGAGCGCGCTTGCTCATCGGCCGGCTCCAGACAGAGCGCACAGGAAGAAGTTGGAAAGACGCATCGCGAGCTCGCTCGTTGAAATCGCGCGGGCAAGCCGCGCCTGGTCATCCCGGCCGCCCGGAATCGAGACCAAGCCGAATAGCGGGTAACCGCGGGACTGGCAATGGTGGGCGGCGACAATCCCCCGCGTCGCAGGAAGGCTTTGACCGAAGCTGTCTTTTCCGCGCCGCGAGCGACGGCGGGGCGAATTCTCAGATATTCGCGATGACGGCATAGACGCCGGCGAACGTGATCGCCGCGACGACGGTATTGACCCAGAAGACTTTGGCGATGTTGATCTTGTGCGGTGCGCTCTCGGGGGTGCCGGGGATGACTTCTCCAGCCTCGCCTTGAGTATGGGCGAAGAAGGGAAGCACCGCGAAGAGCGTGATGAACCACATGCAAAAGAATGTAGCGATTGCCACGGATGTACGCATCACGTTGCCCTTACGTTATGAGCCGGACCAAAGCTTGATTGGCCAGCGCTTGATTCAGACTTGCTCAAGCTCGACGAGGGTACCGCAGAAATCCTTGGGATGCAGGAACAGCACGGGCTTGCCGTGCGCGCCGATCTTCGGATTGCCGTCGCCGAGCACGCGCGCCCCTTGGGCCTTCAATTGGTCGCGCGATGCGATGATGTCGTCGACTTCGTAGCATACATGATGGATGCCGCCATCGGGAGATTTCTCGAGAAATTTCGCGATCGGCGAGCCCTCGCCGAGCGGTTCCAACAGCTCGATCTTGGTGTTCGGAAGCTCGATAAAAACGACGGTGACGCCGTGTTCCGGCTGGGCAAAGGGGGCGCCGACCTTGGCTCCGAGGGCGTTCTTATAAACCGTCGAGGCCTTTGCGAGATCTTTGACCGCAATGGCGACGTGGTTCAGGCGTCCGATCATGCTCCGTTCTCCGGCACGGCAAAGGGCTCACGAATTGCTGCGCATTTAGTTCCTGCCATCCACCACGGACAGCAGTACTTTGACAACCGGCTTCTTGCCCCAGGCCTCGTTAATGGCCGAACGGACGGCGCGTTGGACGGCATCCTGCACCATGACGTGGTCACCGCGCCGCTTCGGCGGAATGGAGCGCAGCGTTCCGTCGATGGCGTCGAGCACGATCTCCCGCATCGAATCGCCATCGCGGTCAGCCAGCGGAATGCCTTCGAGGACGACGCCAGGTTCTCCCACGATCTCGCCTCGCCGCGTGAGCGCCAACGCGACCACTGCTATTCCGACGAATGAGAGCTTACGCCGGGCCTTGACCGGCCCTTCGGCATCCGGGACGATCAGATTTCCATCGCGGTAAAGACGACCGACTGGGGCCTCGTCAATGACCGACGCCGGCTCCGGCCAGAGCTTCAACATCTCCCCGTCGACGATCGTAAACGTTTCGCTTGCGCCGCACGCGCGCGCGAGTTTCGCGTGCTCCTTCAGGTGACGCGCTTCGCCATGCATGGGAATGGCGATCTTCGGGCGGAGCCACGCGTACATGTCCCTGAGCTCGTCGCGGCGCGGATGGCCGGTGACATGCACGAGAGCATCCGCATCGGTGATGATGTCGGTGCCGAGCCGGGATAACGCGTTCTGTATCCGCGATACGGCCTTTTCGTTTCCTGGAATCGTGCGCGAGGAAAAGATGACGAGATCGCCGTTATCGAGCGAGATATCAGGATGCTCATCTTCTGCAATGCGCGCGATGGCGGCGCGCGTCTCACCCTGGCTGCCGGTACACAGGACGACAATCTTGTCTCGAGAAAGCTCGGAAAAGCGCTGCTGATCGAGGTACGTGAACCCTTTCGGAAGGTAGCCCGTCTCAATCGCCACTTCGATGATGCGATGGAGCGCCCTCCCCGCAACGACGAGCGAGCGACCGGCGGCACGCGTCGCAGCCGCGATGGAAGCAACACGCGCGACGTTAGAGGCAAAGAGAGTAACTGCGACGCAACGCGGCGCATCGGCAATGATCTTCTGCAGTGTCTTGGCGACATCGGCCTCCGAAGCCGAGCGGCCTTCTCGCATGGCGTTCGTCGAGTCACCGACGAGAGCAAGCACGCCTTCTTCGCCGAGCGACTTGAGTTTCTCGGTATCGTGGGGGCGGCCGACAACGGGGGTCGGGTCGAGCTTCCAATCACCGGTATGAAAGACGAGACCGGCGGGCGTCCGGATCGCGAGTCCGTTCGGCTCCGGTATTGAATGCGTGAGGCTCACGAATTCGATATCGAATGGCCCCGCCTTAAATCGTCCGCTCAGCGGAATTTCCTTGATCGGCAGCGCAAGGTTGCCGCCAAACTCGCCGAGCTTCGTCTTCAGCATTCCAGCCGTGAAGGGCGTCGCGAAGATCGGGCATTCGAGCGACGGCCACAGATCAATCACGGCGCCGACGTGATCTTCGTGCGCATGGGTCAACACCAAACCGACGAGGTTTTTCCTCTCCGCAACAATGAAGCGGAGATCCGGCAGCACGACGTCGGCACCCGGCTCACTTTCGTGAGGGAAGGTCACGCCGAGATCGACCATCAACCACGAGCGGGCTTTCGGCGGACCGAAGCCGTAGAGATAGACGTTCATGCCGATCTCGCCGAGACCGCCGAGCGCCATGAACACGAGTTCGTCGGAATTGAATTTTCCAGCTCGTTGAGGGGACGTTACGCGTTCGCTCATGGAGTTCCATCGCGCGCAATCTCGCCAACGAGCGAGACATCGCCGTAGCTAAACTCTCGGACAGCGCCGCCAACGTCCGCGCGCAGCGCGCCGGTATCAGACAGGCCCCGGTATGTCGCCGATACGGCGCCGGCAGCAGTGTTGATCACAATCGGCTCGCCGATTGCTCCGGCGCGCTCAAGCCAAGCCTCGCGGATCGCCGCAAAGCCCGCTCCGTCGTTCCAGCGGCCAAGCCAGAGGAAGACCCGCTCAGATAAGGCTTTCAGCAGCACAAGTGGCTCCGGAGCTTTGCCGTGATGGCCAAGCGCGGTGACTTCGCGTCCGAGCGCGTCGGGAAAGTTGATCAAATTCAATCCAAAACCCAAAATCGCTAAAAAACCGCAGCCATCGCGTAACAACGTGCTCTCAACCAAAATTCCACCCGCCTTGGCAATCGCTATCAAAATGTCGTTCGGCCATTTGAGGCGAAGTTCCGTTCCGGGCGCAAGATCCATTGTGTCCCGGATGGCGTCAATTACCGAAATTCCGGCCAGAAGTGACAATTGGCCCGCCTTGTCCATTGGTGTCGTGCAGCGAAAAGCCAGGCTGGCCTGAAGATTTCCCGGCCGCGACACCCAGGTCCGGCCGGATCGTCCCTTCCCTCCGGTTTGCACGTCGGCGATGACCCACAAGGGAAGGTCTTCGCCGCCGAGGCCCAAGCGCATGGCGTCCACGTTCGTCGATCCGGTCTCGGCGAGATGGAGTATGCGGGGCGGTGAAATGCCGGTCATAAATGCCTAAAGCGGGCGCGATGGCACCAGTACGGAAGCCGCCGCCGTTGCCGCGTCGACCAGAGTGCCGCCGACGAAGGGCAGCACGAACGCAAGAACGAAGGCAGCCGAGAGCGCCATGACGGCAAACGTCCGGCCCTCGCGCGGCGCGAAGGCCTCCGCCGCCTCATCGAAGAACATGACCTTCACGATCCTGAGATAATAGTAAGCGCCGATGACGCTCGATACGACGCCGATGACCGAGAGCGGATAGAGTCCGGCCTTGATCGCGGGCAGGAAGACGTACCACTTCGCCCAGAACCCGGCAAGCGGGGGAATGCCGGCAAGCGAGAACATCAGCAGTGCCAGGATCGTCGCGAACGTCAGATCGGTTTTCGCGAGGCCCGAAAGATCCGAGATATTTTCGACGTAGCTATCGCCACGCCGCATGGAGAGAACGCACGCAAAGGCGCCGAGCGTCATCGCTACATAAATCGCGAGATAGATGAGAACGCCGGTCGTGCCTTCCGTGTTGTTTGCGGCCAGTCCGATCAGCGCGAAACCGACGTGGCCGATCGAAGAATAAGCAAGCAGCCGCTTGATGTTGTTTTGCCCGATGGCGGCGAAAGCGCCGAGCACCATCGATGCGATCGACAGGAAGATGACGATCTGCTGCCACTCCGATGCGATGCCGGGAAGTGCCGCCTGCGTAAAGCGCAGGAGCAACGCCATTGCCGCGATCTTCGGTGCGCCAGCGAAGAATGCCGTTACCGGCGTCGGTGCGCCCTGATAGACGTCCGGCGTCCACATATGGAACGGAACGGCCGCGATCTTGAACGCGAGGCCCACGAGGACGAAGACGAGTCCGAAGGTCAAGCCGATGTTCGTCGCCATTTCCGGCATTTTCGCCGCTGCCGCGATCGTTGCGTAGCTGGTCGAGCCGGTGACGCCATAGAGCATCGAGGCGCCATAAAGCAGCATGCCGGACGACAGCGCGCCGAGCACGAAATACTTGAGGCCGGCTTCGCTCGATTTGACGTCGTCGCGGTTGAAAGCTGCGATGACGTAGAGCGCCAAGGATTGCAGTTCGAGGCCCAGATAGAGCGCGATGAGGTCGTTTGCCGACACCATCATGAGCATGCCGAGGGTCGCGAGCAGCACGAGCACGGGATATTCAAACAGCAAAAGCTTGGCGCGGCCGAAGTTATCGAACGTCATCAGCAGCGTCAGCGCGGCGCCGACGAGAATGACGATCTTCAAGAAGCGCGTGAAGCCGTCCGACACGAAAGCGCCGCCGAAGACAGTCGACGTTCCCCTGCCATAGAAAACGGCCACGCCTGCTGCAACCAGGACGGCGATCGCGAGCCAGGAAACGGTCCGCCCCGCCGCTTCGGCGTTCGACGTAAAGACGCCGATCATCAAAAGCGCGATAGCGCCGAGGGCGAGGATCAGCTCAGGCAGGACGACGTATAAAACACTGCTGTCCATTATTGGTATCCTCGTGGCGCCAACGATGCCGCCGCCGTCCCTTGAGCCGATTGGTAGTTCTGCACGAGGTTCTTCACCGATGTCGCCGTCACGTCGAGGACGGGTGCCGGATAGACGCCGTAGAAGATCGTGAGCAGTACGAGCGGTGCCAGGATCGCAATCTCTCGCGGAGAAAGATCGAGAAGGCTCTTGAGATTCGCTTTTTCGAGCACGCCGAAGATGACGCGGCGATAGAGATAGAGCGCATAGGCCGCCGACAGGATCACGCCGCTCGTCGCCAGGATCGCGACCCAGGTGTTGGCCTTGAAGGCCGAGAGCAGCGTCAGGAATTCACCGATGAACCCGCTCGTTCCCGGCAGTCCAACGTTGGCCAACGTGAAGACCATGAATGCGACCGCGTATTTCGGCATGCGCTCGACCAGGCCACCGTAAGCCGCGATCTCGCGCGTGTGGGTCCGGTCATAGATGACGCCGACGCAGAGGAACAGCGCCGACGAAACGATGCCGTGCGACAGCATCTGGAAGATGGCGCCGTCCACGCCCTGCTGGGAGGCGGTGAAGATTCCCATCGTTACGTAGCCCATGTGCGCGACCGACGAATAGGCGATGAGCTTCTTGATGTCTTCCTGCACCAGCGCGACGAGCGAAGTGTAGATGATCGCAACGATCGACAGCGTGAAGACGAACGGTGCGAGATCTGCGGACGCGTTCGGGAACATCGGCAGCGAAAAGCGCAGGAAGCCGTAGCCGCCCATCTTCAAGAGAATGCCGGCGAGAATGACCGAGCCTGCGGTCGGGGCCTCGACGTGCGCATCGGGTAGCCATGTATGGACCGGCCACATCGGCATCTTCACCGCAAACGAAGCGAAGAACGCAAGCCATAGCCACCATTGCATATCGGCTGGGAACTTCGTCTGCAGCAGCGTCGGGATGTCGGTCGTGCCGGCCTGCCAGTACATCGCCATCATGGCGAGCAGCATCAGGACGGAACCGAGTAAGGTGTAGAGGAAGAACTTAAAGCTCGCGTAGACGCGCCGCTTGCCGCCCCAGACGCCGATGATGATGAACATCGGAATGAGGCCGCCCTCGAAGAACAGGTAGAACAGCACGAGATCCAGCGCGCAGAAGACGCCGAGCATCAGCGTCTCGAGCACCAGAAAGGCGATCATGTATTCCTTGACGCGCGTCTGGATCGATTCCCAACTTGCCAGAATGCAGAGCGGCATCAGGAATGTCGTCAGGATCACGAACAGCATCGAAATGCCGTCGACGCCCATCTTATACTTCAGGGGTCCGAGCCAGGCGTGCTCCTCGACGAACTGGAAGCCGGCGGAGGTCGTATCGAAATTGATCCAGATGAGCAGCGAGACCGCGAACGTCACGAGCGTCGTCCAGAGCGCGATCCAGCGGGCGTTGCCCTTTGCTTCCGGGTTCAGCGTCGCGATCAGCAACGCGCCGACGAGCGGTAGAAACGTGGTGACCGAAAGAATGTTGCTCATTTGAGCACCCCGGCAAAGAGCCCGCTATAGGTGAGCCATGTCAGGATGGCGGCCACGCCGATCAGCATCGCGAAGGCATAGTGGTACATATAGCCCGTCTGCAGTTTGACGACGCGGTCCGTCACGCGGACGACGCCCTCTGCGGTGCCGTCGATGGCCCCGTCGATGATGGCGCCGTCACCGCCCTTCCATAGAAGGCGCCCAATCGCAAAGGCCGGGCGCACGAAGAGGAAGTCGTAGAGCTCGTCGAAGTACCATTTGTTGAGCAGGAACAGGTAAAGCGGCTTGAAGGCTCGCGCCGTCGCGGCCGGGAGCCAAGGCGCGCCAATGTAGTAGACCCAAGCGATCGCGAAGCCAGCCAGCATCGCGATGAACGAGGAATAGCTGACCCATTCCGGCACGTCGTGCATCTCGTGCAGGATGTGGTTGTGCTCGTTGCGGAAGAGCGCGGCGCCCCAGAATTCCTTTTCGTCATGGCCGATGAAGTATCCGGCGAAGAGGACACCTGCCAGCGCCGCGCCGAGCGACAGAACCGCGAGCGTAACCATCATCGTCGGCGGGCTTTCGTGCGCATGATCGTAGGTATGATGATCGGCACGCGTCTCACCGTAGAACGTCAAGAACACGAGGCGCCAGGAATAAAACGACGTCATTAGCGCCGCGATGACGAGCGCCCAGAAGGCATAGTTGTTCGGCGTATCGGCGGCGTAGGCCGCCTCGATGATGGCGTCCTTCGAATAGAAGCCGGCGAAGCCCGTGAGATGCGGGATTCCGACACCGGTCAGAGCGAACGTGCCGACCAGCATGGCGGCGAACGTCCAAGGGATTTTCTTTCGGAGGCCGCCCATCACGCGCATGTCCTGCTCATGGTGCATGGCGTGGATGACCGAGCCGGCGCCGAGGAACAGGAGCGCCTTGAAGAAAGCGTGCGTGAAGAGATGGAAGATGCCGGCGCCATAAGCTCCGATGCCGCAAGCGACGAACATGTAGCCGAGCTGCGAGCAGGTCGAATAGGCAATGACGCGCTTGATGTCGTTCTGCACGAGGCCGACGGTCGCGGCGAAGAACGCCGTGATCGAGCCGATCAACGTCACGAATTTCAGTGCGTCGGGTGCCAGCTCGAAGATCGGCGAAAGTCGCGCGACCATGAAGACGCCGGCGGTCACCATCGTGGCGGCATGGATGAGCGCCGAGACGGGCGTCGGGCCTTCCATGGCGTCCGGCAGCCAGGTGTGGAGCAGGAACTGCGCGGACTTGCCCATCGCGCCCATGAAGAGCAGCAGCGCGAGGGTCGTCAGGATGTCGACGTCGTGGCCCGCAAAGCTGAAGGTCTTGCCGACTGCGCTCGGCACGGCCGCAAACAGCGCATCGAGGTTCACCGTGTGGAAGACAAAAAAGAGACCGAAGATGCCGAGCGCGAAACCGAAGTCGCCGACACGGTTGACGACGAAAGCTTTGATCGCCGCTGCATTGGCGGAGGGTTTTTTGTACCAGAATCCGATGAGTAGGTAGGACGCGAGGCCGACGCCTTCCCAGCCGAAGAACATTTGTACCAGGTTCCCGCTCGTCACCAGCGTCAGCATCGCGAAGGTGAAAAGCGAGAGATAGGCGAAGAAGCGCGGCCGCGAGTCGTCCTCGTGCATGTAGCCGACGGAATAGAGGTGCACGAGTGAGGACACGGTCGTCACGACGACGAGCATGACGGCCGTCAGCGTATCGATCTTAAGCGACCATGAAACGTCGAGTTCGCCCGACGTGATCCAGCGCATTAACGAGACTTCGTGCGTCTCGTGACCAAGCGCGACTTGAAAGAACGTGATCCACGACAGCACGGCGGCGATCATCAAGAACGATGTCGTGATGACCTCGCTCGCCCGGTCACCAATGGCACGGCCGAACAGGCCCGCGATCAGCGCGCCCGCGAGAGGCAGGAAAACGATGGCGGCGTAGATCATCCCGCCTCACCCCTTCATCATGTTGATGTCTTCGACCGCGATAGAGCCGCGGTTACGGAAGTAGACGACCATGATCGCGAGACCGATGGCGGATTCGGCCGCTGCGACCGTTAGAACGAAGAGGGCGAAGACTTGGCCGACCAAGTCGCCGTTGAAGTGCGCGAACGCGACAAGGTTGATGTTGACCGCGAGCAGCATCAGCTCGATCGACAGCAGAATGACGATGACGTTCTTGCGATTGAGAAAGATGCCGAAGATGCCAAGCGTGAAGAGGCACGCGGCGACGACCAGATAGTGTCCAAGACCAATGGTCATTCTGCTGCCTCCGGGTGCTTGACGGCTGGCGGGATGATCGAGCCACCGCTCGGGACCTTGACGACCTCCAAGCCGGTCTTCGGTCCGCGGGCGACCTGAGCGGCGATCGACTGGCGCTTGATCCCTACGCGGTGCTTCAACGTCAGAACGATGGCGCCGATCATCGCGACGAGGAGAATGAGACCAGCTCCCTGAAAGAAGTAGACGTATTTCGTATAGAGGATCTCGCCTAGTGCCTGCGTATTGGTGATGCCGGAGCCAGCTGCCGGGACAGGCGAGGCGACGTTCATTGCAGCCACGACAGTCAAACCGCGATAGCCGACGAGAGCCAAAATCTCGGCCAGTACTATGCCGCCGATGAGGGCGCCGACCTTCGCGTTCTTGATGAAACCGGCTTTCAATTCGGCGAAATCAACGTCGAGCATCATCACGACGAACAAGAACAGCACGGACACGGCGCCGACATAGACGATGACGAGCAGCATCGCGAGGAACTCGGCGTCGAGCAGGACGAAAAGTCCAGCGGCGTTGAAGAATGCCAAGATGAGGAAGAGCACGGCGTGGACGGGGTTCTTCGTCAGAATGACCGCCGCGCCTGATGCCACCGCGAGCACCGCGAAAAGATAGAAGAAGAGAGCCGATGTCATCGCCTTGCCTTCTACCGATACTTCGCGTCGAGCGCGATGTTCTTTGCGATCTCGCGTTCCCAGCGGTCGCCGTTCGCGAGCAGCCGATCCTTGTCGTAGAACAGCTCTTCGCGCGTCTCGGTCGCGAACTCGAAATTCGGCCCTTCGACGATCGCATCGACGGGGCACGCTTCCTGGCAGAGGCCGCAATAGATGCACTTCGTCATGTCGATATCGTAGCGCGTCGTGCGGCGCGTGCCGTCGTTGCGACGGGGGCCGGCCTCAATCGTGATCGCCTGCGCCGGGCAGATCGCTTCGCAGAGCTTGCAGGCGATGCAGCGTTCCTCGCCGTTCGGGTAACGGCGTAACGCGTGCTCGCCGCGGAAGCGGGGCGACAACGGGCCTTTCTCGTAAGGGTAGTTCAGCGTCTTCTTCGGCGAGAAGAAGTAACGCATCGTCAGGAAGAATGCCGAGACAAACTCGGTCAGGAACAATGATTTGGTTGCTTGCGCTACGCTCATGAGAGGAAGCCTCCGAATTCGAGCACGGCGGCCGTGATGACGACCATGAGGAGCGACAGGGGCAGGAACACTTTCCAACCAAGCCGCATCAATTGATCGTAGCGATAGCGCGGGACCATCGCCTTCACCATCGCAAACATGAAGAAGACGAACACAACCTTGATCAGGAACCAGAAGATCCCTGGAATAGCGTTCAACGGCCAGATATCCAGGGGCGGCAGCCAGCCGCCGAGGAACAGGATCGTCGTCATCGCGCACATGGTGGTGATCGCGACGTACTCGCCGAGCATATAGAGAAGATAAGGTGTCGAGGAATACTCGACCATGAAGCCGGCGACGAGCTCGGATTCCGCTTCCACGAGATCGAATGGCGGCCGGTTCGTCTCGGCCAGCGCCGAGATGAAGAAGACGACGAACATCGGAAACAGCGGCAACCAGTGCCAGTCGAGCAGAGAGCTGGTCAGGCCGAGCCGTGTGCCGATGCCGTTCTGCTGGGCGTTGACGATGTCGGTGACGTTGAGCGAACCGACGCAGAGCAAAACGCAAATGATGACAAAGCCGATCGAGACTTCATACGATACCATCTGTGCTGCCGAGCGCAGCGCGCCCATGAACGGATATTTCGAGTTCGATGCCCAGCCGCCCATGATGATGCCGTAGACGCCGAGTGATGAGATCGCGAGCAGGTAGAGAATTCCGACATTCATGTCGGAGATCACCCACTTGCCCCAGCTGTTCTGGTTGACCGGGATGACCGCCCAGGATGCCAATGCACACGTCGCCGTCGCCAGCGGTGCCAAGAGAAACACGGTCTTGTCGGAGCCAGCTGGAATAATGGGCTCTTTCAGGACGAACTTTAGAAGGTCGGCGAATGACTGCAACAGGCCGAAGGGTCCGACGACGTTCGGGCCGCGTCGCATCTGCACGGCGGCCCAGACCTTGCGATCCATCAGAAGCAGGAAAGCGATGATGACCAGAAGCACAACGAGCAACAGCAACGAAAAGCCGATCAGCACCAGCAAGTTCCAGCCGTAGTCGTTCATGAATGTCTGCAGCAACTCGAGCATCTGTCCCTATTCCGCTGCTTTGAGTTTCTGGTTGTGGGACGATTTCAGCGCGCTCATGCCGGCCATCACGGCAGACGCACGAGCGACCGCATTTGTCAGATAGAAATCGCTGACCGCCGAGGTGAACGGCTCGGACGAAGCTTGCCCTGAAAGCTTAGCAAGCGTCTCGAGACCCGAGACAGCGCGCGTTTCGATCGTGTCGAGCGCGGCGAGCTGCGGGCTCGCGCGGTACATCGCGGCGCGAAGTTCCTTCAACGTGTCGTACGGAAGCGTCGCGCCGGCTCGCTGCGAAAGCGCGCGAACGATCGTCCAGTCCTCCTTGGCATCGCCCGGCGGAAACACGGCTTTGACGGTCTGCTGCGCCCGGCCTTCCGTATTCACGAATGTCGCGCTCTTTTCGGTGTACGCGGCGCCGGGAAGAATCACGTCCGCGCGTTCAGCGCCCTTGTCGCCGTGCGTCCCCTGGTAGACGACAAAAGCGGACGGGCTCAGCCGCGAGAAATCGCATTCGTCCGCGCCGAGCAGGTAGAGGAATTCGGTATCGCGCCCGAGGATGCTGGCGACATCCTTGCCGCCCTTGCCGGGGACGAAGCCGAGATCGAGGCCTGCGACACGGGCAGCCGCGGTATGAAGAATGTTGAAGCCGTTCCACGCGGCGTCTTTGCCTGTGCAAACAGCGAGAGCAATGCGCGCGGCGAGAGAAAGCACGGCGAGGCCGTCGGCACGCGCATAAGCGCCCTGCCCGACGATAATCATGGGCTTGGTCGCAGCTTTCAGAACGTCCGCAAAGGCGTGCTTGCCATTGGCAATGTCCGCCAATGTGTCGGGTCCGGCGCCGAGATACTCATAAGGATAGGCGAGGTCGACCTTGGCGCCAACGAGCGCGATCTTCGTCGGCGCGGAACGCCAGCGTTTACGAATTCGCGAATTGAGGACCGCCGCTTCGAGCCGCGGGTTTGCGCCGACAATCAAAATCGCATCGGCCTGCTCGATGCCTTCAATGCCGGAATTGAAGAGATAGCTGGCGCGGCCGAGCTTCGGATCCAGCTTGTCTCCCGCTTGCCGGCAATCGAGCGATGCCGCGCCGAAGCGAGACAGCAGACATTTCAGCGCGAACATTTCTTCGGCGCCGGCAAGGTCGCCCGCGATGGCGCCGATCTTCTTAGCCGAAGCCGCTTTGAGCTTGGCGGCGACGAGGTTCAGAGCCTCGTCCCAGCTTGCCGGCTCGAAGCGTCCATTCTTCTTTATATAGGGCTGATCGAGCCGCTGCGTTTTGAGACCGTCCGAAACGTGGCGGGTCTTATCGGAGATCCATTCCTCGTTTACGGCGTCGTTGTTGCGCGGAAGGATGCGCATGACGGCCGCGCCGCGCACGTCGGCGCTGATCGCGGAGCCCACCGCATCCATGACGTCGATCGTCTCGACCGCTTCCATTTCCCACGGCCGGGCACTGAAGGCCCACGGCCGGTGCGTCAGCGCACCAACGGGGCAAAGGTCGACGGCGTTGGCGCTCATTTCGGAGAGAATGCCGCGTTCGAGATAGGTGGTGATCTCGGCGTCCTCGCCACGGCCGATCAAACCAAGCTCTTCGACGCCCGCGACTTCGGTCATGTAGCGGACGCAGCGCGTACAATGGATGCAACGCGTCATCATCGTCTTGATGAGGGGGCCGATGTGCTTTTCTTCGACGGCGCGCTTGTTTTCTTGATAGCGCGAGCCGCCCATGCCGAAGGCCATCGCCTGGTCTTGCAGGTCGCATTCGCCGCCCTGATCGCAGATCGGGCAGTCGAGCGGATGATTGATGAGCAAAAACTCCATCACCCCTTCGCGCGCCTTCTTGACCATTGGCGAAGAGGTCGTGACGACCTTTGGCGAGCCGTCCTTGTTCGGCGGCAGATCGTTGACGAGCATCGCGCACGACGCGACCGGCTTCGGCGAACCTTGCACCTCGACGAGACACATGCGGCAGTTGCCGGCGATCGAAAGGCGCTCGTGATAGCAGAAGCGGGGAATGACCGAGCCCGCCATTTCGCAGGCGTGCATCAGCGTCGTGCCGTCTTCGACCTCAATTTGCTTGCCGTCGACAATCAGTTGCTTTGGCATCGTTTTTTTCCGCAGCCTACTCTGCCGCCATGCGTGCGTGCTTCGCTTGATAATCGTCGATACGCTGCTCGATCACCGGGCGGAAATTCTTGATCAAACCTTGTACGGGCCACGCCGCCGCGTCGCCGAGCGCGCAGATCGTGTGGCCTTCGACCTGCTTCGTGACGTCGAGCAGCAGATCGATCTCGTGCTTTTCGGCTTCGCCACGTTCCATGCGTTCGAGAACCCGCCACATCCAGCCCGTGCCTTCGCGGCACGGCGTGCACTGGCCGCAGCTCTCATGCTTGTAGAAATAGGCGATGCGCCGGATCGCGCCGATAATGTCGGTCGACTTGTCCATCACGATCACAGCTGCGGTGCCGAGGCCCGAGCCAAGCTTCCCGAGGGCGTCGAAATCCATCGTCACGGCTTCGGCCTGTTCCGCGGTGATGCAGCGGACCGACGAACCGCCTGGGATGACGGCGAGCAAGTTGTCCCAGCCGCCGCGAATGCCGCCGCAATGCCGGTCGATCAGCTCCTTCATCGTAATGCCCATCTCTTCCTCGACGACGCATGGGCGTTCGACGTGGCCGGAGATCTGGAAGAGCTTGGTGCCTGTATTGTTCGGCTTTCCGAGTGCCGCGAACCATGCAGAACCGCGCCGCAGGATTTCGCCAGCGACGGCGATGCTTTCGACGTTGTTGACCGTCGTCGGCGCACCGTAGAGCCCGACGTTGGCGGGAAACGGCGGCTTCAGGCGCGGCTGGCCCTTTTTGCCTTCGAGACTTTCGAGCATCGCCGTCTCTTCGCCGCAGATGTAGGCGCCGGCGCCATGATGCACGACAATCTCAAGGTCCCAGCCGTGGATGTTGTTTTTGCCGATGAGCTTGGCGGCATAGGCCTCATCGATGGCGCGCTGGAGCGCTTCGCGCTCGCGGATGTATTCGCCGCGCACGTAGATGAAGCAAGTATGCGCACGCATCGCGAACGAGGCAATGAGCGCGCCTTCGACCAGGAGATGAGCGTCGTGGCGAAGGATTTCGCGGTCCTTGCAGGAGCCCGGCTCCGACTCGTCGGCGTTGATGACGAGATAGCTCGGCCGCGCATCTGCCTTCGGCATGAACGACCACTTGAGGCCCGTCGGGAATCCGGCGCCGCCGCGACCGCGGAGGCCAGACTTCTTCATCTCGTCGATGATGTAGTCGTGGCCCTTGTCGATGAAGAACTTCGTGCCGTCCCAGACGCCGCGGCTCTGCGCGCCTTTGAGGCTCACATCGTGGAAGCCATAGATATTGCGGAAAATGCGGTCGCGATCATTCAACATGCGCGCTACCCCTTCGGCCTTTCGCCGGCTTTGCTGTCCGGACGCCAGCCCGAGGCGAGCTTCTGCGCCTGCTCGATCCATTTGTCACGCGTGACGCGGCCTTTGAAGCCGTCGAGCTGGCCTTCGAACCAGGCGACGTTTTCCGGCGTCCAGTTCGCGATTTGGTCGAAATGCCAGACGCCCATGGCGTGAAGCTTCTCGGCCATCTTGTCGGCGACGCCCCAGATCAGTGACAAGTCATCCGCCGTGCCGCCGCGCGGCTCGCTCAAAAGCTCGGGCTTGGCTGCAGCACTCGCGGCAGCAGTAGCGCCGGCGATTGCCCTGTCGCGGATCATGTCCGCTTTGATCTTGTCGAGTTCACCGGCGGAAAGCGGCTTGCCATCGCCGCGCGCCTCTAGTTCCTTGACGAGGCCGGCGTTGGCCATGGCCGTCAGTGCCGCCGGATGAACCGGCGGAGCGCCACTCGACCCGGGTGAAGCTGGCGATGTTCCTGTCGCGATCTCGGCCTTGTGCGCCGGCGATGCAAGGGCCGACGGCGGCGCCGTCTCGTGCGCCTTGTCGGCAGGACCGCCTGAAGTCTCTTCGAAGCGTTTCTTCCAAGCGCCGATCGTCGAACCGTCGTAAAGCGCCGTGTCGGTCAACGATGTGGGGCCGGTCACGGGACATGATGCGGTCCGGCCGATCTGAGAACCGGGCTTCGGCGATTTGCCCGCCAGAAATCCATCGAGAATTTTATTCAGCTGCTCGGGCGTGAGGTCTTCGTAGGTATCCTTGCCGACCTGGACGACGGGGGCATTGGCGCAAACGCCGATGCACTCGACCTCTTCCCACGACAGCGTGCCGTCGGCGTTCGTCTCGTGCGCATGCTCGTTGATCCGATGCTGGCAGACCTTAACGAGATCGCGCGAGCCGCGCAGCATGCAGGGCGTCGTTCCGCAGACCTGGATGTGGGCTTTCGTGCCGATCGGCGAAAGCTGGAACATCGTATAGAAGGTCGCGATTTCCAGGCCGCGGATGCAGGCCATCCCCAGCATATCGCAGACGAGGCGGATAGCGGGTTCGGGCAGCCAACCACCGGCCTGCTCTTGAGCCCGCCACAGCAACAGAATGATCGCGGAAGCCTGCTTGCCCTCGGGATACTTCGAGATCGTCTCGCGGGCCCACGCCAGATTTTCCGGCGTGAATGCGAACTGCGCAGGCTGATCAGGATTTAATCGGCGAACGGCCATTCACGGCTCCTCGAACGTCAATCCTATGGCGCCGAATTATAACGGGGCCACGTCAGATGAGACGATTTGCCCGTCATGCCCCATGTCGATTCTGGTAGCGACATTAACCCTCAGTCGCCGACGCGGTCCAGTACGAGGAATGCGGCAGCAAAGCAAGCATTTGCCTAACCGATGGGCGCGGCAAGCGCTCATAGCCATCTGCATTGAGGTGCGACGAAAAGCGCGCAGGTCTACGGAGTCGCTTGAGGAGTCGTCGGCGGAGTCGCCGTCCCGGAATCCGACGGCAGAAGTCCTCGCCGCTGCAACGTCTCGCTCGGCCGTTCCGTCGCCCATTTGCGTTCATTAAAGCCGAGCGGCACCGCTAGCCAGCCAAGCAACAAAAGAAACGTCGCGAACGGCGCGAGGAAGAGCGAAATTTGCGAGCCGACGCGCAGGAAGCCCGTCCATAGGGCAGCGAACAAGAGACCGAGCGCGATGATCACCCAACCGCCGTCGTCGGCGCCGCGTGCGGTGGCAAACAGCAAGCCGGCGAAGAGACCGACGAGCCCGATCAGAACCGGAATGAACGGCAAGTCGGCCTGCAGGGTGCCCATCGGCCAGCTGCGCGAACGGGCAAAAAGCCGATAGGTCGCAAGGCTCAGGCCCCAACCCAGCGCCGCGACTGCGAGAAGAAACAGGTTGTCGACCATCGGGGCTGCACCGGGAAGCATATTCGGCTCCTTTTTTACGCCGGGACCAGTCTTACCCCGGGAATTCAGGGGCAATCTGCCAGGGCTTTGTGTCGGGCGCCAGCCTATCGGAGCAAAGTGAACTTGCGTTAGCGATCCTCGGATCTCGCCTTCAGTTCTTCGTTCATCGCCCGAAAACCTTGCTCCGTGGCGGCGAGGACGCCACCGACGAACGGGACGAGCAGCCCCGAAAACCTTTCCGACTGCAAGAAGCGGGTGACTGAAGCTTGCTCGCTGAGTTCGAACCGATGCTCGCCTGTGAAAAGCCCCGGGATCGGCAAAGTGCCACGCCAGGAGAAGATGCGTTCTGGGTCCAACTCGACAATGACGGGCCGAAACGTCTGAGGCTTTCGGCCAGAAGCCTCGATAACGACTTCAAGCCCGGCACCCACTCTCGTCTCGCCCTTTATGCTTCGGATGAAGGGGTTCCAAGCCGGGTAGCAGTCGAAGTCCATCAAAACGGACCAGACGCGCGAAGCGGGAGCCGAAATCAAAACCGATGTCGCGATGGTGTGAGCCACGGCCCCCGCTCAGCGGTCGATTTCGCCGAAGACGATGTCGAGAGAGCCCAGGATCGCCGAGACGTCCGCCAGCATGTGACCGCGGTTTATGAAGTCCATTGCTGCCAAGTGCGGGAAGCCGGGAGCGCGGATCTTGCAGCGATAGGGCTTGTTCGAGCCGTCGGAGACAAGATAGACGCCAAACTCTCCCTTGGGGGCTTCGACGGCCGTGTAGACCTCGCCGGGCGGGACGTGGAAGCCCTCGGTATAGAGCTTGAAGTGATGGATGAGTGCTTCCATCGAGCGCTTCATCTCTCTGCGCTTCGGGGGCACGACCTTTTTGTTCTGGGCGACGTGCGGACCTTGGCCTCCGGCGGATTTCAGCAGCTCGCAGCACTGCTTCGTGATCTTGGTCGCTTCGCGCATTTCCTGCATGCGGACCAGATAGCGATCGTAGCAGTCGCCGTTCTTGCCAATCGGAATATCGAAATCGAGTTCGGCATAGCATTCGTAGGGCTGTGACTTCCGAAGGTCCCAGGCGGCGCCGGAGCCGCGCACCATCACGCCCGAGAAACCCCAGGCGAAGGCGTCATCCAGCGAGACGACGCCGATATCGACGTTGCGCTGCTTGAAGATGCGGTTCTCGGTCAGGAGCCCGTCGATGTCCTCGAGCACCTTGAGGAAGGGATCGCACCAGGCATAGATGTCGTCGATCAGCTTCTCAGGCAGGTCCTGGTGGACGCCGCCGATGCGGAAGTATTTCGCGTGCATCCGCGAGCCGGATGCTCGCTCGTAGAAGACCATCAGCTTTTCGCGCTCTTCGAAGCCCCAGAGCGGCGGGGTGAGTGCGCCGACGTCCATCGCCTGGGTGGTGACGTTCAAGAGATGCGAAAGCAAACGGCCAATTTCGGAATAGAGCACCCGGATCAGCTGCGCCCGGCGCGGAACCTCAAGTCCGAGCAGCTTCTCGGCTGCTAAGCAGAAAGAGTGCTCCTGGTTCATCGGCGCGACGTAATCGAGGCGGTCGAAATAGCCGATCGCCTGCATGTACGTCTTGTGTTCGATGAGCTTTTCGGTGCCGCGATGGAGAAGACCGACGTGCGGGTCGACGCGCTCGACGACCTCGCCATCGAGCTCAAGCACAAGGCGAAGCACGCCGTGGGCCGCCGGGTGCTGCGGTCCGAAGTTGATATTGAAGTTGCGGATTTCGGTTTCGGCCATGTTCAAACGATCCCGCGCGTAATCGGTGCAAGCCTGGCGAGTTTCGCCTTGTCGTTGACCCGCTGCTCGTACTTTTCCCAGTTGACGATCATACGCTGATGCTCGCCCTCGCCAATCAGATCAATGCCATCATGGGCTTTGACATGAAAGAACAGCCGGCGGCCTGCGACTTTGGTGCACTCGGCGTCGACCGTCACGGTTTGTCCGGGGACTGTGGCAGCGAGGTGTGAAACGTTGATGTGGACGCCGAGCGAACCCTCTCCCTCGTCGAGATGGGGCACGATGATGTGCAGACATGTCCACTCCATCAGCCCGACCATGAAGCCGGTCGCAAATACGGTCGGCATGAGTTGGAATTCGTGCGCCTCGGGATAGAGGTACGGCACCGTCTTCGTTGCGGGCACACGATACGAAAATCGCGTTTTGGCGCCGGTATGAAGCGTATCTTTCACAACTGCCGTCCTCACAGCCGGTCTTTTAGGTTGCGTATAGTAATATAGAGGCTCGATGCCGAACCCGCGATCGCAAACAGGCCTATGAAAAAGTTCCAGAAATGCGGTTCGGCCGTGCGGCCGAACCAGGGATAGAGGAGTTCCGCGGCGGCCGAGATTATGACGACCCCAGTGGGGATAAGGATTGTTCCGTACGGCAGGTAACGACAGATCGCGCCGAGCGCCAATCCAGCGAGCGCTCTCGGCCAATCGACGATAAATGCTCCGATCGTGAATGCTGCTGCGATCGCGACACCGAGTTCGAATTGCATTGCGATGCTGGCCCTACGAATCACGCTCGCCTCCGCCCCGGACCCCGACGGTCCCATGAACGGCAGCGTCTGACGAGAAGCGAGCGTTGCGCCGAACGTATAGAAACTCAAGATCGATTCCCTCTGCGAATCCACCTGCAAACACCGCTGGCTGATCCGTAACGCACGAGCACCGGGGGAAATCCAATGCTTGAGGCTCAGAAGCCGCTATTTCCGGATTAAGACTTGGGATGGGCCTTCTCGTCCCCCGGCAGAACGTAGCTTGGGCCTTCCCACGGGCTTTCGAAGTCAAAATCCCGAAATTCCTGCGTGAGCTTTACCGGTTCGTAGACGACGCGCTTCTTCTCGTCGTCGTATCGCACCTCGACATAGCCCGTGAGCGGGAAATCCTTCCGCAAGGGATGGCCCTGAAAGCCATAGTCCGTCAGGATGCGGCGAAGGTCGGGATG
The DNA here is from genome assembly GCA_963710005.1 of uncultured Alphaproteobacteria bacterium. GTDB lineage: Bacteria > Pseudomonadota > Alphaproteobacteria > Rhizobiales > Hyphomicrobiaceae > Hyphomicrobium_B. Next base: position 248,252 of record CAVPYR010000012.1, read on the forward strand.
GCCCGTAAAACGGATGCCATAAAGATCGTAGGCCTCGCGTTCATACCAATTGGCTGCGGGGAAAACGTCATTGACGCTTGCGACGGGTGTCGTCTCGTCGGTCGCGATCTTGACCCGCAGCCGCTGATTGAGGCGCGGCGAAAGGAGGTGGTAGACGATATCGAAGCGTTCGGCGCGCTCGGGATAATCGACGCCGCAGATATCGATCAGGACTTCAAAGAGGCATTTCGGATCGTCCCGGAGCTTCGTCAAGACATCGACGATGTCTTCGCGTGCGACGGTGATCGTGAGTTCGTCAAAGGAAATCGCCGCCTGCCTTAGTGCGCCGCCCGCGACCGTCTTCGCGGTGTCCTGCAACGCGGTCAAATCCGTCATTGGGCAACGATCTCCAGAGGTGGCCGGATCGCCGGCCAGGCCGTTTTTCAATTCTGCCTAACGTTCGATCGTACCGGTTCGGCGTATCTTCCGTTGCAGCAAGAGAATCCCGTAAAGAAGCGCTTCGGCGGTTGGGGGGCAACCCGGCACATAGATGTCGACCGGTACGATGCGATCGCAACCGCGCACGACAGCGTAGGAATAGTGGTAGTAGCCGCCGCCGTTGGCACAGCTCCCCATCGAGATGACGTAACGCGGCTCCGGCATCTGGTCATAGACCTTGCGCAGCGCCGGAGCCATCTTGTTGGTCAACGTGCCGGCGACGATCATGACGTCCGACTGGCGAGGCGAAGCCCGCGGCGCAAAGCCGAAACGCTCGACATCGTAACGCGGCATCGAGGCCTGCATCATCTCGACGGCGCAGCAGGCCAGGCCGAACGTCATCCACATCAACGAGCCGGTCCGGGCCCAGTTGATCAGGTCGTCGACGGTGGTGACGAGGAAGCCCTTATCGGCAAGCTCGTTCGAGACGTCGGTGAAGAAGGGGTCGGCGGCGGGCGGAACAGCTACTGCAGTAGATGCGCCTTCCCGCGCGCGATCAAAGACGCGATCAAAAACAAGGCCGTTCGGACCCTCGCCTCTCATGATCACTCCCATTCGAGCGCGCCCTTCTTCCATTCGTAGATGAAGCCGATGGTCAGCACGCCAAGAAACGCCATCATCGACCAGAAGCCGAATACGCCGATTTCCCTGAAGGCAGCGGCCCATGGAAAGAGAAAAGCGATCTCAAGGTCGAAGATGATGAACAGGATCGATACGAGATAAAACCGCACGTCGAACTTCATGCGGGCGTCGTCGAAGGCGTTGAACCCGCACTCGTATGCGGAGACCTTCTCCGGATCGGGATTGCGGACCGCCACGAGAAACGGCGCGATCATCAAGGCGCTGCCGATGAACAGCGCCACGCCGATGAAAATCGCGATCGGCAGATAATGCGAGGTAAGGTCTATCATCGCAGTCCATCCGCTAGCACGAGGGAGCCTGAGCGCTTGCGCCGCCGGTTCGGTGTTAACCTACGCCGTTGTGCGGCGCAACTCCCCCAAATCCGGCCTTGCGCACGTTTTGGGACACACCTGAAACCTAGCACGGCAATCCTTTTATCCTGGCGCAGCGACGGCAATCTGTCACACGGTTGCAATTGGCTGCAGTCGGCGCTCGGTCCGTTCACGCTGTAGCCGGCGCCAAGGCGGTCATCGCCAATCGCACCAAATCGGCCTGACGTTCGGAGCCGGTCTTCTGGAAAAGACGCGCCAGATGTGATTTGGCCGTCGCATGCGCGATCCCGAGCGTATCGGCAGCGTCTTTCAACGTCATGCCTTGGACGAGCGCCATCAGTAGGCGGCACTCGTCGGGTGTTACGCCGTAATGGCGAACAAACAATTCCGCCGGGAAGGGAGAGGTCGAGCCAAGCTCCCGCACGAATACCGCGGCCTGTGCCGCGTATGGAGCGCCAAGGCTGAGTCGAAGTCCGGAGCCAAGCGGAAGCACCCACGCAGCGAGATCGCGGTCATCAGTTCCCTTCAGGACGACTGAAAGGCCGGTTTTGGGAACTCGTACCTCACCGGCCGCGGCTGCCTCGGTGATAGCGAGGCGCAAATCATGGTTGCAACGCTCGCTGTTGGCCGAAAGCTTTTCGCCATCGCGAAGAAGAGCGGTTCCTTCCTCGAAATAGCGAAGTGCGGAGGCGTTGGCGTGCATGATATTGGCTGAGGCATCGACCAGCACCGCGGCGACCGCCAGCATGTCGAGAATCGAGGACATGGTGTCCCGATGCAGTGTGCGGGAATCGAGCAAGTTTGCGATCGTCACGGCGCGGCGGACATGAGGGGCGATGAGGCGCATTTTTTCGACGTCGTCGGCAGTGAACGCGGGTCGATCGGAACGGCGCATGACCGTCAGGCCGCCAAATTCCCGCGGCGATTTCGCGATCAACGTCAAGACCGCATCATCATAACCGCGCGGACCAATCGTGTTCTTGTACCAAACCGAGCTCCGCAGTTCCTCCTTGCCGACGAATTCGAACGCGGTGAAGGGCTGATCGACATCGTAATACCAGGGCGCGGGTATTGCGGGGTTTATGGCTATGTTCTCTTCCATCGCGCGCATCAAATCGTCGTCCACATTCCAATGCGCCGTCAGCCGGACAAGGCTCTCTGCCGGGCTGTGCAGCGAAATTCCGGCGGCATCGCCATTCATCATTTCCGCTATTTTGCGCAATGCCTCCGACCAGCCTTCGGGCCGGATCGCACAGTCGTACAAAGCATCGACCAGGTCGAACAGCTCAGCGTCTTGATCGGGACTTTTCGGCATAAGGGCGTTCCGGTTGGCTCATTGGGAGAAAGCTGCGTCAGGACGAGGCGGGAGGGAACGCGCTGATGGCGAGGCGCACGAGGTCAGCCTGGCGTTGCGTTCCAGTCTTTATGAAGAGGCGTGCAAGATGCGTTTTTGCCGTAGTTGAGGAAACTCCGAGCGCCTCGGCGGCCCGTTCCAAGGACATTCCTTGGAGCAGAAGGTGGAGCACCCTGCTTTCCGCATGCGTAATTGCGAAGTGGCGGATGAACAGCTCCGCCGGAAACGGGGACGCCGGCTCGCCGATTTCACGGGTGAAGACCGCTACGCGAGCCGCAGAGACGGGATCCAAATCACGGCAAAGGTCACGTCCGAGCGGCATTATCCAGACGGCAAGATCGCGGCCGGCCGAGCCCTTCAGGATGAGCGAACGACTTAAGTCGGCATTGCCGGACGGGTTGCCGGCGGCGGCTGCGATGGCGCCTCGAAGATCGCCGCGACGTTGGAGATCGCGCGCGGCGAGGCGGTCGCCCTCCCGGCGGAGGATGTCCGCACACCGGAGTTGGCGACGAGCTGAGGCGTTGGCGTAAACGATGCGTGAAATTCCATCCGTCAGCACGATGCCGTCCGCAAGCACTTCAAGTGCTGCGGAAATCAAGTCCCGCTCCCGCGTCCGCTCCTGGAGGATGCCGGTAATCAATGCCGCTCTACGAATGTGAGGCGAAAGAATGCGCAATACGGATAGTTCTTCACAGTCATAGGCCTGCCGATTGCTTTCCCGATACAGCAGCAACGAAGCGGACTTTCCGGCCGTCTTGGCGAGTAGAACGGCCGCGGTATCTCCCACATCGTTCGGCTCTGCCGTCTCTTTGTACCAAAGGCTCCCTTTCAAGCTGTCTTCGCCCAGCGCGCCGAACGCGGAGAAAGGCTGATCGATTTCCTTTTGCCCGATGAAAGGAATTATCGGATCGATTTCCATATTCTTTTGCAGGGATGCTTCGAATTCCGGCGCGATATTCCAATGCGATTGAAAGGACGTCCTATTGCTCGCCGCGTCTTGAATTGAAATAGCTGCCCTGACGCTGCCGAGAAGCACGGCGGCCTTCTCAAGAGCCGCCGGCCATCGCGCCGGCTCGATCGCGCAATCATAGAAATCGCCGATGACGTCGAGTAGCGCGTGCTGCATGGCACTGCTGAAATCCCGCCCGTCGACCGCTTAGCCCCTGAACGGCGACATACCTCTGCTGTGAGCAATAATCTTTAAACAGATCAAGCCGTCAATGTGAAGAGCAGCGTTCAGCAACCATTCACGCGCGGTGGTGTTTTTTTTGGAAGCAATTCTGCAGGGAGCATTCCTATGAAAGCTCAGATTTGCGCACTTTCGGCGCTGGCTATGATCGGTTTTGTGCCGCACGGCGCGGCAGCCGCTGATCTTGGCGGCTACGATGGAGGCTACGAAGAACGGGGTGCGGTCATCGAAGGCCCGCCCGTCGTCCGCAGGTATTATGACGAGGGCCCGGTCGTCGCTTATTACGGTCCCCGATATTATCGCCCTTATCCCTATTACGCCGGATATTATCCCTATCGCTGGGGGCCGCGCTATTGGTACGGCCGGCACTATGGGTACGGATATGGATATGGGCACAGAGGCTGGGGCCACCGCGGATGGCGGTGAGATAATTACAGTCCCCGCGATCTGCCCCAGCGAAATATCCTCGCTCGTTCCTTCTGCATGTCGTTCGGAGACCGGCATGCAGAACTCCAGTGTGAGCACGTTGGTCAGGGACGAGATCGGACGTAGTGAGATATCTACGGCTGGGTATTATTCGATGGTTTTTGAAACCGCGAACGGGCCGTGCTTCCAGGGCTTAAAGTCTCCGCTTCCCAACCTGAATCGCATTTTCCAAGGCCTGCAGAAACAGAGACCGGTCGCGTGGCCCGAATGAGGGATTGAACCCGCGGCTTTCGCCAGTTTCGCGCAAGTGCCTTTGCATCTCGCGCATCGCGACCGCCATGCCGATGTTTGCGTCGTCGAACGGCTTGCCCGTCGGGCCGATGCATTGGGCGCCAGCCTTCACACACCTCGCCGCGAGCAAAATATCCGCCGTCACGACGATGTCGGAGGCGCCGATGCGCTCGGCGATCCAATCATCGGCGGCATCGGGGCCGTCGGCAACCACGACACGCTTGACCAATGGGCTCTCGTCGAGCCGCATCCAGCTGTTTGACACCATATGGACCGTCAGGCCATGCCGCTCTGCAACCCGCACGACCTCGGCCTTCACGGGACAGGCGTCGGCATCGACGTAGATTTGCATTTCTTGGCTCATTCTTCCGAGACCGCCCCTCAAGTAAGTATGTGCGCCCGCAGCAGCCTTTTGATCACAAGCCGAGATTAGGAGAATGAACAACTCTCAACTGTTGAGCGAGTGGGGCGAGATTCAGGATTAGCCTCGCTCTTGCCCCAACTCTTGCGTAACGAATGCCGGATGGAACATCGCGGCCATATCGCGAAAGGCGAGGCGTGCAAAGCGCGCAATCGTTCACCTCAGACCCGAGGTGCGCGAGGGCGTATTCCTGCGTCGCCGCTTCGGTGTCAGGTTTTCAATAGAATGCGTGCGAATGGATTGAGAGCGATACTGGTCGCACTGTTGACGACCGTTCTCATGTTGACGTCGAATTATAGTCAAGCTCAGCAATCGACGAAAGCCGATGCGGGATCTGCGGCAGGCGCCGCTGCTGGTCAAATCGCCGACTTCTTCAGCGAGGTTGGTGATCAGATCTACGAAGACTGCATATTCGAACTCTCGCAAGAGCAGATCGAAGTTCAGCAGGCCCTCATTGTCGCCTACATAAAAGCCGGGGCAAGCAGCTCCGTCGCGAGGAAGCTTGCCGTCAAGCAGATCCATCCGCCCAAATTGTCGGAGAATTGCGAGCGGATCAAAAATCTGCCGAGGGTCGAGCCGGCAACGCCAAGCTGGCCACCTCCGGTCGTGGAAAAACCCTCGGTTGCTGTCGCGCCGAAACTGACGCCCAAAATACCAGCACCAGTAATAACTCTTACGGACAAGAAGAGCTTGCCACAGTGGGACTGCGCGCCAGGCATCGACTATGTCACCATTCAAATGAAGGGCTATCCAAGAAAGCTGACCGGCGGCGAAATCTGCAATCCGTTCGAGGATGTCGTTCACGAAGTTCCACCCAGCGTGCCGAGTTTCCGCCTCGGCTACACGATACGGACGGGCCGCCTTTTCGTTATTTCCGACAATCCGCAAATCTCCGGTCAAACGATCGCCTGGGCGATCTCCGGCAGAGAGGTCTGCCGGAATAATCCTGATCCCGACTGCCTTGCGACGCGAGCCGTCGGTCCGCTGCCTCCCGGACAATATTCCTTCGCGGCCGGCAAGGAGCAGCGCGTGAGCTGGGGACCAACGGTCAAGCGGAACGTTGCCGGCATTTATCTGACGAAGCTATGGAACAGGGATCGTTTCAGCCCTCAGCAAACCGCCGCCATTTTGGCGCGGGGAAACATTGCTATTCATGAGCGCCTGAAGGGCGAAATGTCGGAAGCCTGCCTTGGATTGGAAGCGAAGGGTTGGGCTTACGTCGCCTCGCTGATCAAGGACGGACGCGCCATGGGCGTCAACGTCTATATCGATGAGCCCTATCCGCAGGTCGCTGAAAACCCACCGATCGTTGTCGCGTCGTCGTTCTCGCTCACATCGCTGTTCAAGTAATTGCAGCGGGCTCTAGAGGGTGCGGCCGCCCGATTGGACGATCGCGAGCAGTTTTGAGTAGTCCGGGATGATCGCATAGTCGGCGCAATACGACAGATCCTCTTCAAGATCGTCCCACTGCATCGCATTGAGCTGCTCGCGCGGGAACAGGTTGTAGATGGCGGCCTCGCTCATTTGAACAACCGGGTTGCATGCACCAGCGGCCAGAGATGCAGACTTGGCGCCTTCCGAGCTGGAGATGAAATCGAGAAACGCCTCGCCGGCGGTAATCGGCGCGGTGCCGTCACTGAGAAGAGCATTGACCTCGACGAAAGCCACAGCTCCCTTTCCGTCGATAGGGCCGCTCGTCGGCGTCGCGGCGCGGACTTCCAGACGCCCAGCGAGACGTGCGGGCGAAGCCGTATAGGTCCCGCCGCTGATGTGGAAATCGATCTCGCCGCTGACCAAAGCGGCATTCATCCGATGATGATCGCTGGTGATCAGTCGAGCCGATTTGAGAATGGTCGCTGCGGTATCGCTGAAGACTGAGACTGCAGCCTCATCCAATAGCTGAAATGGATTTATGCCCGCCGCGATGGCGATGTGCATGACATTGAAATCCTCATAGTTGAGTATCCCGAACCGACCCTTGAGGCCGGGATCGAGCGCCAAGCGAAAGCCCTCGTCCCTGGCGACCGAAACGGACAACCGCTTCTGATTGATGACGAGATTGAACGGGCCTAACCGTTGCGGCAGGCCAACAAGCTGATCATCGGAACTGAGCGCCGCCGCTTTGAAGCGACTGAAAGTGTGCCGCCAGATTATTCAGCCGATCGGCGAATTGCGGAGATAGCGCTCGAATGGCGCCCGCGGGGTAAAGGACATCGCGAACGAAGGGCGTATTGATGTTGATGATGTCCCAACGTCCGCGCTCGTCGAGCACCTTGCGGCTGGCCGTATCATCGGAAAGGTGGTTTTCACCCGAAACGCTGAAGCCTGTTGCGCGCTGAAAAGCTGACGGCAGACTGCCGTCAGTGTAGCCTTCCCAGCAAAGACATCGCAGGCGTGTATTGCTGAGCGCTTCGCGCTTCTGACCGACTTCCATTCGCGCTTTCCGTTCATCGTTAGAAGGCGATCAAGCCTTTCGGCATTGATCGCGTCGCAGGCATCTTCAGCGCGCGGCTTCAATCAACCCCCGCAGCACCGTTTCGAGGCTCGTCCTACCTTTTATCGTGCTCGATGGTCCACCTTGGAATTTGATCCAGCCTTCATTGAAGCCGTCGAGCATCTGCATTCGGGGGATCGGATCTTTCATTCCTTGAGACTTGAACAACGCGCCCCAGGTCTCGCGCGGAACAGGTTCGGCGCGAACGGGACGACCTAGGATCTCGGCAAACGCCGCCGCGGCCTCATTCGGCGAGTAAGGTCGCGCTGCTTCCAGTTCGACGATGCGCTGGCCTTCCCAATCCTCTTGAATGAGTTTCGCGCTCAGACCGCCGATATCAGCGGTCGCGACCATTGGAACGGGCTTATCGAGTGGCTGGAGGAAGGATGCGATAACGCCGCTGTCACGCGCGGACGCGACGTCCCAGGCGAAGTTCTCCATGAACCACGCGGGCCGCAGGAACGTCGCCGGCATCGTGAGCTTGCCAAGCTCCTTCTCCATCAGCGTCCGCTGCGTAAGCAGGTTCGGCTGGGTCGCCTGCGCGCCGATGGTCGAATGGCAAATGACCTTCTTGGGGCGCGCCGCTTCGAGCGCTTGGTAGACCGCGGCGATCACTGCTCGAGCTTCGGGGTAACCTGGCGCTGGATCGAACTCGGACGGCGGCAGGATGAACGCACCTTGAGCGTCCTTGAAAGCCGCGGCCAGCGCGTCGGCATCATCCATGTTCGCGACGGCGACCTCGCAGCCCTTGGATGCCCATGCATCGCCTTTTCCGGCATCCCGGACGACGGCTCGGACGGGCTGATCGGCGGCGAGCAACGCGCGCGCCAGCGCACCACCAACCTGACCCGTTATTCCAGTAATTGCATACATTGTCGTTCTCCGTGAGCTAAGATTTGGCGTACTTTCTCACCGCGCGACAGTTGACTGAAGTGCCCTCTCGTCCACATATTGTTGATCACCGATCAACAGATGGGTCGAGCCCATGCCTTTCGACGGACGCCTTCTTTCCGGAGTGACGGTTCTGGCCGCAGTGATCGAAAGCGGCAGCTTCGTGCGCGCCGCGGATGCGCTCGGGATCACGACCTCTGGAGTAAGCCGAGCCGTGTCGCGCCTCGAAGCGCGGATCGGGGTGCGCCTGCTCGACCGGACGACACGCTCACTGGCGCTAACCGATGAAGGCCGGCAATTCTACGAGCGGGTGAAGCCCAGCCTCGCCAATATCGAGGATGCCGCGACCATCGCTTCCGGCGCCACCAACATCGTGCGCGGGAGGCTAAGGGTGAATATCGACCCCGTCGTCTCCCAGCTCATTCTACCCGGCCGGCTCGGCAAGTTTCTGGAGCTCTATCCGGAGCTCGAACTCGACTGCGTCACCCGCGAGCAAATCGGCGATCTCGTCGGCGATGGGATCGACGTTGCGGTGCGCTTCGGAGAGCCAACGACGTCGTCGCTCATCATCAGGAAGCTGGCCGACCTGCAGGTCGTCACCGTCGCGGCGCCCAGCTACTTGAAGCGCCGAGGCCGTCCGGACCATCCGAATGATCTTTCCGCTCACGCCTGCATTGATTTTCGCGATCCGCTGACGCGGCAGGCCTTCGATTGGGAGTTTCACAAAGGGCGGAAAGTCGTCACTGTCAAAACGAAGAGCCGGCTCCTGCTCAGCGACGCCGCAACAATGCTCACGGAGTGCCTCGCCGGAACGGGCATCGCCCAGGTCTTTTCCGTCGTGGCGAAAGACCTCATTAAGAATGGTAAGCTTATCGAGCTTTTCCCTGCGTGGGCGGACGAAACGTTTCCGCTCTATGCCTACTATCCTTCGCGGCACCATCCCGCCGCAAAGGTTCGCGCCTTCGTGGATTTCATCCTCGATGCAGTGCGCTGATCAAAGCCGCACTTAACGTTTTCAGGGCGGAAATTCATCATTGTTCTTCCGGAATTCTGCTGACCTGAAACGTAACTAGACATTCGCTGTTAACGTGTCTGATGCGGACGAAGCTCACAGAGGTGCTGAAATGGCAAGAATTGCTGCAGACTTTATTACCGAGGCCCTGAAGCAAGCAGGCATCAAACGCGTTTATGGGGTTGTCGGAGATTCGCTCAACGGCTTCACTGATTCACTCCGTCGCCTCGGCGGCATCGAGTGGATCCATACGCGCCATGAAGAAGCCGCCGCTTTCGCCGCAGGCGCCGAAGCACATCTGACGGGAGAACTCGCCGTGTGCTGTGGGAGCTGCGGCCCCGGCAACCTGCACCTCATCAACGGTCTTTTCGATTGTCATCGCAGCCGCGTGCCCGTTCTTGCCATAGCGGCCCATCTGCCGAGCAGCGAACTCGGCATCGACTACTTCCAGTCGACGCACCCCGAAATTTTGTTCCGCGAATGCAGCCACTACGTCGAGCTTGTCTCCCACCCGGGACAGCTACCGCAAATTCTAGAGCGCGCGATGCGTGTAGCGGTCGCCAGAAGCGGCGTGGCTGTTGTCGTCCTACCCGGCGACGTTGCTCTGATGCCCGCAACGGCTCATGTGCCGTCATGGCTGACACCTTCTCGTCCACTCGTGCGCCCAAATGAAGCCGAGTTTGGACGTCTCGCAAAGCTTCTTAATTCTTCGTCGAAGATCACGCTCCTTTGCGGCGCGGGCTGTGCAGGAGCTCACGACGAAGTCATTCAACTCGCTGAACGGCTGAAGGCCCCGATCGTTCACCCGCTGCGCGGCAAAGAGTTCATCGAATACGACAATCCGTATGACGTCGGAATGACCGGCTTCCTGGGATTTGCTTCCGGCTACTTCGCAATGGAAAATTGCGACACGTTGCTGATGCTCGGCACCGATTTCCCCTATCGCCAGTTCTACCCGAAGCACGCGCGCGTCGCTCAAGTCGACATCCGGCCCGAAGCTCTCGGCAACCGCACGCCGCTTGAACTCGGGCTGCTGGGCGATGTGCGCGAAACCCTCGGCGCCCTCCTTCCCAAGCTCGCCGAACATGATGATCGCGCGCATCTGGACGAGGCGCTCGCGAATTACAAAACGGCGCGAAAGGATCTCGACGCGCTAGCGGAAGAGAGCGAGCGAAGCACCATCATTCACCCCCAATTCGTGACCCGCGTCGTCAGTGAGGTGGCTGCCGACGATGCGATTTTTACCTGCGATGTCGGAACGCCAACGGCGTGGGCGGCACGCTATCTCAAGATGAACGGCAAGCGGCGTCTGCTCGGCTCGTTCAATCACGGCTCTATGGCGAATGCCATGTTGCAAGCCATCGGCGCCCAGGCTGCCTTTCCGAAACGTCAGGTCGTCTCGCTTTCCGGCGACGGCGGATATACGATGATGATGGGAGATTTCATCACCCTCAGCCAGCACAACCTGCCCGTAAAGGTCGTTGTCTTGAACAACGGCACGCTCGGCTTCGTCGAAATGGAGATGAAGGCGGCGGGCTTCCTCGATACCGGCTGTGATCTTCAAAATCCCGATTTTGCAGCGACCGCGCGGGCGATGGGCGTCAAGGGCCAGCGGGTCGAGCGGCCGCAAGATTTGCGCAGCGCCCTGATCGAAGCCTTCAACCACGACGGACCGGCACTCGTCGATGTCGTCAGCGCGCGTCAGGAATTGATCCTGCCTCCGAAAGCGACCCTGGCGGAGGCAACGCACTTCAGCATGTTCATGCTCAAAGCGGTCCTCGACGGCCGGGCGAAGCAGATTATCGACCTCGCGAAAGTCAACCTGACCCGCTGAGATTTGACCGCCGTATTCACGACGGTAGCCATCCGCGGCGTTGCCCCCTCGTCAGCGGCCAAGCATTGGCCATTCAAGCGCAATCAGGTGGACACAATCGGCCGGTAACGCAGTCGCGGAGTTGCAAACGAGGTAACATGATGCGCATTTTTCAGATTGGTTTGGCCGCGGCCGCTGTTTTGGCATCCGCGGTATCGGCCAACTCTCAAACCCTCCGTCTTGATGACCGGGGCTTTTCCTTCAAGTTCGGCTCCAACGATCGGCGGGGCGATGTCGAAGGCAAGCGGGCCAGCTGCGAAGTCTACGCCCGCATCGCGCAAGTCCAGGCTGATGCGAATGACCGATTCAGGTGCGGATTTCGCGGACCGCGTTGGGACCGCGATATAAGACCCCATTTCATGTGGTGCCGGCAGGTTCCCCGCCGCATCCTGGCTGATGAGCAACGGGGTAGGTCCGAACAGTTGCAGGATTGCTTCAACCGCCTCGGCGATTTCGACGACCGTCCGTGAGCGGCACATCGAGCAACGAAGTCATTTAGGCGCCCCGGGGGACAATATTCTCCGGGGCGTTTCTTCGTAGAATTCCGGGGTTCCAACAGGCTACGTGCCGATCAGGGGCCAGGCGACGGCAGCTGCAAGGTCCCCCGGGAGCGGTGGATACCGTCAAGGCCAGCAGGGGCGCTCTGAGGCTCAGTATAAAATGGGCTGGATTAAAAACTGGCGCGAGAGACGGGACTTGAACCCGCGGCCTCCGCCGTGACAGGGCGGCGCTCTAACCAACTGAGCTACTCCCGCAATCCAGAAAGTGACGGGCGCCGAAGCGCCCGCCGTCACAGCGTCGGAATACGTGATGCCTGCCCGGCCGTCAAGCCGGAGTTGGCGCATCGGACCGCGAACGCGAAAGCGGCCGGTTAATCAGCACTATGGCCGGCGAACGAAATCGCGTTTGCCGATCTCGAGGCCGTTGTGCCGCAGGATGCCGTACGCGGTGGCGCAGTGAAAATAGAAGTTCGGGAAGGCGACATGCAGCAGGTAGTCGCGCCCACTCAATGTCAATTCGGCTCCGCCGACCTTGAGCGTCAATTCCCGGATGTCGGAGCCCTCTAGCTGCTCCGGCTTGTAGGCGGCGAGCAGCCCCTAAATCTTCGCGATACGCGCTTTGAGCTCCGGCAGCGTCGTCTCGGTGTCGGGAAAGCTCGGAACCTCAATCCCTGCCAGGCGTGCGGGCGCGGCCTTGGCGAAGTCGGTCGCCAACTGGACTTGGCGCGTCAAGTTGAACATGTCGGGATAGAGCCGCGATCCGAGGAGCACGGTGATATCGATCTTCTTAGCTGCGGCGTGGTCAGCGGCCTTATCGAGGATCGCTTCAAGAGCGGCTAGCTGCTTCTGAAACGTCGGGATTGCGATGTCGTACATCGAAACGGCCATGGTTGTTCTTTCCTCGTTGGATGAGAACGGACGGCATACACGGGAGTAATGACAGGAACAATCTGCGCCAATCGTACAGCACAGTTGCGCCGGTGGCGGCTCCGCACAGCAGAGTCGGCGGCGCAAACGGAAGATGGTG